>NZ_JAHNZO010000043.1 GCF_018998565.1 Paenibacillus oleatilyticus | reverse complement strand
GGGCCAGCCCCGAGCCCGTGCTCGTGCGCGGCGCGGGCCGCGTAGACGCCTGCGCTGCGCCAGGCGTCGGTGTCTTCGGCGCGGGCGGCGTCGCCCAGGCCGCAGAGCAGCAGGGCCTGATAGCGCGGCATCAGGCCGAGCACGGGCAGCGCCTCGGTGTCCCCAAGGCGGCCCTTGAACCGCCCGCGCGCGGCGAGCGAGCGGACCGCCTGGACGAGCGGCTCCGGCACCTCCGTGCCGGCCGCCGCCGTCCACGCGTCCGCCGCCAGCGCCTCCGGCGTGACGAACACCGCGAGCGCGACGGCCTCCGCCGCGTCTCCCTCCGCTCCCGCCGACGCTTCGCTTCCGCCAGCTCCAGTCCCGCCAAAGCGCTCCTCATTCACCAATGCGATGCGCAGCTTCAACTCCTGCGTAATATAACGATCCAACGTCTCCACTCTCGTCACTCCTTATCGATTTGAGCGGGCGCTGATCCCCGCAAAGTTCTTCCTTCGCCCTAGCCGAAAAATTCAGCCGAAATACCCGGCGGCCTCCATCACAACCTGCCGCATCGGCAAATGGTACGGACACTGCTGCTGGCAAAGCGGCTGCTCCTTACAGGGCTCGTAGTCGGCACAGGACAATATTTTGTCCTTTTGCCTCTGGTAAAACCCGTCGCCCTTCGGCAGCAGGCCGAACGTCCGGCGCACCTGGCTTGAAATCATGATGTCGGGAATCGTCACGCCGATCGGACAGGAGCAGTAATTGCACCGGCGGCAGTTATGCGCTCCGAGCTCCACCGCCAGCGCCTCCAGCTCGCGCCGTTCGTCGTCTCCGACTTCTTCCCGCATCGCGGCGATATTTTCCTTCACCTCGTCCACGCTGATCATGCCCGAGATCGTCACATGCACATCCTGGCTGTAGGGATAGCGAATTGCTTGGGACACCGGCTGGATAAAGCCGCCCGAGAGCGGTTTCATCGCCGTCTTTCCCATCTGCTGCCGGGTCGCCTCCGGAATCAGCTCGTCCAAAGCGAACGGCTGCGCCAAGTTCAGGTGAAACAGCACCTGATCGAATTGCCCTTTGCCGATCCATTTGGCCAGCAGCTCCGGCCGGTGCCCGGTCAGGCCGATGAACCGGACATGCCCCTTGCGCTTCATCTCAAGCGCCGCCTGATATGCGCCGTTTTCCTCCATTGCCGCTTTAAACTCTTGAACTGTGTTGACATAATGAATCTGCAGCAGATCGATGACGTCCGTTTTCATCCGGTCCAGGCTGCGTTCCATTTCTTCCATGGCCGACTTGTAATCCCGTTTCCCCGTCTTCGTCGCCAAAAAATATTCCGAACGGCGGTGCGAAATGCATTCGCCGATAATTTCTTCGCTGTTGCGGTAGGCTGCGGCCGTATCGATGTAGTTGATCCCTTCGTCGAGCGCGTAATTCAGCGCCGCCCGGGCCTGTTCGAGCGGTACATTGGGCAAGTTCATCGCCCCGAAGCCGAGCGAAGAGACGCGGTATCCCGTGCTTCCAAACGTCGTGTAACGCATGTCCAAGTCTCTCCCTCATGGAAAAATTACATGTTCTCCCTTAATTAATTATAGAGCAACCGGCGCCAAAATAACAGTCTGCGGAACACGCCTCGCCTCGCAGACTTCCAGGCTTGACGGCCTCTCTTCTCAGTCCTGAAACGGCAAAAAACGGGCCGCCCCGAAAGGCAAACCCGCTTTTTTGTATCTCAGACTCCCAATGCGCACTTATGGTTTCGGCACGTCGTTTTTGTCGGTCGGCAAGCTTTTGAAGTTTTTGAACACCTTCACCGTTTTGCCTACCAGCGTGCTGCCTTCCGGCAACATATCGGCCGTAATGACCATGTCCTCCGGCTGGCCCATTTCTTCCAGATCGGTGAAGCCGTCCCCGTCCGTATCCTTGCCGGTGAGCGGGTCGGTGCTCGTCCGGATGATCATGCCGTTCTCCAGCATCATCCCGGCCGTCTTCTCGTAGAAGTCGTCCAAGCCGTCCTGATCTTTATCTTCGTGATAGCTGTTCCCCAGCGCCGACTTGAAGTACGCCTCAAGATCGTCGGCCGTCTGCACCTGGAAGTACATTCCGCCGGTATACTCGGCAATTTGCTTCAGCAGGCTGAGATCCGCATCTCGGCTCAGTCCCATCGTGATGATCGTGATGCCTTTTTCGAACGCCTCTTTCAGCATGTTCAGATCGTCCTGGGTCGTCGCAAAGTTGTTTTGTCCGTCGGTCAGCAGCAGGGCGATTTTCCGCTGTCCGTTGTCTCCATACGTATCGAACAGCTTCACCGCTTCGCGAACCCCTGCGAAAATATTCGTTCCGCCGTTGCTGTCGATATGGTACACCGCGTCGGCTACGGTCTGACTGTGGGCCGAGAATGTCGCGTACGTCCGCACTCCGGTGTCAAAATCGATAATCGCCGCCCGGTCGCTCAAGGAATAGACCTGATTCGTTACGGTCGGGTATTCGAAGTGAACCCCTTTCCCCTCCTCGTATACCGACTTGGTCACCGTCACCGTTTCCGTCTTCAGCAGACTCTCCGGATCGTGCTTCAAGCCGTAAACCAGGCTCGTAACCGCCGTTTTGCGCAAATTTTTAGGGTCCGTGCTGTTCATGCTGCCGGAGCTGTCGATGATGAAGGCAAAATCGATATACGGCTTGTAGGTACCGTCGACGACAGTTGAGAGATGCGCCCGGAACGTTTGCTCCCAGGACGTCTTATCGATCAGCACGTATTTGCTGTTGTGCGTCGTCGTAAAGCTCAGCGTTCCTTGATCCGCATTGTACGCGGTAGGCAAAAATTCGAACCGCTTCTTCGTTTCGTTATAATACGCCGCCGCCAAATTCTGTTTATTGGACAGCGCAGCCACATCGAACGTCAGCGTGCCGGACGCGAACGACTTCCCGTTGGTGGAGAACTCGACCACGGGCCCCGTCAAGCCGGGAACGGACAGTTGGCTGAACACCGTATTCGGCTTCTCCAGTTTGACCGAAATGTCGCTCAGGCTTCCGCCAAAAGAGCTCAGGTCCAGACCGACCAAAGCGATCCTGTTGTTCAAATCGTCGGTCCCTTCCACCGGGTTGCCGCCGCCAAGCGTATTTTGGATCGCCTCTTTATCCAGCGTGACCCTCTGCGTGCCGGAATCCGAGCTCGAATCGGAGCCGGAGCTGGAACTTCCTCCGCTGACCGTGCCGGATGTACCCGCAGCCGGGGTCGTTGACGGCGCAGGAGTCGGCGTCTCTTTCTTCGGATCTTTGGCGCCGGTTTCCGTTGTTTTCAAGTACCGGGTCAGCATTGCCATCCCTTCGGCACGGGTTGCCGCTTTTCCCGGATAAAAATAATGCTTGCCGTTCACCGTATCGCCTTCGACGATTTTGTTCGAAGCGGCGATGTTTACGTAATTGTTCGCCCAGTGGCCTGCCGTATCCTCGAATGCGACTGGATTGCCTTCCTGCATTCTTAGATTGTAGCTGCGGACCATCAGGGCAGCGATTTCCGCTCGGCTTACTTTGTTATCGGGCTTAAACGTCCCGTCCTCATACCCGTCGGTCCATCCGTTCGCTTTGGCCGCTTCGATATACTTCAGCGCCCAATGGGAGGAAGCGATGTCTTGAAACGAGCTCTGAGCCGGTTCGGCCAGCTTCACCTGCCGTGCGGAGACAAGCAGCTTGATGTACTCCGCTCTTGTAATGCTTTGGTCCGGCAGGATTACAGGCTGTCCGTTCTGTATGATCCCGTCGACGATCCCTTTCTGGACGAGATACTCCACTTCGCTCTTCGACCAGTGATCTTTCAGATCGTCAAAAGCCGGGACTTGATTGTCCGCCGCCGCGATACTGGAAAGTGAGGAGCCAAACATGAGACTTGCGATAGATACTGCTGTGATTGCTTTCCTTAGCATCTGTACACCTTCCTTGGCTACTGTGATTAAACTCTTAGGTGCGCCCCCCCCCTTATTGCCAAGCGCCACTCTTACATTTTATCGGTGGGCCGTTTGGTTTTATTTATGTGAAATAAACCCCAAAAAACCGTTTCCCGGGCGGCAAGTCCGCTTCGGTAACGGTTTTTGGACAGAGCAATATACTGGCATCTAAATATTAATCCTTCTTCCGGTCATCCCCCGGATGATCCTCTTTCTTGCGGGGATCGTCCGGCTTGTTATCGTCTTTCTTCTTCGAATCTCCGGCCGGCTTTTTATTGCTGCCGTCGTCCGATTTCTTGCTGTCGGATTCCTTCTTTTTATCCTGTTCCTTCTGTTGGTCTTGCTCTTTCCTTTTAGATTCGTCAACGCGCCGGTCTGCATCTTCGCGCCGGCGCTCATCGTTCGATTTGGTGGACTCTTCCTTCTTCCGGTCGTCCTCCCGGTCCTTCGAATTCGAACCGGAACGGTCGTTCTTTTGTCGATCGTCCTCTTTTTTCCGGTCGCCATCCTTCTTGTCGTCGTTCTTCTCACCGGGACGCGACGTGCCGGGATTTGTCGTTCCCGGCTTCGTGCCCGCAGGAGGCGTACTGCCCGGCCTTGTATTGACCGGCGTCGTCTTTCCTTGATCTGCGGATTTGTCGTCTTTATCGCTGCCCCGCTTATTGCCGTTCTTGTCGTCGTTTTTATCGTCGTCTTTGTTTTTGTCTTTTCCACCGTTCCCGGTCGTGCTTCCGGGCTTTTTCGGATCGTTCTTCGAATCGTTTCTCGAGTCGTTCTTGGAGTTGTTGTTCTTGGGGTCGTTTTTCGAGTCGTTTTTCGAATCGTTCTTTCCATTTTTTCCGTTCTTGCCGTTGTCTTGCTTGCGGTCTTTCTGATGCTCCTCCAGCTTCTTGTCCAGCTCTCCGTTCTTCTCTTCCTCCACCATCTTCTTGATGTCCGCTTTCGTCGGAAGCTTATCCGGTTGAATGAGCTTGGCCACTTCCGGCTTCTGCTTGGAGATCTGCAGAACCGATTCTCGCTTCAATTCGTCGAGAGTTACACTCTCTCCGTTGCTTTTGGCATTCAAATATACGGTGTATTTGCCCATGGATACACCGTTCTGGGAGGCGGCCTCCCGCACCTCCTGCGGCGCGGCGAACGCGGCGACCTGGTAAGCTTCCGCTTTGGTCGGGTGCGCCTCTTGGATGTGCTTGGTCACCTGCTTGCGCAGCTTCTCGGCAATGCCCGCATCGCTCACCTGGCTCTTAGGCTCGACGACGGTGCTGGCAATGACGATCTCCGTCTCTTGCTTGGCAAGCGGGCCCTGCTCGGCCTTGTCCAACAGCTTCGAGGTGACGGCCTCCAGCGTTTTCCCCTTGTAGTCGACCGCTTGCGCCAGCACCGCTCCATCGTCGTTAAGCCCCCGCAGCTCGAGCACGTTCTCTTTGGCGTCGATGCCCATCTCGATGCTCGGGTTAATGTCCATCGAGACGTAGGCTACCACCTCGGGACTGCCCAGCTTCCCATTGAAGCTGGCAAACAACACCAGACCAAAAACGACGGCTGCCGCAATCGCCGAACGGCCGGCGACGGAAGGACTTCTCCAATTGATGCCGCTATCGGCATAGACGATTTCTTCGCCGATTTCGCAAGTCCGCTTCTTGCGGGGCACCCGCTCGAACTTGCCGTCCGGACGCATCACAACGATGCTTTTTTCCGTGATTTCCATCACGACCCCTTTATTCACGGACATCTTCCCCTTTTTCATGATCCTCTCTGATATGTAAATAATCTCTGAGATACGGATAAGGTCCTTGATATATCAGAGCAACAGCAATAATAAATTTGCGGTTTCGTTCCAGCGTCTTGCGCGAAACCTTCACTTGAGCCAGCAGCTCCTTAATCGGAAGCATCCGCTTGGATAACATGATCCGCATCAGCTCGCCGTCCTTCGAGAGCGTCTTGGCAATACCGAAGAGCGCCTGACGCGAGTCGTCGTGCTTAGGGGAAGCATCGACCAAATCTCCGAAGCGGATACCGAATTCGGACAGACAGCGGTTCAGATCGATAATCTCGCTGCGCCGTTCCTCCATTCCCTTCTGCTTCTCGTACTGTTCGACAGCCTGATGGATTTCGACCGGATTGACGATGTTGTCCTCCTCGTCCTCCACCTCGAACGTGCTGTACGGGATTTGCTGCGAGAAGCGCTGCTCCTTGCGGACATAGTCGATGAGCCGCCGGCGGATGACCTGCTCGGAGAAGCCGAGAAACGATCTTCCGGCCTGCGGCGAAAACTGATTGATCGCTTCATTGAAGGCGCCGAGTGCGATGCTGAACTCATCGTCCCGGGCCGGGTCCACATATCTTTTGCAAAATCTGCTCGTTACCTTCGCAACATAAGGTTGATAATCCGTGATGAATTGATTGCGGAGGCGTAGATCACCTTCTTGAATCAAAATTACGATTTGTTCCGGCGTTTGCGCATCCGCGGAATCCGAGTGGTGTGCCTGGCGTTTTCCGAGAAATTTCTTAAATAAAACCAGCAGCAATCGTTCCACCTCTCTGCTTAAAAATTTCGCTGTTGCTTATACGATTACGGGGGTCATTTTGAAGGCTGGACGCCTATATTTCTTAAGGAATTTTTTTGCGTGTCAGGACGGGTTTTCCAACCGGGCCAGCCGCAAAAAACGTCCCTATCCATGCCGCAGCCGCGGCAGGCTTGCCCGGGGCGCCGGACCGCATCGCCATGCGGCCGCAGCGTCGCACTTACATGGGCATACGGCGCCGCTGCCGGCGCTGTCTTTGCCTGCAAAGAAGCTTGGCGTAGAAGGGACGTTTTTGCAAAAGGTTGGTTCTTTTAAGACAGGCCACGCATGGTCTTTTTATTCTTCAGCTTGTGACGGCGCTGGCTGAGCACGTTCAGCCTTTTTTTGAGCTGCTGCTCCCATTCGGCGTCGCCGATCTCTTTGGCCACCATCAACAGGTCAAGCGCCATGTCGATCTGGCTTCGAACGACCTCAAGCGGCTCTTCGTTCTCGTGATTCACGCAGTTCTCGAACATCTCCTGAACGTCCCGATGCTCGACATACTCTTGGAAGTCCACTTCCGGCGCGCCGTCTCCATGCGCATATTCGGCAAGGATCTCGTACTCGTTTTCCACCAGATGATGCACTTCCACACGATGGCATACCGGGCAGAACAATAACGGCACGTTATGAATTTGCGTCCGGATATGTCTTAGCGTCCCTTTGGTCCCCAACATGCTGGCGCCGCAGCAAAAACTCATCGTCCTCGTCCCCCTGTTTCCACTACGAATCTATGACGGCTATGACTGCAAACTAGATCGAAAAACGTTTCGCACAGGAAAAACCGTTAATCGAATCGGCTCAAGAGGTCTCCCGGGACGATTCCAACTATATTGACGTTATTTTCCTGTAAAAGGTTTCTCGATGTTTGCGCGTCCCAAGCCGCATGGTCTCCTTGCTTTATAGTGACGTTAGCGAATTGTCAATCGTTCATGCGCAGCTGCAGGCTGCAAAAAGCTTATCCATACTTATCAACAAAAAAAAGACCCCTGCCGTTATCCCTAAGCTATTCGACCAAGAGCGCCAAAAATCCTCTTTTTTCGCCCCGCGGATGCCTAGTTAAATGTTTCCTTCTTGGAAACGGCAGGTCGTCCCCCCGCTTCCCGCGTGCATAAATTGGCTGTGATTTGCAAATTCTGTTAAAGATAAAGTTCGTTTCCAAGGAGGACTTTGCCGTGCGGTCTATTCCGACGTCCGGCTTCGAGCTGCCGGATCGCTATGAGAAGGATCTGCTGCATCCGATGGTCCGGGATGCCCATACGCTGTTCGTTTATTGGGAAGTCGGCAACCGCAAGCGCTGGCTGTGCTCGCAGCATTTTGAGTGCGACTGGGGCGTGCTGCCGAAGGTGCTGCGGGTATACGACGTCACCGGTGTATATTTTAACGGGAACAACGCGCACCGTCATTTCGATATCGAGACGACGCCGGAGGCCGACCGTTGGTACATTCATGGGCTTTCGGCCGATACCGTATGGACCGTCGATTTCGGCGTCTATACGATCCGGCGGCAGTTCGTTCCGCTGCTGCGGTCCGGCGCCGTCCGGACGCCGCGGGACAGCGCCGCTCCGTGGGGAGCTCCGCTGCAGCCGACCGTACCGGAGGCACGGGAGCCCGGCAAAACTCCCGCGCGTATACAACCGTACGATTTTGAGAATTTCAGCGCTTACCACAGCTGGATGAAATGAGGTTCTTCCTTTATGCTCAACCGAGGCCAGCCGAAGCCGGACCCGAAGGGCTACCTGGCTTTGGTTCTTCACGCCCATTTGCCCTATATCCGGCATTACGACCGCGACGACTATATGGAGGAGCGCTGGTTTTACGAGGCGATGACGGAAACGTACCTTCCCTTCGTCGGCCTGTTCGACCGGTTGGCGGCGGAAGGCGTCGATTTCAGGCTCACCTTCTCGATGACGCCCACGCTGCTGGCGCTGTGCACGGACCCGTTGATGCAGGAGCGCTACGCGATCCATCTGGCCAAGCTGATCCGGCTGGCCGATCAGGAAATCGTCCGGCTTCGGGGCGACGAGCGCTTCGAGCCGCTGGCCCGCATGTACGCCAAGCGGTTCCGGGAGCTGAGCCGGCTTTACGAGGCTTGCGGACGCGACATCGTGACCCGCTTCAAGCATTACCAGGATCTCGGCATGCTCGAAATCGTCACCTGCGCCGCGACCCATGGCTTTTTGCCGCTGATGCGGACCGAAGAGGCGATCCGCGCCCAGATTGTTACGGCCGTCCGCGATTACGAACGGCATTTCGGCCGCTCGCCGCGCGGCATTTGGCTACCCGAATGCGGCTTCACCCCCGGGGTGGACCGGGTGCTGAAATCGTGCGGCATCGATTATTTTTTTGCCGACTCGACGGCGGTCGCCTATGCCACGCCGCGTCCGAACCGCGAGCTGTACGCCCCGCTCATGACGCCCTATGGCGTCACGGCGTTTCCGCGCGATCCCGAATCGTCGCAGCAGGTGTGGAGCGCCGAGGACGGATATCCGGGCGACTACGACTACCGGGAATATTACCGGGATATCGGCTGGGACCTCGGCTGGCACGATTTGGCGGAGTGGGAACATATTCGTCCGTACGTATTGCCGACGCACGAACGGGTCAATACGGGCATCAAATATTACCGGATCACCGGCAAAGACGGACACCGCGAGCCGTACAACCCGGAATGGGCAAGGAGCAAGGCCGCCGAGCATGCGGGGAATTTTCTGTTCAACCGGCAAAAGCAGGCGGAGCATTGGCACCATCATTTGGACCGTAAGCCGATCATTGTCTCGCCCTACGACGCCGAGCTGTTCGGCCATTGGTGGTACGAAGGGCCGCTGTGGATCGAGATGCTGTGCCGCAAGCTGTTTTACGATCCGTTCGAGCTGCGGATGGTGACGCCTTCGGAGTATTTGCGAGAGTACCCGGTCGCCGATACGGGCAAAGTGAACGAATCCAGTTGGGGGCGCGGGGCTTCGGCGGAGGTATGGCTGCAGGGGAATAACGACTGGATTTACCGCCACCTGCACGAAGCGGAGCTGCGGATGATCCGGCTTGCCACGAAGCACGAGCATTTGGAGGAAGGCAAGAGACTCCTGAAGCGCGCGCTGAACCAGGCGGCCCGCGAGCTGATGCTGGCGCAAAGCAGCGACTGGGCGTTCATTATGGATTCGCAGACGGTCGTCGATTACGCCTGCCGCCGGACGAAGGACCACCTCGGCTGCTTCCGGACGCTGTGCGAACAAATCGAGGCAGAGGTGGTCAACGAATCGTTCGTCGCGGAGCTGGAAGCGAAAGACAACTGCTTTCCCGGGATCGACTACCGGGATTACGTTTCCATTCACCGGGCGTCGCCGGTTCCGCTGCTGCCGGATGCGGAGCATTTCCGGCAAATCCTGCAGGAAACGAAGCATAGCCCGAACGTGTTCATGCTCGCCTGGGAGTACCCGCCCAAAACGGTCGGCGGGCTCTCCCGCGCCGTGGCCGATTTGTCCGAGGCGCTGGCCGCCCAGGGCGCGATCGTTCATGTGGTAACGAGCGCGCATGACGGCTCGCCGTATTTCGAGAAGCGCGGCGGCGTGTACGTGCACCGCGTTCCGGTGCTGCATTCCGGGGATACGGACTTTTACGATTGGACCTTCGAGATGAATCTCGCCTTCACGGATCATCTTGTCCGCTATAAAGAAAACGGCGGCCGCATCGACCTGCTGCATGCCCACGATTGGATGGTGTACCATGCGGCGCGCGAGCTGAAGATGAGCTACGGCCTTCCGCTCGTCTGCACGATTCATGCCACCGAATGGGGGCGGAATCACGGACGGCTGAGTACCGACTTGTCGAACCGGATTCATCGGCTCGAATGGCGGCTCACCTACGATTCGGAACGCGTCTTCGTCTGCAGCCATGCGATGAAACGGGAAGTGCAGGACTTGTTCCGGCAAGCGGATGACAAAATGCTCGTCTTCCCGAACGGCGTACAGCTGGAGAAGCCGGTCGAAGGTCCGGCCGATTCGCAGGAAGACGCCAAGCGCTGGTTCGGTGTTCAAGGACAGCGCGTGCTTGTTTTTGTCGGCAGGCTCGTCTTCGAGAAGGGCGTGCAGACGCTGCTCCACGCGATGCCAAGCATTCTGTCGGGCGCGCCGGACACGGTGCTGTTCATCGGCGGCTCCGGGCCGATGGAGGACGAGCTGAAACGGCAGGCCGCCCACCTGGGCGACCGCGTGCGCTTCACCGGGTTCATTGACGACGGGACGAAGGCGGCGCTGTACCGTGCGGCCGACGTGTGCGTCATCCCGAGCCTGTACGAGCCGTTCGGCATCGTCGCTCTGGAGGCGATGAAGCACGGATGCCCCGTCGTCTTGTCCGATACCGGCGGACTCGCCGAGCTGGTTGAGCACGGCGTCGACGGGTACAAAGCGCTGCCCGGCCATGTCGAGTCGCTCGCCTGGCATGTCGGCGACCTGCTGCGGCAGCCGGAGCTCGGGCGAAGCATGGCGGAGCGGGCGCGGCTCAAGCTGGAGCGGCACTATGCTCTGGAACGCATTGCAGGCGCCGTAGCGGAGCAGTACCAGGAGCGGATTCGCTCGCGCAAGCCTCCGGCATCCGGCGTCGGCTCGTGACAGAGGCTTGCCCTCCGGAGATTCGCAGCACGACAGTTCGCCGCAAGGAGGGATGTGTATGAAAGCCGTCATTATGGCCGGAGGCAAAGGGACGAGGCTTCGCCCGTTAACCTGCCATCTCCCGAAGCCGATGGTTCCGCTTGCCGGCCGCCCCTGCATGGAGTACATCATCGAGCTGCTGGAGGCGCACGGAATTACGGACATTGCCGTCACGATCCAATATTTGCCGGACGTTATACGCGATTATTTCGGGGACGGAAGCCGGCACGGCGTCCGCCTGCATTATTTCGAAGAAACGGTGCCGCTCGGCACCGCCGGCAGCGTCAAGCACGCCGCCCCGTTTCTGGACGAGCCGTTCGTCGTCATCAGCGGCGATGCGCTAACCGATTTTGACCTGACCCAGGCGATCCGGTTTCATCAAGAGAAGCGTTCGCTCGCCACGCTTGTGCTCACCCGGGCCAAGCATCCGCTCGAATACGGTGTCGTAATGACCGACGACGGCGGGCGCATCGTCCGCTTCCTCGAAAAGCCGAGCTGGAGCGAGGTGTTTAGCGACACGGTCAATACGGGCATCTATATTCTCGAACCCGAAGTGCTGGATCGCTTCGAGCCGGGCATCGCGTACGATTTCAGCCAGCAGCTGTTCCCGGGCCTTCTCTCCGACGGAAAGCCGCTGTACGGCTATGTCGCGGACGGCTACTGGTCGGATATCGGCACGCTGGAGCAATATCGGCAGACGCAGTTCGACATGCTCGACCGCAAGGCGAACGTGCGCATCCGCGGCACCGAGCTGCGGCCCGGCATTTACGTTGGCGAGAACGTCACCGCCGCTCCGGACGTCAAATGGATCGGGCCGGCGTTTATCGGCGACGGCTGCCGGATCGGGGACGGCGTGGAGATCGGCGAGTACAGCATCGTCGGACAGGGCAACGTGCTGTCCGCAGGCAGCGTGCTGGGCCGGACGATTCTATGGGATCACAACCATATCGCCGAACGTAACGAACTGCTCGGCTCGACGCTGGGAAGCCGGATCTTCTGCAAGGAAAGCGCGCGCTTCGCCGACGGGAGCGTCGTCGGAAGCCACTGCGTGATCGGACCGAAAGCCGTTGTCGAGTCGCATGTGAAGATATGGCCGAAGAAGCAGATTCGCGAAAATACGCGACTGACCTCCTCGTTCATTTGGGGCGAGCACCTGGGCAGGCCGCTATACAGCGCCTTCGGCGTCACCGGTACGCCCAATCTCGATCTGACGCCGGAATTCGCTGCCCGCTTCGCCACGGCCTACGGCTCCGCTCTGGCTGCCGGCAAGCGGCTTGCCGTCAGCTCCGCGCCCCATGAATTCGCCCGGCTGATCAAGCGCACCGTAGCCGCCGGTCTGCAATCGGTCGGCGTCGACGTGGTCGATCTCGGCGACGTGCTGCCGCCGGTCGCCCGTTTCGCCGTCCGTGAGCTGCAAAGCGCCGGAGGCATCCACGTGCAGCTCGGCGCCGACGGGCTCGGCTGCCTCGAATGCTACGACGGGCAGGGCCTGCCGATCGACAAAGCGGCGGAGCGCAAGGTCGAGAACGGCTTCCGTCAGGAGGATTACGGCCGGGCCCCGGCGGAATCGCCCGGAAGCTATCGGACGGACGAGACGATGACGGCGTCGTATCTCGGGGCTCTGCTCGCCTTAACGGCGATGGAAGGCGAAAGCGCCCAGCCGCTGCGCGCCGTCGTCTGCACACGTCCGGCTGTCTTCGCGCTGCTGCGGCCGCTGCTCGATGCGCTCGGCTGCGAGGCCGTGCATTTGCCCGCCGAAGCGCAGCGCGGGCGGCTGGCCGACCATGTCCGCGCGCTGTCGGCCGATCTGGGCCTATGGCTCGACGACGACGCCCGCGGCATGTCGCTCGTCACGTCCGGGGGCGAGACGGTGACCGGCGACCAACTGATGCTGCTGCAGTACGTGTCGTTTTTTCACAGCTTCAAATCCGCCGTCATCGGTGCCCCCGTGAGCGCGCCGCACCTGCTCGAAAGCTTGGCGGAAGGACTCGGCGCCCGGGTCGTGCGCACGAAGCAGCAGATTCGCAGCATCATGGAGGTTTCCGCAGACCTTGCGCTGCACCCGCTGTTTGACGGCCTGTTCGCAACCGGGCTCATCGTGCGCAATATGCACCGCAGCGGCCTGCCGCTTGACGAGCTGCTGCGGCTCCTGCCGAGCGTTTACGTCCGGCGTGAGCGGATCGACTGCCCCTGGGACCGCAAAGGCGAAATCATGCGCCGGATGCTGCAGGAAACAAAGGGACGGCCGGTGGAGCTCATCGACGGCATCAAAGTGCACCACGACGGCGGCTGGGTGCTGCTGCTTCCCGATTCGGACGATCCGGCTTTTAGCGTCGTCGCCCAAGGGCTTCACGACGATCACGCGCTGTCGCTCGTTCACGAATACCGCGAGCAAATTCTAAACCTGATGCAGTGAGCATAACCATAAGGTAATGCCCAATGATGAGTCCGGCTTCACCGGACTGAGCGAAAGATGGGACAATAGAGTTTACGAGGGGGTGGGTTATCCACTTCCGACCGCTGCTCCACCCCACAAAGTGAAGTTGAATCAGGGAAGCTTAGTCCGAATACTTTGCGGGGACCCCGGGTCCTCGGGAAATTTTTATTGGAAGCCGCTTATCAGCGGACATTTCCCGAAGACAAAGGCGGACGCTTTCGCTTCTCCAGTGGATACCCCACCTACGTTTGCATCTCTATTTTTGTTAAAGCCTATTTTCTCAACAAGCTCAGTCCGGCTTCGCCAGACCTTCCAAAGGAAAGGATGATCGTATGAAGCTCATTCCGATCGGCTCGAAGCAGATTGCTTTTGTCCGGTATGACGACCAAGCTTCCCAGATGCACATTCAATACCATACGGGTCATACCCACACGTGCTGCGACATCCTGCCCGAGCATTACCAGCGGCTGCTCCAGTCACCCAATCCATACGATTTGCTCATGCAAATGACATCCGACAAAGCCTGGTGCCCCCCGCAAGCCTGAGGCAGCCGGGCTTTGCCTCTTCCTCCGCTCCGGTCCCAGAGCCGACAATATTGAAGCAAACACGCCGCCGGCAGCCGTTTTCACCCATTTTCACGGATTGACCGGCATGGCATAAAAAGGTATCTTAAGAGAAAGCAAGCATTCTGGAACGAGAAGGGTGTGGGTGGATTGCCTAGGCACTTAGTCATCGGAAACGGCAAGTTTTTGATCAACCTGGACCGTAATACGTACATGCGCGATTTGTATTATCCTTACGTCGGGCAGCTCAACCATGTCGGCGGCTATCAATGCCGCATCGGCCTATGGGTGGACGGCGCTTTTACTTGGCTGGCCGACCCGGAATGGAAGTTCGAGCTTTCGTATATCGAAGACTCTCTGGTCACCGAAGTTCGCGCCTCCCATTACCATCTCGGGATTACTTTGCTTATGAACGACGGCGTGCATCAGCGCGAGGACGTCTATCTGAAACGCGTGCGTGTCCACAATCATTGGGATACCGTGCGCGAGGTGCGCATGTTTTTCAATCAGGATCTCGTGATCAACGAGACCGAGGTGGGCGATACCGCCGCCTATTATCCTCAGAACAATACCGTCTTTCATTATAAAAAAGACCGTTACTTCATGTTCAACGGGCTCGCCGGCACCGACGGCATTTATCAGTACACGGCGGGCGTCAAACGGTTTTACAACGCCGAGGGCACGTGGCGCGATGCGGAGGATGGCCATTTGATGGGCAATGCGATCGCCCAGGGCTCGGTCGACAGCACCGTCAGCTTCCGGCTGCATGTGCCGCCGAACGGCGACGAGACGCTCTATTATTGGATGAGCGCGGGCAAAAATCTCGAAGAAGTGAAGAAGCTCGACAACTACGTCAAAGAAAGCCATCCGGGCAAGCTGCTGGATCGGGTGGAAATTTATTGGCAGCGCTGGGTCAACAAGCCGGAGGAACGCGATTACGGCAACCTGAACGAGGCCTGTGTGCGATTGTACAAGCACAGCCTGCTGATCGTCCGGACGCAGACCGACGTGAACGGCGCGATCATCGCGGCGAACGACTCCGACATCATGCAGTCCAACCGCGACCATTACAGCTATATGTGGCCCCGGGACGGCGCGCTGATCGCTTATGCGATGACGATGGCCGGCTATCAGGGCATGATTACGCCGTTCTTCAACTTTTGCGCGGAGGCGCTCTCGCCGGACGGCTACCTGCATCACAAATACAATCCCGACGGGACGGTCGGCTCCAGCTGGCATCCGTACCTCAATGGCGGCAACATGCAGCTGCCGATTCAAGAGGACGAAACCGGGCTCGTCCTGTTCGCGCTGTGGCAGGACTACGTCCGCCACGGTATCATCGAGCTGCCGCAATCGCTGTACCGGACGCTGATCCGCCGCGCGGCGCGCTTTATGGCTGGCTATATCGAGCAGGAGCTGAGCCTGCCGAAGCCGAGCTACGACCTGTGGGAAGAGCGGTACGGCATCTTCACGTTCACCGCATCGGCCGTCTACGGCGGTCTCATTGCAGCCGCCAACTTCTGCAGCCTGTTCGGGGACGAAGAGCGGTCCAGCCGCTACCGGCATACGGCGGAGAAAATCAAATCCGGCATCCTGAAGCATCTGTGGGACGAAGAGGAGCAGCGTTTCGTGCGGGGACTCGTGCTGGACGGCGGAGTCTGGGTGAAGGACAAGACGCTGGAGAGCAGCGTCTACGGCATTTTCGAGTTTGGCGTGCTCCCGGCCGACGACCCGCGCGTCGTCAGCACGATGAAGGCCAACCGGGCCGGACTCACGATCAAAACGGACATCGGCGGCGTCGCCCGTTACCACCACGACTATTACTTCCAGCGTTCGTCGGATATTGATACCGTCCCGGGCAATCCGTGGATCATCTGCACGCTGTGGATCGCGGAATGGGAGATCGAGTGCGCCAAGACGCTGGAAGACCTCGAATCGCCGCGTCGTACGCTCGAATGGGTCGTCAAACACGCGATGGAAAGCGGCATTTTGCCGGAGCAGCTCGACCCGTTCGACGGCGGACCGGTATCGGTCGCCCCGCTCACCTGGTCGCACGCCACCTATGTGCTGACCGTCGTCAAGTACACGGAGAAATATAAAAAGCTGCTGGCCGCCAGCAAAGCGTAAACCCGGCAGCTTTCGTAATAGCAAAAACATGCCGGCAAGACGGGTCATGTCCGTCCTTCCGGCATGTTTTTTGTTCTGCACAGCCTCTGCTACCGCTTGCGGGGAATGCTGAGCGTCTGCCAATGCTCGCTTTTCAGGTGTTTGCCCAAAAAGACGATCTGCCCGACATGGTATCCGTAATGAGAAACTTGACGCTGAATCGCCTTCAGCACCGTATGCGCTTCGCCGCGAATATAGACGGTCCGCAGCACATCATCCGGTGTCAGCGAGCGCAGCGTCTGAAACACCCGCTCCCAGCCTTCCTCCCACAGCCGCAGCAGCTCGGCCCGGGGGAGTCGGCTGACTTCGAATTCGCCGTCCCGGTTACGGTCCGGCTTCTCGCCGTCCGTCGTCAAAAAATCGGTCCAGCGCGAAATCATATTTCCATGCATATGCTTGATCAGTATTTCCAGCGAGTTGGATTCCGGATCCATCGTTTCGTAAAAGTGCGCGTCCTCCAGTTGGCTCATCGTTCCGTCGGCCAGCTTCTTCATGCTTTCAAAAGCCGAAATCGATTCTTTCAAAAATTCGTCGCCAAGTTGAAACGGTTGTTTCATTATGATCCTCCCTTTCCGCGAAATGGGTACAACACCATCTTACGGGAACGAGACCGGAAAGTACATTTCCGTTTTTTATCGGGGCGATAAGCCGCATAACCGGAAGACGCAAAAAAACCTGACCGAAGTCAGGCTGCCGTACTTATTCATGTACGTAGGTTTGTTCGTACTTGTCCGCTTCCCACAGCCGGTCAAGCTCGGCAGGATCGCTCATTTCGACGACGATCATCCAGCCTTGGCCATACGGGGACAGGTTGATGACGCCTGGGTTTTCCGTCAGCTTCGGATTGACGCTAACGACTTTACCGGATACCGGAGCATACAGCTCCGTCACCGTCTTGACCGATTCCATGCTGCCGAACGGCTCGCCGGCCTGAAGGACGTCTCCCTCTTCGGGGAGCTCCACAAAGACGATGATCCCGAATTCCTCTTGGGCAAAATCGGTGAGTCCGATCACGGCTCTGCCGTTTTCCACCCGAACCCATTCATGATTTTCGCTGTATTTGAGCCCTTTGATTACTTCCATAACGTCGGTTCCGAGCCCCTTTACTCCAAGTAGTGAAAAACCCCCTAGCCTGCCGCAAGACAAGCCGAGGGGGAGATGCGAAGCGTATGAAGACGATTATTTCGCCACCAGGTGCTTGTCGCCTTTTTTCCAGCCGATCGGGCACAGACCGCCGGATTGCAGAGCTTCGAGAACGCGGAGCGTTTCTTCGACGCTGCGGCCGACATTGTTGTGATGAACGACTTGGTATTGCAGCTCGCCTTCCGGGCTTATGATGAACAAGCCGCGCAGCGCGATGCCTTCTTCTTCGATCAGAACGCCGTAGTCGCGGGATACTTGTTTCGTAATATCGGCAGCCAACGGGAAGTTCAATTGGCCAAGGCCGTTTTGATCTACCGGCGTGTTGATCCAAGCGCGGTGGGAATGAATGCTATCGATGGAAACGCCGAGGATTTCGGCATTGATCGCTTTAAATTGCGAAGCGGCCTCGCTGATTGCCGTAATTTCCGTCGGGCATACGAAAGTGAAGTCCAGCGGGTAGAAGAACAATACGAGCCACTTGCCTTTATAGTCGGACAAGGAAACTTTGCCGAACTCTTGTCCGTTCCCAAGGACGGTGTCCATTGTAAAATCGGGTGCTTGTTTACCTACCAAACGCTCTGCCATGTTCCAAAAATCCTCCCTTAAGTTGGTTAATTGATCACGGTTTTTCACGATATAAATCGTATCATTTGGAGCCCATCGAAGTCAAGATTAAACTAATTATTTTTTTATAATAATTCTAATCTATGACAACCCAAACATACAATTGCGCTGTAGAAAACAGAAAAAACTCTTAAGAAATCGGAATTCCTCAAGAGTTTTTCCTGCTTTCCGGTCTTGCTATTGGTTCGATCCTTATTTGCGGATGGCGTTAACGATCAGCTCGCCCATTGCGGTCGTGCCGATGGCCTTGCTCTTGTCGACGGCAATATCTCCGGTGCGGTGACCCGCATCCAGCACTTCCTTCACGGCGCGCTCGATCGCTTCGGCGGCGTCATGGTAGCCGAACGTCAGACGGTACATCAGCGCTACGGACAAGATCGTCGCGATCGGATTCGCAATGCCTTGGCCCGCAATATCCGGCGCAGAGCCGTGCACCGGCTCATAGAGGCCGAACGCCCCTTCGCCCAGGGAGGCGGAGGACAGCATGCCGATCGATCCTGTCAGCATCGCCGCTTCGTCGCTCAGGATGTCGCCGAACATGTTCTCCGTCACGATGACGTCGAAGCTGGACGGACGGCGCAGAAGCTGCATTGCGCAGTTGTCCACGAGCACATGCTCCAACTCGACGTCCGGATAATCCGGCGCGATCCGGTTGACCGTTTCTCTCCACAGGCGGGACGTTTCCAGCACGTTCGCTTTATCGACGGACGCCAGCTTCTTGCGGCGGGTACGGGCGATCTCGAACGCTTGGCGGACGATGCGCTCCACTTCCGTGACGTTGTATACGCACGTATCGACCGCTTCTTCTCCGTTCGCACCTTCGCGGCGGAATTTCTCTCCGAAGTAAATCCCCCCGGTCAGTTCGCGGACGACGATCAGATCCGTGCCTTCAAGCACTTCCGGCTTCAGCGTGGAAGCTTCCTTCAAGCAATCGAATACGTTAGCCGGACGGATGTTGGAGAACAAGCCGAGCGCCTTGCGGATGCCTAGCAATCCCGTTTCCGGACGCAGCTCTTTCGGATTGTTGTCCCATTTCGGGCCACCGACGGCTCCGAGCAGCACGGCGTCCGCTTTCTTACAAATTGCCAGCGTATCCTCCGGCAGCGGGGTTCCTTTCTCGTCAATGGCGATACCGCCGAACAAGCCGTGCTCGAACTCAAAACGGTAACCGAACACGTCCTCGGTTTTTTTCATGACTTTAATCGCTTCCGCTACAACCTCGGGACCGATGCCGTCCCCGGCGATAACGGCAATTTTTTTCACGTCTGCCATTGGTTTCACTCCTAAATAAATTCATTATCTCTTTTGTAGCACATTTGTCCGTCTTTGCGCCAAGACATAAATCGAATAAATTTGATAGACAAAACCTATAACCATCACCGTACCGATAACCGGCCTCCCGGACTTCTCCAGAGCTGGAAGGCGGGACGCTCTCCGAATCGGGCACGCCGGCGCCCTTCTATTCCATTTTGACCTCTTTGCGGCGTCCCATATACCACTTGACGAACGACTCGGCCAGCTCGGCCGGCGCATCGTCGATCCCGGCGCGACGTACCGGCTTGGCCCGGTTCATGGTCCCGACGGACGCGAGCCCCAGCCATTTTTGAAATAGACTGCGGGTGACATTCACTTCAATAATCTTCTCCCGCTTCGATACGAATAATGCCGTTGTCAGACTTCCCGTTTTGAACTGAATGAAGTTATCCTTCAAGACGTACCGCGTATTGGCGTAATCAAGCCATCTGGATACAAAGATCCATATCAGCAAAACGCCGGATAACACCCACCAAGTCTGTTCGAATCCAAGCAACCGCGGCTTGAAATAAAATAGAGCGGCCGTCGCTAGAATCCAAACCCAGCTTGGCCTTAGCATGCGGATCCATAACGACTTCCGGGGAAGCCGGTTCATCTCGCGGGTCACTTCATAAGCCGGCAGCATTTCCGAAATCATCTCATAGGCGCGTTGAACAGGCAGAAAAGGATACAGCGAGCTGATTTCGAGCTTGTCCTCCCCGTCGCCAAGGCCCCCTGCACTGGTCAGCTTCACTTCGGCGAGTCCGAGCAAACGTTTCAGCACGGACTGTGTAATTTCAACCGCTTGCACCCTTTGCTTGGCAATGGAAAATACCGTTTCGTCGACAAGGCCTTTGGTGATGTAAATCCGGTCGGGATCGGAAGAAATCTCGTATTTCCCATACTTCACAAAGGTTCTGACGATTCCGAAAGCGACGGAGACCACGGCGAGCACAACGATCAGAATCGCGGCAATCCACCAGGAGTTCATAAGGATTGAAAGCAAACCTTTCGCCTCTTGCTTCACATGAAAGAATTGATCGAGTTTGGAATAAGCGGAACCGAGCAAAGGAATAAGGAGCAGAAAGCTTAAGGATGTAAAGGAAGCTCTTACAATATCCTTTCTTGTCGGCTTAAAATGAACGATCCGCTGCGGTTTCACCGCTTCTGCATGCGACTCCGCGGCAGCTTCGCCGTCCTGTACCGTCATCAGTTTGTCGGTTACCGGGCTCGTCACATGCTTTTCAATATTGTCGGCTTTTGCTAAAGCGATGACCTCGAATTCGACAGCAGCCTCTTCACCGGTGAGCCCTGTTTCAAACCGGATGGAAGTCACATTAAACAGCCGATGGAATAAGGTCGTGTGACGGTTGACGTTTTGAATTTTGGCAAAAGGAATCGTTCGTACGGACTTGGTGAACACCCCTTCATAGAGATGAAACGAAGCATCGTCGAGCTTGTATTTATGCGTCAGCCACTGAAATAGAATGACGAGAACAGCGACCCCGACAAAAAGAAAAAAAGCGATCCTCCCATACTTAAGGAAAGTCGAATCCGAACCGAATTTGATCACGAACAAATACATGGCGATGACAAACGAGAATTTGGCCAACTTCCATAATTTCCAAACCATCGTCAGCGGATGATGCCGTTTCGCTTCGGTCATGACTCCACTTCCTTTAGTTTGGCGAAATGGGCAATTTGATCCCTTAACTCAATCGCGACCTCTTTAGGCAGAGCAGGTATGGCATGCGTCGATCCCATCGTTTTGATTGAGACTGAGCAGAGGCCGTACTTTCGCAGAAGCGGTCCTTGCTTCGTGGCGACCGACTGGATTTTGGTCATCGGGACGAGCCGATGCTCTTCGTTTAACGCGCCCGATTTCAGCTGCAAAAACTCTTCATTCATATCGTAGCGCCAGTTGTTATAGAGCAAAAACGGTCTATAGAAAGACCAGATCGCAGACGGCACGGAAATGACGGCAAGACCGATAAGAATCCAGCCGATCCACTCTTTCCATGCGTACCGATGGTCCAAATAGAGCAAAACCCCAAGCACGACAAAGCCGATCACATTCGAAATCGTTTCACTGATGATCCATACTTTGACCGCATCCTTGGACAATCGTCTTTGAGGCGCGCCAATTGGAGAAAACATAATCTCACCCCTATAGCTCCAAGCTGCCATGTTCATGTTTCTGATTTCCACCTTAGCAGCTTTCATCATCTTAATCAATAAATTTTTATCGAAAAACGATAATTTTTTATTGTTTAGGATAAAATAATATGGTAGATTAATGAACTGAAGCGGCCTTTGGCCCGATTCGTTACTACATTTCTGCTATAAAGGAGTTATCCTTCATGAAATCAAAAATCGTCTTTAAAATAGGCGCAATCCTGTGTCTCATTTGTTTTTACTTTGTTATATTGGTGGGGATATTTGCATTAGGGGAACATTCCTTACGTCTGTGGAGCCCGGATAGCGAACTCGCCCGGTCCTTCGGAGACTTCCAGCCTTTATTTAGTTATATTGATCTCAACTTTTATCAGCAGCCGGAGCTTTATACCGATCCGTCCTTTGTTCAACTATCGTTCATTTCCACGACGTGCATGCTCTTGTTCATGTTCTTATTCTTATGGTTTATGCGCAAGCTCCTGAACAATATATATGAAGACAGTCTTTTTTCGTATGAGAACGTGTCGATTGTTTTCAAATTAGGGCTGACGATCATCGTTGCTGGGTCGGCCTTTACGTATACCGACGGCCTTCTGTTATCGAAGGCGCTTGCGGCCTTAACGGTTTCCAATGCGCAAATTTCGCTTTCCAACCTGTCCTATGTCGATACGATAACCGGCGGGATCGTGCTCCTGTTGATCTCTTGGGCTTTAAAAATAGCGGTACATGCAGTGGAGGAAAATAGCAAAACAATTTAACTGCGAAGTAGGCGATAAAATGATAAGAATCAAATTGGATGTCGTGATGGCGGAGCGCAAAATGTCGTTAAACCGGCTCTCCGAACTGGTCGGCATCACGCCGGCCAATTTGTCGATCTTAAAAAACGAAAACGGAAAAGCCATTCGCTTCACGACGCTTGATGCATTGTGCAAAGCTTTAAACTGCCAGCCCGGTGACTTAATGGAATATATCGACGAGGCCGAAAATCAAGACTAGCGCCAATAGAACAAAAGGAACCCTTATGCGGGGTTCCTAGGTTTGTTAAAAAACCGCTTTGCGTAAAAATTCTCTGCATACGCTGGTGGGGTATATCCCTCCAGCCACTCTTGAAACCCGTGAATTGGATTAGAATTAGCGGTATTTTCACGGGTTTCAAAGGTGGACGTAAACTCTTACGGGATATACCCCACCTCTATTTATCTGAGATTTTCTACTTAACTAAGGTCCCTCAACGAGCTCTAGGAACCCTTAAACGGGGCTCCTTTTTGTTTGAATAATAATCAATACCTGGTCTTAGACTTCCCGATGCGTTCCATAGACTGCAACCATGGGTTCCGCCACCCGCCGTTCGGCACCGCAATCGCAACGAGGTGAGTGGTGGCTGCGTTGCTTCCGACCATCGCCCCCCGCTCTATCGCAAATCCCGCAGCAGCCGCAAGTTCCCTAGCGTCAGCACGCTCTTCCACGCTTCTTTGGCAATCGGCCAAACGTCCTCGTACTGCCCCCAAGCCCACGCCGGCTCCCAAGCCCCCTCCTCCGTCTGACCCCGGACGATGAATTCCAGATTAGCCGGTATGATATCCTTGTACCGCTCGTAGTATGGAGATTGCCGGGTTGTCGCCACTTGCACCGGATGCAGCCCGTACCCACTCCACTGTGTCGGATCGACCGTAACACAGCGGCCGATCATCGTGTCGAGCCGGTCGGCGATCCGTGCCCGCTGCTCATCGGCGAGCCGCTCGGACAGGCGCAGGTAACACAACAGTTCATGGAATTCGTCCAGCGACGATTCCGAGCACAGCTTTTGGATCGCGAGCTCTGCAAGCTTGCCAGCCCACGCCCAGCCTTCCGCCTCCGCTAATTCCCGGAACTGAATAAAGTAGTCCGCGATTTCCGCGCTCGGATTGCCCCAGTACGGATTCGCCTTGCTGTAATTCCACCACGGGGCCCGAGGGGACTGCTGGACCTCCGGCGGCACCTTGTCCCAGCCCGAATTCGCAGGGTCGTACGTTTGCGTAAAGTAGCGCAGCGCTTTTCTCGTCATCTCCCCGCCTGCCTCCCGGGGAAGCAGGGACAGCGTTTGCAGCGCTACCGTCGTGGCGATTGCCGAGGACGCCTCGCAGCGAATATCCGGCTCCAGTCCATGCCCGAAGCCGCCGTCTTCGTTCTGGTAGGGCTCCAGTGCCCGGACCACGTCCTCCGCGCGTCCCTCCTCGAACTCGTACTTATACATCGCCTTCTCCAGCGGCCGCGCTTTCGTTTTCAGGTAGTGCTTGGCCCGTTCTTCCGCCGCCGCAGCGGCTCTATTGAATTCCATCGCTCACACGCCTCCTCGATGTTCGATTTCCGTATACCAGTGTAACTGGCCATAGGCAGCTTGTATTGAACAAATCGGACATTAGTGGATGTGAACGATCCGCTACGTACATGGCGGCCGGACTACCTGCTAGGACGTCATCAACGAGGAAGGAAGCTCGCCGTAAAAGCGCTTGAAGTCGCGAATGAAATGCGCTTGATCGCAGTATCCGTAAGCCCCGGCGATTTCCTGCCAAGAAAGCTTGGGGTGCCTTTCCGCATCGCGCAGTATATTCTGAAACCGGACAATGCCGCAAAATGTTTTCGGCCCCAGCCCGATCCGGCCGTCGAACAGCCGCTGCAGCTGCCTTGCGCTAATATTCCCCGACCGGACCAGCTGCTGGACGCTGACCGTCCCCCTGGCCGCAAAAATACGTACCATCGCCTCATGCAGCGCTGGCGGCGCTTCAGCCCTGCCGTTATCCGCAGCCGCCAGCAGGCGGAGCAGCGCCGTTTCGACAAGGATGATCCGTTCCGGTGTCCCTGCGGCAAGCCTCAGCTGCTCCCCGAGCTCCGCGACCGCTTTCCCCCATACGTCCGTCCCCCGAAACAGCGCATTTTTAAACTCGCCGAGGGGCACTCCTATAAAAGGATACGCTCCTCCCGGAAAAAAGCGCACCGCAAACGTTTCCGATGCGCCTTCACGCTTCGGCCCCGGGCTGAAGGGAAGCTCGAACGCCCCGCAATAACGGATAGAAACGTCTCCTCCGCCCGCGGCTTCCCATTCGAAAATCAAATCCGTACAGCCGTCCGGAACGACGGTGACCGCAGGTTCGCTCCGCCTCCCCGTTCCATCCGTCCGGGAGCTCCAATAGCACGATATATGCGCCTTAAGCGCGGAGCATGGCTTGTGTTCCGCGTAATGATCCGGGGTGCGCGTCCCCTGCGTCGGTTCGAACATCAGGTAAGATTCCACATCGTCCGGCTCCTTCCATCTTCGTGCTGATACGAATAGTTTACCACACCGGTCTTCCGGGCGCCTTGACAGCATGCGAACGGCTGCTGTCGGCTTTTGGCGGCAGTTGTCATCTCCCCCGGTTAGGTTTACAATTAAATTTATCACTTGGAGCAACATTCACTTCTTTTCGCCAAAGGAGCCTGAACCGATGAAATACCGTTTTTCCGATACAACCAAAGCTTTCGAATCGTCGGCCGTGCGTGAGATCCTGAAATTAACCCAAGGCCGTTCGATCATTTCGCTCGCCGGCGGCTTGCCGAACGAGCAGTATTTTCCGGTAGAAGCGGTCAACGAAGCGTTCGACCGCGTGTTCAAGCAGGGCAAGGGCGTGCTGCAGTACGGCTTGACCGAGGGCTACACGCCGCTGCGCGAGAATATCTCGAAGCATCTGGAACGCAAAGGCATCCGCGCCGGCGTTGACAACATGCTGCTGACGACGGGCTCGCAGCAAGCGATCGACCTGCTCACCCGCGTCTATATCGACCCGGGCGACGTCATTCTCGTCGAGCGGCCGACTTACCTTGCCGCCATTCAAGTGTTCCAATCCCGCCAGGCGAAGCTCATCTCTGTCGACTGCGATACGGACGGCATGATTCCCGAGGATCTGGAGCGTAAAATCAAGCTGCACCGTCCGAAGCTCGTTTACGTCATCCCGACCTTCTCCAACCCGACGGGGAAATCGTGGAGCCTGGAGCGCCGCCAAAGCACGCTAAACTTGTGTAAAAGCAACGACGTGCTGATTTTGGAAGACGATCCGTACGGCGAACTGCGCTTCGGCGGCGGTGAGCCGATGCCGTCGATTTTCTCGTTGGAGCAGGAAGCCAACGGCGGCGCGGTTGTCTACACCAGCACGTTCTCGAAGATCGTTGCTCCGGCGCTGCGCACGGGCTGGGTCGTCGGCGACGAGCAAGTGATCCGTCACATGACCCGCGCCAAGCAAGCGGCCGACCTGCACTCCAGCACGATGGACCAACAGGCGCTGCATCAGTTGTTCGAGCATTTCGATCTGTACGGCCATATCGATCAGATCCGAACGGCTTACGAGACGCGGATGCGACAGATGATCGACCTGATGAAAGCGAAAAACTGGGACGGCGTGCAGTGGATCGAGCCGAAAGGCGGCATGTTCGTCTGGGTGGAAATGCCGGAGCATATCAACACGCAGGAGCTGCTCAAGCTGGCTGTCGAAGAAGGCGTCGCTTTCGTCCCAGGCATCAGCTTCTTCGCGAACGAACCGCAGACGAACACGATGCGGCTGAACTTCACCCATACGGACAGCGAGGACATGGTTCGCGCTTTCGACCGGTTGGACCGCGCCCTGCAGCGCATGCAGCAGACTGCGGCACGTTGAGCGAACGAAGGTAAATACTTGAACACTAAAAAACCGTTCACCACCTGTTGGGGACTGCCCCCCGTTGCAAAGTGAACGGTTTTTTATATTTCCGAAATTTATAAAATTAAGTTGCATAATACATGGAATTGTATTTTTTCTGTTAGCAGTGATCAATTATTTATGCAATAAAAAAGCTGAAAGTGCTTCTTTCCAATGACGTAAATCTTTGAGACCGTTTAAACGAATGGCCATATGATCCATCACGGAATATGAAGGTCTCGGAGCTGGACGTGGAAATTCTAATGTGCTTACAGGATTCACCTCCACATGCTGCAATCCCGCCTGTTGAAAGATTTCTTTACTAAATTCGTACCATGAGCATACACCTGCATTTGATACATGGTACGTCCCATACAATTCTTTGTCCAATAATTGTAGAACAAATTCGGCTAAGTCCGCCGTATACGTAGGCGAACCGAACTGGTCATGCACTACATTTAGCTGTGTACGTTCTTCAGCCAATTTTAGCATCGTCTTTACAAAGTTGGAACCATGTTTTCCAAATAACCAAGAAGTTCTTATAATATAATGCTGCGGAATCCATTGGCGAACAAATTGTTCTCCTGCTAATTTTGATTTACCATAAACGCTTTGTGGCGAAGTCGGAGAGAACTCATTATACGGAACCTGTGAAGCCCCGTCGAATACGTAATCTGTACTGATATATATCAATTTGGCATTGCAAATCTGTGCAGCCATGGCAATATTTCTTGTACCGTAAGCGTTGACAGCATAGGCTTCATCTATATCTTGTTCAGCCTGATCCACTTTAGTATAAGCAGCTGAATGGACAATAATGTCAGGATTCTTCTCCGAAATTATGTGTTCTACGGCTTTTCTATCGGTGATATCCAAGTCCTTACTGGATATACCATAAACCTCAAATCCTGTTTCTTTAAAAAGATCAACAAGATCGGTTCCTAATTGCCCGGAAGCACCAGTAACGAATATCCTCATTACGCACTCCCACTTATTCGCATGGCGTATTGTTTCTCGTAATATTTTTGATATTGCCCATTAATAATGCGTTCCCACCAAACTTGATTTTGTAGATACCATTGAATCGTCTCTTTGATACCTGATTCAAAATTATATTTAGGAGTCCAGCCTAACTCTTTTGTAATTTTACTTGCATCTATTGCATAACGACGGTCATGCCCTGGGCGGTCCTTAACAAATTGAATCAAATCATCTGATTTCCCCAACTCCGCCAAAATGGTTTTGACAATCTGTATATTCGTCTTCTCGTTATTCCCTCCAACATTATAGACTTCTCCATCAATTCCGTTATGAAGGACATAATCAATTGCACAGCAATGGTCTTCTACATGCAACCAGTCCCGAACATTTAAACCATCCCCATATACAGGTAGCGATTTATTGTTAATTGCATTGATAATCATTAATGGAATAAGCTTTTCAGGGAATTGATATGGACCATAGTTATTGGAGCATCGTGTTATATTTACCGGCAAACCATAAGTTTCATGATAAGCTCGGACAAGCAGATCAGCACCAGCTTTACTGGAAGAGTACGGGCTGTTCGCAGCTAGTGGCGTAGTTTCTGTAAATAAACCGGTTTCTCCAAGAGTGCCGTATACCTCATCGGTAGAAACTTGAAGAAACTTTGCAATATTATATTTTTTTGCTGCATCGAGCAAAACTTGTGTCCCTAGAACGTTTGTTTTCACAAAAATACCAGGCTCCGTAATACTTCGATCTACGTGAGATTCTGCGGCAAAATTGAC
Organism: Paenibacillus oleatilyticus; assembly: GCF_018998565.1. Classification (GTDB taxonomy): domain Bacteria; phylum Bacillota; class Bacilli; order Paenibacillales; family NBRC-103111; genus Paenibacillus_G; species Paenibacillus_G oleatilyticus. The sequence continues at coordinate 25,696 of NZ_JAHNZO010000043.1, read as the reverse complement.
AATAGCCTCAACTCCGTCTGCTACAACCGACTCCACTAAATCACGGTCCGTGATATCTCCTTTAATAAAGCGATAGTTTGGTAAAAGATGAACTGACCCCAAACTTTCCAAATTTCCTGCATAAGTAAGAGCGTCAAAATTAACGAATTCGTAATTCGGATATCGATTGGTCATATAAATAATGAAATTACTTCCAATAAATCCAGCACCGCCGGTAATTAATACTTTCATATGGCCTCCATTAAATAAAGTTAATTTCAGCATCCCGAAGTAACGGATGCTTTTCATCCTTAGCTGAAAGCTGAGGTTTGTTTACAGGCCATTCAATGCCAAGACTGGGGTCGTTCCACATAATTCCACGGTCATGTTCAGGTGAGTAGTATTCGTCAACCTTATAAAGGACTTGAGTATTTGGAACCAACGTACAGAAACCATGGGCAAACCCTTTGGGTACTAACAACTGCCTTTTGTTAGACTCACTTAAAATAACACCATACCATTCTCCAAAGGTCGGCGAGGATTTTCTGATATCAACAACAACATCAAAAATAGCCCCAGCAATAACTCTTACCAGCTTTGATTGTGCCTTCGGTTCCAATTGATAATGAAGCCCTCTCAATACACCCCCATCGCACGATAAGGAATGGTTATCTTGAACAAATGAATAATTAACTCCAGATTTTTTTAAAATTTGTTCATTATAGCTCTCCATAAAAAAACCACGTGAATCTTTAAATACAATAGGCTCGATCAGCTTCACTTCTTGAAACTTTGTAGGGTATATTTTCAAGAAAACCCTCTCCATTAGTAAACTTTATTTTTAATTGATACACCCAAAATGATTTCCAAATTCAAGTCCTACTGCTAATTCATTTGCCTTTGCTAAGGATGAGTGAGTTCCGGCGTCAGTCCACCAACCTTGAAGAACATCATAGGTTAGCTCATTATTTTGAATGTATGCGTTATTTACGTCAGTGATCTCAAGCTCTCCACGCCCCGAGGGCTTTAATGTTTTAATAACATCAAACACCTTGTTATCATACATATAAATTCCGGTTACCGCGAATGAACTTTTCGGTACTGTTGGTTTTTCTTCAATGGAAACAATTTTTTCCACCAATAGTTCTGCTACACCGTAACGTTCAGGATCATGAACCTCTTTGAGAAGAATTTTTGCCCCACGGCCTTGTTTATCGAAATTTTGGACATAAGGACTTATATTATCTTCAAACACATTATCTCCCAAAATAACCACCATGGAATCCTGACCGACAAAATTTTGGGCCAATCCTAAAGCTTGAGCAATTCCACCAGCTTGATCCTGTACTTTATACGTAAATGTTACCCCAAATTCATGACCGCTGCCCAAAAGGTTGACTACATCACCCATATGCTCCCGGCCAGTCACAATAAGAATTTCATATATATCCGCTTTAATCAATTTATGAATGGCATGATAAATCATAGGATATTTGCCTACAGGCAAAAGGTGTTTGTTCGTTACTTTCGTAAGAGGATAGAGTCTGGAACCGGTTCCGCCCGCAAGAATAATTCCCTTCATTGTCGACCTCCGTATAATGTATGAAATAAGCTGAAACGGATCCACTTTAAAAAGAAATTTGTTCAAGAAACATCTTGAACAAAAACTCTCCTTTTGTTAAAGGCAGGGTACTATCATACCTCTCCCTCTAAAGGAGATATCTCTTGGATATCATACATTATATATCGGCCATTGAAATGCGTTTCTTTAGTTCCAAGTATATAGTATCTTTTTACATAAACTCAGTCTGCAGGTGTCGGAATAAGGTTCGGGAATCATGATGATTGAATGAAAAAAGCCGGCACTCAAGGCGCCGGCAAAAATAAACAAGTACATGTACTTACTTCTTATATCAACGTCACATTATCGCGGCTGCGAGCCGGGCTTTTGCGTTTCTCGATCAAGCGGTTGATCGCGTCCACGTACGCGCGGGCGCTCGCTTCGAGGATGTCCGTGCTAACGCCGCGGCCGAGTACGGCGTAATGGCCCTGCTTCAGCACCACGTGCACTTCGCCAAGCGCATCCTTGCCGTGCGTAACCGATTGAATCGAATAGTCGTCGAGCTCGACTTCTTCCTTGGTCGCCTTGTCGATCGCTTTGTAGATTGCATCGACGGAGCCGTTGCCGACGGCCGCTTCTTCCAGGTGACCGCCATCGAGCAAGTTGATCCGCACGGTAGCCGTCGGAGTCGATTGATTGCCGTACGAGACTTGAATCGTCTCCAGCGAGAACACCTCGGGCGTCTCGATCAGCTTCTCTTCGAGCAGCGCGACGATGTCTTCGTCCGTGACGTTCTTCTTCTTGTCAGCCAAGTCTTTGAACTTGGCGAATGCGGCATTCACATGCTCGTCGTCGAGGTTGTAGCCGAGGTCGACCAGCTTCTCGCGGAACGCATGGCGTCCGGAGTGCTTGCCGAGCACCAGCTTGCTTTCCTTGAGCCCGATCGTCTCAGGCGACATAATCTCGTACGTCGTCTTTTCCTTCAGCATGCCGTCCTGATGGATACCGGATTCGTGCGCGAACGCATTGGCGCCGACAATCGCCTTGTTTCCCGGCACGACCATACCAGTCAGCTTGCTGACCAAACGGCTCGTACGGGCAATCTCGGACAGCGTGAGCGTCGTCTTCGCTTGGAAAAACTCCTGACGCGTCTCAAGCGCCATCGCCACTTCCTCGATCGACGTATTGCCCGCGCGTTCGCCGATGCCGTTGATCGTCCCTTCGATCTGGTCCGCTCCGTTCAGAATCGCCGCCAGCGCATTCGCCGTCGCCATGCCCAAGTCGTCGTGACAGTGCGCGCTGAGCTGAATTTTCTCGATGCCCGGTACGTTCTCTTTCAACGTCTTGAAAATGTTTCCGTATTCATAAGGCATCATGTAACCGACCGTATCCGGGATGTTCACGACCGTCGCGCCGGCGCGGATCGCCATCTCCGTGACTTCGCACAGAAAATCGAGCTCGGTGCGGCCGGCATCTTCCGGCGAAAACTCGATTTTGCTGAAATATTTCTTCGCGTAACGGATCGCCGCTTCCGCCGTTTCGAGCACTTGATGCTTTTCCATCCGCAGCTTGTGCTGGCGGTGAATCGGCGAAGTAGCGAGGAACAAATGCAGACACGGGTCCTGCGCATCCTTCAGCGCTTCGCGGGCCGCCTCGATGTCCTGCTCGCGGGAGCGCGACAGGGCGATAACCGAGGCATTTTTCACGGCACGGGCTACGGCGCTGACGCCCGCCAAGTCTCCGGGAGAGGCCGCCGGGAAGCCGGCTTCCATCCGGTCGACGCCGAGCTTCTCAAGCTGCAGCGCAATCTCAACTTTTTCCTGCATATTCAGGTTGACACCCGGCGACTGTTCGCCGTCACGAAGCGTCGTATCGAAAATATAAATTTTTCTCATGGGTCTTGGCTGCGCCTCCTTTGGAATTGACTTGCATTTAAAACAGAAAAAGGTGCGACCCGAAACGGACAGGGATCGGATCTCTTGTTGTCCATTTCCCTGCGCCGCTTCAAGCCGACCTTATGCCGCTTCTCCGTTATAGGTTGAAATCGTCTGCCGAATTACTTCTTGATCCAGTGCATCAATTCGCGCAGCTGGGAACCGACTTGCTCGATCGGATGCTCGGCTTCCAGACGGCGGGTAGCTGTCAGGAACGCACGGCCCGATTGGTTCTCCAAAATGAAGTCGCGGGCGAATTTGCCTTGTTGGATGTCGGACAGGACGCGTTTCATTTCTTTCTTCGTTTCTTCCGTAATGATGCGAGGACCTGTGACATAGTCGCCATACTCCGCCGTGTTGGAGATGGAATGTCTCATCGTCGCGAGACCGCCTTCGTACATCAGGTCAACGATCAGCTTCAGCTCGTGCAAGCACTCGAAGTAAGCCATTTCCGGCGCGTAGCCTGCTTCCACCAGCGTTTCGAAGCCTGCTTTGACAAGCGCGGAAGCGCCGCCGCACAGAACGGCTTGCTCGCCGAACAGGTCGGTTTCGGTTTCTTCGCGGAACGAGGTTTCGATAACGCCCGCGCGGGTGCAGCCGATCCCTTTGGCATAAGCCAAGCCGATAGCTTTCGCTTGACCGCTTGCATCTTGCTCAACCGCAATCAGGCCGGGAACCCCGAAGCCTTCGACGTACACGCGGCGAACCATGTGGCCCGGCGATTTCGGAGCGACGAGGAATACGTCTTTATCCGCGGACGGTTGAATTTGGCCGAAATGAACGTTGAAGCCGTGGGAGAACATGATAGCTGCGCCATGCTTCAGGTTCGGTTCGATTTCGTTTTTGTATACGCTCGCTTGGGTTTCGTCCGGCATCAGAAGCTGTACGACGTCGGCAAGCTTAGTCGCTTCCGCTACGGAGTAAACTTCGAAACCGTCGTTTTTCGCTTGCTCGAAGGAACGGCCTTGACGAAGTCCGATGATGACTTTCAAGCCGCTGTCGCGCAGGTTTTGCGCTTGGGCGTGGCCTTGGCTGCCGTAACCGATGATGGCGATCGTTTTCCCTTTCAATACGTTCAAATCAGCGTCTTTTTCATAGTACATCGTAACTGCCATGGATAATAGCTCCTCCTTTGAATTAAACCCTGTGAACGGGTGCTCGAACGGACGACGGGGGACAGGAAGCTCGGACCGTCGGCCGGGTTGGCCCCGTCATCCGCATGAGCCCCCGCTCACAGGATCATCTTGATATTAGTAGCAAAACGAAAAATGAATTATTTATTCATACCGCGAATCATCGCCGTTACGCCGGTGCGAGACAGCTCCTTGATGCCGTAAGGCTTGAGCAGCTCGGTCATGGCTTCGATTTTCTCCGAATCCCCGACCACCTGCACGATCAGCGAGCTCGGACCGATATCGACGACCGCCGCGCGGAACGTCTCGACGACGCCGAGAATTTCCGGCCGCATGCTTGGCTCGGCGTTTACTTTGATCAGCGCCAGCTCGCGCGCCACCATCGGATGGGCGCTCAGGTCGACGACTTTGATCACGTCGATCAGCTTATAGAGCTGCTTGGAAACCTGTTCCAGCGTCTTGTCGTCTCCCGTCGTGACGATAACCATGCGGGAGAGCCCTTTTTCCTCGGACTCGCCCACCGTAATGCTCTCGATATTGAAGCCCCGGCGGCCGAACAGGCCGGATACGCGCTGCAGCACACCGGGCTGGTTGTTCACTAGAACGGATATGGTGTGTTTGCGTGTCATTCCGAATCCCCCATTAACATTTGGTCTATCGTCGAGCCCTGCGTTACCATCGGGAACACGTTCTCGTGCTTCCGGACGACGAATTCGACGAGCACGGGACCCGGGGTATCAAGCGCTTCCTGCCAAGCTTGGCGGGCTTCGTCTTTGTTCGTCGCACGAAGACCCTTCACGCCGTAAGCTTCCGCCAACTTTACGAAATCCGGGCTGCCGGCCAGGTCGATGTGGCTGTACCGGTTGTCGTAAATGATCTCCTGCCATTGGCGCACCATGCCAAGCACCTGGTTGTTGATGACGACGATTTTGACCGGAATTTGGTGAATCGCGCAAACCGCCAGCTCCTGGGAGCACATCTGCATGCCGCCGTCGCCGTTGATCGAGACGACCAGCCGGTCCGGGTGCGCCTTCTGCGCGCCGATCGCCGACGGGAATCCGAAGCCCATCGTGCCGAGGCCGCCCGAGGTGATCCAGGAACGCGGATGATTGAATTTGTAATACTGCGCCGCCCACATCTGATGCTGGCCGACGTCCGTTGTCACGATCGCTTCGCCCTTGGTCGTCTCGTGGATCATCTCGATCACGTACTGCGGCTTCAGCTCCGTATCGGAATCTTTGTAGCGCAGCGGGAAATTCCGCTTTGTCTCCTGCACCCATTCGATCCATTTCTCGGACCGGGACGGCTTCGCCTTCAGGTTGGCAAGCTGCAGCGCAGCCTTCACGTCGCCGACGACTGGAATGGCCGTTTCGACGATTTTGCCGATTTCCGCCGGGTCCACGTCGATGTGGACAATTTTTTTCGCCTTCGGCGCAAAGCCGTCCACCTTCATCGTGACGCGGTCGTCGAACCGGGCGCCGATGCCGATCAGCAGATCGCAGTTTTGCAGCGCGTTGTTGGCGGTGTACGTTCCGTGCATCCCCGGCATGCCGAGCCACAGCTCGTGCGCGCTCGGGAAGCCGCCCAAGCCAAGCAGCGTCGTGGCGACCGGAATCCGCGTTTTGTTGACGAACTCGAGCAGCTGCTCTGCCGCATCCGCGTAGACAACGCCGCCGCCCGCAATGATCACCGGACGCTCGCTCTCGGCGATCGCTTCCAGCATCTTGTCGACCTGGAGCTTGTTCGGCTGCACCGTCGGATTGTAGCCGCGGATGTCCACCTTCTCCGGATAATAGAACGGCGCCGTATCGTTCGAAACGTCTTTCGGAATATCGATCAGAACCGGGCCTCTGCGGCCGGTCGAAGCGATATGGAACGCTTCTTTGATAATGCGCGGCAAATCATTCACGTCGCGCACCAAGTAGCTGTGCTTCGTAATCGGCATCGTGATGCCGGTAATGTCCGCCTCTTGGAACGCGTCCGTACCGATCACCGATGTCGCAACGTTGCCCGTGATGACCACGAGCGGCACCGAATCCATGTAAGCCGTCGCAATCCCGGTAACGAGGTTCGTTGCCCCCGGACCCGAGGTGGCGATACAGACGCCTACCTTGCCGGTCGAACGGGCGTACCCGTCGGCTGCGTGAATCGCGCCTTGCTCATGCCGCGTCAGCAAATGGTTAAAATCCGGATTGCCGTGCATGGCATCGTAAATATATAAGACCGCTCCGCCGGGATAACCGAAGACGCAATCCACGTCCTCCAGCAGCAGGCTGCGAAGCAGCATTTCCGAACCGGTAATGACGTCCGGCTTCAGCAGCTCTTCGCGAAGCTGTTCCTTTGACTTTTGTGTGGTTTGGACGATCATGAATATTGGCCTCCTCTCAGATAATCCGACAAACGACTAAAAAACCCCTCTCATCCCCAAACGCAGCATGTGCGTCTGACGGGACGAAAGGGGTTAATCTTCCGTGGTACCACCCAGAATTTGTTAGATGCCTCGCGGCAAATAACCTTAGCAGGTAATGCGCGCCGCAGCAATCCTCATCGGCTAGCACGATGACGACCCGTAAATTCGCGTCTCTTACCTTCGGCACGGTAACGTGTGCCAAGTCCGATTTTCCCTAGTAACATTGTCGCTTTCAAGCGGTAAAGCCTGATGTTATGCGAAAAGCTTTCAGGAAAACAGCTCCGAGGTGAGCTCGTACATAAGGGGTTAAGGCATTGGTTTCAGCATCTCCACTGCTCTCTGAACATAAGAGCCCTTATAACTTCGTCCTCTTCATAGCCGATAGTTCTGATGTGTTTTTTTGTATTATATGCCGAATCGATTTTTTAGTCAAGCATCATTCCAACCGAAAAAACGGACGCGTAAACGCCCTTGATCCGGGCCCTCCCGCCCAAGTCGGAGACGGCGTTTGCGGTTTCTTTACACGAAGCCGGACCAAAGACCCTTTCGGAAAGCCCGTTTGCAGGCTTTCCCTACTCATAGCTGCCGATTTCCGTCGCATCAAATAAAGATTTTGTGAATGCCTCCCGTTGGTTTCACAAACAATTCTTGCCAGCTTGACGAAGCAATAACAAACTTTGGTTATGTTAAAAAGGAGCCCCGCGACCAAGAAATGGAGAAAGGCCGACCGAAAATTGGATACACTGAAACTTTTACCAAAGCGAACTCGTCTTCAATCTTGCGGCTTCGGGCCAATACTAGCCATGATGTAGAAAAGTTTACCGTAATGGGTCAAAACGGGGGAGCCGTACGCCGAAGTATATAAAAGACCGAAAAGACAAAAAAAGCGCAACTAAGAAAAAGGAGTGATTTCATGCGAGACCTGCTGCAATCCGCCGTCCTGTCCATCACCTTGATCTCCGGCGCCCTTGCAACCGCTGCAGCCGCTCCTTTTGCCATGGGTTCCGAACTGATGGCAACCAGCATGGGACAAGCCATAAGCCAAGCCTCCACCGCATCCGGCCCGCTCCTGGGCGGCGAAGCCGTGTCGCCGGCCCCGCCGACGGCTATCTCCGGCTCCGCTCCGCAAACGAAGCCGCCGCAAGACGCGGCCGCCAGAAGCGTTCAGCCCCAAACCGACGGCAGTCCGGTGCTGACCTTTCCCGTCATCAGCGATATCCACGTTCAATCGTGGGAGAATGCGTCGCACGAGAAGCTGGTTCGCGTATTGAACGACCTGAACGAAATCAATCCGTCGGCCGACACGCTCGTGATCAACGGGGATTTAACCGAAGGCATGCCCGAGGACTATGCCAAGCTAAAGGAGCTCATGCAAAGCGCGCCGCATCCGGAGAGCGTCTTGTACAATATCGGCAACCACGAGTTTTACAAAGCCTGGTACAGCAGCCGTACCCGTTGGAACCCGGACGGCTTCCCGAACGGAGAAACGGAGCAGGAGTCGATTTCCCGTTTTCTCGCGTTCTCCGGTGAGAACAAGGTCTACCACGAGAAGACGATCAAGGGCTATCACTTTATCTTCCTTGGCTCGGAGCGGTACCGGCAGTCCGACCAGAATAATGCGGAGGACGCTTATTTGTCACCCGAGCAGTTGGAATGGCTGAGGCAGACGCTGAAAAAAGACGCCGGCTCGAACAAGCCGGTCTTCGTCTTCCTGCACCAGCCGCTGCCTGCCACGGTATCGGGAACGCATTTCTGCTGCACGAACAGCCGGGCCGTCATTCAGCACGAGGAGCTGAAGGCGATCTTGTCGCAGTATCCGCAGGTCATCTACTTCAGCAGCCACTCGCACTGGGAGCTGAATCAGCCGGATACGCTGGTGCGGGACGGCTTCACGATGGTCAACACCGCCTCGGTGTCCGAAACGTGGACGAGCGACGGCAAAGGAGCGGAAAAGCTGAAGGGCAGGGAAGAGAGCGAAGGGCTGTACGTCGAGGTGTATCCGGATCGTGTCCGGATCAAGGGCAGGGATTTTTACCGGAAGCAGTGGATTCCGGAAGCGCAGTTTACCGTGCCGGCAGCTCAGAAAAAATAATCAGCAGCCGGCAGGCTATATTTTTTAAGGTCCGGTGAATAAGAACAGGCCGCTCGGCGGCTCGAGCTTGTTGAGAAAGTGGTCTAAACAAAAATAGAGATATATACGTAGGTGGGGTATCCACTGGAGAAGCGATAGCGGCCACCTTTGTCTTCGGGAAATGTCCGCTGATAAGCGGCTTCCAATCAAAATTTCCCGATGACAACAGTGGTCGGAAGTGGATACCTCACCCATTCGTACACCTCTATTCTCCCAATGATCACTTTCTCAACACTCTCAGGCCGCTCGGCGGATTCTTATTCACCGGACCTTTTTTTCGCGAAACGTCCAGTAATAATTAAACAAAAAGTTCGACAGCGGCACGGCAACGACAACGAGACATTGGCCAACGGCATAATGCCAGTGCAGCCGGTCCACGGCCAAATACATCAGACCGGTATTGAGCAGCAGACCCGCGACGGACACGACCGTATATTTGGCAAGCGGCTTCCAGCCCGATGCGGAAGCCTGAAACGTCCAGCGCCGATTCAGCGCGTACGATACCAACAGCACAAGCACGAACCCGAGCGCCGAGGCCGGCACCGGATGCAGCTTCGCCGCTTCGACGAGCACAAACAGCGCCGCAAAATGAAGCGCCGTGCCGAGCAGCCCGACGATGCCGTACCGAAAAAGCAGCCGCAGCGTCATGAAACCTCGCCCACCCGGCGGCTTTCCTCGCCGGCCGCTGCGGACGCTTCGCTGAAGATGCGCTGGCTGACCAAGTACCGCGGCCTTCCCTTCACCTCGTTGTAAATGGAGGCGATGTACTCGCCGATAATGCCGAGTGAAATCATAATGACGCTGCCGATGACCAGCAGCAGCAGGATGACCGTCGTAAAGCCGGTCACCGCGTTGCCGACGATTTTTTGATACAGCGTCTGAACCCCGAGCACGGCGGCGCCGAGCAGGAACACGATCCCGAACAGGCTGACAAATCGCAGCGGAATGGAAGAAAATGCCACCACGGCATTCACCGCCAGCTTCATGAGGCCGAGAAAGCTCCATTGGCTGTGACCGTCCGCCCGCTCCGGCACCTCGAACGAAATCTGCGCCCGGTTGAAGCCGAGCCATGCCGTCATCCCGCGGAAAAACGTGTTCCGCTCCGGCATTTCCCGCCATGCCTGCACGACCTTCCGGTCCAGCAGCTTGAAATCCGACGCGCCGCGCAGATCGAAGCCGGACAGCCGGTTGAGGATGCTGTAGAACAGCGCGGAGCCAACCGCCTTATCCAGCGACTCCTTGCCCCGGTCCTGCTTGACGCATTCTACGATTTCCTTACCTTCCTCGCGCCACAGCCGGACCATCTCGGGAAGCAGCGCCGGCGGGTGCTGCAGGTCAGAGTCCATAATAATGACCGCCCGTCCCAACGCATGCTCCAGCCCGGCGCAGAGCGCCAGCTCCTTGCCGAAATTGCGGCTCAGCCGCAGCGCGGTAAGCCGGGGCGAACGCTGCCCGGACAAAATCAGCTGCTCCCATGTTCCGTCCCGCGAACCGTCATCGATGACGATGATCTCGTAAGAGGCCGTCAGTCGCTTCAGTTCCTCTTCAATATGCTCCAGCGAGCGGTAAATATGAATTTCCTCGTTATAAACCGGTATAATGACGGTAATCTCGGGCTCCGCGCATTCCACGTTTCCCCGCCTCCCTCTTGCTAACGAATCACCTTGTACAATCTCCATTTGCCCCCGAATTCCTTATACAGCTCCGTCCATTCCGTGCCCTTCTCGTAGAAATCTTTGTACGTCCGCTCCTCGGCACTTAGCGCCGAGCTCTTGTCCGGCTTCGCCGTAAGAATAAAATCGACGCCCCGGCCGACCGGGTCTTTCAGCGAAGGAGTAAATTCGAAATCGCTGGTAATCAAAAATTGGTCAGGATGCCTGCTGTTCAGAATGACCGAGTAAGCGGAATACGAATCCATCAAAATGTTGTAGCCGCTAAGCTCCGTATCCAAATAATGGGCAATCTCCTTCTCCACCTGCTGGGAAGCCGCATACTGCGACGCATGCAAAAACTTGTTCTCGTCCGGCGCAATCTGCGGGTTCGTCCAGGCATACCCGAGCACGACGCAGGCTCCCAGCATCCCCGCCAGCACGATTCCGTAATTGACGAAGGACCGTTTCACCCGGGCAAGCTCATACGGCAGCCAGGCCACGGTGATCGGAAACACGTACATGAAATAACGAAACCAGCCGTAAGACGTTCCTTTCATGAGCATGAGGAACTGCAGCGCGACGATCGAGACGAACAGCAACAGCAGCACCAGCAGGTCCCACAGGAACCAGCGCCGGTTCCAGAGCCTCAGCAGCACGACGGAAGCCAGCGGAAGCGAATAATAGGCCGTTTTCTTGGCCACAAACAGCAGACCGAGCAGCGGATTGCCCATCATGTCCACAAAGGTCTGCTCGGTCGCCAGCCCTTGCGCCTGAGCCACGTTCGAGTATTCGGAACGCAGGAAATAAAGCGCGTCCCCCATGATGCTGTAATTGAACCAAAGCCACAGCAGCCCGGAGAATATAACCGGCGCCATGACCATCGACCATGTTCCCTCGATATGGAACAGCTTGTGCAGCATTCCGTACTGCCGCTTTGGCAGGTCGATCCGGGGGTCCGTCGGCGGTATCCGCAGAACGATCAGGATGATGGCCAGAGCGACCGCCGCTCCCAGAGGCACCGCTTCGTATCGGGTCCAGAAAGCGAGCGCCAGCGCAAAGCTTACTTTGATCAGACTGCCGACGCGACGCCCGTAAATCCAGTGCGTCAGATGAATGACCGCATACATGATGAAAAATATAAACGGCGCATCGCTAAGTCCGTTCGCGCCGAACAGGAACATGAACGGGTTGCAGCTGAAGCTCAGGCTCAGCAGCACGGCGAACGCGCGCGACAGCCCGAAATCGACCGCCGCCCGCGCCAGCAGCACCGCCGTCATCCCGGCGAACACGCTGCTCATGAGCACACCGGCCAGCGCCGACGAAGCGAGCTCCGGCAGCCAATGGTACGGCAGCAGAAACAGCAGCTCAATGAGGCTGGGCAGCGGGTTCCACACGAAGCCGATGGCGGCCAGGTGCGGGTCCCGGCTGTAGAGCACGTAGAAGGCGTTTGCCACCCGGCTCATCGCGTCCGAATGCACGTAGCCGATGACGTGGCTCACATAGTAGCCGGCGGCGAATTCCAGCGAGAAAATGAACAAAAACAAGCCCCAATAGACGCTTTTCGGCAAGCGGACCTCCATCGTCAGCCACCTCCCTGCGACACGCCGCCGCCCGGGGCAGACGGATGATTTTGCTTCGCCAGCCCGTGCGTCGTTTTTTCCCAATAAAACGGCTTCGTAATCAGCTGCCAAGCCGCTTTCACGGCCGCAATGCTCATCAGCACCCAATAGATCGGCGTCAACAGCGCGTATTTGACGAGCCCATAGGAGAACGTGCGGTCTCCGCGCTTCTCAAGATCGTGAATAACCCAGTACACTCCCGCAACATTACTGAAGACGAACAGGAAATTGCCGATCAGAAACTCCGCCGCCGCCAAATAATAAATAATGCCGGGGAAAAACTGCGGAATCCAGGCGAGTTTCCAGCCATACCACAGCACCAGCATAATCCAGTAAAACGGATTAAGCAGCGGCAGCATCGGCGTGGCGAGCACCATCACCTGAAAGCCCAAAAATCCTTTCGGCCCGAGCTCCCGCCACAGCCGTACCGGGTTGCGCATATGGACAAGCCACGTCTGCATATATCCCTTGATCCAGCGGGAACGCTGCCGGATCCAGTTGCCGACGCGGCTGTTGGCTTCTTCCCACGTCCGGGAATCGACGATCGCCGTGCTGTAGCCCGATTTGTACAGCCGGATGCCAAGGTCCGCGTCCTCCGTCACGTTGTACGGGTCCCAGGCGTTGATCTCTTTGAGCACCGACATTTTAAAATGGTTCGACGTCCCGCCAAGCGGAATCGGAATATTAAGCTGCATCACGCCGGGCAGCAGCAGCTCGAACCACATGCTGTATTCGTGCGTAAACCAGCGGGTCAGCAGATTCTGATCGCTGTTGAAATAATTGAGCTTGGCTTGAATGCATGCCGTATTCTCCGGGCTTCTCATGAAAGCGGCGTGCACCTTTTTGAGCTGATCGGGATCTGGCCGGTCCTCGGCATCGTAGATGACAACATACTCGCCACGCGCGCGGATCAACCCGTAGTTGCAGGCCTTAGGCTTTGTCTTCGGCAAGCTGTGCGGCACGACGATCGTCGTGTAATAAGGCGGCAGCTTCATCCCTTGCAAAATCTCCTGCGCCTCGATATCGTCCTGCTCGATCAGGAGCCGCACATCCAGCTTCGCCTTCGGGTAATCAAGCTGCTCGATATTGTGCAGCAGGTGCGGGATGACCTCGCTCTCCTTGTACATCGGAACGAGAATCGTATAGACGGGCAGCGTCCGCTCGTCGATGGCGTCGATCTCTTCCTGCTTGAAGCGGATTTGCGCGAAGTCGCGGGTTCCGTACATGATGATCATGAACTTGAACAGCGTCATCGCAAAATAAAACAGCTGCACGGCTATGTTGATGACGATCAACGTATGCAGCCAATCGAGCCCCAAGCTGAGCAGAACGAGGAACGCGCAGATGCCGATGACCGTCAACTGCGGCTTCGTAAACGTGATGTGCGCGGAATTTTGCGGCTGCTCGTCGGCCAGCTTCTGGGTGCTCTCGTGCAGCAGCTCGGACTGGTACGCTTCCTTCCAGAAATATTCCATTTCCTCCCTTGTCGCCAGCACTTGCTGCACCGGCATGCCCAGCATGTTCTCGATCGTAACGACCGCTTCGTCCGTCAGCGGATGGCCGACGGCTACCAGATAGCGATTCGCGTCCTGGTGAATGACGACGGCATCGTACTGCCGGGCCATCGCCTCCGGCAGCTTGTTCACTTCCTCGAACATATATTCCGAACCAATTCGTCCGAGATTGTATTGCGTAGCGATGTGACGGTACAGCTTCTCCGGCTCGATGAAGCGCATCGACATCAAAATGTCGCCGAGCAAGCCGCCGCTCTTGCGTTGAAACTCGAGCGCTCTATCCAGCTGTTCTTTCGTAATGGCGCCGGTTTCGACCAGCATGTCGCCAAGTCGACCCTTGTTTCCTTGCTGATGCAGAATAGGCGCAATGCGCTCCCGCGGAGTGAAGCCCAGCTCCACCAGAATATCGCCCAGACGGCCGCCGAATTTCTGCTGCCGCTCCATCGCCGTTTCGAGCTGCTCAGGGGTCACCAGCCCCTCGGCTACCAGCCGGTCGCCAAGACGCAGCCTGGGCTTGTCCGCAGGCTCATCGTCCAGCTTCGGCTCGAAGCCGGGCCGTTCCATAAGCTCCATCTTCGCTGCGATAAGCTGCTGCACCGTACGATCCTTGCTCTCGATCTGCGCCTTGAGCTCCTGTGCCCGTGCTTGCAGCTCGCCGATCCGCTCCTGCCGCCGGCTCCGCTCCCGGTTCAGCTGTTCTTCCTTCTCCCGGACCTGTGCTTCCAGCTCGTCGACGAACCGGTCGGTCACGCTCTTGCGGAGTCCAAACAGCGTGCGCCCGTACGGCTTTCTCTTTACCCGTTTCTTTGAATCCATTGCCTCAGACCCGCTTCCATACGCTCCAATTCGGTCAATCCCTGCTCTAAGTCGGCGATTTCGTCCAATAGCTCCGTTTCCGTCCGTTCATATGCTGCGCTTTCCTCTTGCTGCCGTTCCTCCAGAAGCTTGAGCTCCGCTTCAAGCGAGGAGACGTATCGGTGTACCTGATCAACTTTATAACCGAACAAAGCCTTGTCTACTCTCACGAGTCTCTCCCCTTATGCATGACATTCCGTAATAATCTCGATCAGATCAAGCGGGTCCAGCGCTTTCAGCCTGGCGCTATCTTCTTCCCCGAGCACGACGCTTCTTCCGACGGCTGCCGGCAGCTCCCGGCCGTTTTGGAACAGACGGCACCTGCCGTGCAGAACGGTCCATGAGACGATACGCCGTACATCGGCAGACGGGGCGGTGACGAGCTCCTCTCCCGCTTCCAGATGAATGCGGCGCGTCGTTACCGAGGTCCCGTCCGGGAAGGCGGAGCTGTCCACCGTCCGCTCGGAGGACGCCTTTTTATCGTTGTTCCTCTCCCGCCCCATGCGATCGAGAGCTTCTTTCAGGCGGGAGCTGCTTTCCTTATGCGTCACCAAAATGCCCTCGGGGCTTGCCGCGACGACGACATCGGACAAGCCAAGCACAATCGTCGGCGCCTCAAGCTCGTTCACTACGTGAACGTTGTCACATTCCTCCCCAATATATCCGGGACCGATCAGAGGCCGATTCATTTCCTCCGTCAGCGCGCACCACGTGCCGAGGTCCTTCCACGGTCCTTCGTATGCGAGCGCCACAATCCGCTCCTCCCGTTCCACGACGGCATAGTCGAAGCTGCGGCTCTCGATCCGGTCGTACGACAAAAGCAGCTCCTCATACGCTTCCGGAAGCCCCACGGCTTTCAGCCGGTCCATTAAATACCCGGCGCGGAAACAAAACACGCCGCAGTTCCAAAGCGCACCTCGTTCGATATAACGAACAGCATCCGACTTCGAAGGCTTCTCGTGAAAAGCGCGGATCGTCAACGCAGTATCGGCTCCGCTGTCCCCCTCCGGGACCATATATCCGTATTTCTGCGACGGAAAATCAGGCCGGACACCCATCAAAGCCAGGTTTGCGCCGGAGCTTGTCAACGTCTCGGGCAGCTGCAGCAGCCTGTCGTAGAACGAATCCTCCGTCCGTCCGTCTACGGGCATAACGATGATCGGCTCGTCACGGGATACGCCGCGATGCGAGCACAGATAAGCGACCGAAAGCAGGATGGCCGCAAACGTATCGCGCTTCTCCGGCTCCAGCACCAGATCCGCTTCGCATCCGAGCTGCTCCTGAATCGTCTCCCGCTGGTTGGCGGAAGTGGCGATAACGGCCGATTGGTGAAGCCCTCTGCTGCCGAGCCTCTTCCATACCTGCTGCAGCATGGAGACCGGGCGCCCCGTTTCGTCATGAAACAACCGTATGAATTGCTTGGAGCGCCGCTCCGTCGACAGCGGCCACAGCCTCGTTCCCGAACCTCCGGACAGCAAAATAATGTTCATCCGTTCACCTGTTTTCCGTGCGAAACAATTCGTTTCGTGTTTTAAGAATACTAGTATAATAGCATAATCGTTTTAAAATTTTATTTAGCAAATATTAGCCAAAAGTCAAAATTTCATAAAAACCGATCCACTTGTTAGCCTTACGTTAATACCAAACAAACACCCCTTGCAAGGACACGGTTGTACGCATCGTTACAAGGGGTGTATTGGGCAGGCCCGGTTGAAAACCGTGCCTTATGCATTCACCTTTTGCTTGGCGGTTTCTGCCAAAGAGTTGAACGCATTGATATCGTTAACGGCGAGATCCGCCAGCATTTTGCGGTTTACTTCGACGCCAGCCAGTTTCAGGCCGTGCATCAGCTTGCTGTAGGAAAGACCGTTTTGACGTGCTGCCGCATTGATCCGCACGATCCACAGTTTGCGGAAATCGCGTTTTTTCTGACGGCGATCACGGTATGCGTAAAGCAAGGATTTCATCACTTGCTCTTTTGCCGTTTTAAACAGTCTATGTTTCGAGCCAAAGTAACCTTTAGCAAGTTTCAATATTTTTTTACGACGACGCGTACGGATAAATCCGCCCTTCACTCTTGCCATGACAATCTACCTCCAGAAATGTTGTAAGTATGCGAATTCGAGACGAACGGGATTACTTAATGTTAGCGAGCTGCTGCTTCAGGCGTCTTACATCGCCCGGATGCATAACCGGATTCGTGCCCAAAACGCGTTTTTGGCGAGCGGATTTGCCGGACAGCAGGTGGTTTTTATACGCTTTGTAGCGTTTTACTTTGCCGGTACCTGTAATTTTGAAGCGATCTTTCAAGCTGCTGTGAGTTTTCATTTTTGGCATGGGGTGTTCCTCCTTAAAGAATGAGATTTTACTGTTGCTGCTGCTTCGACGCCAAGATCATGATCATGCTCCGGCCTTCCAGCTTCGGCTTGCGCTCAACGATGCACAGCTCTTCCACTTCGGCTGCCATGCGCTCCAGAACGCGTTGACCGATATCGGCATGAGCGATCTCGCGGCCGCGAAAACGGACGGACAGCTTTACTTTATCGCCATCGTTCAGGAATTTCACAACGTTGCGCAGTTTCGTTTGGAAATCGTGCTCGTCAATCGTCGCGCTCAGACGAATTTCTTTCAGCTCGACGATCTTTTGATTCTTACGGGCTTCTTTCTCTTTCTTCTGCGTTTCGTAACGGAATTTACCGTAGTCCATAATCCGGCAAACCGGCGGTTTCGCCGTAGGCGCCACGTTCACCAAGTCCAGATTCTGATCAAGCGCAATTTGCAGCGCTTCGCGGATCGGCTTGATGCCGAGCTGTTCTCCGTTCGCATCAATCAAACGAACTTCTCTCGCCCGAATTTCATCGTTAATCATGTGCTCTGTACTGATAACCTGCCACCTCCAAAAAATTTTACAAAAAAAATACGCGGGCGTTAAACGCCCACGTTTGGTTTTAGGTCCAATGGTGACTGGTCCGTTCGAAAACGGATCAATCAAACAAAGTCACTCTCAGTCATAACCAGCCAACCAAGGTCGGACAGGTGAGAAGCGGGCGCTTCTTCTTTTGCACTAAATTAATATACCATTGCCATTGACTATAGTCAACAGCGAATTCTGATTTTTTTAGCGGCTTGCGCTAGCTGGCCTGCTTGCTCTGCATATCCTCGAGCCGGATGACGCGGGTATGCTCGGTATGGCTCCACTGCTTGTTGTTTTGCGTGAAAAACGCGTAGAACGTGATCGGCCACCAGGACAGCAGGAAGAGCGGGAACGTAATCAGGTACTTATACGATTTCCAAGGCGCTTTCTCCAAAATCAGCGCGATCACAAACTGGGCGTACGTTAACACCGAGAATATCGCAAAGAAGCTCGGCGCAATCTGGAACAAGGAACTAAAGTTCGGAACGCCCGGAAGCGTCATATCGATCCACAGCACCACGGTAACGATCGAACCGATGAACAGGTTGTAAACGTTGAGCGCATAAACGGCCGTATCGATCTTCGCCCAGCTGCCTTCCTTGATCCCTTTCCAGAACAGCGGGAAGAAGTAGCGTCTGGCCACGTTGAAATGGCCTTGCATCCAGCGGAGCCGCTGGCGCGCCGAAGCTTTGAACGTGAGCGGCTTCTCGTCGTACACTCTCGCGTAATAGTTGAACGTCGGATTGACGCCGCGCATCACGCAGCGCATCGTAAACTCCAGGTCCTCGACGAGGCTTGTCGCCCCCCAGCCGATTTCCTTCAGCAGGCTCGATTCGAAGCACATTCCCGTGCCGCCCAAATAGTTGGCCAGACCAAGGTTGGTCCGCGGCAGCTGCCAAAGACGGTTACAGTACCAGTAGGTTACCGCGTAAGCGGCAGTGATCCAGGAATCGTGCGGATTCTTCGTATCCAGATAAGCCTGAATAACCTTGGAACCGTTGCACAAGTCGTTGTTCATATGCTGCAGGTAATCCGTGCTGACGAGGTTGTCGGCGTCGAACATGACGACGGCATCGTACTCGCGCGGCATTTTCCACAGCTCTTTGAGCATCCACTCGATCGCGTAGCCTTTGCCTCTCAGCTTCGGATTGTTGCGTTCGCAGGCGTGCACGCCCATGTCGCGGGCGATCTGAGCCGTATTGTCGGTGCAGTTATCGCAAATCACGAATATATCATATAGTTCTTTCGGATAGTCAAGATTCTTCAAGTTCTCGATAAGCGCCCCGACAACCTGCTCCTCATTGTGAGCCGCTACAAGAACGGCAAACGTTTTTTGAGGCGCATGATCAATTTGATTTTTGCGGCGGTACCAACCGAAAAACGTCAGAACCAGCTGGTAGGCTCCAATCATAGCCAAAACAATCTGGAGGCCTAACAGAATACTGTCCAACATGAAACATCCCCCTTTTTTTGTATGTACCCCTTATGTCTGTTTCTCTTAGCGCCTTCAAAAATTTTTTCGATGGTGTGGATTAGATTACGAGGGTCGCCGAATATGATTTTCCTCTCTTTGGTCCGATTTGTCAAAACCGCCAAGTGGCTTCCTGCGGCCGGATCTTTGTTTTTCCGGGAAATTCGGCAGGAATTCCGGCAAGACTCTTTACTATCCATCTTTTTACGTCTTATTTTCATCGATTTTCAAACTTTTTATAAGCGCCAGCTGGAAAAAACTTTCTGAAACCCCAAACGGAAAAGCGGTCATTTGGAAAAGACGGCCTCCTTCTGCCGCATTGTCCCGGCTTCGCGCACGACTTGGCAATAGCTCTGGTACAGCCTGTGGAAAATCGCATCCCGAGACTGCCGTAAGCTGTAAGCCCGTCCGGCTTGACCGAGCCTTGCGCCCAGCCCGCGGTCCTCGTACAGCCGGAGCATCGCTTCGGCGAAATCCGGCACGTTCTCCGGTCTGCAGAGCAGCCCGGTTTCCTCATGCACGATCGATTCCCCGATGCCTCCGGCATCCGCGCCGACAACCAGCGTCCCGCAAGCCATCGCTTCCAGCACGACATTGCCGAACGTTTCCGTCGCCGACGGAAACACAAAGACATCCGCAGCGGCGTACAAGTCGCTCAGTTCCTTTCCTTGGCGGAAGCCCGTAAAAGTCACGTCTTCCCTGCCCGCAAGCTGCTCCCGCATGGGCCGCAGCAGAGGCCCGTCCCCGGTCACGATCAAGTGCGACCGGCTGCGCACCTCGCCCGGAAGCGAATCGAACGCGCGAAGAAGAACATCGACGCTTTTCTCCGGCGCCAACCTCCCGACATATAATATAACGAATGTGGACGGGGAAAGGTTGCAAGTCCGCAGCACTTCTTCCCGGTTGACAAACGGGTGAAACCGGTTCATTTCCACACCGCGGGACCAAATTTCCAGCGATTTCAGTCCTTTTTCCTGCAAATGCCGGAGCGTCGAACGGGACGGAACATAAATTTTGCGGCAATCCTGGTGAAACCACAGCATGTATTTCCAGAGCAGCGGCTCCATCCATTGCAGCTTATAATAAACAAGGTATTGATCGAAGTGGGTATGGTACGAGGCAACGACCGGCACCTGATGGCGCTTGGCATACTGAAGCCCGATCCATCCCAAATTAAACGGCGTGGCGACATGAATCAGGTCGGGAGCGAACGCCTTCAGCGACTTGGCCAGGTTGACCGGATTAGGGATAGCCATACGGCACTCCGGATACAATAAGAAGGGAATGCTGCCAAATCTTTCTACCAACCATTGATCGGATTCGGCTGCCGATTGACTATGCGGCGCAAACACTTTGCAAGCCACTCCGCGCACTTCAAGAAACTTAACCCACCTGCCGAGCGTCTTCGCTACCCCGTTCACGTCCGGTACGAACGTATCCGTAAATAGGGCTACTCTCATGTTTAACCTCCTCCAAGTTTTGTGAAACATCAACTATTAAAAAGTTGGTGGAAACAAAACTACATCGGAAGCATTGGCCTGTACAAGCGCACAAAACAGGCCTTTTTTGAAACCAAACCGGTACCGGAAGCGTTTATGTTGTATGAAAACGAAGCTTTTCAGAGCATGGAATGCAACCTTCGCTTTAGCACATTTTTCAAAAATTATTTCATCGTTGAAGGGGAAGCCGAACGGCCGTCGTCAAAAGTGATTGTAACGAGGCAATGTTAGCGCAGCATCAATGGAAGATTAAATTTACCTTTTATATTGTTTTTATATTCCTATAACATTTGCCCCCTACACTTATATATGAGCTGGCCAGACAGCTTATCCCACACTGCAAGGAGGCGTTGTTCCCTTGAGCCGTGTCGTTTCGTGGCTGCAAAAGCATGAGCACCGGATGTTTTTCTTCGTGAACCAACGTATTCAGCACTCTGCGCTGGATTACTTTTTTAATGCGATCACCCACCTGGGGGGCGCTACGGCTATGATTATCATCGCGCTCTGCGTCGCTCTGTTTACGGAGGGGGTATGGAGAATAGCCGGTATCGAGAGCTGTATCGCCCTGGCGGTCAGTCATGTGCCCGTCGCGATCATTAAGAAGAAATATCCGCGGCTTCGGCCTTATCTCGTGCTGAAAGGCACACACACATGCAAAAAACCGTTAACGGATCATTCGTTCCCGTCCGGCCATACGACGGCCGTATTCTCCGTAACCGTGCCGCTCATGCTCGTTCATTCGTGGATCGCTATTATTTTGCTTCCTGTTGCATCACTCGTCGGTCTGTCGCGTATATATCTAGGACTCCACTACCCGTCCGACTGTTTGGCCGGGCTGCTGATCGGAACCGTAACGGCCCTGTCGGCCGTTGCAATTTTGGGCTAAAAGCATTAATGTTAATTTTGTGTAAATTCCATTTGGTACAAGGTTGGGTGAAGCGCCTATGCGTAAAAAGAGGGTCTTGTTATTATCCGAAGGCTTCGGCGCCGGTCACACGCAAGCGGCTCACGCACTGTCCGACAGCCTTCGCATGCTCTCGCCCGAAGTCCAGACTCGCGTACTTGAGCTCGGCACGTTTCTGCATCCGACGCTGGCTCCATGGATTCTTACCGCTTACCGCAAGACCGTGTCGACTCAACCCAAACTTTATGGGCTGATGTATCGTTCCCAATACAAAAAATCGTTAAACCGTTTTACCCAGCTTGCGCTTCATCGTATCTTTTATGCGCAGGCTGCCGAAGTCATCCATCAACTGCGTCCGGATACGATCGTATGCACGCATCCGTTCCCGAGTGCGGTCATCTCCCGCTTGAAGCGTTCCGGTTTGAACGTGCCGCTATGCACCGTAATCACCGATTACGACGCTCACGGCACCTGGGTTAGTCCCGAAGTGAACACGTATCTGGTGTCGACCCCGGACGTCAAAGAAAAGCTGCTCAGCCGCGGAATACCGTCCGAAACGGTAAAGGTGACGGGCATTCCGATTCATCCGAACTTCTGGGAGCAGCACAACCGGGAAGAGCTTCGCAGCCGCTTCGGCCTGTCGACCTTGCCTACGGTGCTCGTGATGGGCGGCGGCTGGGGACTGGTGAAGGACGAAGGATTCCTGCAGCACTTGACCACTTGGCGCGACCGGATCCAGCTTGTCGTCTGTCTCGGAAACAACGAGAAAGCGCTGGCGGAGCTGGCCGAGGACGAGCGTTTCCGGCATCCGAACATCCGTCTGCTCGGGTTCACCAAAGAAATCGACAAATGGATGGACGTCTCCGACCTGCTCATTACGAAACCGGGAGGCATGACCTGCACGGAAGGGCTTGCCAAAGGAATCCCGATGCTGTTCTACAAGCCGATCCCGGGACAGGAAGAGGAAAACCTGCAGTATTTCACGCAGCATGGCTTGGGAGAGCCGATCAAATCGGCAGAGACCATAGATCATTGGTTCCAGCTTCTGACCAACAAGGTGTTCGAAATGCGCCAAACCCGTGCCGGACTGGCGCGGAGAGAGGGCGCATACAATCCCGCCCAATGCTCCCAAGCGATCATCGAAGTGCTGGCGCGCTAAAAAAGGCAAAAGCCTTGTGGCTCCAAATGTGGGCGCACAAGGCTTTTTCGTTGGTTTTATTGGTCTGCTTCGTCTTCCGCACCTGTTTCGGGCTCCTGCCGTTCGGACAGCTGCTTCTGATGCGCAGCAAGCGCTTCTTTCCCGATCACGGCTTCCAGCCGGTAAATCGGCATCCCCTGCTTGTAGAATTTCGTTTCGTATTCCGTCATGATTAAATCCGTCCGCGCTTCTTCCGCATGAAGATCAAGCGAAATGTTACGCATGCGAAGCCCCAAATCGGCAAACGAGTTAAGCGAAAACTCAAACAGCGAACGGGAATCCGTTTTGAAATGAATTTCTCCCCGCTCATTCAGGATTGACTGATATTTATAAACAAAGTTCGCATGGGTCAGCCTGCGGCGGGCATGTCTTTTTTTCGGCCAAGGATCGCTGAAATTAAGATAGATCCTCTCCAACTCGCCCGCGGCGAAAATGTTTTCGATCAGCTCGATGTTAAAACGCGCGAGCCGCAGATTGGACAAGTCGCCGCCATGCTCCTCGCGGGAAGCATGCGCCTTCTCGCCAGCCCGGCGGACAAGCTCGTCGTACATGTCGACACCTATGTAATTGATGTGCGGATTGAGGGCGCTCAGCTCGCTAATAAACCGCCCCTTGCCCATTCCGAGCTCCACATGGATAGGACGGTCGTTGCCGAACAGCTCGGCCCACCGGCCCTTGTACGGCTCCGGCTCCAGCACGACCAGCTCCGGCTGCGCCTCCAGCGCTTCCCTGATTCCTTTACGTCCTCTTAACCGCATAGATCAACCTTCCTCCAACCGCTTGCGCATCGTACCGCGCGTTTTTGTCTTGATCGATTATACTCCAGAAGACCGGGAATGAAAAGACCGGCCCGTGCCGCAAAGGCGAATGGACCGGTCAGGAGGCTGGTTAAAAACGTTATTTGCGGAACTCGCCTTCGTCGCGGTTCCGGTTGCGCAGACCGGCTAGCCCCAGCAAGCCCAGCAAACCAAGCCAGCCCCAGTTGGCGCCATTGTTGTTGCCAGCGGCGGTCGCACGATACGTGTTGGTGTTATAATTGCCGCCGTATCCGTAACCCGTACGGTCGGTGGTACCGGTGTACGTATTCATGCGATCCAGCATGTTGTAGTTATAATTAGTTCCTGTTGTCGTACCGGTTGCGGCCCCGGTAGTCGTACCGGTTGTGCCTGTAGTCGTACCCGTCGTTGTGCCAGTAGTGCCTGTAGTCGTGCCTGCTGTTGTACCTGTTGTGCCTGTTGTCGTACCTGCTGTGCCTGTCGTCGTACCTGTGCCCGTCGTTCCATAGGTCGAAGTGGTTCCATACGTAGACGAAGTCCCGGTTCCCGTGGCCACCGTTTCCGCATAGGCTTGCCCCCCCGTACCAATAGCAGCCGTCAGAGCGAGCGCAAGCACCGTTTTCCCGAACTTGTTCATGGTATGATTATATCTCCCTTCTCAAGCTGGATTGGTTTTTAACGCCTTGCAACCTTAGCATAGGCCAAGCGATGTTTTCTTATCCCGTTCTAGGGCAGGAGGGTTTTGTCAAGGACTAAGTTCGCTTTTGAGGCCATTTTTCGGTACAATATATATTGTAATGCTCAGCGAAAGAGCCGATTCGAGTCTATTCGAGCTTTATCGATTTTTTATAAAAGGAGTTTCGCCTGATGAAGCAAGCTGAAATCATCCGACCGCCATTATGGGGCGATAAACGTTTTCATACATGGAACTACGAAATGCGGCAGCAGTTCGGTGGCAAGGTATTCAAAGTCATGCTGGATGCCGGATTCACTTGTCCGAACCGCGACGGGACGATAGCCGCCGGTGGCTGCACGTTTTGCAGCGCGCGGGGCTCCGGCGATTTTGCCGGAAGCCGCCGGGACGATCTGGTGACACAGTTCAACAAAATCCGCGATTTGCAGCATCAAAAATGGCCGGAAGCGCAATATATCGGCTATTTTCAAGCCTATACCAATACGTATGCTCCGGTTGAGGAGCTCCGCGAATATTATGAAGCGATTTTGCAGCAGCCCGGCGTGGTCGGCTTATCGATCGCCACAAGGCCGGATTGCCTGCCGGACGATGTCGTCGATTATTTGGCCGAGCTGAACGAACGGACGTACTTGTGGGTCGAAATGGGTCTGCAGACGATCCACGAACGGACGTCGGAGCTGATCAACCGGGCGCACGATACGCAGTGCTACTTGGATGCGGTCGCGAAGCTTCGGGCCCGAGGCATCCGGGTCTGCGCGCATATCATTTACGGTCTGCCCCAGGAAACGCACGAGATGATGCTGGAAACTGGTCACGCCGTCGCACGGATGGACGTGCAGGGCATCAAGATTCATCTGCTCCACTTGATGCGCAAAACGCCGATGGTGAAGCAGTATGAAGCCGGTCTGCTGCGGTTTCTGGAAAAAGACGAATACGTGTCGCTCGTCGTCGATACGCTGGAATTTCTACCGCCGGAGATGATCGTTCACCGGCTGACCGGGGACGCGCCCCGGGATTTGTTGATCGGACCGATGTGGAGCTTGAAAAAGTGGGAGGTGCTCAACGCCTTCGACGAAGAGCTGCGCAGACGCGATACGTGGCAAGGAAAAAAGTGGCCGCACGGCGCACAAGGTTCCGGTTCGGGATTGGCCTGAACCGGGGAGGCGCCAGGCTCGGGGACCGGTAAGACCGCCCGGCACCCGGCGGCCCGCGGGAGGAGTGAGGAACGATGAACGGCAAACGGAGAGTCGTTTGCTTCATGCTCGGGGCCACGGCATGTCTCGCGGCCGGCTGCACGGACGATCCGGCGACGCCGACGCCGCCGGTCAATGTGGCCCCCGCCCCGACGGAGGACGGGGCGAAGGTACCGCCGCCGAAGGCGGAGGCGAACGCCCCCGGCGGGGCGGTCGGCTCCGCCGTCCCGGGCGGCGCAGGCAGCGGCGAAGCCGGGAG
>NZ_JAHNZO010000042.1 GCF_018998565.1 Paenibacillus oleatilyticus | reverse complement strand
TTTCGGCCCCGCGGGCGTAGCGCCCGCCGAGCCAGTCCGGCCGGCCGGGCGCCCAGCCGCCGAAGGCGGGGGGCGGCTCGACCGCAAACGCCGGGTGCTCGTCCAGAAACGCGGCGATCATCGCCTCGTTCTCCTCCGGCGAGAACGTACAGGTCGAGTAGACCATCAAGCCGCCCGGCTTCAGCATGTGAGCCGCCTGCCTCAGCAGCGTCCGCTGCATCTCGGCGTATTTCTCCGGCCAGTCCGGACGCCAGACTTTGGCCATATCCTCTTCCTTGCGGAACATGCCTTCGCCCGAGCAGGGCGCATCGATCAGAATCTTATCAAAGTAGCCGGCAAAAGCTCCTTCCAGCTTCGCCGGATCTTCGTTCAGCACGACGGCGTTGCGTACGCCGCTCAGCTCAATGTTTTTCACCAGCGCCTTCACCCGGTCCGGATGCACGTCGTTCGCTACGATCAGCCCGGCTCCTTGCAGCTTGGCCGCAAGCTGCGTCGTTTTTCCGCCCGGCGCGGCGCATAAATCCAGCACCCTTTCGCCGGGGCGGACGTCAAGCAGCTCGACAGGAGCCATTGCGCTCGGCTCCTGAATGTAATACAGTCCTGCATGGTAGTGCGGATGCTTTCCTGGCCGCCCGTCTCCTTCCCGGTAGTAAAAGCCGGTTCCCGCCCATGGAACCGGTTCGAGCTCCAGGCAGGTCAAGCCGCGAAACTGCTCTACGGACAGTTTGAGCGTATTGACGCGCAGGCCGTAATGCCGTTCCTCCCCATAAGACGCCAGAAAGGCCGAATATTCGGCCTCCAGCAAGCCTTCCATTTTTTGTTTAAATGCTTCCGGCAGCATCGGCTCCGTCATTATCGTCACTCGTTTCAGTTAATCTGGAAGAAAAAGATTTTATCGCTTCCGGTGTTCCTTCGCTTGGATGTCCCTAGTCTACCCATGTATTCCACGCCAATGTCGAAAATCCTTCAATTTTATTGTATGATAGAAGGAGGAAACTTTGCATAAGTAACGAATGTTTTTGGAGTAACCATTTATCTCGGTAGGAAGAGGGGAATCATGAAAAAGTTAGGTATCTTTTTAGCGATTATCGTCGTTCTGTTCGGAGCTCTTTATTTTGTCAATCAACAATCCAACCAGGCGAAATTCGGAAAGTACGCGAATAACGTATACGGCATTGCGCCGGACAAGCTGAATCCGGCCACGCTGGCGCTGCTGGAGGATCCGTACTACCAAAACATCATTTTGCCTGACGCGCTCGACAAGAAGATCGCAGCTCAGGAAGATTTCTACCTGTACTATTTCGGTTCGACGTGCCCGCACTGCAAGGTGACAACGCCTGTGCTTATGCCGGTCGCCAAGGATTTCAACATCGACGTCAGGCAGTTCAATCTTGAAGAGTTCAGGGACGGATGGCAAAAATACAATATCGAAGCAACCCCGACCTTGATTTATTACAAAGGCGGCAAAGAAGTCGAGCGTCTCGTCGGTGAACAAAAAGCCGAATCATTCAAAGCCTTTTTCGAAAAACATAAAAAATAATCCTGCCGGCTGTCGGTGGACGCCCAAGGATACCCGAAGCAGCGGATTGCGGTCCGTTGTTTCTTTTTTATTTCATTTTTTTAAAAGGAGCTGTAACGGGCCACGATGCAACCCAAACAAGCATGGCTGACCGGAAAATATATATTGACCGCAGTCGTTATCGTGCTGCTGTCGCTTCTGATCTTCGTTAAGTTCGCACACGATTTACGGGAAAATCAACTGGAGCGCTTTGACCGGACGTATATCGATTGGATTCAATCGCATATCAGTCCTAAGCTGACCATATGGATGAAGGGGATTACTTTATTCGGGGCGTTTCAGACGTTGTTCGTCCTGCTGCCCGTTAGCGTATCTCTGATGGTGTGGCGAAAGAAGAAATGGGAAGCTCTTTTTTTCGTAGTGGCCGTCACCGGCGGCATGCTGTTCAATCAGCTGCTGAAGCTAATTTTCGAACGGGAGCGGCCGATGCTGCGCCGGGTCGTGGAAGAAACGGGCTACAGCTTCCCCAGCGGTCATTCCATGGCGTCGATCGTCTTCTACGGCATGCTGGCCATGCTCTTCTTCATGTTCGTCAAATCTCCCGTTCTGAAGCTGGTGATCGCCGTAACGGCCGGCTGTTTGATCATCATGATCGGCGTAAGCCGCATTTACTTGGGGGTTCATTATCCGAGCGACGTTGTCGCCGGATTTGCCGCCGGGGCGGCATGGCTTACCGTATGCGGGGTCGGGCTGCAAGCCGTTCTCGTCTCGCGGCGGTCCTAGCGTCGCAGTGCTGCGCCCGGCCGCCGGTCTAATCCTCTTCGTGCGGCTCCGGCGGATTCTGCTTCAGCTCTTCCACCAATGCCTCCAGTTCGGCGTCCAGAATATGGATGTCCAGATCGTAGAAAGCAAAAGGCTGCTCCTCCGCACGCGCCAGCTTGTTCAAGTACAGGCGGCTGTCGTCGCGAAGCCGGCCCAGGTCGATCCCCAGCGCGTCCTCCGGGTAGTTATCCAATTTGTCCAACGCTGCGGTAAACAGCTTGATCGACCCGCTTGTATTGCCGTTGCGGTAATGGTAAAGGCCTACTGCCACCTGCAGCAGGCCTTGGTACAACGGATGTCTACCTTCCTCGAGCCAAAGCTCCTCCATCACTTCGTGACATTCGAAATAGTCACGCGCCACGTTAAAATAATAGACGAACTCTATATATAAACGATCGTATGACGTTGTCACCGTCTCGCCTCCGTTTCGGTAGCCTCCAGCGGAGGCCCGGCTTCACCGGACTTCAGGCCAAGGAATTTTTCTTCGCCCGGTGAACCGCCTGATCCACCTCGTTTGACAGCTTCTTCAGCAGCCAGACGTCATCCGTATCCCATAGCTCGTTGAAGCGCATCTGAAACTGCGCGGCTTCCCGCACCCGCAGATGAAAATACAGCTCCTGAATGCCGTTTAGCACCTTGGTCACAATACTCGACTTGTCCTCGAACAGCTTTTGAGCTTCGACGATCTCTTCCCGGATGCTGCTCATCTCCTGATCGAGCTGGTAAGCGGCTTCCGCCGCCCGGCTGAGCCGTGCGACGACATCCTCCGGCAAGCTTTCCCGGTATTTATAGTTCAGCGAATGCTCGATCGTCGCCCAGAAATTCATCGCCAGCGTCCGCAGCTGAATCTCGGCCAGCACGCGCTTCATGCCGAGCGCCGTCTGGACCCGGTATTCCACAATCATATGGTAGCTGCGGTAACCGCTCGGCTTGTTATTCGTAATATAATCTTTCTCATATAATAGCGTCATATCTTCCCGGGCACGGATCAATTCGGCCAATCGTTCGATATCCTCAACGAATTGACACATGATCCGGATGCCCGCAATATCTTCGATCCCGGTCTCGAGCTGATCCATCGGAACACTCAGCCGTTTGGCTTTTTCCAAAATGCTGGAAGTCCTCTTGACCCGGCCGGTTACGAATTCGATAGGCGAATATTCATCCCGGCTTTTGAGCTCCGCGCGCAATGTCTTGAATTTGACTTTCAATTCCTCGACCGCCTGTTCGTAAGGCAGTAGAAACTTTTTCCAATCGCGTCCGTCCATTCCGTCGACCTCCAAATCTTTCTTGCCTTAATGCCCCGATCCGATCGCCTCCGATATGTGCGTAAATCCGTCCTGCCGAAGCAATGTGCGAAGTCCGCGGTTTATGCGCCGCAGCACGTCCGGCCCTTCGTAGATCAAGCCGGTGTATACTTCGACCAGACTGGCTCCCGCCCGAATCTTCGCATAGGCGTCCTCGGCCGTAAAAATGCCTCCCGAGCCGATAATCGGAAGCTTCCCGTCCGTCAAACGGTATACGGTTCGAATCAGCTCGGTAGAGCGCCCCGTCAGCGGTCGGCCGCTTAATCCGCCCGTTTCTCCCCGGTTCGCATGGCGCAGACCGTCTCTGGCGATCGTCGTATTGGACGCGATGATGCCGGAGACGTTACTCCGTACAATCGTTTCGACCATATACTCGATTTCCTGCGACTCCAGATCGGGCGCAATCTTCACGAGCACCGGCTTCTCCCGTCCGCCGAAGCGGGCATGCTGTTTGCGGATCTCGTCCTTCACGGCCGCGAGCAGACGCGACAGATCGTCCCCGTGCTGCAGATTGCGCAAATCCGGCGTGTTCGGCGAGCTGATATTGACGACGAAAAAGTCTCCGTATCCATATAGCGCTTGAATGCAAGCGCGGTAATCGTCTTCCGCCTGTTCGTTGGGCGTCGTTTTGTTTTTTCCGATATTGATGGCAAGCGGAATCGTGCGCTGGCCTTGATTGCGCAAATTTCGCTTCATGCCTTCGATTCCGACATTGTTGAACCCCATCCGGTTGATGAGCGCCTCGTCCTCCGGGAGCCGGAACAGCCGCGGCAGCTCGTTGCCGGCTTGCGGCTTCGGTGTCACCGTGCCGACTTCCATAAAGCCGAAACCGATGTTCGAAAAACCGGGGACCGCTTTCGCATTTTTGTCCAACCCTGCCGCCAAGCCGACCGGATTCGGAAACTTGATCCCCCATAGCTCGCTCTCCAGCTCCGGATACGCCCGGACGCCCCACATCGCGCGAAGCAACCCCCGTCCGCCAGGCAGCTTGGCAAACGTATGCAGTCCGTCGATAATGAGATGATGCGCCTTCTCCGGGTCCATCCCGAACAGCACCGGCTTTGCGATTTTTTTGTAAAGCATGCTTCTGTCCTCTCCCCGCACGTGTCTCTTCGTTAGTCTCTTTTGACAGTTTAGCGCTTTACGAAGCAAAAATAAAGGGGACAAGTCACAAAATCCATACAACTTAAAACAATACATTATGTTAAAATATGCTTAATCCATTTATAAAGGCAGGGCTGAGGTCTATGTCAAAAAAGAAAATATCCCCCTATGCGCAGCGGAAAACAAAGGATGAGCCTAATAAGAAGTTGATCGTGTGGGCCAGCTCCATCTTCGGCGTCGTCATTCTCGGCATGATTGTTCTGCTTATTTTCAACCATTAAGGCTTGTTAGCGCTTTCCATCCTCTAGCCCAAGAGCTTGGTCTTCTCTAACAAAGGCTATGGTAGAAGTCTTTTGAAAATATCACCGGTAAAACAGGTGGAGTATGCCCTGTAGGAAGCGCTTGCGCTGCCCGCCTTTGAAATTCGTGATAATACCGCAAAATGGAATCTGAATATCACGAGTTTCAAGAGCGGCCGTAAGGGCATGCTCCACCGACTATCAAGGTGATGCTTTTCATGCTAAAGCCTCAGCCGACTTGGAAGACCAAGCTCCCTAATTCAACCAATTGTACTTCTTCCCGGGATTCGTGTCGACGCTTTGCGGCGTCACCCCATACGGTTCGGGGCTGCGTGATTCCTCCTTGGACAGCGCGCCTTTGCCGATCGTCACACTCGTTCCGAGCGGTACCAGATCGAACAGCTCCTCCACATCTTCCTTAGCCATACGAATGCAGCCCAGCGATTCGTCCTTGCCGATACTGGACGGCCGGTTCGTTCCGTGAATCGCATAATTCGTATCGGACAGCGTCATCCCCCGGCTCCCGAACTCCCCGTTCGATTTTCCGTTCGGATTGCGCACCTTTTCCGAGATGACGAAGCTGCCCTCCGGTGTTCGTTCGGCCCCCAAGCCTACCGGATAATTGCGGACGACGATGTTGCCGCTGACGACCGACAGCCGGTGAGCCTGCTTATCGATAATAATCCGCATCGGTTCGGTTAACGGCTTGGTCAAACTCCCCTGTCCCGTTCCGGGCGGCACGGGATTTCCGTCGGCGGCCGCAGGCTGCGCCCCGGCTTGCTTGAGCCATGCGCTCAGCTCTGCAGCCAAAGCCTCCTTGTCCCGGTCGAACGTTTCCTTCATATAGGGAGTCAGCCCCGGCAGCACGTTGTTCGGATACGCTTCCGTCAGCTGCGAAGCCTGCGCCGGCGCTTGCCCCGTACGCCGGATATAAGCCGCAACGGCAGAGCGCAGCACGAGATCCTGCTCCTGCTTCGTCATCCAAGCGGCCACAATGCCATCCGCCTTCTGCGGATCGCTCGGCTGGCAGCTGCAAGCAGCCGCATCATGATAATCGATCTGCTGCTGCGCCGCATTCGCTTTCGCTTCGACAGAAAGCAGCGTCTCCGGCTTCTTCAGCCAGTTGATCCAAGCGGTCCCGTCGAGCGGAATCCCCCGGGCCAAAATCGCGTAGCTGCTGATTCGTTCACGCAGAAGCATCTCTTGCAGCGCAGCGCCGACATTCTGTTGAGTTTTCTCGCCGGCCATATAGTACACTTTCGTTTCCAGCAGCTCGGAGGACGTCATCCCTTCCGGCAGCACGATGACCGGCGTGCGGGCGCTTTCTTCCGTCTTCTCGAATATACGCCCCAGCTCGGGGGCAAACAATATACCGGCAAACGCGAGCAGACCGACAGCCATCAGGCGGGCGAGCCGTTTCCGTCTGTCCTTCTGACGTTCCGTTCCCCAGCGATGGATCGGTTCGATTTCCTCAGGAGGCAGAGCCACCTTCTGATTCTCATACGCTTCATAGACTTCTCCGGCCTGCGCGTAACAGTACAGCGCCTTTCCCTTTTTCCCCTGCGCTTCATAGTCGCGTCCGAGCAAGTACCACGCCATTTTATTGTTCGGATGCTCTTTGACGTATTTTTTTAAATAAAACGGATCCTGTTTGAAAAAGAGCTGAAGCTGTTCTTCCGAATCCTTCGAATCTTTCGGTTTCACGGGGCGCCCCTCTCTTTCCGTCTTCCTGCAAACTATATCGGCGAGAGAAGCGCTTTTCTTAATACTCTCGCTTCGCTTCCTGCATCCTTTCTTCCGATGTAAACCTAATCGAAAAGACCTACTCCGAGAAGAGCGCCGCTTAAAAAATTCCTCGGAATAGGTCTTATTTTGTCGGAATGCAAATTACTTTGATAATTTCGTTTTGCTGCGCACAATCGCCGTTTGTGTCGCCTCGTCCCACTGAACGTCCATTCCGATTTCTTCGGCAAAGAAACGGAGCGGCACGAAGGTGAGATTTTGCGAAATATACGGCTCGACATCCGTCGGCTTGACGGTTGCTTCCTGTCCGGGTACCGTCCGCTTGATTCCGGTCTTTCCGATATACAGCTCGATCGTCTCGCCGTCCTTGGCGAGCTGCACGGCCCGGGCCGCATTGTCGAATGTCACTTTATAATCAAGCGCTTCCGTAATGGCCCGGATCGGAACCATCGTTCTTCCGTTGACGATCTCCGGCTGGGCCTCGAACGCGATCTGCTGCCGGTCCACGACGACTTTAACGGCGCCATCCTTCGGAAAACCGTCCGGCAACCGATACAGACTGACTTCGCGAAGCTTGTTGTTGTAGGCGTCGGCCACCAGGATCGCTCCATCGGCACGAACTCCGACATCCATCGGACGATGGAACGCAGCGCTTCCTTCAATCCCGTCAACATTTCCGGTTGTACGGTCGGCTGCCCCGGCGATGGTGCTGACTTGCCCGTCCAGCAAGTAACGAATCGCATGGTTCTGACTGTCGGCAATGACAAGTCCGCCTTCCCCCGTCAAGGCAAGGCCCATCGGAAAGTTAAATCTCGCATCCGACGCGCTCCCGTCGGCGAAGCCGCTCTGAACGTGCAGCTCTTTGTTCGTTGCCGCCTGACCTCCGCCTGCCAGCGTCGTTACCTTCCCCGTCTGCAAATCGATATATCGGATGCGCTGGTTCCCGGAATCGCTTACGATCAAATTTCCTTTGGCGTCCAGCACAAGAGCGGTCGGCTCGTTAAACTTGGCGCTTTTCAAATCCCCGTCGGCAAAATCCCCCGCAGGCGATACCTGTCCGGGAAA
Source organism: Paenibacillus oleatilyticus (assembly GCF_018998565.1). Classification (GTDB taxonomy): domain Bacteria; phylum Bacillota; class Bacilli; order Paenibacillales; family NBRC-103111; genus Paenibacillus_G; species Paenibacillus_G oleatilyticus. The sequence continues at coordinate 46,403 of NZ_JAHNZO010000042.1, read as the reverse complement.
CAATTCTACGACGCGGGACGATAAGGCATTCAGCGTCTTGACTTCACCCGAAGGTGATATGCTTCGGATCGCATGATTGAGCGAATCCGCCACGTACAAGGTACCGTCGGCTGCGACAGCCACATCCGTCGGACGATAGAACAAAGCATCCTGCCCTTTGCCGTCCTTTCTTCCGAGCAGCCCGCTGCCCGCGACGGTGCTGACCTGACCGGCGGTATCGATTTTACGGATCGCATGATTTCCCGAATCGGCTACGTATACGTTGCCGTTAGCGTCGGCAGTAAGTCCTTGAGGCTCGTTGAAAAGCGAGGCATTGCTCTTCCCGTCTAACAGAGCGCCAACAGGGAAGCCTTTGACGTCCTGTTTATAGGGTGCACCGGCGAAGGTGCTGACCGTCCCCTGCGACAGCTTGCGGATCAGTTGGTTTCGGGTATCCGAAACCAGCACCGTACCGTCCTTCAGCACAGCCAATCCTCCCGGCATCCGGAAGGAAGCGGACGCGCCCGCTCCGTCCACGCTCCCCAAGCCGCCGTTTCCGGCCAATGTTGTCATCTCCGTTAACGGTTGCCCGTTCTCGCCCTGCAGGGCGTCCTTCGACCACTCGGCAGCTTGCGCGCCCGATGCGCCGCCAATCATGGCGGACATCAGAAGCGACACGGCGATTCGTTTCGTTGCTTTCTTCATAGCTTGCTCCTTCCCGTACCCCGCACCTTACTTCGTGCCGACGCTAATCGATTGAATGTCTCTGCTTTCGTATACCGTATTTCCTTGTTTGTCGATGATTTTGATAAAGCCCAGATCAACTTTGGCGGAACCGGCGGCCGAATCGACAACCGATAAAGGTACGTTTACAAGCAATGTATCTCCGATTAATTGAATCGGCTTTATTGCGCCGGAGCCCTGCGTTTCAAAGGCTGTCGCCGCGTAGATCAATTCGCTCCTGGAGCCGTCGCTTACCTGGCGAAGCGTCTCTGCCGTTTGAGTGCCATAGAATACGGTGCCCGGAACGGACGTCAGGTCTGCCGGACCTCTGTAGTCCAGCGCCGCCTTGTTATAAAGCAGATGCGCTTCGACGGAATAGAACGACGCAGCAGGCGTAAAGCCTTTCATCGTCAACGCCAAGTTGATCTTCCCGTCCTTGACGCCGTCGGCCTGTGCCAGAGTTACTCCCAAAATATGAATCGGCGGAATGGAAACCGGAACGCTTGCTGCGGATTCGCGGAAAGCCTGGGCCGTTAAGTTGTAAGTTCCGGGCTGCAGTGCCCGAAGCGTAACGGTGACTTCGCTATCTCCCTGGCCGTCCGCGCGTCCGACTTCCTCCGTGCCGTTCAGCACACGGATAGTTGTCCCGGCGGCGGCTTTCAATTTAATTTGCACCGGATTCCGCACCGTCGCTTCCGCTATCGGGCTAATCAGCACTGGGGCGGAAGGACGGTCGTCCGTAGAGCCGCCGCCCGATCCGCTGTCACTCCCGGAATCAGCGGGAGGCGAAGTAGGGCGGGAGGATGAATCGGGCGCAGGCTGATTGGCGTTTTTCCTTTGGCTTTCCTCGAATTGTTTCTTCTCGTCCGCACTAAGCGTGCTCGTATATTGCTCCGTTGCCTTTTGATCCGCTTCTGCAACGGCTTTCCGGTTCTGGTCTTGAATTCGCTGCCTATCGGCTTCAACACGATCAAGCAAAGCCGCCAGCTTTGCCTGATTATCGCGCAGCTCCCTTTGCTCCTGCTCATATGCGGTATTTTTCGGCTCCGCCTGTTTTTTTAACTGCTCCACTTCCGGATCAATGCCTGCATTTTTATCCATGGCGGGCGGATTGTGAATATCCAGCTTTCTTGAAGCGTCGGCAATGTTCGCATTGGCTTCGTCCACAGCTTTTTGAGTCAGTTTCCCTGCGTCTACGGCCGATTTGGCCAGCAGGGACAGAAACCGGTCAAAATTGGTTGTGACGGCTTCCAAATCTGCCGGCGTACTAATCTTCAGAATCGAACGCCCGTCCGGTTTTGCCTCGCCTTTATCCAGATTTTCTTTTAGCTGCGCTTTAATTTTATCTTGCTCTTTTTGGATATCCCCGATATTCTTGATAAAGCTTTCGAGCACTTTTTTATCCAGAACCTCGACCAATGCTTTGGGGTCGGCATACTCCGCTTGCGCTCTTGGGTCCTTATTCGGTTCGGAGGAGCTGAACGCCACCTGCTGGGCCGGGTATACCGACACGCCTTCTGCATTCCGGGTCTGCTTATGATCCGCAGCGGAATCAGCTTCTGAAGCGGAGACGATTCCCGCCGCCACGGCCATCGTCGTTTCCCCCGTCTTCCAATTGACGGACGTCATAAAGTTCGTTCCCCTGACGCCCATAACCGCCGTCGGCGTCTCGACTTCGAATTCTTCCTTCGAGCCGATCAGAGATTTGACTTTCGCCCATAAACTGCCAGCCCAAGATTTCACCTTGGTTTTCTTGCCGCCGTTTTTTTCAACTAAATCGGATATGTATACTTCGGAATTTTCGCCGATCGTAATCTCGTCCTCGCGGTCCACCACCCGCAGCACGACCGAGGAGGACGGACCGGTCACGATCGAATCGCCCTGATTCAAATTCAAGTCCTGATACACCGCGTAAGAGCGCGAGCCGCCCGATTTCTTGTACGCTACATCCCCCGTTACTTCAACGACAGCCGCCGACCGGGATGATTTGGCATTCGCCGGGCTTGCGAGAACCAAAGCGGCTCCCCCTTGCAACAGCATAGCGAAAACAAGCACCCAAGCCAGAGCCGGCTTTCGCTTCCGTCTATTGATCCGCACTGCGTTCGCCACAACAAAACCCCTCTCCGGAATCCAAAAATCTATTCATATTGTAAAGTGAGAAACGGTATTATTCAACGAATTTCGCCAAATGAAGCCGGAACGTCTTTCATTCCCATCACCTCAAAAAGCTTGAGCGGAACGCTCTTTCCTTTCATTAGCTTCTCCCCGGCAAATTGATAATCGAAAGCATGCTTCGTCCGCTCGTAAGTTGCTTCGGACACCAGGATCTGATTCGGCTGCGTATTGGACTCGATGCGGGCAGCCGTATTCACGTTGTCGCCAATCGCCGTATAGTCGACCCGCAAATATGACCCGATATTGCCGACTACGACATCGCCGGTGTTGATGCCAATACCAACGCTGATCGAAACGCCGTATTTCTCCAGCACCTCGGCGCGCACCTTCTCCATCCCCCTCTGAATTTCGTAAGCAGTTTTGACCGCATAATACGGATGATCGGGCACGTCCAACGGAGCATTGTACAGGATCATCGCCGCATCCCCGATAAATTTATCGATCGTGCCGCGGTTTTCGAGGGCCCGCTCCGTGATCAAGTTAAACATCATATTCAAGAAGTCGACAACTTCTTCGGGCTTCAGCTTCTCGGACAGCGGGGTAAACCCGCGGACGTCGAGGAACAGAACGGTGAGTTCCTTGCTGATCCCCCCGAGCTGGATTTCCTCCTCGCTGCTCGCAATCTCTTTAACAAGGTCGGGAGAAATATAGCGTCCGAACTGCTTGGTAATGTAATTTTTTTGCTTCGTTTCAAAATACGTCTTCATGGACAAATTGCCGAAATAGGCGAGGAGCCCGCAAGCCACCGCATCAACAATGTCCAGATGCTTCGAGTAGGCCGCGAAATACTCGTATTGTCCGGCGAACAAAAGAACGACGACCGCCAGCGTAAAAACCGCTCCGCTGATCGCCCGCAGCCGCCAAGTCACCCACCCGAGCAGCAGAACGACCAGCAGCGTAAGCGCAAAATCGATTCGCCTGTCTACAGGCAGCACGACCTGCTGCTTCAAGATCTGATTCAAAATGTTGGCGTGCGCATACACCAGATGCATATGCTTCTCCACCGGGGTAACGCCCTCGTCCGAGCCTGGAGCCGTATAGCCGACAAGCACCAGCCGGTCTTTGAACGTCTGAGGCGGCACGCCGCCCTTCAGCACTTTGGCGAACGGAATCGTTTCGAAATCGAATTCCTTCGCATCCCAACGGATCAGCATTTCGGACTTGGGACGGCCGTCCAATAAAGGAAGGTCCAGGTACCGGCTCACATCGACTCCCGCGAGCTGCGCCATCGCAAGCCCGAACGACGGATAGACGCCTTGGGGCGAATTGATTTGCATCCAGTTGGTGCGAATGACGCCGTCGCTGTCGTAAGCCGCATTGATGTGCGATTTTCCAACCGACTGGCGAAAGGCCGGAATCGGTTCCGTCACCGAACGGGCAACCAGAAGCTCCCCCGCCTTCACTTTCATCGACCGGTCGAATTTATTTTCCAGGTTCGCGTGGGACGGAATCACGATGTTGCTGTACTTGGCCAATTCGTCCGCCAGCGCCCGGTCGCTTTCCGGCTTGTCGCTTTCGGTGTATAACTCGATATCGAAGCCGATCGCCTTGACGCCTGCGCTTTCCAGCAGCCGGATCAGCTCGGCGTATACTTTCCGGTCCCACGGATAAGGCCCTACTTCCTGAATGGAGGCGGAATCGATGCCGATGACGATAATATCCTCATGCGGGGCCTGGGTCATGGTTTGCTTCATGTTAAAGTCGAATAAACTGTCGGACAATACCTTAAGCGCCCCGGTCGTCAAAAGCACGATACACAGCAGCACGATTACCGCATTGCCCGCTGTGATAACGCCGGTCTTGCTCCATCCTTTTTTCATGAAAAAGGCCCCCTGTTTTTCTTGCAGTTTCCGCTATTCATCTTACCATAAAATCCCGGAACGAAGTTATTTATTTCAAGCAGGCCGGAACGAAAAAAGAGCCCGCTTCCACGGAGGAAACAGGCTCTTTGCGCTATGAAGCTATAGCTATTCAGAGTATTAGTTAAAAGGAGCGTCTGCGACTTTGATGGAGTCCGTCGGGCAGCCGTCCTGAGCATCCTGCAGATCATCGTACAGATCTTCCGGAATTTCGGTTACGCCTTTGTTGCTGTCGCCTTCGTAAATTACTTCTGCAAGACCCTCATCGTCGTAGTCGTAAATGTCCGGCGCCGTCGCTCCACAGGCACCGCAAGCGATACAGGTTTCTTTATCCACCCAAGTGTATTTTGCCATGTCTAATCTTCCTCCCTTGATTGTGTAACCACATCCTAAAATATAATATAAAAGCTTACAAAGTTCAAATAGAAAGTAGCGAACGATATGATACCGCTTCGTTATGGATTTCTCATACGGGATAGGATAAACTCGGCGATCGACTCTACGGCGTCCATAGAAAAGAAAGGAATGCCCGGCGCCGCGGCTTCGGCGAGCTTACGATCCGAGGATACGCAAGCGATCGGGGGCGCAGCAAGCTCATGCACGATCCGCGCCTGCTCCTCCGTCCGGAATACGGCGATTTTATCGTGCGGCTCCCGCTTGAAGCCTTCTATTAGGATCAGCCCGTAGCTTCCTTTTAACCGTTCGATTGTCTCCTGAAGCGTGACCGTTTTGCGTTCGTATGTTCTTACGGCATCCGGGGACAAGACGACGGAAGCCGACGCCCCGGACTGGATAAACAAAGTGGAATCCGCTGCGGGAGCTTCCTTATAATGCCCGTGCGCATCGTGCTTTATAACCGCAACCTTGACGCCCCGCTCCTCAAAATATGGAACCAGCAGCGAAACTAGCGTCGTTTTGCCGCTGTCGGAATAACCTGCGAAACCGATAATCGTCGTCAATACTCGTCCTCCTCCAATCCCTTTAACCGGAGATGATCCATTTGCAGTGACGTGCCGCGCCTCTTGGTGTTGCGAATGAGCGTGGAAGGATCGTCGCCCAGCATCCCCGCAGTCAAAATCACGCCTTCGCCGTACTTGTCGCGAAGCGCATCCATCGCCTGATTCAGTTTTTCTTTTACAGGCTGCTTCTGATAGCTGAACAAATCGAGCTGTACCGCAACTTCCTGCTTGGCTGTCAAATTCTGCAGCGTCACGCCGAGCAATCGCACCGGAAGCCCTTCCTTCCAGTGAGCGTCGAACAATTGGCAGGCTGTCCGGTAGAAGTCGTCCGCACTTTCCGAAGGCTCGGGCAGCTTCGAGGCCCGCGTGATCGTCTTCATATCGGGATCACGTATCGAGATCTGTACCGTCTCCGCAACCAGGCCCTGCCGGCGCAGCCGCCGCCCGACTTGGTCGGACAAATTCAGAAACACCCGGTGGATATCGGCCCGGTCCGTATAATTCACCGGCAAGGTTGTCGCATGGCCGATCGATTTGCTTTGTTCTTTATCCGGATTAACCGGCGAGTTGTCCTCTCCGTTGGCGGCCCGCTTCAATGCCGGACCGAGCACGCCGAACCGGTCGCTCAACAGCCGCTCGTCGGCATGGGCGAGCTGGCCGAGCGTATGGATTTGCAGCCGTTTCAGCTTTTCGGCGGTTTTCTTGCCGATACCGAACAAGCTGGCGCAAGGATGCGGCCACAGTACGGTTGGCACATCCCGTTTGCGCAGCACCGAGATGCCGTTGGGCTTTTTCATATCCGAAGCCATTTTGGCCAGCAGCTTGTTCGGCGCGACGCCGATCGAACAAGGCAGAAGAAGCTCATCGCGGATCCGCTTTTGAATCGTCTCGGCGATTTCGAGCGGAGTTCCGAACATCTTGGAGCCGGTAATATCGACGTAACATTCGTCTATCGACACCGCTTCGACCAGCGGCGAATATTCGTAGGCAATCTTCATAAACCGTCTAGAAAACTGCCTGTACAGATCAAAATCGGGGCGGATCAAGATTAAGCCGGGGCAAAGCTTGTCGGCTTCCCGCACCAGCATCCCCGTCTTCACTCCGCGCGCCCTTGCCTTATAGGAGCAGGTGACAATAATACCCTTGCGCAGTTCTACGCTTCCGGCTACCGCAATGGGCTTGTCTTTGTATTTTTCGGGTTCTACCGCTTCATGCACCGAGCAATAGAACGCATTCATATCGATGTGGAGAATCACTCTGCCGTTCACGGGATAGCCGTTGGCACTCCCATTTGTCTCAACCATGGCATCCGCCTCCCGTCCTCTTACTTACAGCATAATTCGCCCGAAGCGCCGGGGTCAAGCCGGGGATATTTTAGGATTGGCAATACCCTTTGGCCGCTACATTGTGCTATAATTATAAATTATACTTTAGCGCAATAAAATGTTAAAAGAAACAGGAGGATCATTATGGCGGGCACGGTTAAAATTTTCGATACTACGCTTCGAGACGGCACTCAGGGCGAAGGCGTCAGCCTCTCCGTCGAGGACAAACTCAAAATCGCCCAAAAGCTGGACGCGCTGGGCGTTTCTTATATTGAAGGCGGTTGGCCCGGCAGCAATAACAAGGATATTGAGTTTTTCATGCGGGTGAAGGAATTGAAATTGTCGCATGCGAAAATTACAGCTTTCGGCAGCACGCGACGCAAAGAGACGTTGGCGGAGAACGATCCTAACCTGAACCGGATTCTTGAAGTCGGCGTTCAGGCCGCAGCAATCTTTGGCAAATCGTGGGATTTCCAAGTGCACACGGCCATCCAGACGACGCTGGAAGAAAATTTGGCGATGATCTACGATTCGGTCCGTTTCTTGAAGAAAAACGGGCTGGAAGTCATTTACGATGCGGAGCACTTCTTCGACGGATACAAGAGCAACCCGGAATACGCTCTGGCGACGATCAAGAAGGCCGAGGAAGCCGGCGCCGACTGGATTGCGCTGTGCGATACGAACGGAGGCACGCTGCCTCACGAAATTTCGGCTATCGTGACCAAAGTAACGTCCTTGATCTCCTGTCCGATCGGCATTCACGCGCACAACGATTGCGAGCTCGGCGTAGCGAACAGCCTGGCCGCCGTCATGGCCGGAGCCCGGCAAGTGCAGGGTACGATCAACGGCTACGGGGAACGATGCGGCAATGCCAATCTGGTATCGGTCATTCCGAATTTACAGTTAAAGCTGAAGTACGATGTGATCAGCGCGGAGCAATTGGCCAGCTTGTCCACCGTGGCACGCTATGTCAGCGAAATCGCCAACATGCATATGCCGGTTAACCAGCCTTACGTCGGTTCTGCGGCATTCGCGCATAAAGGCGGAATTCACGTCTCGGCGATCTTGCGCGATTCCAGCACGTACGAGCATATCAAGCCCGAGTTGGTCGGCAACAAGCAGCGCGTACTCGTCTCGGAGCTTGCCGGACAGAGCAACCTTGTCTTCAAAACTCAGGAGCTTGGCTTGGACTTCGATACGAACAACCAGCAGACCAAGCAGCTCATCGAGCAAATTAAAGAGATGGAGCATCAGGGCTATCAATTCGAAGGCGCGGACGCTACGCTGGAGCTTCTGATCCGGGACGCTTACGGAAAGCTGGAGGAAGTGTTCACACTCGACTCGTTTAAAATTATGGTCGCCAAATCCGCCGATCAGCCGGTGCTTTCCGAAGCGATCGTCAAGGTGAACGTACACGGCAAAACGATCTACAACGCCGCCGAAGGGAACGGTCCCGTGAATGCGCTGGACAACGCCTTGCGCAAATGTCTGGTCGAATACTATCCGGATATCAACAACATGCATTTGTCCGATTATAAAGTGCGCGTCTTGGACGAGAAGGACACCACGGCAGCGAAAGTTCGCGTGCTGATTGAATCGACCGATTTCAACAGCACGTGGAGCACCGTCGGCGTATCGGAAAATATTATCGAAGCGAGCTGGCACGCCCTTGTCGACAGCATCCGGTATGCGCTGCTCGGCATGACCCGGGTGGCCGACAAGCCGGAAGAAAGCCGGGAACGCCTCGGGCTCGTAAATCACTAAAATAGCGATGGCAAACAGGCCGCATTTCTCCAACCGGAGACATGCGGCCTGTTTTGATGTAACGGCTTTTCAAGTTTAACTTGCAATCAGCCGTTTGATTTTGTCCTCCAATTGGTCCGGAGGCAGCACATGAATAACTTCCTTCAAGTGCCCTTGCCGGTCGATCAGGAAGCTTGTCGGGACGAATAACAGCCGGTAAGCGTCAGCCACCTCTCCGCTCGTATCCAATAGCACCGGGAACGAAAATTGCGCTTGGTTGACGAAGCGCCGTACCGCCTCCAACTCGTCCCCTTTGGTCACGTTGACCGCGTAAAGATCGAATCGTCCTTTGTAACGGTCGTACACCTGCTTTAAGGCAGGTGCTTCTTCACGGCACGGTCCGCACCACGAAGCCCAGAAATTCACCATCAGCGGCTTGTCGCGGACACCGCCGACCTTATATTCTCCCCCGTCCAGTCCCTTCAAAGTAAACGCGGGGACCGGCGATTCCACTTTTATTTCCGGCCGGCCCGCAGCTGAAACCGATAATATCCGGTCAATGCGGTTATTCTGAAATAGAGCCAGTCCCGCCAAAGCCAATACAAATCCGAAAATCAGCAAGTTTCGTTTCATCGTCTCTCTCCTGTCTATACTCCGGCTTGCTTACAATTACAGTATCCCCCATTTGCCTGAAAACGTTACTACCCAATCACGCTCCGCTGGATAAAGCCGGGAAGCATGGCGCCTTCCATGAATGGACACATTAACTTTACGATTCGGTTATTAGCGGAGGGTTGAATATCGTATGGAGAAAGCAAAACCGAAAAAACTGCGGATTATGTTCGAAAGCGATATCGATTACTCGGCCTCAAAAGAAGAGCAAGCCACTGACAGCCCGAAAGCGGCAGAGAAGGGCGGAAAAGGGGTCATCTGGGAGTTTATTGCCATCGCCAGCGTACCGCTTGTACTGGTGCTCGGTAACTCGATGCTTGTTCCCATTTTGCCGGATATGCAGAAGCGCCTCGGGATTTCGCAATTTCAGAGCAGCTTGGTGATCACGTTGTTTTCCGTCACTGCGGGCCTCGTGATCCCGATCGCCGGCTACTTGTCCGATCGGTTTTCCCGCAAAGCGATCATGATTCCTTCATTGATCATTTACGGCGGGGCCGGGATTTTAGCCGGCTTGGGCGCCCTTTGGAATTCATATACCGTGATCATTATTGCACGGGCGATTCAAGGGATGGGCGCGGCGGGCACCGCTCCTATTGCCATGGCGTTGGCCGGGGATCTGTACAAAGCAGGGATGGAAAGTAAAGCGCTGGGGTTAACGGAAGCTTCGAACGGAGCCGGCAAAGTGGTCAGTCCGATTCTCGGCTCGCTGCTTGCGTTAATTGTATGGTATGCCGCTTTTTTCGCTTTTCCGTTCTTTTGCCTGTTATCGCTGCTGGCCGTCATGTTTCTGCTGAAGGAGCCCAAGAAGGAGCAGGCACCTCCCAAGCTCGGCGAATACCTTCGGAATATCGGCGCCATTTTGAAACAAAAGGGGCGCTGGCTGATCACGTCGTTTTTTGCGGGCTCCATGGCTTTGTTCGTCTTGTTCGGCGTCCTCTTTTATTTATCGGACATTCTCGAAGTGGCCCCTTATCATATCGACGGGGTGATGAAAGGGCTCGTCCTCGCCATTCCGCTCCTCGGGATGGTGGTCACATCCTATACGACCGGCTCACTCATCAAAAAGAACGGCACCCTGATGCGCTGGCTCATTAATATCGGCCTTGTGCTCATGACCGTGTCGCTCGGTTTATGCATTTTGTTCTACAATAAAAGCATTTATGTATTTATCGGCCTGCTGACTCTGAGCAGTGTCGGAACGGGCTTGCTTCTGCCGTGCTTGAACACGATGATTACCGGCTCCGTCGAGCGGGAGCAGCGGGGGATGATCACGTCGTTATACAGCAGCCTGCGTTTCCTGGGCGTTGCCTTCGGCCCTCCGCTGTTCGGGTGGATGATGGACAAGTCGCATCAAATCGTGTTCATTACCGTTACGTCTTTGTCGCTTCTGACGTTAGTCCTGGCCTTCTTCTTCATTAAACCGCAAGGAAAAATCGGAGGGTAAATAGGAGCGGGAATACGGACAATTGTAGTATAATGGCGCAAAAGACAATGAAAGGCGCCTCCTTCCGATGCATCGTTTACAGATTCGAATTCGCCGCGAAGTATGGTCCGAGATGCTCGGCCACTGCCTTGAAGCGATGCCACGCGAAGCGTGCGGCCTTCTTTTTGGCTGTCTGTCTGCGGTAGGCGTTCCTGTGGCCTTAAACTATGTGCCGATCGCCAACGTCGCGGCAAATCCGCTGCACAGCTTCGAGCTGCACCCGCAGGAGCTTGTCCGGGCCCTGTACGCTGCCGGCGGAAAGCAAGAACTGGTCGGGATCGTTCATTCCCACCCCCGGACTGCTCCTTATCCGTCGGATCACGACCTGGCCACCTTATGGCACTCAACGCCCAGTCACTGGATCGTTTCGCTGCGCGATCCGTCTTTGCCCGAGGTAAAGGCCTTCGCCTTTCGGAAAAGGCAGCAGGAGAATTTCGGTCTTGAGGCGATTTCGTACGAAATCGTGATGGATTGACTTGCTTTAATGATGGCTCAAATGCGCATACAAATCTCCTAACGTCTGCACGTCCTTCGACTTGATTTCACGCATCATCCCGATCCACAAATGAGCGGTCATCCGCGCATCCTCAAGCGCGTGATGGCGCTTCGTCACTTCGATGCCGTACAGGTCGAGCAGCGTGTCCAAATCGTATTTTCTCAGCTTCGGGTGAAGCCATTTGGCAATCATCATCGTATCGAGCAGACGGTGGTTCAGGTTAACTTTGGACGTCCGCCAGAGCGCCGCATTCAAAAAATGCTTGTCGTGACCGGAACCGTGAGCGACCAGCACCTTCTGCCGGACGAATTCCAAAAAACCGCGCAGCGCATGCAGCAAATCCGGGGCATCCGCCACCATCTCGTTCGTTATCCCCGTCAGCTTTTCGATCTCCCCGGGGATGCTTCTCTTCGGATGGACCAAGCTGTAATAGGTGCTCTCTTCCTTGATTTCAGTCCCCGTAACGGACACAGCCCCGAATGAAATAATTTCATCCCCGTTATACGGCGAAAAACCGGTCGTTTCCAAGTCGAAAACGACCAGTTCCACCGTGCTCAGAGAAATTTCATATAATGAGTTTTTGCGCTGTTCCTTCATGATGGAGCGGATAAAGGCCATCTGCTGCGCGCTTTGCGCATCGAACATCGACGTGATCGCCGGAGTGAGCCCGCCCATTTTATACAGCTGCCACATCCGGCCGCCCGGCCGCATATCCTTCATAAGCCGATCACCTAACCTTTGTTTATCTCCTTAGGAATGCTTTTCCTGACGTACTTCTGCAAGTCCGTTCCGATGCGGAGACACTGTTTCAGCTCCATCACCCGTTCTTTCGTCAACTGGTCTGCGGTCAGCTTGCCGCGGGTCACATACCGGCCTTCCTCGATCTGATAAGGAGTCATCGACCGCAGCTTCAATGCCAGCGTCAGAGCCTCCAGCCAATCCTGGCCGAGCTCTTCCGGAATGTGCCCGCCTGCGATCAATAACTTTATTCGCTCCTCGGTAGACGAACGGCGGATTCCCGCTTCCACCGCCAGCAAGCGGATTCCGTTAACAATCGGGATGTAGGCGCCGTATTTCACATCGACTCCCCCGGCATCTTCGCCGTATCGTTCCTTGATCAGTTGGCCGAACACGCCGATCGATACTTTATGATGCAGCGTATTGCGCAGCATGTGCTCCAGCATGGCGGGTTGGGCCGCGGTATACCGGTAGATTTCCTCGATAAGTGCGCACCCTAACGTTTCATCCCCGTACACCGTACGTGCATCGACCGTAATTAGCAAATATCTCACATGCTCCCAATCCGGCTCCTGCATCCACTCGTTGACCATCAGACGATAATCCCCCAGCGGCTTGCGCCATTGCTCGTTGGTGCAAATAACTTGCCCGTGACAAGGCGGGTAACCGACCGCTTCCAAGCCTTCCGTAATACGGGCCGCCAATTCGGCGAAGTAACGATCCGCCTCCATGCGCTCATCCGCGGATGAAGGGTCCGCGTAGATCAAGCCGTTGTCTTGATCGCTCCACAACGTCTGCTCGCCCCGTCCTCCGCTGCCGAACAGCAGGAACGCATAGGGAAGCGGTGCGGTTTTTCCCTGCTCTTCCTGCAGCCGGTTCTCGGACAGCGCGATGACGCGGCGGATTAATGCATCGTGGTATTCGTTAACCTCCCGGCTCCATTCCAGCGCTTCGGCAAAAAGGAGACGCCGCTCAAACTCCTCGTTAACTTGATCCCGAAGGGCCCTCAGCTTCTGCAAGCTCCGGACCCGGGACGTTTCCCATCGAAACCTTTCAAGTGCGAGACGGTCCATGACGACATCCCCTTCTGCTTTTTCGCTCTATACCATAGTAGCCGCGCTGCCATGCGCCGCTTTCTTCATTTGCTCCGGATACCCGTAAGTCCCGTGCTCGGATAAATCCAGACCGACGATTTCTTCTTCTTCCGTTACCCGAAGACCGATCGTCGCTTTGATCAAGTACAAAATCACGAAGGACAGAATCAGCACGAACAGGAAGGCCCCGAAAATGCCAAGCGCTTGCACGCCAAGCTGCTCCAAGCCGCCGCCGTAGAACAGACCAGCTTTCCCGACGCCTACTTTCGCGGCCAGCTCCGGCGTTGCGAAAAGTCCGGTCGACAACGTCCCCCAGATGCCCGCTATTCCATGAACGGAGAAGGCGTAGATCGGGTCGTCGACGCCCGCTTTTTCAAACCATTGCGCCGTGAAGAAGGTCAGGATACCGGAGATCGCCCCGATAATGACAGCGTCGCGCGGAGTAACGAAAGCGCAAGCTGCGGTAATCGCCACTAGGGCGGCCAACACGCCGTTCAGCATACTGGGAATATCGGCCTTGCCAAAATACATCCAGGACACGATCATAGCCGCTACCGCGCCTGCCGCTGCCGCAAGATTCGTCGTTAAGGCGATGTAGCCGAAGAAGCCGTCGTTCATCGCGCTCAGTGTCGAGCCCGGATTGAAGCCGAACCAGCCGATCCAGAGAATGATTACGCCGAGCACCGAGAGAACTTGGTTATGCCCGGGAATCAGATTCGGCGTTCTGTCTTTATTATATTTGCCGATCCGCGGCTTAAGCAGCAGCGTTGCGACAAGCGCAGCCGTAGCGCCCTGTAAGTGAACGACCGTGGAGCCTGCAAAATCCTGCATTCCGATTTGAGCGAGCCAACCGCCGCCCCATACCCAATGAGCTACGATGGGATAGATGACGACTGTGAACAGCGTGCCGAAGATGAAGTAGACCGCCAGCTTGCCGCGTTCAGCAAAACCGCCCCAGGCAATCGCAAGCGATACCCCGGCAAACGCCAGCTGGAACAGAAACTTGATGGCGATCGGGACGTCCGATGCGGATAGCGAACCGAAGGCCGCTTTGGCTTGTTCCTCCGTCCCGTCGACGAAGAAGCCCGTCGTCCCGAAGAAGCTGTTGCCGTCTCCGAAAGCAAAACCGAAGCCGACGGCCCAGAAGGCGATTGCGCAAAGGCCGAAAGTCAATACGGTCTTCCCAGCAACGTGGCCGGCGTTTTTCATCCGGGTAGAACCCGCTTCCAGCAGCGCAAAGCCCGCTTGCATGAAGATGACCAAAATCGCGGCCAGCATGACCCATACCGCGTCGATTGCACCTTGGAGCTGGGCGGGTGTCGCTTCATCCGCAGCGAATGCGAGGCTTGCAGGCAACATAGCTGACATAATTACCGCGGATAAGAATAACCTTTTAAACAAATCGACCACTTCCCTCTTGAATGTTAGTTTTAATTACATTGTTTGAAATTTATATTGTCATTATATCCACGAGACACGATTTTGACAATAGGATTTTCACTGACCAATCATAAATTACGAAAAATAATCTAACATAACCTTTTCATAATTCGGTTTTATAGCATTTTTCGTTTATTTTCCAATTTTTTGCGTTATATAAAATAACGCGTATATTTAAACTTCAGGCAATCAAAGCAACTTTCCCCCAGGTAAAAGTGTAACGTTTGACTGTATGGTTTGGATTCAGGTATCATGAATACAAGAGCACCTATTCCAGTATCTATATAAAACGAGGTGACATGAGATGGGGAGATGAAGCTTTACAAAATCGGCGAGTTGGCGCGCTTATCGGAGGTCAGTCCCAGAACGATCGATTACTATACGAAGCTCGGGCTGATTCAACCGGAGAAAAGATCCGATACGAATTATCGTTACTACAGCGATGAAACCTTAGCGCGTCTGAAACGTATTGAAAGTATGAAGAGGGAGAAGTATACCTTAGAGGAAATCAAGGCTAGCCTGTTGCAATGGAATAAGGTGAGCCGAGATGAAATAGTGACAGATAAGCTGACATCATTGCAATTGTTACTTAAGCAGCTTGAGAAGGAAGCGAAGGAAGTCGGACCGATGCTTGAGAAGCTGAAGCCGTCGCAGTTGAAGAACCTGAACAAAATTCTCACGCAGCCCACCGCTGCATGCATCGAGGCTTTATTGTTGCTGTTAGGTAAAGGCCCTCTTTCCTAATCGAAACGATGTTGACAAACGGAGGAATGGATCGATGTTTTTTCACCCTATGGATTTCCTTATTATCATTGCGTTCATACTCTCCATTTGGGCGCAGTTCCGGGTCAAAGGGACCTTTAACAAATGGTCCGATGTGCCCGTGCAATCCGGTATGACGGGATACGAAGCGGCCCGCCGCATGCTGGATTCCAACGGATTGTATGACGTTCCGGTCGAGCCGATTCCCGGCGCGCTGACGGACCACTACGATCCGATCGCCCGCACGGTACGGTTGTCGGAGCCGGTTTATTACGAGAGCACCATCTCGGCCGTATCGGTCGCTTGCCACGAGGTCGGTCACGCCATTCAGCATAAAGTGAATTACCCGATGCTCGTAGCCCGCCACCGGATGTTCCCGGTCGTGAACTTCGCTTCCGGCATTGCGCCGCTGCTCTTGATCGCAGGCTTTTTGTTCCATTGGACCGGATTGCTGGGTCTGGGGATTATTTTCTTCTCCGCCGCCGTCGCTTTTCAGCTCGTGACCTTGCCGGTAGAGTTTAACGCCAGCAACCGGGCCCGCGACTTAATGGTTGCCGAAGGTTATATCACAAACGATGAAGAACGAGGCGTAGCCAAAGTACTTAACGCCGCTGCGCTTACTTATGTAGCCGCTGCGCTGATCTCGCTGCTCGAGCTGATCAAGTACATTATGATTTTCACCAACCGCAGCGACGATTAAGCTTGCTGCACCGAACGCGAAAGCCGCCGGACCCGCTCCTTTCTGGAGTGATCCGGCGGCTTTTTTTCATGCGGTCTTAACGCTCCTGCTGTAAGGTTTCCATCGTTGGTTCGAACCATAGATCCCGAAACCGGACCCAACCGAGCGAGTTCAAACTAACGTTCCTTAAAGACGGATGAAACACGGTGCGCTGCGTATGATGGAACAGAAACAATACGTAAGCCTGATCGGTTACAAGCTGCCGAAGCCGGTTCAAATACGTGCCGCGCGTGACGGGAGAGCCTTCTTGATACAGCCGTTCGATGATGAAATCGGTCTGCTGCTTCAACTCGTCTCCCAGATGCATCCGAACGACACAGTTGTCTGCGAGAAACAGCTCGATAACCGACAGCTCCACGTCATGATCCAAGACGTTGCGGTTAAAGGTGAAATGCGAGCTTCGGACGATTTCATCTCTTTCCGACGTTCCCCATTTCGTTTCGTTCAGCTTTACTTTTATGCCAATCTCGCCAAGCTGGGTCTGCAAGTTCTCCGCGAACCACTTGTGATGGGGACTGTGCACAAGCAGCAGCTCTTCCCCGTCATACCCGCTCTCCGCCAGCAGCCGTTTGGCCAGTATCGGATCATATTGCTCATCCGTATCGCTTGGCTCCCGATTTTCCTCGTAAAACCACTTGGCGAACGTGACATCTCCGGGCGCGCTTGACGGCACCAGAAGCTTCCGGTCGATCCCATGCACCACAGCCCTTCGAAAAGCCAGCTTCTGCTGCGGTCCCGGCAAGTTTAAATTAAACGTGAAAAAGCTGCAATCCCGACCGATCGTCTGTATCGTCTGCCAGTCTTTAGGCAGTTCTTCAGCCGTGTCGCATTGGTGCCGCATCATATAATTCGGCGGCTGAAGATGACTCGCTTTGCGCATCAACTCGGGCGTATACCAAATTTCAATCCGGTCCAGATGCGCCCTCCGATCGAAATAACGCGGGAACGCCTCCAACACCAGCATATTATCGTCATTTTGGACCACACGAAAAGGTCCGGTCCCGACCGGCATCCGGCGAAATGCTTCTCCGAGCTCCGTCACCGCATCCTGCGGAACGATGGAAGTTCGATCGTAGCTCAAATGATGCAGGAACAGCGGATTAGGCCGCCGCAAATGGATGCGTATGGCGTAGCTGCCGATCGTTTCGATGCGCTCTACATCCGCAAACAGCCAACGAAACGGCGAGCCCAATTCTTTGAAGCTGTGACGTTCAATCGAATATTTGACGTCCTCCGAGGTCATTTCTCTCCCGTGATGAAAAAATACCCCTTTGCGCAAATAAAATGTCCATTCCTTGCCGTTGTTCCCGTTGGTCCAGTAGTGCGCAAGCCCACCTTCGATTTTGCCCGTCTTCGTATTCATTCTGACCAATACGTCAAAAATTTGCTGTACCATATGGCATTCTACGACAAAGGTGATAAGCGCCGGGTCCAGGCAGGCAATCCGCTTGGAATAGGGCAGCCGCAGCGTATCCATCAGCGTATCGTTCTTCACCTCGGGCCGATAGCCGAAGTGAGAATCCAGCCAATAAACGAATTGGTCCTTGAGCGCAGGCAAAGCGGAATGCTCTTCCAAATAAGCGAAGGCTTGCTGAATGTCGCCTTTCTTTACTAACGCTTGAGCGGATTCCAGCGCAATCGTTTCGCTTTTGGCCAAAAATACGATTTTTGAGCGATGACCCCGCCCCCGGCCCGGAGTCCAGTGAATCCAGCCCGCTTCTTCCATCCGTTTCAATACCAGGTTGACGTTGCGGGCCGTACATTGAAAAATATCCGTCAGCTCCGTCAGCGTAATCTCAATCTCCGCCTGTTCCTTAACCTCCGCATATTTCTTGCGCAGGCGCAAATAGTAGAAATCGATCATTCTGAAAACGCCTCCTCGCCGGTCCATGCGTCCATAAAAGATGAAAGAAATAAACAATATGCTACACTTTTTATTCATCTTTCGCAAGGTATAATGAAACCAGAAGCCGCAAGCAAGCGAAATATAAAGGCTTCCTCAGGAGGAGAGACACCATGTTAAACCCGTTCGATCTTGAAATGCAAATGCTGGAGCAAGTGAAAGAAACCGAAAAAAAAGCAAGCGGCTCCCGGTTTCCCCGTGTGCCGCTTATGGACTGGCTGGTTGGCGTTACCGCCATCAGCTCGATATTCGCTTGATCCCGGGACTAGCGATGAAGATGAAGACGCATGTTAAGCCCGGGCGGTCTTTTTCTCGAAAAAGTCGAGCAAAAATTTGCGGAACACTTCTGCCACGGGCGGAAGCTTTTCGCCGTTCCGCCGAATCAGCCCAATGCTGCGCGTGACGACCGGTTCCGTAACGCGCACCTTGACCGGCTGAAGCTCGTTAATTTCCTTCAGCGCCATCTCCGGCAGCAGGCTAACGCCCATGCCTGCCGCTACCAGCCCGCGGATCGTATCCGTTTCTTCCCCCTCGAATCCGATTTGGGGCGTAAAGCCCGCCTTTGCACAAGCTTCCAAAACGATCGCGCGGAGCGAATACTCTTCGCTGAACATGACGAACGATTCGCCGCGGAGCTGCTCCAGCTTGATCGAATCGTTTCCCGCTAGCGCATGTCCTTCCGGGACGATGGCAAACAGCTCTTCCTGCAGCAGCACTTCACCGACCACGTGGTTATGCTTCTCCGGAAAAGGTGAAATGAAAGCCAGATCGATTTCTCCTTTCATGACGTCGCGGATCAAGCTGTTGTATGTTCCTTGACGCAGGCGAAACTTGACGTTCGGGTAATTTTTGCGGAAGCTTGCTACGACTGTCGGCAGCAAGTTAATGCCGAGACTGTGGGGAAAACCGATCCGAATTTCGCCCCGCTCCGGGTCGAGAAATTCGTGGACCTCATCCACCGCGCGATCCAGATCGGTCAGGATGCCCTCCACGCGGCACAAAAACAGCTTTCCGACCGAAGTCAGCTGCAGATTGCGGCCCTTTTGCACAAACAGTTGTACGCCAAGCTCCTCTTCCAGTTGATGGATTTGACGGCTGACCGCCGATTGCGCTACATGCATTTCCTCCGCTGCCTGGGTTACGTGCTGTTTGCGCGCCACTTTTACAAAATACTGCAGCTGTCTAAGTTCCAAAGCTATTCCTTCCCCCTGTTTATGTTTAAAGTTGTGCACTCCTATTGGACAAGTTCTCTTATAAAAGATTATAATATATTTTGGTGAAATACCAATCATTCTCAAACATTGAAGGAGGCCCATGTACTCATGGCAAAAGCGGCATTCAAAGGCAACCCGATTACCCTCATCGGAACAGAAGTTAAGCCAGGCGATAAAGCTCCCGATTTCACAGTCAACAAAAACCTGCTCGAAACCTCTTCTCTTGCCGATTATGCCGGCAAAGTGAAGCTGATCAGCGTGGTGCCTTCTTTGGACACTGGCGTATGCGATGCGCAAACCCGCCGTTTCAATGAAGAAGCTGCCAAACTTGGCGACAATGTTGTAGTACTGACAATCAGTGTGGATCTTCCGTTCGCGCAATCCCGTTGGTGCGGCGCTGCGGGCATCGATAAAGTCGTAACGCTGTCCGACTACAAAAACCGCTCGTTCGGCAAAGCGTATGGCGTGCTGATTGACGAACTGCAATTGCTCATGAGATCCATCTTCGTCATCGATGCGAACGATACCGTACAATACGTGGAATACCTCGGCGAAATGACGGAGCATCCGAACTATGAAGCTGCGATCGAAGCGGTGAAAAAGCTCGTTTAATGTCGTTTCCGACCGTCAGTCATGACACACAAAAAAACAGCGGGCAGCCATGGAGCTCCTCGCTGTTTTTTTTAATCGTTTATTTTATAAGCGGCTAACCGCTTGTCGATGTGCCTATATATATCAAGGATCGTCCTGTAGTTCGATCCGAGGTCTCCGAGCGAGCCACGGGAAGCCGAATATATATCGATCGCCGTCTTGAGCGGGTTAATGCCGAACATGGTAAGGGTGATATCCTGCGTGCGGCCGGTAATGGTGCGCCGTTCCACTACGATTTCGCCGACGTTCTTGACTTCGTGGAGAAGTTTGTACCCGCTTAGCTTTTTAAACATGTTGACGACTTCATCCCAAGCCTGATCTTTGGAGATTTTATAGTATCGGGTCTTCAAAGCCGGGTCCTTAGCCTTCTCTCCTGTTGTTTCGTGGCTGCGAATGAGACCGATTAAGGTGCGCTTTAGCAAAGCCTTCCCTCCTCAATGAAGTGACAATCTATTCCGGTTAACACTATCTTTTATCATATCACTGTTTGCAGGGAAGAGAAAGAGCTATCCAAATAAAACCGTTCATATTTTGTACAAAATTGATTTCTGTGATTCCCTTGGTACCAGTATATTAACATGGAAGCCAGTCTATGATTCGAATCCGGGACAAGATTGCGATTTCGCTTATATTCCCTATTTTTTTCTAAGGAGAAACGTATCGATGCTGATAAGACAAGCACTGCCAGCCGACATGGCCGAAGCTTATGCCATAGAAGCCATTTCATATCCCCCCGAGGCCACCGCTTCCCGCGAAGCGTTCAATTTCCGCCTGCAGACGTTCGGCCGTTATTTCAAGGTCGCCGAGCACGACGGACAGGTCGTCGGCATCGCCAATGCCGTTCGCCTCTCTCATGAAAACCTTGCTGATGAAGAAATGAAACAGACCGGAGCCAGCGATCCGGAAGGACAGTTTTTATGCGTGCTGACCGTCGCCGTCCACCCGGATTACCGCGGCAGCGGACTCGGCGCCCGGCTGATGAGCGCTTTGCTGAAGCAAGCGGAGGAGGACGGGCTCGAAGCCGTACTACTGCTATGCGAGAAGCATTTGATTTCGTTCTACGAACGCCTGGGTTTCCGGTACATCCGGTCCTCGGCATCCGAACATGGCGGCATCGCATGGCATGAAATGAAACGCGATTGCAGGTGACAAATAAAAACAGGGCCTGACTGCTGCATTAGGCGCAGCTCAGGCCCTGTTAGTTTGCGTTTGACGAAGGAAGGTTGTCCGTCCCGCTTGTTTTTTTAGAATGCGCTTTGGTTGGCGCCTTCCCAGTCTTTCAGGAAGCGTTCGATGCCGGCATCCGTTAACGGGTGCTTGATCATTTGCTGAATCACTTTATAGGGAACGGTCGCAATATCCGCTCCAAGCAGCGCCGCGTCGATGACGTGAGTCGTCGTACGTACGCTTGCCGTAATAATTTCGGAGCCGATGTTATGTACCTTGAACATTTCGCTGATTTCTTGAATCAAATTCATGCCGATTTGGTTAATATCGTCAAGGCGTCCGACAAACGGGGACACGTACGTAGCTCCGGCGCGCGCGGCAAGCAAAGCTTGCGTCGAACTGAAAATCAGCGTCACGTTCGTTTTGATGCCCATCTCGCTGAAACGTTTCGTCGCTTTCAGTCCTTCTTCCGTCATCGGAACTTTTACAACAATACTATCGCCAAGAGCAGCCAGTTTTTTACCCTGTTCCACCATCTCGTCAGCTTGAAGGCTGATCACCTCGGCGCTGATCGGCAGGTTTCCGACGATCGAGATGATTTCCTTCACCGTTTCGAAGAAATCTTTTCCTTCCTTGGCAATGAGCGACGGATTCGTCGTAACACCGGCGATGACACCAAGTTCATGTGCTTTGCGGATTTCTTCCACATTGGCTGTGTCGATAAAGAGCTTCATCTCCAACATCCCTCTCTTTTATTGTGAACGCTAACATTTTAACGCAACAAAAAAACCCGCATATGCCGTCCGATTTCGTGTTTCAAACCCGCTCTCGCAGGTGGGTGTCCGCAGAATCGGTTTTGAAGTCCCTTTTCGAGGGCATGACAGCCGCGATTCAATGTAGGTCTCCCTAGAAACAGTCATTGGTTCAAAACAACTGTAAAACCGAAACGCACATCGCAGGATTTTGTTGTATTCTTATTATAGTCCACTCTAGGGTGAAAGTAAACCTTTGCGCCGCTCTTCTTGTTGGAACCGGGGGAAAATTACGAATTATCCGCCTTGCGCTCCGATTCGGCCGCCTCCGGATTATCGGCAATTTCCGTCTGCTGACGCTGCTGTTCCGCTTCTTTCTCGGCCAGCTCCTGCTGCTTCTCCTGCAGCTTTCCGAATATGAGATTAAAGTGCCAAAACGATACGACTGCGATCAAGCTGCCCATAAAAAAAGGAATCAGGAACGTAAACATGTTAAAGCTGACATACAGGACGATGCCGTTCAACACGATCATCGACAGCGATCGCACCGGATTGCCGATCGTAATCAGCAGCGCATTTTTGACGATTTGCAAAATCTTCATGTGCAGATGCGACAAGATCGAGAAGAAATGGAACAACGAAATGATCAACAGCACGGTGAGCGATAGTACCAGAAAACGTAAAATGCCAAAGGCTCCCGTTTGATTCCCATAAAACTGGAAATTGGTGTACAGAATGGCGCCGATGAGAATATAAATCAGACCGCCAAGCAAGCTTTGGACGAAATTATCCTTGTAGCCGCGGAAAAACGTCTTGAACAGCGGCACATCCTCTTCCCCGGTCAACCACTTGCGAGCCACGCTGAACATCGCTGTCGTCGACGGAAAGATGGTGAATGGCGCGACAATGGCCATCAATATAAGCGTTTGCAGTGCTTGATCTGCCGATTGAGACTGCAAAAAAACGAGCCCCAGGAAAAAGAAAGGAATGGCACATATGACCCATAATACGTTAATAACCGATAGTCTCATGATCCATTCGGAAATACGGTAAAACCCACCCATGATTCCTCGAAATTCCAAATCCTATGCCCTCCTTCATCTGTATTGCTTTATTATAGCCTATTTCATTCCATCTAGGTAGCCGTCCATACATAAT
Source organism: Paenibacillus oleatilyticus (assembly GCF_018998565.1). GTDB lineage: Bacteria > Bacillota > Bacilli > Paenibacillales > NBRC-103111 > Paenibacillus_G > Paenibacillus_G oleatilyticus. The sequence continues at coordinate 23,371 of NZ_JAHNZO010000042.1, read as the reverse complement.
GATGCAAAGAACATATGCTATAAGTACCAACCGCAATAAGCCCCCCGGTCATCCCGTTATCTACGTGCAGCGGAAATGTCCATGGGCAAGCAAGGGATACCCGCGCCCGGATGCCGAGGAGCTCTACTTGCACATGAGAACCGTTATCCGTCCGGATAACGCTTTCTTCTGGTGGTAAAATACAGGAAGGAGGCTGGTTACCATGGGTGGTTTCGCAGGAGGAGGATGGTGGACTTCCACTGCCGTTATTTTGGTTCTGTTTATTCTGCTGGTCATCGTTAGCCGCAGCTTATTTATCTAATCGTTCCTTAATTAGGAAATGGCAGGCATGCGTGAGTTGCGTGCACAGCCTGCCTTTTTCTGTCACAAAAAAAGAAGCAAGCCCGCCGAAGTTGGCGCGCTTGCTTCTTGTTCGTTACACGAGTGTTTCTTCGTTCGAGCGGTTGGAGGAACGGGAGTACCCTCCGCGATTGTCACGGTCCGAACGGCCGCGGTCGCGGTCGCGTCCGCCGTCACGGTATCCGCCGCCGTCGCGACGGTTGCGGTCACCGCCACGATAGCCGCCGCGGTCGCCGCCGTAAGGACGATCGTTGCGGCGCGCGCCGCCGGCCGTACCGTAAGAACCCGACGGTCTGCGTCCGTTGCTGCGGATGTCCGGTCTTCTTTTCTTCGCACGGATCGGATCTTCCGGTGTCAATTCGATTTCGATATCTTTCTTCTCGCCGGTAAGCAGCTTGAACGCCGCAGCCAGAAGATGTACGGAATCGTGCTGCTCCAGCAAGGAAATCGCAAGACCTTTAAATTGATTGTGGTCGTCGCTTTGCATCGCTTCCAGCACGCGCTCTGCCGTCATTTTTTGCTTGCCTTCGATGGCTTCCGCCAGGCTCGGCATCGGCTTGCGGGAAATTTTGTGACGCGTAATTTTCTCGATAAAATGCAGGTGGTCGATCTCGCGCGGCGTAACGAACGTATAGGCTGCGCCTTCCTTGCCCGCACGACCGGTACGGCCGATCCGGTGCACATAGCTTTCCGGATCCTGCGGCAGGTCGAAGTTGATGACGTGGGTAACGCCCGATACGTCCAAACCGCGAGCCGCTACGTCGGTTGCAACGAGTACGTCGATGCTTCCGTCGCGGAATTTGCGCATCACGTTGTCACGCTGATTTTGGGACAAGTCCCCATGCAGACCTTCTGCGGTATAGCCGCGCTTCTGCAGTGCTTCGGAAAGCTCGTCGACCCGGCGCTTCGTCCGGCCGAAGATGATCGCAAGGTCCGGCGCTTCCATGTCGATCAAGCGGCAGAGCGCTTCAAATTTCTGGCGCTCATGAAGCTCGATATACGATTGATCGATCAGCGGCGCGCTAACTTGCTTCGGAATGACGGATACGTGCTCCGGATTGCTCAAAAACTGCTGAGCCAGCTTCTGAATGTTGATCGGCATCGTCGCCGAGAACAGCATCGTTTGACGCTCATCCGGCACAAGCTTCAGGATCGATTGGATGTCCTCCATGAAGCCCATGTCGAGCATTTCATCAGCCTCGTCCAAAATAACGGTTTGCACATCGTCCAGCTTAATGGTTTTACGGTTGATGTGGTCGAGCAGACGGCCCGGCGTACCGATGATGATTTGCGGCTTTTTACGCAGCGCGCGAATTTGCTTTACGATATCTTGACCGCCGTAAATCGGCAGGGAGCGAATGCCCTTGAAGCGTCCCAGCTTCTCGATCTCTTCCGCTACCTGGATTGCCAATTCACGTGTGGGGCACATGATCAAAGCGACGATACGCTCTTCTTTGATATCGATTTTGTTAATGAGCGGAATACCGAATGCCGCGGTTTTCCCTGTTCCCGTTTGCGCTTGGCCGATAAGGTCGCGTCCCTCCATCGCTACCGGAATGGCTTTTTCCTGGATCGGCGTCGACTCCTCGAAGCCCATTTCCGTAATTGCGCGAAGTACCTTTGGCTCTAAGCCGAATTCACTGAAAGTTTTCAAATGATTTCAATCTCCTTTGTTCTAGGGTTCTTCTTTTGTCTATACCCTTAAGTGCGCTCCTATCTTCTATTTTTAATCTCTTCATGAAACACCTTCCAAGCCGTGTCAATATGAACAGTCAAGGCCGTACTTAAGAATATCTTTAGTAGTATACCATATCCTGATGCCATATTCCAGAATTGTTCAAACTTGAAACCCAAATTCGCCGAATATCGTATATAATAATTATATTCGTCGATTTTGAAAAGGAGCGAAATGCCCATGTCCATATGGAAACGAGTCGGTTCAATTATTAAAAGCAACAATCCGGAGCCGGAAGTGAAGCCAACGAATCCGCTGGAGGAAACGATGGTCGGCGATATTCTTAACGTAGACCTTGAAGAATATGTCGTATCCGGGAAGGCCGTTTATTTTGACCGCGGGTTTGCGCCGCACCGCTTTGCATATTATCTGCAAAACGGCAAGCATATATCATGTCTGCTTGTGGAAAAAGGGCGCACGTACGAATGTTTTTTATGCGAATTTGTGGAAGGCTCGCTTGACGATCCGAACGACGTGCCGTCCGTGCTCGACGTTGGCGGCGAAGTAACGTACCATATGGAGCATAACCGCACGGATACGGTGCGTGTCGAAGGGAACACCGATTTCCGCGCAGGAGACGAGGTCATGTTCTGGCGCTATTTCGGTTCGGAGAACCGTTACTTCTTCCTGCAATGGCAGGACGGAAAGTATGTCGCCATGGAGGGCTCCCCGACACCGGCGGGACAAATTAAATTTATGAAGGGCACTCGATGACCGTTAGTCCTCATTTCCTAATCGGATTTATAAACAGCTTGAAACGGAGGTGACCGCCGCATGATCAACAAATTATCCAAATGGATTGCCATCCTGCTGGTATTCACGTTGCTGGCCGCTTGCGGCGACGCCGGCAACTACATTAAAGACAACTATTCGTTAATTGACGTTCAAGGGCAAGGAAAAAGCACGGCTAAAATATATTCCGTCGCGGGAAAAGACGTTCCGACCGTCGCCAAAGAAATCGCAGACAAGGAAAAGCCGACCGAAATGAGCAAGGATTCGGAAGAACGGATGTTCCTGGTCTACGACAATAAAATCGTCAACGTACAGAAGGACCCGAACACCGAAGGAACTACCTTGGTCGAGGTCGATTCTATCCAATACGCCAAAGAAAACTATAGCTCCTCGTTCCTTCAGGGCTATGTTGCGGCAACGCTGCTGCAATCCCTGTTCGGCGGCGGATGGTTCAACAATAGCCGCGGTTCGGGCTACGATTACAAGGGGTACACGTCAAGCAAACGTTATAACGATTACGGCAGGTATCAATCCGTCCCATACCCGGGTTCGGCCGGCTCGACAGGCTCGACGACCAAGCCGCAACCTTCGACGTCCGACCGTAAAGGAAGCTTTAGCACGACGCCGTCGAATCCGCAGACCACGACGCCGTCCAATTCCCAAAGTACCACACCGTCGAATCCACAGACCGGCACACCGCCGAAGAGTAATTCGTCCGTAGGAGATTCGGCCAGAAAGAGCGACGGCTCGAAACCGACTTATAAGACGCCTTCCTCCGGTTCCTCGAAACCGAGCACCAGCTCGCGTTCCGGATCGTTCAAGCGCAAATAAAACCGCCAAGCTTTCCCTTAATCAAGGGAAGCTTGGCTCTTTTTCGGCTTTCGGGGTTCAAAACCATCAAAACGCTTCATACTAAAAGCATGCGGGAGGTGCATTCATGTTTCAGCTTCAACGTTCCTGGACCGGTTCTTTAATCGCCTGTCTTCTCGGCGCGGCTCTGATCGCGTCGAGCTTCAACCTGTTCTTGATTCCCCATCAATTGCTCAGCGGCGGCATTTCGGGCGTATCCATGCTGGTCGGTTATTTTACGGATTGGAATATTTCGCTCTTGTTTCTTATCTTTAATGCGCCGCTGCTGATCTGGGGACTGCTGACGCTTGGGCGCAAATTTATTATTTTGAGCGTCGTCTCGGTTGTATTGACCACTTGGTTCATGCAGCTGATCCCTACAATGACCGTCAGCAAAGATTTAATCATCTCTTCCGTTGCCGGAGGCGTGCTGGTCGGGCTTGGAACCGGCATTTCGATGCGGGTGGGTGGATCGACCGGCGGCTTTGACATCATCGCTTCCATCCTCACGCGCAAACGGGATTTTTCGCTTGGCACGTCTCTGTTCGGTCTGAACGGCATTGTGATCGTGGCGCTCGGCTTGTTCAAAAACAACTGGGATCTGGCCCTGTACTCCATGCTGTCCATGTTCATTACAGGCAAAGTCATCGATACGATTCATATCCGGCACTTGAAAGTAACCGTCTTCATCGTCACCAAGAAAAAGGATCTGCTCCTAAAAAAAATGCAGAAGCTCAAGCGCGGCGTCACGGTCATCGATACCGAAGGAGCATATACGAAGGAAGCGCAGCATATGCTGATGACGGTAACGACACGCTACGAATTGAACGAACTGCAAAACCTGGTGCGCCAATGGGATCCGCAGGCTTTCGTCAATATCACCGAGACCGTAGGCGTTATGGGCTTGTTCCGCCGCTCCGACCGGAACGAACCCGGCAATTAAGCAAAATTTCCGGTACATAGACATTCAGAAATATGCTATAATTGAGGAGTAATTTCATACCATTTTTCCAAGGCTTAACCTGAATTACTCGTAAGTCCTGATCTCTAAACAACAGATGACGGGAAGGGTGATGCTTGTGGAAACCGTAAAGTTGGCAACCATTGTCATGAGACTGACGCCGGAGCTGTATCCATTCCTCAAGAAACGCGAGCTCGAATCGGAGATCGTGCTGCGCAACGGACTGGAAGCTCTCGAAACAGAGGATGCCATGGAAATTATTCAATACAGCATTTCAGAACATCAAAAGGACGCCTTTCTTCATTGAAGGAGTAAAGCGTCATAACATGTATAAGACCGCTCTTCGGCCGCCGTACGGTGGCAGGAAGAGCGGTCTTGTGTTATGCCCCTATTCGGAAGGCAATTGCAAACCGCGGGACAAGCTGCGGTATTCCGTGGGCGCGATGCCGACCGATTTTTTGAAGTTTTTGGATAGATGGAACAGGTCGTGAAAGCCTGTCGCCTGCGCCACCTCGCCGATGGTCATGTCGGTCGAACCGATCAGCTGCTTCGCTTTTTCGAGCCGGCGCTCATAGATGTACGTCATCGGCGTCGTCCCGAGCTGGCGCTTGAAGAAGCGCACAAAATAATTCGGATGGTGATGCACGATGTCGGCCAGCTCCGCAATCGTCATCTCCTCGGCCAAGTGCGCGTCAATGTAGTCCAGCACCTCGCCAAGCTTGCTGTGACGGAATGATAGCCCTGCCTGCTCCTCCTGTCTCAACACCGCCTGCTCCAGATAGCAGGCAATGACGCCGAGGAGCGCAGCCTCGACCCGGATTGACCTAGCCGGTCCTTTCTTCGCGCTATGCTCGTCCGCCAGCCTCTCGAACAAGGCAATCGCTTCGGAGGGCTTCGGCGCCGTCAAACAATAGGGCAGCTTAAACAACGAAAACAACCCTGTCCAATTCAAGTCGGACGTAAAATGGCACCAGTACATCGTATACGTCCGGGCCGGATCGGTAACCGAGAACGATTGCACCAGCCCTGCCGGAGCAAAAACGAGCTGCCCCGGCCGGGGAAACAGCTCCTGCCCGCCGACCGCCATCCGCCCTTCCCCTTCGCAGATGTAATAAATTTTGCTGTACGCGGGGGTGAACGGCTTTTGAATCCAGTCGGGATTGCATTTGCTCCGTCTTGCATTGAGCAATTCCGTCTTCATATCCGTCAGCAAATGGCTGAGCAGCGAAAAATCCGGTTCGTTGTTTGACATCGCAGCACCTCGAAGAGCTTAACTTGACGGTTCGACAAAAAGGTTAATTTCGTACAAATAAGCGTTAACCGCATCCATAGGGATTATATCATATGCCGGGTACAATGGGAGTAAGCAACGCGGTAGCGACGAACCGCGAACGGATGGAGGCTTCTCGATGATCAAACGGGACATGTACATGGATAATGCGGAAGCGGAAGCGGCCGACCAGACGAACCCGCCCTTGCTGCAGGAAGAGCTGCAGGACCACAGGCTGGCTTGGTGGCGGGAGGCGCGCTTCGGGATGTTCATCCACTGGGGATTGTATTCGCTGCTTGGCGGCGTCTGGAAGGGCCGGTCAGTGCCGGGTGCCTACGGAGAGCACATTATGCTGCGCGGGCAAATTCCGGTGAAGGAATACGAGCGTCTCGCGGAATCGTTCAACCCGGTCCGCTTCGATGCGGAGGCCTGGGTGCGTGCGGCCAAGAATGCCGGTATGAAATATATCGTGATCACGGCGAAGCATCACGATGGCTTTGCTTTGTACGATTCGGCCGCAGACGATTTCAATATCGTCAAGCGCTCCCCTTTCGGCCGTGACCCGATGAAGGAATTAGCCGAGGCCTGCCGCAAGGAAGGAATCAAGCTGTGCTTCTATTACTCCCACTCGATGGACTGGCATCACCCCGATTCCCAGGGCAACACGCATGACTATCCGAACAATATCGGGGCATGGGACTCTTTGGAATCGTGGGTGAACGATGAGGACAAATTTGCGCGGTATGAGCGGTATTTGGAGGAAAAGGCATTTCCGCAAGTCCGGGAGCTGCTGACCGGCTACGGCGATGTCGCCATCGTATGGTTCGATTGCGGGCATAAGGTGACCGACGAGCAGGGCCAAAGATTTGTCGATACGGTCCGCAGCCTGCAGCCGGATTGTCTGGTGAACCGCCGCGTGCGCCGGGACGGCTTCGGAGATTACGGCAATTCCGGCGACAATCAGCTGCACATCCGGATTAACCGCAACGACTGGGAATCGATCCACACGATGAATGATTCATGGGGCTACAAGAAAACGGATCACAACTGGAAATCCGCTACCAGCATTCTCCACAACATGAGCGACGTGTTCAGCTTGAACGGCAACTATTTGCTGAACGTAGGTCCGACACCGGAAGGCGAATTCGACGAACCGTCAAAGCATATTTTGCGGGAAATCGGACAATGGATGAAAACGAACGGCGAGAGCGTGTATGGTACGACCGGAAGCCCGATCGGCAAGCCTCAGTGGGGGCGCTGCACGACAAAGGACGGGCTCCTCTATCTGCACGTATTCGAATGGCCTGCGAGCGGGCAGCTGATCGTTCCGGGGCTGCGCAACGACGTTCTAAGCGCGTACCTGCTGGCCGAGCCGCAGCGGCGCCCGCTCGCCCATCGCCGCTTGAACGGCGAAGATGTGCTGATCGAGGTGCCTGCCGAGCCGCTTGACCCGAATGTCACCGTAGTCGTTGTCGAATTCGAAGGAGCGATTGACGCCAATCCGGTGAAACGGCTGCTGGAACGCGATTATGTCAACCGGTTCGGCGCCTTCGACGGCGACATCCAAGGTAGCGAACTGCGTTACGATACCGGCAAAAGAGACCGCGACGTCGTAACGAACTGGATCAATCCTACCGATTCGATCGAGTGGACGTTTCGCGCAGAGACGCCTGGAGCCTGCCGGGTTACGATCGTCTACGGAGCGGCGGAAGGCGAAGCCGGTGGAACGTATCGCGTAGAGCTGTGCGGCCAGCGGCTTCAAGGGTCGGTGCAGCCGACGGGCGGCTGGTACGATTTCGGAAGCACCGAGCTTGGAACGGTCCGCATTCCCGGGCCGGGCATCTATACGCTAACGGTCAAGCCGGATGCGATAACCGGCACGACGCTGATGAATTTGAAAGAAGTGCGGCTTACCTTCGTTGACAAACTCGAGGCCTGATTTATCTTCTTAAAATTTTTTTAGGACTATCCTAAAATCGTTGTCTTTTTGTAACAAAAATGTGTTATAGTACAATTAAATAAATGGTATGATTAGATCATACCATTTCGGAGGTGTACTTACACTATGGGAGCATTATCCCCTTGGCACATCATTTTGATCGCTCTCGTCGCTCTGCTTTTGTTCGGACCGAACAAGCTTCCGGAGCTCGGACGCGGTTTCGGCAAAATGTTCCGCGAATTTAAAGATGCAACGTCAGGCAACGGCGGCCGTTCCGACGATAATCCTCCGGAGCCCGAAGCCCCGAAAAAAGAATTGGCGGCTCCAGCGGCTTCGTCGGCAAGCGAACCCGTTCAGCCGACAGCGAATAAATAATTCCATTATGACGAAACCATCTGTCCGATCAGGCCGGATGGTTTTTTTTGCGGTAATATGCATGTGTACCGAGCAGCAGCACCGATGCGATGCAAGCCATCCCCGCTCCCATGTAATACATGTATGAGCCGCCCCATTCATCCTTGATCCAGCCTCCGACCGAACCGCCGGCAATACCAGCAAGCCCCAGAAACACCATAGACAGCATCGACTGGCCCGTAGATTGCAGCTCTTGCGGCACGAGCCGGACGACATATTGCACCGAAACAATCCAAAAGGCGGCGAACGTCATACAGTGCGTCGCTTGTAATAACATAAGTACCGACGGGTCCGATACCCAGCCATATAACAACCAGCGGATCGTGTACAGCACCGCGACGATCCCCAGCAGCGCCAGCTCGTGAAACCGGTGCATATAGCGGCCGAGCAGCGCGAAGGTCGGAATTTCCGCCCCGGCCGCAAGCGCCCAAGCCCACCCGGCCATCGAATCCGTGGCCCCCAAATCCTTCAAGTACAGGACGAACAGCCCGTCATTCATCCGGTGCGGCACCATGAGTATGAAGACCAGCAGCAGAAACCACAAGAACGGCTTGTTTCCGAACAAGCTGCCCAGCGCCTTGAGAGAAATGCGCTCCCCCGTTCCTTTCTCGTCCTTAAGAAATACGAGCAGCACGAAAGGCAGCACCCAGATGCTCCAATACACATAAGGAATGCTGTTCATCCCGCCTAAAGCGTCCAATACATAGCCGGACGATAGCGCCAACAGCGTAAATCCCATCGATCCCCACATCCGGATCGAACCGTAGCTTTTCCCCGCTTGCAGCGCGGATTTAATCGACACCGTGTCGAGCAGCGGCACTGACGATTGCATGAAAAAATACAGCAGCAGCGTAAAGAGCAGCGCGAGGGTGTACCCGCTCGTCTCGAAAATGCCGATGCTCGACAATACCGTCATGACCCACAGCCCGAAGATAATCAGCTTTAGCGTCTGGTAACGATCGCTCAAATAGCCCCAAATCGGCTGGGCGAAGATCGTCACAAACGGCCCGATCATCATCAGCAGTCCGATCTGTGAGGAAGAGTAGCCTTTTCCTTCGAAGTAAATGGGCAGAAACGGCAAGAGGACGGCAGTGGTCGCATAGTAGGAAAAGTTTAGTCCCCGCAGCGTCCAGATTTGTTTGTTCATCCGGATATCGGTCCTTTTTGGATGTGTCGTTTAAAATCTATCAAAGCTCTCTATCGGATTACCGACTCTTTTATTATAATGATAGATATCAAACTAGCAAGGAGAGACTGATCCATGGAACTTTTATTGGCCGCGTTCCTCATGGCCTGGGGGGGCGTCAGCGCCGATCATCCCGATGCGACATTCGAGCAGGTGGCCCAAGCTTCAATCGATTCCAAAACTGCCGTCGCCCAGCAGCCTTCCCCCGACGGGAATCTGTTCGACCGGCTGACTCCGGTAGACAAGAAGGACCCGCAGAAAGATGCGCCGAAGGTCAAAGGCATTTACGTCACGGCGCACAGCGCAGGCGGCTCACGTATGAATACGCTGCTGAAGCTGATGGACGATACCGAGTTGAATTCGATGGTCATCGACCTGAAGGACGACTGGGGGTACATAACGTACGATACCGGCAATCCCGAACTGAATGCGATGGACACGACGCAAAAAATTATTACCGACATGCCGAAGCTGATGAGCACGCTGCAGGAGCACAAGGTATACCCGATTGCCCGCATCGTCGTATTCAAAGATACCGTACTGGCAAAAAAACGGCCTGATCTGTCTTTTGTAAACCCGGACGGCTCCCTCTGGGGCAATGGCAAAAATCCGCCGGACAGCTTCGTGAACCCGTACAAGAAAGAAGTATGGGACTACAACATTGCGATTGCGAAGGAAGCGGCCAAGGCGGGCTTCAAGGAAATCCAGTTCGATTACGTCCGGTTCCCGGAAGGCTTCGAGAAGCGGGCCGATACACTGAAGTACGACAAAGACGAGCGCTCCCGCATCGAAGCGGTTGCCGAATTCGTGAAGTACGCCCGGGAGCAGCTCACCCCCTTGGGAGTCCGGATATCGGTTGATATCTTCGGCTACGCCGCTTCCGTACCGGCTGCTGAAGGCATCGGCCAAGACTTCCAGAAAATATCCCAGAACGTCGACGTCATCTGCCCGATGATTTATCCGAGCCACTATTCGAACGGTTGGTTCGGAGCCAAGGTGCCGGATGCCGCGCCGTACGTAACGATCAACGGGGCCATGAAGGATACCGCCAAGAAGCTTGACCCGCTGCAATCTCTGAAGCCGGTCGTCCGGCCTTGGATTCAAGATTTCACCGCCACCTGGGTACCCGGTCACGTCCGTTACGGCAAAAAAGAGATCGAAGAGCAAATCCGTGCGCTGAAAGATAACGGCACCGAAGAGTTCCTGCTATGGAACGCCGTCAATACGTACACGCCGGATGTCGATTACAAGTAAAAGCTTCGTCTGCCAGATAAGCGAAAAGCCCGCTTCCTTCCACATCGAAAGGAGCGGGCTTTTACATTTGTAAAAATAGATCAGGCCGTGCCGCTGCTGCGGCTTTGCACGCCCAGATTCGGGAGCTGCCAGTCGATCTCCACGCTGCCGATGCTCCGCAGAAAATCGTTAACCTGCGAGAACGGCCGACTGCCGAAAAAGCCGCGATGCGCCGATAGCGGGCTCGGATGAACAGACCGAACGATGAAGTGGCGCCGCTCGGTAATCAATTGCATTTTTTGCTGGGCCGGGCTTCCCCAGAGTACGAACACGATCGGCTTCTCCCGCTCGTTCAACAACGAAATGACACGGTCGGTGAACGTCTCCCAGCCTTGCCCTTTGTGCGAATGCGCTTCGCCCTGCCGCACGGTAAGCACCGTGTTCAGCAGCAGCACGCCCTGCTCGGCCCATGGCACCAGGCAGCCGTTATCCGGGATCGAGCAGCCAAGGTCGCTTTGCAGCTCCTTGAAAATATTTTGCAGCGAAGGCGGTGCCGGGATTCCAGGCTTGACCGAGAAACTGAGTCCGTGAGCTTGTCCCGGGCCATGATACGGGTCCTGTCCGAGAATGACCACTTTGGTATCCGCATAAGAAGTATAATGAAGGGCATTGAAAATATCGTGCATATCCGGGTATACCGTACGCGTGGCATACTCCTGCTTCAAAAACGATCTCAGTTGGTGATAATAAGGCGCCTGAAACTGGTCTTCCAGCAAAGGAGCCCAGTCATTTTGCAATATCGCCGCCACGGCGATCCCACTCCCCTTTCATTCCCGATTATTTCCGCAACGTCGAAATCATTTGTGCGAAATAGCCGACGGTCTTCAGCACGCGCTCCCGCGTCTTCGCATCTTCAGGCTCGCCCTCCAGCGTAAAGCTGCGCTGCGCTCCGCCGATGGAGATCCATTCCGGGCAGTTGATGCCGTGCAGGTTGCGCACGATCGTCTGCAGCTGCTGCAGCGAGCTGACGCCGACGGCTCCCCCGGCCGAGCTGACCGACAGTGTCACCTTGCCGTCGAAGTGATCGAAGCCGGTAAAATCGAGCGCGTTCTTCAGGACGCCCGACACGCTCCCGTGATATTCCGGCGTCGCCAGCACGATGCCGTCGGCTTCCAACAAACGCTGTCTCAGCTCAACGATATTCGCATCCGTCTGATCGAGGTCCCCGTTGTAGAACGGCAGCGGCTTCTCATACAAATCGAACAGCGTAACCTGACACTGCTTCTCTTCCAGCAGCTTCGCAATATATCGGCACAGCTGCGTGCTCGTGGCCTCTTTACGGTTGCTTCCCGCAATAATCGTAATTTTCATCGTTTGACTGCTCCTTTGCTTCCTATAATGTTCACTGCTCTTTGCTTTCAATGACATAGTCCTGCGCCTATGAGCGCTCGCTTTCATGACAACGCGGACGGGCCGCTCCTGCAATTCGACTTCCAGCTTATATATGTACACCGCAGTTGTCTCCCACTTCAATGAAATGGGCCGCTCCCCCATCCTACCGAAATCGGCGGGAAGAAGCAAGTGCCGAAGGAGCGATGGCGCTTCGCGATTAGAATGAATTAGAGACAAATTAAAGATTTGAAGAAGCAAAACAAAATGCATAATATGGAAATATAAACCATGATATCACGGAGGGAAAGCAATGAATTCATTTGTGAAAAAGGCAAAAGCATGGTGTCTGTCTCTTTTAGGTTGTTCCGTCCTGTTAGCCGGGGCAGCAGGGCTCACTACCGAAGCCCAGGCTTCCTCAAATCTGCAAATGAGATCCGTATTGGTCTATACGGGCTCGAACCAACCGGAGTACAAGACCGAGGATATTGTCAATTTATCTAAAGGCGCGGACCATTTCTTTATCGTAACGACCAAAACGACGGCAGCTTCAGCGGATGTAACGGATTTCGCCAATCAGGCCAATAAAATCGTCACAGCCAATCCTCAAGCCAAGCTTTGGATCTCCACCCCGTCACGAAACTCGAAGAGCAGCGCAGACACATACGATGACTCCATCACCGGATTTCTTGATGCAGTTAAAAAGGCCATCGGACAAGCCAACTGGGACAAGTATGTGAAAGGTGTCTATATCAACTTCGAAAACATTTATTTGGACGGACCCGACACCGGCACGAAATATACCGGAGCGAACTGGACCAAAACGCTGCAAAGCAACATGAACGATAACACCGTAGTCAAAACGATGAGGTCGATCAAGCAATGGGCCAAAAACAACGGCAGCCTCAATGTGGCATGGGCTCCTTATGTCACCCCTCATAACGATCAATTGAAACGCCTTGCTTACGTCATTAACGAAAATATCGCCGATGTCGTTTTGCTTCAGCCGCATTACTATTTTGACGGAAACAAAGTACCGCTGCTGGTTGTGGACAAAAGCATAGCAAACGGGTACTTGAGCTACACGGACGGCAAGCCGATTATTCCTGCCAACGATAGTTATATCAAGCTCCGAAGCGCAAACATCGGCGTCGACATGGAAATCGACGGTGACGCAAGCAAGTCCGATAGATATAACTTATACAAGGAATATGAAACGACCTTCCGCAAACATAGCAATAAGCCGTTTACTTATTACATGGGCAGCGCTACGCAGATGAACTACAAGTCATACGCCGGAAAACAGCTTTGGGAGCATATGGTCGAGTTTTATACTTCACTGTAGCGTCCGCGAGCATGTCTATGCCTTGTTCCTCCGGCAGCAATTCGCTACAATACAACTAATGTACTTCGTCATCATAGGAGGGGGAAGTCTTTGCTTGCCATCGGAACCAAGGCTCCGGCATTTGCCGCAGAAAGCACGCAGGGTACGGTCCGCCTAGCCGATCATTTGGGGAAACGGCCGATCGTGCTTATTTTTTATCCGAAGGACAACACGCCCATCTGCACGAAGCAGCTTTGCGCCGTTCGAGATTCCAAAGCCCAGTATGCCGATTATGATGCGCTGGTGCTGGGCGTCAATCCCGGTTCGCTCGAGGAGCATCGGCAGTTCTCGCAAAAGTTCGGCTACGATTTTCCGCTTGTCACCGATTCCGGAGAGACGATCCGCCAGCTGTACGATGTGGGCCAGACGTTATTCGGTCTGCTTGGGCAGCAGCGCATCGTCTATGTCATCAGCCGGGACGGCACGATCCGGTATGCGGCAAGAGGAAACCGTCCTACCGCTGAAATTGTGGCCGTGTTAGCCCAGACTCGGAATAAGTCCTAACGTATGAAAAAACATGCAGCCTTCCGCCCACGGAAGACTGCATGTTTTTTGTGCTTTTATTGGGATAACCGTTTCGAAAGCTCGTATAATTCCATATTGAATTGTTTTTTGGTATGCACAACTTTATCAATATCGGTCGCAACAAGCTCGCCTTTGACCATTCCGCATGCCTTGCCGGAATCTCCTGCGATCAGTCGGCGTACGGCGAAATCGCCGAGGCTGCTCGCCAGAATCCGGTCGTTGTGCGTAGGCGTACCGCCCCGCTGAATATGTCCAAGCACGGTCACCCGCGGCTCGATTCCGTTGCGCTTCATAATTTCCGCCGAGATATTTTCCCCTTTGCCTACGCCCTCGGCCACGATAATGATACTGTGACGCTTTCCTTGGGAGAAGTTTTCCGTCATGCGATTGGCGATTTCGTCCAGATCGTACGGCACCTCGGGCACCAGAATCGTCTCCGCTCCGCTGGCCAGGCCGGCATAGAGGGCGATATCTCCACAGTGGCGGCCCATGACCTCGACAATGGACGAGCGTTCATGAGAGCTCATCGTATCCCGAATCTTATTGATCGCATCCACAACGATGCTGACCGCCGTATCAAACCCGATGGTGAAATCGGTGAACGGGATGTCGTTATCGATCGTTCCCGGCAGTCCCATCGTTTTAATCCCGAGCTTGCTCAGCTTGTTCGCGCCTTGATAAGAGCCGTCCCCGCCGATGACGACGAGCCCGTCGATTCCGCGCTTGCGCAGGTTGTCCGCAGCGAGCTGCTGCCCTTCCGGCGTAACGAACTCCTTACAGCGTGCCGTTTGCAGAATCGTTCCGCCGCGCTGAATGATGTCGCCGACGCTCCGCAGGTCCATCTCGCGGATGTCGTCGTTGATCAGCCCCGAGTAACCGCGCTGCACGGCGAATACTTCAAGACCGTGATACAAGCCGCTGCGCACGACGGCGCGAACGGCCGCGTTCATCCCCTGGGAATCGCCGCCGCTCGTGAGTACCGCAATTTTTTTTACAGACATGGTGGTTCCTCCTCGTCATCTTGACTGTCTCTTTAATTGTATATAGAATCAAGAGGTTTTGCGGATCCAAATACTGTTAATGAAGAAAAACAAGCGCATCAGCGGACTGTCCTTCATCAACTTCCGGGATATCGTCTTCACTTGCCGCTGCTTGCTGACTTTAGGATCAGACAAGTACAGCGCCAGCAGTCCTTCGATAATCATCCGGTGAAATCCCGGATGCTCGAGCTGTTCCGACTTGCTCTTCGCCTCCTCTACAATGAAGGCGATGCGTTCGACGGTCCGATCCATATTATCGTAGTAGCTGCAGAAATTAAGATCGCCGCCGGCCAGATCTTCCTCTTGGTCTATCAAATAATCAAGCAAAATGTGAAGTCCGCAAATGTACGGAAAATACGCCTCGTGAATTTGCCGGACCGTTTCCGGCTGCAGCTTCGGATCGGAAGCAGCCAAAAACAACATGAAAACGCCAAGCGTCGATCCCGTAGCGGCGGCAAATTCATTCCACGCCACCGCCGGAAACCGTCCCCGGTGCTTCTCCCACCAAGACAGCAGCGCATCCTCGCGCAGCTCCCTGTGAATGTGCTTATACACCTGCAGATCGCAGTACAGACCGACAAGCTCGCGCACCGAATCCGCTGCAAGCGGATAAGAGGGCAACAGCCGGAGGCTGGCTTGACATGTCTTGACCAGCTCGTTCAAATAACCAGCGTCGTCCTTCTCTTCCCGGAATTCGTAATAATCGTGCAGCGGCTCCGCCGGATCGACCGCATCGAGCATCGATTGATGCAGACGCCGAAAATCTTCGGGATCGAGCGAAGTGCTCCGGTCGCACAAGTTATCCAAATAATCGCTGATCGTCTGGAAAGCGACGATCAGGGGAATAAGCACATGGCGCATGGGCAGATTCGCGACGGCGTAGACCGAGCCGCCTTCGCAGTGGAACTGCTTGCTGGTCATGCTGGCGATCGCCTGCTTTCGGAGCTCGGGATCGGGCATCGCTTCGGCTTTCTCCCGCCAGTGGCGAAGCTGCTCCCGCACCTCCGGCAGCGCATAGCGATACACGCGCAGCATAAGTCCAATCGGGCGTTGGGGCACATCGGCTGACGAATTACGGCGACTCAAGCAACGTTCCTCCGCCTCCGCTTTGGACATAGCCGTATTCGAGAAGCAGGCGCATCTCAAGCCATTGGATATGCTTCAAGAGCTCCTCAGCCTGCTCGTCCCGTATCCGGGTGACGTGCCGCTCGACCAGCTCGTTAAACGCGCAGGGATCCCAACCGGACCCGGATGCCCACTCCTCCAGCCGTTCCCTGTACGCCGTATTATTAATGCCCTGCAGGTCTGCCGTCCGCACGTAACCGTAGGCCCGCTCGGCGAGCTCCGCATAAATCGGCAGGCTGCGCGCCATGCGAAACCAATAGGCGGCGTTAGGATAATCGCCTTCCATCCGGTGCATGATTCCGTGCCAGTAGCTGCCGGCGGGATTATGAATTTCCTGGGATAGCGCATGCGACTTCTCCAGGCTCTCGTTAAACAAATGCAGCCCCGCTTTTACCGTGAGCGCATAGGCTTTCCGTTCCCCTTCGAAGGCGTCCAGCGACAGCTTTCCGATCTTGATATCGGCCAAGTCGTCGAGCTCTTCGTCGGGATACAGCGAAGGTTTATGCGACGTCAGCTGCGCTGCGAGTCTGTTTAGACTATCGGTCCAACTCAAGCTTACAACCTCCTTCTGCGTAGCGTGTTGCCAATCCATAGCTCTTTGCATGCATCGGGGTTCCCCCCATTATATTCGGTAATGGGCCGCGCCATCAGTGATGAACCGCACGATCCGGCATGTCCTGATGAACCCGAAACCATAAGTGCAGCTCGTTGATCGTGCTGGCCAGATCGGCGATTTCGCTGTTTAAGCGGCAGGACGTCGGAAAATGCTCTTCCACATTGAGCTGCTCCTGCTTCGCGATGATGACCCGTTCCAATTGCTTGATCCGATCGGGAATGCCGCCGCGGATTTCTTCCCAGCGCAGAAGCATCTCCGCTTGTTCCTGCTGGCTGTAGTCTTCAAAGTCCTGTTCAAGACGGGGCAGCGGAATGCCGAGACGTTCGTCGAGTTCAAACGCGTATGTCATCTCCGTTTCCACCTTTCTCACCTTTTCTCGATTATGCAAAAGGGACGCACCGTTTGATCGATCCGTTTTATCTATATAAATGTATCACGAACGATGAGCCGCTTCCAGTAGGTACGTAAATTTTTCTCCCTTGACTCCCCTATCCATGTTATAATGTTTGGCATGTGAAAAGAGGGAAGTCAACATGAACGATCTGGGGCAAACCCGCATTACGTTTCGGCAGCTGCTTGCCTTCTTTGTTCCCCTCGGAATGTCGGCGAGCCTTGTAACGATCTCCCATGTCATCATTAACAGCACGCTGGCGCGCGCGGCCTCTCCCGAGATTGTCATCGCAAGCTACGCCCTGCCGATGAGCATTCTGGGCATTACCGAGAGACCGGCGGTGCTGCTGCGGCAGACGTGCTCCGCTTTGGTGCGCGACCGCCTCTCGTTCCGCGCTTTGACAGCGGTCAGCCTTTATGTTCTCGGGGCCATCTTCCTCATCGGCGCATTCATCAGCTACACCCCCGTCGGACCGTGGGTGTTTTTGCGTTTGTTCGGGGTCGACGCCGCGATGGTCGAGCCGATGGTGGAGGTGTACCGCGTCTTGATGTTCGTCAGCATTTTTTCGGGAATCCGCTGCATGTTTCACGGCGTTATTATTTACAATATGCGGACCAAATGGCTGACGATCGGCATGGCGATCCGGCTTGCCGGAATGTATGCGCTCTCGCTTTATTTTATACGGACGGGCGTCACCAGCGGAACGGTCGGCGCAGTCATCTTCCTGACGGGCATGGTCATCGAAGCCGCCGTGAGCTTCTGGGAAGGCAGGGCTTTGTTAAAAGACGAAATTCCGGAGAAGCAGCCGGACCATCCGATCGAGAAGCCTTCGCAGGTGTTCCGGTTTTACCGGCCGCTGCTGTTCTCATCGGTTATCGCGGTCATTTCGGGACCGGCGATCAACGCCTTTCTCGGAAAAACGACGGACTTGAAGCTCGCCATCGCCTCGTTTGCGATCGCCGCCAGCCTCACGAACCTGGTGCAAAGCTTTTTCTCGTACATACATCAGATTGTGCTGAACTTTTACCGCAAGGATGCGGCTTCCGTGGTCCGCTTCACCCTGCTGTTCTCGCTCATCCCGAGCCTACTGATCGCCTTGCTCGCTTATACGCCGGCCGGCCCGTGGTTCATGCAGCACGTGATGGGTGTTAACGAGCGCTTGATGCTGGCAAGCCTGTCGACGCTCCGCGTCTTTATGCTGATGACGCTCGTGTTCCCGTGGCTCGATTTCGGCAACGGGCTGCTGATGCTGCGCAGTCAGACCAAGGTGATGGTCTGGTCTCAGGCCGCAAACGTGTGCGTTACGCTGCTGGTTCTTGTGCTGTGCGTCGCCCGGACTCCGGGCTGGAACGGCATGATCGGCGCCCTGGCCCAATCGTTCGGCGTCGCGGCGGAAGCGGCGGTCGTCTGGGCCGTGCTGCGCTCGGCTCTGCGGGCGGACCATGCCATTCCAAAGCCGCTGCCGGCTGCGAACCGAAAACCTAACGAATCGAGTGAAAGCGTATGAGTATGTCCAAACCTCCGCGCAACGAGGTCGTGCTGCGCAGCTTTACGTTTACGTATTACATGACGATGGCCGTGATCACGTCATTCTTTCCTTTATACTTCCAATCGAAAGGCTTTTCCACGCTGCAAATCGGACTTTTGTATTCGGTCGGCCCGATGATCGGCATCTTCTCAAACTTATTTTGGGGTTTGGCCAGCGACAAGGTCCGCAGCGTGAAAAAGATTTTGAACGTCATTTTTATCGGGCAGCTGCTGATGGCAGCCTGGACGTTCCACACCGATACGTTCGGGCTTCTGATGGTGTTGATGGCCGCCTTCTTCTTTTTCCAGTCGCCGACGACCTCGCTGACCGACAGCTTGATTCTGCTTACGGTGAGCCGCAACGGCAAAAGCTACGCGTCCTTCCGCGTATGGGGCTCGATCGGCTTCGCCTTCGCCGCCCTCGTGTTCGGCCAGCTGCTCAAAAGCTACGGTGCGGGTCTGACCGTGGCGCTGTGCCTCGGCACGATTGCCTGCTCCCTACTGCTGTCGTTCCTGCTTACGGATACGCGGGACGCCAACGTGAAAAAGCCGGACTTTTCCGGGCTTCTCCCGATCGTTGGCTCCCGGTCGTTTCTCGCGTTCCTGCTTACGGTACTGACGGTGTCCATCGCCCACCGGATGAATGACGGCTTCCTCGCGCTGTTCTTGCAGCGGCTCGGCGGAGACCAATCCGTCGTCGGCTGGTCGTGGATGATGTCGGCGCTCAGCGAAATTCCGGTGTTCTTCCTGCTCAGCAAATACGGGCACAAGCTGAAGGAGCTGCCGCTGCTGGCGCTCTGCTGTCTGGCTTATGCCGTACGTTTCCTGCTCATGAGCCTGGTGGATAACCCGATGTGGGTCATTGCCATTCAGATGATGCATTCGATCACGTTCGGCGTGTTTTTGTTTACGACCATCCGGTATATTCAGAGCGTGGTCCCCGATCATTTTCGGGCCAGCGGCCAGGCGGTGTTCGCGATTACTTGGTCCGGGCTGGCCGGGCTGCTCAGCGGCACGATCGGCGGTTGGGTGTTCAATAGCTGGAGCCCACATGCCATGTATGCGGTCGGCTCCGTACTCTCGTTCGTCGCCATGCTCGGATTTCTTGCCCTGTACGCCAAAGCGAAAAACGTTGCGGCAGGGGCACAGCAAGATTCATTGCAATAGCTGCAGGACTGGCCGCCGTGGCAAACGTCTATTACCAAGCGGACGTTCCGGCGGCTTTTTTTTGCCCGCGACTCTTAAAGTTTTCTTAACTTTTCCTCTTTTTCCACTTCTGAATGGAACGGTCGTCTATACTGAATGAGAAAAATTCAACAACGGAGGGGTTATGTGCTTGCGGTAGAACATTTGTCACACAGCTTTCGCAGCGGCAGCGAGAACACGCCTGTCCTGCACGAAATTAACTTCCGGGTGGACAAAGGAGAAATGGTCGCCCTGCTCGGCAGCTCCGGCTCGGGAAAGTCAACGCTGCTGAACCTGATGGCCGGCTTGATGAAGCCGACGTCCGGTAGCATCCTGATCAGCGGCCGGGCGATCGAGAAAATGAGCGAGAACCAGCTTGCGGAATTCCGCCGGACACATATCGGCTTTATTTTTCAATCGTACGAATTGATTCCGCACTTGACCGTCCGCGAGAACGTCGAGCTGCCGCTTGTTTTTCAAGGCCTGCGCGGCAAGCATCGCCGGGAGCAAGCCGTGTCGCTGCTCACCAAGGTCGGCCTCGGGGAAAAGACTGAGATGTTCCCCTCGCAGCTGTCCGGCGGTCAGCAGCAGCGGGTCAGTATCGCCCGTTCGCTCATTACGCAACCGGCTATTGTGTTCGCGGACGAGCCGACCGGGAACCTCGATACGAAGACGGAGAAAGAAATTATCGATCTGCTGATCGAATTGAACCGGACGCTCGGCATCACCTTCGTTATCGTTACCCACGAGCTGGAGGTCGCGAAGCGAACCCGGAGGGTCATTCAACTGCGCGACGGGTATTTGGTCGAAGATGGCGCATGGGCAGGTGACGCCGAATGAAGCTGCTCGATTATTTTAAGCTCGGCTGGGATCAGCTCAAACGGCGCGTCGTCGTCACCCTGTTGTGTACGATGGGCATTGCCATCGGCTCGGCTTCCATCGTGGTCGCCCTCTCCTTCGGAGAGTCGATCAACCAATACAGCCGGACGCAGATGAGCCTATACCTGAAATCGGACGAGATTACGGTAACCAGCGGCGGCCGCGCCGAAGGAGCCGATCCGAACGATCCGAACAGCGCGAAGCCTTACGAGCTTACGAAAGCCAAGATCGGCATGATGCGCACATTCCCATATATTAAGGCACTGGCTACATACCGGACATTAAACCAGTTCGAATTTGAAGTGGACAGCAAAAAAGGCTATATCGACCAAATCTTCGCCACCGAGCTGGACACGCTGCCCGCTTTCGGCTATGAACTGCAGCAAGGCGGGCCTTCGGAGCAGGAAAATACGATTATTTTAAGCTACGGGGCGACGATGGGGCTGTTCGACAGCCAAATCTCCAAAGCCCGCCAGCAGCAGCTTCAGAGCATGAGCGAACGCGATGCCCGGAATGCTTGGCGGGAACAGCGATATATCGCGTATCCCGTATATCAGAAGCAAATCGTGCTGAAGCCGCAAATTTTCCGCTCGAACGATGTCGGGGAAACGGTGGACATCCAAATTCCCGTCCGGGTCGTCGGCATCCTCAAGAAGCCGGAGGGCGTTCCCGACGATATGCTGATTCATCAGAAGACGGCGTTCGTATCGCCGGCACTCGGCAAGCGGCTTCAGGAAGCGATCATTCAAATGAATGGCGGCAAGGTCAAGGAAGATAAGAACTCCTCGCAGACGGCCGAGTATAACGAGGTCAAAATTAAGGTGGACAGCAGCGCCCATGTCAAAGAGCTGGAATCGCTGCTCAAGAAGCTGAAGCTCACCGTGCAGACGAATCTTCACCGCGAGGAAAGCATGCAGAACGAGCTGCTCATCGTCCGGCTGATCTTCGGCGGCGCCGGGGTCTTTATTTTATTCGTCGCCTCGATCTCGATCATCGTCGCCATGACGATGTCGACCTATCAGCGCAGACGGCAAATCGGCATCATGAAAGTGCTGGGCGCCAATCTAAGCCAAATCCGCAACATGTTTATGGTCGAATCGGCGCTGCTCGGGCTGCTCGGGGGCCTGGTGGGCATTTTGGTGTCGTATTGGGTCATTTGGGGGATCAATATCGCCATCATGCAGTTTACACCTCCAAGAGCGGGATCTCAGGCGGAAATTTTATTTATTAGTCCCTGGATCCTGCCGGTCGGTCTGTTCTTCGCCATCATGACCGGCGTACTGTCCGGCATTTATCCGGCCATCAAAGCGTCGCGCACGGATGCGCTGACCGCCATCAAACGAGACTAACAGTTTAGGAGTTATGCAGCTATGAAAAAAAGAACATGGTTCGCCGCCGTAGGCGCGGTGCTTGTCATCGGCATTACGGGGCTGTTATATTGGCAAAGCCGGCCGCAGAATGCGTCCCGTCCGGCGGTTTCGCAAACAACGAACGCATTGAAATTCAAAGCCGCTCGTGAGGATTTGACCAACATTGTCGAAGTGAAAGGAAAGTCTTCCTACCAGAAGGAGACGTACATCAACGCTCCGTTCGGCGCCTACGTCGCGGCGTGGTCCGTCAAGGACGGCTCTCAAGTGGCCAAAGGCGACGTGCTGTTCCGGCTTGACGACACGGAGCTCCGCAACGAAATCGCCCAGCTTCAAGCGAATGCCAAGAAGCAGGAAATGGACATACGGTTGAATCAATTTCAGGAAAAAACCGGCATCGCCGATGCGGACACCGAGGGCATTACCGAAACGGACGCCAAAAAGCGCTTTGCCGCGTCGGAAAGCCGCAAAATGCAAAACGAGATTACGCAAGTGAACCTTGAGCATACCCGTACGCAGCTTGCGGAGAAAACGAAGAAGCTGCAAGCCGCCGGCTTTGCGGCGCCGGAAAACGGCATTTTCCTGTTCGAGGGCACCAAGGAGCCGAAGTCAGTGAAAGATAACGAGCGGATCGGCAAAATCGTCGATCTGACGAAGCTGCAGCTAATTTGCAATGTCGGCGAATACGACTTGTTCCGCATCAAGGAAGGCATGGATGTCGAGGTGCGCGTCGACGCGCTGAAGGACGTCAAGCTGAAGGGTAAGGTCGAGCGTTTGTCCAAATTCGCCAAGGCCGGCACCGGCAGCAGCAGCGAGTCCTCGAACACGACGGCCGCCCAGTTCGAGGTTACGATTTCCCTGGAGCCGAACGAACGGCTGATTGCCGGACTCAGCTTGACCGCCTCGATCCAAACGGATAAGAAAAGCGGCGCGCTGGTCGTGCCGACGCTGACGATTAATCGGGATAAAAATGACTACTACGTCATGGTCGAAGCCGCTGACGGCAGCTTGGAGAAACGCATCGTCAAAATCGGCCTGGAGACGCCGGAAAAGACGGAAGTGCTGAGCGGGCTGAATGAAGGCGAATCCGTCGTGCTTCAATAATTCCCCCCCCAACCGTACCTTCGGGTACGGTCAAAGTGTTGAGAAAGTGGGCTTTTACGAAAATAGAGATGCAAACGGAGGTGGGGTATCCGCTGGAGAAGCGGTAGCGGCCGCCTTTGTCTTCGGGAAATGTCCGCTCTAAGCGGCTTCTAATCAAATTTCCCGAGGACCCGGGGTCCCC
>NZ_JAHNZO010000041.1 GCF_018998565.1 Paenibacillus oleatilyticus | reverse complement strand
AGGCTCCATGTCAAGCCGCGGCACCGCAGTTTGATAGATCGATTTTGAGAGCTTACACAAAATTCTTGACAGACTCAGGGACATCGATCCCACTATTTTAATAACCCATACTAAAGAAAATAAGAACTACTTTAATAACATTTTTCGTATCCCTGACAACAATCTGGATAAATGGGTTCATAATCCCGAAGAAATTCCTGCGTTTGAAAAATTAATCTATACAAAAAGAAATACAAATGAATATATTTTGCTAAGTTCTCATATTAAATGGTTAGAAGGAAGCAATGAGGATGACTATTCTGATAGAAAAGAGTTATTCATAAAAACAACCGCTTTATTAGTACCACACAACAAAGTGAACGAGTATTCAAAAAACAAAAAAGTGCATGATTACTCATATAGTAGTCATTGGGAGTCCGTCTATCAAATATTTGCACGTGAATATTACTGGAGTCAAGCATATAGGGAGTACCAATTAGAAGTTAATTCATACGAAGAAGTTGATGAAGAACTGAAAACAACTACATTAGAGTATTTATGGGAAAAAGGGTATGATAATTCAATTGAAGGGTCCCTTAGTTATTTAATGCCTTCAGAGTTTATTATAAATAAACTTGGTTTAAAACAACTTAAAGAGGGATATTGGTTTAATAATGATGGACAACTTATTTGTTATGATATGGCTTTGGAAGGATATAACACAGGTTTATTAATAGAAAAAAAATCGTTAGAAAAAATACTAACTGAAAATCAGTTAGCAATAATTTGGGATATTTACTTAGAAAAAGTGGCAAATCGAGAGCTTCATGAATGGAGGATAGTAGCAGCACATCAAGATGATAGTATAATAATTGTAAATTTATATAATGAAGAAACGTGGCCTCTAAGAAATTAGAATATTTATCCTGAATATCGAAAGTAACGTTCTTCTTTGAAAACCTGAAAAGGGCTCCGTTTCTTTGGTAGAATGTGTTTGTCGAGAACACCGCCAAAGGAAGGAGCACCTTTTAGATGAAGTCTACCATATCCATCAATAAACCAAGACGGAATATCCGCCCTTTAAAAGTCACATTTCATAAGATTGCTTATAATGGATTGCTTGTGCTTTGAAATGTTATTTTTTCATGTCCAACTTTAATTATTTGACCGTGTTTATTAAGTCTAATTCATATCTTAAAGTGTAATTTAGGCACCTTAAAATATTTAGTGTATGTAACATGCCATCATGTGGTTTATTTGTGCGCTACTTACTTGACATGCCACTTCCAAGTATCTTTCTTGTCTCATAGTATAAGTATTCCTGACACAACTCTAATTCTACGTCGCAAAAATCACAACGAGGTTTAATATATTTTGACGCAAATATTTTTTCACTCCCTGTAAATAAGTATACACATTATCGATTTCGATTCAAATGATACTACACGTTTTTTAATTTCAGCCTTTCCTTTCAAATTCGATATTTCATCTTCCTTAAAGTTGGCAGTACTTATACTTAATTCAAAAAATATTTGTCCACAACCTCAAGTAACTTTTTGAGCTCATTGTAAATCTTCTCAGATGACTGTCGAATTACTTCTTCTGAAAATTTATCGATTAGTGTCATCGACTCACTTTGAGGTATGTTTGGTGAAAGCAATTTTTTAAATGTAGAAAAAATCCCACTTTCAGTATATTGTTGATCAATCATTGCTGAAATTAGCGGATTTACCATTGCCGGAAGGGATTCAATTGCAATCTTTAGCGCTTCAAATTCACGTATTGCATCCAATGTACCTTGTATTAGATCTTCATGATCTTGTATAGTAAACAGTGTAGAATTAATAAGCAAATCTCCACTTACAAAAACCCTTGATCTATATGTTTGTTTTTCTTCATAGTGTTTTAAAAATGAGGATATCTCATGACGCATAAGTGAGAGAATTTTTTGCTTTTGAATAGTTTCATTACGTTTTTGTGCTTCTTCAGCAATATTCCTTGTTACCTTCGCTCCAAGATAAACCGCGGCAATTGGAATTAATGCTCCTGTAAATATATCTTTGAAATATTCATACATGCTCATTTTAAAACTCTCCTATTTCTGTCAATTATCCATCTCGTTTTGTCATTCCTCATTTTATCGTGTACTTAAATTAGTACTGGAACTCGTTTCTCTTTATTTCTCTATTCAATGAAATGCTCAATTAAAATAAAAAATTGGAAATATACGCTATCTTCTTAACTTCGAATAGGGGGAATAGTCAAAATTTGAAGGTAAAATTCTATTGCAATGTGTGTTTATTTCTGAAAGAGTCTTACTAAAGTCTCTTCTTCTATATATTTGGGAATTACCTTCAATCGCTTCAAGCAACTTAATTGTTTGCGACTCATTGAAATCA
Source organism: Paenibacillus oleatilyticus (assembly GCF_018998565.1). GTDB lineage: Bacteria > Bacillota > Bacilli > Paenibacillales > NBRC-103111 > Paenibacillus_G > Paenibacillus_G oleatilyticus. Next base: position 53,182 of record NZ_JAHNZO010000041.1, on the reverse strand, counting down.
ATTAACTGCGGTGAAATCAAAATATCATAGCGAGCGTCCGCTTCGGCATAACTTCCGCTATTTTCAAATAATTCAACCATTAGATCAATAAGTTCTCCTTTAAAGTCTGGATATAACAACGAATACAATTGGAATAATTTACTTTCATTGAATTTATATGATAAATTATCCTCAATACTTTTTATCGTTCAATATGCGTTTCAATATTATCTGAAAGATAAAACGCTAAAATCTGATCATTGTCATCTAAACTTGCTTTAATTAATGTTTTAGCTGAATCTGATAATATTTGAAATACTTCTGGGAATACACACAAAAATTCATTAATCCATGTGAATCCCAAATCTTGATTAATGTTTCCAAAATAATGACTATCAGCCTTTATTTGCTCTATATGAATAAACTTATCATACTGGAACATTACCTTTAAGGCTTGCCAATTTATCGATCGGTTTTCATCACAGTCTACATTTTTTAAGATGAAAACACATTTCCAAAGACTCTTAAATATTTCTTTTTTAACATCAACTTTTAAGTTTTTAAAGTATCTTGAATCAAGGTACTTCTTTAATTCCTCGTCTGTCAATCTTCTGTCTTTTATTCTAGATATCTCTTGAATAAACTCACTAAACACTTTTTTAGAAAGAAGTGGAGGCTTAGTCAAGACTCCTTCTAGCATATTTCTAAGGTGGGATCTAACATTTTCTTTTGACGGACTGTACAATTGAAAATTAATATTCATTGCTGGATGCGCACATAGATTCCTGTGATTTTTCAAATGTTCTATGTTTGTTAAATCGCTTAACTCTAAGAGACTTGTTCTTTGTTTTATCTCATCAACCAAAATATTTTCCCATTCAGGAGACTTTGGATTTGTTACTTGGTGCTGCTCTATTTTTTTGAGGATCTGATTCGCTGTATCATCGGAGTATAAATCTCGTAAATCTTGTAATTTATACAACAAATCACATAGAACTACAGTATAGAGCATAACAACGGACGACCTATAGTTTCCAGTTTGATAAGTTTCTAATGCTTCTTTGAAGTATTCTTTCGTTTTGGAATCATATATAGTTTCAGCTGCATAATCCAAAGAATAAATCATATTATCTACCTCTGCGTCATTATTTCTTTGTAACTTTATTAATGTTACCCGTTAAAAACGATATCTTATTTACATATTGCATTTCTCAGCGGATCTATTAGTACACGAAATTGTTCAGGAGATATTCCATTTCCAAACCGCACCAAGATTTCTACCAGTTCAGAGGTAAATTCATAATTCTTGATTAATGCTATTTGTTTAATTGGTTCTTTGCTATTTCATCGTTTTCCATTGTCCTGTAAAGTTCAAAATGTTCAATAAGGCGTTCCAAAGATGGCGGCCGCATATAAATATTTCTCCTTATTTGCATAAAATGACCTTTTATTTGAACCTTCTCTTATACGATTGAGTGAATTGTGATTTTTGGGATTGTGATTTAAAGATTGCCCCATTTCCTTTTAAATACCCCTGACTGCTCTTTTGCTGTCTTTCTAAGTACCTAAGAGCTCTTTCCTGTTCTCTCTGCTCTTTCATTTCATTGTATCTACCATAGTTTCTAGAATATCCTGTTTGTCTATATCGACGCTTATTTGAACCGCCAAAGATTGAGGAAATAATAATTATAATTATTAAAAATACAACAATTGTTGTAGTCAATAATCTAACCTCCATTAAAATGCAAATAAAAGTGAACTTTCATAGTGATCTAATCCAACTCAAAATCAATATTTAAGGATTGTTTCTTTTTGTGACCTTGTAGATTCCTTCTAGTCTCTTCCACATCTGAATAAATAAAATACCCACCACGAACATTTTTCCATCCATAGTTCTTCATATATTTTAAGGTAATTTCGTTTTCAACTTCTTCAGCCTTACTGTATGTAACCTCACCTAATTGGATTTTTTCAACAATCTTTATCGGAGGATGTTGTCTAGTCCAAACAGAACCTTTACCATTGAAATGCTTTTTTAATCGTTTCTCAGTAGTTGTATGGCCTACATAGTACTTCCCGTGCTCCAGTTTAAGGGCATATACAAATCTTACGGCAGATTTGTCTTCTTCGATCGGCATAGGTTCCCCCATGAAAGTCAATTTTTATTCTCTTTTAAATGTTCTGCAAGATTGATAATATCCTTTGTATGTAGAATTAGTTCACATATTTTTCGTTCCTCATCATCAGAGCCCAATGTCATTACATTTGCAATAATAAATTTATTATCTCTTGAACCCCCTACAATTTCCATCCATCTGCCTGATACTTCACATGGAAGAAATCGTTCCCCTAGTTCATTCTTTTTCATTTGATAAAAACCTATTGGAAAACTTACCACATTATTATCCATACTATTCTTACCTCCCATAAAACTAGTATTTTATCGACACTTTACTGTGGCATTGTCATTTCGAAAACGAATAAATCATCAACTTCGGTATCTTGAATAGTAATAACAAATTTCTTTCCTAGACGCTTCTCCCAGCCCAGATAATAACGTGCTACCTCGATTTTTGCATTAAACTCCAGAACAATCATTTCCACTTCATTGAAATTTTCGTTCTGTTCTATTTCCATTAGCAATGCAATCACATCTTGGTAAGTTTCAACTGAAGTTGTCCATGCTGTGTGACTTTGTAATGCTGGAACCCCTACAAGATCAATCAAAAGCACCTTCTCTTTGCTATACGCTTTCATTTCTCTTTCAAGTATTCTAGATTTACCAGCTTTGCCGAGAATAACTAGCATTTGTTTTCCCCTTATAAAACCAATCTTTTATCTTAATTCTGATTTTCTTAGTTGTCGCACATACAGAATTTTAATATCCGAACGATTCAAATCTTCTATTGCCTTTACTATAACTTGTTTTCGGGCATCGCTCTCAGAAAAGGATTCTACAACAGTCTGATCTGTCTTTGGTTCCAATTCATCGGACTTCCTATACTCATATTCGACTAAATATTTATTATCCAATGTATCAGATTCTCCTTTCGTGGCAATGAAATCTCCGTTTTATTGCTTTTTCTTTTTGGATTTCTTTGGTCTAACAATTTCAAGTTGACTGTAATCGTACAGTTCCCAGTGACCGCTGTCGTTTGTAACATACACTTTGTTTTTAACATTTTTCTCGTAGATATATTCAAATAATTTATCCGACACCTTTTTCATTTTATTTTCTTGAAGTACATAGTCTCGAATATCTATTTTGATTTTTTTATCAAGATCGAAAATATATAAGTATAAATACAACACTGTCCCTAAATGTTCACGGTCTTTATTTGCAATGTATAACCCATTCCCTCCTACATAGTCGGGCGAATTATCATATCGTGGTTGATCAGATTTTTTAATTCTATCTGTAACATATGCAGCGCTTATCGAATAGCCGTCTATGTCATTGATAATTGCCTTATACTTCACAATATCAACTCACTTTCCATAAAATCAGTTTTTTATTGCAACATCTCCATTTTCACTTATTACACATTTTTGCAAAGAATGAGCTGAACTAAGTCCATATATATAATCAGGACAATTCTTAGAAGTCACCCTAAAGCATCTAAGCTTTTCTGTGTTCCGCATTAATAATTCAACAAACTTAGGGTTTCTACTTGCTATATTATCATTTCCCCAAAACAGCACCACAATATCAGAACTGTTCACTGCTTCTTCAATATATTTGTAATTATTTTCATCAAATTTACGTTTATCTTTTGGTAGCAAGTCTTTTTTATCTGCAGTGTAAGGATAAAGATTTACCACTTCAAATGAGCCGATATTCTCTTTTTCGAGATGTATTTCAATGTTACTCAAGGTTGATCCTAGCCTAAACGGCACAGGGTTAACTCTTGCTGGATTAAACATTATAATTGTCGCTTTGTCCTTTGTCGCGTCCCAACTCCGAACCATACTATATCTGCAACATTCTTTTCTGTCATATGTATTTCTTGCAGAAACACGAAAATTAGCTACAGTGATAATAGTTATTCACTCCTCATGAAATCCGTGTTTCATACTGATTCTAATTCAACGCTTATGACAATCAAATGTTGTTTTAGTCATTGAAATGACTTCAAAATGATTTATTGAATCGATTCCATATCAACAGTAATTTCTACAGCTATTCCCTCGTGAAAATATTCATTGCTTACTGTTGCAATATCTTCTAAAGATCCTATTTTGATAGGTTTTTCTAGTTTACGTTTAATTTCTTCATTATCAGTGTTTATAATAATTCTTGCCTCACTTTGATTTTCGAACCGACTATGCTTAATTGCCAATTCCAATGGGGATTTCTGTCCAAAATCCCACCAACCATTTTCATCATATTTATTAAAATCAATATAAGTAACAGTTGTAATAATTATTTCTTCTTTTTTTAACCCTAATGCCGTCAAGGCATTAACAATCCTTTGTTGAAATTCCTTATAATCATTGATAAATACAACAGCGGGTTTATCTTTTGGATCTAATTGATCTACAATTTGAGGGTCTAAATCATCCATGAAATCTCTAAAATATGATGCTTGTACTACTGTTTTTATTTTATGCTTCCCCTCAACTTCTGGGCACTCAAACATGCTTTGCTTTAATACATAAAAGCAATAACATGGCAATTCCATATTCCGAGACCTCTTTAAATAGACACGATTACCAATGGACATGCGTACCAAATCAGAATATTTACTATACTTCTGGTTTAGTTTAATTAGTTGATCAAGATCAAACGCATTACATGTTGCTATTGTGCCTTCTAATTTATCTCCACGTCCTTCCCCTTTCTCAAAAGCATATTTGACCCAAGAACTTGGAGTACTAAATTTGATTTCACCTTTTTTCAATAAGGTTTCAGCATATTTTTGTGATGTGCAACGAAACACTACACCAAAACTATCAGGTTCTGACCATTCATTTTTTTCTTTCATACTTTGAATCCCCTTTAATTCAAAATGAAATCAGACTTTTATTCTCCAAGATAATCCAACACCATTAACGGAAAAGTGTATCATCTTTCCATGTAGACCTCGCAGGTTACTCAACTTTAACAAGCAATAATCTTTCTCCAAATTCACCTCGCTTCTCTTTCTTCTCCTTCCTTATTCGTTCAAACTCCTCTATACTGATCCCCTTATGCTCCAATATTGCATAAACAACCTCGACCAGATCAGCCAATTCCGGTATTTTCTCATCTTCTCCAGCCTCGATAAATTCATCCAGTTCCTCTTGAAGCATAATATTCAACATCCTCTTGTATTCGGCGTCATCTAAAACTCTAATTTCAGCTTGTTTCCCTGATGATTCAATAATCTGCGGTATCTTATCTCTTACGAGTTTGTTGTAGATAATCATCCTACGTTCTCCTCTCTGACTACCCTTGGCATGAGATCCAAAACTTTCTGACTAGGCCATTGTAATAGCCATTTCAAGCTCTGAAACATGCTTATTCTTTTGTCCCTGGTTCATAAAAATGGCGAGTAACTTTGAATTTCTTTCTTCCAATCTCTGTATCGTTATTTCGCTTGGAATGACATTTGATTTGCTTGAGTTGCATGTTTGGTGAGAATAGACCAAATTCCATAAGTCATCGCTATATAAATACAACCAAGGAATTACATGGTCAATAGCGGGAGTCTCATCAATGATTTTATTCCCACAATGAAAACAAATATGGTCCGGATTTTCCGCAGCAATAAGTTGAAAAAATTTAGTCAACGGTTTGCGTCTGACTTTATCTTCATCAATAATCTTTACCTTCTTGCATATGCGCGGCGAATGATTGAAATTTTCAAGCATTTGCGACCATCTGTAATTGATCGCGTCAAATACGATTAAACTATTCTCTTTCAGTTCTCTCATATTATCAGCAGCTATATATAAGAAATCTGCGTTCCGTTCATAATTGTAAACATCTTCAACCACTTTTCCTTCAACAGTCAAAAAGCGGTAACTTACGTCAACCTTTAAAGCGGTTTTCACTTGCTTTACCGTCTTTTCAAGCTGCATCTTACAAATTACCTCAATGTTAGACCGAAACCATTTAACCGGTTGAGCGCTTTGCGTTACTTTCTGATACTCAGCAATTAACTCCTTCACTAAGGATACGATCTTCGGCGGTTTATTAGGGTTAGGGCTTTGCTTTAAATCAAAAAAGATCGTTTGCTCGAAGTAGTATCTAATCACCTTCTTAGCAATGTCTTCAAGCCCAATTTGCATCGTGCTTCCAATTGGTTGGTGAAAATCATATTCTACAGCAATTTCGGTGATTGCCTTGGCCCATGCTGCTTTATAACTGTTATCAAACGAACAGTTGCGGATAATATAGAGCCATTTCTCAAGGAATGTCATATCTTTCCCTCTATAGTCTTGGTTTTCGAATTGTCTTAATAGTAAAATTATACCACATCTTTCAAAGACAGAAGTCGAAAAAGGTAGAAAAAAACAGAAAATAGAACCCAAACGTCTAAAGAGGGGTTCAAATTTTTAGCACAATGCATGCAATTATCCACCGATAGCATTACTTAGGACACTTTTTTAATGTGTCCTTTTTATTATCCAACCATAGTACTCTACAGATTCTTTCCCTTCTATTTAATATAAAATGCGGATTTTATTGTATGCTTCAGAACTTTAATCACAAATTTTATTTACATGCAATTCATTATATGGTATATTTTGGTTGTCACTTCACTTCAAACTCGCTAAAAAATTTAGGAGGTATCTGAATGAAGTTAAAAAAAATTGTACCAACTCTGATTATCGGTGGTAGTATGGCACTCTTGGCACAATCAGCTTTAGCAGCAACCAGCCCAGCAGTATTCCCTGAGAAACAGCCAGAAGCACAGGTAAAGAGCATTGCTGCATTAGGTAATATGTGGGCTGAGGAACCTGCTCTTCCTCGGGGGGCATCGGTATCAACATGGCCTGAGGGAATATATGAATCAACTTCCCCTCATACGGCGATTCTACGGATTAATCAAAGAGCAACTTATTCAAACGAAGAAGATCCAATAGTTAGGTATAGTGTTCTCAAGGCTAATTACAGTGGCAGTTATCCTTCAGTAACCGTATACGGGCGAGCAAGTGAAGCGCATCGTGTCAATCTTGATGTAGGCACATATTTTGTTATTATTGACAATATCGGAAGATCGACTGCTGACATATACATCACTTTGGGCAACTAGTAGATTCAAATCAAGGCAAAATAGGAATTTACCATTCTCTAGGGAGCGGCAAATTCCTATTTTATTTCAAGAAATGCACTCATCATAATTCGAAATTAATGCATTGTTTTCACCACTAATCCAATGAATTACGAATTTTATTTGCATAAATGAATCTTATAGCCATCCACTTCGTCAATTTTTCTTTTCAAAAACCTCAATCCCTACCAATCATTTTTAGTCGCCCCTAAGATATAGGGGTTCTTTGTGTAGTCATCAACGGTTTCTTTCAATTTGATCTTACCCTGAAAAAGTAGACAAATAGAAAGCCTCAGTTACACCTGTTAGCCTAATAGTTTAGATAGCCTAAGCTAGCCTAAATGGCGGTACATAACCGTTGGAAGAATGAGTTCTCCGTCGATTGTAAAACAACTCGATATACTCGAATACCGCCTTCTTAGCCTCAGCTCGAGTCTTAAAAGAGCGATCGTTGAGCCATTCCATTTTGAGCTTACCCCAAAATGATTCCAATGGCGAATTATCGTAACAATTGCCTTTGCGACTCATGCTGCAGAGGAATCCGTGTTTCTTTAAAAGTTTCTGGTATTCCTTACTGGCATATTGAACGCCTCGATCTGAATGCACGATCAGCCCTTCTGTTGCGCCTGTTCGGCCGATGGCCTGCTGGAGTGCAGAGGAGACTAATTCCGTCTTCATGCGACTATCCATTGCCCAACCCACGAGTCTGCGGCCATAGAGATCCATGACACCGGCAAGGTATAACCAGCCTTCACCCGTCGGTATGTAGGTAATATCGGAGAGCCATTTCTCATTAGGCTTACTCGTTTCAAAGTTTTGATTTATGATGTTATCGGCCACCGGAAGATTATGTTCTTTAAATGCCTTGTCGTATTTTCTACCTTGCCTCATGCGAAATCCCTCCATTATTTATTATAGAGGTTTTCTATGTGTCTATCTATTCCGAGCAAGGTCAGCACAACGTATTATATGACTGACATTATGCCGAATCAGTAGAAGCATGTGTAGTACTCATGAATTTTATGAAACTCCTTGGCTTTTTCCTTCCTCACCCACTATTTTGACGGTGGTGGTGTTATGTCATAAGTTACTTGGATTTTCATAACACCAGTTATTATTGTATGAAGTGTTCACAATTTTTTTCAAATCCTCTAAAGTATAAAACCAATCTTCTTCTATCCATATTTTTGCAGTTGGATATATATTAAGAATTCCATATGCAACTCGCAATAATAAATCTTCATTATCACAAAAGTCATCAGAAGCCATTGCTTTGAAATATTTACTATGAGTATTATCCCACTTAAAACTAACTATCTGATATTCATAGGGCTCATCATATAGGCTAAAACAAAGTTGTCTTGAATAATTTTCTCTGAATGGAATATCACTAATATACATTCGGGAATATTTTAGTGTTCCTTCGTCGTTGAATTTTTCTTCGTCACTATCAAAGAAATGATTTTCCCTTACACAGAGATTTTTAATGTTCGATAGTAGGTCCGTTTACTGCAATACTTTCTCCATGTTTAAATAATAAAAATGTTGATATTCCCATTATTTCAATACGCCTTCTAACTCTTCTGGTGAATTTATAATTTTAACACTTTTACTGTTAAGTTCCTGAATAATTATATTACTTTAGGTCTGGCTGTATCTTCCCTGCTATATTGAGCAATCATGTGGTCACTTAGGTAATAATTTCGGGTCTTTATAACACCAGTCAGGGTCATAAGGTAATGATTTTAATTTTTGCATATCCTCCCAAGTATATATCCAACCATAATCGGTGATCCAGAAAAGATCATTAGGGTTTACTCTTAAATATTCATAAATAAAAATGAAAATGAGCTTCTGTACTCCATAGATATCTTCAATATGTCCTACTTGGCTTAATTCCAACTCAGTGTCTAGTCCTAAATCTTCATGATAATAAAAATCTATGCTGGGACTTTTTTTAGAATGAATATAAAAAAGAAACGAACTATTGCTGCTGGGACTTTTTTTAGAATGAATATAAAAAAGAAACGAACTATTGCTGCTATCATTAAAGGGTCTTTCATTAATATTTAGTGTTGTGTAAGAAAAATGTCCTTTTTCATCATATTGTTGATTATTATGGAAATAAAGAGTAACACCCGCATGAAAAGTTGCAACTATTGAATCTGCTAATAATTTTTCAGGGGAGTATCCTTCCTTTTTCGTTAATATAACTGCTGGTGTCCCCATACTACTTTAATGGCTCCTTCAATTCATCTAGCGATGACGATAATGCTACCTTTTGTTTTTTATCCGCCGCGCTTTCAAGCTCCCATTCTAGCTGTCCAGATAAGGAATAGAATAAATACAGCTCCTATAATGAAAAGTATCCCTGAAAATTTAGTGTTAAAAATAAAGTATAGATTGGGTTTTACGTGTTTGTGCAACATACCTAAGGTATACTTTAATGCAAGTTCCGGCTTTAGTAAACTCAACACTCCCCAAGCTATGATAGGCATTGTGAAGAACGTAAGGACAATTTTGTCAGCCATTTCTAACAGCCTTCCTTAATTTGCATCAAGTCTTTTTTTAGTGGTATGTTGCCCAAAAGGATCAGCAAAGCTTAAAGACGAAGCGAGCACTTCTTAAAATTGCAAATCTATAAAATTTAAATTCATAATGACGACGACCAGTATAACGATCATTACTATTATTAAAAATACTCCCATAACTTTGGTCATAAGCAAATCTGCCTGATTGGGTTCACGTACCTTGCTAGTACGAAATCCATGCTTCCATGCCCACGTTGGATTTAGTACAGCAACAAGCCCATAAGAAAAAGAAGCGCCCAAAAAGATGATTAGAAAAATTATGGTTTCCAAACGAGACCTGCTTTCCGAAGACAAGGCTGACTTTGGTCATCAATATTTCGAGGTCAGAGCTATATTATTGTACTGATAGCATACACATAGAAACTAATCATGATTATTATGAGAAACACTCTTGAAGATATTCCCCAAAGTTATATTTCAGATTAACTTCAGATCTGAAAATAATAAAAAGCCCCCATGCCATCATCAAAAATAGAAAAACCGAAATAACTATTTTGCCACTCATTCTTCTTGCTCCTTATTGGAAAAGGGATTGCTCGGAAGTAGCTAGGGTTTAATTCTAAAGCTACTTCGATGATTTATAATCCCATTTTGACAGATATGATTTTGAAGCATAAGGCCTGAAAAAATCTCTTCTGCTAATCGGGGAAAGGATTTCCCATCCCTTTGAAATAAGAACCAAATTTCCATCTTGTTCGTTATAACGAGGACCTTCTCGTTTCTCTAACACTCCCTTAATGATAAATCTATTTTTTTTATATCCTGCTACACCATTATCATAAATAGTTATGAACTCGCTCAACTCATTCAATGGGTTTATACCTTCAACATACATATAGCCGTTAGTGGAAGGGAACAAATGATTATTGTATCCAAGTATTTTCCAATCCGCTCCCGATACGTCTGAATGCTCACAAATAATTTCAATTTCACCTAAAGGAAGTTCGCCTTTAGGAATGTAATCAAACTCAGCCGATATTGCATGTTTTACTGGTAATTCTTGAATGAAAATAAATGCTATCAAAATTACAGCAATGAATACCAGAATCAATTTTAGCTTTTTCATTAGTCCCCCGAAATTATTATTTGTTGAAAGTTTTCCAATATACGTCAGGAGTCTCAGGGTCAAGTACAGGATAGTACTTGCACCCCGTATTATCTATATTGATGCCTATTCTAATATTCATACTATCCTTTAAATCCCATAGCGTTCCTCTATCCTTGTTTATGAATTCATAAGTTGTTTTACCATCTGTCGCTGCAAGAGCAGAACCACCAGTTTGATTAACCCAACTTTGGGCAAAACTCCTTCCTTCACTAATTTCAGTTCCAGTATTACACGAGTAAAATGTTGTATTAAAAGTAGACGAAAAAGAGCTTGAATTAAAATATGAAATATCCGATATCCCAATACTCAAACTTTCATCTGTACCTAAACCTAGTGATAACTCTCCTTTCACACCATGAGAAAATACACGAAGCATAGATATTTTAACCACACTTCTATTTCTACCATAGTTAAAGTGGTCTATGATCTGTTGTTTACTAGTTGCAAATAGCATAGTTACCGTAACATTTTTAACAATACGAATTTGATTTACAGCATCTCTCATAAGATTCTTATCAGTATCGCTGTATCCAGAATCTGTGATAATCCAAACAATATCTTTTTCATTAGTATACGTTGCAATGTCACGAATTTGTTTAATTGCGGGTTCAATAAACTGCCGGGCTGCATTTATACTTCGATGACTTCCGCTAAGCACAATAGCCTCACTTTCACTTAAGGTACTTAAGCTATCACCTTCTATCTCTTCCGCATACGCATATATCATTTGTCCTTGCGCTTTTGCAAACTCGATCTTCGTCGGACTAGATAAGACCGTAACACGTTTTTCTTTGTTGTTTGTAAAGTTTTGTTTTATAGATTCAACCGAACCAAACTGAATACTATCCAATTGATCCCGTCTCTGTCTTACAACAAGTTCAAACTCTAATACTCCTTTCAAGCCATTAACCTGTTCTTGATAAACGTGAACGTATGCGTGTGTAAATTTGACCTCTCGAATCGTCTTTTCGTGCCTCACGATTTGGACGGTAACGCATCGATAAAAATCATTGTCCGGCCTATACTCGGTAAGGGCCCAGGCATACAGCGTATTGGAGTTGTCCGCATCTTTTTCCATAGGAGGAAGTAGTCGAAGTGGGATCTCACCCCGGATCTGAATCGAGTGCACCGCATTATACGCTTTGGCAAAAAAATCTGACGGGCTTGTATTGATATAGCTATAGCCAGTAATTTGTCCATCGCCAAGTTCAAGCGGCTGACCACCGGATTCTTGTTCTACCCTCAATAATATACTCATACGGCAAATCTCCCTTTTGGCTAACTACTTCTGGCTTTCTATAACCGATTCCTTATTCCTTATCTTAATATATATCGGACACTATCATATTCTATTTAATGTAAATTCTCACACACTTTTGGATATATGGGAATAGCAAATTTTTGAGGAATGATTAGCAGCCGCGACACCATCCCTCTTGATAGGTCGAGACATGTGGAGTGCGTGGTAAGGATATATCGGGAGGATTGAAGTTACTTAACTGAATTTTTTATATGGAGAACTTCCTGAAAAGGAGGTTCTTTTTTTGCATGACTAATACGAACATTAATTCTAAACTGTGCGTTACTCATCTAGGTTTTACGGCTAAGAAGTATTCAGGAATTCGAGTGAAAGGTTAATTTCATATTAAAAAGGAGTGATTTCAAATTGTAAACTGCGGATTTCATGCTACAGTAAAAGGTGAAGAGAGAATTTTAAGAGGAACTGGTGCAGGTTCATTTGAAGCTTCACGCGATGGAATTATTAAGACTATGCGGAAAGAGAAAATATCCTATAATGAGATTAAGATTAGTAAAACAATAACAGAGAAACAAACTGGCAAATGGGTTTAACAAATAATAGTTAGTTTTTTTTCAGGTGCGCGACTTAGGGAATAGTTTTATTGTTTATCTAATTCAATTACATTAAAAAGATAATTTTAAGGGAGATGAAAGTAGTGAATAATAAATGTAATTTAAAATGGGCTGATTTAAGCGATTCAGTTAAAACGATAATAGAACACATTGATATTAATTGTTGTGATGAAGATTTTCAAGTTGGAGCTAAGTTGAATATACCGTATTTTAAAGGGAGACTCACTCAAGAAATGGCAGATGCAATTCTCGAATATCAATTTTCAACTGAAAATTTAAACGAAAATTGTTATTCTGCTGAGCTGCAAGATGGTGTATTGATGATAAAGTTCGTTAAGAGTTTAGAGAGACAATAAAACAACAATTTCAATGTGATATGAGGTGCTAGAATGGATGAATGGACTTCTCGGGTTATTGTAAATAGCATTCCTTATACCATTACTGTAAATCGTATTTATTCCCCATCATATGATGAATTTCTATTCGAAGTTGAGATTAGGGAAAAGTCAGAGGTAGTATATACCTCTTCAATTAACCTTTACTCGAAAAGAGAAGTTGAGGCATGGGTAAGACAGAGATTAAATTGCGAAAGTATAGAGTTTAATTGGGTAGATAGTGAGTAAATTAGAAGTCATCTCGACAATTGATTTTGCTTATATTGCTAGCCGATAAATCAAATATTTCATAAGAAGTATGGATGGTGAAGAAGATTAAGTTACTTTTTGTTTGTAGCAGAAACAAGTGGCGTAGTTTGACAGCAGAAAAGATATTTTATGGAATCAACGGTTATATCGTTAGATCTGCTGGAACAGAAGATAGTGCACGAATTAAAGTTACAAGCGGTCATGTTGGTTGGGCAGATATTATCTTTGTAATGGAGAAGAAGCATGTGCGCAGGTTGAGGGATAAATTTAACGATGAACTCTTGAATAAGAAAATAATCTGTTTAGATATTCCTGATGATTATCAGTATATGGATGAAGATCTTATTGAAATTCTTCAATCTAGAGTGTCGGAGTACATTGATGTTCCTGAGTGAATACAGATGAAATAATACTTTCATAAGGTCAAATTGCAGCTAATTGGTGGTTCAAGTGTGTCATAATCAATCTGAATAGCAAGTTTGAGGAATTTACTTACTTTTTAGATTATACTGAAGAACATGGGGACGAGTGTGACGGTATGGTGCTTTATATAAGCACTAGAGAAGTCAATCATTTTCATGATGTTATAGTTCCAAGATTACATCAACTTTACAGCACCTTGGAGATTGTAAGGTGATTAAGGGGGATATTTTTATGATTGAGGAAGAAGCGCAACAAAAAGAGTATTTGTATTGGAAGCAACATATTGAAACATTCGAGAGCTGTACATCCGAAGAACTATTTGATTACGTAAACACTTCATACGTTAATAAAGAAGTTATTTATCGAATACTAGATGACTATGAAATTCCTTATAAAAGAAACTACTCAAAACTAAAATTATATCAGCATTTTGCACGGCAAAATTACCGAACACAAATTGTTTATGATAATGATTAAAGGCAAAAAGGAATAAAACGAGTCTTTCATTTGGACATGAACACTAAATCGGGGGATGCTTTATGAGTTATTACAAAGAGGCTGCTGAGAGAATTAAGAGTATCGACCCCAATCTATACGTTGGAATTTTAAAAAAAAGATATGAAGAGGTAAGATCTAGAGGAGAATATGAAGCAGATTCTATATTAATCGCTGAATATTATCGCAGAGTCGGAGTTTTTTTACAGTTTTTATCAATCGAAGCCACAAGTATTTATGTGGGAATGGACATGCTGATTGGTTATAAAATGGATGAAAATGAATGGGATAACTTTCCGGTAAAATTTCCAAATTTTAAAGAAATCGATATTATGCTTATGAAATTATTTAGCATCCACTATTTAAGATGGTGTTCTCTGCTTGATAGCGGCAACTTGATTGCATTGCAATTTCCAGACATATATGAACCGATGATCAAAATGTTTGAAAGAGGCGGTGGACAGATTAGCACACATCACCATGAACTTGTTGGCGGATTTGGGGCTTTTTCTCGTTCAATTGATTCAAGAAGAGGCGACAAGAAACCTTTTGACATAAGTGATTATGCTCTTAAACTTATAATGAATGAGGTAGAACACGCAGAAGCGTATCTGGCAGAGCATAAAAGAGGTAGTCAAACAGAATATACTTGTATTCGCTGTAGCAGCAGATTATTGATTCAATCAAACATAACTGAATATGGTTATCAATGGTACAAAATTAAATGTGAATCTGATGATTGTTTTAATAAAAATTTCTCATGATATTTCAAAATGAAATGAATCTTTCATTATAACCAAGAACAAAGTTGCATTTGTGAATGGAAACATTTTTTCCAAATAAGCCACTAATATACACTCGGGAATATTTTAGTGTTCCTTCGTCGTTGAATTTTTCTTCGTCACTACCAGAGAAAAGATTTTCCCTTACACACATTTTTTTATGTTCGATAATAGGTCGTTTACTGTAATAATTTCTCCACGTTTAAATAATAAAAATGTTGAAATTCCCATTATTTCATCCACCAGTACATTCCTTACCAAATAATTGCTCCTGGGTTAAGAACCTAATATTTTTCTAACTCATCATTAAATCGTTTTTGAAACACTAGTAAGATAATATAGTTTTAACCAAAACGCATCTCCCTGTGAAAAATTTTCAATAGCCTGATAAATATTCGTTTCAGTAAGACTGCTAACAATAATTTCGAGAGATGATGCAGGAATATAATTGAGATTTTCTATATTCATATACCACATTAAATTCTTGGGAGTCGTTACTACTACTGTAGATAATAGAACGACTACCTCAATAGGTATTTATAGAACATAGAACATAGGAGGATTACATGGCCTGGAGCAAATTGAAGCAACATCTGGAGAGTTTTCTCTGTCCTGCGTTATATGGAAGGGTCGAATACCGTGCAACCGGCTACCGTTATTTACCTGATAAAGCAGGACTTTGTTATATTGCGGTAGATAAAAAGAACGTATTCAATATGAATGATGTAACTACCTTAATCAGATGGTATCAGACGGAGCTGGAAATTAAGAATGATTCAGATATCCAAATTCCTATCAACAATGAAGAAATTGAAGCGGTCAGAAAAGATACCAAAGGGATCGTTCCGGAGGATCGTCTAAAAGTAATTGCAAGAAGTAGAAAAATATCAGAATATGCAAAGGAGCTTTTGTCAGCACAAACATCATTAAGTAAATCAAATTTTGTCGTTGTAGCTACTAAGTTTTTATCTATTTCTATAGAGGAAAGCTTAGAGAGCAATGATATCTTATTGAATATTCTTGCTTTGGTGGACAGACGAGTTGGAAAAAAGCGAATTTTAAACATGACCGAGAAGATGAAGTTAAAGCATCCAATTGTGCAGTATTTTTATGAACTACGGCTTAGTACGTTATGAAAATAAATAACTCATTCACCTCCAATCGGGAGGTTTTTTCATGCTATCATATACTTACTGACAGATTAGGTGATGAGACCCTCTTGTACGCCGCGGTTTTTGAGGTCGTTTAAGACACTCAGCCAGAACTTCGAGGACTCATTCTCCCCGATCTAGATGCCCCAGCACGTCTTTATTCACGATCAAGGGCTCGAATTCCCCCTGACGATCGCAGAGGAACCTTCCTGAAGAGGAGGTTCTTTTTCATCTTCTTTCTATTTTTAATATACTATTTTGTACATTGTTGGTATTATTATCTTGAATGTAATTATCATTGTTTTATTGCGTGAGGTGAGAAGATGCAAATTGCTAAGCAGAGAATCCTTCTGTTTTTTCTTAAGCTAACCATACTTGGCCCTTTTTGGTATTTTGCATTCTCATTTTTGGATAACGGAAAAGGGGATTGGAACTTTTTTGCACTATATTCATTTGTAGCACTTTTGGTCGGGACTCTCTAAGCTGATGTAAAGAATGAAATTAGTTGGGGATCGAAACGGAATATAATACTTTCACATATCGTTGTATTGAGTGTATTTCCTGTGCTTGGATTTCTTTTTCACTCCGATATTACGTTAAATTTTCTCGTGGGCCTTGTGATTTTGCTTGGAATTGATTTGTATATGTTTGTTGCTGGAATGGTCTTCAAAAAAATTTATGGATAAGAAATCAAAGAAATATCCGCCCTTTAAAAGTTACATTTCATCTGCTATCCCATAACAAAAATGCTGCTTATGGCGTTAAAAATGCTCTTTAAGCCAATTTGAATTCCTTTAGAAAATTCACGGGATTTACATTTGGGACATTCGCTCATGAATAATAACCTCCCATTGAAAACATATACGATATTTTATTGAAATATTAGTTCAACATTATTTTCTTCACATAATTCAGTAATCTTACTTAACCAAGCTGGATGAATAAATTCTGGTTCGACGTTAGGATTTCCCAATTGAATAACTCCACTGAAAAGTTCTATTTTAATAAACTCCGGACATTCCACAATTTCATATGCTCTTACTGAGATTTGCTTTAGAACTACTCTCATATTTCTCCCTATGAATTCATCGTTTTATTTCATTACATTCCAATAAATTCTTTATGCCTTCAGTAAGAAGTTCTTTGATAACATCGATAGGTAAACTCTTAAAATCAACCCCCCTGGATTCGGCTTTTTCTTTTGCGGCTATTAGAACCTTTTCATTTCTAGCAGAATCTAAAAAATCATGTCCTAACCATGTCATACCATTAATATAATATTGTCCACTAGCCAATGTCGGAACGTCATCAATAACAATTAAACCAGCTTCCGCCATGATCCTTAAATGATATTGAACAATCATATCCCCATAACCTTCATCTTCCAAACTTAATGATATCGAACGCGATGTATAATATTCCTCTATAACTTTCAAAATTCTTATTACTAATTCCATATCTCTTTTCATAAAAATACCTCCTACTTATAAAACCGTTATTTGCTCGATTCATTGTTTGCAAATGTCATCAGGAATGCAGCGTAGTTAAAGATACGGTTCTTCTGCTCCCTAGTCAGCGTTTCTCCACAAAATTTATATGGGCTAAAGATGTATGTATTTCCCTATAAACTTACTTTTCAACAACCTTAATTTCATCTAACGAATCAATGAATCTATACTCACTATCGTATAATTTATCAAAGCACTCAATAAGAACATCTTGTTGTCACAGCGCTCACTTCCCATGAAAGAGTCCTTTTCTTATCTGTCGAATCTTGTTTTATCGATTAGTACCCTGAGATCATTAAGATGCCTATAAGTTAAATCTAATTCCTCAGAGAATCGATTAACAAGAGCCATCTTGGTTCCATTGCATAATGGGACCTCCTCATTTCTCCCAGGCTTTCTTGCTTGAATCGTTACTCACTTTTTCGGGAATAATTTCCATAATTCATTGTCGCTCTTTATATTTTCTAGTATATCTTCATATTTTATTTCAAATTCCGCATGATCACCTACGGCATGAGAAACGCCAACGCTAATACCCAGTGCATTCTCTGTGAAGTAACTACATATTTCTGTTTCGTTCGAATCGGCTTTATTAAGCATTGTTAGCCATTCCTTAGTTGTAAAGATATTATGTATATAGTTGTGCTCGGGCATTGTTTCCTTAAACTTTCCACCTATGAATTTCTTAACAAATCCTTCGTCAATAGTGACAAGATCCGCTAGCTTTAGTTTTTTTTCTTTATTAATATCGATATTTGTTGTATAAAAATTATTAGTGGGGTGAGCCGTACCTTTATCGTAGCTTATCCCAGAATATTGGATACTGAGAAAGTGGTCGGTTTTCCATTTGATTTCATACTGGATTTCCATGCTAAACTCTTCGGTTTCCAGTGAATAGTTTTTCAAAAAACCGTAGGCACCATCTGCTATGATTTCATTTATGGCTTTTTGCTTATTACTATCCTTCATATTTATTATTTGAGGATATTCGATCCGGATGCCTTTATCTGCAAAGCTTGCTTTAGTGATTTCATACGCTTTGTCGTTTTTTTCGACTAAATCCCCCATTTGTTGCGTATCTTTCATCGATAACATGTTCTTGGCATTAATGTTAGCGGTATCGCTAATACTGCATGCTGTTAAGAATAAAGCAAAAAGTATAAACAAGGTCGGCAAATTGTTTTTCTTCAACTTATGAATTCCTCCTTTTTGTGTGAATTATGCGTTTGTTTTGTTCTTAATGTAACGATAGTTATTCCCGGCTATTTAATAACTTCCTTACAGAGCTTATAATACTTTTCTCTTTCTTCATGATGGTTCGGTAATCCTGTAGTTTTGTTGAAACCATTTACTTTTTTTGAAATTTCCAACACCGAAGCCCCTTTATCTACAAGAGGGTTTAAGTTTTTATATTTCCCCCAAAAGTATCCGGCAGCTTCCCAAGGGTATTTTTTTTCAACATAAGAAAAACCTTCGTCCACGATTTTGGGATCGTCCATAAAATCTGCGAATTTTTGGTATACATCCCTGCCCGTGATTTGTATATATCCGGAACCTCTGAATTTGGCCCCGTCTCCTTTATTTTTATTTCCGAGCTCTGTGCGGCCGTCATATTTTTTATTGAAATGTTCCTCAGGATCGCTATTTTTAGGAGCTAATTCTCTGGTATACTCCCCCAACCCGGATTCTTGCATGCACTGTGCTATAAAATGTCTTATCCTCTCAGTACTAGTTATATCATATTTTTCTAAAGTATTATTCAGGCCATTTACCATATCATCATTAACATTGTGCCATCCAAGTTCCTCAAGTTGCTTGGCAGTAACATAGGTTTTCTTCGCAGCAGCCTTAGCACCGGAGCTTTGCTCCGGATTTAACAGTGTATTGATTCCCGGTGCATTTATATCTCTAACTAGCCCTATGTTTATCCCTCTGGCTTCCAGGTCTTTAAAAGTAAGATACACCCCTGGCACATAGTAATTAATGTCTATAAAATACGCTCCTGAATCCAGCATACTTTGTGCCCATTGCTGGTCTCCCAAGCTCCCATCGGCTATTATCTTTTCATACCAAGCGATTTGGTTTAGGTCTCTTCTAATTGCAAAATCACTAGGCTTCGGTGCCCTAGACAAGATTGTTACAGGTTTTCCTTTTTCTTTTGTAAAACTAAGCTGCTTCTTTTCTATTGAACCAAACTGAATACAATCGAATTGATCCCGTCTCTGTCTTACGACAAGCTCAAACTCTAATATCCCTTTCAAGCCATTAACCTGTTCTTGATATACGTGAACATATGCGTGTGTAAATTTGACCTCTCGAATCGTCTTCTCGTGTCTCACGATTTGTACGGTAACTGTTCGATAATAATCATTGTCCGGCCTATACTCGGTAAGAGCCCAGGCATACAGCGTATTGGAGTTGTCCGCATCTTGTTCCACAGGGGGAAGCAGTCGAAGTGGAATCTCACCCCGGATCTGAATCGAGTGGTCCGCGTTATAGGCTTTGGCAAAAAAATCTGCCGGGCTTGTGTTAATATAGCTATAGCCAGTAATTTGTCCATCACCAAGCTCAATCGACTGGCCACCGGATTCCCGTTCTATCCTCAACAATATACTCATACTGCATATCTCCCTTTTGGATAACTACTCCTAGCTTTCTATAACCCATTCCTTATCTTAATATATATCGGACACTATCATATTCTATTTAATGTAAATTCTCACACACTTTTGGATATATGGGAACAGCAAATTTTCGAGGAATGAGCAGCAGCCGCGATGCCATCCCTCTTGACGGCTCGAGTCATGTGGAGTGCGGGGTTGATTTTTATACAAAAAAAGGGAAGCCCAGAATCGAATACATTGGGTTCCCTTTTTATCGGAAGTTGTTAAATATCCCTAATAAATTGTTCCTCTGAAATTACTTGTAATCCGTTTCGTTTAAGTAAAGCTGAAGTTACTCCGTTACCAACCACTTTCTGGCCAACAAATTGACCATTGTAAATCATAGAACTACCGCAAGAGGGACTGTTCTCTTTGAGAACGACGATTGTTGCATTTATTTCTTTAGCTTTCTCTAAAGCAGCATACGCTCCCTTAATATAAAACTCCGTGACATCTTTGCCAGACTTCCCAATAACTTTAGCATTTCCATCCAGTACGTCATCTCCATCTCCACCTACTATTTCGGCGGGTTCTCTCGGAGTTGATAAGCCACCAAGCAATTCAGGACAGATCGTTACCGCCTTATTTTCCTCTACTAGTTTATTTATCTTTTCATTTAAACAATGAGTACCGTTATACCTTACTTCCAATCCTGCTAAACAAGAACTCACTAATATCATAAAATCCCCCCCCTCTTTATGACGGCCGTCAAAGAATTCTGTTATCCCACTTCTCATCGCCGAATCTGCGCCCTTTGTAGCTGTCAATCTTCCACTGACCGGCCTTGCGCAGCAATACGAACAAATATTCATCCTGAAAGGCAGTTTCCGTTTTAAAATAAACCTCGGCTCGGTTTTTGTTCTTTAAATCGACACTCGTTTCGACAGGGCTGCCAATACCGTTAAACTTGGCGGGAAACCCGAAGCTGCGTACATTTTTCCCACCGTACACCCTTTTTTTATCCGTACAGTAACGATCAAAAAGGGGCCCCACCCATTTACTCAATTCTTCGTGCCAATCCGTCGGCTTGTTCTCTTTGAACCATGCAAACTGTTCTTCCGCATCGGCAAACTCAGGCATAGCCGCCGTTTCAGCCTCGCTTTGTTCTCGAATACTGTCCTCGTATTCGTTCCATTTAGAACCGTATTCCTGCGCCAACTTAACGAGATATTCTTTTAACTGCTGCTCATTCATTCTACGTTACTCTCCTGTCTATTACGGTCACACTAATATTAACATACAAGTAACCAGGACATACAATGGGAGTGCGCATACACATCTAGTTTTTACAGCTAAGACGCATTATTAAGTTAAATTTTGGTTAAAATACCTGCATAACTATTTATAGGGAGGCATTAAAATATGTCAAGTCAATATCTGCTCAATCGCCATCACCATAACCTGTTGAAGCACCCTCATTTCGGCCATACGATCACCAATGACTCGTATGGTCATCAACTCCATCCGTTGTCCCTTCATGCTCCAGTTGTACATGTTAAGGCTACCATTGTAAAAGTATATCCTGATCGGGAACGAAGAGGAGCGATGCACCAGCATTTTGATGTAAAAATTAATGAGCTCATTAGCATTAAAGGGGCCGCTGCTTCTCTGGTTGATAAGAACTTGGATACTTTTGTCGCTGTCCGCTATGGAGATAATATGGGATTAGCAGAGCCGATAAAGGGCATTACGGAGGGGCAAGAGATTGAATTGCAAGGCGAATACATCGATCATAATCATGCATATCCCACAGAAGACAACAGGGATCAATCTCCTGTTATTCATTTCACCCACAAGCCTGTAGGATTCGTCATATATCAAGGTAAAGAATACCGTTAATGGAAGTGGATAATACCCTGCGAATTCTTCTACGGCTTGCTGAATTTGACGTTGACTATCGACAATGGTTTTTTGCGAGGCTTTCGTTCTATCGCACTCGATCAACATGCCTGGAAATCCCCTCAACGGTAGCTTGAATCCCCTGCGCGGCTTCTTGTATGCTCTTCGCCAACTTTCGCGCTTCGGAAGCTACAACAGAAAGCCGCGCCCTACTCCCCGGCATGGGCCGCTTCGATATGCGAACGGCTCCGCAGCCACTTGTTAACCAAGACGTTACCTCTACTCCGAAGGAAAAATTGACAGAATTTCAACGTCGCTTGAACCTGCGTTCTCCCTCGTCTATAATCGAATGGTGGAGTATTCCATATTTAGTATTATATTGGAGGTGTAATAAGTGGCACGCGTACTGTATGTAACGATTCCAGCAGAAGGTCACGTTAATCCTACCTTAGGATTGGTCAAGCAGTTAGTCGACAACGGTGAAGAAGTCGTCTACATGTGCTCGGAAGAATATCGGGCCAGGCTTGCCCAGACCGGGGCGCAATTCCGGGCCTATCAACTGGATGAACAAGTATTCCGAGAGCTTGGCTTTAATCCGACCGAACTTAAACACCCGCTTCAGTTCACTGATTTTATGCTGCGAGGCATTATTGAACCTCACATTCCGGAAATCTTGAGGCAGATCGAACACGATTCTTTTGACTACTTGATTTTTGATTCCTTGTTCGGTTGGGGAGGGGCTATTTTAGGGGAAAAGCTGGGCATCCCGACGATCTGCTCCGTGACAAATCTGGCTTTCGCTGAACCGCTAAGCAAGATTGTAGAAGTGTTTGATGCCGATGATTTCGATGTGGAAGCTCTTTATGAAAGATTAACAATGACGGCGCAAAGCATCGCTAAGGAATATAACGTAGCTGTACCTGCCATTGAAGATATTACCCGCCAGTATGGTCAGTTAAAGGTTGTATTTACAAGCCGGGATTTTCAACCCGATGCCGATAAGCTTGACGATAGCTATATATTTACCGGACCTTCGATTACACCACGACTTGACGTTCCTTCATTTCCCCCTGAACAGCTTCGATCGCAATATGACCAAGTCGTATACATTTCCATGGGCAGCATTTTGACCAAAGATATGGAGTTTTACAAGCTTTGCTTTGAAGCCTTTCGAGATGTCCAGGCTCAGTTTGTGTTATCTTGCGGGAAAGACACGAATATGGACTCGCTAAGCGACCGTATTCCTTCTAATTTCATCGTTGAGCCGTATGTTCCCCAGTTGGAAGTGCTCCAACAAGCCGATGCTTTTATTACCCATGCCGGGATGAACAGTACAAGTGAAGGTTTATATTACGACGTGCCGCTTGTCATGATTCCATTAAGCTCGGACCAGCCTATTGTTGCGAAACGGGTAGAGGAGCTAGGAGCCGGTATTATTCTAGATCGAAGCCAGCTTACGCCTGCAGCTTTGAAGTCCGCTTTGTTGCAAGTGTTGAACGAATCTGCTTACAAAGAACATGCTCAGCAGATCGGGGATTCCTTACGTAACGCCGGCGGGTATAAAGAAGCCGCAAGCCGTATCATGTCCTTATTTTCCAAAGTAAACTAAATTGTTTATATAAAGAACTTCCTGGTTGAAATGAGGAGGTTCTTTTTTTGTATTCCATCGCATGAACGATCAGCTTATGCCTGACATGTACTCGAATGCCGTTATGCCATACATGCTTTTAAAGTGCCTGTTCATATGAGATAAATCAACAAATCCGCATTCCGTTACCGCGGCGTAAATATCCTTGTTTTTTTCGATGAGCCGCTTGGCATGCTCGACTTTGCAGTTTAAGAAAAATTGATACGGGGAAATGCCTGTATCCGCCTTAAATGCCCGGATGAACTGAAATTTGGACATATCCAACTCTCTGCATATGTCATCAAGCTTTAGCACATGATCCAGACTGAAGTAGATCATTTCCTTCGCTTTTTTCATAAGCACATTGTTTTTTTTGAACACGTAGTTCATTTCCGTTTGGGAAAAGTTGTCCGCAAGAGCCAGAAGCAGCTCGCTGCACAGCGATTCGGCTTTATTGCTGAATATCGCATGAACCAGATTTAAGATGCCTTGCTGAAGCCTGCGATTATAAACAATGGGAGAAGAGAACAACATGACATCCTTTTTTTCCAGCATCTCCAAAAAAAGCTTGGGATGGATATAAACGATGACATAATCAATACCCGTCTTATCCTGCGCCCTTCCGTCATGAACCTGTTCCGGGTTAAAAAGCATCACCCCGTTGCGATAGGAGGACTGGAAGCTCCCATCCAGGTTATACTGCTGAACCCCGCGCAAGGTGACTCCCAGAGCATATTCTTCATGGCTGTGCTTTTTATATTCAAAATCGCTAAAGCTTGCGGATAATGCCGTAACTCCTGCTGTTTTTTTATATACAAATTTGTCCATATCCACTCACCTCTTCACGAGCTCCACGATACCCGATACCTCGATTGCCGAATAAACCAATAATAGCGCTAGTACGATGTTGGTCACCTTTAGATGCTTCTGCAAAAAGCTCTTGAAAACCATACCGAAAATGGCCCACGTGGCTAATGCTAAAAAGGCAACAATGGTAATAATCAGCACGAATATCGACAAGACAAACGGCGATTTATAATAAGGCATAACATAGCTCGGAATGACCGTCATGGTAAACAGCCAGACCTTAGGATTTACAAACTGCATGAGGAATCCGTTCATAAAAGTAGCCGCTTGTTTGGCGGAATCCCCTGCTATATCCATTTTGTACACTTGATACGCAAGATAGAGCATATAAAAGCTGCCTACGACCTGCATAAAAAGCAAAATCTTTGGCATGGCCTCTATCAGCGCACTGTTTAACATCACTGAAGCCGTAAGCAACACACCGAAGACGGCAGTCACTCCCCAAATGTATCGAAAAGCCTCTTTCATCTTAACATGATGCGACATAGACAGTATCGCAATATTCGTAGGCCCGGGTGTGAATGTTACAATAATACAATATATAAGAAAAGATGTAATATTCATGAGAAACCTCCTTAGGCGTGTTCCCATGAATGATACATCTTACATTTCATTAGCGTATAGTATGATATTGCAGATTCATGACTCACCAGAAACAGCGCTCTTCCATTGGGACCTCCAAAACGCCCCGTATCTCAGTCTATGGGAGAATTACATCATTCTGGTGACCACGTTCCCTTGTCAGGAAAATCATGCTAAATTAGCACTATACAATCTTTGGGGAGGACGTGACGCCATGTTTATTGTAAACGTAGAGGGTGCGGTCTGCAGGGATGATAATCAATGGCTTCTCATTACGCGAAGTATGAAGGAAGAACATGCCGGCGGTACTCTATCTCTTGTAGGCGGGAAAGTAGACATCGAAGGAAATACGCTCGACATTCTGGAACGGACGGTAAAACGGGAGCTTTACGAAGAGATCGGCATCGAAATAAAAGATGCGGTTACTTTTGTATACAGTTCTTCCTTTGTGACAGAGGATGGTTCCAACGTGATCAATGCGGTCTTCCTGTGCGAATATGATAGCGGCACAGCGCATCGCAAAAGCCCCGATGAGGTTGAAGCCGTACACTGGATGACCTACGAGGAAATCATGAATCATCCCCAAGCTCCTCCTTGGACAAAAGAAAGCGTAAAAAGAGCGGCGGCGGCCAGGAAATAGCTGACCAGAATTTTGCATTATAAACATGTTGCGCCGAAATGAGGCTGTTGGTATGAGTTTGTATCATTATATCGGATCGAGTAAAGAATTTCCTTTAGGGGAAAGAGGAGGAAGAAAGTCCTCCGCCGATAAGAGTAGCGGTAAATTAACAAAAGCAATTCAATTCCGGTCTGCCCATTTGCCCGAGGGATCCATTCCTCTTGAACAAATCGTCGATCTTTCTCATATCCAAGAAGATGAAATTGAAGTGTATGATTCGATGGAAGATGCTGCGGGAATTTATATTCAAGATTTAGGGGCATGGAGTGAAGAAATACGGGGGCATTTCAAAAATCCTTTTGTGTATCAAATTGCAGCGAATTGGGGAGGTTTTTCTTTACATCCCAACCTGAAAGAAAATTTCCCTGAACAATACAAAGCGCATGTAAAATGTATTCGCGAACTATTTGATCTAATAAAAGAATACGGTTCGGACCACGAAGAATTTGAATTATACACTCGCTGGGACGGTGAGGAAAAGCAAAGAAAAAATGAGCAATTGCACAAAATCATTGATTTAAAGACCTTTCAGCTTGGCGATGAGTTTGAATTGAAAGATAAGCAGTATATATTGATCAAGACCTGATGCGAATTCAAATCTGAATTGAGGTTACAAAATGTCGTTAATGCCATTAAGAATCCCTATGGGCTACGCTATTTGCTTTAATAAAGTATGAGATCAAGGATACGATCGAAGATTGGATGAAAAATCCCGTCGTTTTGTAACCGCGGCGCGGGATTGGTTGAAAAAGAAAGGAGACCATCATATGGAAATACGATATGATACCGAATTACCGACAGAAGACAGTATATACGAACTATACGAGAACCTGGATTGGAATCAATATTTGCAGCTAAACAAAGAACAGCTACTGACCGCCATGAAACAAAGCTGGTACGCCATCTATGCATACCATGACAATCACTTAATTGGTACCGGCAGAATCGTTTCCGATGGGATGATCAATGCTTACTTGTGCGGACTGGGGGTCCACACGGACTATAGAAGCAACGGGATTGGATCCGAAATTTTCCGCTTACTCGTGGAGCATTGTAAAAAAGACAACCTGCATCTGCAATTTTTTTGTGAAGAAGAGCTGGTGCCGTACTATGAAAATAGGAACTTTAAAGTTTTTGCCGTTGGAATGACGGGTGCTTAAGCTGCCGCGCCTCCAACTCCATCTGTTAAAAACAGGTTCACACTCGAATTCGGAGGTGCTTTATGAACGAAAGCTTAGTAGACCCTAGAAACCACCCGGACTGGTTGCGTCCTCATTCTATCGAATGGTATGCGCAGCTCGGAAAATTACAAGGGCAGTATTCGTTTTCGTGGCACTCCACAATCACCGCGCCTAATGCCGAAGCCCTATTTGCTGAAGAAGTAGCGCGAGCGGTTCGGGGCAAGAAAGTATTGGACATCGGATGCGGACACGGGGAATTTACGATCCAATGGAGTCCCATCGTTAAACATATTACTGGTCTGGATATTACGAACGACTTCATCAAAACAGGGAATAAAGCGAATCTATCCAACGTGATTTTCATTACGGGAAATACGAAACACAGACTCCCTTTCGAGTCGGATGAATTTGATGCTGCGTATAATCGCAGAGGGCCGACCTCTTCTTATCTGGACGTTGGCAGAGTGGTGAAAAAAGGAGGAAAGATCCTCGGATTGCATCCGGGGGACGGTATAGCGGCGGAACTCTCGGAATGGTTCCCGAACTTGTTCGAGCCGATTTCGGCAGGGACTCCCGTTCTGGATAATCTCAAACATCGCCTTGAACAAGGCGGTCTGGGACATGCCGAGATTGAAACGATGAGAAGTGTGGAATACTTCCATGAGCCTGTTGATGTGATCCGGATGCTCTGCTTCGGTCAGGCACCCTCCATTTACGAATGGGTAGTGGAGAAATGCCTCACCGAAGTTACGCGAATATTCGAAATAAACGCCGTAAACGAGGGCTTACCCGTCACGTTTGAACGCTATCTGGTGCAGGTCACAGTTTAAACTTGCACTTTCGTCGTTTACGAAACAATTTTACTTTGAATGATGCCGTGCAAATCTGACGGGGCGATCCAAGGGCTGCCTGCGTTAATACGCGGGATTTTCATAGAATCGGCATGACGAGTTGCCATGGCCTCAACGATGGTAAATCCGTAGTTAAACCCGCCCTCTTGATAATATTGAATGGCTGTATCGGTATAAATACCGAAAGGGTAAGCTACGACATCCACTGCATGTTTATTCACAGGATGCAATTGCTGCCTGCTTCTTTTTGCGTCTTCTACAATCCGGGTATGGTATTGTTCGTCGGTTTCGATCGTTCCGTTTGAAGTAGGAAGCTTGGAAGTGAAGTAGGCGTCTCCATCGGGATCATCGTTGTTCGTTTTGTGATGCAAAGCATCCGTATGGCTCTGGTTCTCAACCAAATCCGTTTCTTTGCTCATGATGGATAATTGCTGCGTGGTCATCGTCGGAGGCAGGTGCGGTACTTGAGGTAAGGTTTCCGTCATGATGAAGTTCACCATCGGAATATGCTGCTGCTTTAAAAATGGATACACGTTCTCATAAACGCTCTCATAGCCATCATCGAACGTAAGCAATACCGCATTGTGAGGAACAGGACTGCCGTTCAGATATTGTTTGAATTGATGCAAACGAATAAAATGGTACCCCAGCTTCTGCAAATGACTGATCTGATCTTTGAATAATTGGGGGGTAATCGTAATTCCTCCCTCATCCGTTGCGTGTACATGATGATACATTAAAACAGCGACTTGATCCCGATAAAAAACATGAGACACTGCATATCACTCCCCACAATTCATTTAAGAACGAGCAGCAAGAAACGTTCAGATTCCCCCGAAATCTTGGAAGTTAAATATATTATACCTAAAATTTGGTTGGACGTTTGTAGAAATATGTAACCCCTCCTTCCTTTTTCTCGTATAACTTGTAAGGAACGGAGGGGTGAAATGGATTGGCACGCCATATTCATTATTGTTTTGGTCATTCTTAATTTCCCGGTATATCGTTTCATTTATAAACTGATTTTTTCCGATCCGGAAGATTTTGACGAGTCGGTCAAGTTTTCTTTTACTCCTGATTTTATCTCTTTTTTCAGGGGGAAGTACTGGCAGGACAAATGGGGGACCTTCAAATTGCAGATGTACATCTTCTTGTGTCTCGCCGTTGTTGCTCTCGAGTACATGGCAGTGGACATGGTCATGGGGTACTTTTCTTGATTAAGCCCCTCTTCCATCTTCCCTTATCCAGCAATATCTACACCGCAAGGCTCCCCTTGTTCGTCTACAAACACCATGATGATATGATTCCCGCAAATACCGTCGTCGTTATAGCTCAGGTCAAAGCTTTTCCCTGAACCGACGGAAAAAGACTCGATCCACATTCGATTCACTATCTCTGCTTTAGTTATCGTTGGCCCCTCCACTATGTATTCGCGATAATGATTTA
The DNA here is from genome assembly GCF_018998565.1 of Paenibacillus oleatilyticus. Lineage (GTDB taxonomy): Bacteria > Bacillota > Bacilli > Paenibacillales > NBRC-103111 > Paenibacillus_G > Paenibacillus_G oleatilyticus. The sequence goes on along the minus strand of NZ_JAHNZO010000041.1, from coordinate 23,635 downwards.
GTATTTCATCGGCGGCATACTCTCGAAACACCATATCGTTCTCTTCTATTCGAGTAAAAATTTCTTTTGCATGTTTTATGATTTCTTGCAGATCGTCTTCATCCGGCATGAAGGCGACCTCGATCTCCTCCCCTTTCAAAAGCTTCCGGCATGTATATAAATCAATATCCCGGTCTTTGACGATAATTCCCCAGAATTCATCGCGGATCTCTACATTGTTCATATTCTCTCTTCTCCTGTTTTATAAATTTGATTGTAAAGTTATCGATAAAATACCGCGTTATTACGATTTCCCCAGTTGCGTGATCGCCGTCAGATCCAAGATCAAGTGTACCATGATGACAGGAACGATCTTCCTCGTTTTCACAAAGTAAATTGAAAACACAAAAAATATGATTCCAGTATACAGCGCCGGGATTAAGCCTTGGTACAGATGGTACGAAGTCTGAATGATGGTACTGGCCAGAACGGTTAGTTCTTCTTTTTTGATCAAGAAGCTCAGCTCAGTCATCGTATAAGCTCGAACAATTAATTCTTCGAAAAAAGCATTGATAACAATGAATGCAAAATAGCTTACGGTCATTTTCGTTCGTAGAAAATCGACGTTTTGGGGAGCCTGCAAAAAACTGGGGGAAATCGTAACGGCGATAATAACAACAAAATACAAAACCAGATAAAGCAATACCCCATGAAAGATATCCGTTTTACGAAATTGAAAACCAATGTCCTTCAAGCTGCGTCCTTGCCTACGCAGGACAAAATAAAGCAGGCTCAGCGATAGCGTTTCCCATAAAATGCTATAAATAAAATTGGGATGCGTGCCGCTTCTTACGCCTGCAAACAGGTATACGGAATTCACGATCAGCGGAAAAATGGTAATGAGTAAAATGCTGACCAACAGTAGCAGTCGAATCTTGGCCTCCGATTTCACCGACAAACTCCTTTATTATGGATTTGTTTTTGTAGTAAAATTATACCACATCCCGGGGTTTCGGGACGTCCATAATCAAGATATGCGGAGGGCCAATGCCGTGCAGGACATTACTTACCTCAACAAAAATAATTACTTTTACATTCTGATGGCTTCCGCCGAAGAGGAAGGAAAGACCGAAGTGCTGGTCATCCCATGCGAAAAATTCCTGTCCATGGATCAGGCCTGGGAAAAGTGCACGGTTTACGAGATTGGAAATAAAGAGAGCTTCGAATCATTCAATCATTTGCACTCTCCAACGGAAGGTGTCTTGCTGAGCAAGTTAGGATATTTCTTTACAGAAAGCTTCTACAATAGCGTGGTTAAGCTTGTCATGCAATAAGGTAATGCTACGAGAGCCCCTCTTTTTACGAATATACCTAAGCCACTGGGTTCCGCAATGGGTCGGACCAGCCCCGCCGGAGAAGCTAATTTCGCTCTTGTTGCGGCGGGTATTTACCATAATACACAACTTCAGATTCACCCGATAATTTAATCTTAAACATCTCGGAATTGGGCTTTAGAACATGCTCCTCTGCTACAACCTCATATTCCCCTGTTAATGTCTCCTCGCTATATTGCCGTATGGATTCAATCAACGTTTGGCTTTCGTTTAGTCGAACTTTCACGTAATTGCTTGTCGTAACCGACTCGTAAGTTCTTGGCTCATTTGTCGGCACAAAGCTATTGTTCTGTATATTTCGCATCGTCGTTTCTAACGCTTCATGATCAAAAAAAGCATAAGGGGTCGGATAGGAATCATAAGGATGGACGCTCAATTCTTTCGTTTCCGGGGAGTACCTTTGCAACAGGTGCCCGTCCCACACCCAAATATGCCCTTGCATAGGTCCTTCGGTATATTCGGCGCGATACCGGCCTTTGGAGTCAAGCCACAGGCTCCCGGCATCCTTGGATTTTACAGTAAGCTTATTTTCATCGTAGGAAACATCTACAAACTTGATGAAGTGAAAGGTTTGTACCTCTTCAAGATCGACCTCGTAAGGGATCTGAAGAGTGACTTTTTTTCGGAATAGGGATAAGATCGCAGATAAAATTTTAGTTAGAACATGGTTTCGCATAATTCACCCTCGTAAGTTAAGTAGTAGTCGTATTCGTACAACACTTAGACAAAAGGATTCGGTCGTTTGACAGGAAACACTCGCTTTCCCCCTAAGGTGGGAAGCAGAACTTCATTTTTGTCGTACAGTGTCGAGATGACGAGATCATGACCATCGAGTTCGTGCTCCATGCTGTCGAGCAGCGTATCAAAGACATAAACCTTGCCCTCGTAGTCGTGCTTAAAATACAGCTTGCCGGATCGCCCAATCGCCACGACAGCAGGGTAATAATACCCGGATTCGCCTAGACAAAAGCAATCCTCGCCCGCAATGCTCACAATAGCCCTATAATCCTCATAGCGGCCAATTTCTTTAAGGGCATCCGGAATGAAATGGAACGTGTAGTCATGCCAATCATCGGCAAAACGGCAATTCGGTTCGTCCGGATGATATTTAAAATAAACGCTGTCGTCAATTCCGGAAAACTCTTGAAGGAACGCTTTCGCACTATCAAACAAATCGATGCCCGCTTCCTTGCAACGAAGCTCAAAGCCTGAAATATCTACATGTCTGCCTTCATACCATCCCGCTTTTTTCAGCAGCAATATCATTTGTTCCCGTCTGCCGAGTTCATGAGTATCTGGTTTCATTCGGTTTCCTTTCTTATTGGCGCTCGTCCTGCAATTTCCTCCATAACGCCTCATCGTAGAAATCAACACACAAGCCCTGATGCTTTGGTGTAAAAAGGTCTAAATGATCGTGATCATGCCCGCCGTTTCGTATAAAATAAGAAGCCCCGGTTCTGGACAGCGGCTCCAAGCCTCCGGAAGCAAACTCAAATGCTTTCTTGCTCCCGTAAAAAAACAAGGTGTCGGCGTATTTTTTTATCAAAATCTTGTCTTTATTCTCCGCATAGGTAAACGGGCTGTAATCCTCATATCCCAAATCTGAAAATTGACGCGGATTGCACTCGAAGCTTTTCAGCTCCCCCTTGGTTCTAACCATTCTTTGCTTCATCTCTTTCCAGAGCTTCGTGTTGAACTGGATCGAGTGGTGCATGAATACCATGTCCAGATTTTTGTTATAGGCGGAGAAATGCTGTAAATCTTGGGGGAGCAACCGGGTTGTGACCGGCACATAGATCATCTTGTCCCGATGCATACTTGCAGCAAGAAATAAGCATGCCAAATATTGCAGCGATTTCTGGTCTCCGAATAACATATAAATTCCACACCTATGCTCGAGAGCAAACATGTTATCCGTAGGAACGTTAGGGATGAAAACAGTATAATTTTTGGCCGGCAGGTTGATTTCTTTCTTTATGAAATGCAGCTTCATCTAAGTCACCGTAGGTTGGCCTTTCCCCAGCCTTCACAAAATTTCAATAGACTCGTTCTCTATTTTATCGGAATTGTCCGTCTCGTCGGCCAGTCTTCATTTTAGCGCATCTGTGCTCCATTGCACACATTGTTAATTTTTGGTAAATATATTGTCTCTGCTTCTCTCGTACTATATGATTGCATTGTAGCAAAATTATACAATTATTGGAGGTATTCCTAGTGAAAACTTTTAAATCGCTGCTATTATCGACTGTAGTTGCTGCGTCCCTTTTTGCCGTTACGTCCGCCGCTTCTGCTCATCCTTTGGTCAATTTGCACAGCTATCATTCGTTTGCAACTTACAAAACCGCGTTGGACAAGCAGCTGACGATTGATTTAAACCATGCCTACGATCAATGGGAGCTCGACGAACACTATAAACAATACTACGCTGATATCGCAACGGCGACCGTCTATTTTAAAGGTATGGGATACGGCGAGCCGCGATTGAATCTGGCACATTACAAAACGTTCGATTCGTACAAAGCGGAGCTGGACAAATTGCTGACATACGATTGGAATCATGCCTTCGATCAGTTCGAACTGGATCGGATCACGGCTCAATACGATGCCGACATCGCCGCTGCCAAAATTTATTTTGGAGTATAACGCAGATTGCTGCTAATTTGGCGAAGTATCAGCTACGAATGACATCGGGGCTTCTAAATCGGCTTCTCCTGGTGTAGCTATAAGCTATTACGATCACCAACCAAATGATATTTCCTAAAAAGGGTTGGTCCTTGTACAGAACGAACAGGTAACCACTTACGCTCAAAAAATAAATGGAATACACAACCATGAACCAATATCCCCAACGCTTGAGCTTCAAGTACCCATAAGCCATGACGAGCGAGGAAGCCCCTACCAGAAATCGGGCAAGATGCTCCGGAACTTCTGGCAGGGCGAATCTGGCTGCGATCCCATACTTTTCGAAAGGCAGCTCATACACAAATAACGATAACAACAAAACAATAGAACCAAAGATATAAAAACTCCCAATTAAAACGATGCCCAAAGGTCTGCTTCGATTCAAGCGCTCAACCCCTTTGCGGTTGCATTTTACAAAAATATATCCAATTGTTGGACTTTTTACAACTGTTCACTACGTAGCTATGACAAATGACAAAAAAGCCCGCCGCTGGGGTCTCTTTTCGATTCAACGCCGGGGTCGAGGCACGTTATCTTAAGCGCTCAGCCTAAACGGGAATTCATTCCAGACGCTGCTAGGGTCTTCGAACAGCTCTCTTTTGGCCTCCCATACCGTATCGTAGATACTTCCTTCGTAAGCAATCGCCCTGCCGAAAGCAAACGAGATATAGTAATATTTCCAGTCCAGAAACGTTTTGCTGGCTTTTTTAGCCGCCTCCTCAATATACTCCCATGCCTCTTCCTCCGTAATGTAATCCAAGGCATGGCTCCATCTTGCAATATTGATCGCGCGATCGTAATCCCATGCGGCAATCGTTTCAATCGCGTTGAAGTCTTCGTCGGTAAACTGCAGCTTGCTTTTGATGACCTGTTTCGCTTCTTCATAGCACGACTTGGATTTGCCAAGCTCCTCTTCCACAATCGGGTCGCCGGATTTCAAGGCCGCATAGACTTCGTTATATCTTGTTCGATGCCCTTCGTTGATTAACCATTCCAATGTATCGATGGCTTCATCTCTGCCGGAGATTCCCCAAGCAGATTCCAGACCTTGCCTCAGTTCCTCGCGATCGCCTTTGATCTGAAGAACCCGCGTCGATTCTCTCCGGTACAGGGCAAGGATTGCGCCATAAGCAAGCAATCGCCGCTTGTCCTTGGACAGCTCGTATTTGGTTTCCAGCTCTTTTCTTTCCTTATTCATTTTGGCGGTTAGGTGGCTGCTCCACAGCAGTAATGCGCCTACGGCCGCGATGATGCACACTATGACGATCAATACAATCTTCATATTTTTACAACACCTTTTCTGAAAAGTTTTTCGTGCAGCCCAATCTCGTAGACATGCGTCATCTCATGGTACATATATCGGATGCGAACTTTTCCATTTTTATGTAAATTTTCACACATTTTTTGAAGCAGGAGATGGCACGAATGGCCGAGAAAACATAAGTTAAGAACAGAACGGACCACCTGCGGAAATGGAGGAAAATGAAATGGAGCTTATTCCAAGCATTGACGACGTATTTCAAGCGGCACAATCGGGGGATACCTCGCGGCTGCAAGACATGCTGGAGGCTGATCTGAGCCTCGCCCATACGGGAAATGGCGACGGGCTGACTCCCTTAGGGTTCGCGACACATTTCGGCAATAAAGCTGCCGTACAGGTTCTCCTGGACTATGGTGCGGACGTGAATGCCTTGTCGCATTCCAAAATTTCTACATTCCCTCGAATACCTCGCTATGCCGCGATCGCGGGGGAACGGGACCTGCAGGTCATCCGGCTGCTTTTGACCCGCGGTGCCCGAACGAATATCTTCGACAGCAAGGTTAAAGAAAGGAGCGTTTGTGCGACAAGCACCGCTCCTTTTCTCATGCTCTGTTCTATCCGAACCCCAGGACATCCCAATGATTAAGACAATCCCAGTCCGCTTTCGTAAAATCTTTAATGTTGAGCCAACGCATATCCGTGTCCTTTTTCGAACTTCCGTCTCGTTTAGGTACAGACATATATCGATTATAATTTCGTTCCACGATTTCCGCCAAATCATCATACTTATAAATGAAATAGTCAATTGGCTGCCCAATGCCGTTTAATAATACCAGAACGACAAATAAATTCTCGATATTCTTTTTAACACAAATTGATTTGTTTAACTTCCATCCCTGCTTATTGGTGCTTGCCATCGTTTTAACCTGCAATAAAACGGTGTGGATTCCCCCCTCATTGGTAGCGACGATATCGTATAAGGGGTTATTTTTAGGTGTAATTAACCCTAATATTCCACGTTGACCTAGCTCTCCACATACAAAATATTCACCCGTAGAACCGACCAAATTGTTTGAAATTTTCATCATTGCGCTCCGCGAAAGTGTCAAATCTTATAAAGCGTCACTTCGTAATCGTCGAACGTTTCTTCCAACATCTTCCCCACAATCTCCCAAGATCCGTTGGCTAGCCCACAGCCGATCCCATAGGGAAGCGCCACCGTTAAACCGTGCTCTTGCGCATAGTTTTTTAACGAGAGCAGGGCCTCTTTTAGTGCGGCATAATCCGTATATACTTTCTTCGATCGGCCATAGCTCAATTGACCGAAGATGTTCGCGACGAACTTCCCTTGCACGGCTACAAGCTGAAGGGTTCCGAGAAGCTCCTCCGGAGTCTTGTCTTTGCAATAATCCAAGTAGGATGTATACAGGTTCGGATATTTCGTCTTTAATAATTTCGCTACTCCCGAGCCCATCACGGCTTGGCAATTGACTTGATGGCCAACGATGTCTTCCTTAGCCTCCAGCAAATCTCCCACAATGATCGTTACTGCCACGCAAACCCTCTCCTTCGGTTAACAAGAATCTCCATCCAGACGATATAATACTAGCATAACTTTTCATGAGGTGAGGAGCTACCGTGGGAATTTTCGATTTGTTCAAAAAGAAACAGCAACCGCAAGTTCAAGAAAATGAGCTTATCCAATCCATCCGTCACGCGATCGAAATCATGGAGCATGCCGATTCGGAAAGCCCCGAGGAAATTATCGAAAAGATCGGTCAATACACTAAGGACGAGCGTTTGGCGTGGGAGCTGTACTGCCTGATCCCATCGGTCTATTGCCGGATGATCGTCCAAGAGGTTCGATATTCGAACGAGATGATCGTGATTTTCCCTGACGACACGCAGCAGAAGGCTTTGCTTTCCAACCATCGGGTCTATGAGGTCATTCAAAGCGTAGTGGCGGACAAGCTCAGCGGGGAGATCGACAACGGGAAAATTCAAAACATCCTATTCCAAAGCTCGGAATTTAACGCCATTAATAATGCATTAAACGGTGGCAGCGCTCTGGAAGATCTGATGACCGGACCGCTGGTCGTGTTCGCGCCGGAGAAGTAGTCATCGCTTGGCAATATGAACCCATAGGTAAAAAATGGTACGATCATGGTAGCTCCCACAGCCCTCTCCGGCAAATGCTTAACAAGGAGGAATTCCAATGAAAACAGAACTTAAACAGCTGGCCCAACTCGTTCGGGCGAATTTTATAACCAGATCCGCCTGCCTGGCGAAAGATTCCGGCGAGATGAATGTCCGCGAAACGGCGGATTTTATTCGAGTGGATTGCGGACTACCATCCGATACGTTCAATAATTCGGTATGGCTTAAAGAGCAGGTGAAGCCGTCGGACACAAGTCTGATCGAAGAAACCGTTGAATACTTCAACAAGAAGCAATACCCTATGGCGTTGTGGTCATGGGAGGATCGCAGCAGTTGCACGTTTGAAACGTTAAGAAGTCTGGGGCTGAACGAAGCGGAGATCAATATCGCCATGTACGCCGACTTGGACGCGCTGCAGCCGGATACAAATTGCCCGGCGGAGCTGAGACTGAAGGAGGTAGCGTCTGCTAGGGAAATCGAACAATACGCAGACGTGCTGGCTTCTTTATTCGGCGAATCGCCGGAAGCCGCTAACGTTCGGTTATATTATAAGAGGGTGCCCGCTTCCCTCCTGCTGAACCATTCCGTCATGAAGCTGTACATCGGAACGGTTCAGGATGACGTCGTTTCTACGGGCTGCCTCATTTTCGCTCCCGATAGCGTCGGCATCTACGACATTGCCACGAGGCAGGAATGCCGGGGAAGAGGCTTCGGGTCCGCCATGTTCAACTTCCTGCTTGCGGAAGCCCGGAAGCACCGCGCCGGATGGTGCGTACTCCAGGCTTCGCCGGACGGCATTAATATTTATAAGCGATCGGGCTTTGAGCCGGTCTGCGAAGTAACGGTTTACGAAAACCGGCATCTGTTTGAATAAAAGCAGAGGGCGGTTACAGCCCGTTCACCTTTACCATCTCTACGAAAGCGGCACAGGCTTTGCTGGAAAATCCGTCGTTGCGGCGGACGAAGCTTGTTGTCGTATAGCGGAACGCTTCCGGAACCGGGTAGCTTCCCAGCTCCTCGAACTCCCCGGATCGTACGGATTCGGGCAGCAGCGTAGCGGCAAGCCCGGAACGGACGCAGCTCAGAAGCGTTTCCAGAGAGCTCACTTCGAGCGTATTGGCCAAAGGAATTCCTTCGCTGTGAAGCCACGCTTCCAGAACCGCCCGGAACGGACAGCCCTTCGGCGAAACGGCCCATTTCATATGGGCAAGATCCGGGTATGTCTCCCCGGTTGTCCGGGTCAGCAGCCGGAGCTCGTCTTTTGCCGTATGTTCGAAAACCAGCTTCGACGAACCGATCTCGCCGGTAACGAACGTTCCGTCGAGCTGATGATTCAGCAATTTGGCAAGCAAATCTGCGGAATTTCCAGTCGTGATCGAGAGAGAGACGCCGGGATACCGGGTTTGAAAATCCGCTAGAACCTTCATTAAATTCCGGCAATTTACGGTTTCCACCACCCCGATCGCCAGCGGGCCGCTCGGATAATCCGTCTCCCGCACCGATCTCACCGCTTCCTCGGACAAATTCAAGATCGTGAGGGCGTAATCGCGAAAGGCACCGCCTTTTTCCGTCAGCACAACGCCTTTCGGATGCCGATGAAATAACGGGACCCCCAGCTCCGACTCCAGCTTCCGGATTCTCGCGGTCACATTCGATTGGACGTAGCCCAGCCGTTCTGCGGCGCGGGAGATGTTTCCCTCCTCGGCAATGACAGCAAACACTTTAAGATCCGTCAATTCCACCGGACATCCCTCCGTTTATGACATCAAAAATAATGATACCTTTATCAATATTGATCATTATACGATATGCCCCTAGTGAATTACAATGACATCAAGCGTTTCTATGCAAGCAAGGAGGAGAAAAGTAAGTTATGAACAAAGCATGGTGGCTGTTACTATTGGCCGGGGCGACGGAGGTCGTCTGGGTCACAGGTCTGAAGCATTCGACGGCGTGGTGGGAATGGGTGCTCACCCTCGTATTTATTGTATTTAGCTTCAAAGCCTTTCTGGATTCGGCGGCCAAATTGCCGATCGGTACGGTGTACGTGATGTTTACAGGGCTCGGCACGGCCGGTACGGTCATTACCGAAATTGTGCTTTTCGGAGAACCGGCGCATCCGCTCAAACTCGTGCTCATCGCTGCGTTGGCTGCCGGCGTTCTGGGGCTTAAGCTCGTTACGAAGGATGCCGAGGCAAAAGGCGGTGAGGCGTGATGGCATGGGCTGCTCTGCTGGCCGCCGGGCTGTGCGAGGTTATCGGCGTTGTTGCCCTCAAACGCGTGACGGAGAACCGCCATTGGACTTCGTACTTGTTCCTCATCGTCACGCTCGGAACAAGCTTCTCGTTATTGTCGCTCGCTATGAATCACATCCCGATGGGCACCGCCTACGCGATATGGACCGGCATCGGAACCGCAGGAAGCACGCTGCTCGGGATGTTCGCCTTCGGCGAGCCGAAGGAATGGAGGCGGATTTTGTTCATCGGCCTGATCCTCGCGTCCGCCATCGGACTTAAACTGATTTCATAGAAAAAAGAGGGCTGCTTCTCCTGGCGGGAGCTGCCCTCCTTCCGGAGCTTATGCCTTTTTTACCAAGATCGTATGGTCCTGCCGGTCATGTTCGACGGAAATATAATCATCCTCCGTCTCGGTAAGCTGTAACGGAACGTGTAAACTCCGTATGCCTTCTTCCCAACTTAAAATTTCGACCATATGCTTCAAGTGAAGGTTCTTTTCCTCGTTGAAAATATCGAGATATTCCATTAAGTACGCCTTGTTTTCCCGGGGATCGATCCGTACCGCAAAATGGTACATCATCGGCTCCCGGTGCCTGACACCCATCCAGGCCATGTCCGCTTCCGCAAACCGTTTGTAGATCTCCACGGATTCGTCGTGGGTGAAGCGCCTCGGCTGATCTGCAGACAGCGCCACGCCGTCCGATACTAGGTAGTAGCTTTCCTGTTCGGTTAAATACGTGATAAGCTTCCTCTCGATCTCTCCGTCTTTTTTGAACCTGTGAGGCAATAGCATGCGTCCTCCTACGTCCAGCCCCAGAAGAAAGCGTCCCGGTCCCAGGCTACCCTTCCCTTGTGCAGCTTCTTGAACGCCTTCTTCACTTCCTTATCGATGGACGCGTTCCCGTTCTCGTTGACATAAATAAACGCTTCGCCAAAATGAGCGGAGATATGTCGCACGGCATCGCTTTGATAAAGAATGCCCGCAGACTTCACCTCATTCAGCATCCATTCCGCAACCTCATTGGCGGTAAAACTCATTCCTGATCTCCCCTTCCTTGGAATCGCAGCCATTCCTCCGCGCTCGCAGCCTTCACATGAGGGTTAGGATGCTCCATCAGTTCCTGCAAAATTCCATCGATTTCGGGGCCCCGAAACTTGGAGATCACCGCGACAAACTCGATCAGGATGTCCGGATTGGACGAATCCTTCAGGAACAACAACGGCCGAAAGTCCTTGATACGGCGGTCGTGATCGATCTTCAGCACCCAGATGGACCTCAGAATCGACGGGATTTCTTTTTCCTCAGCTTGTCTTAGTTGGGACAGCAGCTCCTCGTACTTTCTCAAAATCTGCTTGTTGTCGTTCGCTTCACCGCCGCGCAGGCACCCGGGACAGAGGCACCTCCTGGTTCCTTTCGCTTTCGGATAAAAGCGCCAGCCGATCGTCTGAGAAAGCTTTTTGGTTCGCAAGATTTCGTTCTTGGCGATTTTTCTTGGCACGATCACCTGGAAGCCCATCCGGTCTTCCCGATCCAAAAAAGCTTTCACGGCCTGCCCGGCGCTTCCCCGCCGGTGCTTCTGGAAATAATCGCCGAAAAAGACGTTCTCCTCATCACTCAGTTTAAAATAAACGGCGGTCATGTTCTTTTTGTTAAACCGTCTCAGCTCCCGGAGCCATTGATGCGACGCGTAAAAATCGTGAATCAACGGCATGCAGAAGACGCCGTCTCCGACCCCGTCCACATGCACTTCACTCGGCTTGATGCCGTTTCGAACGATATTCGCGATCGATTGCTCCGGCGTTAAATGTACAAATACGGGCATAGTTCACCTTTCGCTTTAGAATCCCCCGCAGGGTCTGCTTCTCAAATTATATCATATTGTACTGGAAACGAGCCTCTATGGAAAATGAAAAAGCACCCGTTAAGGTGCTTTCCGAGTTGTTGAGAAAGTGGTCAATTGAGATAATAGAGGTTACGAGGGGGGCAGGGTATCCACTTCCGACCACTCTTGTCTTCAGGAAATTTGATTGGAAGCCGCTTAGTAGCGGACAATTCCCGAAGACAAAGGCGGCCGCTATCGCTTCTCCAGTGGATACCCCGCCTCCGTTTGCATCTCTATTTTTGTAATAACCTATTTTCTTAACGCTCTGACCTGTAAGGTGCTTTGCTTACCGCTGCCGCTACTTAATCACGAGCACCGGCACTTTCGAGTGCTGAACGACATTGTGGCTGACGCTGCCAAGGACAAACTCGCGAAGCCCGCTTAGTCCACGGCTTCCCATAATAATAAGATCGACGCCGTTTTCTTCCGCATACTCCAGAATCGTAACGGCCGGCTGCCCTTGCTGCAGCACGAGCTTCACTCCGGACACGCCGGCAGTCAACCCTTCCGCTTCTTTCAGCACGGACCGGGCATACTCTTCGTAGTCCTGATCGAGGGTGGCCGGAACGGTGACGAAGGCGGACCCATAAGCAAGAACCGGAGATTGATATACATGGATGACGATTAATTCCGCCGAATCTTCCTGAGTAATAGCTACCGCTTTTTGAAGAGCTTTTACGGACAGCTCGGAACCGTCAAAAGCAACCAGCACTTTTTGGAATGGCATAATTGGAAACCTCCCCGTAGATCGTTTACACTTTTATGGTAACGTCTATACGGGGCCAAAGATATGATCTAAATCACACCCTGCCGGAACCGGGCCGCGGACATGCCGAAATCCCCCGGGGTGAGGGAGCGATCCGACTAGCAAAAACATCTCCGAAAAGGCCGGTCGAGGAGTACGATAGCCAACAGGTCAAACAAGACGAGCGGAAGGATAAACGGAAAAAACGAAACGGTAGCCTTATCGCGGTTGTTCGAGCCCATCTGCAGGTAAACGCGGTTCCGATCTACTTTGACGATCCGCCCTTCGTACGAGGCTCCGCTGATTGTCATGACTCGCACCCGTTTGTTAATATATTTCTTACAGGTATGGTAATGTTCGTGAATGGCTGACATAGCACACCATCCTTTCTTGTTGGACATGGTATATTCTATGTGCTTCTACGAACAAAAGTGCGGGCTGGTCCGGATAAGCCTCGCCAATTTCGTAAACTGGTATAATGCGAGATTCCCGGGAATGGAACTGGAAAAGGAGCTCAATTAAACGATGATAGAAAAAGTTTATTGGATCAAAGAGCATCTGGGGCCGTATTTCTCCAGAGCCGTCGATATGGCCTTTATGCATGTGCAAGAAAAAGTGCCGCAGGAGATGCGGGACGGAGAAGTCGACGAGGAAGGCTGGGTAAAATGGAAGCCCCTCGATTCGACCGTCGGCGAAGACGAGATCCGGGCGGTGGAGAGCGAATATGCGGTCGAATTTCCGCCGCTGTTCAAAGCGTTCTTGATGAGCTATCATTACGTGTCTCTGCAATTCGATAATGTGGAAGTAGACGGAGAATACATAGGCGATTGTCAATTTATAGAGATGCCTTCGCTGTCCTCGGAAGAAAAACTTCAGTCCTTGGAATTTTTAATAAGTGCCTGGGAACCTCTGCTGTCGGCAGGCTATGTGCCTTTTGCCGAGTGCGAAGACAGCCAAGGTCCGGTATGCTTCGATACGATGCGGCGACAAGAAGACGGAGACTGTCCCATTGTATGGTTCTTGCACGATCATTTGCACGAGTTAGGCGAAGAGGCGTCGAGGAACAGGGAACATCTCGTGCCTTACGTCAGACCGATCTTCGGTTCGTTCAAGGAAATGATGACGGTTTTGTGCAGCCAGGAGTCGGTAACGGAGGGCACGGAGGAGTAAGTTTCTACGGAGCTCGGGAACCACTCCCGTACAAAGTCCGGTGAATCTTCATGCCGTTTTTTGCTTCCTTTTCCCGTCTTATTACGTATATACCAGAGGATGGAACGCTATCGCCGACCCACCCTGATAAATTTGCCGGCAGGAAAGGATGTCACCCATGGAACAACTCACTGAAATTACGGAATTCGCGGACAGGCTGTTCGATCTGATCGAGATTCCTTTTGCCGAAACGACCGAGCTCGAACGGCAGTTGATCGCCGCTTTCAGCTTCGGCGCCGTGATGGCGGTTGCGGTCCGGGATGACCTGGATCAGCCGCAGACGCATGCGCTGACGATCGCGATGCTGATGCGCGCATTTCACTATAGCGAGCATCAAGCCGCCGCTTTCGCCCATGATCTGATCCAAGCGACGGACCGGGATCATCATCCGACGATGAACACCATCATTCATCGGGGCATCAACGGACACTACGAATACGTGAATGAAGAAATGGAAGATTTGCGTCAAAATCTGCTTCATATTTTAAATTCGTTGAGCGAGTGAAATGAGTGAAATCGATGAAGATACGGAACCGATTTCCGAAAACCGATAAACAAAAGCATGCGGAATTCATCCGCAACGGCTGGGCCTTGCTGAAAGAGCCCAAATCTCCCATGCGCGCTCTAGTCCTGTCCGTTCCATTCATGATCATCAATCTCATCGTGACCCTTGGGATCGCAAGTATGTTTTCAGCCGTCCCTCTCCGAAATTATTTGCCGGAATCGATATTGATCACGATCGACTTGAAGAGTATATTGGGAGTTGTATCGCTGCTCTTGGTTCATGAGCTGCTGCACCTCATCCTGATTCCGAACTTTATCGCATCGAAGAGCACGTATGTCGGCATTACCTTGTTCGGGGGATATGTGTATACGGAAGAACAAGTATCCAAAACGAGATATATCGTCATTACGCTATTGCCCTTTATTGTCATATCCATCATACTTCCGGCCCTGCTGGGCCTGTTGGGGGCGCTCTCCCTTTTTATCCTATTTTTGATCGTTTTAAACGCATTGTCGTCTTCTTTGGACATCTTGAATTGGATACTGATCTGGATTCAAGTCCCTTCCAAAGCGGTCATTGTATGCAACGGAACGAAGACGTATTGGAGATCGACTGCAAGGCAAAAATCTTCTCATATCTAAAATCGCTTAGGACGTGAACGAGATGGAGCAAACGTTGTCTTACGAGAAAATTTTCGAATTGGTGCAGGAAATACAGGATGCCCATGATGCCGGGAAGCCGTACGAAGAAAAGCTGAAGCTGCTCAAGGCCAATGTCACCTATCCGGATGTCGAAGAGCTGCTGCTGCATACCGACCAAGGCACCGAGTTTGTCGCCAGAAGACTGTTCCATCACCGATCCGTCCTGCCGGGCGATTTGAGCAGAGAAGAGTTGATCGAGCTTGTGGAACAAGTGATGCAGTGTTCGGGAGAAGAGTGGGAACTCGACATTTGGCTGAATATGATTACGAGCTCGGTCGCAGACCCGGGCATCAGCAATTATATTTTTTGGAGCGACGAAGACCTGTCGGCCGAGGAGATTGTAGACAAGGCCCTGGCCTATAAGCCGATCCTCCTGTAGGGAATGAGGCAGGATATAGCGCCTCATTTTATTTTGCGCAAATAGCCTCTCGGGTTGAAGCTTACGAAAAATTTATGCCGGCTTTCGTCGACCGCAAACCGGTCGTTTTCATGAAGAAACGCGTCCAGGGCTTCCATCGGGCCCGGACCGTGGCTCGGAAGCACGGGATGTCCGTGAACATTCGTATCTTCGACGATGAGATAGCTTCCCGTCGTCACAAAATGGCTGTAGATTCTCAGTTCGCTAAGAACATGCGGTGCAGAATGATCCGAGTCCAGATTGACGAGAACGGCATCCCCGGGACTTCTCATGGCGTTCACCTGTCGGATGACCTCGCCATCCGTCGAAGAGCCCCGGACATAAGTAATTCGAGGATGAACCGGCAGGTCGGCTTGCGGCAAGACATCGATGGAGACGACCCTCCCCTTCCCGATCAGGTCGAGCATCGAGGCGAAAAACAACGTGCTGCCGCCGTTAAACGTTCCGCTTTCGATAATAAGATCCGGCTTTACCTCATAAATAATTTCCTGATAGATCATCAAATCCAGCGGCATTTTCAGGATCTGCACCCCGAGCCACCTCGTATTTTGCCATACCAGGCTATCATAGTAATGCCGATGGAATTGGTCGATGAAATCACTCATGCCATCCTCTCCTCTTCCTCTCCATTTATAAAAGCCATTGTATGTGTACAGCCTGCAAAAGGGTTCGTACACCAGCCTTCCCAAACGGTTTTGCGGCGAATTTGGTTATAATTTAAAAAGCCACATCACCTAGCTTCCGGTTTATGGTAATCTATCCATGGCTTATAAGCCGGTTCATACCTTAGCTTCAGGAAAGGAGTGACGCGATTTTGAAGAGTGAACTTCAAATTTGCATACTGGTGGGAGGACTCGCCGCTTAACCGGGCCTTGTTCTCCCGCATGGTATGACGGGAGGCAGATCCACAATGATGAATTTACGAAACATGGTGCAGGGCCTGGAGTCCGACGCGGTCGCTCTGGAGCTGATCACCCACTGGGAGCATGACCAAGGGACATTAAAATTTTGGAGAGCAAGCTCGACCTTTGTGTACGCCGTTAAACGCAAACGGAAAACGTATTTTCTAAGATTCTCATTCGAGCAGGAAACCCCGCTCGAACAAATCGAAGCGGAGCTGGAATTCATGCAATACTTGCATCGGCACGGGTTCCCCTGCGTCATTCCGCTTCCGTCCGTAAACGGCAGGTTCATCGAATCCGTACAGCTCCCGCAAGGGCGATACTCCGGTGTTGTGTTCAGCAAAGCCGACGGAGTGCCGCTGTATGAGGTTGACGAACTGCCTTGCGAGGCTTGGGGACGGTCGCTGGCCACTCTGCACGCCTTGTCCCAGACTTACGAACCGGCGGGCGAAAGGCGCCGGAGTTGGCGGGAAGCGCTCCTGTTCGCGGAGAACGTCCTGCATAGACATCCTCACGAGAACGAAGCGATGGCTGAGCTTGCCAGAGTGAAGGCTTGGCTGGAATCGATGCCGGCTGCGGAAGAAGCTTATGGTCTGATTCATTACGATTTTCAGACGGACAACGTCTTTTGGCAGGATAAAAACGGGCAGTTGAGCGTCATCGACTTCGATGATTCCATGTACCATTGGTTCGCTATGGATATTGCGGCGGCGCTTACGGATCAGTTGGAAGACGGGGGCCCGGAAGGCGAGGCGCAGCTTCGGGCTTTTGTGCGCGGGTACCGCTCCGTCAGACCGTTGGATGAGGCTATGGTGCAGGCCTTCCCGCGGTTTCGGAGATTCGCCGAACTGTACAGCTTCGCCAGACTGCTTGTTTCGCTGGAAAACAGCGAGCTGGAGGAGGCCCCTGAGTGGTTGGACGGGCTGAAGACCGAGCTGCGACAGTACTGCGACGAAATGCGTCAGGATTTTTCGAAGCCGTGGTAAATGCTAGACCTATGGATTAAAGCTTGAAGCGAGGCCGGAATCTCCCGCTAGGAGGGAGGAATTCCGGCCTCGCTCGTTCGAGTAATGCCGCCCTCCGTGTACACTTGCGCGCACGGAGCTACATGGCGAGCAGAGCCCGGCTAAGCCGGGTAATCCCCTCCTGAATATCCTCCTTGGGAAGATGACCGTACCCCAAAATAAGCCGGCTGCGGTGCGCTTCTTTGTCGTTGGCGTGCTCTTCCACCAGATACACCTTTACTCCCCACCGCTCGATCTCCCGAACCGCCTCTTTGTCGAACCGGCGTCCGGGAAACTCCGCGACGAGATGCAGTCCGGTCGAATCGCCGATGATGTTCACCTGGCCCGGAAAAGCGGACCGCAGACATTCGATCAGACAATCCCTGCGGCTTTTGTACAGCTTCTTCATCTTCGCAATATGCCGTTCCAGATAACCTCCTTCCATAAAACGCGCGAGAATAAGCTGATCCATCGAAGGCTTGTGCAGATCCGCATACCACTTCAACCGGCGGCAGGATTCGACAAGAGGCATGGGAAGAATCAGGTAACCCATGCGCAACGCCGGAGATAAAATTTTGCTGAACGAGCCGATGTAGAGGACGCGGTCCGGCTCCAGCCCCTGCAAGGAGCTGACAGGCGGCCCTTCGTAGCGGAATTCGCTGTCGTAATCGTCCTCGACCAAGTAGCAGTCGTGCGTACGCGCGAATTGAATCAACTGAATACGCCGCTGAATCGGCAGCGCTCCTCCAAGTGGATATTGATGCGAGGGCGTAACGAATGCGAATTTGGGCGAACTTGCCTTGGGCAGCAAAGCCGTCTGCATCCCGTACTCGTCGACCGGTACGAAGCGGATGGAGGCGCCTTGGGCTTGGAACATCGCCTGGATATCGCAGGTGATCGGATCTTCCATGATCACTTCGTCGCCCGGCGACAGCAGCAGCTTGGACACCAGAGACAGCGCTTGCGTAGCGCCGGAAGTGATGACGAGCTGGTCCGGATGACAGTGCACTCCCCTGCTCTTCAGCAAATACCGTGCCAACACATGCCGCAGCTCGGGACGCCCTTCGGGAGCATCGTAGCCCAGCACCGCAGACGACGCTTCGTTCCAGACGGCCGAAGACAGCTGCGCCCATATTCTGCGCGGAAAGCGGTCCAAGGCCGGAATGCCCGACCGGAAATTGACGATGCCCTCGCCCCGGGGCAAGTTATCATACGCGCTCGGCGCAATCGCTTCCGTCACCCGCCTGCGTTGTTCGAGATAGGCGCCTTCCGCCACGAACGTCCCCGAGCCTCTCCGCGAGATCAGAAAGCCTTCCGCAAGCAGTTGATCGTAAGCTTCCAGAACGACATTGCGCGATACCTTTAGCTCCCCGGAAAGCTCCCGTGTGGACGGCAGCTTCTCGCCGGACGGAAGCTCTCCCTTTAAGATGCGGTCGCGGATTTGCCCGTACACCTGCCCAATTAGCGGCATGTCAAGCGACCGGTCAATCGGAATCCACAGCATAGATCTCTCCCCTTTTTGCCAAAGTGGCTCCATTCAGATTCAGCTTCATTGGCACTATTATAAACCACTCGCCCATGCTACAGTAAATTTATTGGATTTCATTGACAGCAGAAACTAATTTGAATATTATCTAATTAGATAAATATTAAATTAGATGCACATTAAAAATATGGATGGTGATCAACAACCCATGCAGCTGGATAAGATCGTCACCTATCACAAAGCGCTCGCCGACCCGACAAGAATCCGCATCCTTATCCTCCTGGCGGACGGGGAGCTGAACGGACAGGTGCTCGCCGACAAATTAGGCGTAACCCCTGCAACCATTACCCACCACGCCGCCAAGCTTCGGGAAGCCGCCTTGCTTTATGAACGCCGGGTGAAGAATACCATCTACTTTTCGCTGAATCATCACTTCATCAAGGCGAACGCCGCCGCTTCGGTAGAGCTGATCTACTCCCATTCCAACGAGACAGGAGGGCCTTCCATGCCCGAGGACAAAGCCGAACGTCTGCAGCAATCCGTTCTGAAAAACTTCTTCACCTCCGAAGGCAAATTAAAGCACGTGCCTGCCCAGTTGAAGAAGAAGCTGATCGTCCTGGAGCATATCGTCTCCGGGTTGGAAAAAGGACGAAAGTATACGGAGCAAGAAATCAACGACTTTATCCGGCAGTATCACGAGGACTTTGCGACGATCCGCCGGGAATTTATTATGCACCGGTTCATGTTCCGGGACAACGAAGAATACGAGCTGAATCCGCGCAAAATGTGGGCCAAGTGGGATAAGCTAACCTAAGCAGAGGAACTTGCAGGAGGAAAGAAACAAGAAAAACTCCTTACCGGAGTCTTTTCGGACAAAATTGTTATAGGCGGGCAGCAAAAGGCAGACCTGCAAGCTTCTCTATGCGGCTGCCTTTTTCGGGTCGCCTAGCGGCTGTTTTTCAGCAAACGCGAATCCAGGATAAAATTGCCGAACGGAATGAAGGCGGCGAGCATGGCGAACAGCACTTTCAGCACGGTCCAGCGGTGAGCGAAGGTGACGTGGATGACGGCCAGCACGTACAGCACGAACAACAGGCCGTGGAGCGATCCGACAATTTTGACGGCTTGCGGCATGTCCAGAAAATATTTGAGCGGCATGGCGATGGCCAGCAAAATGAGATAGGACATCCCCTCAATAAAAGCGACGATGCGCAAGCGGCCAATGGGATGATTCAACATGGCATGACCTCCAAAGTACGAAATAGGATGTAACCGCTGTCTTCAGGCCCGCATTGGACGAGCCCAAAGATTCATCTTTATTATAAACTGCCGGAATCCGCCAAGTATTGGGTAATTGTGACTTTTTTCAAACACCTGCCTGCGATCAAAATCGCTGGCACCAGCGCCTGGTCAATGCCCCGCGGTCCGGCTGTGGGCGGAAGGAACGGAGCTCCATCGCTTTCAGCACATTTCCGGCAAAATCGCCGTCGTGAGCGTCCCGACGCCGCCGGGCACCGGAGACACCGCCTTCACCGCTTCGGCCGCACCTGCGGATACATCGCCGCGATGCTTCCGTCCGCCGTTTCGTTGGCAGCGGAAGCTCCAGCATAATTCCGCGAACGGCGGAATCGGCGTTGCACTCGCAATCAGGCTTATCACTTCGCTTTCCTGCGCATCAGGCTGGGAACGTTTTCAGCTGAAACGAGATGCCCAGCCTTCCATTCCTCCGTTCGCTTGAGAATCCGCTCAAATACTTGATCCGCCGCCTCTTTCGCTTTCAGCAGTTGCGCCATACGACTCGACCTCCAATGTGTTTTCACTAGAATTGGGTACATAAACGAAAAAAGCATTCGCCAAAGCTCCTCCAACGAGTCTTCGGCAAATACTTTTACCCAGGCGAACGGCAAGATTCCGACCGCATGCTCCCTTGTGGTTATCCACTCATTTCGCCAGTCGCATGCGGCTTTCGTTTGTTGTTGATAGTGTAGCCGAAAGAACGGTGTATGGAAACCTTGATTTTGCGAATGCATATAAATCACGAAATTACGCACAATTCATTATCATTATTAGGCATTTTTACTTATATTCGTTGACTATCACTTGTTAATACAAGTTATTATAAGTATAATTAAGTTATATTGCATCATTCATAACGAAAGGATTGATTCCTCATGTATCCTTGTCTATTATTCGATGTAGATGGCACGCTGCTCGATACGGAGCAGGCGATTCTTAGTTCGCTGTCGGACCTGCTGCGGGAAAGGAACATCCCTTATGAGCCGGAGGATCTTACCTTTGTGCTCGGGATACCGAGCGTCCGCTCGCTCCCCCGCTTCGGGATTCAAGATATTGAGGAAGCCGCGAAACGCTGGAACCGGCTGATGGAGCGGTATGACTACCAAATCCGCGTATTCGAAGGCATCGAGCAGATGCTGCGCCGGGTCAAAGAGCTCGGGCTACGGACCGGCATCGTCACCTCCAAGACCCGCACGGAATATATCAAAGATTTTGCCCGGTTCGATCTGCACCCTTACTTCGATGTCGTCGTCTGCGCCGACGACACGGCCCGGCACAAGCCGCATCCCGAGCCGATTGTGACCGCCTTGAAGCGGCTTGAGGCAGAGCCGAAGGACACGATGTACATCGGAGACAGCATCTACGATATGCAGTGCGCGGCCGGAGCGGGCGTCGCCTCCGGACTGGCGCTATGGGGAGCGTACGATGCCGGAATTGCGGCCAATTACCGTCTGCGGCATCCGAAGGATATTCTGACGATCATGGAGGCCGCGCTTCCATAATCTCTTCCGCCGCTTAGAAAAGGAGCATCAAGCTATGTCCAAAGCGGACAATATGTTATCGATCCTGTGGCTGCTTAAAAAGGGGAAGCGCATGACCGCCCAACAGCTCGCGGACGAGCTGGAGATTCATGTGCGCACCGTCTACCGGTGCATCGACGCTTTGTGCGCCAGCGGGGTTCCCGTCGTCGCCGACGCCGGGCATCATGGCGGCTACAGCTTGCTCGAATCGTTCAACGAAGCCCCGTTGTTTTTTGATTTAGAGGAGCAGACGGCGCTCGTCCATGCGGCGGCTTTCGCCCAGCAGGCGGGCTATCCCTACGGCGAAGCGCTGGAGCGGGCCATTGCCAAGCTCAAGAGATACACGAACGAGGAGCAGCTCCATGCGCTGGAGCGGCGCGAATCGGGACTGGAGGTCATCCATCCGCCAGCCTCTCCCCGGCTCGAGTCGGTTCTGCAGGTATTGGAGCAGTCCGCCGCCGAAGGCCTTACCCTGCGGATCGCCTATCAATCGGGCTACGAATCCGACGTTACAGAGCGGAACATCGATCCGTACGGGCTGGTCCATTGGAAGAGCGCATGGTATATCGTCGCTTACTGCCGGCTCCGCCGGGAAATCCGCAGCTTCCGGGTCGACCGTATCCGCGATTGGACGCACACCGAGGAGAGCTTCGAGCGGCCGGGCGGGTTTTCCGCCCGGCAGTTTTTGCTGAAGGATCTGCTGCCGGGCCCCGAAACGCAAGAAGCGCTGATGACCGTCCGTCTCGAAGGGCAGCCGCAGGCGATTAACGATCTATGCCACCATTGGCTGCTCGGTCACACGCTCGTCGAACGGTCGGCCGATCATGTGCAGTTTCAAGTCACCGAGTCGTATGCCTACACCCGCTTGCCTTACATGCTGCTCGGCTACGGCGGATCGATCTTCGCCGTCGAGCCCCTCCCCCTCAAAGAGTGCATGGCGGGCATCGCCTCCGCGCTTGCCGAATATTACGAAACCTTATAACTTCACTGGCCGTCCGTGTCAGTGAAGTTTGTTTATAATAGGATTATCAAACGTTGTGGAGGAAAAAAGTGATGACGACCCCGATCTCCAAGCAAGCTTTACCGGACGAAACCGGCCATACGTGGGAAGAGTGGCTGATGATTTTGCAGAGAACCGTGGACCAGGCCTGGTCCTACGAGGATATCGTCAACTATTTGCGCGACGAGCATGACGTGGAGCCGCGTTGGGGCGAGACGATCGCCGCCGCCTTCGAGCAGAAGCGGGGCCGCAAGCCCGCGGGAATGACGGCTTCGGCCGGCTTCCAGATTGGGGTACGCCGGACGCTGTCGGTCTCCCCAGAACGGGCCTGGGAGCTGCTGACCGCGCCGGAAGGGCTGCGCTTGTGGCTGGGCGGGCTATCCTCCCTCCCGCAGCAAGGAGAAGCCTATTTGACCGAAGACGGCACGTCCGGCCAACTGCGGGTGCTCAAGCCGCTGTCCCAGCTCCGTATGACCTGGCACCCTCAGGACTGGGAGCATACGTCTACCGTTCAAATCCGTCTGCTACCGGCAAGCTCGGGAAAAACGAGGATCAGCTTCCATCAAGAGAAGCTCGAAGACGCATTCCGCAGAGAAGAAATGAAGTACCGTTGGGAGCAAGTCATCGCCAAGCTGGAGGAGAAAATCTGACATGAACAAATTCAGCCATATCGACCTGCGGGTAACGCATATGGAAATCGTCCTGCCGTTCTATGAGAAGCTGCTTCCCGCCCTCGGCTTCACGCACACTTACCACAGCGGGGACTGGAGAGTGTTTGCCGCCGAAGGAGAATTGCCGAGCGTCGCGTACTTTGCCATTACCGAGGACCCCGAGCACCGGCCGAACCGCAACCTGATCGGGTTCTGGGCGAAGGGCCGCGAGGAAGTGGACGCGATTGCGCAGCTCGTACAGGAAAGCGGCGGAACCGTCACCGCCGGGCCGGAGCTGTTCCCGATCAGTCCGACCTATTATTCGGTCTATTTCGAGGACCCTTGCGGCAACGCCTACGAAATCGTTCACCGCTTGAACTAGGCCCGTCCGCCGCTCGAGCGAGCCTATCTCCTTTCGCAGAGCCGCTCATACGGCGCACTGCCTCCTCTTCATAGCCTAAAAAAGAGGGGCTTCCGCCCCTCCAAGTGTTGAGAAACCTAGAAGTAGAAAATCTCAGACAAAATAGAGGTGGGGTATATCCCGTAAGAGTTTACGTCCGCCTCCCTCAGTATGATGCTGTTTTCTCGTTCTATCTCGCTCATTCG
>NZ_JAHNZO010000040.1 GCF_018998565.1 Paenibacillus oleatilyticus | reverse complement strand
GCTCAAAAGTTACTACTGACGAGAATTTGCATTCTCTTTATGACACTCACTCGATGTTCAGTTTTCAAAGGGCAATTTCTTTCAACAAATGCTGCGCTGTTATGCTTGCAGCTTTTGTTTTTTGTTGTCACCTCGTTTAGCGGCGACTTTTATAATATATCACATTCACCTATCGAAAAGCAAGCTTTTTTTTATTTCTTTTTGTTTCCAGAGGTGAAGCTGCTTGCTTGCAAAAGGAGAACGAGTAATAAAATATCATATGAGCGCAGCTGAAGTCAAGCGATTTTTTCAAATTATTTTAATGGTACATCCGGTTTCTTGCGTATTTCGAGATTTCTTTGGGCGAGGCGAGGCGGGCATACATGCGGAAAATGACTTTGTACCGCGATTCGATCGCCGTTTTAATGTCCGCATCGATTCTCTTGTCATTCAAGTCGAAGAGCATTTCATCCAGCTCCTTACGCAGGACGTAATCCAGTTCTCTGCATTCCCGTTCGTTAAACAAAAAGCCAAGCATGCCGATGTGGCCCCTTTCCAAAATGAAGTGCACAAATGCAAAAAAGATATGCAGCGTTAGCGTAACGATTCCAAACCAAGAAGGGTCGGCGCTTGTCTGCATACCTTTTTATATCGCCAAAACCGTCTTGTGTTTTACTGTTATGCACAGTTTTGGGCATTTTTATGAGTTGCGTTTCATTTATTTTTATCCGCGGGCCAGCCATAAGGTTAATGTACTTTCGATTAACGCAGCTACGAACAGCACCGCTACGAGCATCACACTGACAGGCAGCAGCGACTTGATAAACTGCAGAAACTGTTCTCTTGTCTTGACGGAACGGGCCGGACTAAGTGCAGAAAGCAGCATCTTCAGCACCATCACGCCCAATCGCAACCCGAAGGCACAGGCCACGATAATCGCCGGAATCTCCAGGATCCCGTGGGGAAGGATTGTTTTGATCACATACAGCCAGGATTGCTTCTGAGCCGAAACCATACATACGTAACCAAGCAGCAAGCCGTTGGCAAGAAGAAAGAACAACGGGAATACCCCGAAAAACAATCCCAAGGCAATGATCAATAACGATTTGGAAGCATTATTCCAAAAGATGAGCCAAAATAATGACCATTGCTGATTCGGCTTGCTTGCAATGGAATCCGAGATTTGTTTTAACGCATCGAGCTGGCCGTTGATGAACGCATGAAACTGGCTCGAGTACAGAGCGCCCATCACGATGCCCGCGACAAATACCAAGGTGGATGCAATAAAGTAATGTTTCATCAGCTTCATTTGCATAAATGCGTTTTTCCAATTCAAAAGAGAGTCCCTCCTTTTAAGCATAAGATAAGGGTACGAGCATACATATCTACTAATACAAGCCTTTCCGGACGAGATGGGCAAAGGAGGCCTAGCCAGTGAATTATTTTTATGTCATGAACGGCAAAAAGCTCAAACAATCGCTAATTATTGCCGTTGCTGTCCTGTTCGCCATCGGTATCATTTATTCGGAAAGGGAAAATGTTTCGGTCTTCTCCCAATACGAACCCGCTGCAGTCTACAGCATTCCCACGGAAAGAAAGCTGATCGCTCTCACCTTCGATATCAGCTGGGGGGATACGCGCACGGAACCGATCCTTAAAATCTTGGAAGATAAGGGGATTCGAAACGCAACCTTCTTCTTATCTTCCCCATGGACCAAAAGCCATCCCGACATCGTGAGCAAAATTGTCAAAGGCGGATGGGAAATCGGCAGTCACGGACATAAGCACGTGAACTACAGCAGCTTGAGTGACGAGGAAGTTCGCACCCAAATTAAGACAGCTCACCAAATCATTCAAGAAGTTGCCGGCACGAGTCCGAACCTGCTGCGGCTTCCCAACGGCGATTTTGACAAACGCGTGCTGCGGATCGCTAACGAGCTGCGTTATACGGTCATTCAATGGGATACGGATTCTCAGGATTGGATGAATAAAGGCGTCGATACGATTGTCAACCGCGTCTTGGCGAAAGCGCATCCCGGCGATATCGTTCTATTTCACGCCAGCGATTCCGTTAAGCAAACTCACGAAGCGCTCCCCGTTATTATCGACAAATTACGCGAAAAAGGTTACGAGTTCGTGACCGTCAGTCAATTGATGAAGCAAACGAAGGTCGGCAATCAACCGCCTGTCGAAGATCAAACCATGAAGCCTGTACGTTAACCCCGCTTCTTCATACGAAAAAACAGCAAGAGCCGTTACATCGGCTCTTTATTTGTGTTCAGCACTTTGCTGAGGATCAAAATTTGCCAAGCATTGCACAAGTACAGCGGAACCATCATAAAGATTGTAGAAGCCGCGTTGTCGAGCCGCAGGGAAGGAATCGCCTCGATCGCCGTGACCGCGATCATAAAGAATAATGTCGGAATAGCGGCGCTCCGATTCGTCATTTTTACTTTCCACCAAGCTACGCCAATCGACACGATAATGAGCGAAAGCGGAAGGATCATATACACTCCCCAGCTCATTTGCTGCTCACTGCTAGCATAGCGCAAATAGATCAGATCGAACAAGACGATCACCGTAATGATCACTTGGACGATATCCCAAGCCCATTTTCGAAGAATACCGCCTATGATATACCGGACAATCAAATAAGCGAAAAAGCCCATCTGGCTCAACACACTGATTGTAGCACCGCCAAGGATCATCGTGATCATGCTGAAGCCGATTTGTTTTCCGCCGAGCTCAACCTGTTGGTCCGTCAATTGTAGTACAAGCCCGGCAATAACGGCCGTCACCGCACCGATCAGCAGCGTGGTCCAAAATAAATAAAACCATTTTCTTAACGTCACGACCGCTATACCCCCAATAAGTCATTTCAACAGTTAATTGTACCAACCTTCACAATAAAAAGCTAACAACAATTGTGTTAATCCCCGGGAGCGAAACAAATACTAACGGCAAAACAATGAAAGGAGCCCGAACTGATGATTGCGCGATGGATTCGTTTTTTACCCGCCGTCCTAATCCTCGGCTTCTTAACATCCTGCGGTTCCGAATCTAAAGCTTCATCCGCCGGTGGCGGGAATACTTACAAAGACACCAAGTCGATGGTTCTCGATATTTTGAAAACCGAAGACGGGCGGAAAGCTATCCAACAGGCTACCATACATGAGAACAGCAAGCTCCAACTATTATCCGCCGGCGATACGCAGCAGCTTCAGCTTGCGGTAAAGGATGTATTGACCGATACGGAGAGCAACCAGTTTCTGCAGAAAATGATTAGCGATCCGAAATTTGCCGGCCATTTCGCAAAAGCCATTCAAAAAGACACCAAACAGCTTCAAAAAGATTTATTGAAGGATCCGGAATATCAAAAAGCCATGATGGACGCGATGAAAAGCCCGGATTTTGAAATGATGCTGCTGGATACAATGAAAGGAAACGCCTACCGCACTCAAACGAAAGCTGTTATTCAGGAATCGCTCCAAAGTCCGATTTTCCGCTTGGAAATGATGGATTTAATGAAGAAGGTGCTGCAGGAAGAATCGATGCCGAAAACGCAGCAAGCAGGACAAAAAGGAAAAGGCGGCGAAGGCAAGGGGCAGAAACAAGGAGGAGGAAAAGGAAAGCAAGGTGGCGGAGGTGGTGGAGGTGGTGGAGGTGGTGGAGGTGGAGGCGGAGGTTAAGCATCCACCTCATAAAAGAAGGATCGGCCTGGTCAGGCCGATCCTTTTTCCTCTAGCTGCCGAATAACTTGCTCCGCCATATCGCGGTAAATGAGCCCTGTTTCGGTATCGGCTTTGTAGACCGAAGGAGAATAATCCGGTTCGGCCACATGGTTCTCCGGAACGCCCAGAGGAATTTGTGCCAGCAGCTTCGTATGCAGCTCCTCAGCAAGCTTGCCGCCGCCTCCACGGCCGAACACATAATCCTTATTGCCGCATTTGCCACAGGCGTAGTACGACATATTTTCGACGACACCGATAATCTCATGCTCCGTATGAATGGCCATCGCTCCGGCCCGGGCCGCCACAAAAGCGGCTGTAGCATGAGGCGTGGTAACGATAATTTCTTTGCTGTGCGGAATCATCTGATGGACGTCGAGGGCCACATCTCCCGTCCCCGGGGGCAGGTCCAGCAAAATGTAGTCAAGCTCGCCCCACTCCACTTCGTTGAAGAAGTTGCGAAGCATTTTCCCCAGCATCGGACCGCGCCAAATGACCGGCGTATTTTCTTCGACAAAAAAGCCCATGGAGATCACTTTTACGCCGAACCGCTCAACCGGAATAATGCGGTTGTCCACGAGCTGCGGCCGTTCTTCGATGCCCATCATATCGGGAACGCTAAATCCGTAAATGTCGGCATCGACCAAACCGACTTTTTTCCCTAGTCTTGCTAACGCTACGGCCAAGTTGACGGTGACTGTCGATTTCCCGACGCCGCCTTTTCCGCTCGCGATCGCAATGAAGCGCACTCCCGATTGGGGATCAAGCACGTTGACGGAAGGCTCGGAAGGTTGTTCGTTTTGTTCGTAAACAGAAGCGGATTCTTGAACTTTACGCGCCGCTTCGTTGCGCTCGAATTCGGACAGCAGCCGAAAACGCAGGTGAACGTCGGCAGCGCCCGCTTGTTTGAACGCCTCAGCAACCTGGTTCTGCAGTTGCTGCTTGTACGATTCGTTATCACTGGACAGCAGTACGGTAGCCGACACATGTTGTTCTTTGATCATGATATCGCGAATAAAATTCAAATCGGTTAAGCTTAAGCCGAATTCCAGGTCCTTCAGCGGGCTTACGGAAGCCAGCAATTGTTCTTTGGTTAGCACGATGTCACCTCGGCGATCCAAGTTTAAGTTCTACTGCGGTATATTATACCACAAAATCATCAGGAGCCCACTTTTTCACCTGAGTAGTACCGGAGAATGCCTTGGTAAATGGAAGTCGCTATCTTTTTCTGATAAGTCGGATCCCGAAGGAGCTGAGCCTCGCCCGGATTGGATAAAAATCCGACTTCGACGAGAGCGCTTGGAATGGTCATCGCTTTAAGCAAATAGATTTCTTTGTCGGCCTGCTTCGCGACCCGATCCGTATTTTTCAAATTCCTTTTTATTTCCTCCTGAATCAAGGTTGCCAAGGTCGAATTATCGGCATGATTCGGATAAAAAAACGTTTGCGCACCTGACCAGCGAGGGGATGGAATGCTGTTCAGATGGATGCTGACGAATAGATTGGACTTTTGCTTGGTAACAAACTCAGCCCGTTTCAGCAGATCTTCGGTCTTTCGTTTGCTGTACCCTTTTGTTTCCGGAGAGGCCAGGTCCCGGTCGTCCTCCCGGGTCATGACCACCAATGCTCCCGATTGCTGCAAATAATCCCGAAGGTGCAAGGCAATGGCCAGATTGACATCCTTCTCCTCCAGCCCGTCCTTACTTCGAGCGCCTCCGTCCGGCCCGCCATGCCCGGCATCCAATGCGATGATTTTGCCGGACAGCGGCATCGTCCAATACGTCCATGTTTTGGTGGATGGGAGCTCGTACGTGAACATGAACAGCATGAGCGCCACCAACAAGGCTGACATAACGATTTTGATCCCGCTATGCATGGTCAGCCAAACGACGACCCTCTTTCTTTTTCCGAACATGAAAAAATCCACCTCACATCCCTAGACTCTCTTTCATCTTATGGGACGAGGTGGATAATTATACCTTGCTTATACCTGATATGCAGGGTCTTTCATACCTTGGATCAATACTTCCGCCACTTCCGGCCGCGTAAACTGCGGCGGCGGGCATTGGCCGTCACGCAGCAGCGCACGAACCTTTGTTCCGGAGAGATGCAGATGGTCTTCTTTGCCGTGCGGGCACGTCTTGCTGGAAGCCATGTTGCCGCATTTCGTACAAAAGAAGCTGTGCTCGAAGAACAGCGGCGTGATGCCGAGCTCCTCGGGAGTGAAGTTGCTGAAGATTTCCTGCGCTTCATACGTTCCGTAATAGTCGCCGACGCCCGCATGATCGCGGCCTACAATAAAATGCGTGCAGCCGTAGTTTTTCCGGACCATGGCATGGAAAATCGCTTCACGCGGCCCGGCATAGCGCATCGCCGCGGGGAATACGCCCAAAAATACGCGATCCTTCGGATAGTAATTTTCCAGCAGGACCAAGTAGCTGCGCATCCGGACATCCGCCGAAATATCGTCCGACTTGGTCTCGCCTACGAGCGGGTTCAAAAAGAGCGCATCGACGATTTCCATTGCACTTTTTTGAATATATTCGTGCGCCCGGTGAACCGGATTCCGCGTTTGAAAGCCGACTACAGTCTTCCAGCCCTTTTCGGAAAAAAGCCGACGCGTCACGGCCGGGTCATAGTAAAACTCCTCGAATTTATCCGGCTTCGGACGGTTTAATACTTGGATCGGCCCGCCGACATAAGTAGACGGCCTGGAGAACAGCTTCTGGACGCCGGGATGCGCTTCGTCGTCGGTTTTAAACACGTTCAGCGCTTCTTTGCGCTGGTCGACATGATAAATGCTTTGGACTTCAATGATACCGTAGATGACGCCGTCTTGCGCCCCTACAAGCGCTACTTCCTGCCCGATGGCAAGATCATGGGCGATTTGCGGCTCGACGGCTAACGTAATCGGAATGCTCCAGACCGTTCCGTCTTCCAAGCGCATGCGTTCCACGACCGAATGATAATCCTGTTCGCCCAAAAAGCCAGTAAGCGGCGAAAAAGCGCCGACACCGATCAAATCAAGATCGGAGATCGTCCAGGCGTCGATCTTAATTGAATATAACGTTGCGGCGTGTTCCAACAGACTTGCTCTTTTCTCGCCCTCAATCACCCGATTAATAAGTGTCCCGCCATGCGGTCGAATGGTTTCTCCCATACACTATGCTCCTCCTATTGCCCTCTCTGTTTATTTATGAAGTCCGCATTCCGTCTTCTCGAAGCCGGCCCAACGGCCCGCTCTCGGGTCCTCGCCCACCGCTACCGGACGAGTACAGTGCTCGCAGCCGATACTTGGATAGTTCCGATCATGAAGCGGATTGTAAATAATGTTGTTGCTTCGAATATAATTCCATACGTCTTCAGATGTCCAGCTAGCGAGCGGATTAAATTTGACAAGACCGAACTTGACGTCATACTCAACCTTCTTGGAATTGGCACGTGTCGGCGCCTGGTCGCGGCGAATTCCAGTAATCCAGGCATCGTAGTTTTTGAGGATATCCGTTAACGGATCGACTTTGCGGATGTTACAGCATTGGTTCGGAGCACTCTTCCACAGTTCTTCGCCAAATTGCTGCGCCTGCTCCTCCAACGTAAGCTTCGGGAGCACTTGGACGAATTCGACTCCGTAGTGCTGCTGCAGACGGTCGCGGGTTTCGTAGGTTTCCTGAAAATGCACATTCGTATCGAGGTAAAAAATATCGGTTTTGGGGCTGACCTTCTGGAGCATATCGACCAATACGACGTCCTCAGCTCCAAAACTACAGGCTAAAGTGATATTGGGGAATCTTTCTACCGCCCAGGATAAAAGTGCCTCCGGGCTTTGAGCCTCAAAATCCTCTGCTGCTTGGCGGATTAACTCCTCTTTTTCAAATAAATTCATGATTTTACGCACCTCCGTCAGTTTAATTCCGAGTATAGTTATGTGTTTTATTTTATTTAGTTTTATTATAAACGATGGACCCTTTTTGTCAATTTAAAATTTTGTCTAGGCTCCTGCCTTATTTTATTGCTCTTTGGCTTATTCGGTGAAAATAAAAAAACCTTTCCGACGTGAATCGGAAAGGTTCGTTGAGTCAATATTAACGTTTGGAGAATTGAGGAGCGCGACGAGCAGCTTTCAAGCCGTACTTTTTACGCTCTTTCATCCGTGGGTCACGAGTCAAGAAGCCCGCTTTTTTCAGGGCTCCGCGGAATTCCGGATCTGCTTTCAGCAGAGCGCGGGAAATCCCGTGACGGATCGCGCCGGCTTGTCCGGAGATCCCGCCGCCATGAGCCAAAACCAATACATCGTACTTGGACAATGTTTCAGTCAGGTTCAGCGGTTGTTTTACGATCAATTTCAGCGTTTCCAGACCAAAATATTCGTCCAGCTCGCGTTTATTAATAATGATACGGCCTTCGCCCGGTACCAAACGTACACGCGCTACCGAATGCTTACGACGACCGGTGCCATAATATTGTACTTGTGCCACAAGACAGTCCTCCCTTTATTAACCGCGAAGTTCCCAAACTTCAGGTTGTTGTGCTTGATGCGGATGTTCCGAACCTGCATACACTTTCAGCTTCGTTTTCAGGCGATTGCCCAAACGGTTTTTCGGAAGCATACCGTGAATCGCCAGTTCCAACATACGCTCAGGCTTGTTGTTCAGCATATCTTGAGCCGAAGTCACTTTCAGACCGCCCGGATGCAGGGAGTGACGATAGTACATTTTGTTTTGCAGTTTTTTACCTGTCAAAACGATTTTCTCAGCATTGATGACAACGACGAAATCGCCAGTGTCTACATGCGGAGTAAATTGAGGCTTATGTTTGCCGCGCAGAATGCTTGCCGCTTCGCTGGCCAGACGACCGAGCGTCTTGCCGGTAGCATCGATGATGTACCATTTGCGTTCAACTTCATTAGGCTTCGCCATATATGTGGTACGCATGTTAATGTTCCTCCTAAATCTATCTTCATCACAGGTCATTCATAGTCATGGTTATAGGTTAAAACAACTTGGTTGGCCGTTTCATTGACCCGGGGCCGTGGGGTAGCCAGTCATAAGAAACACCATCTGTTATTTTACTACATCGGCATGTAGTAATCAAGCATTTGGCGCATCTTTTTCGTAAAAAACTTCCCACAACATAAGCCCGTGCGCCATTGCCGTCGGCCCTGCCAAGGCCCTGTCTTTCGCCGTCAATACGTCTCGAATACTAGACGGACTCCGCTTCCCTTCGCCAACCTCAATCAAGGTCCCTACAATGATCCGCACCATATTATATAAAAAACCACTGCCGGTCAAATAAATGTGGATAGCGTACGATTGCAAGTGAGGCTCCGCCGGCTCGCACTCCAAACGAGCTTCGTAGATCGTTCGAACATGGCTTTCAGCCGACGATCGGCTCGAACAGAACGAAGTGAAGTCGTGCTCACCGACAAAGCAGCTCAGCGCGTCCTGCATGGCTGTTATATCAAGGGGAGTCGGATGGTGAAACTCCGTGTGCTGCTTAAACAGGTCCGGATATTTCCCGCATCGCATCGTATATCGGTATGTCTTGCGCTTAGCAGACCTTCGGGCATGAAAATCATCCGGCACCACCATAGCATCCCATACCACAATATCATCCGGCAATCGCGAGTTCATCGCCATACACCAGCGTTCAATCGGGATTTGAGAACCGGTTTGAAAATTAAAGACCTGTCCCCGCGCATGAACCCCCGCATCAGTCCGCCCCGAAGCCGTTACTTTGATCTCCTCAAGGGTGAGCTGATACAAAGCTTGCTCCAGCTGCTGCTGAATCGTAATCTTCTGAGGCTGCGTCTGAAAGCCATGGTAGCTCGCCCCATTATAGGATACCGTCATGCAGATGTTTCTCACGGCAGTCCTCCGTGCTTGGGAAAACGAATTTTCGATCCTACAAAAAAAAGGGTTTCATCAGAATCGTAAGATCCCGTCCACCCTTTCCCATCCTTTTTCTCTTAAGCCCGGTCTACAAGCTCCAAATAAACCATTGGAGCAGCATCGCCGCGACGAGGTCCGAGCTTCAAAATGCGGGTATAGCCGCCTTGACGCTCAGCGTAGCGAGGAGCCAGATCGGAGAAAAGCTTTTGAATCGCATCTTGGTTTTCGTTTGCCGCTTCGCGACGAACGAAGGAAGCTACTTGCCGACGTGCATGCAAGTCACCACGTTTTGCCAAGGTGATCAATTTTTCTGCGATGGAACGAAGTTCTTTGGCTTTCGCTTCCGTCGTTTGAATGCGCTCATGTATGAACAAGTCGGTTACCAGATCGCGAAACAAAGCTTTACGCGCGCTGGAGTCACGACCCAACTTTTGGTATGCCATGTGAGCAACCTCCTTCTGCTTGATTGGTCAGAGGTGCGCGACTTAAGACTTAATCTTCCATTCTCAGGCCAAGACCAAGCTCTTCGAGCTTCTCTTGAACTTCCTCCAGAGATTTGCGACCCAAGTTGCGGACCTTCATCATGTCTTCTTCCGTTTTCGTAATCAATTCCTGCACCGTATTGATGCCGGCGCGCTTCAGGCAGTTATAGGAACGAACCGAGAGGTCGAGTTCTTCGATAGTCATCTCCAGAACTTTTTCCTTCTTGTCCTCTTCTTTCTCCACCATAATCTCGGCGTCCTTGGCTTCGTCGGTCAGACCGACGAACAGCATCAGATGCTCCGTCAAAATTTTGGCGCCCAAGCTTACGGCTTCTTCCGGGCGGATGCTTCCATCCGTCCAAACTTCAAGGGTCAACTTATCATAGTTGGTAACTTGACCGACGCGAGTATTTTCTACGCTGTAATTGACACGAGTAATCGGAGTGTAGATCGAATCGATCGGAATCACGCCGATCGGCTGATCCTCTTTTTTGTTCTTATCTGCCGATACGTATCCCCGGCCGCGGTTCGCATGAATTCTCATATGCAGCCTTGCATCGGAGGACAGCGTAGCAATGTGCAAATCCGGATTTAAGATCTCCACATCGCTATCGCCGCGAATATCGCCAGCCACAACAGCCCCTTCGCCTTCAGCATCGATCTCAAGCACTTTCTCCTCGTCGGAGTGAATCTTGAGCGACAGTCCTTTCAGGTTCAGGATAATCTCCGTAACATCTTCCATGACGCCAGGAACCGTGGAGAACTCATGCAGCACGCCGTCGATTTGCACGGACGTCACAGCGGCGCCCGGCAAAGACGAAAGCAAAATTCTGCGAAGCGAGTTCCCAAGAGTCGTCCCGTAGCCTCGTTCCAATGGCTCTACAACAAACTTGCCGTAGGTGCCGTCTTCGCTCAATGATACGGTTTCTATTTTCGGCTTTTCGATTTCGATCATGGTTACACCCTCCTTCAAAACGTCGTTTCCCTTTTGGATAACTTAAGACGTATAAACGCGCAGTATGCCTATCCAAATAGTATTCACAACTTTTGGAAAAATATACCGCATGACTTAGCGATCCTAATTAGACACGACGACGTTTCGGAGGACGGCAACCGTTATGAGGAATCGGTGTAACGTCTTTAATCAGGTTAACTTCCAAACCTGCAGCTTGCAGCGAACGAATCGCAGCTTCGCGACCTGCACCCGGTCCCTTAACCATAACCTCAACTGCTCTCATGCCATGCTCCATCGCAGCTTTTGCCGCAGATTCGGCAGCCATTTGTGCAGCAAACGGAGTGCTTTTACGCGAGCCTTTGAACCCGAGGTTACCGGCGCTTGCCCAGGAGATTGCATTCCCGTGCGGGTCGGTAATGGTTACGATAGTGTTGTTGAACGTAGAGCGGATATGAGCCACTCCGGAGTCGATATTTTTCCGATCACGACGTTTTGTACGAACGACTTTTTTAGGTTTAGCCATTTAAAGGTTACCCCCCTTTACTATTTTTTCTTATTAGCTACCGTACGACGAGGACCTTTGCGCGTACGAGCATTTGTTTTAGTACGTTGACCGCGAACAGGCAGGCCGCGGCGGTGACGAACGCCACGATAGCAGCCGATCTCGATCAGGCGCTTAATGTTCAGTGCGATTTCACGACGCAGGTCGCCTTCCACTTTCAGCGTTTTGTCGATGACGTCGCGGATTTTGCTTACTTCGTCTTCTGTCAAATCGCGAACGCGAGTATCGGCATTGATACCGGTTTGAGCGACGATTTTCTGAGCAGTCGTGTTACCGATCCCGAAAATGTAGGTCAGCGCGATTACTACTCGTTTGTCACGAGGCAAGTCTACACCAGCAATACGTGCCATTTAACACAGCACCTCCTTAACCTTGTTTTTGTTTGTGTTTCGGATTTTCGCAGATTACCATAACGTTCCCTTTGCGGCGAATGACTTTGCATTTTTCGCAAATCGGCTTGACCGACGGTCTAACCTTCATGGTGTTAACCTCCTAAGAGTTTTCGTATAGAAAACTTACTTCGTAAGCGTTGCTTAGTTTTCAAGAGAAAACTTACATCGTAAGAGTTAGCTGAGTTTTCGTGAGAAAACTGACTTCGTACATTTATTTAAAACGATAGGTTATACGGCCTCTGGTCAAATCATAGGGCGAGAGCTCGACCGTCACTTTATCGCCGGGCAGGATCCGGATAAAGTGCATTCTGATTTTACCGGATACGTGAGCAAGTATCTTATGACCGTTCTCCAGTTCAACCTTAAACATTGCATTCGGAAGAGGTTCAATCACTGTACCTTCAACTTCAATCACATCTTCTTTGGCCACAGTCATTCTCCTTTCTCTTGCGCTTTCGCTGATTCATGGTCCGCATACTTCGTCAATGCAAACCGCAGCTTTCCGTTGGTGACTCGACCGGTAGTCATAATACTATCAGCCACTTCGCTGCTGATCGCCGGCAGAAGCTCAAGATGAATCACGTTTTTCTTTTTGGGTGCGTCTGATTTCCGTTTTCCGCCGTCTGCAATCCACACGTACCGTTGGTCTACGACGCCGATTATGACAGCGTACGATCCGGATTCCCGTCCCCGATTCACCCTTACGATTTGTCCGATCTGGGGCATGTTCGATGTTGCCATCGTGCTTTACTTACCGGGCAGCGTAAAAATCTCGTAGCCGTCCGGCGTAATCGCTATGGTATGCTCAAAATGCGCGCACAGTGTGCCATCCACCGTCACAACCGTCCAATTGTCTGCGAGGGTCTTCACATAACGTTCGCCCACGTTGACCATCGGTTCGATTGCAAGTACCATACCGGGCTTCAGCCGCGGACCGCGCCCTGGAATACCGTAGTTCGGAATCTGCGGCTCCTCGTGGAGCTTCGTTCCGATGCCATGTCCCACGTATTCCCGAACAACCGAAAAACCTTCATCTTCAATCACTTTTTGAATGGCGTGGGATATCGTGTACAGTCTGGCGTCCGGCTTGGCTTCGGCAAGTCCTGCATAAAGCGACCTTTCGGTTACTTCGAGCAGCTTGCGGGCCGTATCGGAAATCTCGCCAACACCGTAGGTCCATGCGGAATCTCCATGATATCCTTTGTACTCTGCACCGATGTCGATACTGATGATGTCACCGTCTTTAAGCTTTCGTTGACTGGGTATGCCGTGAACCAGTTCGTCGTTGACCGAAGCGCAAATACTGCCAGGAAAACCATTGTAGCCTTTAAAAGACGGAATTGCGCCCTGACTGCGAATAAAATCTTCTGCGATCTGGTCGAGCTGTTTCGTTGTAATATCGGGCTGAATGGCTTGCCGCAGCACCCGATGCGTTTCGGCGACAATCCGTCCCGCCTCCCGCATCAATTCCAATTCAGCAGCTGACTTACAGATGATCATTACGCAAGCCCCCGCAATTGTGAACTGATTTGTGCAGTAACCGTATTAATCTCTTGCTCACCGTTAACCTCACGCAATATTCCCTTGTTACGATAATACTCCAAAAGCGGAGCGGTTTTATTAGTATACTCGTCCAAACGAGTCCCTACTTTTTCTTCGGTGTCATCCGAACGTTGATACAACTCACCAGAACATTTGTCGCAAACATGCTCACGTGCAGGAGGGTTAAACAAGACATGATACGTAGCACCGCAGGATTTACAGATCCGGCGACCTGTCAAACGGGCAAGCAGCAAATCCCGATCCACTTTCAGATTGATCACGTGCTCGATGGTTTTACCCAACGATGCCGCAATCTCATCCAAAGCTTCGGCTTGGGAAATGGTTCTTGGAAAACCGTCCAGCAAAAAGCCTTTGCTGCAGTCCGGCTGCTGAAGGCGTTCGCGAACGATCCCGATCGTAATTTCATCCGGTACGAGCAAACCTTGATCCACATACTTCTTCGCTTCGAGCCCGAGCGGCGTTTCCTGCTTCATCGCCAGCCGAAAGGCGTCTCCCGTAGAAATATGCGGAATTTGAAACTCATCAACGATTCGTTCCGCCTGAGTACCTTTTCCTGCACCCGGGGGCCCCATAAAGATGACGTTCATCAGACTTCCTCCCCACTGGCATCTATCGATACTAACAGCACAATAGGTGCCGATAGCTAAAAGCTCACTATCAGTACCTATTTGCTATTTATTAATGAAGCCTTTGTAGTGGCGTTTGATCAGTTGGCTTTCGATTTGCTTCATCGTCTCAAGTCCTACACCGATAACGATCAGCAAAGACGTTCCGCCAATGGTAACCGAATTCGGCAGCCCAGCCACAGAACCGATAATCATTGGAAGAATCGAGATGGCAGACAGGAACAGCGCACCGGACAATGTGATTCGGGTCATGACTCGCGTCAAGTAAACCGAGGTGGTCTTGCCCGGACGGATGCCTGGAATATATCCGCCATTTTTCTTCATCTGATCCGCCATTTGCACAGGGTTCATCTGTACAAACGTGTAGAAATACGTAAAGCCGATGATCAACAAAACGTACAGCACCATACCGAGCGGATGCGTGTAGTTCAAGTTGGTGATAATCCATTCCGCCACAGCGTTACCTCTCCAGAAGCTTGCAATCGTCGGAGGAAACACTAACAGCGAAAGCGCGAAGATGACCGGAATGACGCCAGCCGCGTTTACTTTAAGCGGAATGTGCGTCGACTGTCCTCCGAACATTTTGCGTCCTACCACCCGTTTTGCATACTGCACCGGAATTTTACGAACGCCCTGCTGGACGAAAATCACACCGGCGATCAAGGCAATGACCACGACGGCAATAATAACGACCTTCAAGATGTTAAGGAAGAGCGCGCCGCCTGCATCTGCAAATTGCGTTTGGTATATTTGTCCGATGCCAGTCGGGATTGCCGCAACAATCCCTGCGAAGATGATAATGGAAATACCATTTCCAATGCCATTTTCGGTGATTTGTTCCCCTAACCACATCAGAAAAGCAGTCCCAGCCGTAAGAACGATCGCGATCAACGCATACGTCGTAAAGTTCGGATTGATCACAAGACCGGCATATAGACGGTTAAATCCGATCGCCAGACCAAAGGCTTGAATGATCCCCAACACAATGGTCCCGTAACGGGTGATCTGGCTTAACTTCTTTCTGCCGACTTCTCCTTCTTTAGCCCATTGCGTGAATGTCGGAATGACATCCATGGAAAGAAGCTGCACGATGATGGATGCCGTGATATACGGCATAATCCCCATCGCGAAGATGGAGAATTGGAACAACGCGCCGCCGGAGAATGTATTCAGCAAGCCGAATACACCACCTGCGTTAGCTTGGTCTTGAAGCTTGAGAATGTCTGTGTTGATGTTAGGTACCGGAATAAAAGCACCAATTCTGTAGACGATCAGCACCAGAAGGGTGAACAGGATCCGTCTCCTCAGATCGTCTACTTTCATAATATTGGATATGGTACGAAACATTAAATCACCTCGGTTTTACCGCCGGCAGCCTGGATTTTCTCTACCGCAGATTGGGAGAACTTGCTAGCCTTAACGTTCAGCTGAACCGTGATTTCACCGTTACCCAAAATTTTGATGCCATCTTTAGGGTTTTTCACGATGCCGGATTCCAAAAGAACTTCAGGAGTTACTTCCGTACCTGCTGCAAACTTGTTCAAATCCTCTACGTTGACAACCGCATATTCCGTACGGAATCTGTTGTTAAATCCACGTTTTGGCAAGCGACGATAAAGCGGGTTCTGACCGCCTTCGAAGCCCGGACGGACACCGCCGCCGGAACGGGCGTTTTGACCTTTGTGACCGCGAGTAGCTGTTTTACCCATCCCACTACCGATACCACGACCTACACGCTTGCGCGTATCGCGGGAACCTGGAGCGGAAGAAAGCTCATGCAATTTCATCGTTTGCACCTCCTCTAGCTATATGTTAAAACCTTAAGCTTCGATTTCTTTAACTTCGACCAAGTGACTTACTTGGTTCACCATGCCACGGATCGCAGCATTGTCTTGTTGAGTAACGGATTGATGCAATT
Source organism: Paenibacillus oleatilyticus (assembly GCF_018998565.1). Taxonomy (GTDB): domain Bacteria; phylum Bacillota; class Bacilli; order Paenibacillales; family NBRC-103111; genus Paenibacillus_G; species Paenibacillus_G oleatilyticus. The sequence goes on along the minus strand of NZ_JAHNZO010000040.1, from coordinate 43,600 downwards.
TGCGAAGTCCGAGAGCCGTAACCGTACGACGCTGAGTTTCAGGACGACCGATCAGGCTGCGCTTGAGGGTAATTTGCAGTTGCTTAGCCATGGTATCCCTCCTAACCTAAGAGTTCTTCTACGGTTTTACCGCGAAGCTTGGCAACCTCTTCCGCACGCTTCAGGCGTTGTAAGCCTTCCAGAGTAGCGTTAACCATGTTGATGGAGTTCGAAGACCCGAGGGACTTCGTCAGAATGTCGCCTACGCCTGCCAGTTCAAGAACCGCACGAACCGGACCGCCGGCGATAACTCCGGTACCTTTCGAAGCAGGCTTAAGCAATACGCGTCCTGCGCCGAAATGTCCGATCACCATGTGAGGAATAGTCGTTCCGACGATAGGAACGTGAATCAGGTTTTTCTTCGCATCTTCGATACCTTTGCGAATCGCATCAGGTACCTCGGAAGCTTTACCGATTCCCGCGCCTACCCAACCTTTGCCGTCGCCCACAACCACGAGTGCGCTAAAGCTGAAGCGGCGACCGCCCTTTACGACTTTAGCTACGCGGTTAATATGAACGACTTTTTCAGTCAGTTCTAATGTATTGGGATCAATACGCAAGTCCTTTACCTCCTTATTGATGATTTGGATTAGAATTCAAGACCTGCTTCACGAGCAGCGTCTGCAAGTGCTTTAACACGTCCATGGTACAGGTAACCGCCGCGGTCGAAAACGACTTGCACGACACCTGCTTTTTTCGCACGCTCAGCGATCAGAGCGCCTACTTTCGAAGCTGCTTCTGCGTTGCCGCCGTTTCCGAGCCCTTCTTTGAGCTCTTTGTCCTGCGTAGAAGCCGCTGCGATCGTTACGCCTTTAACGTCGTCGATCAATTGTGCGTACATATGCTTAGAGGAACGGAAAATGTTCAGACGAGGACGTTCCGTCGTTCCTTGAATTTTCTTACGAACGCGAAGATGTCTTTTCAAACGCGCTTTGTTTTTGTCGCCTTTGGTAATCATTCGAGGTTCACTCCTTTCGAGTTGGATCATCCGAAGTTCGGATTATGCAATCAGCTTAAGCAGCCTTATTTCTTCTTACCGGCTTTACCTTCTTTGCGAAGGATACGCTCGCCTTCGTATTTAATACCTTTGCCTTTGTACGGCTCAGGCTCACGAACGGAACGAACTTTTGCTGCTGTAGCTCCAACCAACTCTTTGTCGATCCCTTTAACGATGATCTTCGTGTTGGAAGGAACTTCGAACTCGATACCGTTCTCCGGCTCGATTTCAACCGGGTGGGAGTAACCTACGTTCAGAACCAGCTTGTTGCCGGATTTGTTCGCACGGTAACCTACGCCGACGAGATCGAGAGATTTAGCAAAACCATCTGTTACTCCGCTAACCATGTTTTGTACGACGCTGCGGGTCGTACCATGCAGAGAGCGGTGCAATTTATTGTCGGAAGGACGTTCTACGGTCAGAACATTGTCCTCAACGCTGATCTTCATATCTCTATGCAATTCACGGCTCAAAGTGCCTTTCGGACCTTTTACCGTAATGAGTGTATTGTCAATAGTCACGTTTACTCCGCTTGGGATCGTGATCGGTTTGCGACCAATACGGGACATGTTGTGCACCTCCGTTCATTCAAAATCTAGATTACCAAACGTAGCAGATTACCTCTCCGCCAGCTTTGGATTGACGAGCTTCTTTATCCGTCATCACGCCTTTGGACGTGGACAGAATTGCGATTCCCAAACCGCCAAGTACGCGAGGCACTTCTTGGCTTTTCGCGTAAACGCGAAGGCCCGGTTTGCTGATTCTTTTGAGTCCTGTAATAACGCGCTCATTGTTAGGGCCGTATTTCAGGAACAAGCGGATGATGCCTTGCTTGCTGTCTTCGATATATTCAGCGTCACGAATGAAGCCTTCCTTCTTGAGGATCTCAGCGATTTCTCTTTTGACCTTCGAAGCCGGAATTTCGACAGTTTCATGACGAACGACGTTAGCGTTGCGGATGCGTGTAAGCATATCTGCAATTGGATCGGACATAACCATGTGTAGTGAACCTCCTTCCCGAGAGCTTAAAGTTTACCAGCTTGCTTTCTTCACGCCAGGAATCTGGCCTTTGTATGCCAATTCGCGGAAGCAAATTCTGCAAATTTTGAATTTCCGTAGTACGGAATGCGGGCGACCGCAGCGTTCGCAGCGTGTGTAAGCCTGCACCTTGAATTTCGGAGGACGCTGCTGCTTAATCTTCATCGAAGTTTTTGCCACTTCAGTTTACACCTCCAAAGTCTCCATTAGGAAACTTGCTTCGTAAGCATGTTATTTGGAAAACGGCATGCCCAATTGAGCCAACAATTCGCGGGATTCTTCGTCCGTTTTAGCCGTTGTGACGATAACGATATCCATACCGCGCACTTTATCCACTTTATCGTACTCAACCTCTGGGAAGATGAGTTGTTCTTTCAAACCGAGCGTGTAGTTACCGCGGCCGTCAAAAGCCTTGGTGGAAACGCCGCGGAAGTCGCGTACGCGAGGAAGAGCAACGTTGAACAATTTATCCAAGAAGTGATACATACGCTCGCCGCGAAGCGTAACTTTCACACCGATCGGCATATTTTCACGCAGCTTGAAGCCTGCGATCGATTTTTTCGCTCTGGTGATAACCGGCTTTTGTCCGGAGATCAACTGCAGATCGTTAACAGCGGTATCGAGCACTTTGGAGTTAGCAACTGCTTCACCAACACCCATGTTGATAACCACTTTTTCAATTTTCGGAACCTGCATCACCGTGGTGTAGTTGAATTTCTGCATCAGGGCAGGTGTAATTTCGTTCAAAAAGCGATCTTTCATTCTTGCAGCCATGAATCCGTGTACCTCCTTTCTTACTTATACGATTAGTCGATAACTTCGCCGGATTTTTTCGCAACGCGAACTTTTTTGCCGTTGTCCAGCACTTTGTAACCTACGCGAGTAGGTTGACCGCTCTTCGGATCTACCAGCATCACGTTGGATGCGTGGATCGGAGCTTCTTGCGTGATGATGCCGCCTTGCGGATTTTGTTGGGAAGGCTTCGAATGCTTCTTGATCATGTTCACGCCTTCGACCAACACACGGTTTTCACGAGGGAAAGCTGCGATAACGCGGCCTTTCTTCCCTTTGTCTTTACCCGTGATAACAAAAACCGTATCGTCTTTTTTCACGTGCAATTTATTGTTGTGAGACTCGAGTTTCTTCGGTTGTTTTGGCACTGTGTACACCTCCTACAAACTTTCCTATGAAAGCCGACTTCGTAAGCAGCTGGTTTATTAGATAACTTCCGGAGCCAGAGAAACGATCTTCATGAAGTCTCTGTCGCGAAGTTCACGAGCAACTGGTCCGAAGATACGTGTGCCGCGCGGGCTCTTATCTTCTTTTACAACTACGGCTGCGTTCTCGTCAAAGCTGATGTAGGATCCGTCCTTACGGCGAGCACCGCGTCTCGTACGCACGACTACTGCTTTAACAACGTCGCCTTTTTTGACAACGCCACCTGGTGTTGCTTCTTTCACGGAGCAGATGATCAGATCACCGATGTTAGCCGTACGACGACCCGTACCACCCAACACGCGGATACACATCAGTTGCTTCGCACCAGAGTTGTCAGCTACGTTCAAACGAGTAAAAGGTTGAATCATTGTGTATTCCCTCCTTCCGGAATTGATGCCCGATGCTTATATTAAACGATAACCGCTTTTTCTACGACTTCGACCAGTCTCCAACGCTTGTCTTTGGAAAGCGGACGAGTTTCCATGATTTTAACAACATCGCCGATTTTCGCTTCGTTGTTTTCGTCATGAGCTTTGAATTTCTTCGTATATTTAATGCGTTTGTGGTACAAGTCGTGTTTTTTGTAGGTTTCTACAGCAACAACGATGGTTTTGTCCATTTTGTCGCTTACGACTTTACCCAGCTGCGTTTTACGCTCGTTGCGTTCAGCCATTCTGAGATCCTCCTCTCTCATTCATTAACTAGTGATTCCCAATTCTCTTTCACGCAAAACAGTCTTTGCCCGGGCAATCTCTTTGCGGACTTTTTGAATTTGTACGGGATTATCCAGTTGACCTGTAGCCAGTTGAAAACGGAGGTTAAAGAGCTGCTCTTTAAATCCGGAAATCTTTTGTTCGATCTCAGCAGTGGTTAAGTTGCGAAATTCACTAGCTTTCATTTGCTTCACCACCTACTTCTTCTCTTTTCACAAACTTCGTTTTGATTGGCAGCTTGTGAGAGGCGAGACGCATAGCTTCACGGGCGATTTCTTCGCTTACGCCGGCCAGTTCGAACATAACTTTACCCGGCTTAACGACAGCAACCCATTTTTCTACGTTACCTTTACCGCTACCCATCCGAACTTCAAGCGGCTTTTGGGTGATCGGTTTGGAAGGGAAAATCTTGATCCAAACTTTACCGCCCCGCTTGATGTAACGAGTCATCGCAATACGGGCAGCTTCGATTTGACGGTTGGTTACCCAAGCCGGCTCCATCGCTTGCAAGCCGTATTCACCGAAATGAACTTCCGTGCCGCCTTTAGCGCGACCGCGCATGTTGCCGCGGTGCTCTTTGCGGTGTTTCACACGTTTAGGAACTAACATGATTAGTTGCCTCCTTCCGTAGCAGCCTTTTTCTTAGCCGTTGGAAGAACTTCGCCACGATAGATCCATACTTTTACGCCGATCCGACCGTAAGTGGTGTGAGCTTCTGCCGTACCATAGTCGATGTCCGCACGCAATGTATGAAGAGGAACCGTACCCTCGCTGTAACCTTCCGTTCTGGCGATTTCCGCTCCGCCCAGACGACCGCTGACCGATGTCTTGATCCCTTTTGCACCGGATCTCATCGTTCTTTGAATCGATTGTTTCAATGCACGACGGAACGATACGCGACGCTCCAATTGTTGTGCAATGCTTTCTGCAACCAAGATTGCATCCAGCTCTGGATGTTTCACTTCAGAGATGTTGATGTGTACTTTTTTGCCGTTCGTCAGCTTAGTCAGGTAACCGCGAATCACTTCAACCTCAGAACCGCCTTTACCGATAACCATGCCTGGCTTCGCCGTATGAATCGTCACGTTCACGCGATTAGCGGCACGTTCGATTTCAATGCGGGAAACGGCAGACTCTTTCAACTTTTGTTTCAAATATTCACGGATTTTTACGTCTTCCATCAGCAAGTCGCCGAAATCTTTACCGGCGTACCATTTGGATTCCCAATCACGGATAATACCGATGCGAAGTCCTACCGGGTTTACTTTTTGACCCACACGTTGTCCCTCCTTATTTCTCAGATACCACTAATGTAATGTGGCTGGTACGTTTATTGATGCGGCTCGCGCGACCCATCGCACGAGGACGGAATCTTTTCAAAGTCGGGCCTTGGTCCACAAATACTTGCGAAACCACCAGACTATTAGGATCCATGGAGTAGTTATGCTCCGCGTTGGCAATAGCCGAGTTGAGCAATTTCTCAACGATCGGGGAAGCCGCCTTCGGCGTGTGACGCAGGATTGCGATCGCTTCGCCCACTTGCTTGCCGCGGATCAAGTCAACAACGAGTTGCGCTTTGCGCGGAGCAATGCGAACGTATCTTACAATAGCTTTAGCTTGTTGCATGGATGTACCTCCTCTCATTCACAAACTGATCTGTAGGTTCCGAGCCTAGCGTTTACCCGTCTTCTTATCGTCGTCGTGCCCTTTGTAAGTACGGGTTGGTGCAAACTCACCGAGTTTATGTCCGACCATATCTTCCGTTACATATACCGGAACATGCTTTCTGCCGTCATACACACCGAACGTGTGACCGATGAATTGCGGGAAAATCGTGGAGCGGCGAGACCAAGTTTTGATCACTTGCTTCTTTGCGCCCTCAACGTTCATGCCTTCGACTTTCTTCAAAAGGTAGCCATCTACGAAAGGCCCTTTTTTCAAACTGCGACCCATGCTTCGTTCCTCCCTTCTTTAACCGAACCGAAAAAGTAATTACTTCGTGCGGCGACGTACAATATATTGATTGGAAGCTTTGTTTTTCTTCCGCGTTTTGTATCCGAGCGTCGGTTTGCCCCAAGGAGACATCGGGGATTTGCGGCCGATCGGGGAGCGACCTTCACCACCACCGTGCGGGTGATCGTTCGGGTTCATTACGGAACCGCGAACTTCCGGTCTTTGACCCAACCAACGAGCGCGGCCGGCTTTACCGATCTTCACGAGTTCGTAATCTTCGTTACCTACGGAACCGATTGTCGCGCGGCAAACTTTGAGGATTTTTCTCATTTCGCCAGAAGACAAACGAACCGTAACATATTGCTCTTCTTTACCGAGCAATTGAGCTTCCGTACCGGCTGCGCGAACCAATTGTCCGCCTTTGCCAGGCTTCAGCTCGATGTTGTGGATAACCGTACCTACCGGAATGTTTTCCAAAGGAAGCGCGTTACCGATTTTGATGTCGGCATTCGGACCGGATACGATTTGGTCGCCCACTTTCAAGCCTTTCGGAGCGATGATGTAGCGTTTCTCGCCATCCACGTAGTGGATCAGTGCGATGTTAGCGGAACGGTTCGGGTCGTACTCGATAGTAGCAACGCGACCAGGTATTCCATCTTTGTTCCGTTTGAAATCGATGATGCGGTATTTACGCTTGTGTCCGCCGCCTTGGTGACGAACCGTAATTTTACCTTGGTTGTTCCGACCCGCTTTTTTGCTCAAAGGAGCCAAAAGCGATTTCTCCGGTGTGGACGTTGTGATTTCTTCAAAAGTAGAAACCGACATCGCACGTCTTGCAGGAGAGGTTGGTTTATATTTTTTAATTGGCACGTGGATTCCCTCCTTACTTCAAAAAATTAAACTTGCGAGTTTTCAAAGAACTCCAGTTCTTTGCTGTCTGCGCTTAAAGTGACGATCGCTTTTTTCCATTCGGACGTATATCCGGAATAACGGCCATAACGCTTCGGCTTCGCCGGCATTCTGAGCGTATTCACGTTCGTTACTTTCACTTTGAAGATTTGCTCGATCGCTTGTTTGACTTCCGTTTTATTCGAACGGATGTCCACTTCGAACACATATTTCTTTTCCGCCATCATTTCGCTGGAACGTTCGGTAATGACCGGGCGCTTGATAATATCGCGAGGGTTCTTCATTACGCAAACACCTCCTCTACCTTTTGCACCGCATCCTTCGTAATGATCAGCTTGTCGTAAACCATAACATCAAGCACGTTGATTCCTTCAGCAGCAACAAATTTCACGCCAGGAATGTTACGTGCAGACAATGCTACGTTCTCGTCATACGCAGCCGTCACAACCAAAGCTTTACGATCCACTTTGAGGTTATTCAAAATCGCTGCAAATTCTTTTGTTTTCGGTTGAGCCAATTGCAATTGGTCAAGCACGATAATTTCGCTCGCCTTCACCTTGGAAGACAACGCGGATTTGATCGCCAGACGACGAACTTTCTTAGGCAGTTTGTAGGCATAGCTGCGAGGAGTCGGACCAAAAACGGTACCGCCGCCTTTCCATTGCGGAGAGCGGATACTACCTTGACGAGCACGGCCTGTGCCTTTTTGTTTCCACGGTTTACGGCCACCGCCGCGAACTTCGGAACGACCTTTCGTTTTATGCGTACCTGCACGAAGGGACGCACGCTGCATCAATACCGCTTCATTCAAAACATGAACGTGCGGCTCGATTCCGAACACGCTATCCGCGAGTTCCACTTCGCCTACTTGGGCACCACTAACGTTAAACACTGCTACTTTTGGCATTTGTTATCCTCCTTTCCGTCTTTCTTACTTCTTCACCGAAGACTTTATCGTAACGAAGCTGTTTTTAGGACCCGGAATGGAGCCTTTGATCAGAAGAACGTTGCGCTCAACGTCTACTTTCACAACTTCGAGTTTTTGAATCGTAACGGTTTCCGTACCCATGTGACCCGGCAATTTCTTACCTTTAGGAACACGGTTAGCCTGGATGGAACCCATCGAACCCGGACCGCGGTGGTAACGGGAGCCGTGAGCCATCGGACCAGTGGATTGATTATGTCTTTTGATAACGCCTTGGAATCCTTTACCTTTGGACGTTCCAGTTACATCAACGAATTCACCTTCGGAGAATACGTCGGCTTTGATTTCTTGGCCAACTTCATACTCGGAAATCTGAACGCCGCGAAGCTCCTTAACGTAGCGCTTAGGCGTTGCGCCTGCTTTTTTTGCATGGCCCAACTCAGGTTTGTTCGCGTTCTTTTCTTTCTTGTCGGCAAAACCGATTTGGATGGCTTCGTAACCGTCGTTCTCCGAATCCTTCTTCTGCAGCACTGTGCAAGGACCCGCTTGAATTACAGTTACCGGTACAACCAATCCTTCCGGCGTAAATACTTGAGTCATCCCAAGCTTTTTACCTAAGATACCTTTTGTCATCGTTGACACCTCTTTTCCTCTCTTGCTTGTCGCTTATTTATCCACAAACGTATATTACAGTTTGATTTCGATATCCACACCGGACGGCAGATCCAGACGCATCAGCGCATCAACGGTTTGCGGCGTCGGATTGACGATATCGATCAAACGCTTATGTGTGCGCATTTCGAATTGCTCACGCGAGTCTTTGTACTTGTGAACCGCACGCAGAATCGTGATGATTTGCTTCTCAGTCGGAAGCGGAATCGGACCAGACACTCCTGCACCGGAACGTTTGGCTGTTTCCACGATCTTCTCTGCGGATTGATCCAGCACTCTGTGATCATAAGCCTTCAAACGAATACGAATCTTTTGCTTTGCCATAGTATTCCCTCCTTCTATCGCCCAATTTAGTATCGGACATACTCCGTGAAAATCTCCTGACGCCGTCCCTATGGCAAAGGGGCCGGGTGTGTCAGCAACCTCTCACATCATCGCAACGTCACAGACCAACGTTCACTATTATATTAAATACAAAACCAAAAAGCAAGAAAAAATTCGACATTCGCCTAAAAAAATTAAAAACCCTTCATCTCATAGAGATGAAGGGCTAAGTCCGAAGACCAGATTACTTCGTGATGGAAGCAACGGCACCGGCACCAACGGTACGGCCGCCTTCGCGGATAGCGAAGCGAGTACCTTCTTCGATAGCGATCGGAGCGATCAGCTCAACCGTTACCGTGATGTTGTCGCCAGGCATAACCATCTCTGTGCCTTCCGGCAGGTTGATGATACCCGTAACGTCCGTTGTACGGAAGTAGAATTGCGGACGGTAGCCAGTGAAGAACGGCTTATGACGTCCACCTTCTTCTTTAGTCAAAACGTAGATTTGAGCGGAAAAGTTCGTGTGCGGTTTAACCGAACCCGGTTTAGCCAAAACTTGTCCACGCTCGATATCTTTACGGTCTACACCGCGAAGCAGTGCGCCGATGTTGTCGCCCGCTTGAGCGGAATCCAGAAGTTTACGGAACATTTCTACGCCCGTAACAACGGATTTGCGAGTTTCTTCAACCAGACCGATGATTTCGATCTCGTCGCCGACTTTAACTACACCGCGCTCTACACGACCTGTAGCAACGGTACCACGACCAGTGATCGTGAACACGTCCTCTACCGGCATCAAGAAAGGCTTATCAGTGTCGCGCTCAGGCGTCGGGATGTAGGAATCGATGTGCTCGAACAGCTCAACGATTTTGTCAGCCCAAGGACCGTCTGGGTTTTGCAGTGCTTCACGAGCTGCGCCGCGAACGATCGGAGTGTCGTCGCCCGGGAACTCGTACTCGTTGAGCAGGTCGCGAACTTCCATTTCAACCAGTTCAAGAAGCTCTTCGTCTTCAACCATGTCGCATTTGTTGAGGAATACGACGATGTAAGGTACGCCTACCTGACGGGACAACAGGATGTGCTCGCGAGTTTGCGGCATTGGGCCGTCAGCTGCGGATACAACCAGGATCGCGCCGTCCATTTGAGCTGCGCCAGTGATCATGTTTTTAACGTAGTCGGCGTGGCCTGGGCAGTCAACGTGTGCGTAGTGACGGTTAGGAGTTTCATATTCAACGTGCGCAGTGGAGATCGTGATACCGCGCTCGCGCTCTTCCGGAGCTTTGTCGATTTGGTCGAATGCTACAGCAGCACCGCCGTATTTTTTGGACAATACAGTCGTGATTGCCGCTGTCAAAGTTGTTTTACCATGGTCAACGTGACCGATGGTACCAATGTTAACGTGCGGTTTATTACGCTCAAATTTCGCTTTTGCCATGAGTAGATTGCCTCCTTAAATAATCTAAATATATTAGGCGCCTTTGTTCTTTGCGACGATTTCGTCAGCAATGGACTTAGGCACTTCTTCATAATGGGAAATTTCCATCGAGTATACGCCGCGACCTTGCGTACGGGAACGCAGTGTCGTGGAGTAACCGAACATTTCGGAGAGAGGCACTTTCGCACGAATGACTTGAGCACCGTGACGAGTATCCATACCCTCGATCCGTCCGCGGCGGGAGTTCAGGTCGCCCATAACGTCGCCCATGTACTCTTCCGGTACGGTAACTTCCACTTTCATGATTGGCTCAAGCAGAACCGGGCGGCATTTGTCCGCAGCGGCTTTGAGGGCCATGGAACCTGCGATTTTAAACGCCATCTCGGAGGAGTCAACATCATGGTAAGATCCGTCGACAACGGTAGCTTTAATGTCTACAAGCGGGAAGCCTGCATACACGCCGTTTTTCATCGACTCTTCGATACCAGCTTGGATCGGCGCGATGTATTCTCTCGGAATCGCACCACCGACGATCTTGCTTTCGAATTGGAAGCCTGTGCCTGGCTCAAGCGGTTCGAACTCCACCCAACAATGTCCGTATTGACCACGGCCACCGGATTGGCGAACGAATTTACCTTCGACTTTAGCCGCTTGACGGAACGTTTCGCGGTAAGCAACCTGCGGTTTACCCACGTTGGTTTCTACCTTGAACTCACGAAGCATACGGTCAACGAGGATCTCCAGGTGAAGCTCACCCATACCGGCGATGATCGTTTGGCCTGTTTCTTCGTTCGTTTTTGCGCGGAACGTAGGATCTTCTTCGGCCAGTTTCGCCAAAGCAATACCCATTTTATCTTGGTCGGCTTTCGTTTTCGGCTCAACCGCGAGTTCGATAACCGGCTCAGGGAAGTTCATCGACTCCAGAATAACCGGATTTTTCTCGTCGCAAAGCGTATCGCCTGTCGTCGTATCTTTCAAACCTACGGCAGCTGCAATGTCACCAGCGTAAACGACGCTGATTTCTTGACGGCTGTTCGCGTGCATTTGAAGAATACGGCCGATCCGTTCACGCTTGCCTTTTGTTGCATTGACCACGTAGGAACCGGAGTTCAGGATACCGGAGTATACGCGGAAGAATGTCAACTTACCGACAAACGGGTCTGTCATGATTTTGAACGCAAGCGCCGCGAACGGCTCGTCGTCAGACGATTTGCGTACAACTTCCGATCCGTCTTCCAGCGTACCTTTGATATCCGGCACGTCGAGCGGGGATGGAAGGTAAGCAACAACGGCATCCAACATAGGCTGTACGCCTTTGTTTCTGTACGAAGATCCACAGATAACCGGGAAGATTTTCACTTCGCACACGCCTTTACGGAGTGCGGCTTTGATTTCCTCGACGGTAATCTCTTCGCCTTCGAGGTATTTCATTGTGAGTTCTTCGTCCAGCTCGGCAACTTTCTCGATAAGCTCTGTGCGGAGCTCCTCGACTCTTTCCTTATAGTCTTCCGGGATTTCGCTTTGCTCTACGTCTTTGCCAAGGTCGTCTTTATAGATATAGGCGACTTGTTCAACCAGATCAATAATGCCTCTGAATTCACTTTCAGCGCCGATCGGCAGTTGAATGGCAACGGCATTTGCGCCCAATTTGTCGCGCATTTGCTGTACGGCACCCAGGAAATCTGCACCAATGATATCCATCTTGTTAACGTAAGCAATCCGAGGAACGCCGTAACGGTCCGCTTGACGCCAAACGGTTTCGGACTGAGGCTCAACGCCTTCCTTGGCACTGAATACGCCAACTGCTCCGTCCAATACGCGCAGGGAACGTTCAACTTCAACGGTGAAGTCAACGTGACCCGGGGTGTCGATAATATTGATGCGGTGACCTTTCCATTGAGCGGTCGTAGCGGCGGACGTGATCGTGATTCCGCGCTCCTGTTCCTGCTCCATCCAGTCCATCGTTGCGCCACCTTCGTGAACTTCACCGATTTTGTGCACGCGGCCTGTGTAGAACAGAATACGCTCGGTCGTGGTCGTCTTACCGGCATCGATATGCGCCATGATCCCGATGTTACGCGTATCTTTTAAGGAGAACTCTCTTGCCATCAGGTTGTCTCCTTCCTATTGATAGGAATAAAATTTTACCAACGATAGTGCGCGAACGCTCTGTTGGCTTCAGCCATTTTGTGCGTGTCTTCACGTTTTTTAACGGAAGCGCCCGTGTTGTTGCTTGCATCGATGATCTCTTGCGCCAATCTTTCTTCCATCGTCTTCTCACCGCGCAGGCGGGAGTAGTTGACGAGCCAGCGAAGTCCGAGCGTCGTGCGGCGTTCAGGTCTAACTTCAATCGGTACTTGGTAGTTAGCTCCCCCCACACGGCGGGCTTTGACTTCGAGAACAGGCATGATGTTTTTGATGGCTTGTTCGAAAACTTCCATCGGCTCTTTGCCTGTACGCTCTTGGATCAGATTGAAAGCATTGTAAAGCAGCTGTTGAGCTACTCCTCTTTTACCATCAATCATGATGCGGTTGATCAAACGGGTAACAAGCTTGCTGTTATACACCGGATCTGGCAATACGTCTCTGCGAGTAACTGGACCTTTACGAGGCATAGTTATCCCCCTTTCTCAAAAAGTTCATTGGATTCCTACTCATTATTTCTTCACTTTCGGGCGTTTCGCGCCGTACTTGGAACGAGCTTGTTTACGGTTGTTCACGCCTGCAGTATCAAGCGCACCGCGAACGATATGGTAACGTACCCCCGGAAGGTCTTTTACCCGGCCTCCGCGGATCAGCACCACGCTGTGCTCTTGCAGGTTGTGTCCGATACCCGGGATATAAGCCGTAACCTCGACACGGTTGGTCAAACGAACACGCGCATATTTACGAAGTGCGGAGTTCGGTTTCTTCGGCGTCATCGTACCTACACGAGTACACACACCGCGTTTTTGAGGGGAGCTCAGATCCGTTGCTTCTCTTTTCAGGGCGTTGAAGCCTCTTTGAAGAGCAGGGGATTTGGATTTTACAACTTTAGCTTGACGTCCTTTACGAACGAGCTGGTTAATTGTTGGCATATTGGCCACCTCCTTCATCGTAATTGATGTTGCAATTTTCAAGCCCACAGATCCAGGCGAGTCGTAAATGAACAAAGGAAAAGTTTTTGCCTTCGATCCATCGCTGTTTCTCAGACAAAAACGTCTATTCATTCACCACCGCAGCCACAGCTGCGCCTACATCGATTCCACACGCTTTACCTAACATCTTCATGGAGTCCACGTATGTCACTTTAACCCCGCATTTCTTGCAGAGGTTAACTATTTTTATCGTAATTCGCGGATCTGCATCTTTCGCAATGAATACTTCTGTGGCTTGGCCTTGCTCCACCGTTTTCATCGCTTGCTTCGTGCCGATAGTCAGTTTCGCAGCCTGCTTCACTCTATCATAAGACATGTGACAACCCCTCCAAGGGACAGGTGACGAGCCTCTAAAATGGCACACTTTGATATATTAGCACTTCAATTATACCCTGTCAAGAATAAAGACTTGCCTTTAAACAAGATTTTTCAATCCAAATTTTAAAGGCAAGTCTATGACATGCTCTATTCTACCGTTATGGCTTCCGCCTCGGTCATTTCTTCATCCAGCGGAACGGCGTTCGGGTCGGTGATACGGATGTTGCGGTATCTCGACATCCCCGTACCGGCCGGAATCAGCTTCCCGATGATAACATTCTCTTTCAAGCCGAGCAACTGGTCGACTTTACCTTTGATCGCCGCATCGGTAAGAACCCGGGTGGTTTCCTGGAACGATGCCGCAGACAGGAACGAATCGGTCTCCAGCGACGCCTTGGTGATCCCGAGGAGCACCGGCTTCGCAACTGCAGGCTCTTCGCCCGCGAAGAGAGCCACTTTGTTCGCTTCCTCGTATTCGTGGATATCCACGAACGATCCCGGAAGCAGCGTCGTATTGCCCGCATCGACGATACGGATTTTACGCAGCATCTGGCGGATCATAACCTCAACGTGCTTGTCGTTGATTTCTACCCCTTGGTTCCGGTATACGCGCTGAACCTCTTGCAAAATATAGTTCTGCACACCGCGGATCCCTTTGATGCGTAACATTTCTTTCGGATCGATCGAACCCTCGGTCAGCTCGTCGCCAGCCTCTACAGTCTGGTTGACGGAGACCCGGATACGGGAACCGTAAGAGATGGAGTACACCTTGGATTCCGCTTCGCCTTGAACCTCGATTTCCCGGCGGTCTTTGGCTTCGCGAATTTCTTTTACCACGCCGTCGATCTCGGAAATCGTCGCTTGCCCTTTCGGATTCCGCGCTTCGAAAAGCTCCTGAATCCGCGGCAAACCTTGGGTAATATCGTCGCCCGCAACGCCCCCGGTATGGAACGTACGCATCGTCAGCTGCGTTCCCGGTTCCCCGATGGATTGCGCCGCGATAATGCCTACGGCTTCACCGATCTCGACGTGTTGGCCTGTAGCCAAGTTACGTCCATAACATTTTTTACATACGCCGTGTCTGGAGCGGCAGCTAAGTACGGAACGAATCTGTACTTTTTCAATGCCGGCATCAATAATCCGGTCGGCTTTTCCTGCATCAATCAGATCGTTGCGGGAAACAATGACTTCACCGGTCTTCGGATCGCGGATCGTTTCGAAAGAATAACGGCCTTCGATCCGGTCGTACAGATCCTCAATAACCTCTTTACCGTCCTGAATACGGCTCACCAAGAAGCCTTTGTCCGTACCGCAATCCTCGTCGCGTACGATGACGTCCTGCGCTACGTCGACAAGACGGCGGGTCAGGTAACCGGAGTCGGCGGTACGAAGCGCCGTATCGGCCAAACCTTTCCGCGCGCCGTGCGTGGAGATAAAGTACTCCAAGACCGTCAGGCCTTCGCGGAAGTTCGATTTGATCGGCAATTCGTAGATCCGGCCTGTCGGCGTCGCCATCAGACCGCGCATCCCGCCAAGCTGGGTGATCTGCGATTTGTTACCGCGCGCCTTGGACTCGACCATCATGTTGATGGAGTTGTATTTATCAAGCGACTTCATCAAAATGTCGGTAATTTCATCCTTCGCCTTACTCCAGATCGCAATGACGCGTTCATACCGCTCATCGTCCGTAATCAGACCACGACGGTATTGGTTTGTCACGACCTTGACTTTCTCGTCGGACTCTTGAAGAATTTCATCCTTCTCCTGTGGAACGGTAACGTCCGCCACAGCGATCGTGATCCCCGCCCGTGTGGAGTAGGTAAATCCAAGCTGCTTAATGTTATCCAGCGTCACCGACGTTTGCGTCGTATGGTAACGGCGGAAGCATTCGGCGATGATCGTACCCAGGTAGTCTTTACCTACGGCCTTCGTCTCCGGCAGCTCCTCCATCTTCGTGCGGATATCTCCGCCTTTTTCGAATACGAAGTAGTTATCCGACGGTCCGTTCAACAAGTTCGCTTTGGTCGCTTCGTTGATGTACGGGAAGTCCGTAGGATAAATCTCGTTAAAGATGATTTTTCCGATCGTTGTAATAAGCATCGCTTCTTGCTGCTCCGGCGTAAAGCTCGTTTTCCCGAGCGCTTTGGCCGGAATAGCTACGCGGGCATGAAGCGAAGCGTCTCCGCGATGATACAGAGACACGGCTTCGGCAACGGTACGAAGAATCGTCATCGAACCTTTTGCGTGTTTATTCTCGGTCGTCAAGTAGAAGCTCCCGAGAACCATATCCTGCGAAGGCGTAACGACAGGCTTGCCGTCTTTCGGGTTCAAGATGTTCCCCGAAGCCAACATCAATACGCGAGCTTCCGCTTGCGCTTCTGCGGACAACGGCACGTGAACGGCCATCTGGTCACCATCAAAGTCGGCGTTATAAGCCGTACATACGAGCGGATGCAGCTTGATCGCGCGCCCTTCGACCAGGATTGGCTCGAACGCCTGAATCCCGAGACGGTGAAGCGTGGGGGCGCGGTTAAGCAGGACCGGATGCTCTTTGATCACTTCTTCGAGCACGTCCCATACTTCCGGGCTAACGCGTTCTACTTTGCGCTTCGCACTCTTGATGTTGTGCGCAAGACCTTTATTGACAAGCTCCTTCATGACGAAAGGCTTAAACAGCTCGAGCGCCATTTCTTTCGGGAGCCCGCATTGGTACATCTTCAGGCTCGGCCCGACGACGATAACGGAACGGCCGGAATAGTCAACCCGTTTACCGAGCAGGTTTTGACGGAAACGACCTTGCTTCCCTTTCAGCATATGGCTGAGCGATTTGAGCGGACGGTTGCCCGGACCCGTTACCGGACGGCCGCGGCGGCCGTTGTCGATCAAGGCGTCAACAGCTTCCTGCAGCATCCGTTTCTCGTTCTGCACGATAATATCGGGTGCGCCCAAGTCGAGCAGTCTTTTCAGACGGTTGTTCCGGTTAATTACCCGGCGGTACAAGTCGTTCAAGTCGGAGGTCGCGAAACGTCCGCCGTCCAGCTGTACCATCGGACGGAGCTCCGGAGGAATGACCGGCAGCACGTCCAGCACCATCCACTCCGGCATATTTTTCGAGTTACGGAAAGCTTCCATGACTTCGAGCCGCTTGATTGCGCGGTTGCGGCGTTGACCCTGTGCGGTTTTCAGCTCTTCCTTCAGCATATCGACTTCTTTCTCGATGTCGATATCCTGCAGAAGCTTCTTCACCGCTTCGGCACCCATGCCGGCTTGGAACGCATAGCCATACTTTTCGCGATAGCTGCGGTATTCCTTCTCGGAGAGCAGCTGTTTTTTCTCCAGCGGCGTGTCTCCCGGATCCGTTACAACATAGGATGCGAAATAGATGATCTCCTCCAGCGAACGGGGAGACATGTCAAGCGCGAGCCCCATGCGGCTTGGAATGCCTTTGAAGTACCAAATGTGCGAAACCGGCGCAGCCAGTTCGATATGGCCCATGCGCTCGCGGCGCACTTTTTGGCGGGTAACCTCTACGCCGCATCGGTCACAGACGACGCCTTTGTAACGGACGCGTTTATATTTACCGCAATGACATTCCCAGTCTTTGGTCGGCCCGAAGATTTTCTCGCAGAACAAGCCTTCCTTTTCCGGCTTCAACGTTCTATAGTTGATCGTTTCCGGCTTCTTTACTTCGCCTCTGGACCATGAACGTATCTTGTCGGGGGAAGCCAATCCGATTTTCATGTACTCAAAATTGTTGACGTCGATCAAGGAGCAACCCTCCTCCATGTTTTGTGCAGCAAAATCTGTGTGCGGGCATATGCCCATGACTTACGTCCGTAAAGCATTTCCATCACAGCCTTACTCTACACCAAGCTCCGCGCCTTCGAGATTCAGGTTCAGCTTGTCGCTGGTCACCTCATCCTCGTCGTCCATTTCCTTCATTTCGATCTCTTCTTCGTTCTCGGACAAGATTTTGACATCCATACCCAAACTTTGAAGCTCTTTGATCAATACTTTGAAGGATTCCGGAACGCCCGGCTCCGGAACGTTCTCGCCCTTGACGATCGATTCGTACGTCTTCACGCGGCCGACGACATCGTCGGACTTGACCGTCAAGATTTCCTGCAGCGTATAAGCTGCGCCGTACGCCTCAAGCGCCCATACCTCCATCTCCCCGAAGCGCTGGCCGCCGAATTGCGCCTTACCGCCGAGCGGCTGCTGCGTAACGAGAGAGTATGGTCCCGTGGAACGGGCATGGATTTTATCGTCAACCATGTGCGCCAGCTTGATCATGTACATGACGCCAACGGTAACTTCACGTTCAAACGCTTCTCCCGTCCGGCCGTCGTACAGCATCGTTTTACCGTTGCGCTGCATTCCGGCTTCTTCCATCGTATCGAAAACGTCGTACTCGCGGGCACCGTCGAATACCGGCGTAGCCGTGTGAATACCGAGATATTTCGCGGCCATCCCCAAGTGAACTTCCAGCACCTGACCGATGTTCATCCGGGAAGGAACCCCAAGCGGGTTCAATACGACTTCAACCGGCGTTCCGTCCGGCAGGAACGGCATGTCCTCTTCCGGCAAAATGCGCGCGATAACCCCTTTGTTACCGTGGCGTCCCGCCATTTTATCGCCTTCGGAAATTTTCCGTTTTTGGGCGATATAGACGCGTACCAATTGATTGACGCCTGGAGGAAGCTCGTCGCCATTCTCGCGGGTAAACACCTTCACGTCGACTACGATTCCGTCCGTACCGTGAGGCACGCGAAGCGAAGTGTCGCGGACTTCGCGGGCTTTCTCCCCGAAGATGGCGTGCAGAAGACGCTCTTCCGCCGTAAGCTCGGTTACCCCTTTAGGCGTAACTTTGCCGACCAGAATGTCGCCGGCGGCGATCTCCGCACCGACGCGGATAATGCCGCGTTCGTCCAAGTTCTTCAGCGCATCTTCGCCCACGTTCGGAATATCCCGGGTGATTTCTTCCGGTCCGAGCTTCGTGTCGCGCGCTTCGGATTCGTATTCTTCAATGTGAATGGAAGTATAGACGTCTTCCTTCACCAATTTTTCGCTAAGCAGAATCGCATCCTCGTAGTTGTAGCCTTCCCAAGTCATGAAAGCAACGACGACGTTGCGGCCAAGCGCCAGCTCGCCCTGCTCGGTCGAAGGACCGTCGGCCAAAATGTCGCCGACGCGAACTTGTTCGCCCTTATGGCAAATCGGACGCTGGTTGATGCAAGTTCCTTGGTTGGAGCGCAAAAACTTGTGCAGCTTATGCTTGATAATGTCTCCGTTGACCAAACGGCCATCCACCATTTCTTGGCGACGCACCCAGATCTCGTTAGCCGAAACCCGTTCGACGACGCCGTTCACTTTGGAAACGATACATACGCCGGAGTCTTTTGCCGATTTGTGCTCCATCCCCGTACCGACAAGCGGCGACTTCGGAATAAGAAGCGGTACCGCCTGACGCTGCATGTTCGATCCCATCAGGGCGCGGTTGGAGTCGTCATTTTCAAGGAATGGAATCAATGCCGTCGCCACGGATACGACCTGTTTCGGAGAAACGTCCATGTAATCGACGCGGTCTTTAGGCAAGGTCAAAATATCGTCTTTGTAACGCACGATGACAGAGTCGTTGGCAAACTTGCCTTCCTCAGTCAGTTCGGCGTTCGCCTGAGCGACAACATAGTTGTCCTCTTCATCGGCTGTCAAATAGGCGATTTCATCCGTCACCATACCCGTATTCGGGTCGACGCGCCGATACGGAGCTTCGATAAAGCCGAACTCATTGACACGCGCAAAGGTCGACAAAGAGTTGATCAACCCGATGTTCGGTCCCTCCGGCGTCTCAATCGGACACATCCGTCCATAGTGAGAGTGGTGAACGTCCCGGACTTCGAAGCCGGCGCGCTCCCGCGTCAAACCGCCGGGTCCCAATGCGGACAAACGACGTTTGTGCGTAAGCTCGGCAAGCGGGTTCGTTTGGTCCATAAACTGCGAAAGCTGGGAGCTTCCGAAAAACTCTTTGATGGACGCAATGACCGGACGAATATTGATCAGCTGCTGCGGAGTGATGGTGTTCACGTCTTGAATCGACATCCGCTCGCGCACAACGCGCTCCATACGGGACAAACCGATCCGGAACTGGTTCTGCAGAAGCTCGCCGACGGAGCGCAGACGACGGTTCCCCAAGTGGTCGATGTCGTCCGTGCTGCCAATACCGTGCAGCAGGTTAATGAAATAGTTAATGGATGAGATAATATCGGCCGGGGTAATGTTTTTGACCGTTTTATCGATCTTGCCGTTGGCAATAACCTTGACGACCTTCCCATCCTCAAGCGGAGAATATACGCTGACGCATTGCAGCGGGATTCTATCCGACTCGGTCACACCGTTGATTACGCTGTATTCCGTGAAGCCGACGCTTTCTTCCAAATATGGAATGATCGTGTCCAGCAGACGGCGGTCGAGCAATTGGCCGGCTTCGGCAACAATTTCTCCGGTATTCGTATCGACAAGCGTCTCTGCCAGCCGCTGATTGAACAGACGGTTTTTGATGTGCAGCTTCTTGTTGATTTTGTACCGGCCGACGTTAGCCAGATCGTACCGCTTCGGATCGAAAAAGCGCGCAACTAGCAAGCTTCTCGCGTTATCCAACGTAGGCGGCTCGCCCGGACGCAGGCGCTCGTAGATCTCGATCAAGGCCTTGTCCGTCGAATCGGTATTGTCCTTGTCCAGCGTGTTGCGGATATACTCGTTGTCACCGAGCAAATCTATGATTTCCGCATCGGTACCGAAACCAAGAGCGCGGAGCAGCACCGTGACCGGAATTTTCCGCGTACGGTCGATCCGCACGTAGATAATGTCCTTCGCGTCCGTCTCCAGCTCCAGCCATGCACCGCGGTTCGGAATAACGGTTGCGGTATATGTTTTCTTTCCGTTCTTATCGACTTTCGTGCTAAAATAAACGCTAGGGGAACGAACCAGCTGGCTGACGATAACCCGTTCAGCGCCGTTGATAATAAAGGTGCCCGTCTCGGTCATCAAAGGGAAGTCGCCCATAAACACTTCCTGCTCTTTAACCTCGCCGGTTTCTTTATTGATCAAGCGTACTTTCACACGAAGCGGTGCAGCAAAGGTGACGTCGCGTTCCTTGGATTCATCGACCGAATACTTAGGCTCTCCCAAGCTGTAGTCGATAAATTCCAACACCAAATTCCCCGTAAAGTCTTGGATCGGGGAAATATCTTGAAACATTTCACGCAATCCCTCATCCAAAAACCATTGATATGATTTTTGTTGGATTTCGATCAGGTTTGGAACCTCCAAAACCTCATGAATCCGAGCGTATGACCTGCGTTTACGTCTACCTAATTGAACAAGATGTCCCGCCAACTTAGATTCACCCCTCATGTCTACTCAATAGAACAAAATAAAAGCCTCTTTGGGAAGCCTTCTCGAGTAAATAACTGCGCGAAGTGTCACTTCTTCAGGAAGCTTCTAAATGACTAATACAAATAGTAATATGGATGCCTACCCTTTCGACTTGCCATAAATTTCCTTATACCTTGTATGGTTTACCTAAAATTTTAACATTATACGTCAATTGGAAAAATTTTATTCATACGTGTATAAAAAAATCTTGACATTTTAGTCGACTAAAGAGATTTCACCCTATCTTAATGCTGACATTTTATAATAATATCACAAAGCGAAAGTCAAGTCAACATATTTCCAACTTCAGAGTATAACCATTTACCTGACCTCAAACACGTTTTGCAAGCTTCCTTTTTAATTACACCAATAGGTCTGGAAGCTTGCAAAAAAATCGCGGTAAATGGTCATACTCCTCCGTGCTACTGGCTCAACCTCGCCGCCAACCGATATATTCCTCCGCTAACGCAGGAGTCACTTCACGGCCTTGATGATCCAATAGCCCTTGTCGCGCTCGACTTCTTCTACTTGGGAATAGAGGGACTCTAGCTTGGCATAAGCGGAAGGAGCCCCCTGCTTTTTCTGGATGACTACCCATAGCGCCCCGCCGGGAACCAATACATGGTGGGCCTGCTCAAACACGCGGTGTACCGTCTCTTTACCGGCACGAATAGGCGGATTGGTCAGCACCGCATCAAAAGTCTGGTCCATCACCTTTGCCAACAAATCGCTTTGCAAAATGCGGACGTTTGCGATCCGGTTGCGCTCGGCGTTTCGTTTCGCGAGTTCAATGGCACGCTCGTTAATGTCCACCATCGTAACGCTTCCCTGCTCCGCTGCCACTGCGGCCGCCAATCCAATCGGGCCGTACCCGCAGCCCACATCCAGCACCCTGGCTTGCTTCGCCAATTCCATAGTCTGCACAAGCAGCTTCGATCCGTAATCGACCCCCTTTTTGGAGAAGACCCCAGCATCCGTCCAAAAAACAAAGCTGCGACCGCGCAGCGTTTCCTCGATGGTGTGCAAATCGTGTTCTACACTGGGTCTCGGGGTATAGTAATGCTCGGACACGTATCCACCGCCTCCTGGTTCGGGATTGAAAAGGAAAACCCCTTGAAGAGGATCGCCTCTGCAAGGGGTGCTGTAGCTCGAATTACTTCACTTCTACGGAAGCGCCTGCTTCTTCCAATTTTGCTTTAACGGATTCAGCTTCTTCTTTGGATACTTTCTCTTTAAGCGGCTTCGGTGCGTTGTCTACGAGATCTTTTGCTTCTTTCAGGCCGAGACCCGTGATTTCGCGAACAACTTTGATAACGTTGATTTTGGACGCGCCAGCGTTGGTCAGAATTACGTCGAATTCTGTTTGCTCTGCAGCTTCTGCCACAGCGCCGCCTGCTACAACAGCTACCGGAGCTGCTGCGGTTACGCCGAACTCTTCTTCGATTGCTTTAACCAGATCGTTCAGTTCCAAAACAGTCATGCCTTTGATGGCTTCCAAGATTTGCTCTTTGCTCATGGTTAAACCTCCATTATCTTCAATTAAGAATGTTTTGTAATCATTTCAAACGGCACAATTACGCTTGCGCGCCGCCTTCTTGCTTCTCGGACACAGCTTTAACCGCAAGGGCGAAGTTGCGAACCGGAGCTTGAAGCACGCTGAGCAACATGGACAGAAGACCTTCTCTGGAAGGCAGTTCCGCCAGCGCTTTGATTTGGTTGAAATCAACCACTTTACCTTCAACGACACCCGCTTTTACGCTGAGCTGGTCGTTTTTCTTGGCGAACTCGGTCAAAATTTTGGCCGGAGTTACAATGTCGTCTTTGCTGAATGCAATCGCGGTAGGACCGGTCAAGTACTCATCCAGATCAGACAATTCCGCAGTAGCTGTCGCGCGACGAATCAGCGTGTTTTTCAACACTTGGAATTCTACGCCCGCTTCACGCAGTTGTTTGCGAAGCTCGGTTACTTGCTTCACGTTCAAACCGCGGTAGTCAGCTACGATGGAGCAAGAGTTCTCTTTCAGCTTATCAGATACTTCCGTAACTTGCTGAGCTTTTTGCTCGATAATTTTTACGTTTGCCATTTTGCACCTCCTACAAGTTTTCGTAAGAAAACTATTTCGTAAGCATCAGCTCTCGTGAGAAAACTGCTTCTTAAGCGTCCGAAAACTTACTTCGTAAACACGTTCTCGAGGTCGTTCCCTTTCCTCGCCGCCACTCTCCGCCGACATTCCCGCTAAAAGCGAAAATGCCTTCGCAGACACGGCGAAGGCATGACGATTCACATATTCCGTACAGAATATCGAATTTATATCACAACACCTCGGCAGGAAATTAAGCTCGAATGAGCACCTGCTGTCTACGGTAAGCATATTCGTTTGTCAACCTAAAACAGGTTAGCATGGATGACTTCAAAAGTCAACTACCAAGCTTTACCTTATCTCAGGGCTGTTGCATTGACACGAGCGCTTGGCCCCATCGTCGAGGATACCGCGATGTTTTTCAGGTATACCCCTTTGGCTGCAGCCGGTTTTGCTCTGTTGAGCGCATCGATCAAAGCTTTGAAGTTCTCAGCAAGCTTCTCGGCGTCGAAAGATACCTTACCGATCGGCGCATGGATTTGTCCGGCTTTGTCCAGACGGTATTCGATTTTACCTGCCTTAATCTCCTGAACGGCTTTCGCTACGTCGAACGTAACAGTGCCCGCTTTCGGGTTCGGCATCAAACCTTTACCACCCAAGATACGGCCAAGTTTACCCACTTCGCTCATCATGTCCGGCGTAGCTACGCAGACATCGAAGTCGAACCAGCCTTGCTGAATTTTGTTGATCATGTCTTGATCGCCTACGAAATCGGCGCCTGCCGCTTCCGCTTCTTTGGCTTTGTCGCCTTTGGCAAATACAAGAACGCGTTTCGTTTTACCTGTGCCGTGAGGCAGTACAACCACACCGCGAACGGCTTGGTCTTGTTTTCTCGGGTCTACGCCCAGACGCACAGCTACTTCAACGGTTTCGTCGAATTTAGCGCGTGCCGTTTTCTTAACGAGTTCGATGGCTTCGAGCGGCTCATAGAACGTCTCAGCATCGATTTGCTTAGCAACTTCAAGGTATTTCTTACCGTGTTTAGCCACTTTTATGTCCTCCTATGTGGTATTAGCGGAATATCCTCCCACTGAATGCAGTGAGCGATTAGTCTTCGATGACTACGCCCATGCTGCGAGCCGTACCTTCGACCATGCGCATAGCAGCCTCAACGGAAGCAGCGTTCAGGTCAGGCATTTTTTGCTCGGCGATTTCACGCACTTTCGCGCGTTTTACAGTTGCAACCTTCTTCTTGTTCGGTTCGCCAGATCCTTTTTCGATCCCTGCAGCTACGCGCAACAATACGGCAGCCGGCGGCGTTTTCGTGATGAACGTGAAAGAACGGTCTTCGAATACGGAGATCTCAACCGGAATGATCAGACCTGCTTGATCGGCAGTACGAGCGTTGAACTCTTTGCAGAATGCCATGATGTTAACGCCTGCTTGACCGAGAGCCGGACCGATTGGCGGAGCCGGATTCGCTTTCCCTGCAGGAACCTGCAGTTTCACAACTTTAATAACCTTTTTTGCCATTGTGTGACACCTCCTCGCCCGTAGTATGGCAGTGTTTCACGCTACAACTTTTCCACCTGGTGGTAGTCGAGCTCCAGCGGCGTTTCTCTGCCGAACATGTTGACATGGACCTTCAGCTTGCTTTTGTCGAGCAGAATTTCTTCCACGGAACCGACAAAGTTGGCGAACGGTCCGACTTTCACGCGCACGGTCTCTTTGAGTTCGAAGTCGATTTTTGGCTTCGGCTCATCGATACCCATATGCTTGAGAATAGAATCGACTTCCTCCGGAAGCAAAGCCGTCGGCTTCGACCCCGAACCGGTTGAACCCACGAACCCGGTAACGCCGGGCGTGTTGCGCACCACATACCAAGAGTCGTCCGTTTGGATCATCTCCACGAGAACGTACCCCGGATATACTTTGCGCATAACCGTTTTTTTCTTGCCATCCTTATTCACAAGCTCCTCCTCCATGGGAACGAGCACACGAAAGATCTTGTCCTTCATATCCATGGATTCGACGCGTTTCTCCAAATTGGCCTTTACCTTGTTTTCATACCCGGAGTAAGTATGAACGACGTACCATCTTTTTTCCATTTCCATAGCGCCACCCGTCAGCTTTATTTAAACACGAGTCGAAGCAGCTCAGAAATTCCTAAGTCCAGAACGTAGAAGTACACCGTCACGAAGGCAACCGTAAACAACACGACTAGCGTATAGCTAATCAGCTCTTTACGGGTAGGCCATTTCACTTTTTTCAGCTCAGACCAGCTGTCGCCGAAAAAGGAAAATGTGTTGCCGAATCCCTGCTTCATTTTAGCCAAAAAGGACACAACTACACCTCCAAAAACTAGCGAGTCTCGCGATGAGCAGTTTGTTCATTGCAAAACTTGCAATATTTCTTGAGCTCCATGCGGTCAGGATGGTTGCGCTTATTTTTGGTGGATGTATAGTTTCTTTGCTTGCAGTTTGTGCACGCTAACGTGATGATCACCCGCATGATGTACACCTCCTACGGACCAGCCTCGAAATTTACAACCTTACACGACCAGCAAAAAAACGCCTTTTCGTCTAAGGCTACCCGATATACTTTAGCATACGGCCTATCTTCTGTCAAGGAAAAAGGATTAACATAGCGCCTGTCCCGTCTCATCCATTATTGACCAGGCGGCTCGTTCCTAAACGAAAACTTGATCATTTTTTTACAAAAGGACATCTTGCCATGCACGAACATTCGTTCTATAATAATCTCTAAACCTACAAAACAAAAAAAGCACCTTGCTTCGCAGCAATAAAGGCGCTTATCTACGTTTTATGCGTCACGCACTTCCAGATACCTCTCCAGCTTGCGCTTCACGCGCTGCAATGCATTGTCAATCGACTTGACATGCCTGTCCAAATCGACGGCGATTTCCTGATAGGAACGTCCGTCCAAATACAGCATCAGCACCCTGCGTTCCAGGTCGCTCAATATCTCTCCCATCTTATCTTCCAGCCCGCTGAACTCCTCCTGATTAATGATCAATTCCTCGGGATCGGATACGCGGGAGCCACAAATGACATCGAGCAGCGTCCTGTCGGAATCTTCATCATAGATGGGCTTGTCCAACGAAACGTAGGAATTTAGGGGGATATGCTTCTGGCGAGTGGCGGTTTTGATGGCCGTAATGATTTGGCGGGTAATGCAAAGCTCGGCAAACGCTTTGAAGGAGGCTAGCTTGTCGCCGCGGAAGTCGCGGATCGATTTATACAGGCCGATCATTCCCTCTTGTACGATATCCTCTCTATCAGCGCCGATTAGAAAATAAGAGCGCGCTTTGGCGCGAACGAAGTTCTTGTACTTGTTGATCAAGTACTCCAGGGCGTCGCTATCCCCTTCACGGACAGCTTCGACCACATCTTCGTCTGCCTTGAGGTCGTATTCGTACATTCTCAACTCTTTGAGGTCGACACTCACTACAATCCCTCCGGCCCAACGCTTGAAAGATAGGACTAGTATACATTATGTAATCTAGCGCCGTCAACCGGATTCCCGCTACAAAAAGCTAGATTGTTGCCGGATTTACAGGGATCGCCTTCCACAGCCCCTAATTGCCCCTCCGCCATTTCTCCAGCTGATCCCGTATATCTCCGCTAATTCTGCTGTCAAACGAATTGCGCTTCGGCGATGCTTCGGTGTCGATCGTCCGGCGAATTTCCTGGCGGACCTGCCTCACCTTCACCAGAAGCTCGCTTGCCGGAATCCGGAAAGCCCCTTTGCCGAAAATTACATGCTGCTCCGTCATATCGGAGGTTGCGACATATACCTGCTTGCGCCGTCCGATATGGACGGTGACGAGCCTTTCGATCAGCTCGTCTGCCGTTTCCTTTTCCTTGGTGTAATAAACCGGGAGCTTGCTTTGCAAGTATTTTCCGCCAAGCCCCGGAACGTAGTAAGCGTCAAACACCACGATAACCTTCATCCCGGAGAACGACTGGTATTCGGCCATCGTTTCGATCAGCCGGTCGCGCGCTTCCTCCAGCCGGATCTCCTTCAGCCTTTGCAATTCCGGCCATGATCCGATGATGTTGTAACCGTCTACGATGAGGATCTCCTGAATCATGCCGCATCGCCCCGCAGCATGACGTTATTCCGAAGCCATTCGCTGCCGGACGACTTCATACATGAACACCGAAGCCGCAACCGAGGCGTTAAGCGAGTTGATTTGACCGAACATCGGCAGCTTCAACAAAAAGTCGCATTTTTCGCGAATGAGCCGTCCGATGCCTTTGTTCTCATTGCCGATCACGATAGCCAGAGGCAGATTCAGATTCGTCTTATAGACCGGCTGCTGCGCCCCGACATCGGCTCCGGCGATCCAAACGCCCTGCTCCTTAAGCTGTTCGATCGTCTGGGCGAGGTTGGTGACGCGGGCCACGGGCACGTATTCGACCGCTCCTGCGGAGGTTTTGGATACCGTTGCGGTCAGCCCTACGGAACGCCGCTTCGGAATGATGACCCCGTGGACGCCGGTGCAGTCCGCCGTCCGCAGGATGGACCCCAAGTTGTGCGGGTCCTCGATTTCGTCGAGAATGAGCAGGAATGGCATTTCGTTGCGTTCCGCGGCCAGAGCCAGCAGATCCTCCACTTCGGCATACGCATACGCCGCTACCTGGGCAACGACGCCTTGATGCTGCACGCCGCCGGCCATTTGATCCAGCTTGCGCTTGTCCGCAAATTGCACGATGACGCCGTTCTGCTTCGCTTCCGCGAGGATAGGTTGAGTAAGTTGTTTTTGAGCCTGCTCGGCGATCCAAATTTTGTTGATGGTCCGCCCGGAACGCAGCGCTTCGAGTACGGAATGCTTGCCTCCGATAAATTCTTCCACGTCAGGCGTCCCCCTTTCCTGTTGTCGTTGATGTTTCGTCCCGCTCCAAGGAGAGCATCAGCAACTGCTGAAGCCTCTCCCACCGCTGCGTATAATACAAGTAGCCGATCAGGCACTCAAACGCCGTGCTGTGGCGGTATTCGAGCACATCGGCATTTTTGGCCGTTGTGCCCGATTTGGCGTTTCTTCCCCGCTTGACGATATCCGTCTCCTCTTCGGTCAGAATCGGCAGCCAGCGCTGCAGCGCCTTCGCCTGCGCCTTGGCCGAGACATACCGGGTCGACAGCCGGTGAAGATGGTTCGGCTTGTGATTCGTCTGCGAGACGACATATTGCCGGATAAAAACTTCGTAGACGGCATCGCCCATATAGGCCAGCACGAGGGGGTTCAGCAGCCTCGGCTCGCGCGAAGGCGGAAAAGAAAACAAATTCGCTTGCAAATAAGGCAGCGTCTGTTCATCTCGTTCCATCGCTCTAGCTCCGCCGCCAACGAATGCCTTGGGCCGTATCCTCAAGCACGATGCCGCGCTCGGTCAACAGATTGCGGATTTCGTCGGCACGCGCCCAATTTTTCGCTTTGCGGGCTTCCGTCCGCTCGACGATCAATTGTTCGATTTCTTCATCCAGCAGGTCCTCGGCTTCAGGAGCTAGTATGCCCAGCACTTGATCCATCGCTTCAAACTGCTTCAACAGCAGCTCCAAGGTGGGAGCCGTCACCTGCTCGCGGTTGATGTACGGATTCGCCGCGTTGACGAGCTCGAATACTGCTGTAATCGCATCCGGCGTATTGAAATCGTCGTTCATTTTGCTTTCGAACTGCTGCTGCGCGGTTAGCACCGCCGCCGCCATTTCGGCATCGACTTCCCCCGCTTCCGCCGTTTTGAGACGGTGCTTCAGCGCAGAAAGACAGTTCTCAATCCGCGCCAAGCTTCCTCTCGCCTGCTCCACGGCTTCGTCGCTGAAGTTGAGCGGATTGCGGTAATGGCCGGACAGCATGAAGTACCGGATGACTTGACCCGGAATCGTCTTCAGCAGCTCGTGTACGTTGATTCCGTTGCCGAGCGATTTCGACATTTTCTCGTCGTTGACGTTCACGAACCCGTTATGCATCCAGTAGCTGGCCATTTTCTGCCCCGTCAAGCCTTCGGACTGCGCAATTTCACATTCGTGGTGCGGGAAGGTCAGGTCCAGCCCGCCTCCGTGAATATCGATCGAATCGCCCAAATATTTGCGGATCATCGCCGAGCATTCGATGTGCCAGCCCGGGCGCCCTTCGCCCCACGGACTCGACCAGCTGATTTCGCCCGGCTTCGCCGCTTTCCAGAGCACAAAATCCTGGGGGCTTTCCTTCCGCTCATCGACATCTACACGAATGCCATATTGCAGCTCTTCCAAGTTCTGGTGCGACAGCTTGCCATACTCCGGAAATTTAGCGGTCCTGAAGAAGACGTCCCCGCCGGCCTCGTAGGCGTAATCTTTCTCCACCAGTCTGGAGATGAAATCGATGATCTCGGCCATATTCTGGGTGACGCGCGGATGAAGCGTCGCTTCCCGCACCCCGAGCCCTTTGGTGTCTTCGTAATATTTTTGCACGAACAAGTCGGCAACCTCCGGTACGGTGACTCCCATTTCGGCCGCTTTTTTAATCAGCTTGTCGTCCACATCCGTAAAGTTCGCGGCATACGTCACTTCGTAGCCGATCGATTCCAAATAACGTCGCACGACGTCGAAAAAAATGACCGGACGCGCGTTTCCGATGTGAATGTAGCTGTACACAGTGGGACCGCAGACGTACATTTTCACCTTACCCGCTTCCAGCGGTTTGAAATCTTCTTTCGTGCGAGTCAACGTATTATAAATCTTAAGACTCATGTTTCACGGCTCCTCCAATTCTGGTCTTTTCTTGATGACCTTCAGCCTTCAGCTCGTCGATTTGCTGCTGCATTTGGCGAATCATATCGAGAACAGGGTCCGAAAGCTTGTCATGCTCCAAACGTCCGACGCGCACGCCGTCCCGCTTGACGATTTTGCCCGGGATTCCGACGACGGTGCTGTTGGCCGGAACTTCGCTTAATACGACAGAGTTCGACCCGATCCGCGAGTTGTCCCCTACCGTGAAGGACCCGAGCACCTTCGCCCCGGCCGAGATGACCACGTTATTGCCGATGGTCGGATGCCGCTTCCCCCGCTCCTTGCCGGTGCCCCCAAGCGTTACGCCGTGATAGAGTAGCACGTCGTCGCCGATCTCGCACGTTTCTCCAATGACGACGCCCATGCCGTGGTCGATAAAAAAACGCCTCCCGATCACAGCGCCGGGATGGATTTCGATCCCTGTCATAAAACGGCTGGCTTGCGAAATGATGCGCGCGATGGTGAACCAGCTTTTTTTATAAAACCAGTGCGCCACGCGATGCGCCCAGAGGGCGTGCAAACCGGAATAGGTGAACACGACCTCAAACCAGCTTCTCGCCGCCGGATCGTTCTCAAAGATCGTCTCGATGTCTTCTTTCATTCTGGCAAACACGTATCATCCCCCGTTCCTATGCGACGCCTTCGTCTACGCATCACGCAAAAAAAACGCCTTCCACAGCCTTTTCGGCTGCAGAGGCGTCTTCTTTCGCGGTTCCACTCTGCTTGGATAAACGTACAAGGGCAACGCACGGCCCAACGTCTATCCGTCTCTATCGTTCGTATCGTGAACGTCACGGTAAAGACTACCCTGCCGCTGCACCGGAGCGCTCGCTTCAGATCGTCTTTACGGCTCCCGGGTGCACTTCCGCAAAAGGGGAATTGGACGACTCGCAGCCGGTTCGTTTCGAACCGATCGTCCTCTCTGGGAATCCCGACTTTTCCGTACTTTCCCGTTCGTCGCCGTAGATGTATGTTTTCGAAGAAATGATCTTATTTTTTTCTAAGTATATAAGAAAACCGTAGGCATTACAATAACTTCTTAATGCGTGCGGACACCGTTTCTTTTCCCAGCAAATGCAGCGTTATGTTCAGATCGGGCCCGTGCATTTGTCCCGTCAGCGCCACACGGATGGTCATGAACAGCTGCTTTCCTTTATAGCCGGTCTCCGTCTGCACCGCCTTGATCATCGCTTTCAGCGCATCCACGGTAAACTCGGTTGCGGCCTCAACCTGCTTCAAGAAACTGCCAAGAACGATCGGCGCATGCTCTTCGGCAAGCATCGCTTTGGCCTCATCGTCATAGCTGACGTCCTCACGGAAGAACAGCTCGGACAACGGCACGATTTCGGCGGCGTAACGCAACTGCTCCTGATAAAGCCCGACGAGCGAGTGAACCCACTGCTCCTGCTCGGGGGTGAGCATCTCCGGCAGCTTGCCGGCTTTCTGCAAATGGGGCAGCGCCAGCTTCGTAATCCGCGCGATATCGGCTTTTTTAATATAGAGGTTGTTCATCCAGTTGAGCTTGTCCATGTCGAATACGGCCGGACTCTTGGACACCCGGTCCAGATCGAACTGCTCGATCAGCTCTTCTCTGGTGAAAATTTCTTCCTCGCCTTTGGGCGACCAGCCGAGCAGGGCGATAAAGTTCATGACTGCTTCCGGCAAGTATCCGAGCTCTTTGTACTGCTCGATGAATTGGATGATGGACTCGTCCCGCTTGCTCATCTTCTTGCGGTCCGGGTTCAAGATGAGCGCCAGATGGGCGAATTCGGGCACAGGCAGCCCGAGTGCCTCGTACATCATAATTTGCCGCGGCGTATTGGTCAAATGCTCTTCGCCACGGATGACCAATGAAATTTTCATAAGATGGTCATCCAAAATAACGGCAAAATTATACGTCGGAATCCCGTCCGGACGCACGATGATGAAGTCGCCGATCCCGTTGCTCTCAAATTCGACATGCTCGCGGATGCGGTCCTCGAAGGCAATCACCCGGTTTTCCGGTACGCGAAAACGAATCGACGGCTTGCGGCCCTCGGCCACAAACGCTTCGACTTGCTCCGGCGTCAAATGACGGCATCTGCCGGAGTACATCGGCATCTGTCCTGCCGCTTCCTGCTCTGCGCGCTCCTTCTCCAGATCCGCTTCCGAGCAATAGCAGCGGTACGCACCACCGCTTTCCAGCAGCTGATCGACAAACGGCTGATACAAATGAAGCCGCTCCGTTTGCCGGTACGGTCCGTACGGTCCGCCGATGTCCACGCTCTCGTCCCAATCCACGCCGAGCCACTTGAGACCGTTAAGCTGGCTGTCGACGCCCGATTCCACATGTCTCGTCTGATCCGTATCCTCGAATCGGACCACGAATTTCCCGCCTTGCTTGCGGGCAATCAAATAATCGAACAATGCCGTCCGTGCTCCGCCGATGTGCAAATGCCCCGTCGGACTCGGCGCGTATCTTACGCGAAACTCTGCCATAATGCCCTCTCCTCCCGTACTCCCGCGCCAACCGCTCGCCGGAAGCCATTCGATCCGTAAAAAGATTATTTGTTATGATAGCACATCTTTCACAAGACAAACAACCGCCTGTGCGGCAATTCCTTCGCCCCGCCCGGTGAAGCCGAGCTGCTCCGTCGTCGTCGCTTTCACATTAATCTGCGACGGCTCCGCTTCGAGCGCCGTTGCGATCCGCTCGACCATGGCGGGAATGTACGGCGCCATCTTCGGCTTCTGCGCAATGATCGTGCAGTCCGCATTGCCCAGACGGTACCCCGCTTTCTTGGCGCTCTCCCATACCTGCACAAGCAGCTTATAGCTGTCCGCATCCTTATACGCGGCATCCGTGTCGGGAAAATGCTTCCCGATATCCCCGAGCCCCAGTGCTCCAAGAATCGCGTCGGTCAGCGCGTGTAGCAGCACGTCCGCATCGGAATGCCCAAGCAGCCCTTTTTCATACGGAATGTCCACGCCGCCGATAATACACTTGCGTCCCTCCACCAGTTGATGCACGTCGAACCCTTGCCCCACTCGTATCATGACTCTCGCTCTCCCCTGACATGTCGAATGATCCACTCGGCCCAAGGCAAGTCCTCAGGCGTCGTGATTTTGATATTGTAATAGTCTGCTTCGACTACGGCGACCCGGACGCCGAGCCGTTCAACCAGCATGGCGTCGTCCGTCCCGACGAAGCCTTCCTCCCGTGCCCGCTCGTGCGCTTCGCGCAGCAAAGAAAAACGAAAAGCCTGCGGGGTCTGAATCGCCCACAAGCTGCGCCGGTCCGGGGTTGCTTGGATCAACCCTTCGCCGTCCACA
The DNA here is from genome assembly GCF_018998565.1 of Paenibacillus oleatilyticus. GTDB lineage: Bacteria > Bacillota > Bacilli > Paenibacillales > NBRC-103111 > Paenibacillus_G > Paenibacillus_G oleatilyticus. The sequence goes on along the minus strand of NZ_JAHNZO010000040.1, from coordinate 10,306 downwards.
ATTTTAATCGTATCTTTTACGGGTACGGCCAGGACAGCCGCTTCAGTCTCAATCGCTTTATCCAGGCATGCCGCGATATGCTCCCGGGCGGCAAACGGCCGGACGCCGTCGTGCACCATCACCCAACGGACGGCGCCGTCCAAGGCCAATAGCCCTTGGTAAACGGAGTCTTGACGTTCCTTCCCCCCGGGAATCACCCGCTTCACCTTTCTGAGCCCGTAAGTCTTAATATAGCCCCGGCACCGCTCTACATCGTCTGCCCCCGTAACCAACACGACGTCGCTTACGGCTTCCAGCCGATCGAACAGCTCCAGCGTATGTACCAGAATCGGTTTACCGTCCAGCAGCAAGTATTGCTTGCTTTCTTGTGTTCGCATACGCGAGCCTCTGCCCGCCGCCACGACCACGACCCCCAGTTTATCCGTCACCTTATCCACCTGCCACTATGGTTCGGCTCCGAATGAAGCAAACCCGTTTGCCTTATTCTAAGCGCATCTATCTTATCATACCGTGTTAGAGCGCTTTTTCCAATAGCTTCGGCTTGGCAAATATCATTCGACCGGCTGACGTTTGCAGAACGCTTGTCACCAGCACATCGAGCGTCATGCCGATAAAGTCCCGGCCGCCTTCCACGACAATCATCGTGCCGTCATCCAAATAGGCGACGCCCTGTCCATGCTCCTTGCCGTCCTTGATGACTTGCACCAGAATTTCCTCTCCGGGCAGTACGACCGGCTTCACCGCATTCGCCAGATCGTTGATATTCAGAACCGATACGCCCTGCAGCTCGCATACTTTGTTGAGATTGAAGTCGTTCGTAATCACTTTCCCCTGCAAAGCTTTAGCCAGACGCACCAGCTTGCTGTCCACCTCGGAAATTTCTTCGAAATCCCCTTCGTAGATCAGTACTTTGACATCAAGCTCCTTCTGGATTTTGTTCAAAATGTCCAGTCCCCGACGGCCGCGGTTGCGCTTGAGCAAATCCGACGAATCGGCAATATGCTGCAGCTCCTCCAGCACAAATTCGGGAATGACGAGAGTTCCCTCGATAAATCCGGTTTTGCAAATATCCGCAATACGCCCGTCGATAATCACGCTCGTATCGAGAATTTTGTGCTCCTCGAACCCTTTGGGCTCCCCGGACGCTCCTTTCCCGCGATCCGAACGTCGTGCATCCAGCACGGTGAACAGCTCCTCCTGCTTCACTGCGCCTAGCCGATAGCCCGCATACGAGAATGCCGCGATCAGCAGCATATGCAGCAAGGGGCTGAACACGCCTGCCTGACTGAACGGATGGAGGAGCACCGACGAAAAGAGCAAGCCGACGACCATCCCGATCGAGCCGGCAAGCAGATCGGTCACCGGTACGTTGACAATGCGCTCCTCTCCCCGCTGCACCACTTTGAGCAGATAGGTTAGTGCCCAGGAACTGATCGAATAGAAGAGCAGCGCACCGGCCCCCAGCATCCAAAGGGCTTGTCCTTGAATTTCTTCCCTTCCCAAAACCGATGCTATGAATTCAAAACATGGTTTCCCTATCGTATCACTCCACCGTACTCCTAGCGCACCGCCGATAACTGCAAACAGAAGCTGGAACCATTTTTTCATCATAGACTTTCACCTCCAAAAAAAATAACAAATTCTACCTTCCGTTACAATTATGATCCAAATTACTCAAGCCTAATCGTATCAGTTGAAGAAAATGAAAAAAAGCATTCATTTTCCTTGCGGAAAACAAATGCTTTTCATTTTCATAGCCTTGTGCGACTTATGCGGTTTTAGAGGCTCGTTGTTTTGGACTCCGGTTCTTCTATGGACGAACGTTTTCTTCGTTTCCAGAAGAACAGCCGATCAACGTTTTTTTTTAAGCCGTACAGCGCATAAAGAAGCAGCGGTACGAAGATGAGCTTGGACAACAGCCCCGGATACATGACAGCCAGCACAACGGCAGCCACGACGACAACAGGCGTAATCCAGATAGCGGCTTTCGGGATGCCGACCTTTTTGAAGTTCGGGTATTTGACGGTGCTGACCATCAGGTAGGACAGCAGAAGCGTCGACAAGACGAGTACGACGGTGTTCAATTCTTTATGGAACAGCGCGAGCGTACACAATACGCCGCCGGCGGCCGGAATCGGCAAGCCGATAAAATACCCCGGTGTCCCGGCAACGACATTGAAGCGAGCCAGACGAAGCGCGCCGCAGATCGGGAAGATCGCTGTCACGATCCACGCTGCCGCTGCATTCATCTCAGTGAACGCCACCACATACATGATGAACGCCGGCGCTACACCGAACGAGATGACATCGGACAGCGAGTCCAGCTCTTTGCCGAATTCACTCTGCGCATTGAGCGCACGGGCAACGCGTCCGTCCAATCCGTCCAGAAGCATCGCGACGATGACCATGATCGCAGCAAGCTCGGGTTTGCTATTAAACACGGAAATAATTGCAATAATACCTAAGAACAAGTTCCCAATCGTAAACAAGTTCGGAAGGGATTTTGTTATCATGTTTTAGTCCACCTCTGGTTTTACTGTACCCTAATATTCCTAATAATATTTGGCTACCCTCTGATTGTATGCAAGTTAAATATGTCTGTCAATGAGCACCTGATCTTGAATTCTCTTCAAACCTTCTTTAATCGTGCGTGCGCGCACTTCCCCGATGCCGTCCACTTCGTCCAATTCTTCAATCGTCGCCATCATCAGATGCGGGAGCTGACAAAACCGTTCCACCAGATTATGTATAATGACGGAGGGAAGACGCGGTATTTTGTTCAGTACCCGATAGCCTCTTGGCGAGATCGTCTCCTCCGCACTGCCAGGCGTATGCGGATAGCCGAGTACCCGTGCAATGTGCGAATGATCGAGCATCTCGTCGGTCGAATGCTTCTTGAGAGTCGCTTGGACTTCTTTTACCTTCTCTTCTGATAGTTCTTTGACGTAATCTTTAATCAGCAAGTATGCCTCATTCTCGGTGTTACCAACCAATTCCTCCAACTGCATGCTGATCAACCGGCCTTCGTTCCCGAGCTCGTTAATGTAGCGCTTGATCTCTGCTTTAATACGTAAAACCATCTCAATACGTTGCATCACACCGGTCACATCGTGCAAAGTGACCAGCTCCTCAAATTCGGAAGCGCCCAGATTGGTCAAATCTTGGTCCAATACGGACTTGTATTTCTCCAACGTTTGAATCGCCTGATTCGCTTTCGTCAAAATGACGCCGATATCTTTCAGCGAATACCGTAAACTGCCTTGATACAAGGTTATGACGTTGCGCCGCTGCGAAATGGACACCACAAGCTTGGAGGTCTGCTTCGCGACGCGCTCCGCCGTCCGGTGCCGGATGCCCGTTTCGGTGGACGTAATCGAAGAGTCCGGAATCAGCTGCGTATTCGCATACAGAATACGCTTCAAATCCTCGCTGAGGATGATCGCGCCGTCCATTTTGGCCAGCTCATATAAGTAGTTTGGGGAAAAATCGCAGTTGATCGAAAAGCCGCCGTCTACAATCTCCATCACTTCCGGGCTGTAGCCGACGACAATTAAGCCGCCCGTTTTGGCGCGCAGCACGTTCTCCAGCCCTTCCCGGAACGGCGTGCCTGGCGCAACGAGCTGCAGCAGCTGGCTCATGACGTCGCGTTTTGCTTCTTCCTTGCTCAATGGTGTCCCTCCTGACGAATTTTTTGAAGCAAGTGGAGGTTGATTCCGCAGCAGGGAGAACTGCCTCCGGCCGCTCTTGAACTCGGAAAGTTTGAATTATAATTTAAGGTAGCTTTCCGAGTTCAAAGGCGGCACGTAAACTCTCCGGCAGTTCCCCTGCGCTCCATCAAAACCCTTGTTTCAAAAAATATACTATACTAAAGCAGCCGATAGCGCTTCGGCTACGGTATTGACGCCGATAATTTGAATGCCTGCCGGGGGCGTCCAGCCTTTCAGGCTTTTTTGCGGGAGAATGACGCGGCGGAAGCCGAGCTTTTCCGCCTCACGTACCCGCTGGTCGACACGCGAGACGCCCCGCACCTCGCCCGTCAGTCCGACCTCGCCGAAGATGACGTCGAACGGCTGCGTCGGCTGTTCGCGGAAGCTGGAAGCGATGCTGACCGCTACCGCCAGGTCGACGGCTGGCTCATCCAGCTTCACGCCGCCCGCGACATTAAGGTAAGCGTCCTGATTTTGCAAAAACATGCCCATCCGTTTCTCCAGCACCGCGATAATGAGGGATAGTCGGTTATGGTCGAAACCGGTCGCCATTCGTCGGGGGGACGGGAAGTTGGTGGACGAAACGAGCGCTTGAAGCTCTACGAGCACCGGGCGCGTCCCCTCCATGCTGGCGACGACGGTCGAGCCGGCAACGCCTAGCGGGCGCTCGGACAAAAACAACTCCGACGGGTTGTTGACCTCAACCAAGCCGCTTTCCCGCATTTCGAAAATCCCGATTTCGTTGGTCGAACCGAACCGGTTTTTTACGGCGCGAAGCACCCGGTACGAATGATGCCGCTCCCCTTCGAAATACAGCACGCAATCGACCATATGTTCGAGTAATCGCGGTCCGGCAATGGCGCCCTCTTTAGTAACATGACCAACGAGGACGGTTGCGATTCCTTTCATTTTTGCAATCCGCATAAAATGCCCCGTGCATTCCCGAACTTGAGAGACCGAACCGGGAGCGGAAGCCACGGCGCCGTGGTATACCGTTTGGATCGAGTCAATGACGATGAAATCCGGTTCGATCTCGTCAATCGCCGCTTCGATATGCTCCACATTCGTTTCACACAGCACGAACAACAGCGGGGAAACGGCTTGCAGCCGGTCTGCCCTCAGCTTCGTCTGGCGGACGGATTCCTCTCCGGAAATATACAGCACTTTCAAGTCCAGTTGTGTCAGCAAATGCGACGTTTGCAGAAGCAGCGTCGATTTCCCGATCCCCGGGTCGCCGCCGACCAGAATCAGGGAGCCGGGCACAATACCGCCGCCAAGCACGCGGTTCAACTCCCGATTGTCCGTCACGATCCGCTCTTCTTGACTGCTTTCTATGTTTATGATAGAAACCGCTTTTTCTTTCTTGTTCAAAAAATTTGTGTGCAGCCCTTTGCTCTTGACAACGGTCTCCACTTCTTCCACAAATGTATTCCAAGCTTCGCAGCCCGGACATTTGCCGAGCCATTTCGGCGATTCGTAGCCGCATGACTGGCAGAAGAACTTTGTTTTTGTTTTCGCCATCATTTAACCCTGCTTTCTTATCCCAACTCAAAGTTTACCATTTTGACCCTGTCTTGAAAACCCTTGCCGCCGCTGAAAAGAAAAAAAGCTTTAATGGTAAATAATAAAAGCATCCCTCCGGCCCAGCTTGCAGCCGTGGGATGCTATGGAAGGAGCCTGCGCTCCTGAATTTTAGACTTAAGCCTCCGTACCGACGCCTTGGTTGCGATGAACGATCAATTCGCCGTCCTTCTCGTCGATCGTAAGCGTGTCGCCTTTGGTGATGTTGCCGCGCAGCAATTCCTCCGACAACCGGTCTTCGATGTGCTTCTGAATCGCTCTGCGCAGCGGTCTCGCGCCGAAGGTCGGATCGTAGCCTTCTTTGGCGAGGAACGCTTTGGCCGAATCGGTCAGGAAGAATTCAACTTCCTGCTCTTTCAACCGTTTGCGAAGGTCGTCGGCCATCAAAGTAACGATCTCGGCGATATGCTGTTCTTCCAAGGAGTGGAACACGATAATCTCGTCGATCCGGTTCAAGAACTCCGGACGGAAGCTTTTCTTCAGCTCGCCCATTACTTTATCTTTCATATTGTTATAGTCTTTGCCTGCATCATGCGCGGCGGTGAAGCCGAGCGTCGAGTTTCTCTTGATCGTATCGGCCCCGACGTTCGATGTCATGATGATCAACGTATTGCGGAAGTCGACCGTACGGCCTTTGGAGTCCGTCAGGCGGCCGTCTTCAAGCACCTGCAGCAAAATATTGAATACTTCAGGGTGCGCTTTTTCGATTTCGTCCAGCAGGACAACAGAGTACGGCTTGCGGCGTACTTTTTCGGTCAATTGGCCGCCTTCTTCGTATCCGACGTATCCCGGAGGCGCTCCGACCAAACGAGACGTAGAATGTTTCTCCATGTACTCGGACATGTCGATCCGAATGACGGCATTCTCGTCACCGAAGAGAGACTCGGCGAGCGCACGGGCCAGCTCGGTTTTCCCGACACCGGTCGGACCAAGGAAGATGAACGAGCCCATCGGGCGTTTCGGATCTTTCAGACCTGCTCTAGCGCGGCGAATTGCGCGGCTGACCGCTTTGACGGCTTCGTCCTGGCCGATCACCCGGTCATGCAGGATGGATTCCATCTTCAGCAGGCGCTGAGTTTCTTCCTCAGCCAGCTTCACGACAGGAATACCGGTCCAGCTTGCTACGACTTGGGCAATATCGTCCGGCGTCACTTCGGAGTCGGTGCGTCCTTGCTTCTCTTTCCATTCGTTCTTCGTCGAGTCGAGCTCTTCGCGCAGCTTCTGCTCGGTATCGCGCAGCGATGCCGCTTTCTCGAATTCCTGGCTTTGCACGGCAGCGTCTTTTTCCTTGCGGATGTCATCGAGACGGCTTTCCAGCTTTTTCAGATCCGGCGGTACCGTATACGAACGGAGCCTTACTTTGGAGCTGGCTTCGTCGATCAAGTCGATCGCTTTATCCGGAAGGAACCGGTCCGTAATATAACGGTCGGACAGCTTCACGGCTTGCTCAATGGCTTCATCCGTAATTTTCACGCGGTGATGCGCTTCGTAACGGTCACGCAGCCCGTGCAAAATTTGAATCGCTTCTTCCGGTGACGGTTGATCGACCGTGATCGGTTGGAAGCGTCTTTCCAGCGCCGCGTCCTTTTCGATATATTTGCGGTACTCGTCAAGCGTTGTAGCCCCGATGCACTGGAGCTCTCCGCGAGCCAGAGCCGGCTTCAAAATATTCGAAGCGTCGATCGCGCCTTCCGCCCCGCCGGCACCGATCAGCGTATGAAGCTCGTCAATGAACAAGACGATATTTCCGGCTTGTCGGATTTCATCCATAATTTTTTTCAGGCGGTCTTCGAATTCGCCGCGGTATTTCGTACCGGCAACGACCGAGCCCATATCCAAGGTCATGACGCGTTTATCGCGCAGCGTTTCCGGAATTTCGTTGGCGACGATTTTTTGCGCTAGCCCTTCGGCAATCGCCGTTTTACCTACGCCGGGTTCCCCAATGAGAACCGGATTGTTTTTCGTACGGCGGCTGAGCACTTGAATGACGCGCTCGATCTCTTTGCTGCGGCCAATGACCGGGTCCAGGTTGCCTTCCTTGGCATAAGCCGTCAGGTCGCGAGCCAGACCGTCCAACGTCGGTGTATTCACATTCGTCGGGTTACCATGGTTAGGCGAGACCACCTCGCTGCTGCCAAGCAGTTGAAGCACTTGCTGACGGGCCTTGTTCAGGCTCACGCCCAAATTGTTCAATACGCGTGCAGCAACGCCTTCGCCTTCACGAATCAAGCCGAGCAGAATGTGCTCCGTTCCGACATACGTATGTCCCAGCTTGCGGGCTTCGTCCATCGACAGCTCGATTACTTTTTTCGCCCGCGGCGTGTATGCGATATTCGATGGCTGCTCTTGTCCCCGTCCGATCAGCGATTCGACTTCGTCTTGAATTTTCTCCAGGCCGAGTCCGAGCGCAATGAGCGCCTTCGCGGCAATGCCTTCGCCTTCACGAATCAGACCGAGCAGAATGTGCTCTGTTCCGATATTGTTGTGTCCCAAACGAACTGCTTCCTCCTGCGCCAAGGACAATACCTTTTGCGCGCGTTCCGTAAATCTGCCAAACATCATGTGTAACACCTCCAAAGATTGGTATAGCCTATGCTTGTTATGCGGTTTCGTATGTTGACGGCTAGCCCGTTTCCGCAATTTTTTCCCGGATGAGCTGTGCTCGCCTAATGTCTCTTTCTTCAGGTGTCAGCTTTTCTCCTGCCGACTGCTGCAAAAATCCGGGCTGGGTCATCACCAAAAGCTCGTTGAGCACATGCGGGTAGACATTTTTGATAAACCCGAGATCAATCCCGAGCCGTACGTCCGACAGCCGCTGCGCTGCTTCTTTGGAATCCATAATCGCCGCATACGACAAGACGCCGTAAGAACGGCTGACCCGGTCCAAAATTTTGGCTCTCGTCTCGTAGATCAGCTTCTGTCTGGCCGCACGCTCATGCTCGATAATTTGCCGTACGACGCTGTGCAGGTTATCGATAATTTCCTCTTCGGATTGTCCCAGCGTAATCTGGTTCGAAATCTGAAACAGGTTGCCAAGCGCTTCGCTGCCTTCGCCATACAAGCCCCGCACGGCCAGCCCAACTTGGGTAATAGCCGATAATATGCGGTTGATCTGCTGCGTCAGAACTAGCGCGGGAAGATGGATCATCACCGAAGCGCGAATCCCCGTACCTACGTTCGTAGGACAGCTCGTCAAATATCCGTGCTTCTCGTCAAAAGCATAATTCAAATGCGTTTCAAATATATCGTCGATCTGGTTGGCCAGATCCCAAGCTTCTTTAATCTGAAAACCAGGACACAAGCACTGAATCCGAAGATGGTCTTCTTCATTGACCATGATGCTAACGGACTCGTTGTCACTGAGAATGACGGCTCCGTTGCGCGATTCGTTAGCCAGTGCCGGACTAATCAGATGCTTTTCGACCAGCACTCGTCTCTCCAGTTCATTCAATTCGGAAAGCGGCAGCATCGAAAACCGGCTGATCGTACCCAGCTCTTCGTTATGAACGACTTGGGATACCTGTTCCAGCACTTCCTTCGACTGCTGGTTCGTTGCCAACATAGGGAAAGGGTACGCCTGCATATTTCGCGCGATGCGTATACGGCTGCTGATGACGATATCCGAATCCGGCCCTTCACCCTTCATCCAATCGCTAAGCGCATTCTCTGTAAAACGGCTTGCTTCCGTCATAAGCACTCCTCCTTACCTCACCCATCTAGCCTTCGGCAACCTTTTTCTCAAGCTCGCGGATTTGATCCCGCAGACGGGCTGCTTCTTCGAATTCCTCGTTATCGATACGGATCAGCAATTCCTTTTTTAACTGATCAATTTCACGCTTATGTTTAATTAACCCGCCGGATCGCTTGGGAACCTTGCCGGTATGAATAATATTGCCATGAACGCGTTTGAACAGCGGGTCCAGCTTCTCCCCAAAATGCTTATAGCACTCGCTGCAGCCGAAACGTCCGATTTTGCTGAACTGTGTATACGTTAGTCCGCAATGCTCGCAACGGCTGGGCTGTACTTTGTTGGCTAGCGTACTGTGCGCCGACGGTTCGAAATCAAGCAATCCGCTGAGCAGATTATGAATGGAGAACCCATTGGCCGTCCCCGGGATGAGCTCCCCTTTTTCTCTGGCGCACGATTCGCAAATGTGAAACTCCGTCTTCTCGCCATTCAAAATTTTCGTAAAATGAAGCGTCGCTTGCTTCTTGCCACATTCCTGACAAATCATCTGGGTCCTCCTTTAATCTTGCCCTGGGACGGCAGGATACGAACATTTCATTTGCTTAGCAAAGAAATCAACATCGCCTTCAATATTCTTGCCCTGATCTCATCCCTTAGAGGCAGCTTCAAGATCAGAACCTCCCGGGTAATGGCTGCTTTCATCAATGCCGCTTCCCGCGAAGTGATGAAGCCCCCTTCTTCCAGCTGATACAGCAGTCCTTCGGATGCAAGCTGATCCATGTGCGTACCGATGGTTTGGAAAATATGGTCCATCACCGCGCCATGCGATTGCAGCTCGATTCTTTGAATTCGAATGTAACCGCCGCCGCCCCGCTTGCTTTCGACAATGTACCCTTTCTCCAATGTAAAACGGGTACTAATGACGTAATTGATCTGCGAGGGAACGCAGTTGAATTGATCGGCCAGTTCATTACGTTGGATCTCGATCACACCGTCGGGGCTCTGCTGCAAAGTTTGCTTCAGATATTGCTCAATAATTTCTGAAACATTGCGCATCTATTCGACCTCCCGCGACAGAAGTAAAACCATATTTAAAGTGAAGAAAGCCAAGATGACTGATTAATCTAACTGCAAAATCATTGACTTTGACTTTCTTTGACTTTAAATACATTATAGCAGATTTACGTAAGATTGCAACTCCCCCACCTATTTCTTAGTTTGGGGTCGTCCGGGCACTTTTATTCTTGTGGTATAAGAAAAAGAGCCTCTCCGGATAAAATCCGAAGAAGCTCTTGTGCTTGGCGACGTCCTACTCTCCCAGGACCCTGCG
>NZ_JAHNZO010000003.1 GCF_018998565.1 Paenibacillus oleatilyticus | reverse complement strand
TTCATCAAAGAAATGGTACTCCATTACTTCGACGAGCAAGGGTTAAACACCTTCGTTGTATCGTTATTCCGCTGTAGAAAAAAAATTAACGCGCGCCAAGTCTTCTGGATATCAAGTCCGCTGCGGCCTGGCACTGCCCGAGCAAGCTGTCTGCAATATCGTTCATCCGGAACTCCAATCCGGAGATGGATAACCCGGCTACAACTTCCCCGGAATGGTCCATGATCGGAACGGCAATCCCCATTCCTCCCAATGAGAAGTCGTTGGACGAGATGCAATAGCCTTGTTTTCGGATCGTCTGCAGCTGCTGCCGAAGCTCGTCCGGGTCACTAACCGTATAGTCCGTAAATTTCGGCAAGCCTTTCGATATGATTTTGTCAATCTTGTCCTCGGGGAGATAAGCTAGTAATATTTTGGTGGTGGCTCCTGCATGCAGCGGAACCCTCTTGCCTAAGGGAGACGTGTATCGTACGCTTTGCGTGCTTTCGACCTTCTCGACGCAAATGCCCTCCAGACCGTCAACGATCATAAGCATGACCGTCTCTTTCGTGTTCTCGCACAGCTCTTCCATGACCGGCTTTGCAACGGTTCGCAAATTCATTTGATTGCCGACGACGACGCCCAATTCGAACAGCTTGATCCCGAGCATATATTTTTGGCTCTGCGGATTTTGGGTGACGAAGCCGCGGTGCTCCAACGTGACCAGCATGCGGTGAACGACGCTTTTGTACAGACCCAGATGCTCGCTAAGCTCGGTCACTCCCCATTCGGGCTTCTCGATCGTGAAGCATTCCAGCATTCTCAGAATCCGGTCCCCGGTCTCCAGAACAGCCGTTTTCTTTGTATTGTTTTCCATGGGCAGCTAACCTTTCGTTCCGCAAATAAGAACAACGTTCTTATATTGTTGATTTTTCTTTCATTATAGATTTTTTAACCGGGGAAAGCAATAAGGCGATCAAAAGATGTATCGTTTTGAATGAAGGCTACAGGGGTCCAAAGAAAAATGATCTCTTTGCTAGTGAAGGTATCGCGGCATGAAAAAAACAAAGTGGTCTAGAGGGATTCATTCCCTTTAAACCACTTTGTCAACACTCCCTTTATCAAGGGTTTCTTCATTTCTATTGGACACCTTAAATCCTATTTATTTCTTCTTCAACGCCTGTACATCATCTTTAAAAGCTTTACTATACTGCTCGAATAATCCCGTATTAAACTTATAACTCTTGTCTTTGGCTTGGGGCTTATTTTCCTTAAGCTGTTTGTACAAGTTATCGGTTTCACCCGATAGTTTGGACCATACTTGCTTCACATTATCATACTTCGCATCCAATCCCTTTATATAAGCATCATATTCCGCTTTCTTTTCCATCGCTTTACCAAGTCGGTCAATCGTGAAATCTATGTCTAACTCCTTGCCTGTACTGCTAGTACCGTCACTTTTGTACCAACTGATGTCTACAAATCCTTCGTTCCAAATCGTCCCGGTTATAAAATTGCTAATCTCAGCCAGTTTTGACTCCACTGTCGGCTCTTCCTTTTTAGCAGAAGCATCCGCCTTATTAGCAGAGTTCGCAATCGATTTCTGAATGGCCTCAGCCAGCTTTTCCTCATCGGTTTTTTCTTTTGCACATCCGGAACTGACGAACAGCATTACAACGGCCATTCCAATCAAAAAAACACTTTTGTTGCGATTAAACATCTCAATACTCCCCTCTCTTGCACATGTTGCTTTCCTTTTATATGGTTGCTCCCTTATATATCGGATTCTCTAACAAAATTTTGAAGGGAATTTCCGAAGGAACTGATCTTTTGGACCAATCAAGGAATAAAAACAAAACCCCTTCAGCCTAAATGAAGGGGTTAGATACTGACGTTACACCTGTGTTCTCTTCTAAATTAAGCCATCCAAGCAACGTACCAACCACGGGTTGAAAGAAGAAAAACAACCCTTCGGTTAAACCCGTCTTTTCACCCAAATGTTGAAAACCATGCACACTAGCGTCAATGCAATAAAAAGAATTCCGCCCTTTAAGCTCCCCTCTATACCTGCCGCAGCAATAAATCTCCAGCCAACCGCCGAACCGATGGACACGCCGAGATTGATGAAAGAGATGTACAAGGCATTCACAAATTCAGGAGCTTCCGAAGCTTCCGACGTAAGCAGCGTCTGGGTTACGATGAGTCCGCTCGTATGGGCGGCACCCCACAGAAGCATGACGGCAGTTACGGGAACGAGGGAGGTTACCCCCGAATCCAGCAGGAAATAAGCGATCGCAAGCACGAACGGCTGGACGAGCGTCGTTCGCAGCCTGTTCATTCCCAGCAGCTTCCCCGCGAGCAGATTGCCGGCTACGCCACCGACTCCAAAAACGACAAGCATGATACTGAGGATGCGTTCCTGCAGCCCCATTACTTGTCCCAGGAATTCCGCAGAATAGCTGTAGACGGCAAACATCGCGGCAAAAAGAAAAGTCGCGGCGCCAATACTTAACCATAATGGAATCTTGCGCAAAATGCTGAGCTGCTCCCTGTACTTAACTCTAGGCGCTGCGGATGTTTTGGGAAGGATGACCGCGATCCCGGCGGCAGCAATGCCATTAACAATGGCGCAAAAAAGAAAAGACGCCTCATATGAAAATTGATCCGCTATATACGTTGTTAAAGGAACTCCCAGCACCATTCCCATGCTGGTGCCGATAAAAGCTTTTGCGGAAGCGTTAGCTCTTTGTTCCTCCGGATACAGGGAAGCGACTGCGACAAAGGCAAAGGAAAAAAACACGGGATGAAACAATGCCGGAATCACGCGCAGCGCCAGCAAAACGTAGAAATGATCGGTGAATGCCGACAATGTGCTGCACCCTGCGAAAATAAGCAAGCACAGGACCAGAACCTGTTTGCGATTACGGTTGGAAAGAATCAGGACCATGAAAGGGCCGAACAGCGCAATGACAAAGGCGAAGGCGCCAACGAGCATGCCGGCCTGGGCCGTGCCCACGTGGAATCGTTCCATGATGGCGGGCAAAATGCCGACAACGCCGAACTCGATGGTATACAAGCCGAATAACCCGAGTGCGATAAACCATATCGGCGTTGCCCGGACTGTGTTCATTTCCGGACCCCGGCATAGACGGCTTCGCAGAGCTCTTCGGTAAATAGGCCGGACATGCCTTCCAACGCCGTATTGGTAAACGCCGCAACGCTGAGTCCGAGCGCCGGGTCGACAAACCACGAATGCCCGTACGTGCCGCCCATACGCCACGTTCCCGGTGATTCCGGCGTGCCTGCAGCAGCGGGGTCCTTTAGCAGCGTAAAGCCCAGGCCGAAGCCTCGTCCAGGCCAATAAGCCATCGGCAGCTCACCGATCTGATTGGTGGTCATCTCGCGGACTAGACGCTCCGGCAGCAGCGGGGCTCCGCCCTTCCGCAAGGCTTCCAACAGCAGCATAAAATCGCCGGCACTGCCGACCATGCCAGCTCCGCCGGAAGGATAGGCCGTATTGTCAAGCGCCCGTCCGGGAGACAGCCGGAAACCGGCCGTTCCTTCCAAGAACGCGACGCGTTCAGGGTCTTGCATGCGCCGCGGCTCCGGCCTATCATTCGCATAGGCCGCCGTCAAGCGCTCGGGATCGATCGCCGTAAATCCCGTGTCGTTCATGGCCAGCGGCTTGGTCACCAAGGAACGCACGGCCTCTCCAAGCGGTGCTTCTGCAGCCTTCTCGATCACGGCCCCCAGCACATCTGTCGCAATCGAATATTTCCACTCGGTACCCGGCGTATAAAGGAGCGGAGCAGTTGCAAGGCGGCGCATATTTTCTTCCAGGGTAATGCCTGCTTGATCCATGCCATCCGATACGCCGGCTTGTTCGTAGGTACCATTTTCCTCCTGAAAAAAGCGGTAAGTCAATCCCGCCGTATGCGTCAACAGCTGCCGAATCGTAATCTCCGCACAATCGCCATTGTTCAGACGCGGCCGAAACGTCGGCAGCCAGCGGTGGACAGAATCCTCCAGCTGAAGGCGGCCTTGCGCTACAAGTACAAGGGCGGCCGTCGACACGATAGGCTTGGATACCGACGCGAGCCGGAACAACGCATCTTCCTGCATGGGCCGGTTCCGCTCACGATCGGCCAAACCGGCAGCGCGGCTGTAGACGGGCTCTCCGTCCAACGCCACTTTCACAACAGCACCGACCAGCCTTTTTTCGGCTATGGTCCGGTCAACGACTTCATCAATTCGTTCCTTCAATGTAGGCAATGCTACTCATCCTCTCGTGTGTTGATTACTTTACTATCGTTAGTTTATTATATAAATACAGTGACTTAATTTACATAAGGCAATCATGTTATTTCATGCCTTGGACGAAGGAAATCATGGGAATTTGAAGGAAAATCCTTAAATTTAAAAGGTGGGAAACACGATGGAGCACGTAGATAAGCAAATTCTTTTCCATCTTCAAGGTCAGGCGAGAATTTCGATGACGGAGCTAGGCAAGCAAGTAGGCTTGTCGCAGCCTGCGGTAACGGAGAGAGTAAAGCGTATGGAGGAAAAAGGGATTATCGAGGAATATCGGACGATGGTGTCACCGGAAAAAATCGGGAAGCACGCTGCCGCGTACATTCTGTTCCGTACGAGGGACTGTCATGCTTTTCTCGACTTTTGCCGCTCCTCGCCCGAAGTCGTCGAATGCCACCGCACAAGCGGAGAACATAACTACTTATTGAAAGTGATGGCCGATTCCACGCGCGCGCTTGAGGAGTTTGGAAACAAGTGCGATAAATACGGGACGTATACGATCCTCATCGTGATGTCATCGCCTATCGGTCCCAGACATCTTATTCCTTCGCTTGAGTGAAATGTAAAAAGGAACCCGATTTCAGATCGGATTCCCATGTGTAAAAAGACCAAGCAGGGCGTCATACGGATCGCCTTCCATTCCCGGAACCTTGGCGAAGGCAGGCTCCGTTTTGATGCCTTGCTCTTTCAGTGTGCGGACTGATCTCCTAGCCACTACTGCAAATATGCCGAGTTAATATAGAAGAACTCAAACTTGCTGTCGCTGAAATTGGCGAACGAAGCCTTCAATTTGTCGTTCGTATGGGCGCTGTATTGCATCGTTACGGTATCGTTAGCTACGACAAACATTACATGCGAGTAATCCAAAGCGCTGATAAATCCGCCGGCCGGCGTGGTAGCTTTCGTCGTTTTGTAGAAATATTTCTTGGTGCGCACCATGTAATCTTCCAAGCCGTTGCTAATGTTGCGGCCCGTGTTCACCCAGGCAATCGACTCGGGCTTCCATGTGCTGTCCGTCGGAATTCCGCCGGCATACATCGCTTGGGAAACATAGTTCGCGCAATCTACCCCGCCGCTCTCCGTATGAAACTTGTAGTTTTTATTCCACTTGCTTGTATCGTAGTAAGGCGAGCTAGTCACCGTAGACGTGTACCTATTCGCATAATCTCTTGCCGCAATCCGGTTGTACGTAAAAGCGGCCTGAGGCTGGACTGCGCTTCGCACCGTGTAAGCCCGATTGGTCGTAACCGCTTCCATCAAATCCTTCTGCCCATGCTTCATCATCGTTTCCTCGGTTTCAGGAATGAAATGGGTCGCCGGAATCCAATCCATATAATTCAAAAATTCAAGCTTCGCGCTTTGGTTATCGATGACGCCGTTGACGACTTTGGCTGTGAGCCGGAACGAGTCGTTCTGCTCCGTTGCCGTGCCGATATATTCGCTGAGGTCTTTGACCCGGTCGCTGATGACCTGTTCGGTTTCCATCGCGCTGATCGCGTTGGTTTGCTTTAAGGCGGCGGATTGACCTTTCATTCCTTTGACGTAAGGAATTTCATCGACCGACCTGGCTTTTAACGTTTTGCTTAAAGAAATATTGACTCTTGCCGTCAGCACATTGTCCTTCACCGAGTACTCGGAGATGTCGCTGTCGATGGTATTCAGCGTGTAGTAAGGCTTGTACGCTTGTCCGACAAAATCGACAACGAATTTTTGGGCCTCTTCCCGGACTTTCGCATCGCCCGCCTTCAGGGTCGTGTCGTCGGCGAAAGCGACGGCCGAAGTTAAAGCAAATAACATGATTGCGCTTGCAGCTATTTTTTTACCGAACATCATTCATTCCTCCTCAGTTTGGATTGGCATCGGTGGCGATCTGATTTCGCGCACAATGCAACTATATAGCAAATGGCCGGCCCACAGAGAATTATGAATGATCCTGCAAAAAAACGGCGTTATGACGCACGGAAGATGTCGAAAATTCACCGGATTAAGAAATATTTAGAAATAAAAGGAGGATTTTTGCAGTTTTCTACCTAAATATTAGAGTGGATTTCATTCCATTTTTTAGGAGGATTCTCGAATGAAGGCTCGTCATGTACTAGGCATTTTATCTTTGGCGGCACTGTTCGCGGTCAGCGTGCCGTGGGCAAGCTATGCGGAGGAAGCGGCAAAGAACGGCGGCAGCCCAATAAACATGGAGCTCCAGCAATTGGACGCGGAAGCCAAGCTGACAAACGAACAGGCTTACGTCGTGCCCGACACCTTATTGGCAGCATTCGAAGAAGCATCGAAGCAGTATAAGGTCCCCCGCGATTTGCTCATAGCCATCGGCTGGAACGAATCGCGGCTAAGCAACCATGAAGGCCTACCCAGTTTTGAAAACGGTTACGGAATGATGAACCTCGTTTCCAATCCGGTCAAGCAAACGCTGGAGAAAGCTTCACAGCTTTCCGGACTCGACGTCAATTTGCTGAAATCCGACGATAAGTCGAACATTATGGGAGCGGCCGCGCTTCTTGCCGATTTTCAAAAGACGGCCAACCCCGAATTCCGGGAATCGCCTAATCTGCCGGACTGGTCCAATGCCGTCAAAATGTATCTGGGCTCGGAAAATGACGAGCTGAACGTCTCTTATCTTCAGCAAGTGCTGGGCACTTCCAAGCTGTTTACTCCCTCGGGGAATAAGGTAACGATTAAAAACGAAATCGTTATTTCCGCTCTTGTCGGAAAGCCGGTGGTAAAGCCGATTTGGAAAGCGGCGCATCCCACCAATTATGCAACCGGAAACCGCGGCCGCGGAACCATTACGCATCTGGCGATCCACGTCATGCAGGGCACTTATGCCGGCTCCATCAGTTGGGCGCAGCAAAAGCATGACGGGCCTTCGGCCGCGCACTATTACGTAAGAAGCTCGGACGGAGAAATTACCCAGATGGTCAAAGATAAAGATATTGCTTATCACGCCCGCAGCGCGAATTCTTACACCATCGGGATCGAGCACGAAGGCTACGTTAGCGATCCGAAAAAATGGTTTACCTCGACCATGTACAACCAATCGGCCAAGCTGGCGGCTCTCATGTGCTACACCTATGGAATTCCGGTCGATCGGAGTCACATCAAAGGGCATAGCGAGTACCCGAATCAGACCCACACCGACCCGGGGTCCGGTTGGGATTGGACCACGTACATGCGTTACGTGAAAGCCTGGTACGCCGAATACCAAAAATGAAACTAACATAGCACGATGGCTTCAGAGGAATAAAAGGCCGCCAAGCGCAATGCGCCGGCGGCCTTGTTTGCATCCTATATTACAGCTTGTTGAACGTGTCGGTGAGCACCGGTACGATCTGCGATTTGCGGGAGACAACGCCTTTAAGCACGGCTTTGTTGTCATCCAGCTTCACGTTGTACGCTTGCTCCACAGCATGCGCGGCGCGGCCAAGGGCCAGACCGATCGAATCGTTGTTCAGGATGTCCGTCACGACGAAGAGGAACAGGTCCAGGTTTTTCTCCGCGATGATACCGGAGAGAGCCGCTTCCAGCTCCGCTTGGCGGGACAGCACGTCGTTCGTGTCGACGGCGTTCACTTGGGCGATTTCCACTTTGTAGCTGCCCATTTGGAACTCTTTGGCGTCGAGCGTGATCAGTTGGGCGATCGTTTTGTCGCTCAGATCGGCGCCGGCTTTGAGCATCTCCAGACCGTAAACTTCGGCGTTTACGCCGGCGATTTCAGCCAGCTCGCGGGCAGCGGCTACGTCTTCATCCGTGCAGGTAGGCGACTTGAACAGGAGCGAGTCGGAAATGATCGCGGACAGCATGAGACCGGCGATTTCTTTCGGAATGGCGACCCCGTTTTCTTTGTACAGCTTTTTCAGAATCGTCGCCGTGCAGCCGACCGGCTCGGCACGGTAGTAGAGCGGGCCGCTTGTCTCGAAGTTGGCGATGCGGTGGTGGTCGATGACCTCCAGCACGCGAACCTGATCGATGTCGGACGCGCTTTGCTGGCGCTCGTTATGGTCGACCAGAATGACGTTTTTCGCTTCATTCGCTACCGTCTCGACGAAGCGCGGCGCTTCCGCTTTGAAGTAGTCGAGCGCGTATTGGGTTTCCCCGTTCACGCTGCCCAAGCGGACAGGCTCGACATTTTGGCCTAGCTGAGTTTTCAAATGCGCGTATGCAAGGGCAGAGCAGATCGAATCGGTGTCTGGGTTCTTATGTCCGAAAATAAGTACTTTATCCATCCTTATTCTCCTTACTTGTTTTGTTTTGGCGAGAAAAGTATACCGTACATCCACATTCACAATCAAGATTTCCCACACAGATTATATCGCAAAACTAGCATTATTCCTATCCCTTTAATAGAATTTTTCTAAGGAGCTGCCTGCCGCAGCGCCGTCAGCCGCCCGGCTACGGCGTCCAGCCGGTCCTTGATTAAGATGGCGTCCGCATACGCGACAGGGATGCCGGCGAAGCCGTAATACACGCCCGCCAGCCCGCCGGCGATGGCGCCGATCGTGTCGCTGTCGCCGCCGAGATTGGCGGCCCGCTGCACGACGTCGGCGAAGCCGTCGCCCTGCTGCAAGCAGTGAAGCGCCCAGCGCAGCGTATCGACGACGAAGCCGGTCGGCTCGCAGTCCGGCGCTTCGACCAGCGCGGAAGCGTACGGCGTGCCCTGCGTTTCCGCCGCCATCGCCGGGCGCGGCTCTTCGCCGTTCAGCAGCCGCAGCGCGATGCGGTTGTATAAGCCGCACGCTTCGTTGCACAGCTCGTCATAATGCGTCATCTTCGACTGCATCCGCGACATGCGGTCTACCCGGTCCGGGTCGGCATAGGCGAGCGCCACCGGAAGGCAGCGCATCAGCGAGCCGTTGCCCCCGCTGCGGCCCAGGTCCTGATCGGCCAGGAAGGCCGCCTCGAACCAATGGCCGTCATACCGAGCGAACGCCCGGCGGATAATATTGCCGATATCCTTCGGATCAGAACGGTACCACGCCAGAAAGTGCTCTCCGATGCTCGCCATCGGGTCATCCGGGCGGTCGAGAATGCCCTCCGCCACGCAAAGCGTCATCATTGTGTCGTCCGTCACTTCCCCCGGTTCGAGGTCCCATACGCCGCCGCCGATAATGCCGGTCAAATAGCCGTACTTGCGGCGAATTTCCCCGGCGCTCATGAATTCGGTCGTCCCGCCGAGCGCATCGCCGACGGCAACGCCGTACAGTCCGCCCTTGATGCGGTCCGCCAAGCTTTTTCCTCTATCGCTCATCCCGATTTCCCCCTCCTATAGTTCCGCCCACGGTGCGCCGACGCTCGCATACTTGCGGTAGCGGCCAAGCACCCGCTTCACCAGCGCAATCCGTTCCTCCAGGCTGCCGTGCAGCGGGATGTAAGGTACGCGCCGCGCTGCCAGATCGGCGGCAATCTGCTTCTGGAACACGCGGCGCTGTACGTCGCCCGAGCGGTCCCACGTGTCGTCGTACGGAATGTCGTCGCCGCACATAAAGACGAGATCGTAACGCGAAGCCGCCTGCGCCGCCAAGTCCATAAGCCGCGGCAGCGCCATCCCGTGGTAATAGTGCGCGAACATGAACGTCGTAATCGCATTCGTATCGACGAACAGATACCCGTTCGCCTCCGACAGCAGCTTTTCCTCCCTGGCCAGATGCCCCTCGGCTATCTCTACCAGTTGGTCCGGCGTCAGCCGGCGGTCGGTCTGATGCTGATCCCAATACTCGCGTCCGTACTCCGGCATCCAGACCGTTCCGAACTCGCGGGCCAGCGCTTCGCACACGGTCGTTTTGCCGGTCGAGGGCGCGCCGAGGAAGACGACGGTCGTCACCAGATCCCGGTACACCAAAGGATGGACAAACGCGCGGTTCGCGGGCGGGTCGTGCCGCACCGCCGTTCCCGATACCGGAAACGCCTCCCGCTTCGGGTCGACCTGTCGGTTCACGGCGTTCAGCGCTTCGCTCATATGCTCGCCGTACGGCTCGCTGGAATAAAAGTGCGTCACTCTCCGCTCGCCAAGCAGGCCGAGAATGTAATCCTCCTGCGCCTTCTTGATCTCCGGCGTATAGCCCGTTTCCGTCGGCCCGTCCCAAGCCTCGATCACTTCGACCTCGGGATACAGGGCGCGAATCCAGTCCGCCCGCACCGTCAGCGGAATGTCCGTCGTTTCAGGACAATCGTAGATGACGGCAATCACGTGATCCGTCTCCGCGAGCGCCGTTTCGATCATATATTGGTGCCCGCGGTGCAAGGGCGCGAATTTGCCGAGCGTCAGCCCGACCGTTAATCGGTTGCCGCTCATAAGCCCACCCCCATGCGTCCGTTCCGCTTCGCGGCCCGGTATTCGCTGCGCCACTGGATCAGCCCGCTTGTCGCGATGCCGAGGAAAATAACGTACAGCGCGGCTAAAACATACAACTCTTTATATGCATACATCCCGATCGACAGCACGTCGACCGCAATCCAGAAATGCCAGTTTTCCAGCACCTTGTTCGACAGCAGCAGCTGCGCGAGAATGCTCAGCGTCGCAATGAACGCGTCCACATAAGGGATCGACGCGTCCGTGAAACGGGTGAGCACATATCCCCAGCCTGCCGTCACGACGACGAGCAGCAGCGCCAGCCCCAAGCCGAGCTGCGGCGTCATCCGCCGCGTCGGCCGCACCTTCGCCTGACCGCGCTTGGTCAGCCAGACGATCCAGCCTTGAATGCTCAAGACGAAAAATACGACCTGCAGCGTCATATCCGCATACAGCTTTGCATCGTAGAACATAACGAAAAAGCACACTACGTTCACCAGCCCGACGGGAAAGCACCAAATATTTTGCCGCGCCGTCAGCCATACGCTGAGCAGTCCACTCGTGGTCGCCGCGATCTCCAGCGGCGTCGACGACGTGAAATAAGCGACCAGCAGCATGCAGGCGAGCAGCCCAACCATCGTATACCATCTGTCCATGAATCTCATCCTCCCGATGTAGTTCTACGTTGACAATCCAATTTCAATACTTTCAAAACGACTATATTGAAGCCTAAAAAAATTAGCTGTACAACGACAGCTTCGGCAGATTGCCGGTAAAACGGTACAACTGTGCGGCGCGCTGCGAGTAGCGGTTCGATTTCTTCGGCTCCCCGTTCGCGTCGCGAATCTCCTCCAATACTCCGCTGCGGCTCTGGGTCGCTTTCATTTTGCGGATGAAATTCGCTTCCTCGAAATCCGGCACCACCGTCCGGATGACCTGATACAGCTCGCCGAGCGTGAACTCGTCCGGCAGAAACTCTCCGGCAATCGGGGTGACCAGCATGCTCTGTCTAACCCGCTCCAGCGCATCCGAAAGAATCCGCCTGTGGTCGAAGGCCAGCTCCAGCCGGGTCAGCGCCTCGGACACCGGGAACAGCGCCACCTCCGCCGCATCGTCGGCAGCGGCCCGCGCGGCCAAATATTTCTCATGCACCAGCGCGAAGAAAGCATGGGAGATAATCCATCCCCGCGGGTCCCGGTCCGGGTCGCTGTAGACGTTGAAATATTCCATGTGAACGCCGTCCACGCCGGTCTCCTCCTGCAGCTCGCGCCTCGCCGTCTCGTACATCGACTCCGTCTCCCGGGAGAAGCCTCCGGGCAGCGCCCACATGCCCTCGAACGGCCATACCTTCCGCTTGATGAGCAGCACCTCCAGCTCCCGCTTCGGCAGCGACTTCGTCGCCGTCGGCTGCGGCTCGGACGTAATGGTGAAGATCACGATATCCGCCGGCGCCCCGTCCGGCGTCCGGTATTTACTTGCCGTGTAGTTCGAACCGTTTTCCATAGTCATGCCGCGGCTCCTCCTTTTAATTTCCGTTTCAATAATATCATTATGACATTTTTGATTCATTTGTCAAGACCGAACAAAAAAACTGCCGCTCGCAAAGGAACGGCAGCAACCAAATTCGGAAATCCGCTTATTCGATTTAACACGATCCGTCAGGTCAAATCCATCGTCGGCAGCTCGCTCAAAGCCGTCTTCGTCATGTCTTGAACGTGCTGGCCGTTGGCGCGAACCAAGGTGTAATATTCGTAGTTTCTGATCACCGTGAAGTCATCTTCCATCACGCCGGGATAGGCGCGGTTCACCGAGTAAATCTGGCTCCGGTAAGCCTGCAAAGCCCGCCCCTTATGCTGACGGTAGTCGCTGATATCGACCCGCGCCGTAATCGGGCACGTATCCTTCGGTCCCGAATCCTGGCAGTGGTCATAATAATGGGGGATCGAGGTGTAATAAAAAGATGGACGCCGCCCCTCCGGGTACTCCGCTTCCGCCAGCACGACCGCCTTCTCCGTCGCTTGGGAAATCGCGATATGGTCGGGATGCCCCGTTACCCCGTCCGGCGGGAACGTAAGAACTGCATCTGGCTTCAGCTCCGCAATGGTCGAGCGAATCCGCTCCGCCAGCGCTTCCGGATCGATCGACTTTAACTCGCCGTCCCGGTAACGGTACAGAATCAGCTCGGCAACGCCGAGCACGGAGCACGCGCTGCGCAGCTCCTCTTCCCGGTGCCGGGCCAGCTCTTCGCGGGTGGCGAATTGAAACTCGCCCGACTTCCCCTTGCATCCCGATGTAGCGCACGCCAGAACGACCTCATGGCCGGTGCTGCTAAGCTTGGCGATCGTCCCTCCGGCTGCAAAGGATTCGTCGTCGGGATGGGCGAAAACGAATAACCATCTTTTCTTCATTCCCCTTCAGCCCCCTGTTGTTCATATCGTAGTGAGCTTGTTGAAAAAGTGGTCAAAGCCCACTTTCTCAACACTCTGACGCCTCTGTAGACGTCTTCGTTTGCAAATAGGACAGCCCCATGGCCGTTACGCCGTAAATCGGCTCCTTCCGGGCCTCGTCCAGTTGAACCTGCGGAGCGTACGCTTTGATCTTGTTCATCAGCAGCTCCCGGACGTGCCCTTCGTTCTGCAGCACGCCGCCCTGCAGTATCATTGTAAACGGTTTGTCTAGGAACGACAAGTGTCGTACCACCGCAGCGACGCCGATGAACAGCTCGTGGGCGGCCGCCTCAAGAATCCGCTGCGCTTCCCGGTCCCCGGCCGAAGCCGCCTGGCCGACCACACGGGACAGCTCGCTCAATTTCTCGACGGAGTAGTCCGGACCGTACATCCAGTTGAACAAGTCCTCTTCCTGGTCCATGCCCAAATGCGGCAGCACCCATTCCCCCAGCCGGGTGCCCGCCTCCCTGCCGTCATAGGCCTTGAGAATTGCCATGACCGCCTGCTTGCCGATCCAGTAGCCGCTGCCTTCGTCTCCGACGCGGTGGCCCCAGCCTCCCGCTCTGGCCGTCTGTCCCTCCTCGTTGATCCCGAAGACGATGGAGCCCGTGCCGGCTATGGCCAGAATCCCCGGCTGGCCGCCTGTGGCGCCGAGCAAGGCAGCGTAGCCGTCGTTTTCTACGATCAGATGTTGGACTCGAATCGGCAGCCGCTCCAGTACCTCCTGCACCAGTCCGGTTATCACGCGCCGGTCGTATTCCGTATCCAGCCCTGCCAGGGCGAACACGGCGCACTCCACTTCGATTTCCGCCTGCGGCAGGCCGCTATCGTCCTTTTGTCGCAAGTCCGCAATCGCTGCTTCAATACCGAACACCAGTTCTTGGATCACACCATCTTTCCCGATGCCCTGGTAATTGGACGAACCTCCCTTTCCTTGCCCGAGTACGTTGCCCTGCCGGTCCATGAAGACGACATGGCATTTCGTCCCTCCGCCGTCAATCGCCAGCAGAGGGATGCTGCGTTTTGCCATCAGGAACCACTCCACTCCGTCATGACTTGGTCCAGATGCTCCATCGCCCGCTGAATTTTGCCCTGCGCTTGCCCCAGCCAATTCAGATGGGCTTGATGCTGATACATTCGGAGGTCGACCATGCGATTGATTTCCTTCGGACTCGGTCCTCCCGGAAGCGAGCGGATTTCCACAAAATGCACGGGATCGAGCGCCTGACGCAGCGTTTCTTCCGTAAGCGACGTATCCCGCCCGATGTGGCGACGTGCGCTTTCGTTGACGATGGATAGCGTAATTTCGTTGGCCGCCAGACCCTGCGCCAGGGACAGCTTAACGACGTCGCTGACGATATGATGGGCTTTTCTGAACGACAAGCCGTCCGTCCGCACCAGCGTGTCCGCCAGCTCGGTCACCGTGGCGAAGCTTCCCTTCGTCCGTTCGCGCAGCACCTCTTTGTTCACTTCCATCGTACCGACGACGGCGGCGAACAACCGGTACATTTTGTCCATAATATCTAGGCTTCTCCAGGCATAAGGCTGCATATCGTCCTCGGTGTCCACAATGTCGCCGAACGGCGTATTGTGAATCATCGACAGCACCGTGTTCGTATTGCCTACGCAGCTCGACAGCAACGCGCGCATGTGCTCGAACGAGACGGGATTGCGCTTCTGCGGCATGATCGAGCTGATCTGCACGTATGGAGCCGCCACCTTCAGCGCGCCGAACTCCTGCGTGCACCACAGCAGCATGTCTTGCACGACCCGGCCCAGGTTGATCGCCGCCAATTGCACGGCCGTCGCCACTTCGCCCAAGTAATCGGCCCCGCCGATCGCGTCGTACGAATTGTCGATCAGCTCGTCGAAGGCAAGCAGTTCCATCATATGCTCCCGGCTGATCGCAAAGCCCGACGTCGTCAGCGCCGCCGCTCCCATGCTGCTCCGGTTGCAGTTTGCGTACGCCGCCATAATCCGGCGGATATCCCGGTTCAGCGAATCGACGACCGCCATAAAATAATGCGCAAGCGTCGTCGGCTGAGCCTGCTGCGTATGCGTGTAGCCGATCATCAGCGTATCAGCGTGGTCTCTGGCGAACAACAGCAGCTGTTCATTGAGCTTCAGCGCGGAGGTCAGCGTCACGATCAGCTTCTCCCGCAGCACCATCCGGTAGATGGAAATCCCCATGTCGTTGCGGCTCCGCGCCAGA
Source organism: Paenibacillus oleatilyticus (assembly GCF_018998565.1). GTDB lineage: Bacteria > Bacillota > Bacilli > Paenibacillales > NBRC-103111 > Paenibacillus_G > Paenibacillus_G oleatilyticus. Next base: position 332,506 of record NZ_JAHNZO010000003.1, on the reverse strand, counting down.
TGCAAATTGCCGGCGATATCACCCGCATGCTCCAGCATTTGATGCTCGACCTGAAAAAACAAATCCTCGAACTGCCCTGTGTAGCTCGCTTGGCGGAGCTCCTCCGGGTCGATCGACCGGATCGCTTTGGCGATCTGCTTCGCTTCATCCGTGGTCACCAGCTTTTGCTTCTCCAACATGATCAGATGAGCCTTGTTGATGGCCATCATCGGGCCCAGCAAATGAGTCTTGGCTTCGTTAAAAGCCGGCTCCAGCACAACCTCCGTATACGTTTTTCCGGGAAACGTCGTCCCTTCCGTCTCCATCCATTGTTCGCGATATCCCATAGCGTTACTTGGCCTCCCCATTGTTTCCTGTTCTCATATCCAGCCATTCTTTAATGAGCAAGTTCATATTGCGGCTTGCTTCTTCTACGATACTCTGTCCCGCCTCCAAGGAGCACTGCCGGATCCGGCCCGTATAGCCGTCCCAGCCTTGGGGGGTTCCTTCCACCAAGACGTAAGGCAAAGGAGATAAAGGAGGACATGAATCTAATTCCAAGTCCGATTCCTGTACGATCACCATTTCCGGGCGAAACGCCTTCACGGCCGACATCTCGTACGGACCGCCGTGCCCTCTTCCCGCCATCCCTTGGAACAGCCCCAACCGCTGCGTAAAATCGACGGTCGCCATCTGCCACCAGTTGATCAGCAGAAAGCTGGCGTCGGGGTAGCTGCCGGTCACCGCCTCGGCGACGGTCCGGGAAGGGCCCATATTGGCGTCGTGGGCGTTCAGCAGCACGATATTGCGGATGCCGAACCGGCAGATCCCTTCGACCACATCGGTGAGATAGTCGATAAAAATCGAGGGCCGGACCGATATCGTTCCGGGGTAATGCTGCGTTTTGCCCGGGCAGGCCGAATACGGTACCGTCGGATAGATCAAAGGATGCAGCGAGGCATCGATCCGTTCGGCGAAGCCGTCCGCCAAGATCGTATCGGTCCCGAGTGGGGAATGCGGACCGTGGTATTCCACCGAACCCAGAGGGACGACGGCGAATTGCGCCCGCTCCGTTACTTGACCGATCTCCCGCCCGTGAACTCCGATTACATTCATATGCTCCTTAAACCTCCGCTTCTTCATCGTATGGGGGAGGACCCCGAAGGGTCCCCGCCCACTGCTGTAATGTTTGCTTTCGCGACGCAATTACTGCTTTTGACTAATCATATTCACAAACATACGGATCGAGCCCGGAACCAGAGCCGGAATCTCGCGGTACCACACTAACGAACTGTAAGTATATACCCCTTTGCCGTAATGCGCCGTGAGGAATGTGCCGGTAAACTCCTTCTCGCCCGGGTCCCCGTTCGAGATGAGCGCCGTATACTCCTTGCCCCATTCCGACGGATTGTAGGCGGAGCGGTCTTGAATCCAGTTACTCCAATCCTGGTCCGTAATCTTGTTCGGCGAATTGAACATCGGATGATCCGGAGCCAGCATCGTGACTTTGGAATTCTCGTCCGTTACGCGCCACTGGATGAGCGGAGCGCCGATTTTGATCGGGTACGGAGCAAGCTCCGGCGACCATTTGTCTTCCGGCTTATGATATTGGACGACGAGATTGCCGCCATTCTGAACGTAGCTCAGCAAGCGCTGGTTGCTCGGAATCAATTCCGGACGGAACGCGTAAGCGCGAATGCCCAGCACGATCGTGTCATATTGGGACAGATCCCCGTATTGGATATCCTTCGCTTCCAGCTTCACGACATCGACGCCCACTTGACGCAAGTATTGATCGATGTTGTCGAAGCCGCTGGAGACGTAGCCTACCTTCAATTTGTCCGGCACCTTCAGGTCGAAGGCCTGGATTTTGAGCTCGGCCGGCTGCACCATGTACGTCTTGCCGATATGCGGATACTCGATGACCTGCGCGCCCTGCGTGCTCTGCACATCGCCGTTCTTCGCGACAGCCGTCACGGTGAATTTACCCGGGACGACGTTTGAAGCGGCCTTGACTGTGAACGCGACGGACTTCGTTTCGCCTTTCGTCGCAAAGCTCAGCTCTTCAGCTGCCGGCTCCGCCGTCCAGCCTTCCGGCACGTTCAGCGACACCGTCGCTTTGGAAGCGCCCGGCGTATAGTTGCGCACGGTGACCTTCACCGGAACCGGTTCTTGCGATTTGAGCGTATTCAAAATTGTTGCGCTCGGGCTAAGCGACATCGAATACGGAGGCAGCACGGCTACGGCGTTCTGCGGCGTGACCTTCAGCGTCGTTGCCGTATCGTACGCCTGGTATTCGACCTTCGCGTTGAACACCGAAGGATCGTAAGGCTTGAACAGCGGTGCGTCCGCCGGAATCGTTACCTCGAAGGTCGCCGATGCCGTCTCGTTGTAGCCTAATTGATCGAAGCTCGTCGCTCCGGCCGGCTTCGCCGTCCAGCCATTGGGCACGTTCAGGCTCAAGTTGATTTTGTTCAATTTCACGGAACCGCCGTTGAAGGCCGACACGGTGACCTTCGTCGTCTGACCGGCAACCAGCTCGTTTGTAGCCGGCTTGACCTTCGCTACGACGGACGCCGATTCCATGCTCGCTTTATTCAACTGCTCTTCTTTGACATGAAGACGGTGGAGCAGATCCTCCTTGGTTGCCGCCTCCAAATCGGATGCTTTGACGTCAGCCAGCGCCGTCTGGACGTCCGCTTTCATTTCATGGACTTCCTTCAGCACCTTGGCAAAGCTCGGGTAAGCGGCAACGACTTCATCCGCATCCTTTTGCAGATCGCGCAGATGCTTGACGATCTTGTTGTCTTTGCCCTTCGCGTCGATTTCTTTGGCCAAATCCTCGAAGGTGAAGGCGATGCCGTCGAAGAAGTCTTTTTCTTTGTCCGCCGATTTCACCGTGCTCAGATCCAGCTTGTAGTAATTGCTGAACAAATCGCCTTGGACGGGACCTTCGTCATATACTTTCCCCATGCCCTGGCTCTTGTGCATGAAGCGGGATTCTTCCCCGAGCTGGAGATAAGACGCCCCATAGATTTCGTTGTAATCCCCGATCGGCGCATTCACGGTGTAATCCTTGGAATTGGCAGGCAGATACAGCTTCTTGATCTGCCAAGGCTGAAGCCCTTGTTTCAGATGTTCAGGGAAAATCTCCGGATTCGCCGCATCTTTGAACGCCCGAACGGTAAGGACGTTAATCGTTCTGTGATGCCCGTGCGTGGAGGCTTCATTCAAAAACGAAGGAATGATCACATCCGGACGCAGCTCGCGAATTTTGCGGATCAATCGTTCGTAAGCGACCGAGTCGCCCCATTTCTCCAGCGTTTCCTCTACGCTCTTGGAAAAGCCGAAATCGTAGATCGGATCGTCCAACTGCTCGCCCAGCATGCCCAACGTTACATTGGTGATTTTGGACGCTTCCTGCAGCTCCCGAGTCCGAATGATGCCGAGGGCTTGCCCCAGCTCGCTCCCGATTTCGTTCTGTCCCCCTTCTCCCCGGACAGCGATCACGCTGGAGGTGTTAACCCCTCTCCCCAAGGAAAGATACGCCAAGGTCGCGCTGTGTTCATCGTCCGGGTGAGCCCCTGTGTTCATCGCGCTGGCAATCGTGGTCAGCGGTTTAATCGACTTCCACAAGTCGACGACGCCCCGGTCCGCATATGCGTGCTGAGCTTGAGCAGGCAGCAGCATGCCGCCCGCCAGTACGGCACTCATGACAATGGAACAAAACTTTGAGGTCGACTTACCCTTGATCATCTAACTCCTCCTCTGATGGTGGAATGTTCCTCAGCCGGAAATGGCCATTTTCCCGCTGTATATCATAACGTGGATGATGAACTTTGAAGTCCGATGAATCATAGACGCTGCGTGAGCGGATCATTCTTCCGATCGCTCTTGTCCCCGGATTCTTTGATTGTTTAACCCCTTTAGTGGTTAGTATCCGGGGACAAAGGCAACCGCTTGCGCTTCTCCAGAACGATTCCGCTCCCTCCGCTCCTTATTCACCGGACTTTCAAGTGTCCCCACGAGATGACCGTCATTTACACGGCCGTGCTGTCGCCCGTCATTTTGCGCGAAACGAACAGCACGATGATGATCAACGTAATTTGCAGCACACCGTATGCGCACGCCGTACCGAATTCAAACGAGTACATCCGCTGGAAAATCTCCACGGAAAGCGGCGTGCTTTTCGCGGTGAAGAGCAGAATGGAGGAAACGAATTCCCCGATGCCCTGCACGAACGCGAGCAGCGTGCCCGCCAGTATCCCGCTCAGCGCCATCGGAAAGACGACCCTCCGGAAGCTGTACCACCAAGTGGCGCCAAGGTTGCGCGCCGCCTCCTCGACCGAGGCGTCCATCTGGACCAGCGTCGCCGACGTGGAGCGGAACACAAGCGGCAAATGGCGGACGAAATACGCCAAAGGCAAGATCCAGAAGCTGCCGATCAGCACCTGATTGAAGCTGAATACGGTCGGCTCGCTGAAGGCAGCGATCAGGTTGACCGCGACGACCGTTCCCGGCAGCGCCCACGGCAGCATGATCAGCACGTCCAGCAGCGTTTTGCCTTTGAATTTCAAGCGGACCATCGCATAGGCGGCCGCCACGCCGAATATAATGTTGCCGATCGTCGCCACGAAGCTCATCTGGAAGCTGTTCGCAATCGGCCGCCACGTTTTGCTGTCCGTAAACAGCTTCACATAGTGCTTCGCCGTATATTCCGGAGGAAGAATCTGCGTCGTCCACGTGCCGTCCGTCGAGAACGAGATCAAGACCAGCACGAGAATCGGCAGCAGCAGGATGATGACGCCGATAATCGACAGAATCATCGCGATATATTTGCCTACGGCGCTCTTCACTTCCGTACGGTGCACGCTGACGCCTTTGCTCATGTTCTGGTAATTACGCAGCCCTTGGTACCAGCGCATCACGAGCAGGAACAGAATGGACACGACGGACAGGATCGTGGACTGCGCCGCAGCCATATCCAGATTGCCGTTCGTCCGCGACAAATAAATCTGCATCGTCATCGTCCGCTCGATCCCGAAGATCAGCGGGGCCGTATAGGACGCCATCGCGATCATGAAGACGAGCAGCGAAGAGGCGACCAGCGCCGGCGTCAGCATCGGCAGAATGACGCGCCGCCATATATAGAGCCGTCCTGCGCCAAGACTCGCCGCCGCCTCTTCCAGCGAAGGATCGAGACCGCGGATCGCCGAGGAGGCCGTCATGTAAAAGTAGGTGTACATCGTGAACGTATGCACCACGAGCACGCCCCAGATGCCCTTCAAGGAAAACGGCACCTGATCGAGATGAAGCAGCGCTTTGAGCGCCCTTGGGATAATGCCGCTTTCACCGTACAGGAACGTAAACGACAGCACGCCGACAAGAGGCGGCAAAGCCATCGGCACGAGCACGAGGACGGCCAAAATTTTCCGGCCGGGGAACTCGTAGCGCTCCAGCAGGAACGCCATGGCGACGCCGACGATCGCGCAGGTGATGACGCTTAAGACGGAAATATAAATGCTGGTCCAGAGCGCCTCCAGGTTGGACGTATGCTCCAGACTGAAAAACTTGGCGTAGTTTTTCAGCGACATCTGATCCTCTACCTGGATACTTTGCACGAACGTCTGGAACAACGGGTACACGACATAAGCCAGGAGCACCAAAAACAATGGCGCTACCAAGACGTAGACGAAATAAGGCGAGTGCGTGAAGGAGCCCAGCTTGGATGAACTTGTTCCCGGTTTAGATCTCATAGATTCATCCCCTCGCTATCCCAAGAAATAGATGCTTTCTTTTGGAATGACCAGGGAAATCTCTTCCCCGCGTCCGCGCACCCGGTGCCCTTGATTGACGAACATCGCTTTCAATTGCTGGCCCGCCACTTGCGATACGTAGTTCACGCTGACTCCCGTAAATTCGGAAATGACTACGTTTCCTTTGACCACATTTTCCTGCTGCTCGCCTTGCAGCGCTTCACGGACCGCTTCCGGACGGATGGACATCGTCACGCTCTTGCCCGCTTCCAGCTTGCAGTCCGGCGCAGCGTTGGCGGTCAAACCTCGCAGGCTGAGGCCCGGAGCGAAACGTACGACTGCTTCGCCGCCCTCGACCCGTTCCACGGTTCCTTCCCACAGATTGGACTCTCCAATAAAGGAAGCGACAAACCGGTTGACCGGACGGTTATATATTTCTTCTGGACTTCCGATCTGCTGGACAACCCCGCCCTGCATGACCATAATCCGGTCGGACATCGCCATCGCCTCGGCTTGATCGTGCGTGACGTAGATCGTCGTAATTCCCAGCTCCAGCTGAAGTCTCTTGATTTCGATTCTCGTTTCTTCTCTGAGCTTCGCATCAAGGTTCGATAACGGCTCATCCAAGAGCAAAATTTGCGGCTCGATGACCAGCGCGCGAGCCAAGGCAACCCGCTGCTGCTGGCCGCCGGACAATTGATCGATACGGCGGTTGCCGTAGCCTTCCAAGTGAACCTGCTTCTGTGCGCGTTCGACGCGCTGAACGATTTCGGATTTCGGAACCTTTCTTACTTGCAGACCGAATGCGATATTCTCAAACACCGTCATGTGCGGAAACAAAGCATAGTTTTGGAACACCATTCCCGTGTTTCTTTTGTTTGGGGGAAGGTTCGTGACATCTTGATCGCCGAATACGATGCGGCCCTCGCTCGGATAATAAAACCCAGCGATCATCCGCAGCGTCGTTGTTTTGCCGCAGCCGCTCGGCCCGAGAAAGGTGAAGAACTCCCCCGGTTGAATCCGAATATTGACATCTGTAACTCCCTTGACGTTTCCGAATTGTTTGCTTACGTGATCCAGTATGACCTCTATCAAGCAGGTTTCCTCCTTTGGTAAAATGATCAGGCGGAGGAGCTCCTCCGCCCGAATGCATTATTTGGAACCTTTTCCTTTGATGTTCTCATCCCAATGCTGCATCCATTCTTTCTCTTTTTGCGCCATGACGGCCCAATCGATATTCAGCGGTTTCAGCTCCAGCCCTTTTAACCATGCCGGAAGCGTATCTTTGTTGATGTCCGTACGGGTCGGAATTTGATACAGCTTCTCCGCAAGCTCGACGCGCAGCTTCGAATCAAAGAGGAACTCGTAAAATTTCTTTGCCGATTCCATGTTTTTCGCACCTTTGACCACCCCGACACCGTCAACCAGAATCGGCGCCCCGCTCGCAGGGTAAATGAAGTCGAACGGCTGCTTTTGCAGCTCTTTCTGGATCATGATATCCTGCAGGTTCCACAGCGACAGCGTGCCTTCCTCGCGCGCCAGCTTCAGGTACAGGTTGGTCGGATCTTGGGCGTATTCCTTCGTGTTGGCGTCAAGCTTTTTCAGCCAGTCGTATCCTTTTTTCGGATCGTTCGCGTCTTGACGGTAAATCAGGGAAGAATAAATCGTTCTCATCGTTCCGGAAGCGAGCACGCCGCGAATGATGATTTTGCCCTTATACTTGGCATCGAGCAGGTCGTCCCAATCTTTGGGAGCGTCTTCTTTTTTCAGCGCTTTGGAGTTGTACATGATGACTTCCGGCAGCAGCATTTCGCCGTACCAGCGGTCTTGACTGTCTTTGTACATCGCCGGGATTTTGTCGGCGAAGCTCGGCTTGACGCTTTCGAGCAGCCCTTCGTTCGCCGCCGTCATCAGCGCCGATTGCGTGCCGCCCCACCAGAAATCCGCTTGCGGGTTCGCCTTCTCCCCGCGCACGCGCTCCAGCACCTGCTGCGCTCCCATGGTAAGAACCTCGACGTCCATCCCCGGGTTTTGCTCTTTGAATTTCGGGATAATTTCTTCGACGACGTTTTTGTCCCTGGCCGTATAAATGACCAGCTTCTGCTTCTCGCCAGGCTTCGAGGCGTCGGATGACTTGTCTCCCGGCTTCTGAGCACCGTCGGAAGCGCTTCCTCCGCAGGCCGTCACCGTCAGCATCGCCATGCTCAGCACGGCCCCCGTTAACCAAGTCGTTGCTTTTTTCTTTGTCATGTTTTGACCTCCTGTACTTTATGCGAAATTGTAAGCGTCTTCACTTGAGCCAAACGGCATCGGAAGCGACAAAGCCGTTTACCGCTGCTGCTTGGAAGTGGACGGAAAAGCCTCCAGCGCGCAATGAATCGCCCCGATAAGTCCCGCCTGATCGCCGAGCGAAGCCATCTCGATTCGGGGAACGGAAGGAACCCAGTCGGTTAACCATTGTTGTATTTTATGAACCCCTTCGTCCCCGATATGCAGCATTTCTCCGCTGAGGATCAGAAGCGCCGGGTCCATCACGCTTGTTAAATTGGCGATGCCGTAGGTCCAGTGCCGGCAGATGTCGTCGAGAAGCGTCTGCGCCGCTTCGCCCCCGCTTTTCGCTTGATCGACGATTTGCTTGACGATGCTCGATTCCTCGTCCATCGAAGGGAGGACGGCTTTGGCTTTCTCGCGAATGGCCCGTACGGAATAGTTGCGCTCGAATACGCCGTATTCTCCCTTGGTCTGGTTTCCGACCGGACCGATCACCATGTAACCGATCTCCCCGCTCGCCTCTTTGGCTCCGCGGTATAATTGCCCGTCGATCATAATGCCGGCGCCGATCCCTGTTCCCGCATACATATACACCAGATTGGAATGCCCGACGCCGATGCCCTTGTGGAATTCGCCGAGCGTCATCAAATTAACGTCGTTCTCGATGACCACAGGCAGCCCCAAGGCCGCTTCAATCTCCTTCCGCACGGGCAGCCCCATCCATCCCGTACTGGGGGCGTAGCTAACCGTACCTTCGCTTCGCTGGGTAATCCCCGGCAAGCCGAGCCCCATGCCAAGCAGTCTTGCTTTATCGAATCCGCTTTCATTCAGCAGCGCCGCAAGCCCTTGCTCAATGCTCTGAATGGCCGTCTCTCCGTTCATCGGATGCGGCAGGCACGTCGTGCGCTGAATCAGCAGCTCCCCCTTCAGGTTGGCGATGGCCAACTGCAGGGTACTGCCTTCGAAAACCGCGCCGATGACGCCGTAAGCTTGAAAGTTATATTCCAGAAGGATGGGCTTCCTGCCGCCCTTCGATTCTCCGAACCCGACTTCGCTGATCAAGCCTTCCACGATCATCTCGTCCACCAAGGCCGATACGCACGGACGGCTGAGCTCTGTTAATTTCGCCAAATCGGCTCTCGATACCCGGGGGTTTTCTTTCAATTGATGAAGAATGCCTTCGCGGTTAATGTGCTTCACCAGCTTGGCGTTTCCCGTTTGGCCTCTGCCAATCAATATGCTGTCCCCCCTTTCCGATTAAGTTAGTTAAGATGACTAACAAAGTTTTCTTGTCATCATTTTATTGTATTCGCTTACAAATTGTCAACTACAAATTTCTACATCTTTCTACATCTTTTTGTTGTCAGGAACGCCGGCCCGGAAGCCGATTTTTATCGCTCTTCGGGTTATCCTCCGGATTTTCGAAAGGTCGGCTTGGCATACCGGGCCCCTCTCCCCCGCCCTCGGTATCACCAACCGGCTTATAGGAACGTTTTGGGGGAAAGTTTTTAAAAAAATTGGAATTCGGTGTAAAACGCCACAGAAATCCTGAGCATTATGCGTTATATTAGATATCGGTAAGCGATGATCTCGAATCTGTATCTGGGCACTTGGATTCGACGGAGCTAGTAGTGCAACCGGACCACCTTTCAGTTGGAAGGTGTTTTTTGCCGTTCCAACAGAAACTGATGGAGGTGGTAAAGAGGTAATGGCAAAGAAAAAGATCAGTACGCTGCTCGTTGCTCTATTGATCATGATGCAGTGGCTGTATGCATTCGGCTTAACGCCGCAAGTCAACGCAGCCCCGATTTCCAGCAACATTATCGATAGCGTAACGATGGCGGTGTACGACAAGTCCGGGAACGTGGTAACGGATGACGTTTACGAGCCGGGCTCGAAGGTGAAATTGGACTACACCTGGTCCCTGCCTAACGGCCACGGATACAAGAACGGAGATACCTACACGTTCAAGCTTCCGGAGCAATTCAAGCTTTACAACGATATCCCTGACCAGCCGCTTATTTCAGGCGGCGAAGCGATTGGGAAATTCAAGGTCTACAAGGACAGCCACGAGGTTGTCATGACCTTGGAGGCGATCGAAAACCTGGCGGATGTCAAAGGGACTTTGACTTTCCAGACGGCGTTCGATATGCAGGTGATTAACGGCAGCACGACGCAGATTATTAAAATTCCGGTGAAAGGCGGCGAGCAGGTCTTTACGCTGCACTTTAAGCCGAATGTAACTTCGACCATCGGGAAAAGCGGCGTGCCGAAAGGCTACAATGCGAAAAGCATCGACTGGACGGTCGATGTGAACAAAGAGCTGGCCGCTGTGCAAAACGCGGTCGTAACCGATCCGATTCCAGCCGGGCTGGGTGTTCCGGTCACCGTCGCCGTATACGAGCTAAGCGTAAGCTTGGACGGCAAGGTCGTTCAGGGTGCGCCGGTGGACGGCAGCAAATACAGCATGAGCACGGACGGCAATGTATTGAAGCTCAGCTTTAATGAAAGTCCGATTCGGACGGCATACCGTATTCAGTACACGACGCCGGTTACCAGCGAGGACCAGACTTCCTTCGTGAACAAGGCGACATTTGAAGGAAGCAACAAGCAGCCGGCCAGCGCTACGGCTACCGTTACGGTACAGCGCGGCACGGCTCTGGACAAAACGTCGACGAAATACGATCCCAATACGCAAACGATCGATTGGGAAATCAAGTACAATTACAACGAGAAGACGATCAGTCAGGCCAACGCTTTCTTGACGGATTTGTTCAACGATACGCAGGATTTGGTAGCGGGCTCCCTCCATGTCTATCAAGTGACGATCGACTCGAAGGGAAGCGAGATCCTCGGAGCTGAGCTGCCTGCAGCAAGCTACAAGGTAACTCCGGAGACTGCGACCAAAAGCAACGGCTTTAAACTGCAGTTCCTGCAGGACATCTCGTCCGCTTACAAAATCAAATATCAAACCAAAGCCAATCATCGCGTATTCGACGGCACGAAGATCACGAACAAGGTAACTTCCGGCAGCGGAGACAGCGATACGGCTACGCGCGACATCAATCAGGTGATTATTACCAAGGGCGTCAAGGCCGTAGACTACAATGCCAAAACGGCAGCCTGGAGCATTACGCTAAACAAGGACAACGAGCCGATGACCAACGTGGTCGTGACGGAAAGCTTCCCTAACAAGGGTATGCGTCTCATCCCGGGATCGCTGACTGTTAATGAAGGAAACAAGCCGATGGACGCGGCGGATTACACCGTGGACGCTTCCGTACCGGCCGAGCAAGGCTTTAAAATTACGTTTAACCGGGCGTTGTACGGACAGGTGACAATTACTTACAGCACCGAGTTCAACATGGATTGGCTCGGCAACAACGCGACGAATTTCCTGAACAAAGCTTCGGTCGTATGGGTCGACGGCAATTCCAAAGAACAGACAAAGACGGTTTCCGCCACGTTCGATCCAAGGAACGAAGTGAAAAACAACGGGTTTAAGAACGGCGTCTATGACGCTTCGCTGAAGCAGATTACATGGACGGTCGGCGTGAACTATAACGGCAAGACGCTTGCCGGGGCAGTCGTTCAAGATACGCTGGAGTCCGGGCAGAAGCTGCTCGACAACTCGCTTGCCGTCTACACCATGAATATTGCGGCCAACGGCAATCCGTCGCAGGGAACCGTTGTCGACAGCACGTATTACAACTATACGGTCGACAAAGACAACAAGCTGACCGTGACTTTCCTGAAGCCTATTTCGGCTCCGTATTACATTGTCTTTAAGACCAGCCTTGAAGGAAAGCTGATTGACACTAAAGTAAACAACACGGCAACCGTCTTCGATGGAAAAACGCCGGTATCGAAAAATTTGACGGCTTCCGTCAACATTCCGCACGGCGGCGAATACTTGAACAAGAGCGGCACTCAAAACGGCGATAAAATCAATTGGACGATTCTCATCAACCGCGGACAATCCACGGTAACCAATGCCAAAATTGTCGATACGCCATCCGAGAACCAGCTTCTGCTGCCGGGTACGTTCAAATTGTTTACAACCAAAGTAGACGCTGGCGGTACGGTTTCCAAGGGAACCGAACTGGTTAAAGACGTAGATTATTCGCTGGAAATCAAGACGGACGACGACGGGAAGCAGAGCTTTGAATTAAGCTTCCTGAAAAAACTGTCTACCGCAGCGATTCTGGAATATCAATCTTTAATCGTTGCGAAAGATCAGGATAAGGTCTCCAACAAAATCGCATTTACGGGCAATAACGAAACTACGGTAACCAAGGATACATCCACCAGCATCGTCGTTGGAGTCAGCAGCGGCTCCGGTACGATCGGCGGGGTCAGAGGATCGCTTACCGTCGTGAAAGTGGACGCAGCGGATAATAAGACCCGTCTTGGCGGGGCAACCTTTGAGCTTTACCGGAAATCCGGCTCGGATAAGGTACTTGTCGGCACGCTGACAACCGATGCGAGCGGGACTGCATTATTCAAGAAATTGCTCGCCGGGGAATATTTCGTGAAGGAAACGGCGGCGCCGGACGGCTATGTGCTCGATTCCAAAGAATATCCGGTCTCGATCAATAGCGCAGACGGCTTTCAATTAACCGTCGCCAACGCCAAGCCTGCCACACCGAAGCCTCCGGTCATCAAAGGCTCGTTGACGGTGAAAAAGGTAGATTCGGCGAAGACCGATCTGCTGCTCAACGGCGCAACCTTCGAGCTGTATGAGAAGAAAGGCGCAAGCTTGACGCTGATCGGCACGAAAACGACGGATGCGAGCGGAACGGTTTCTTTCGATAAGCTGCCCGTAGGAGACTACGCGGTGAAGGAAACATCGGCTCCGGACGGCTATGTGCTTGATTCGAAAGAGCGTCCGGTCTCGATCCAAAACACTGACAATGTGAAGCTGACCGTCACAAACGATAAGGTCACGCCTAAGCCGCCAATTCCGCCGGTCATTCAAGGCTCGCTGACGGTGAAAAAGGTAGATTCGGCACAAAACGAGATGCTGCTCAGCGGCGCGACCTTCGAGCTGTACGAGAAAAAAGGCGCAAGCTTGACGCTCGTCAGCACGAAAACGACGGATGCGAGCGGAACAGTCGTATTCGATAAACTGCCCGCAGGAGATTACGTCGTGAAGGAAACGGCGGCTCCGACAGGCTATGTGCTCGATTCCAAAGAGCATCCGGTCTCGATTCAAACGACTGACAACGTGACGCTTACGATCACCAACAATAAGGTTACCACGACTAATCCGCCGACAACGCCGACAGTTCAAGGCTCGTTGACGGTGAAAAAGGTAGACTCGGCGCAAAACGAGCTGCTGCTCAGCGGCGCGACCTTCGAGCTCTATGAGAAGAAAGGCGACAGCTTGACGCTCATCGGCACGAAAACGACGGATGCGAGCGGAACAGTCGTGTTCGATAAGCTGTCTACAGGCGATTACGTCGTGAAGGAAACGGCGGCTCCGACAGGCTATGTGCTCGATTCCAAGGAGCATCCGATTTCGATTCAAACCGCGGACGGGCATACGTTAACGATAACTAACGCGAAATCGTCGTCTTCGTCCGATTCGTCAGGTTCGTCGGGTTCTACATCACCGACAACACCAACAACGCCGACGACAAATACATCGACAACGACGCCGAATAATCCGGCACCTGGAGGAGTTCAACCGGACGGCAATAAACCGAACGGCCAGGAAACAATCGATAGCAATACTCAGGTGCCGTTAGGCCCGCCGACGGTTGACCGTCCGCAGAATGGGGATAAAACACCCCCGCCGGATCAGCCGAAAATCCCGGAAAAACCGGACGGTAACGAAACGATCGACCTCGTGAACCGGGAAGTGCCGCTTGGTAACCCGCCGAGCGACAAAACCAAAAAAGAAACACTGCCGAAAACGGGAGAATCCAGCCCTGTTTACATCCAACTGGCTGGTGCTGCTTTGATCGTTCTTGGATTTATGCTGCGTCGTAAATTTATGAAGAATACCTAAAAAACTCATCCTAACGCGCGCCTCTTCCGGTGCGCGTTAGGCCGCTTGATAGGACGAAGGAGGGAGCTTGGATGATCAAAAGAACGCTGCCGATCTTGTGTATTTTTCTGGGAATCGCGATTTTTCTGTACCCTACGATCATGGATCGCTATGAGATCTACCGGCAGCAGCAAATGATGGACCAGTGGACGGAAACCTTGAAGCGTATCGATCAAGCGACCGAAACCGCAGTTCCAAAGCAGAATACGCTGAATCCCGTTCCGGTATCGGCAGTCGTTCCTCCCGATCCCGCTCCTGCATTCGAAACGCCTGCGGACAGTCAGCCGCAGCCTTCGAATGCTGACCCGGACCCTTTGCAAGGAAAGCCCATCGAGGGAATTTTAATCATCGACAAGATTAAACTGAAGCTGCCGATTATAACGGACGCAACCGTAAACAATCTGAAGCTTTCCGTCGCAAGCATCGCAGGTACCGGAAAGGCCGGCGCCGTAGGGAATTATGCCATTGCCGGACATCGCAACTTCACGTACGGCAAAAATTTCAACCGGCTGGATGAGGTCGACAAAGGAGATATCGTCGAAGTCGATACAGGAAAACAGCAGTACCGGTATGAGGTCCAAGAGAAACAATACGTTCTTCCCGAGGACGTCTGGGTGTTGAAAGGCAACGGCAAAGACAAGGAAATTACGTTAATCACCTGTCATCCTATGGAAAACCCGACACACCGTCTCATTGTGAAAGGGAAATTGATAGAAAAACAATAATATGGTATGCTAGAAGCATAAAAAAATATTTTCGGTGCTTTCAACCGATAAAGGCAAACCTAACGAAAGTTGGGGACGCAAAGCTACAGGGCCTTCCTTAGTGCAACTAAGATGGCAGCCAGTTACCGAAAGGAGAGCTTTTTTATGTTCAAAAAGCTTTTGGCGATGACATTCATCACAACTTTGCTGCTGGCAGCACCAAAAGGAACATATGCCGCAACCGAAAACTACCAAATCGACCGAACCGCTCTGGATAAAGGTCTCATCGCGGTGAATTACACGCAAAATACCGATACCAAGACGATTGTTCGCATATCGAAGGGCAATGATAACTACGACTATACCCTGACGAACGGGGCGCACTATCCATTGCAGCGAGGCAATGGCACATATAGCGTCCTGATCGCGCAGTTAATGAGCGATAATAAATATAAAGTCGTTTCGAAAGAAAGCATCGAGCTGAAATTGGATAACGAAAATGCGGTTTTCGTCCAATCGATTCCGCTTATTAACTGGAACAGCAATACGAAAGCCGTTGTCCAGATGAACAAGCTGACGAATGCCGCCATGACGGATATGGAAAAAACGGCGGCAATTTATGCTTACATCACGCAAAACATCCAGTACGATTACGAGAAGGCTCAGTCGGTCAAACCCGGTTATGTTCCTGACCTGGATGCCGTTTACGACTCGGCGAAAGGAATTTGCTACGATTACGCGGCATTGTTCGCGGCGATGGCCAGAAGTCAAAATATCCCGACCCGCCTGATGATGGGATATGAAGCCTCGGCTCCGACGACATACCATGCGTGGAATCAAGTTTTCTTAAATGGGCAATGGGTCACGATCGATACGACGTACGACGCCGCCCGCGTGCAAAACGGCGAAAACACCCCGATGATCAAAAATGCGGCCGATTACACGATTACTCAGGTCTATTAGTTCGTTATTAAGAACAAAATTAAACGCTATTACGAACACTAACCGTATTCGCTGGAATACGGTTTTTCTTTGTTCATTTTTGTAAACCGATATTGACAGCAATAACCCGAGGAGGTATGATCCAAATACAAGTTTTTCTATTGGAATTAACAACATAGAGGAGGCTTTCGCCATGCATCGTTCCGTTAACAAAAAGAAAACGTTATTCCCGCTCGCAGCCATCAGCTTATCGGCGGCTCTGCTCTACTCCGGACTGTACGGCGGTACCGCGGTTCGTGCGGAAGCGGTCACCACTCCCGCGGCAGTATCGTCTCCCTCTGCTGCGGCTTATAAAGCCTTTTTGCAGAACCAGTACAAGATCGAGCTGCCGGCTGCGCCTACGAAGGGCGAATTTATTCAGGACGTGGCGAAGGCGTTGAAGCTCGGCAACTCCTCTGCCGGGGAGAACCGGTTTAACGATCTGAAGCCCGAGGACCCTGCGTATGCGGCTGCTCAGGCTTTGGCCGAGAAGGGCGTTTTGTCGGGCGGAACGCTGCAGGCGGTAGCTCCTCTCACGGAAGATGCAGCGGTCTATATTGCGCTGAAAGCCGCTGATTTGAAGGAGCTCGCCTATACATACCCCGAAGCGAAAATCCAGTCGGCGCTGCGCAAGCTCGGCATCGACTATCCAGGCAATCCGAAATTGTCACTGCAAGCGGCGCAGGAGCTGGCGGCGGCCGTGGACACGGGCCTGCTCCCTGCCGCATGGCACAGCTCGTTCGGACTCGGCGACGCGGCATCCGGCGATTTTGCCGCCGATCTGCTCGGCAGCGTCCTGTCGTTCAAAGGCGCTTACAAGCACACGATCGGCTCCGTGGCCGACGCAGATATTTTCGCCAAGCTGTACCAAGCGTATCAAACGCAGGATCTGATTCAGGTGAAAGAGCTGCAAGCCATCGTCGACGAAGCGCTGAAGCTGAACCTGATCACCGGCTACAATCTGAAGGATTCCCGCTACAGCGCGAACTTCGATCCGAAGCTGTCGCTTACCTACGGGCACGACGATATTACGCACGCCGTGCAATTGATCGGACTGCTGCGCAGCGAGGGCTTGAACGCCAAAGTGCAGCTGGAGCCGAAAACGTCGGCCTTCGTCTACCTGAAGGAGTGGGGCGAGCCGAAGCAAACGGACAGCTACAAGGTCGTGCAGATCGAGAACGGCAACTACATCGCCTATGCGAAGGAATATGACATTGCCTTCGAATTCGATACGGCAGAGCAAAAAGCGAAGTTTCAGGACGTGATTTTCCAATACGCCAAAAAGAACAGCGAAGACGCCAAAGGCCTGATCGCCAGCTCTTGGTGGCAGCCGCTCTACTATTCGTTCACCCCGATCGACGCGTACAAGGAAATCTCGAACAATAAGCTGACCGAAGGCCACTATTATGCGCAGACATTCTCCTTGTCGGATAAAACCGGGGAGATCGCATCCGGCCTGCAAAAGATCCATCCGGACGCCAAAGTGGAGTCCTACCGCTTTTGGGTCGATGAGCCGTTCTACAACTATTTGCTCGGCGGTTATAAATAAATCAATGTTAATCGCGCCTTAGAGAAAGGGACATGGAGGGCTTCGCAGCCCCGCCATGCCCCTTCCCTGTTTTATACGCTTTACTTGTTCCCGGCCGTCTGCGGCTTCGCGCCTTCTTCGTGCGGCAATCCCTCTTCCCGCCAGCGGATATACCCGCCGCTCAAGTTAATCACCTCTTTGATCCCGCCGGCCTGCAGCACGCTTGCGGCGATGGCCGAACGCGCGCCCGAACGGCACTGTAGCAAGACCGGCTTATCCCGTGGAATTTCGCTCAAACGGCCGGGCAAGGTGCCCAGCATGAGATGCCGCGCCCCGGGAATACGTCCTTCCAGCCATTCGCTCCAGCTCCGTACGTCCACCAGATGCACGTCCCCCGCTTCCACCTTCCCGGCCATCTCGGACGGGGTCGCTTCAGCATACGACTCTAGGCGCGAGGAAGCGTCTGTGCTAAGCTTGCCCGCATCCATATAGCCCGCCACGTTGTCGATGCCGATGGATCGGAGCGCGGTCAAGATGTCCGGCCATTGGTCCGGCTTCGCCAATACCGCCAGCGGACGCTCGTAATCGACCAGCCAGCCGGCCCAGTTCGGGAACGATTTGTTATACGGAATATTGATCGTCCCTTGCAAATGTCCTTTGGCGAACTCCTGGGCAGGGCGGGTATCGATCACCGCAGCACCCGCCTCACACAAGGCGGTTAACGCTTCCAGCGATCCCAATTCCGCCACCGCCGCAAGGCGGCTCAGCAGCTCCGGTCCCTTCCGGTTCACCTGCTTCATCACGGCAAAATAACGCGGTGGCTCGGGCTGACCGTCAAGCAGCACCTGAACGAATGCCTCTTCATCCGTATAAGACAGCGCCGGGTTGAACCGCTTCTCGTAGCCGACGGTGGAGGACGGCACCGCGCCGAGCGACTTGCCGCATGCGCTGCCTGCCCCGTGCGCCGGCCACACCTGCAGGTAATCCGGCAGCCCCTTGAATTGCTGGAGAGAACGGAACATCGCCCGGGCTCCGGCCTCGGACGTGCCGCGAAGGCCGGCCGCTTTTTCCAGCAGGTCCGGCCTGCCGACATCGCCCACAAAGACGAAGTCCCCCGTGAAAATGCCCATCGGTTCGTCGGCGCCCCCGCCGAGATCGGTCAGCAGCAGCGAAATGCTTTCCGGCGTATGGCCCGGCGTATGCAGAACCTCAAACGACAGGTTGCCGACCGCAAACCGGTCCCCGTGCTTGACGAGCCGGCACTCCGCCTCTTCCGCGTACCGGTACCGCCAATCGTCGCCACCCTCGTCCGACAGATACAGCTTTGCGCCATGCGCGACGCCAAGCTCGCGGGCCCCCGAGACGAAGTCGGCATGAATATGGGTTTCCGTAGCGGCAACAATGCGCAGCCCTTCCGCTTCGGCGGTCCGCAAGTAAGGCGCTGGGTGGCGGCCGGGGTCGATCACGATCGCTTCGCCCGTCCTTTGGCAGCCGACCAGATAAGAAGCGTGAGCCAGTTTGTCGTCGTAAAAATACCGCAGCAGCATAGTTCTTCCCCCTTTAAAAAAATTTGCTTATTGGGATTTGCCTCGCTACATCCGTCCTTTTAGCATGCCGTTCCAGTACATGACGGGCAGCAGATTTTTCTTCAGCAAGTACATGCTGAGCCGCTCCTTCGATTGGTCGAACGGGAACGTTTCCTGCGGCGTCAGGTTATAATCGAACTCGGCCAGCACCAGCCGATTGTACCCGGTAACCAGCGGGCAGGACGTATAACCGTCGTAGCTTGCGGCCAGCGGCGCGCCTTGGAGGAACGCCAGCACGTTCCGTTCGACGACCGGAGCCTGCTTGCGGATGGCGGCGCCGGTTTTGGACGTCGGCAAATTTGAGCAATCCCCCAGGCCGAACACATTCGGGTACGCCTTATGCTGCAAGGTGGAAGGATCGACGTCGACCCAGCCTCCCTTGTCGGCGAGCGGACTTTCGCGGATAAACGCCGGCGCTTGCATCGGCGGCGTAACGTGAATCATGTCGTAGGAGAGGACTTCCTGTTCCTTCGTGCCCAGATGCTCGAACACCGCTTGCTTGGCCCCCGGACGCAGCTCGATCAGATGGGTCCGGTACTTCGTCTCGATCTTTTTCCGCCGGATGACTTGCTCCAGCGTGCGCGCATATTTGGGAACGTCGAAGATGACGTCCTTGGCCGAGGCGAATATAACGTTCGACCGGTCGCGCACCCCCGATTTTCGGAAATAGTCGTCCGCCAAATACATGATTTTTTGCGGCGCGCCGCCGCATTTGACCGGCGTATTCGGATGCGTGAAGATCGCGGTCCCGCCTTGAAAATTCCGGATCGCGTCCCACGTGCTGCCTACCGTCTCGTACGAATAATTGCTGCATACGCCGTCAAGGCCCTTGGCTTCCTTCAAGCCTTTGATCCGTCCCCAGTCGATTTCCAGCCCTGCCGCCACTACGAGGCAATCGTAGCTGACGGTCCTTCCCGGCTGCGTCAGGAGCCGGTTGTCCTCCGGGGCAAACGACACGACTGCCTCTTGAATCCAGTCGACGCCGTCCGGAATGAGCGAGGCCATGTCCCGCTCCGTCTCCTCCTTCTTCGCCGCACCTGCGCCGACCAGGGTCCACAGAGGCTGGTAATAATGCTTCGCCGCCGGATCGACCAGCGCGATTCGTCCCCGGAGCGCCCGGGAAGCCCGGGCTAAGCGCGCCGCCACGGAAATCCCGGCAGTTCCGGCCCCTACGATCACAACGGAATAATGCTCTGGAGCTGTCATAATCATCCTCCCGCTTACGTGTTAGGGTTGCCCCTCGAATGCCTGCTGCTGTTCTTGCGGTGCGATTTCCATCAACGCCAGTGTACTGCCGGGCCGCTCCTTGCGCCATAGGGGAACTCCCCTACGGACGCCGTTCAAAGCGCCAGCTCCAGATAGTTGTTTTTGATCGCATATTGGATTAATTCGTGCTTCGTATCCAGCTCCAGCTTTTGCATAATGTTCGTTTTATGGTTTTCCACCGTTTTGACGCTGATGGACAATTGCTCGGCGATTTCTTTGTTGGCGTAGCCCAGCACGGTCAGGCGGACGATCTGCTTCTGTCGAGTCGTGAGAGGAGACGGCTGCCGCTCCTCATCGGCATGCATCCACCGCCTGACGGTATCGTCTGAAACAGAGGTTTTATAAAAGCGCTTGCCCTGAACGACTTCGACAATCGCCTGGTGCAGCAGTTCGCCGTGACTGTTCTTCAGAATGTACCCGTCGGCCTCCACCTGAACGGACTGCCGGACGAAAATCTCTTCGTCGTGCATGGTCAAAATGACCGTCTTGACGGAAGGATGCCGCCTGCGGATTTCCCGGCAAGCGGCGAAGCCGTCCAGCCCGCTGGGCATCGACAAGTCCATCACGACGACATCCGGCTTCAGCCGACCCGTCATGTCGACGGCTTCATACCCGTCTTGGCTTTCGCCGACGATTTCAAGCTCGGGGTAGCCTTCCAGCAGCATGCGAAGTCCCTTGCGGACCATCGTGTGGTCGTCAACCAACAGTACGCGTATCATGCTCTTCCGCCTCCTTGTACGGTACTCTGACTTGGATGGCGGTCCCTTCTCCGGGAAGAGACCGGATGTGCAGCCGCCCTTCCATTTGGTCGGCCCGCTCTTCCATGTGCTTGAGTCCGAGTCCTTCCTCCACCCGGTCGCGGATAAATCCGATACCGTTATCCTGTACCGTTAACACGAGCTCGGCTCCTTCGCGGTACAAAATCACTTCCATGAGTGTGGCTTGCGAATACTTCAAAGCATTGTGCAGCGCCTCTTGAATGATCCGGTACAGATGGATTTCCAGAGTCGGCTTCAGCCGGTGGCCGACTTGGCTGTGGCTGAACGTCAGCTGCCGATCGGGATGCGCTTTGTTCAAGGTGGAGACGAGATGGCTCACCGTCGGAATGAGACCGAGCCGGTCCAGACTGTGGGGGCGAAGCTGAAGCGAATAGAGCTTGACATCGCGGATGACCTTTTCCAGTTCGTCTACGATCTCCTGCATATAGCTCCCCCATGCCTCCTCCTGATGCTTCGTCCGGGAGCGGATCGCCTGAAGGCCCACCGACACGGAATATAACGACTGCCCGACACCGTCGTGCAGCTCCTGAGCGAGCCGTTTGCGCTCGTTTTCCTGGGCTTCCAGCGTCTTTTGCAGCACCATTTTGGAAATTCTCGCTTCTTCCTCCTTCCGCTTGGCGGTCAAATCCTTCAGAACCAGCAGTACTTCCTGCCGCTTCTGCGCCGCATTCTCGTAAATGACGGCCGTGCTCATTTCCATTTCCACCAGACCGCCTTCATAGGTCGGCATCGAGGACAGAAAGTACGGGACCTCCCGTTTAGCCAGCAGATAGCAGCGCTCTTCCCCCGGCTCCAGCGCTCTGGTTTGACAGTAGGAGCAGTACGGCACATGTCCGCCTTCGCTCCAGCCGGTAATTCGTTCGGCCGACGGATTCATCATCACAATCCTGCGCTCTTGATCCATCACAATGATCCCGTCCTGCAGGTGCGTGTAAATTTGCTTTAAATAATCGTTTTGATCCATAAGAGCAACCTCGCAAAATATGGAAATAATATTATTTATTTTCCTTTTTTATGTGTGATGCGTCAAATTGGCGGCAAAAAAAAGCAGCAAGCCTTTCCCAGAACGTTCTCTTGAGAAAGGCTTGCTGCATAAGTTAAGCGATAAATTTTAAGGTCAGGTCATTCCGGCAAAGCGAGCTTGCCCATGACGGTCGGACGTGAAGCGCCGGTCGCAGACGGCAGTTGGTTCGGAATGCCGTGCAGGAAATTGTTCGCGAACAAGGCGAACGCGATCGCTTCCTTGGCATCGCCGGAGATGCCGAACGCATCCGACGTGAGCACCCGCTGCTCCGGCAGCAGCCCGGCAAGCATGCGCAGCAGTGTCCGGTTGTGCGCCCCGCCGCCGGACACGATCACTTCGTCCGCCCGGCAGGCGGGGAAGACGAAGTCGCGGTAGCCCGCGGCAATGGAGCGCGCGGTGAAGGCCGTGAACGTGGCGACGATGTCCGCGTCCGCGAGCCCCAGCCGCCGCGCTTCGCCGATCCACTCTGCGGCGTACGGCTTGCCGAACATTTCGCGGCCCGTCGTCTTCACGGGCTTCAGCGCGAAGTACGGATGGCTCAGCATCCGGTCTACGAGCGAGTCATCTGCCCGCCCTTGCGCCGCCCAAGCGCCTCCGTCGTCATAGCTCTTCGCCCCGCCGGACAGCTGATAGACGGCTTCGTCGATCAGCATGTTGCCCGGCCCTGTATCGAAGGCGATGACGTCCTCCGGCAGAGCGCCGGCCGGGATGGCGGTGCAGTTGCCGATGCCGCCGATATTTTGCGCGATGCGGCCCTTGTCCGCGTCCCGGAACAGGATGAAATCGGCGTACGGCACGAGCGGCGCACCTTGCCCGCCGACCGCCATATCGGCGGTCCGATAGTCGCCGACGACCGGTTTGCCCGTCAGCTTGGCGATCACCGACAAATCGCCGATTTGCAGCGTCGAGCGGATCTGGTGCCATTCGCTCGGGTCGGCCTCGGGAATATGCCACACCGTCTGGCCGTGCGAGCTGACGAGGTCGATCTCGTCCATCGGCAGCCGCGCTTCCGCAGCGGCCAGCCGCACCGCTTCCGCGAAGATGCGGCCGAGATAAAAGTTCATGCCGCATACCATCGCCACATTCGAGCGGTCGAGGCTGCACAGCTCCTTCAGCTTCTCGCGGAGTGTATCGTCGTAAGGCACCGCGGTGTAATGAACGAGCTCGACCTTCGTATCGAGGCCCTGGCCCGCGATGCGGACGATCGCGGCATCGACGCCGTCGAGCGACGTGCCGGACATCAGCCCGACGACCAGCCGCTGCGGCTTGCGGAAGTAGGACGCTAGCATGGCCCGTCCGCCCCCCATCCCGCCGGATAGGCTTCGCTGATCGTGACCGGCAGCCTGCCCCACATCGGGATCGCGCCTGTCAGCCCCTTGGCCGCACTATCCAGCGCAAGCGGCCTCGATTCGTACACGGCCGCATAGGTCGACACGTCCGGGAATTCGCGCAAATCGTACGGATTGCGCAGCGCGACCACAACCGGGCGCTTGCCCAGCGATCGCAGCGCTTCGATCAACCGGACCTGCCCGGGGAAGAAGGACGCGTTGTATGTGCCCACGACGACCTGCCCGAACGGCTTGACTTGCATCAACAACGCTTGCAGCGCCTCGCCGTCCGGAGATACGGGAATGATCCGTTCGATAACGTCCAGCCCTTGCGCGGCCAGCGCTTTTCCGAGCGTATGCGGAATTTCGACGGCTTCGTCGGCAATCGAGGTCGCGACCGCCGACGTATGAATGACCAGCGTCGGAATGCGCCGCAGCGGCAGCAGCCGCTCCTCGTCTTTAACCAGCGTCACGCTGGCCTCGCCGATCCGCCGGGCCGTCTGCCGGTGCGCCTCGCAGCCGACGAGGCGGAGCGCCGCTTCATGCGACTCCGTCCCGGCGGCCAGCCGCTTCCGCTTCAGCGCAAGCAGCCTGCGGACCGACGCGTCGATCCGCTCCTCGCTGATCCGCCCGGAGCGGACCGCCTCCAGCAGCGCGTCGAGGGCGCCTTCCTGCTGCTCGCGGCTGTGGCTGATCAAGACGATGTCGGCGCCCGCCTCCACGGCCATAACCGCCGCCTGCACCGTGCCGTAATGAGCGGCAATCGCCTGCATCTCCATGCAATCCGTCACGATGACGCCGTCGAAGCCGAGCTCCTCCCGCAGCAGTCCCGTCAGCACGCGGCGGGATAAGGTCGCGGGCAGCCGCTCCGGCTCGAACGCCGGAAACACGATGTGCGACGACATGACCGCATCGACGCCTGCGGCAACGGCGCGCCGGAACGGCACCAGCTCAACCGCTTCGATGCGCTCGCGCGAATGCGGGATTGTCGGCAGGTCGAGATGCGAATCCGTCGCGGTGTCGCCATGTCCCGGAAAATGCTTCGCCGTGGCCGACACACCCGCGTCCTGAAAGCCGCGGATCGAAGCCGCTCCGTACTCCGCAACGGCCTCCGGAGCTTCGCCGAAGGAGCGCACCCCGATCACCGGATTGGCCGGATTGTTGTTGATATCCAGATCCGGCGCAAAATTCATGTTGACGCCGAGCGCCCGCAGCTCCCGGCCCGCAACGAGAGCCGCTTCGTAGGCCGCCTTCACCGAGCCCCCGGCGGCAATCGCCATCGCTCCCGGCATTAGCGCGACGCCTTCCGTTATACGCGCCACCATGCCGCCTTCCTGATCGATGGAAATCCACAGCGGAGCCGTCCCCGCCCGCTGCGCCGCCTCCTGCAGCTTACCGGTCAAAGCCGCGACCTGCGCCGTGCTCTGCACATTGCGCGCGAACAAAATAACGCCGCCGATTCGCCGCCGTTCGATCAGGTCCAAAATGTGCTCGTCCGGTTCCAGGCTGTGAAAGCCTGCCTGGATAAGCTGTCCGACCTTGTCCTCCAACGTCATGCCTGCAAGCTCCATCATGCTTCCCCTCCGTACAACAAATAAGGCCGCCTCGCGTCGTTCCATGCCTTCGCTTGCGCGTCCCATAACGATAAAATCCGGTTCAGCCCCGTCTCCGTATGAATCGAAGTGCGGACCAGATCGCTGCCGGACAAATAGTCGATAAAAGGCTTCTGCCCTTCCTTAAACGGCGGCGTCCATTGAAAATGCGCCGGGTAAAGCGCCGCAACCGTATGCAGCAGATGCAGCGCCGTCGCGACGGAACGGTATGCCGCCGGATCGGTCACGAACAGCTGCACGCCACTGCACAGCTCGCCCTGATACTTCGAGAACGTCGGCGTAAAATGAACCGGCTGCGCGTGCACGCCCGGCAGCCCCAAGCGGTTCACCGCTTCGCCGACCGCGCGCCCGTCCATCCAGGGCGCGCCGAGCAGCTCGAACGGCCGCGTCGTCCCCCGTCCTTCGGACACATTCGTGCCCTCAAACAGGCAGTTCCCCGCATAGACCCGCACCGTATCCATCGTCGGCATATTGGGCGAAGGCATGATCCATGGCAGCCCCGTCGCGGGATATTCCATGTCCCGCTCCCAGCCAAGCAGCGGAACGACCTGCAAATCGCACCGCACAGGCATGTGGCTGTTCACATACTCTGCAAACTCGCCGATGGTCAGCCCCGTGCGGAACGGTACCGCCCACGCGCCGACCATCGATTCGTAGCCCGCCTCCAGCATCCCGCCCTCGCTGACGATCCCGCCGAGCGGATTCGGCCGGTCGAGCACGATCAGCCGTTTTCCGTAAGCCGCGCACGCTTCCATCATGTACACCAGCGTGCTTAAATAGGTGTAAAAGCGCACGCCCAAATCCTGAATGTCGAAAACGACGGCGTCAACACCGTCCATCATCTCTTCCGTGGGCCGCTTGTGGTCCCCATATAAACTAAAGACGGGAATCCCCGTCTTGTCGTCCTTTTCATCGCCGAAGCGGACCCCCGCCTGCCTTTCGCCGCGAATGCCGTGCTCGCAGGCGAACAGCGCCGTCAAAGCCGCCGACTTGAACCCGGCGCACCGGTCGATCACGGATTCGAACCGCCGGTTGATGCCCGTCGGGTTCGTCAGCAGTCCGAAACGCAATCCGAGAAGCTCAGATTCCAGCAGCGAAAGACGATCTGCTCCGGTCTGTACCATCCTCTCCATCGCTCAGCTCTCCCTGCCTGCAAGATGAAAGTCGCCTGACACAGTGGTCGAATCGCCCGCCCCGCTGCCGGACGGGGATGCCTCCTCATCCTTCCGCAGCACGTTCGCCGTCACCAGGTTTGCAAAAAATCCGATCATGCCCATATACAAGCAAGCAAATCCAACGACCGTCACACCCAGCAGAACGGCGAAGCACAGCATCTGGAAGCAAGCACCGATCGTATACATCGGACGGGCGACGAACAGCTTGACGCTGCGGCCCATGGCGCTGAAGATGCCGAGCCGCTCCTGAATGACCAGAGACAGCGTATAGGTTTGCGAGATGAAAAAGAGCGCCACGAAGTAGGTCTGAAACACGGCCAGCGCCAAAGACATCATCCCGCTCCGGCTGCCGTAGTACCACCAGGAGGAAACGAGGATCAGTACGAACAAAGCGCAGACAAGCCCGAAGATGAGCGAAGAACCGTAATGGGCCAACGTTCCTTTGAGCATAGTCCGCACGCTCCCTTTCTCCCCCTGCTGAATACGGTGACACGCGTAGAGCGTGCCCGCCGCCAAAGGCACGTACAGCAGCACCAGCAATAGCAGAGCCAGCGGCACGGGCAGGAAAAGCAGCACCGGAAACAAGACGAGCGAGCTGACGATGCTGAACAAGGCGACATGAATGATTTCGCGGTACGTTTGCAATCCCGAGCGCACCATGATTTCGCTAAGCTTCCGCATCGGACATACCTCCTTTTTCTGGAAAAACCCGGTGAATAGCAGGCGCTGCGCATCCGAAACGCTCTTCCGATCGCTCTTGTTCCCGGATTTCATTATCATACTACCCCTTAAAAGGTTGAAATCCGGAAACAAAGGCGAACACTTCGTTTCTATAGAGCG
The DNA here is from genome assembly GCF_018998565.1 of Paenibacillus oleatilyticus. Lineage (GTDB taxonomy): Bacteria > Bacillota > Bacilli > Paenibacillales > NBRC-103111 > Paenibacillus_G > Paenibacillus_G oleatilyticus. The sequence goes on along the minus strand of NZ_JAHNZO010000003.1, from coordinate 305,624 downwards.
CTTTCGGCTGCTCCGCTCCTATTCACCGGACTGCTTCTTTTATACCTATACCTCCAGCACGATGCGCTCTTCCGTCGCCGGATCGAAGAAATTCAGCTTGCCTCCGTCGAAGGCGAACAGCTTCGACTGCCCCACCTGCGCTACCGTTTCCGGATGGACGCGGGCCGTGACCATCCGCTGACCAACCCGGAAGTAGACGAGATTCTCCGCGCCCAAATTTTCCACGACCTGTACGACGGCGTTCAACCGGTACGCCGATGCGGCCGGCGGCATGAACTCCTCGCCATATATATGCTCCGGACGCACCCCCAGAATGATGCTTTTGCCTTCATACGCCTTCAGTCCACGGACCGCGGCGTCCGACAAGGTGAAGGAGGCCCCTTCCACATGCACGTGTCCGCGTTCGATCCGCGCGTCCATAAAGTTCATGGCCGGCGACCCAATAAACCCGGCGACGAACATATTGCTCGGCCGGTTGTACAGCTCCGTCGGCGATGCAATCTGCTGAATGCGCCCCTGGTTCATGACGACGATCCGTTCGCCGAGCGTCATCGCTTCGACCTGATCGTGGGTCACGTAGACGATGGTCGCGCCGAGCCGCTTATGCAGCTCCGCCAGTTCCACCCGCATCTGAATGCGCAGCTTCGCGTCGAGGTTCGAGAGCGGCTCGTCGAACAGGAACACCTGCGGATCGCGCACGATGGCGCGCCCGACCGCCACCCGCTGGCGCTGCCCGCCGCTGAGCTCCCGCGGCTTGCGCTCCAGCATGTCCGTCAGCCCCAGAATCGCCGACGCTTCCTTCACCTTGCGCTGGATCTCTTCCTTCGGGCGCTTCAGGTTTTTGAGGCCGAAGGACAAGTTTTCTTCTATGGTCATATGCGGGTACAAGGCATAATCCTGAAACACCATCGCAATGTCGCGGTCCTTCGGATGCATCTGATTGACGAGACGGTCTCCGATGTAAATATCGCCGCTCGTCTGCCGCTCCAGTCCCGCGATCATGCGCAGGGAGGTCGTTTTGCCGCAGCCCGAGGGACCGACGAACACAACGAATTCCCGGTCTTCGATCACAAAATTGGAGCTTTCGACCGCGGTGAAGGTCCCTTTTTTATCGTCCACATACTCTTTGCGTATATTTTGAAACACCACGCGTGCCATCGCTTCGTTCCTCCTTCTAGCCTTTCACGGCTCCTATGGTGATCCCTTGCAGGAAATATTTTTGCAGCGAGAAGAACAGGATGATCATCGGCAGAGCCCCGATCGTCGCGCCCGCCATAATCGCGCCGTAGTCCGTGGACTCGGCAAATTTGAAGCTGGCGAGACCGACCTGAATCGTCCGCATCTCACTTGAGCGCGTCACGAGGAACGGCCAGAAAAAATCGTTCCAGTTCGCCACGAACGTGAAGATCGCCAGAACGGCGAGCCCGGGCTTGGCCATCGGCAGGATGATTTTATAAAAAATGCCGAATTCGCTGCAGGCATCGATGCGTGCGGCATGAATAAGCGATGTCGGTAACGTGGACATATACTGCTTCATGAGAAAAATATTCCCGACGCTGACCAAGGTCGGCACGATCATCGCCGTATACGTATCCGCCAGGTCGAAGACGTTGATCACCAGCACGTACAGCGGGATCAGCGTGACCTGCGCCGGAATCATCATCGTGCCGAGCAGCACCCAGAAGATCGAATTGCTCCCGGGAAATTTGAGCTTCGCGAACGCATAGCCCGCCATGGAAGCGAAGAGCAGGTTCGTGACGGTCAGCACGGAAGAGACGAACAGCGAGTTCAACAGCCATTGGACGGCGTTGTTTTTCGTGAAAAAGCGCTCGTACGGCGCAACGGACCAAATGTCCGGAATCATCTGCGGCTTAAAGACGGCCGAGGCCAGCGAATCCTGAAACGAGCCGATAATCATCCAGTACAAGGGGATGACCGTGATGACCGCCCAGAAAGCAAGAATGATCGCTGCAACGCCGATGAAGATCACTTTCGATTGGTTGCTCAACGCAGTCACCCCTTAATATTCGATGTCCGATGAGAAATATTTGAATTGAATGATCGAGATGAGAATAATGACGATCGCGAGCACGAACGATTGCGCGGAAGCCAAACCGAAATCGTAAAAGACGAACGCCGTCTGGTAAATGAGATAGGCAATCGTCGTCGTGGCGAAGTTCGGGCCGCCCTGCGTCATCAGGTACACACTGATGAACACCTGAAACGAGGTGATGACCCCCGTCACCAGCAAGTACAGCGTCGTCGGCTTAAGAAGCGGCCACGTAATTTTCGTGAACTTCGTCCAGCCGCTCGCATGGTCGATGTCCGCCGCCTCGTATAGCGATTTCGGGATGCCGCCCATCGCCGCAAGGTACAGGATGATGCCGCCCCCGTGCGAGCCGAGATACGTCATCAGCATCAGCGAGAACAAGGCGCTGTTCGATTTGCCGAGCCAGATGACCGGATCGATGCCGAACCAGCCGAGCACCGTGTTCATCGGTCCCCAAGGGGTCGGATCGAAGATCGCCAGCCAGACGAGCGAGATCGTCACGCCCGAGACGACGCCCGGCAAGTATAAGGCCGCTTTAAAAAACGTCTGCCACGACTGGCGCATCTGAAAGATGAGAAAAGCGAGCACGAACGTCAAAATAATGTTGACCGGCACCGTGCCGACGGTGAAAATCACGGTATTTTTCATCGACTTCCAGAACACTTCGTCCTGAAACATAAACTTGTAGTTATCCAGGCCGACCCAGTCCGTTTTCATGACGGTATATTTCTGAAAGCTCATCAGAAACGCCGAGATGACCGGATACAGGGTGAACACCAGAAAGAGCAGCACCGGAACGAGGATAAACAAGTACGACCAGCCGTAATCCCGGATGAACTGCTTGACGGAAGTGTTCGCCTTCCTTTGCCGGATGGCTGGGCCCGGCACACCCGGCCCGTTGTGTAAATGGTTCATGGCGATCCTCCTTCATCATGCCTATGCCGGCGAGTCCGAAAAAAAAGGCCCCATATGACTCCATACAGGGCACCTTTTCGCGCGGCTTGTTACTGCATTATTGGCCGAACATTTGCTTGCCTTTGGTTTTGAATTCTTCGGCGATTTGCTCCGGCGTTTTCTCCCCGGCGAACAGCGCCTGGATGGCCGGCTTCTGCACTTGCTCCTGGAACTGCTTCAGCTTCGTCGACTTATCGACGTCCAGATTGCTCTCGACCGATCTCGTGGTGCTCTTCATGAAATTTTGTGCGGCCTCCCAGTTGTACTTCTGGGCTTTGCCTTTGCCTTCATACATTGTTGCCTGGGACTTGCGGACGAACGGCAGGTTCAGCTCGTTGGAGGAGTTCCCCGCTTTCGCGCCGCTCAGCGCTTCCATCACGAGGAAAGCGTTCTTCGCGTGCTGCGCGCCCTTGTCGTTCTTCTGCTTGAACATGACGTAGCCTTCGCCCATCACGTACGTCTTGCCCGGCGCATTCTCATGGTGCGGAACCGGCAGCAGGACGAAGTCGATTTTCTCGCCCTTCACTTTGTCCGCGTCGATATCTTTGTTGCGGTTGGCGATAATCGTATCGTAATAAGGCAGCGCTTTGCTGATGACGGCGGCTTTGCTGTCGTAGAACATTTGCGTTCTCTGCTGCGGGTTGAGTCCGCCCGTTTCCTTCGGCATTATGCCGTCTTTCATCAAGCTGTCGATGAATTTGAGGGAGTCGAGAATTTTGTTATCGTTCCAAATGAACTTGCCCTTCTCGTCCAATACGTCGACCAGACCGGCGTTTTGCGCGATCAACTGGCTGAAATCGAGGCTGGTGCCGTCCGTCACGAGACCATACTGCATTGAGCCGTCAGGCAGCTTCTTGGTCATCTTCTTGGCGATGTCGCTGAATTCGGACCAGGTCCAGCCCTTCTCCTGAATCTTCTTCCAGTCGACACCCGCTTCTTCCAAAATGCGCTTGTTGCCACCCCAATTCCATTGTCCTGCGGTCAGCGGCAGCCCGTATTGCTTGCCTTGAATTTGGCCCAGATCAAGCATACCCGGCAAGTAATCGTCCTTGATTTCCGGGGTCAGGAACTGGTCGAGCTGGATGGCAAGCCCCGTGTTGACATAGTGCCCCGACACCGCATGGTAATACAAATCCGGCGGGTCGCCCGCGTTCAGAGCAATGTCGAATTTCTTCGGACCTTCGGCCCAGGACAGCACTTCGTACTCTACTTTAATATGCGGGTACTGCTTGTTGAAATCGGCGATCAGTTCCTTGATGTCCTTCTCGTAATCCCCATGAACCGGGTAGGCCCATACCCTGACGGTATCGGGCTTCTTGTCGTCTTTCGCAGCTTCTCCGGCCGGGGCGTTGGCTCCCCCTTCTTTTTTGGAGCAGGCGGAAACAAATACGAGACTTAAAGCTACCGTCATGGCAAGCAGTTTGCTGACCTTCATACATCCATCCCCCTAGTTAGCTTTTATGATTAAGTTTGGACATGCCGTTCGCAAGTTCCCGGATCGCCTGACGGCTCCGGTCGAGGTACATGACGGACTGCTCGTAGTTGTTGCTGGCGACCCCGAGGTATAAAATATCGATCACGTTAAGCTGGGTAATCCTGGACGACATCGCCCCGCTTCGGATCTCGTTCTCCGTCGAGGAGATGCAGAGCGGAATGTCCGTGTACTGGGCGAGCGTCGTGCTGCCGTACTTCGTGATGCCGATGGTTACGGCGCCGTTCTGTTGGGCGGCTTTTAGCGCGGCGATGACTTCCTTTGTTTCACCAGAGTACGAGATACCGACGGCGACGTCCTCTTCGGTCAAGGTAACTGCCGACGCAAGCTGCACATGTGGATCGGCAAAGCAGAAGCACGTCCGGTTGATGCGCAAAAACTTCTGCTGCGCGTCCTGGCCGATCAGATTGGAGGCGCCGATGCCGAAGAAATAAATCCGCTTCGCCTGTTGAAGCGCCTCCACCGCCTTGGACACCTGCTCCAAATCGAGAATTTTCACCGTGTCGTGGATCGCTTGAATATTATTGTTGGAAACGTGCTGCACGATCGTCGCAATCGAATCCTGCGGCCGGATTTCCTGGTAACCTTGCACGCCCCCCGATTCCCGGAGGTCTCCCGCCACCTTCAGCTTCAAATCCTGGTAGCCCTTCACGCCCATCGATTTGCATAACCGGATGATGGCGGCCTGACTGGCTCCGCTCGCTTCGGCCAACTGGGCGACGGACAGCTCGATCATCCGCTCGGGATGCGCGAGCACGTACTCCGCGACCTTTTTCTCCGAAGGGTTCAACCCTTCTAAAATCTCTCTTAACCGAACCAAACCTCCATGCATTGCGCTCACCCCCTTTTCATATGTAAGTTATTATTACATACAAAGTAATTAATTAAAACATATTCATGTTATTGATACCGTTTCCAACGATCAAACTCATTATAGCGTATTTGAAATTTTAAATCAATATTATTTTTATAACGTGAAATTTTGTTTTACAAACCAAGCCTCGTTGTCTTATACTCGAATTATGCAAAGAGGGTGATAAAGATGGACTATATCGTTGGAATCGACGGCGGCGGTACCAAGACGGAAGCGCTCGTCATCGACACTTCGGGCAACCGGCTCTTCGGCTGTACGGGCGAATCGACGAATTCGAAGGCGATCGGCTTCGAGCAGGCCTCCCGTCATCTGGAAGCCGTGCTGGACGAAGTGCTTCAGCATGAAGCCTGTGCCAGCGGACGCTGTCTGGCCGTCTGCATCGGCATGGCCGGGACCGATACGCCGGAGGAAAAGCAAGCCGTCGAAGCCGTTCTCCGGGCTTATCAGACCCGAGTCGGCGCTTCATTCGAGGTGTTCGTGCGCAACGATGCGGAAATCGTCCTGATGGCTTCGCTGCGCCGCGAGTACGGCATCGCCGTCGTCTCCGGCACTGGCTCGATCGTCTTCGGCTGCACGCCGGAAGGCCGGCGCTACCGAGTCGGCGGTTGGGGGCATCTGCTCGGCGATGAAGGAAGCGGTTACCAAATCGGTCTTCACGCGCTGCAAGCCGTGATGCGCAGTCATGACGGCATCAGCCCGGCAACAGCCTTAACGGATATGATCCGGCACACGTATGGCTTTGACTCGATTACCGAACTGAAAACGTACATCTACGGACCGGACATTCGCAAAAAAGACGTCGCCGCCTTTGCCGAGCTGTGCATCAACGCAAGCAAGCAAGGGGATGCCGTTGCTGTGCGCATTATCGAAGGCGCAGCTGCGGAGCTTGCCGTCGCCGTGGCAGCCTTGGTCCGCAAGGACGCCTGGTTCCCGGGTTCGGACCTTGTGACGACGGGCTCGGTGTTCAAGCATTCTCCTTTGTTCGCCGATACGTTCCGGCAGACGATCTCCGAAACGTTTCCCGGGCTGCGTCTGCACCCGGCATCCGAGCAGCCCGCCGCTTACGGCGCCGCCTTGCTCGGCTTCGAGCTCTTTCAAAGAACGCGATAAAAGGAGCAATCCCTATGTATAACCTGCTGAACGAATTAACTACCGAACAGCGCAATCCAAATACGACGCAGATCGACCGGCTCAGTTCCGAGGAAATCGTCCGGCTCATCCACGCGGAGGACCGTCTGGTCACCGAGGCGGTCGGCCGCATCCTGCCGCAAGTCGCGCATGCCGTCGACCGGATCGTCGCCGCTTTTCAGCGGCAGGGCCGGCTGTTCTACATCGGCGCCGGCACCAGCGGACGGCTCGGCATTCTCGATGCGTCCGAATGTCCTCCGACCTACGGAACGGACCCGTCCATGGTGCAGGGCATCATTGCAGGAGGCTTTCAAGCGGTGAAAGACCCGGTCGAGGGCGCGGAAGACAGCGAGGAGCTTGGCGCCAAGGATATCGACGAGCATGGCGTGACGGATCGCGACGTGGTCGTCGGCATCGCCGCCAGCGGCCGCACCCCGTATGTGCTTGGCGCCATGAAGCGCGCGAAGGAAAAGCAAGCGACCGTGATCGGTCTATGCAATAACCAGCACACCCCGATGGCCGGCATCGCCGATCTGATGCTGGAAGCCGTCGCAGGCCCGGAGGTCGTGCTCGGCTCGACCCGGATGAAATCGGGCACCGCACAGAAGCTGATCCTGAACATGCTGACGACCGCCTCCATGATCCGTATCGGCAAAGTGTACGAAAATCTCATGGTCGACGTTCTGCCTTCCAACGAGAAGCTCGTCTACCGTGCCAAACGGATTATCGGCATGGCGACCGGCGCGCCGGAGGATGTGATCAGCGAAGCGTATAACGAGTCCGGAAGACATGTCAAAACCGCGATCATCATGATTTTGGCGAAGACGGACCGGGACGGCGCGCGCGAGCTGCTGGAGCGCTCGGGCGGTTTTGTCCGCCAGGCGGTGGCGCTGGCAAACGGCAATTAACACGGGATCGAGAAACAAGGAGGAGAATTTACGGTGGCAGACATACGGCTCGTCCGGCAGGATGAGATGGCCGAAGCGGTTAAGCTTTCGGACTCGATTTTTCGCGATGCGCAGCAAATTTCGATGCAACCTGCGTTTCCCGACGTGTTTTCAACGGCCTTGGGCCAGTCTTACGGAGCGTTCGAGGACGGCAAGCTGGTCTCGTTCATGGGACTCGTGCCGGTCACGATCCGCATCGGCAAGGCAGCGCTCGGCACGTATCAGCTCGGCTCCGTCGGCACCGATCCGGCGGCCCGGGGCAAAGGCTACGCCAGCCTGATTTTACAGCGTATTTTTGAACATATCGACAAGGCGGGAGCGTCCCTGCTGCTCATTTCGGGCGGCCGTTCCTTGTATACCCGGGTCCATTGTCTGCCGTTCGGCGTTGTCCGGAGGTATACGGTGGATGCGGCTGCCGCGCAGGCACTGCAAAGCCGGCACGCTTCCGAAGGCGTGCGGGTGCGCGATCTGGAGCCGACCGATTGGCTGTATCTGCGGGAGCTGGCGGGCGCAAGATTGGCCCGCTTCGAGCACAGCGTCACCGACCTGGCGAATCTGGTTCATAACGAGGCGCTCGTCAGCTGCATTAAGATGAAGCATCGAGTGCTCGTCGCCGAGCGGAACGGCAAACCTGCGGCGTTTCTTGTGGCCGCCGTGCCGAACCCGCCGCTCGTCCCGAAGCGGGTTCCGTTCCTGATCGAAGCCGCCGGGGACGGCCCGGCCGTGGCGCTGCTGGCCGCGCATGCACTCAAGCGGCTGGAGCTGGAGCAGATCCAGCTTCCGGTTTCCGTGCACGAAAGCGATTGGCTGGAGGCGCTCGAACCGGTGCCGTATCAAGAGGAGCCGAATCAAGGCACGGTCTACGTAGTACGGCCCGAGCGCTTGATCGAGCAGCTCCGGCCGTACTGGGCGGAAGCGGCTCCGGGCCGCCATGAAGCGCTTCGCGTGCAATCCGCGGGCGACGGCCGGGTCAAGCTCGAATACGACGGCTTGTCGGCCGAACTGGACCCGCAGGCGTTCATCTCGCTCGTCTTCGGCGGAGACGAAGGCATGGCGGAGCACGCCGCGCTTCGCATCGGGCTGAAAGAGCTGTTCCCGGTGCCGTTTCCTTTTACGGCCGGATTGAATTATGTGTGAGCGGGCTTCCTTCTTAAATTCCCAGCCGGATCAGATCCAAAAAAAGATCGTTCTCCTCTGTTTGCCCAGTGGAGAGCGGTCTTTTTTTCGTTTAAACAATTACGCTTATTTCCGTATAAAATGCATACTTTAAAATCAAATGAATTATATATGTGTGGAGGTGATGGAGCTATGATTTACACGGTTAAGCCGGGGGATTCGCTTCAATATATCTGCCATGGCTTCCAAGTCAAACCAGAGCGGCTGATGGCCGTTAACGGAATGTCCGTTCCCGTAATTTCCCCGGGTCAGTCGTTGATCATCCCTGCCACTCCCGCGAGCGAACGACATTATTCGGAGAAAGGCGAGGCAGCACCATGGAGGGAAGCGGAGGAAAACGATTGGCGGAGCGAAGAAGTGCCTCGTCCCCAAGATACGCAACCCATACCCGGTACGTGGCCTGATTTCCCGGAAGTTAAAAAAGGCCATCAAATTTCCGTCTTCAAAGCGAGAGATATCAGGAAAGACATTCCCATATACAACGCAAGAGCCGCTTATTTCTTTATGAGCAAAATGGCCGTAGAAGCAACGGGATGCTTTTCGATTTGCGACCATTCCGTCAGCCCATGCGGAAACTGTTTCAGGAGTGAAACCGTCCCCTTCTATGTCATCCCTCATAATACAAATTGGGTAAGTCTAGGGGATTATGGAGTGGTTATCAATACGAGAACAAAAGAAGCGGCATACGCAATCTGTGCAGATTGGGGCCCTAAACAAGATACCGTCGTGCTTGCGGGGAACACGTCGTTCTCAGGTAAAATAGGCGAAGGCTCGGTTGATCTCGGTAAGCGTCTCAACATTAAGGATATCACGCCAAACCCGTTAAGAGCCTTTGAGCCTTTCGGAATTCTGTATATTATATTTCCCAATTCAGCTAACGGCGTTAGAACGATTAAGAGTGTGCCGGAAATAAACCGGGATGCACATCGTTTTTTTAGAAAATGGGGAGGGTGGCCTCAGGCTAAGTTCGTGCTCGATGAGCACTATAATATTACGATCTAATGTCTGTTCGCCCAAGGAGGGAGGATCATGTGGTATATTGTACAACCGGGAGACTGCTTATCCCGGATTTCTCAGCAATTTGGTGTTCCAATACAGACACTGGTTTGGGCAAATTCGATATCCAATGGCGTTCTATATATAGGTCAAAGGCTCTTCATCCCGTCGCCTTCCAGATTTAGCTTGACCTACTATGTGAAGGTAGGGGATACATTGGAATCGATTGCCAGACAATTCAACACCACCAAACATGCGATAATGCAGCTCAATAAGTTGGACAGCGACTTCATTGTTCCGGGACAAAAACTGCAGATTGAGACTCGCTTCGTTTTTTCTGGCCAGACCGGCTCGCCGCATCACAGCCTTACGGACGAGACGGCAGTCTTTCCGGAGCCGGAATTACAGAGCGGCACGCCCGTGAGACCTGCTCAAACCTATAAGGTGGATATCGGAGACACCTTGGACTCCATAGCCAAACAATTCAACACCACCAAACAAGCTGTTATGGAAATGAATAAACTGGCCAGCGAAGAGATCAAAGCTGGACAGACTTTAATCATACCGACCGGAACCCCGAGTTCCAGACAGCCCCCTGCTCCATTGAGCCATCATCCGTCCCCTCCTGTTCTTGCTCCCTATAAAATAGAGTATATGACTTTTCATGACAACGGCTTGAAGGCCGATATTAAAACATGGAAAGCAGCCGGAAAAAAAGGAACCGCCTTTTTCTTTGTGAGTAAAATGTCCGTAACTGCCGCCGGCGCCGCCAAAGCCTTCCATCGGAATAGCGAATTGGCATTTGATTTTCTGAATAGAGCCGGAACCGAGGGATACTGGTGGGGACTTGTCACCGATTCTTCCGGAAATCCTCTCGTTCAAGGAAGCAATGATCCCGCGCCCGGCTACTATATTTCCAAGACCGTTTTATCGGATTGCTCGAAGCCTGTTTCCGACCCGACGAGGTATCTGGATGCCACCGTGATCCCCTATATTGCACTGCCGGCCCGCCATATGATGGGCGCTAAAATCGGGGACTTTTGTATGGTGATGAATACGATGAATAACACAATCGGCTATGCCATCGTGGGGGACGCGGGACCGGACGATTCTCTCGGTATCGGTTCGATCGCTCTCGCCGCAATGCTCGGAATTCCTTCCAGCCCCAAATCAGGAGGGATCGAGGACGGAATTTTATATATCGTATTTGCGCAGAGCGGCGAAAATATATGCTCGCCGAAAACTCCACGACAAATCGCGGAACAGGCCCAGCAGTTATTTGCACAATGGGGCGGAATGAACCAGGTTTATGCATTGTTTAAAAAATTCCCTCTTAGCTTTAAGACCACCCGTTAGTATTCTTCAAAATAGAACAATTGCTTTATCAAGAAACGAGAGCGGATATCTTCATAGCAGGGAGCTTCGAAAGCGGGCTTCGGCCCGCTTTTTTTGCGTTGACAAAAGTCCGCTGCAGAATTATATTACTTTATAGTAACATTACTAATAAGTAATATAATTCACGAAAGGGCGGTTGCGACTTGTCCACGCTCGTTGTCGTCATTCAAACGATACTGGCCGCAATGTTCTCGATTTCTTCCTTTATGAAGCTCAAGCGGACGCCGTCGATGGTTCGGCACTGGAACGAATACCGATACCCGATGTGGTTCCTGACCCTTACGGGGTTGGGAGAGCTTGCGGGCGTCGCTGCGCTTCTTGCGGGGTTCCGGCTTCCCGCGCTGCTGCCGTACGTCGGCTTGTTCTTCGTCGCCTTGATGCTGGGGGCGATTCATGCGCATTTGTTCCGGGCAAAGCACCGGCCGGTGATGGCCGTCAATGCCGCTTTGATGCTTGCGCTGTCCGTTGTCATGATCGCTGCTACATATTGAACCCCTAAAAAACAAAAATAGACCGCCATCCCACCGGACGGATCGGTCTATTTTTCGTTCAATCTTTTTTGGGCCTTACTTCGATCACTTGCTTAGGTTCATTCCACTTCACTTCATAATGAAGCGCCTCGCTGACGAAGCGCAAAGGCACCATCGTCTTCTCATTCCGCAGGGTGGCCGGCACTTCCAGCCGGACATCCTCGCCGTTCGCTCTGGCCAGCGGATTGTTCAATTGCAGCCACAGCACGTAGCCATCGCGCTCCGCCGCGACGGTCTCCTCCCGGGGACTCCATTCGTATTTCGCCCCCATCGCCTGCAGCAGGTCGGCCAGCGGAAACAAGGACGTTCCGTCAACAACCGCGGGCGGCTCCGTAAATGGGACAATCGTCCGGTTCATCGCCAGACGAACCGTTTGGCCTCCGGAGGACGGGCTCAATTGTACCGTATGCTTCCCTTTGGGAAGCTTCACGACATACTGCCCGTCTTTGTAAAATACGGGAGCCGTCACGGCTTGCCCATCGACGATCACGGCTCCCGGCCATTCGCTGACGCGTATGTACGCCGGGCCGCTCGCCTCATACGAGAAGGCGACGCCCTGCTCCGTGACCGAGCCGTCGACGATCTCTGCGTTCAAATCCGTGATGCTTAAGCTTGCAGCCTGCCGCTGCGTATCGTCCGCCGCCTCGATCCGGTGCCTTCCTCCGGGCACCCAAATGCCGCTTCGGTCCACGAAAGGCCACGGCTTGCCGTCCAGCGAAAAACGCTTGCCCTGCGTGTTCATCGCATAGCGGACGGTTCGATCGTTAGCGGTTTCCCATGCTTGCTCCCCCCGCTTCACGATCGAAGTGGTGCCTGCCAGCGCTTGCGAGGCAAGGCTCCAATCCTGAGGGTTCACGGTATTGACCGCATAGACCGTGACCGTATCCGCTTGCTTGGCCGCCTCGGAAACCAACATCAGAAACTCCAGGCCCGTCTGCTTTTTCGTCGGGAGCCCGGCGCTGCGTTCTACGATGTTGATGTCGATGGCCAGCTTTTCGCCCTCGCGCTGCTGTGCCCGGTAGGCTTTCCCCAACTTCTCGTAGCGGTCCGGGCCAAGCCCCCACATCGTGTACGGGTCCTCAATTTGCAGCGTAAAGTCTTGTTCGTTCTGAAGCCGAATGAACTGCTGCGAATCGACGCCGATATTTTGCCGCATATGGCTCTCATGCAAGCTGTCGATCTGCGTCATCCACAAGTCCAAAGAAAGCTCGCCGGACAACGATTTCAGGTATTGCATCAGCTCCCGGTTCAGATCGAGCACCGTTTGCGCCCGGAAATCGGTCAACTGCTTCAGGGTTTCCGCATTCGTCTTGAAGTAACGGCTGCCGCCGGCATCGAACGCCTCAAGCGGATCGTAGCCGTGCTTCACCTGAAAGCTTTGGCGAAAAGCCCCGCTCATCGGAGTAAACTTCGACGGGTCTTCCGGACCCGACGCCGGCGATTCGAAATAAAGCTCCGCCAGATTCGCTCCGTCCCATGCGAACGCCGCCAATCGCTTCCGCAGCTCGGCCTTGACCGCTTCCATGCAAGCCGGATCTTCCAGCGCCATCAAATACCGCCAGTCGAGATGCGCGTCTTCCCCCTGCGCCGTCTTCTGCCTCCACTCGGGATGCGCCTCCCAGAACGCTTGGCTGACCATCGGCAGCTCGATCCAGGCATATACGGATATCCCGTTGCTGTGGGCCGCTTCAATGAACGGCTTATAAAAGGAAGTGATCTGCTCCAATTCGTACCATGTGCTTAAATGCACTTCGCTCACGCCGTAGCTCTTGAGCCGATCCGCGAGCTCATAGGGGTCTTCCTGATAATGATAGCCCCAGTCCATAAAGACGGACAGCCGGGGACGCTCCGCCTGCGGCTTCCATTCAAACCATTGCGCCAGGTATTCATGCAGATAAGGGAGCCGTTCGTACCCGTAGCTGCCGCCTTCACCTAAAGCGACGGCGCTGTACAGAAATTTCCCCTCGCCCCGCTTCCCTCCGGCAACAACAGCGGTCCCGGAAGACGCATCCTTGGCGAAAACCGACAGCTCGCGGGAAGCGAAACCCGCTATCTGTTGCGGGTTGTCCCAGCGAATGTCGGCTTCCGGATGACCGGGGTCGGAAAGCCCCAACACCGTGGCCTGCGTTCCGTCAAACGCCAAGCCCAGCTTTTCGCTCAGGAGAGTGCGCTGCTCGGTATAAAGCGGCATCCCTTTGGACACCTCCGCTGCGATTCGCTCCGCCGCGCTTCCATCTAATGCGCTTGCCGCGCGTCCCGGCAGGACGAGCAGCTTCACCTTCGCCCAGTCCAGCCGTTCAAGGGAGCCGGGGTCCGTCAACGTGACGGACCGGCCCAAGGCCCGAAGCATCCGGACGTACGGTTCGTTCTCTTTCGCCTCGGGAGCCGAAACCAGGACGATGTTCTCTCTTGGCGACGTTGAGGCGTCCTGCGCGTAAACCCTGCTCCAGGCATAAGGCTGCCAGGCAGCCAACATAACAAAAATCAAAAGCATCGAAAGTACCGTTTTCCTGCTCAACGTTTCCACCCCGCCGATTAGTATGCCTTGCTACTTCATCCGGGGAAGCCGTCCATTGTCGCTCTTGCTGTTCTACTGCTTTCCGGCGTCCCGCTTCTCCTTGCGCCGCACCCGAATAAACACGATCAGCAGCCCGACCAGCAGCACCGGAATCAGCACCATAAGCCATACCGGAATACCGGGCGCTTTCCCTGCGGGATTCAACGCATTGTCATCTTGAGCCGTCCTGGAATCCGAGGGGGCCGCAACGGTGAACACAGCTTTCGCCTTGTTCATAATGACGACTTGGCCCGGCTTCTTCGTGCTCTTCAAATATTGCAGCAGATTCGGATGAACGAAAGAGCCCTGCTCCCCTGCCCCGGCGTTCACCTTCTGGAAGACGGCCATCACCCGGTTTTCGTTCCAGACCGACGGCTGGATCCAAGCCGCATAATCGGTCGTTTCGTTAATTGCGGCGTACTTCCCAAGCTGCAGCCGGTCGTTTTCCGTCGGGAGCAGCAGTTTGTCGCGCAGCTTCTGCAGTGACGGGAATTGGCCGAGGTCTCCCGGCACGATCACATGATAATCATTCAGTTGCTTGAGCGCCTGATCGTCAAGCGGTTCGCGGAATACCGCGATCCGACGGTTCGTATCCGAAGCGGACGTCAAATCCCCGGCAAGCCGGGAAAGCTGCGACAGGAACGTCCCGTTCACCTGCTGCGGCACGAGAATGGCCGTACGATCGGTTCCCTGGTCGCTGACAAAAGGCCCAGGCCAGTGCTGGAACGAACTGTCCTTCGCCATTTCGTGAGGCACGTTGAACGTGCTTGCCTTGTCAACGAAAATCCACCGGCCGTTGTTGCTGTCCCCGGTACAAGGTCCCTCGGTCAGGCCGATATTGGCCGTAAATACAATATCGAGCGCTCCGCTGCTGTCTTTATCCTGCAAAGCGGAGGTTAAAGGAATGTTCACTGTATAGGTATCGCCCTGCGTTTTCGTTTTGGCCGGTTCCTGAAGGGATACCGTCTTGGGGATGCCGTTCACCGTTACCGTCAGTCCGTATTTTCCGTAACGGCCGGCCCCGGTCTCCTTCGTTTTTTTCTCGGTCTTGCGCTCCGTCTGCTCTCCGATCTCGGCCATCAGCAGCGGAGATACCTTCAGCTTCAGCTCCAGCGAGCTCTCGCCGGTCAGCTTCCAGTAGGACGGCACGACGACGCTAAGCTTGCCGGATTCCGGCTTCGTCTCGTTCAGCAGCAGGTGCTCGGAGCCGAACGAAGCGAGCGTCAGCTTTTTCGGCTCGTCGCCTTCATCTGTGACCGCAGGCGTCTGTCTAATCACCAAATGGCTTCCGGTCAACTGCTCCGCCAGCTTCGGATTCGTTAAGATCCGCAGCTTCTCCGCGATCGCCTCATCCTTGGCCGCGGACAGCAGCAGCAGTTGCTTCGAGCCGTTCTTTCCGGCCTCCTCCAGCGACATGGAGTCGAGCGCCAGCTCTTCGTTCTCGGCGCGAACGCCGTTGTCCTCGACGATTTTTTTCACCGGGCCGGTCCAGGCTCCGACGCTCCCCATGGCAATGACATGGGCCGGTTTGCCGTCCGCTTTCGCCCATTCCGACTCCGTCATCATCGGAACCGGCTTTTTCGCCGCCGTTAGCGACGATAACCGGGCCGCCAGCTCCAAAGCGGAGGAAAGCAGCTCGGACGACGGGGCATCCGGCACGACGATCACTCCGTATACCTCGTCCGTCGTCCCCGGCTCGATGAAGGGGTACGGGAACTCCTTCAGCGGGTCCGCTGTCGTGTACGTCTCCTTCGAATCGATATAGACGAAAGACGAACGCGCGATTTGAAGCCAGTTGGCCGGGTTGTCCGGGTCCTCGCAGAAATCGTCCGAGACGACGCCATGCTTGGCGAACGTCAGCTTGTGAAAGCCGGGCTTCGCTTCGTCCGCCCCGAGCGCAATCGTCACTTTGCGCTGCTTCGCCTCCTCTTTGGTCAAAAACACGCTCTTCAGCGGCTTATTGTCCACCAGGACGGTCAAGGTAGATTGGGAAGGCAGCAGCAGGTCGGAGTAGCTCAGATCAAGCTCCAAATAATGATTGCTCCCAAGCTCGGCTTTCGGCACATTATAATACACATCGTAAGACCGGTCTACGCCGGCCAGCATGATCGGATCGTTCGCGAAGCGGTGCACGTAGCCCGGCGACAACGCCGATACGTTCGAATCGGTCGCGACCGCCGCTCCCTCTTTCCAAGGGGTCGCTTTCACCTGCCGCCCGCCGTCCGCTCCCTCCGCCTTGACGAGAGACGAGTAAGATCCCGACGCCACAAGGACGGCGCCCAGCAATAAGATGGCCTTCCTCAGGCCGAAACCGTTGTTCATTGTTCTCTCACACCTATTCGTTGTCATGATACGGCTTCGCCCTTCTTGTCTTTCGAGAAGCGTTCCGTCTTGTACCATTTCGTCTCCTGACGAAACAGCACGCGTTTGATTTCCAAATATAAGGCATAAATGACCAGTGCGATCCACAACTGGGAATAGGTAAAATACATCAGCAGAACGATCGCAAAATTTTTCAGCGTAAACTCCGTCTTTTCGATACTGAGCGCGATCATCACTTCCGTGGCGTACAGGAAGAACGCCAGTATCCATAGAATGATCGAAACGATGCCGACATCCAGATGCAAATCGACAAACAGGTTGATGACGAACAGCAGGTCCGATACGATCACGCCCATGAAAAACATGAAGTACGTGAAAAAGAAGTACACCAGATCGAACACGATCCGTTTCTTTTTCAGCGCGAACAGATGCCGCATAAATTTCAGCACGACGTACTGGTTGCCGCGCGCCCACCGGGTCCGCTGCTTCCACCACACCTTCCACGTTTCCGGCTCCTGCTCCCACGTGATAGCTGCGGGAAAAAACCGGATATAGTAGCCGGCATCGTAGACGCGGATCGTCAGCTCCGTATCTTCGGCGAGCGCCTTCTCGTCCCAGCCGCCCAGCTGCTCGATCAGACTGCGGCGGATGGCAAAGTTCGTCCCCGGAATCGTCGTCACCCCGAACCAATTGAAGCGGCCGGCCTGCGCCATCCACTGGAAGGAAATGGTCTCGATGTTGATGAAGCGCGTGAGCAGGTTGCGGGCTGCGTTTACAACGCGGAATTTCCCGACAATGACCCCTGCCGACGGATCGTTCTGCATCGCCAGAACCAGGTAACGAACCGCCTGCCGTTCCGGCGTATTGTCCGCATCATAGACGACGATAATTTCGCCGCTGGAATGGAGCAAGCCTTGGTTCAGCGCGCCCGATTTGCCTTTGCCCGCATTGGGCGGCTTGGTGTGCACCACTTGGACGCACGGATATTTGGCCGCGTAGCTGTCCGCGATTTCGCCCGTCCGGTCCGACGAATTGTCATTGACGACGATGATCTCCAGCAGGTCCTTCGGATAATCGAGCCGGACCATCGCTTTAATTGTCCGTTCAATCACGACTTCCTCGTTGTGCGCGGGGATTAGGATGCTTACCTTGGGAAGCGGAGCCTTGGCTTGCTCCCATTTCTCGATCGGCTTCCTGTACCGCAAATAATGCAGGTACCCTCCTTGCATCAGAAACATGTGGTACAAGAGCATGATCCAGATCATCGTTAACGAGACGTAAAATAAAATTTCAGCCATGGATGCTCCGCTCCTCAAACAACTGCTTTCGTAAGCTCATTCGAATACGCAGCGTATAAATCAGAAACGCAATGACGGCCAGCGCGACGACCGCCGCAATGCCCCATAAAATTTTTTGCGAAACGCCCATATCCCCGAGCTCCGGCAGCGGGCGGGAGGCGGCCGTCAGGACGAGTGGCGTATCCGTACGATCCACCGCCCGAAACCGCTCCGACGGCTTATGCTCCAGACGCTTCAAATCGATCCATTCCAGCCCGGGAACGGTCTCCACCGCCGCAAGAAATTCCTTCAGCCGGTCCGCCCCGAGATACGGATGATAAAACATGCCGATGACACTGCCGTTCACGAATTGCATTTGTCTTACTTTTCGGGCCGTATCCGCAGCCACTGAAGGCGAGGCGGCATCGTAGTAGCCGATCGTCTCGGGCAGCAGGGTCATGCCGTGCAGGAACGCAGGGGCTGTAACGTACGGAGCCGCGCTCATCCGCTGCCAATCCCGGTCGCCCAACTGCACCTGCCCGAGCACGTATTGAAAATATTCCGCGGCCACCCGGTACCCTTCCTGACTCATCGTATAGTGCGGAGCCTCGAAGCCGAGCGGATACAGCCCAAGCTCCGTCAGCTCCTTGATGCCGCTCTCCAGCCGGTGACGGGTATACGATTCGTTGAATTGCCTGTTCTTTTCCGCGTAGCTCTCGTACGCTTCCTTGCTCGGAAAGTCGTGCCTGTACCGGACCGTAACCTCCCGGTCGGGCTCGTCCATAATCGGGGCGTTGTTTTCCACGTCCCAGAACTCGAAGCCCTCTCCGGTCTCCGACTGTCTGTATTGGTGCGTATACCCGTGCAGAACGATGCTCGCGCCGCGCTTCTGCAGCTCTTTCAGCACTTCCACCAATTGCGGCGCATCCTTCAAACGCAGCTGCTCGTGCGTAACCGGATTCGTATACACCGGGATGAGCGCAATCATATAGGGGATGCCTTTTTCCTCCAACACCTCGCCGGCAGCCTTCAACAGCACGGGATCGGACTGCGGGTGGACGTCCTCCAGGCGAATGTAAGCCGGATGGCCCGCCGCAGGCTGCTCCCGGAAAAAGGGATAGAGCCCTTCTCCCAAATAATTCAGAAACGGCGCATCCAGGTTGACCGCGGAAAAATAATAGCTGTTCCGGTCCACCGCAAGCAGCGGATACGCCTGCTCCCCTTTCCATCCCTGCAGAATCGCTTCGCCCCGGCGGAGCGCGATCTGCGCAATCGGATAAGTCTGCTCCAGCAGGTCGTAGGAGGAGTCGTCCCGCTTCGATACTTTGTGGATCGCCACCTTCTGCTCGACCGATATGAACGAAAAACGTTCGCCCAGCTGCCCGACATTGTCGCCGACAGCGAGAAACGGCCCGCTGTAGGCCGCCATGAGCTGCACGGCCTGCTGCGGCAAAGCCTTGGGCACCGCGCCGTAATACACCAAATGCGTGATGCCGCGAAGATCCTCGCTCTTCACGGCTTCGTCGCTCTTGAATACGACATTCCCCGTAAAACGGCCCAGCAGAAGATCCAAAATCCGGACCGATTCGCTAATCGCCCCGTCCTCCGTCGTGTACACCACCAGGATTTTGCGGGCGTCTTCCGTTTCTTTCGCCGCCGAAGCCCACGCCCCGTGCGCATTTCCTATCAGCAGCAGCAGGGCGCCAAACAAGACAACGGTCCGGAACGTTCTATGGAATATACTGCTCAAGCTCATCGTTCGCATGCTGCACCAGCTCCTTCGCGTCGCTAAGTCCCTCGTCGTAGCTCGCAACGCCGAAAGCCACGCTTAGCGTAACGGCTTGTTTCTGATTGGCAAGCACGTGGGTTTTGAACAAACCGCCGATTTTTCCGATCACGATATCCGCATTTTCTTCCTCGGTGTTCGACAAGATGACAGCAAACGTATCGTCCGCAATACGGAATTTGCGGTCGGTCATTCGGGTATGGTTCCATAAAACACCGGAAAGGGATTGCAGCAGATGAAGCGTCTCCTTGGCGCCGTACAAGGTTTGAAACTGCTGGAAGTACTTGACCTGGATCAACAGAAGCGTAAAGGGCGCGCTGGTTCTTCGCGAGCGCTTGAACTCGTCCTCCATTTCGAACAAGAAGCGCTTGTAATTATCGAAGCCGGTCGGTTCGTCAATGGTGACAAGCTGATCGAACTTGTCCTTCATCTCTTGATTTTCGGCCGTAGTTGTCGCGACCCACTTGTGAAGCATACCGGTGACGACCGGCGCCGCAAGGATCGCCGCCATCCAGATGACAATCTCTCCCGGTGACAGGAAGATCGCGGAAGAAACGAACGCCTTCCATAGCAAAATGGACCCGAATACGAACAGGACGGCGAGACTGAGGCCCAGACCGGCCACCAAGCCGAATACCGTCCCCGCGATGCCAATGAGCAGGACGGCAGCCAGCAAAAGCGCGTTGCTCCAGGAGACCGGAGGAAACCCGGCCGCAAACAAGCAGACAAGCGGCGTAAGCAGCAGCAGGAGGAGCTGATAGAAAAGATAGGTTTGATTTTTAGCGTAGAAGCCCTTCATCGTACATTTTCCTTTCCGCCAATAACGGAACGAGGTTGTCGAAAATATGCGTGTCGTCGTCGAACACAAAACCGCCATACCATTCGTTCGCGGGGTTCAAGATTTGAAAGCGCAGCATCCGGTAATACAGCGTTTGGGCAAAGTCCCGGTCCCCAAGCTCCACAGCGCTCAGGATCGCCAACCCGTAGGCCGCCGGAGATTCGAAGTCTACCGCGGGCAATTTGGATTGAGCATGGTACCTTCCGTACAGGACGCCATACTTATTGAACTGTTCCTTGAGCAAGGACCAGACCTCGTCTGAGGGGATGCCCGCCTGGGCGCGATGGTAAACGATATACAGCTGATCGATCCAGTTGATCTCGTCGTTATACAGATAGGTTCCTTTATCCGAATCGTAGGAGAACGGAAACCACGTGTCGCGCGTCGGGAGGTTCTTCAGAAAATCAACGGCACCCGTGTAGACCGATTCGCTCAGCTTGCCGCGCTCGTACATCACTTTGAATGCGGAGACCTGCAAGTAGGACAAGGTTAAAACATTGCTTTTCCATGCAGAGGCATGGTCGTAGAAGTCGGAGAACCGACCTTCATTCGTGACCATATTTTGGGCGATGCTGCCGGAGATCGTATCCGCCAGCGCCGTGTAAGCCGGCTTGTCCCACCTGCTGCCGGCCTTGTACAAGGCGTCCGCAATCCGCAAATCGTCGATCAAGGCGTTGGTGCTGACCGCTTCGGACGACGCGCCGACTTTCCAATAGATCCACCCGTCGTCTTTGAGAAAACGATCTTGCAGAACGCCGACGTTTTGCTCGAACAAGGCTTTATCGCCCTTCTGGACCGCGTACTGAAGCCACAGCCCCATCGATTCGGAAAGCGACTCTTCCCCCTGCGCCACGTCCCGGCTCGCGGCCGCTTGCGGCTTCAAATTCGTTTTCAGCGTCCCGTCCGCGTTCACCATGTGCCGCCGGATAAAAATTTCTCCGGGCAGCCTGTCGCTCCGGGACTCCGAATCGTCCGCCTTTCCCTTCAAAGCATTCGATGCGAATGGCCCTCCTGCCAGCAGTAAAGCGGCGGCCATCAGCATAACCAATAGAGCGACGGTAACATAAGCCAGCCTCATTTCGTCCCGTTCTTCCTTTCCCATCCGGCAGCGTCAGCTTCTAAGGTCTGCGGTCCGTGTTTGTATTTGCGAACAAAGATGTTTGTTTTTACGAACAGCGTACCACTGATGCTTTCATTTCACAACTGGTTACGAAACTTTTTTGAGAGGTTATCAGGCAATGGAAATACGCCCGGCTCACAATCTCCGGGCGTTCCTTCCATCAGGCGCAAATTTACGCCCGTTCCACTTATTTATTGCACATCGTCCGTCATGCTGCTCTTCCAAGCTTCGCTTCCGTCAGCGTTCCTTACGGATTCGTGTGAAACGGTAGCTTCCTGCACGTCACCGAAGCCCCAATGGCTTTCCGCGACATCCGGGAACTGAGGGGCAACCCCTTTCAGCGGACCGCGGTACAGCATCCGGTTAATCATCGTCACCGCTTCGACCCTGCGGATGCTGTCCGCAGGCTTGAAGGTGCCGTCCTCGTAACCGGCAAGAAACTTGCCGCGGTACAGCGCTTCAACCGCATTCCCTGCCCAATGTTGTTGGACATCCTTAAAGTGATTCTCGCCGGATGCGCTGACATTCAGGCTCAGGAAACGCGCCATAACGGAGGCCAGCTCACCTCTGGATACCTTGGCTTCCGGACGGAAGCTGCCGTCTTCGAAGCCGTTAAAGTAGCCGTATTTCGTGGCAATCTTGATGTAATTCGCCGCCCAATGGCTCTCTTGAACATCGTTATACGTAAGAGCGTCGGTTACCTTTGCATTTTCCTTCATTCTCGCAACAATCGCTGCCAGCTCCGCACGCGTCAGAGCGTTTTCCGGGTGAAACTTGCCATCCGGATAGCCTAAAATGTAACGTTGATGCTTCAGATTTCCGAAACGGTCGGAAAACACTTTCATCTTGACCGTAGAGTCGGCCTTTGTAGAGTTCGATGTATTTCCTTCCACCGTGAACTTTCCTTGAATATCGAATTCCGCATCCGCTGCGGCGACCGCTTTCCATTTCAGCTTGAGCTTGTAGCTTCCTGCTTGACCGGCCGACAGCTTGCCGACTTTCCACGTCACCGTGTTTCCGCTCACGGTACCGCCGTCCGCATCGATCACTTCCGCTCCTGCCGGGATCGTAACGGTGACGACTCCAGCATCGATCGAGAAGACGGATTGGTTCTTATAATCGACCGTAATCGTCGATTGCTCGCCCTCTTTTACAAGGTTCCTATCCACAGACAGATTCAAAGTAACATCGGACGTTGCAGACCCGTAGTAAAATCCGCCGCCGTACGAATTGGATGAAGTGTTACTTGCAGGAATTTGCCGGATCTTGAAATCGAAGGCTACGATATCTTGCCCGACGTGAATAATGCCGTCTTTAATGTAGCTGTCCGAACCGTTGGCTGCAGGAGCATTCGGTTTCGTCACCAGCGTGCTGTAATCGTAGTACCCTGCTTTGATAGCGACAATATAATAGTCCGCATTCGGATACACCATCCAGGCGTACTGCCCGGCAGCGTCCGACAGCTGCGGGTTGTGATTCTTATTCGGCGCAAAAGCCGGCAATTCAGGCAATTCGACAGGCGTGTGCGGCGTACGGCCGTTTTGTTTATTCAGCTCCGTATCTGCCCAATACAGCTTCACGCTAACTCCGTCAACCGGCTTGCCGGAAGCCTCGTCGGTAATCGTGCCGTAAGGATCGATCAAGGAGTAGACAACGCCCAATTCCCCGTTTTGCTTCACTGTGACGGTCGCCGACGGTCCGGCCAACACGGTGCCATTCGGCGCTTTAATCTGGTACGAAATTTTGTACTGCCCGCCCGGCACTTTCTCCAATTCAAAGCTTCCGTCAGCTTTCAGCGCCAGCGTCGATTTGAAGTCGGTCCCGTTGATGCCTTGGATGACGGCGCTGACGTTGCCGCTTCCGAACAAGCTTTCTGGCGTCTGCTGCACATTCGAAGCGGAAGGCGCGATAAACAGTTGACCGCTGATTTTGTTCGCGGAATCAATTTTTTGGCCTGCCGCATTCAATTGGCCTACGACTGCCGTTTGCGTGCTGTTCAAGGTTACCGTCCGGTTTCCGAGCTGTACCGGCGTTTGAATATTCAGCGTATAGGCGAAATTGCCCCGGGGTACCCCGATTTGGTAAGAACCGTCTTGTGCGGTCGTTACGGTCGAAGTGAAATCGACGATGCCGTCCCCGTTAAAATCGGCGGAAACGGAAACCGTTGCCCCTGCCGCCGGTTTTCCTGTCACCTGGTCGATCACGATCCCTCGAACGGCTGCAGGCATGTAAGTCACTTCTACGCTTTCCTGCTTCGACAATCCCGATTTCGGATCTTTCGCGGATACCGTGATCACTTCGTTCAAAGGCGCAAGGCCTTGAAGCGCCGGTGCCGTGTATTCGATGGTAGCAATCCCTTGTTCATTCGTAATTGCCGTTACATCGTTATTCGTATTTCCGAAGTGGAACGTGACCGGCACGCCGGCAACCGGACTTCCGTCCGCCGACACGACACCCGCGCTCAACGTCACTTTGGAGCTGCCGTCTCCCGGAATGGAGTCAGGCGATTTGTTCAACGTTAAGTTGAACGGCGGTACCTGCTCTTGAACTACGATGGTTTCGGTTGCGATTTTTCCGTCGTAGGTTACAGTAATGATGGCCGTTCCCGGAGCTTTGGCCGTAATCACGCCATTCGCATCGACCGAAACGATATCGGGATTCGAGGAAACGTAGGTTGCTTTTTTCGTTACGTCTTTAATGCTTTCGTCCAAATAAACTGCTGTCGCCTGCGTCTGATGAGTAGCACCCGGTACAAGCGTATAGTTAGCCGGAGTTACCACCAGATCGCGCAGCGTCGATGTAGTCGTTCCCGTAGCGCCGGAAGCCGGCGATTCGATCCCGTTGCTTACCGCGCTTACGGTAAAGTTATGGTTCGTTCCCGGTTTAAGTCCCGTCACCATATAACGGGTATCGGTTATACCGGAGGCAATCAGCTTCCCGTTGTCGTAGATGTTATAGGACTGCGCGCCCGGAACCGCGTTCCAGCTCACCGTTGCGCCCGTAGATGTCACATTGTCCGTTGCGACCCCTGTCGGAGCGGCAATCGGCACCGTAATCGTGGCTTGCAATGTTGTTCCGTTATAAACGGCATTGATCACGGTCGTTCCTGCGCCCACAGCCGTAACAAGCCCGCTCGGACTGATG
Organism: Paenibacillus oleatilyticus; assembly: GCF_018998565.1. Lineage (GTDB taxonomy): Bacteria > Bacillota > Bacilli > Paenibacillales > NBRC-103111 > Paenibacillus_G > Paenibacillus_G oleatilyticus. The sequence goes on along the minus strand of NZ_JAHNZO010000003.1, from coordinate 281,038 downwards.
GTGACTACGTTGTTGTTGGCCGAACTGAACGCGGATTGGTTCGTTACATCGACTTTGGTTCCGCTCGAGTAAACGGAGGAAACAACCGTTTGATGCGTAGAGCCGATCGGCAGCGTATAGCGGGTGCTATCCAACGTAAGTCCTGCCGAAGTCGGAAGCGTTACGCTGTTGGACGGCGCGGATTCCATCACGCCGTTCTCGCCTTTGACTACCGCTGTCACGGTGAATGTCGCAAATTCTCCCGGAGCAAGATCGGTTACCTGATAAGTGGCGCTGCTGACATTCGTCGCGTACAACGCTCCGTCTTTATACAGATTGTAATACGTGGCGCCGGTCACGGTATTCCAGGTCAGCTTGTTAGCCGTTTCCGGCGTCGTTCCCGCTTTCAGATTCGTCGGCGAAGCCGGAATCGCTACAGTAGCATAAGCGCCCCCGACCATCACCTTGGCCGTCACTTCGCCCGAAGGCGGGTTGCTTCCGAAATCCAGAACCGTCGTTCCCCGGCCGCTGCCGTCCGAAACCGCATCCTTGTTCGTCAAAGTGCCTTGTGTCGATGCAAAGCTAATTGGAGCATCCGAAACCGGATTTCCGTCGACATCATAGAGCGTGGCAATGACTCGGAATTGACCCGGTTGCCCTGTCGGCACGGCATTGACGGTTACGTTCGTCGGAGCCTGCTTGTATTGGTATTTCGTCGTATCGATCGGAGCCAGCTCGTTCGTGAAATACCACGAAATGATATCGTGCCTCTCGTAAGCGCCGCCCGTTGCCGCAGTAAATCCTGCATAAACCCCCGGCTTCCCTTTGAAAGTGTCGGCCAAATCGATATTATCGACATTGAGCACAGGAGTCGTCGGCCGCGCTTCCGTACTGCTGATATAAACCTTGACATTTTTGTCCGCTCCGTTGTAATCAATCCACGAATAATAGTCTGTACCGTCGGAAAGTTTAATGCCTTGCGAACTAAGCTCGTTCGCCGATGTATGCCACCCGGATGTATTTTTCACGTTACCGTTTACGGCCAGTCCGATATAGTTATTAGACGGATCGAGCATGTCATCGTTTTTATAAGTATCGTATTTCACCGCAAAGCTGGGCTTGATCCCCCCGTATCCGATACCTACTCCTACCGATCCCGCAGTGTTGGATTCGGCTTGAATCGTGAAGGTAATGCCGTCGGCCGGATTACCTGAAATGCTCTCATTCAACCGGAATTTAAAAAACGTGCTGAATGAGTAATTGTCGCCCGGCGCAATAAGCTTTTTGTTAAAAGCCGTGCCGAACTTGTTGGTTAATGCCTCCGTTAAACGCAGCACCTGGCGGTCTTTATTATCCGTAGCCACTTTGGCCGTGCCGTTTAACGAGAACAGCGAGAGTTGTTTTGCATTGGAAAAATCGTCATTCTTGTAGGTAACCCACTTCACGCTGTCTTCCGCCGCATGAGCCTGCAAAGCCGGCTGCAGCAGGGTTACCACCATGGAAATCATGAGCAGCCATGACATCCATTTCGATCGATGCACTTTCATCGTTCCCGCTCCTTTTTCATCTTCTCTCTCCTGGAAAAGCAATCTCACTTTCCGGTTTTTGTCTTCACGTCTCACCCTCATTCTTTTTAAAGAACAATTTTTGCTCACTTTACCAACCGCTTCTGAACAAAATCTGAACACCTTTCGACAAAAAACAGCCGCTCAAGTCCGCACCAGCCGCAAAACTTCCTGAAAACGGATGAAAGAACGAAAATCCATATCTTTTTTCCAATTCATCCAAATTTTAATTTTGTGAAATAATTAACATTTTTTCGTTTTAAAATGCAGAAGAGGACGAAATTTTGATATGATCATAAATAGGAAAAGGGCGGTTTTAAGCCGTTCGTTGGAACGAACATTTTTGCCGGGTAAACAGGCTTTTTAACAAATAGATTACTTTTGCATACAGAAAGAGGAGGGCGCGAATTTGGCCACTCAACTACACGACAATGGGGTCGGGTTTGCAAGGTTTGCGCAAAGCGAGGTGCGCCGATGATTCGGATCATTCTTGCAGATGACGAAGCGCTGGCTTTGTTCAGCTTGCAAAAACAGCTTGAGAAGCTGAACGGCGGCGTCATTGTGGGCGCCTATCAGAATGGGACGGAAGCCGTCGAGGCGGTGCTGCGCGAGAAGCCGGAAGCCGTCTTTTTGGACATCGACATGCCAGAGCTCAGCGGTTTGGAAGCGGCCGAGATTATCATGTCGCACTTGCCGGAAACCGAGATCATCTTTGCGACGGCTTACGAGGAATATGCGCTCAAGGCTTTTGAGCTGGCGGCGATCGATTATTTGCTGAAGCCTGTCTCCACGCAAAGGCTTGCCAAAACATTAGCCCGGCTGACGCAGGCCAAAGCCGCCAAAACCGAACCGGAGCACCTCGCGGCTCGGTCGTCTAAGACAAAGGAGCAGGTTACGATCCGCTGCTTTCAGACGCTTGAGGTCGACACCGGCGAATCCGGGCCCGTGCATTGGCGAACGAACAAAGCGCAGGAGCTGTTCGCCTACTTCGTTCACCTTCGGGACCAGCCCGTGCGCAAAGATGCGCTGCTGGAGCTGTTCTGGCCCGATATCGATCCGAAGAAAGGCTACACGCAGCTCTACACGACCATTTACCAAATCCGCAAAACCGCAAATGCCGTCCATCCCGGCATCCGAATCGTTAGTGGCGATAAAGGGTACCGGCTCGAGCTGAACGGAGTTGGAGTTGACGTGGTGACGTGGGAGGAGGGACTACAGACGGCCCCGCCCCTCAGCGAGCATACGCTCGCGCGGCATTTGCAGCTGTTGGAGCTGTATCGCGGCGACTATCTGGAGGATTGCGGCTATTGGTGGGCGGAGAACGAGCGGGAGCGGCTGCGTATGTTGTGGTACCGGCACGCGATGCGCGTCGCTGCTTTTCTGGAAACGCGGGACAATGCGGCGGAAGCTTTCCAGCTCTATTTCCTTATCCAGCGCCGGTTCCCGTTCACGGAAGAGGTGTACTGGGCGCTGATCAAGCTCTTTACGTATATCGGGGACCGGGTGTCTGTGGAACGGCAATACGATACGCTGTCGCAAATGCTGCACGACGAATTCGGTACGAAGCCGGCGAGAACGCTTGAGCAGTGGTACCGGGAGCGGGTTGTTTAAAAAATGTTCAGAACCTTCGTCTATACTCAGGAGGCGATTTCTTCGCGCGTGCTGCATGTACGTGCAAGAAGCGTAGTTTCTTGAGGCGGTGATACCATTTGGCCAAAATTATGGTCGTAGACGATGCCGCATTTATGCGGATGTTTATGAAGGATATATTGGAGACTGCGGGGCACCAAGTCGTATGCGAAGCGTCCAACGGAAGGGAAGCGATTGAGAAGTATGTTACGTTTCGTCCGGACCTCGTTACGATGGACATTACGATGCCCGATATGGATGGCATCGAAGCGTTGAAATTGATTATGGAGCGCGACCCTGCGGCGCAAGTCATCATGTGCTCGGCGATGGGGCACCGCGAGATGATTCTCGAGGCGATCCGGAGCGGGGCGAAGGATTTTGTCGTCAAGCCGCTCCAAGGCTCGCGGGTGCTGGACGCCGTCGACAGGCTACTTGAGGTTTAGGGTTCAAATGAAAAGGAGGCTTGAGTGCCTCCTTCAGAGTGTTGAGAAAGTGGTCAAACGGGATTATAGAGGTAACGAAGGGGTGGGGTATCCACTTCCGACCACTCTTGTCTTCGGGAAATTTGACTGGAAGCCGCTTAATAGCGGACATTTCCCGAAGACAAAGGCGGCCGCTATCGCTTCTCCAGTGGATACCCCACCTCCGTATGTTTCTCTATTTTTGCTTAGACCACTTTCTCAACAAGCTCAAGGAGGCTTGAGTGCCTCCTTTTTTCTATGCCCTCGTGTCCGAGGCGGAATCTCCATGCCGCTCCGGCCCGACGAGCCGGCCTCGCTTGTACACCGCCTGCACGTCCAGCTTGCCCGCCTCGGCGTTCCAGCGGAACGTCACCGCATCCGCAGCCTGCCCGATTTCGAGCGTACCGATCCCTGTGCAGCCAAGCAGACGCGCCGGTCTATCCGTCGCCATCGCTATGGCCGCAGCCAGTGGGGAGCCTGTCATCTGGGCGAATCGCCCTACGCAGTCCGCCAGACTGACCGCCGCTCCGGCGAGCAGGTTCGGATTCTCCACCATGTGCAGCCGGCCGGACGGCTGCAGTTCGACCTGGCCGCCGACATGCGTGCGATAAATGCCGGGTGGCAGGCCCGCCAAATGTACGGCATCGCTGACAAGCAGCAGGGCGTCGCCTTTCACTTTGTGCATTACGTTCACAACGGAAGGATGCAGATGATGTCCGTCGCAGATGACGCTGGCGGCAAGCCGATCTTCCGCCAACTGCGACCAAATATAGTGCGGATGGCGCGGAAGCTGCGGGTGCGCCCCGTTCCCGAGATGCGTGCTCATCTGCGCCCCCGCTTCCGCAGCAGCCGCGATATGCTCGTGATCGGCCGCCGTATGGCCGATACTGGTAACGATGCCCGCCTCCGCCAGCTTGCGGATAAATGACGCAGCGCCTTGGCGTTCCGGCGCCAGCGTAACCAGCCGGATGCGGCCCCCCGAAGCCTCCTGCCATGCGTTGAATTCGTCCCAGTCCGGGTCTCGTACATGCTCCGCCGGATGGGCGCCCCGAGGTCCGTTTTCGCCCGATATGTAAGGCCCCTCCATGTGAATGCCCACTACGGCGGAAGCCGTCAGCTCATCCTGCTCGCAAGCGAGCCGTATCGCCGTCATGCAGTCTCTCATCTGCTCGAAGCTCGCCGTAATAACTGTCGGGCAGAAGGACGTCGTACCGGAGGCCAGTACCGATCTTACCAGCCGCTTCACGGTCTCCACCCGCCGGTGCATATCGGCCCCCGTCAGGTTGATGTCCTCTCCCCCGTACCCGTTGATCTGCAGATCGACGAAACCCGGAGCAATCCAGAGTTCGTCAGGTCCGGACGCCTCTGTGCCTGAGCTTTCCGTCTCTTCCATCGAAGCAATGATACCTCCGGATGCAACCAAACGAACCCGTCTCCCCGTATCTGCCCGCCGTCCTTCGATTACCGTCGTATTGGGATCGGTCACTTTCGTCCCTCCTTTGTATGCGCCGTTATTGCGATGCAATGCGGGAAGCGCTGGCGAAATCCAGAAACATATCGCAGCGGGCCGACCGTCTCAAGATAGACGCCGGGCAGGACAAGTCGATCGGGCCGAACAACGTCCGGTAGACCGCATCGCTTTTGCGCTCGCCGGGCACCGTACAAATGATATGCGAAGCCGATACGATGGACGGGATCGTCAGCGTCAGCGCCTCGCGCGGCACTGCATCAAGCTGCGGGAAGCAGCCGTCGTTAACCTGCTGCTTGCGGCTCGTTTCGTCCAGCTCGACCTTCTTAATACGGGCGGGATCGGCAAAGTCCGCCACATGAGGATCGTTGAAGGCGATATGCCCGTTCTCGCCGATTCCGATGCAGGCAATATCGATCGGGTGCCGCTCCAGCAGCTCCGTGTAGCGGGCGCACTCTTCAGCAGGATCGTTCAAGCCATTCAGCGCATAAAATTCGAGCGGTGTCCGGAATGCGAACAGCTCCGTCCGCAAATACGTCGCAAAGCTCTGCGGCGCCTCGGTCGGCAGACCGACATATTCGTCCAGATGGTAGCAGCGGATGCGCTCCCATGCGACCGAGTCCATTGTACGCAGCGAACGCAAAAATTCGTTCTGCGACGGAGCGGAAGCAAATACGACCGCGATCGTCTCCTTCTCCTGCAGCTTCGTCCGGATCGCTTCCGCCAGCCGCTGCGCCGCCGCTTGCCCCATGGTTTCCCGGCTATCGTACGCCTCGGCGGTCACCTGTTCGATCGTCCATTGCTTCATTATCCGTCATCCTCCATTCGTTTGTTTCCGATTCAAGATTCAAGACTTATTTCAGTTCGTCACCGTTCGGACGGACTGCCGCACGACGAGCTTCTCGTCGAAGACGATGCGCTGCGGCGGTGTGTCCGGGCCGCCGAAGATCCGCCCGAACAACGTACGCGCCAGCGCTTTTCCCGCCTCATAGGTTGGGATGAAGACGGTTGTCAGCGGAAAAATCATCAAGTCGATATCGTCAAAGCCGATCAAGGACATATCCTCCGGAATCCGAAGACCTTCACTTTGAAAAGCTTTGACGACCCCCAGCGCAACCACGTCGTCGAAGCAGATGAGCGCCGACGGCCGCTCTTTCATCGCAATCAGCTTCCGACCGATCTCCACCCCGTCAACCAGCTCTTGGGCTCCTTCGAAAGTAAACTCCGTCCGCAAAACAAGCCCGCGCGCCGATAAAACATCCCGGCATGCCCGAAGGCGCTCCCGCGAGGCTCTGGATGTGGGAAGCCCGGCAGCGAAGCCGATGCTGCGATGGCCCCGTTCGAGCAAATGCTCCGTCACCTGCCGCCCGCCGTCGTAATCGTCGAACTCGACATACGAGCTGTCCAGCCCCGGCACGCTTCCAAGCAGGACGAAAGGGACGGACTTCGCTTTCAGATCGAACAAATGGTCGAACGTCACCTCCTCGAGCAGCGGCGCAACGATCAGGCCGTCCACCCGTCTGCTTAGCATCGCTTGAATCTGCTCTTTTTCGGTACGGTGATCCTCGAAGCTGCTGCAAAGAAATACCGTATAGCCGTATTCGCCTGCGACCTCCTGGACGCCTTTGGTCAGCTTGCTATAGAACGGATTGGTGATGTCCTTGATGACAAGCCCGATCGTTTTCGTATATTTCGTGGACAATCCCCGGGCAATCTCATTCGGAACGTAGCCGTACTGCTCGGCCGCCTTCAGCACCTTTTGTCTCGTTTTCTCCGAAAATCCGTCCTTGTTGTTCAGCACGCCCGATATAGTGCTTTTGGCGAGACCGGTCATTTTCGCCAAGTCGCTAATGGTGAGCTTCACGATCCGCGCCCCCTTAATTTGAACCGGTTCAAATTTATTTTTCAATAAAAGGAAATGCTTTAATAAAAACATTCCCATCACAATGTATAACTAATTTGAACCGGTTCAATTTTTCTGTATTATATTCCCTCATTGCTCGTCCTGTCAAGCTGCAACCAAGCTGGCGGAGCGCTGCGGACATCGACGTAAAAAAATCGAGCATGCGCCGAAGCGGCACCCTCGATTTCACGGTTATTCTCGTCGCGATTCATGTAGGGGCAACCGTTCAAGGCAAAGCCCGAAGCCTGACGGTAAATGTCGTTCCCGTGCCGGGAGCGCTCTGCACGGCGACGGAGCCCGTATGCATCTCGACAATTCGCTTGACGATCGCAAGCCCGAGCCCGCTCCCCCCCGTGCTTCGGTTGCGGGACCTATCCGCCTTGTAGAACCGCTCAAAAATATGCGCCACATCGTTCTCGGGGATGCCGATCCCGGTGTCGGTGACGAAGACGACCGCCTGCTGCCCGCTGCGCTTGAGCCGAACGCCGATCGTCCCGCCGGCCGGGGTGAATTTGATGCTGTTGTGCAGAAGGTTGAGCCACACTTGGCTCAGCAAATCTTCGTCAGCCTCGATGCTGATGTCTTCCAGCGACACATCCATGTCGATTCCTTTCTCGTGCCACTGCGGCTCGCACGCCAAAATCACGCTGCGCAGCTGCTTGTCGAGCCGGTACCGCCTCCGCTCGAACGGATGATGGTCGGATTCGAGGGAGGTCAGCTTCAGCAGATTTTCGCTCAGCTTGGACAGCCGGGCGCTTTCCTTTTCGATGATGCCGAGATAATGCATCCGTTCCTCCCGGCTGAGCTCGTCGCTTTGCAAAATACGCGCAAAGCCGCCGATCGACGTCAGCGGCGACTGGATTTCATGGGAGACATTGGAGATGAATTCCTGACGCATTTTTTCCATCTGATTGAGCTCGACGGCCATGTGGTTGATGCTTTCGACGAGCTCGCCGAACTGGCCCGGGACGCGCTCGTCCGAAGGAATGCTGACGGTGAAATCGCCTTTGGCGATCCGCTTCATCGCATCGATCATCGGCCGGAACATTTCCATACGCTTGTCGCGAAAAATCACTCCGATCGTCCCCATAATCCCCATGCTGGTAACAAACGCGACCAATTGGGTAAATAGCTGGCCGACGTAATCCGAAGGCCGGCTTCCAAGCGCATTCAGCAAATAGCGGATGAAGAAATAAGCGGCCGACCAGCTCGCCAGCGAAAATAAAAGTAATAGGCAAATCCCGCAAACGCTTTTAAAAAATCTCCATCCGCGAGCCGTTTTCCGGTTCGCCTGGCGCTGTACTTCCACTCCCGTCCCTCCTTATCCGCGATAGGTTTAAACGTGCTGCTCTTGAATGCGAAGCTGTTGCGCGGCGAATTCGCGGTACAGCGCATGCGTTTGGAACAACTGCTCGTGCGTGCCGATGCCCGTTACTTTGCCTTTTTCCAGAAAAACGATCTGGTCTGCATCTACCACAGTCGACAGCCGGTGCGCAATAACCAGCGTCGTCCGGCCCTGCATCAAATTGTTCAGCGCTTGCTGCACGACGATTTCCGACTTGCTGTCCAGACTGGAGGTCGCCTCGTCCAGCATCAAAATTTGCGGGTTGCGCAGCAGCGCACGCGCAATCGCAATCCGCTGCCGCTGTCCGCCGGACAGCTTGACGCCCCGTTCTCCGACTTCCGTTTCGTAGCCGTTCGGAAGCTCGTGAATGAACGTATCGGCATAAGCCATGCGCGCCGCCTGCTCCAGCTCTTGATCCGTCACGTCGTGCGGCAAGCCGTAACAGATGTTGTCGCGGATCGTCCCGGCGATGAGCGGACTTTCCTGGGAGACATAGCCGATTCGGCTGCGCCACGACGGCAGCGAATACTCATCGATCGGCTCGTCCCCAAGCTTGATCGTGCCTTCGGTCGGCGGGTAGAACCGCTCCAGCAGCGCAAACAGCGTCGTTTTCCCACTGCCGCTCGGGCCGACGATGGCTGTGACTTTGCCGGGCTGCATGGCGAAGCTGACATCGTCCAGTATCGTTTCGCCGGTTTTATAGGCGAAGGTTACGCGTTCGAGCGTCAACGGTCGGCCTGCGTTATCAAGGGGCTTGCCGGAGGCATGATCCTCTTCGCCGAGCTCCAGCAGCGCTGCCATTCGTTCCGTCGCTCCGACCGCCTTTTGAAACTGCGTGAAGAAGTTCGTAATTTGCGTAATCGGCATTACGAATTGGAACAAATACAGGATGAACGCCACCAGATCTCCCGCCGTCAGTGTGCCGGAAGCGACCCGCGCGCCGCCGTACCCGATAATGACCACAAGCAGCAGCATCAGGATGAAAAAGATAAGCGGCCCGACCCACGCCGAAACGATGCCTTCCTTCAAGCCAAGCCGGAACAGCTTCTCAATGCCCGTCTGCCCGTTCCGATATTCAACCGTCTCCGCATTCGAAGCCTTCACAAGCCGGATCTCCGACAATACCCGGCTGATCACCGCCGTAAAGCCGGCCGTTTCATCCTGAAGGCCGACCGAAATTTTATGCATCTGCTTGCCGAGCGGAGCCAAAATCAAGATGGCCAGCGGCACGACGATCAGCATCATCAGCGTCATTTTCCAATCAAGATACAGCAGTACCGCGATCGATCCGACGACCCCCAGAATGCCGGTGAAGAAGCCGGTCAAGTGCTCGCTGATCAAGCCTTTGACAACGCCGGTATCGTTGGTCATCCGGCTGATCGTCTCCCCCGTCTCATGATTGTCGTAGTAGGAGACCGGCAACACGAGCAGCTTTTTCCACAGCCGGTCCCGCAGGGACGCAACGACCTTCTGCCCCGCCCGGTTGAGCAAATAAACGCCGACGCCGCCCGCAATCGCTTGAACGATAAAAGCTACTCCCATCAGCACGATCTGCGTCAGGCTTAAGGAAGTCAGCGAAAAGCTGTCGACCATATTTTTCGTAAACAGCGGAATCGCCAAGCCGACCAAAGTCGAGATGATGCTCAGAAACAGCGCGGCGGCAAGCAACGCCTTGGAAGGCTTCGTTTCCCGGACAAGCCGGATCAATTGCCGCCAATTCGCCGATGTTTTCGGTTTTGACATGTGTATCCCAACTCCCATTCTATTTTCCTATAACTCTCTTCCGTTTGACAATCTGTACTTTACGATATTTTTTTAAACGGAATATTAACGGAAAAGATTGGAACTCCGGGAAATGAAAAAAAGCCTTCATCCGCGTAAAAGCGTCGGATCAAGGCAGGCTGCGCAGCCGCAGCGTCAACAAAAATCAGACAGCCGCTTCTTTCGCAGACCGTCTTCTGATCTCGCTTACCGTCTCTTCCGGAGTTTGCTCGGACGTATCGAGCCAAAGGCCAATTTTCGGCGTTTCGTTATGCAAAATGCCGTTCAACCCGGAAACCGTCCACAATCCGTAGCCTTTCTTCCCCCGGGCCGCCTCTCTTGCGGCAACCGCCTCGCCACTGGGCGCCAGCACGACGACATAAAGCGGACGATGCCGGACGAACGAGACGAACTCTTCCAGCATCGGACCGACGACGACGTCCTGCACGACGACGGTGAAGCCGGCATCGGCATACGTATCGGCCGCGGCGGCCGCCAGGCGGTACCGTAAACGCAGCTGACGGGTCGCCTCCTCCGAGGCGTCGGGAAGCAGCTCTTCCCGGCCCGCGACGATCATCCTGCGGAACGCGTCGCCGCGCAAATGAACTCCCCGGCCGAATTGCTCGGCCAGCAGCTGCGCGACCGTCGATTTGCCGCTCGCCATCACCCCGGTAATTAGATAAATAGCCGTATCTTCATCGGATTTCATGCAAATGCCTCCCTCGCGCGAAGTTCGTGTCGCTTCCAGTGTAACATCCGCACAACAATCATCATTAGGGACAGTTTGGATAAAACGGTTTGCTCCTCCGGTCCGAGGTCAAAACAGCGCGGATAAGCTGCTATTTGACTATGGCGGCGCTATTTTCCGGATGCACACACGCCCATCCTTCTTTCGCATAACGCCCCTCCGTTCGAAGGCGCTCCAGCCAAGCCTTCGCTTCCCGCTCACCTGCTCCGTGCACGGTCCGGTATGCTTTTTGCAATGCCGACTCCACCTCCATGGACATTTGAGCGTCATCCCCGCATACGTAGATGCGACCTCCCCGATCAAGGATGTCCATCAAATTCGAGGCATGGCGTTCCAGCAAATGCTGGACATGGATGCAGCTTTTCCCTTCCGCACGGGAAAAAGCTTGATGAAGCGTAACGACATCCTCCCTATCGTAGCGCTCAAGCTCCTCGCGATAAATCGAATCCGCTTCGTTCCGGCATCCGATATACAGATGCGCCTCGCCCAAAGCGGCTCCCCGCTCCCGGATCGCGGCCCGCGCCTGCAAAAAGCCCCTGAAAAGCGCCGCTCCCGTCCCGGTCCCGATCATAATGATCGGCGTCGCCGGATCTTCCGGGAGCCGCCATCCGGCTTCGGACGCGCGGATGAAGAGCAAGACTTCTTCTCCGGGCCTGCATTCGGCCAAGTGATTCGAAGCAGTCCCGCGGTATTCGCCGCTCCCGCTCCAAGCCGGGTCCTGCACCACGTCTACGGCAATGCTGACCTGACTTGGGCTGGTCTGCGGAGAGCTGGATATGAAATAATATCTCGGCTGCAAAGGGGGCAGCAGCTCGACCAGTCTTTCGAACGGCAGCTGGCAGGCTTCATATTTTTCAAGCAGGTCGAGCATGGTCATGCGCTTCTTCAGGATCTGCTCCTCGTAGACGCTCTCCTCAGCCATCGCTGCCAATTCACGCTTGTGCGGAGGACATACCGTATAGGCCGCAAGCTCACGAAGCTGCTCGCGGGTAACGGCTTCCTGCAGCTCTACGCACCGGCTCAGCAGTTCATGGATACCGACGGGACGATCCAGCGGGAGATGCGCGAGGCCGTTACCGTTTGCCGCCGTGACAACCAATTGATCGCTCCCCTTCAAGCCGTACCGCCGCAAAATCCGGCCGACGTTCACCAGACTGTTGCTTGGCAGCACGCCGAGAAGATCGCCCTCCCGGTAGGTAACCCCATCCGGCAGCGCGAAATCCAGATGCCGTGTGCTCCGGCCGCTGCCGGCCATCCGGAGCTCGCGGTTATCCATCACCGAAGCGTAGAAAGCGCCGTAGGCCCGGGCAAGCGGAATGGTTTCCAAGCCGCTGACCATCCGGACCTGAACGCCGCTTTCCATCTTCTCCGCGTCGCTTCGTTCCAGTCCAAAAGCATGCCTAAGCTCGGACCATAGGCGGACCCGCCATTCGTCAAGCTGCTTCTCGAAGTCGCCGCCGGCATCCGCCTCGCCGCGCACCGAGAGTCTTGCCGCTCCCTTCCGGGCCAACTGCTCGTCAATCCACCGCGGCACATCCTGATACGTATTGGACCAGCTGCGGTCCCCACACCCGAATACGGCATAGCGAACCCCTTTAAGCTCGCCAGGCTGCACGCCTTCAAGCCATGTCACGAACTCGCGCGCATTGCCCGGGGGCTTGCCATTATAAGACGCGGTGACGATGACCACCGCCCCGTCCCGGGGCAGCCTTCCGGCCCCATCGTTCAGCGGCGCAGCCTCGCTTCGGAAGCCTTGTGCCCGCGCGGTATGCGCCAGCTCGCGGGCGATCCCTTCCGCCGTGCCCAAGTTTGAGCCGTAAAGCACGAGCAGAGGCATCTTTTCCGCCCCTGCAAGCGGACGGTTCGCCTGCGCCTGCCCTAGATTCGCCACAACGGCCTTGGCATGGCCTGCTGTTTCCTGTTCATGCACCGCGGGGCTTGCCGTCTTATGCCGCAGCCGCACGCGGATACGAAAATCGCCCGGCTTGAGCGTCAAGGTTTGCTTCACGTCCAACTGATAGTTCGTATGATCCACCAGCTCAAAATGCCGGACAATCATGCCGAGAACCAGCGTCGCTTCGTGAAGCGCAAACTGCATGCCGATGCAAGCCCGCTGCCCGTTACCGAACGGCTTGTAGGCATGATTGGGAATTTTGCCGGGATCTTCGAACCGTTCGGGGCGGAATTCGTCCGCGTCGGCCCCCCAGGCAGCTTTATCCCGATGAAGCTGCGGCAGAATCACCCCGATGCCTTCCCCCTTGCGAATGCGATACTTTCCGCCAATGACCGTATCTTCCTTCGCATAGAGCTCGAATCCCGGGGCCGTCGGCCATAAGCGCAGCGATTCGTTTAAAATCATCCGAATGTAATGGAGCTGCAGCACCTGCGAATACGTCGGAAACGAATCCGTCAGCACCCGGTCCGCTTCCAGATAAGCCTTCTGGAGCACATCCGGATGCTTCAGCAAAAAGTATAAAGCGAACGATAACAAGCCGCTGGTCGTCTCATGTCCGGCGATCAAGAACGTGATGATCTGATACCGGATATTTTCGTCATCCAGCGTCTCGCCTGTCTCCGGGTCCTTCCCGTTCAGCATCCGGGCGAGCAGGTCGATTTCCCCCCGGTCCCCGTTTGCCTTTCGTTCCTCGATCATTTTGTCTACCAGGGAAAACATCGTTTGAATATCTTCGTTAAACTGCTGTCTCGTTCGCACCATGAACAGATTTTGGATCTTCAGGCGGCTGCCTTGCAGCATCGCTTCGTTCAGCGCGCGGACCATGCTGTTGATAAAAGGGCTCGGCGTTTCGCGATAAAAACTGTTAAAGCGGTAATTGAAGCCGCATAAGCCGATCGTGTCCAGCGTTAGCCGGGTCATGTCTTCCGCGACATCGATGCTTTCGTTGGGGTTGAGACGGGCCCATTTTTGAATCAGCTGCGAAGCGATGTCGACCATCATCGCATGGTACCCTTTCATCGCCTGCTGGCTGAAGGTGGGGAGAAGAATCCGGTGCGCTTTTTGCCAGTTCGGCTCATCCGTGCGGCTTGTAAATAACCCGTCTCCGCCAAAGGCGCGCACGTTCTCCAGGTCGCCCTTTATGCTTTTATCGAAGCGCGATTCGTCGCAAACTTCCGCTACGAGGTCATGTCCGGACACCACAATGCTGGAATAACCCGGAAGCGTGATCCGGTATATAGGGCCGTACTCTTCTGCAAGTTTACAAAGCGAAAGGGTCGGTTTCTTGCTGTCGATCAAAGGTAAATTTCCAAGGGGACCATAAGTTTTGGGTTGAGGAATAACTCCCGCTTCACTCATAACAACCATCCTCCCGTATCCATTTGCCTTGCCGAGCCTCTTTAAACCTACTCCGGCTTGCTTGCTTTAAACCCGTGGTACAGCGTCTCCAGAACTAGCGCCGCCGCCGATTTTTTGGCAACGTGGCCTTCATGAACCTGCTGCCAGGTGACAAAGAGGAGCGAATACAGCACGTTCAGAATCCATTCGCTGCTCATATCTTGCCGGAAATGGCCTTTGCGCTGCAGCGATTGGATCATGTGGTGAATCGGTTCCTTCAGCTTCTCCTCGGCCGCGGACATCTCGAGGTTGTAATTCAGGGAGGTTTCATGAGCGAGAAAATAAATTTTGTCTCCCAGCGGAATCAGCGCTTCCACCAGCTGCGAAATGTAGGTTTCGCTCGATTCCTCGTCCAGCGGGATACGGCTTATCGTCTCTTCCACAACCTGCGCCGCTCTTAGCCCCAGCTGCAGCATCAGCTGCTCCCTGCTCGCCACGTACCGATGCAGGGTGGCGATGCCGATGCCCGCGTATTCGGCAATCTCGTTCAGGGATGCCGTAGGCTTCTCGACCAGAAGCTCCGTAGCCGCATCAAGTATGGCATGGAGCCGGAGCTCCTTTGTTGCCGATCTGGCCGTCTCCATAATCTCTGCCTCACTTTTGATGGAATTTGATAGATTAATCTATCATTTAATCCCATTATAAACCAGTACATACATAAATTCAAATAAAAAAAGCCGTTATGCACGGCTTTGAAACGAAGAAACAAAAAAAGTAGGGCTTTTTCCCCTTTTCAAGGAAGAATAATCCATGAGCGAAGAACGCGCAAAACAACTGGCCGTGCAATACGGATACAAACTCCGTGCGGTTGCAAACTCCCAGAAGAATCTAAGCGTATACGTAAGGGTAACCTGTCTGGACGGTTCGGGGATACGGGCGACAGCGACGGAGATTATCCCGCAGCAAGTACATGGAAACCGAAAATCAGTCCTACAGGGTTTTTGAGTGTTTACGTTCTAGTAGCTACCCTTAAATAAAGAAAAGAAAGAGGAAAATGGCCCCTCTTTCTTTTCTTTATTATCTCACAATTCCACCGAATTCTCCGTCAAAATGGAATCTGAGAAGCCCCGACATCGTGGCCCCATTCTTATTCTTGAATGATAATGTGTACTCGCCTTCTCTTAACCCTGTAATCGTACAAGAATCGGAATCAAAGTCAGAGTTGCTAAGAGTGCAGGCTTCAGTTTTGCCAGTCTTTTTATTGTAAATTTCAACCTTAAATCTCCAATTTTTCTTTCCAGTTACATCAGACATGGAAACCGTTAAGTCGGAGCCCTTTTTTATTTTGAGCCATTTTACATACTCTCCGTATTCACCATCGACTAAATAGAAATCCATCTTACCATTTTGAATCTTCTTAGCAGAAACTTCGAAAGAGTTTGGCGTAGATGAGACATTTGGCGTCGCTGCACTAGCAGAGGTTACAAAGGTAAGCGCGGAAACAACAGAGATGATTCCCAAACAAATTTTTTTCAAAGCTGTTCAACCTCCCGTTTTCTTTATTGCGATATGCTCAACCCAATAATAGATTAACTAGTAACCAAGTTGTGTTTGTTTGATTATCTGGCAGAAAAACGGCATTATGTGGTGCAAAAAAAGTCGATTTCTTGATTAATTTGTCGAATTAAAGCATCGGCGAGCATAAAAAAACGCTGGCTAGGCCAGCGACAGCTTGTTGAGAAAGTGGTCAAATAGGATTATAGAGGTTGCCTGACCAGCAAAAATCTAGGACCATCCAGTCAACTTGCTTTCGCCTGAACTAACGCTTAGACAGCGATCCGGACGCGTTTCGCGCCTTGCGCACAAACCGAGAAATCATATGGTAACCATAAAATCCGGACGATGAGCCCAGAATATAAAGGAATACATCATCGATATCGCCGACGCCCGATCGGGTGAAGTATTGCATAGATTCTATACCTATGAGAACCATCAGTATAGAAGACACGAAAAATTTCCACTTCCGCAGGGATTGAAACAGCGTCGGCAAAAATAATCCCATCGGAAACATCAGACCGATTTGACCAATGGTGTTTTTGAGCACAACAGCGCCAAATAGTCACCCATCTCTTCTTTGATCAGTTCTATTTCCTGTTCGTTCATCCGCAGCCTCTCGCCCAATCTCCAAAGGTATTTTTCGATCGGTCTCATACCCTTCCCTCCAAGCATACGCGAATCAATCGATGGACGGCCTGCCACTCTTGAACTTTACGGTCTAGCTCACGTTTGCCGTCCTCCGTAATACGGTAATATTTTCTTCTTCCGCCGGTCTCCGAATCACCCCAATACGAAACAAGGAAACCTTTGTCCTCCAGACGCCGCAGAGCGGGATATAATGTGCCTTCGCTCATTTCGTAGAGCTCGTCGCTGTTTTTTTTCAATCGCCGTATGATCTCATAACCATATGTGTCTCCTCGGTCCGCAACAGAGAGTACCAGAATGTCTATACTGCCTTTAAGCAGCTCTTTGTTCATATTGACCACCTACCAACTATGTTTTTCTATATACATCGTATTACAAGGTAATTAAAAAAACAAACCGTTCCCCCTACGATTTTCTTTTGTCAAAAAAAAGTTCAAGTAGTGAAATCGCCGCCGGGTCATGCTATGATATGAAAATGCATTACTACTAAACCATTTGATGGACAGCGAGGTCCCGATGAATCCGTACTCCCTCTATTATGAATTCGATCGTCAGGCGTGGTCCGGACTGCCCGCTACCGCGCCGCTTCGCATTACGATGGAAGAGTTCGAGCAGCTCAAAGGCCTGAACGACAAAGTTCCGTTTCAAGAGGTCGAAGAAATTTATCTTCCCTTGACGCGGTTTCTCGATCTGCTGGTGGAGAACGCCAGGACGCTTCACCGCACGTCCGCTTCGTTCCTGCAAAATGGCGCCGAACCGGTTCCGTTCATTATCGGCATTGCCGGGAGCGTGGCCGTGGGCAAAAGCACGACGGCAAGGCTGCTGCAGCTGCTGCTGTCGCGATGTTCGGAGCATCGGAACGTGGAGCTGATTACGACGGACGGCTTCTTGTTCCCGAACCGCGTGCTTGAGGAGCGAGGGCTCATGAAGCGCAAAGGCTTCCCGGAAAGCTACGACATCAAGAAGCTCCTGCGGTTTATCCGCGATATTAAGGCAGGCAAGCCCGTCGTTCATGCGCCGGTCTACTCGCACTTGTCGTATGATATTGTGCCGGACGAAGTGGAGACGATCCGCCAGCCCGATATTTTGATCGTGGAAGGCATCAACGTCCTGCAAGTCGGAAAACAGTCTCAAGTGTTCGTCAGCGACTTTTTCGATTATTCGATTTATGTCGACGCGAAGGAAAAAGACATCGAGCAGTGGTACGTCGAACGGTTCCGGATGCTCCGGGAAACGGCGTTTCTTAATCCGAAGTCGTACTTCCACCGTTTTGCCGAGCTGCATGGCGAGGAGCTCGTCGCAACCGCTTCCGGGATTTGGCGGGACATCAACGCGGTCAACCTGCACGAGAACATTTTGCCGACCAAAGGACGCGCGAAGATGATTCTGGAAAAAGGGGCGAATCACGCCGTACAGCGGGTATTCGTGCGGAAGTGAGACGGCAAAAAGCCGCCCCCTTCCCCCCGGCGGCGCCCAGCTTCAATGCCGAAGCGGCATTGGCGCGGCTGTCAGGGAAGCGGACGGCTGTGCGGCCATAGGCCCGCTGCCGTTAAAACTCGCTCGCGTTCGCAAGATGTCCCCCATCCACCGTGATTGTGGAACCGTTTACGTAGCTGGATTCGTCGGATGCGAGAAACAGGAAGACGTTCGCCACTTCGTCGATCGTGGCCGACCTACGCATCGGCGTTCGCTCGGAAAAGGCCGGCAGCCCTTCCCGGATGCGCAGCTCGCGGTCGAGCGGCGTCTCCACGAAGCCCGGCGCGACGACGTTCACGCGGATGCCGTACGGCGCCAGCTCGACGGCCATCGATTGCGACAGCAGGATGACGCCGGCTTTCGAAGCGTTGTAATGCGCCAGCATCGAGCTGCCCGCGAGGCCGTTCTTGGAGCTCATATTGACGATGCTTCCGCCCGTCCCCTGCCGGATCATCCGTTCGGCAGCCAACTGGCCCAGCCGGAACACGGCGCGCACGTTGATGTCCATCACCGCGTCCCAATGGGCCAGCGGGATGTCCAGAAACGGCTCCCGGTACGCAATCCCCGCATTGTTGATCACAATGTCGATCCCCTGCCACCGGTCGAACGCCTCTCCCGCCGCCTGTTCAAGCTGTCCCAGGTCACGCAGGTCGCATGCCGACAAAGCAAGCCTCTCCGCATGCCCCGCGAATTCCTTCCGCAAGGCCTCCAGCTCGGCTTCGTTCTGGTCCAGCGCGATCACGAAGGCTCCCTCCGCCAAAAAGCGTCCGACAATGCCTTTGCCGATGCCCCGGGCGCCGCCGGTGACAAGCGCGCGTTTGCCGCTAAGCCTCATGGCGCTTCTCCTCCTTTATCCGAATAATGTTACAGCACGCCGTATTTGTCGTACACTTCCCGCAGCGTGCGGCCCGCCTTCAGCTCATCGCGGGTATGGTTTTCGCGGGTCACTTTGTCCGCAGCGAGTCGGACCACCTCATCGACGACCCCGGCGGGAATGACGACAACGCCATCCCGGTCGCCGAATACGACGTCGCCCGGATGGACCAGCACGTCGCCGCACAGCACCGGCACGTCGTATTCGATGACCAAGCCGCGGCCGCGGGAATCGACCGGCTTCGTGCCCGTCGCGAAGACCGGAAAATCCAGCTCCAAAATTTTTTTCGAATCACGGATGAGACCGTCCACGACCGCGCCGCGGGCACCGCGAGCTTGGGAGGCGGTCGAGAGCAGCTCGCCCCACAGCCCGTTCTGGCGGGAACGGTTCGTGCAGCCGATCACGATCTCGCCCGGCCGGATGCTGTCCACGGCGGCAATTTCCTGCGCGTACGGATCGTCCGGCAGATGATGCACGTCGACGGACAGCATCGTTTTCGCCCGCCCCGCAATGACCCAATCGGCGGACAACGGCGTCAGGTCCTCTCTCATCACCTGATGGCGGTACCCCAGTTCGTCCAACGTATCGGATATGACCGCAGAATACAAGCTTTCGCACATGAAATCAAACAATGACTTATCGTTGTCGTACATTGATCTTCCTCCTTCATTCGTCCAAAAATTTGTACAGGATCGTTCGTTCGTGCCCCTTACTTCCGCAGTTCCTTCGGGACGAGGAAGTCGAAGTCGCACCCTTTGTCCGCCTGCATGACGCGTTCAATGTACAACAACCCGTAGCCCCGGTCGTAATGCGGCTCGGGCGGGGTCCACCTCTCCCGGCGGCGCGCCAGTTCTTCGGCATCCACCTCGAGATGCAGCCGCCGGGCGGCGCTATCCAGCTCGATCATATCCCCGTCTTGCACGAGCGCCAGCGGACCGCCTACCGCCGCTTCCGGGGCGGCGTGGACGATCAGCGCACCGTACGACGTGCCGCTGATCCGGGCGTCGGAGATGCGGACCATGTCGCGGACGCCGCGCAGCAGCAGCTTTTTCGGAATCGGGATCTGCCCGATTTCCGGCATCGCCGGAGCACCCTTGGGCCCGGCGTTCTTGAGCACCAGCACGCTGCTTTCGTCCACGTCCAGCTCCGGATCGTCGATGCGCCGCTCAAGATCGGCCGGCGATTCGAATACGACCGCCCGCCCCCGGTGCTTCTTCAGATGCGTCGAGACCGCCGTCTGCTTGATCAGCGCGCCGTCCGGCGCCAGATTGCCGCGCAGCACGGCGATGCCGCCTTGCGGATCGAGCGGCCGGTCCAGCGGGTAGATCACGCTGCGGTCCAGCACCTCCACGCCGCGCAGATTTTCGCTGACGGTACGGCCCGTCACGGTCAGGCAATCGCCGTGCAGCAACCCTTCCAGCTCCTTCATCAGCGCCGGGACGCCGCCGGCCTCGAAATACTCCTCCATTTGATACTGGCCGGAAGGCCGCAGATTGAGCAGGAACGGCGTCGCCGCGGCAAGCTCGTCGAACTTCTCCAGCGGGAGCCGGATGCCCAGGCGGCCGGCAATCGCCACCAGATGGATGATCGCATTCGTCGATCCGCCGCTCGCCATCGTCACGCGGATCGCATTTTCCAGCGCCGCCTCCGTCATGATCTCTCGCGGCCGGATGTCCGCTTTCACCAGATTGACGATCTGCCTGCCGGTGCGCTCCGCCATATGCCGCCTGCGACTGTCCGGCGCGGGAATGGCCGCACAGCCCGGCAGCGCCATGCCGAGCGCTTCGGCGATGGAAGCCATCGTGCTGGCCGTCCCCATCACCATGCAGTGGCCGTCGCTGCGGCAGATGGCGTTCTCCGCCGTCGCCAGCTGCTCGTCGTTGAGATTGCCCGCCTTATGCTCCAGTGTAAATTGGTAGCAATCCGTGCACGCGCCCAGACTGCGACCGTTCAACCGCCCGTTCAGCATCGGCCCGCCCGTCAGCACGATGGCCGGAATGTTGGCGCTGGCGGCGGCCATCAACTGGGCCGGCACCGTTTTGTCGCAGCCGCCGATCAGCACGACGCCGTCGATCGGGTGCGCCTTCAGCATTTCCTCCGTATCCATCGCCATCAGGTTGCGCAGCAGCATCGTCGTCGGCTTGACGTAAGGCTCGCCGATGGAGATCGTCGGAAATTCCATCGGGAGTCCCCCGGCCTGCCAGACGCCCCGCTTCACGTAATCGACCAGCTCGTTGAAGTGGGAATGGCATTTGTTCAGCTCGCTGAACGTATTGCAGATGCCGATGACCGGCTTGGCGAGATCCTCCTCCGTATATCCCATCGATTTGGTAAACGAGCGGTGGATGAACCCCCACAGCCCTTCGTCGGCAAAATAAGCTTCGCCCCTGCGTTTTCCGTTGTCCGATTGTTCCGCCATTGCGCTTCCGTCTCCTTCTTGCGTGCCCTGCACGCGTTTCGTGCTTCGTCTGACCCGCCGCAGCTTCTATACAAGTCCCAGCAGCTCCGGCGTGTTCCGATGCAAAATCTCTTCGATCACCTGCTCCGGCACCCGCGGCAGCGAGGTGCCTTCGGTGAACCGGTTGATGTTCCGCAGCGCGTCGATCATCTGCTGTGTCGTAAAGAACGGGTAATCCGATCCGAACAAAATTTTATGCGTCACGCCGTACTCGCAAGCCGATACCAGCGCATTGTAAAACTGCCACGGGCGGGAGCCCAGCGCCGACAGATCCATGTACAGATTCGGATTTTTGCGGACGACGGCGATGCATTCGTCCACCCAAGGATGCCCCATGTGGGCGATCACCATCTTTAAATTGGGGAACGCGCGGGCGATCGGATCGAGCGCCGCCGGACGGGAGGCGTCGAGGTACCCCTCCGGCACAAACGACGTGCCCTGGTGCCACAGAATCGGCACACCCAGCTCGTCCGCCTTCGCATAGAGCGAGAAATGCTCCTTCGCCTCCGGGTAAAAATTTTGATAGATCGGACCGAGCTTCAAGCCCTGCAGCCCGAGCTCCTTCACCGCCGCTTCCAGCAGGCCGGCTGCGTTCAGCCGGTTCGGATCGACGCTGGCGAAGCCGAACAGCTTGCCGGGATGCTTGGCTACATAGTCCGCGACGTACTCGTTCGGTACGTTGAGCCCCGTGGCCGGGGCGTCGAAGGCCAGCACGATCGCGCCGGCGATATCCTTGAACAGCTCCCAGTGTCCTTCCGGCGTCACAAGCATTTCCTGCCCGTCTCCCCAAGCCCGCTTGGCCGCGGCCAGCGTAGCTCCACCGAACTGACCCGGACCGAAGACGTGCGTATGGCAATCGAAGATCATCTCTAACGTCCCCTCCCCGCGTTGTTTGTCCGTCCTCATTTCTTGAATGTCGTTTAATATATAAAACACTATTTAATTAAAAAGTAAACGCTTCCCGTTTGTTTGTCAATACGGTCTTTTAAAGTACAACGATCCTGATCCACTAAGCAGTTCACTGCATAAACCGCATGTACAATAGGCCTTCGCCGAATCCCGGCACTTGTCGATAGATCATGGCAGCGCTTGACGCCTGGAACCGCGTTTTTGTATTATAAATATTGTTTAAAATAAATCACGTAAGGCGGAACGACTATGGCTACGGATAAAAAATATAATGTCCCCGCATTGGAGAAGGCGATTGCTATCATCGAAACGCTGTCCCAGCGCGAGGAGCCTGTCGGCGTCAGCGACTTGTGCAAGCTTGTGGACATCCCGAAAACGAGCGTGTTCTTCATTCTCAATACGCTGGAGCAGCATCAATATATCATCAAGAGCCCCGACGGCAAGTACAGTCTCGGCTCCAAATTTATCAATATCGGCTTGTCTACGCTCAACCGGATCGATATCCGCACCGCGGCCCGGGTGTCCATGGAGCGGCTGCTCGGCGAAACGGGCTTCACCGTGCATCTCGCCGTGCTCGATAACCTTGAGCCGATGTACATCGAGAAGGTGGAGAGTCAGGCGTTTGTCAAGTTCGCCACCTATATCGGGCAGCGGCAGCCGCTTCACGCCTCGGGCGTCGGCAAGGCGCTGGCCGCCTTCATGCCGCAGGACCTGCTGGAGCGGGCGCTTCGCGAGAAAGGACTGCCGGAGAAAACGGAGAAAACGATCACGAACGTCCACGATTTTATGGCGGAAATCGAAGCGATCCGCAGGCAGGGATACGCTGTGGAGGACGAGGAAGGCGAGGCAGGGGTACGCTGCATCGGGGCCCCGGTATTTGATCATTACGGGCAGCTCAAGGCGGCGGTCAGCATCACCGCTTTGCGGACGGAGCTTCCGATCCACGACATCCCCGCCGTCGGCGAGCAAGTCAAGCGTGCCGCGCTGGATATTTCGAGGCAGCTCGGGTATGTCCAGACGCCGGAACAAGAACCAGAATAAGCGGTAGCCACCTCAGCCTCCCAGGTCATATTCCTCTCCTTTACGCATAGTGAAATTCGCAGCATCCCGTGCTATGATATGGAAAGCCATGACAACAACCGTGGGAATATGACCTTGAGGTGAATCCGGTGCGCACTCCGGCCAAATCTAGATTTATCAAAGTAACCCCGCCGCGCGTATTGGCGGGAGGCTTCGCTCTTATTATAATCATCGGCTCTTTTCTGCTAAACCTTCCGGCCGCCTCTGCGGACGGGCAGTCCATGAGATACATCGACGCTTTGTTTACGGCAACGTCGGCCACCTGTGTCACCGGGCTGATTATTGTCGATACCGGCGTTCATTTTACATTGTTCGGGCAAATCGTTTTGCTGCTGATGGTGCAGTTGGGCGGACTCGGCTTCATGACAATGGCCACCTGGTTCACGCTGGCTTTGAAGCGCCGGGTCTCGCTGCGGGACCGCCTTTTATTGAAGGAATCGATGAATCACGCCAACATAGACGGCATCGTCCGGCTGATCGTCCGGGTATTCCTGTATTCGATAACGATCGAAGGGATCGCGGCGCTCTATTTCATGCTGCGCTGGTCGCAGGAGATGCCGATCGGGAAGGCCGCTTATTTCGGCCTGTTCCATGCCGTGTCGATCTTCAACAACGCGGGCTTCGAATTGTTCGGCGGATTCCGCAGCTTAACGCCCTACGTCAATGATCTTGGCATCAATCTCGTTTCCATGATGCTGATCTTTTTCGGCGGAATCGGGTTTGTCGTCATCTCGGAGCTGATCGAATTTCCCAAGACCCGCAAGCTGTCCTTGCACAGCAAAGTCGTCTTGTCGACGAACGGCATTCTGGTGCTGTCGGGCGCCGTGCTTATTCTGATCTTCGAATTCACCAATGCGAAGACGCTGGGCAGCATGCCATGGGACACGAAAATCGTCGCCTCCTTCTTCCAGTCGATGACTTTGCGCTCCGCCGGCGTTAACACGCTCGATATCGCCGAGCTTCGGACCGCCACGCAGTTTTTGATGATCGTCATGATGTTCATCGGGGCGGCTCCCGGCTCCACCGGAGGAGGTATCCGGCTCACGACGTTCGCCATCCTGGTCGGAGCTTTCGTGGCGATGCTGCGCGGCAAGGAAGACGTCGTGCTGTTCCGCCACCGTCTGCCCGCGAAGGACATCTACAAAGCCGTCACGTTCACGCTGACCGCCGTTTTTTTCCTCGCGTTTGCGACGATGCTGCTGTCTACCCTCCAGGACCAGGATTTTCTGAAAATTCTGTTCGAGACGACCTCGGCCTTCGGTACGGTGGGTCTCAGCATGGGCTTGACCGCCGACCTGACGTTTGCCGGCAAAATTGTGATGATTTGCGTCATGTTTATCGGGCGAGTGGGACTCGTGACGCTGGCGTTCGCCTTGCAGCCGAATCCGAAAAAAGAGCTGTACCGGTACCCGGAAGGAAAAATCATCATCGGATAAAGACGGGTGAGGGGACCGCAAAGCTATCGGTACAACGCGACGATCGGTTCGATCAGCGCTAGGACGGCCAAATGCGCCGGATAAAAGCTTCTCCACAGCCACCCCGGAACGCTCCGGCGCTCGAATTGTCCATACAACGCAGGCGCATAGGCGATGCCTATCGTGGCAATAATGCTGTATGCGCCAAGGACCCAGCCCTTGAGCGCCAGAAACAGGACGTTCAGAATAAAGTGACTAATCACCATCGTATGGCTTTTCGTATAGCGATAGATCAGCACCAGCAGCAGTCCGTACAAGCCGTAATCGAAGCTCAAAGCCTCCATGATCACGACCGAAGCGACGGCAACCGGAAGCCAAACGCTTTTTTTGCGGTGTTCCATGACATATAGGACCGCTACGCACACAAGCAGCGTCCCTACGGCGTTCACGCCCATCTTCCCCAAGGCCAGCATATAAGGCGCTTGCGATAGAACGGCCAGGATGAGCAGACGCTTCATGTAGCTTTTCAAATCTCTCGTATGCCTGTACCCTAGCACGATGCCATAGGCGTAGATCGGGAAGGCGATTCGGCCGATCACTCTCCATATCGCCTGATCTTCAAAGAAAACGGCGCCGATGTGATCCGCCAGCATCGTGATCATGGCGATAAGCTGCATAGAATCCCCCGTTCATGCTCATTTTATATCAACGTACACCGCGCTGTTGGAAACCGCAAGCTTTTGTTAAGGGTAACGTTCTGGCAATCGGTCCACGGAAAGCAATAGTTTATCGAAGAGCTTGCCAACCGGCAGGCTCTCTTTTTTTGTTCAAAAGTAATCAAATGTATATGGAAAGTAATAAGTTGTCTATTTGAATCGAAAAGCCGGCCTCTTAATATAAAAGTTGAGGTGCTTTTTCCAAAAATGCACAAGGAGGAGAACATGAAAAGGAAAACGCTTTCTGGTTTGTTGTCACTGGTGCTTCTCTCCACGCTTTTCCCCGCAGGCCTGCCACAAGCAGCCGCTGAGGCGGGGCGGACAGGCGACGTTTCTCCGATGCTTCCCGTTACCCGGTCTGTTTATGAAACCGTTTACGGCGGCAGGGCCATGCCTGCGAATGTTGTCAGTACCCCGGTCGGCGTTAATTTGGCGGTACATCAAGCGGTGTACGCTTCGGGGAACGAAGTGGACTGGCTTGGGCCGGCCAATGCCGTTGACGGCAACGGCAGCACGCGATGGTCGTCCGCCCTGCAAGACGATCAGTGGTTCTATGTGGACCTCGGCGAAGAGTTCACCATAAACCGGGTGACCATCAAATGGCAGACCCCCGCCAGCAAGTACAAGCTGCTGGTTTCAGGCGATGGGCAGCATTGGACGAACGTGCTCGGCCATGACGGCGAGATTGCATGCAGAGGCGGGACGGAAACGACCGATTTTGACGATGTGAAAGCAAGGTATGTGAAATTTCAAGGCGTGCAGCGTGCTCCTGTGGAAGGCACCTTTTACGGGTACTCCTTCTTCGAATTCGAGGTGTATAACGCCGGCGAATTGCCCAAAATCGTGAAGGGCATCACCCAAATCCCGCCTATTGCCAAAGGACAGACGGAGATTGTTCTGCCTCAGGTGCCTGAAGGCTACAAGGTTTCCGTATACGGCAGCGACAGACTGCCCGTGATCGATCAAGCGGGGAAAATCCACACGCCTCTTGTGGATACGAAAGTGAATCTCCTGTTTCAAGTCGAACATACGGGAACCGGTCAGAAGGCCGTCACCGGGAACATTCTTGCTGCGGTGCCGGGGCAATACACGCAAACGGACGATTTGAACAAGGAGCCGAAGGTCATCCCGTCGCTGCGCGAATGGCATGGCCGGACCGGAAATTTCACCCTGAAGCCGACCTCGCGAATCGTGGTCAATCCGGCCCATAAAACGGCTTTGCAAAAAGCCGCGGAGCAAACGAAGGAAGATCTGCGGGATATTACCGGCGTCAGCGCGAACATTATTTACGGCGCTCCACAGGCGGGCGACCTTTATTTGTCCATCGACGATTCCTTAGCCTGGCTCGGAAAAGAAGGCTACCTCTTCGACGTTAACGATCATGTCACGATTACATCGGCTGATGTGACAGGCGTCTTTTTCGGGACGAGATCGGCGCTGCAAATTTTGAAGCAGGATGAAGCTCATGCCCATATCCCTAAAGGGACGGCACGGGATTATCCGAAGTACGAAACGCGCGGGCTCATGATCGACGTTGCCAGAAAGTTTTATACGATTGAGTTTCTGAGAGACTACGTGAAGCTGCTGTCCTGGTACAAAATGAACCAATTTCAGATTCATTTGAACGACGATGTAGGAACGCCGTTCCAAGACGGCACGACTGCGGCATATCGTCTGCAGAGTACGAAATCCCCCGGGCTTGCGAGCAAAAACGGCTTTTACACCAAAGAGGAGTTTCGCGATCTTCAGCGGCTTGGCATGGACTACGGCGTGAATGTCATTCCGGAGATTGATACGCCGGGGCATTCCAGAGCTTTTACCAGCTTCGATCCTTCTCTGGGGACCGGACCTCATCTGGACATTACGAAGCCGAAAACGGTCGATTTCGTCAAAAGTTTGTTCGACGAATATATCGATGGCGACAACCCGACCTTTATCGGCCCCGACGTCCATGTCGGGACGGACGAATATTGGGGCAATACCGAGGTTTTTCGCGGGTACATGGATACGCTCGTCAAGTATATCAACGGCAAAGGCAAGCATCCCCATATTTGGGGCGGCATGAGGGAATACAACGGGGTCACCCCGGTAAGCACCGAGGCCACGATGGATGTGTGGCACGTGCCTTACGGAGATGCCCGGCAAGCGATCGATCTTGGATACGATATCCTGAACACGGAGAACAGCTACATGTATCTTGTGCCAAGATTGTATAAGGATCGGATCGACCCCAAATATATGTATAAGATGTGGGAACCGAACGTATTTAGCGATACGACGCTGCCCTACGGCCATCCAAAGCTGAAAGGCGCCATGCTGGCACTATGGAACGACATTTCGGATTCCGTCGGATTATCGATGGACGATTCTCATGACCGAATGTTCCCCGGCGTGCAGGTGCTGTCCGAAAAAATGTGGACAGGAAGCCGGGAAGACGCCGATTACAACGCTTATGCAGCCGCAGCGGAACGGATCGGCGAAGCGCCGAACGCCAACATCTCCCACAAGCTGCAGGTCCCGAATAAAGACGGCAACGTCATCAAGTATTTGTTCGAAAACGGCTTCGCCGACGCTTCCGGCAACGGCTACAATGGCATCGGCAAAAATGTAGCGGCAGCGGACGGCAAATACGGCAAAGGCGTACGGTTCGGCGGAGGCGAAAGCTACATCAAGACGCCGCTGCAAGCGTTAGGGTTCGGATGGACCGTTTCCATGTGGATCAAGCCGGATGCCGACAACCCGGACGATGCGGTGCTGCTGGAATCGCCTGTCGGCCAAGTGAAGCTCAAGGAAGGAAAGACCGGGCTGCTGGGCTTTTCCAAGGAGCACTATCACAGCACGTTCCAATACAAGGTTCCGGCGGGACAATGGACGCACTTGCTGCTGACCGGGGACAACAAAGGCGTATCCCTGTATGTCAACGGTAATGAGTATGTGGAAAAATTATGGGTAACGAACGGCGCATCGCCCCGGATCGATACCTTGGTGCTGCCGCTCGAGAAGATCGGAAGCTCCGCCAATTCCTTTAAAGGCGTTATCGACAATCTGATCGTTTACAATAAGGCGGTCAGCTTCGACGGGATGAACCTGGCATTAAACAAGCATGCGGAAGCATCGACCAGCGAGGCCCCTCATTTGTCGCCGGATCAGGCTGTCGACGGGAATACGGGCACAAGATGGTCGAGTACTTTTACAGACGATAACTGGTTCAGCGTCGATCTCGGCGAACAGCAGGAAATCGACAGCGTCGTGATCAAATGGGAAGGCGCTTACGCCAAGAAGTACAAAATACTCGTTTCCGGCGACAGCCAGCAGTGGCAAAATGTAAAAGCAGGCGATGCGGTGACCGACGGCAAAGGTGGCGTCGAGACGATCAAATTTGACACCGCCGTCAAGGCGAGATATGTCAAGCTTCAAGGCATCGAACGAGCTACGATATACGGCTATTCCATTCTGGAGTTTGAAGTGTACGGACCGGGGGTGTTGAACAGCTATTTGGAGCTGGTGAAACAAGCGGAAGGCTTGCTGGCCTTGGGCAAAGGTGACAGCGGGCTGAGAAGCCAATTGCAAGAAATGCTCAATCATTTCCCGTACGACTACGAAAGCTCGATCAGCCCGCTTCGGGAGCTGATTGCCCGGTTGAAGGAATCGATCGAATGGGAGAACGATAAAACGCCGCCGGTGACGACGGCGAGCGTCTCGCCTTCCCGGCCGGACGGGCAGCAAGGATGGTTTGTCCGTCCGGTAACCGTCACCTTGTCCGCACAAGACGAACAGTCCGGCATCGCCAGAACGGAATACAGCCTGGATTTGGGAAAAAACTGGATTTTGTACATGGAACCGATCCAATTCAGCACAGACGGAATGTACGGGCTGCGGTACCGCTCTACGGACAAAGCCGGCAATGTGGAAAAGGCGAAGCCCCTCCTCCTGAAAGTCGATACAACGGCTCCGACCCTGGCTGCAACGGCGAACGGCTCTCCCTTGACGGACGGGACCGAATTTACGGACAGCGAGACGCTTGCGCTGGATGTGCAGGCCTCCGATTCGGTGTCGGGCATTGCCGGGACAACGATCACGGTAGACGGCAAGCCGTATACCCCCGGAACTCCGCTGCGCTTGGCCGGCCAATTGGGAACGCACGCGGTCCAAATCACGGCTACGGATCAGGCGGGCAACGTATCTCAGACGGTCATTTCGATTGTCGTTAAGACCAACATCGCTTCCATGCAGCAACTGCTGGAATCTTATCATGCTGCCGGAGAGCTAAGCGGACCGCTCAAGAATAAGCTGTCCGCGAGCTTGAAGACCGCTCAGAATCACGAAGCGAAAGGAAACCTGAAACAGGCGGCCAAAGCGATGAACGATTTTAAGAAGAAAATCGACAAAGCGACCAAGAAGGATGTTATTTCCGAAGCGGCAAAAGCAGCATTGATCGCCGATGCCAACGCGTTAATCCAAGCTTGGACCGGGAACACCTACGATCTGGATTCAACGGATAGCACCGACGATCAGCTCGAAGTCGGCGACGATTCCCCGGACAGCGAGGACGCGGCGGCGTAAGAAAAGGCATCCTAACAAAAAAAGCGCCTCCAGCCTTATGGAATGAGCAGTTCATACTCATTCCGGGGCCGGAGGCGCTCTTCTTTATGCAATTAGGCTCGATTCCCGCTGCCGAACAGGCGGATTTTAGCTTTGACCGCCTCTTTAATCGCTTCGCGGGCTGGCACCAAATAATTACGCGGATCGTAAGCTTCGGGATGGTCGTTCAGGAAGCTTCGGATCGTGGCCGTGAAGGCCATTTGATTGTCCGTGTTCACATTGATTTTGGCCGTGCCGAGCGAGATCGCCCTGCGAATCTCTTCCTCGGGTAGGCCGCTTCCTCCATGCAGGACCAGAGGCAGCCCGGTCAGCTGCTGAATTTCCGCCATGCGGTCAAATCCGAGCTGAGGCTGGCCGCGATACGGACCGTGCACGGAGCCGAGCGCCGGCGCCAGGCAGTCGATGCCGGTCTCCCGGACCAGCCGCAGGCATTCTTCGGGCACGGCATACATCGCTTCCGCCTCGTCGACCACGAGATCGTCCTCCCGGCCCGTAATCCGGCCAAGCTCGGCTTCCACGCTGACGCCAAGCGCATGTGCGGCCTGCGTCACGCTGCGGGTTACTTCGATGTTGTGCTCCAGCGAATGATGCGACGCATCGATCATGACGGAAGTAAACCCGGCGTGAATCGCCCGAATGCATACCTCATAGGTGGAGCCGTGATCCAAGTGCAGCGCGACCGGCACCGTAATGCCGTATTCCGCGACGAGCGCTTTGACCATTCCCGCGATGAACGGCAGGCCGCCCATATAAGGGATATATGCTTCGCTCACGCCGAGAATGACCGGCGACCGCTCCTCTTGCGCCGCCTGCAGAATCGCCTGCGTGAACTCCAGGTTGTTCAGATTGAACTGTCCGACCGCATACCGCCCGCCAAGCGCCCGCTCCAGTATGTGTTTCATGGATACAATCGTCATTTCTTGCGGCTCCTTTGTCCCTCACTTATTCCGGTATTCGCCAGGCCGGGACACGGAGGAACGGATAACAAGCTCAGGCAGCATCACGATGCGCTGCTTGGTGGAATTTTTATCGTTGATGATGCGAATAATCAGATCGACGACCTTCTGACCCATTTCCTGAATGGGCTGCGCAACCGTCGTTAACGGAGGATCGACAATCGTCGCCAGCAGCGTATTGTCGAATCCGACGATAGATAAATCGCCGGGAACGGACAAGCCTCTTTCGCGTACGGCTTGAATCACGCCGGTGGCCAGCAGATCGTTACAGGCAAAGATGGCCGTCGGCGGCTGCGAGGAGTCCAGCATTTCCCCGGCAACCTGCTTCGCATCCGTTACTTTAAAATCGCTGATCCGCACCAGCTCCGGATTATAGGCAATGCCCGCTTCCTCCAGTGCGAACCGGTACCCCCGTATCCGTTCCTTACTGCTCATCACCAATGTGTCCTCGGCGATGACGGCAATTTGCCGATGACCCTGCTCAATGAGATGCGAGGCCGCCATATGCCCGCCGATGAAATCGTCCACCAGCACGGTATCGATCGCCAGGGAAGGCATATCGCGGGCAATGAGCGCGACCGGAAAGTTTTGTTTTTTCAAGTCCTTCAATATCGCATCGTTGCGTACGCCGGTGGCAATGATAATGCCGTCCACGCTTTTTTGCTTCAGCAACGAAATATTTCGTTCTTCTCTCAAAAGATTGTTGTCCGTGCTGCAAATCATGACGCTGAAGCCGAGCTCGTGCGCACGATCCTCCACACTTCTCGCGATTTCCGCAAAGAACGGGTTGGCCAAATCGGGCAACAACAAGCCGAGCGTGAAGGTTTGCTTCCCCGTCAGAGCCGAAGCCACGACGCTTGGCTGGTAATTCAACTCCTGCATGATCCGACTGACCTTGGCCCGCGTTTCCTCGCTGATGCGCCCCGTTTGATTGATCACTTTGGAGACGGTGGCAATGGATACGCCTGCCTGCTTGGCAACGTCATAAATTGTAGCCTTCATAGCTTCCACTTCTTTCAACGAAATGACATATCAACAATTATACACTAATATGCCATTGCGTTAATACTTCCTCTACCTTCACCGGACGCTTTTCCTGCAAGGATAATCTTGCCGCATGAGCGATCAATTCGGCTTGATAACCGTCGTTCGCGCTGACCGGCACCGGCGTATCGTGAACGAGGGCGTTGATAAACGCCTTGACTTCCTTTACATAAGCTTCGTTGTACCGTTCCAGGAAGAAGTAAAGCGGCTTATCCCGGTACACGCCATCCGCAGTATAGAGCTCCGCGCTGCTCGGATAATCGTTCTGGATCGTCAGGCAGCCCTTCGAGCCGAACACCTCGACCCGCTGATCGTAGAAATGCGCCTGACGGCTGTTATCGATGACGCCCAGAGCACCGTTCTTGAACTTGAGCGAAATGATGGCCGTATCGATATCGCCGCACTCGGCAAACATCGGATCGACGAGAACCGCGCCCTGTACGAACACCTCTTCCACGTCGCTGCCGACCATAAACCGGGCGATATCGAAATCGTGAATCGTCATGTCGATGAACATGCCTCCGGAGGCGGGGATATACTCCTTATGCGGCGGCGCCGGGTCGCGGGAGGTGATTTTCAAAATATGCGTGTCGCCGATTTTCCCCTCCCGGACCAGCTCCTGAATCCGGCTCATATTATGGTCGAACCTGCGGTTGAAGCCGGTTTGGAACTTGACGCCCGATTTCTCGACCAGCTCCAGCGCTTGCACTGTCTTATCCAAGGCGAAGCTGATCGGCTTCTCGCAAAAAATGTGCTTCCCGGCCTTGGCCGCTTCTTCGATCATGGCAATGTGCGTATCCGTCGGCGAGCAGATGAAGACGGCTGCAATTTCCGGGTCCTGCATAATGTCCTTATAGTCAGCGGTAACATTGGCAATGCCGTTCTGTGCCGCCCAATCGCGGATATTGTCGGCGAAGATATCGGAAATCGTCTTGATTTCCACCTGCGGAAGCTGCTTCAAGTTTTCCGCATGAAGCTTGCCGATGCGGCCGGCGCCGATAATGCCTATTTTTATTCTCTCCATATCCATGTTCCTCTCTATAATGAAATGCCTCTTACTTCGTCAAGCTTTTCAAGAAATCGAGCTTCTTCTGCGCGTTTTCTTTGTTGATGACTTCCACGCCGCTGTCGATCCGCTTCTCCACATTCTCGCCTTTGATCGCTTTGACGGCATTTTCTACGCCTTTGTAGCCCATTTCATACGGGTTCTGCGCGACCGTGCCGCCCAATTTGTCGGCCAGAATCGATTCGATGGATTCCACTGTGCCGTCCGTGCCGAGAATCGGAATTTTCAGGCCTTTCGCTTCCGCCGCACGCAATGCACCGATCGCCATGTCGTCGTTGGCTGCAAAGACGCCCTTCAGATCCGGATGGTTCTGCAAAATATTTTCCATGACGGACATCGCCTTCGCTTTATCGCTGTCGGCCGGCTGGTTGGCGGCGATTTTCATCCCTTTCGCCTCCAGCGCTTCCTTCGCGCCCTTGATCCGCTCGTCGGTCGCCGGGTTGCCGAGCGCGCCCGCGATGAGCGCTACTTTATCGCCGGATTTCAGCAGCGAAGCCAAGTATTCTCCGCCCTTTTTCCCTGCTGTCGCGTTATCCGTGCCGATAAAGGCCGTTTTATCCGCCCAATCGGCCGTATCCGTATCGACGAGCAGCACAGGGATGTTTTTGTCTTTATACTTTTTCAGCACGGGAATCGCCGTGGAAGGCTGCGTCGGCGCCACGACCAAAGCGGCCGGCTTCTTGTTCAGCGCGTCCTCCAGCATGTTGACCTGCTCCAAAATTTGCGATTCCGAAGCCGGCCCGGTGACGGTCCCGTCTACGTTCAAATCCTGGAACGCTTTTTTCGCGCCCGCTTCGACGTATTTCCAGTAAGGACTGCTGAGCGTTTTCAGCACGACCTGCACCTTCGGCTTTTGGCCGGATCTTCCGCCTTTATCCCCTTTGTCCGACGCCGCCGGAGCCGAGCTGCCTCCGCCTTGACTTGCGCATCCCGCCACCACCGCAAGAGACAGAGCCAATACCACAGACACCAATGCGCTTTTTTTCATGAAAAGACCTCCCATTTTTTCTTATATCAAGCTTTTGGCGTTACAACTGTACCCGGCTGCCGGTTTCAAAGGCTTTCTTGGCCGCTACGGCGATCTCCAGCGCCTTTTTCCCGTCCTCTGCCGTGACTGACGGTTTCTGGCCGTTCAGCAAGCAATCGACAAAATGCTGCATTTCAAGCACATAAGCGCTTTCGAACCGGGTCGGAAAATCCGGCACAATGTCTTGGGAGCTGCCTTTAAACGTAAGTACAGAAATGTCGCGGTGCCTAAGCGAACCGATCAGCAGCGTTCCCTCGGTGCCGATCACTTCGCCGCGAATATCGTAGCCGTAGTAAGCGTTCCGGCTGCATTCGATATCGGCGGCCGCTCCGGAGTCGAACGTGGCGTAAGCGATCCCTTGATCCACGTCGCCGAATTCCTCCATAAAGCCGTGAACCAGCACGCTGCCGTGCGCTGCGACGGAGGTCACTTCGGCTTCCAGCAAAAATCTCGCCAAATCGTAATCGTGGATGCCCAGGTCGAGAAAGATGCCTCCGCTGTTTTTGATAAACTCGGCCGGCGGCGAGCCGGGGTCGCGCGATACGCCCTTGTAATAGATCGGCTTGCCGATATCGCCGCGCGCGATTCTTTTCTTCGCCTCGGCGTAGGCGGGGTCAAACCTTCTCATGAAACCGACCTGGCAAACGACCTTCGTTTCTTCGAGGACGCGGAGAACGTCCGACGCTTCCTGCAGATCGACCGTCAAAGGCTTTTCGACAAAAATGTGCTTGCCGTTGCGCGCCGCCTGCGTAATCATGTCGGCATGCGTGCTCGTCGGAGACGCGATAACGACCGCATCGATCGAGTCGTCCTCGAATACCTCGTTCAGGTTCCCCGTGTACCGGTCGACACCCAGCTCTCCGGCCACCTTGGCCGCATGAGCGGTTTGCGGATCGGCCACGCATACCAGCTTGGCTCCCTTCACCTTCGAGGCTACATTTTCCGCGTGCCAGTAGCCCAGTCTTCCAAGCCCCAGTACCGCGCAGCGAATCGGTTTTTCCATTGTGTTCTCTCCTTGTATGGGTTTCGGTGATATTCGAAAATAGGCCGCCAGTCGTCTATTTCTTGAAGGAGCGCTGGCGCAGCACGTCTACATAAACCGCCGCTACGATAACGAGACCGATGATCGCCATCTGAAAATCGGCGGAAACGTTCAGCAGATTCAAGCCGTTGCGGAGCACCGCGATAATCGTGGCGCCGATCAACGTGCCCCAGACCGTGCCGACGCCGCCGAAGAAGCTTGCGCCGCCGATGATCACCGCAGCGATCGCGTCCAGCTCGTAGCCCATTCCGGCCAGCGGAAACGCCGAGTTGACGCGTCCGACCATGACCAGCCCGGCCAAACCGGCCATCAGGCCGCTCAAGGTGTAGACGATGACGAGAATTTTATTCACGTTAATCCCGGACAGACGGGCCGTTTCCTTGTTCCCGCCGATCGCGTAGATGTAGCGTCCTGTCGAGGTACGATTCAAGAAAATATCGAAAAGAATATAAACGACGATAACGAGAATAAAGCTGAACGGCACGGGACCGACAAACTCGTTGCCTGCGAATTGAATCGGTGCGGCGAAGCCGGCAATCGGGGCCGCTCCGGTAATAATCAAGGCAATCCCGCGGGCGATATTCATCGTTCCCAGCGTGGAGATGAACGGGTGCGGCAGCTTCAGCTTCGTCAGCATGATGCCGTTCGTCCAACCGAGCAGCGCGCCGACGCCGAGACATACGACAATGCCAAGATACGGGTTAAGCCCGTGATTGACGGAGACAATCCCCATCATCATAATGGACAGCGCCAAAATCGAACCGACGGACAAATCGATCCCCGCCGTCAAAATCGGCAGCAGCATCCCGATCGCCAGCAGCGCGTTGATGGAGGATTGGCGCGCGATGTTCATCACGTTGTCCACGGTCAAGAAATTATCGCTTAGGATGGTCAAGACCGTACATAAAATAATCAAGCCGATCAATGCGCCGAATTTGCTTATAAAACCGTTGGACTTCGCTTTCCTTACTTCGCTTTTTTCAACGATGACAGCAGACATCTTAATTCCCCCTTGTCGCGGACTTCATGATTTTTTCCTGATCCGCCTGTTCCCTGAGCATGTCGTCGACGATCTGCCCTTCGTTCATGACCAGAATGCGGTCGCAAATGCCCAGTATCTCGGGCAGCTCCGACGAAATAATGATCACCACCGCACCGTCCTGCACCAATGAATTGATCAGCCGGTATACCTCCACCTTCGCGCCGACGTCAATCCCCCTTGTCGGTTCGTCGAAGATGAATACTTTGGCGTTCGTGCAGAGCCATTTCGCGATAACAACCTTCTGCTGATTGCCGCCGCTGAGCTTGCGCGCCTGTGCGGCAATATCTCCGGGACGCACCTGCAGCTCCTTCAAATAATCGATAGCAAGCGCTTTCATCTTGTCTTTGTGCAAAAACTTGTTTTTCTTCAACTTCTTCAGGTTGGCAATGGTGATATTGAATTCGAGCGTCTGATCGAGGATCAAGCCTTCGCCTTTGCGGTCCTCGGTAATAAAAGCGAGTCCCGCTTTGATCGCGTCCTCCGGACATTTGATCTTGACCTCTTTGCCGAACACGTACACCTTGCCCCGATCGACCGGATCGACCCCGAAGATGCCCCGGGCCAGCTCCGTCCTCCCGGCGCCGACAAGACCGGAAAAACCGAGAATTTGTCCTTGATACGCCGTGAAGCTGATCTCCTTGCTCGAGTTCTTTAGCCGCAGACCTTCGACCCGCAAGCCTTCTTCCCCGAGCTGGAAGTTCATTTTCGGATATTTCTCGTCCAGGCTCCGGCCGACCATCAGTTGGATCATCTTCTCGGTATCCGTCTCCGCCATGCTCAACGTTTCGATTTTCCGGCCGTCCCGCAAAATCGAGATCCGGTCGCCGATCCGCTTGTTTTCTTCCAGCTTGTGCGAGATGTAGACGATCGCAATTCCCTGCTTGCGCAGCTCCATCACCGTTGTCAGCAACTGTTCGATTTCCGATTCGCTTAGGCTGGAGGACGGTTCGTCCATAATGATCAGCTTCGCATTGATGGTTAACGCTTTCGCTATTTCGACCAACTGTTGCTGTCCGATGCCAAGCGTGGAAACTTTGGCGTCCGGGGAAATATCCTGCCCGAGCTGCTTCAAATATTCCTCGGCCTTGAGCCGCATCGTCTTGCGGTCCAGCAGCGAATATTTGCCGTTCTTCTTCAGCTCCCGGCCCAGAAAGATGTTCTCGTATACCGTCAGCTCGGGAATGAGGTTAAGCTCCTGGTAGATCGTGGCGATCCCGAGATTCATCGCGTCGACCGGACCGTTGATTTCCACCTTGTTCGACTCCCAGAAGATGTCGCCGGAATCCTTCGTATACGCGCCGGTCATAATCTTGATCAGCGTCGATTTGCCCGCCCCGTTCTCCCCCAGCAGGACATGCACCTCGCCCGGCCGGATGTCCAGATGAATCTCCTTCAACACCTGGTTGCCCGAAAAGCCTTTGTTGATTCCCCTCAGTTCCAATAAAGCATCGCGTTCTCCCATGTCGTAACCCCTTTCAAAAAGCAAAGCCTTTCTCCGTGTGTACCGCGAGGAATGAAAGTAAGCGCTTAATCAAAATCTAAAAAAAATAATCCGTTTTCCGCCATATAAGTCGCTTTACCATGACCTTGATAACGATCGTTTTTCCATGACTTTCCTTTATTTATCGGCATTGTCATTTGGAAGAGCTACCCCAATCGAGATAAATAAAGCGCTTTCCTTAATGCGATTATATCGAGGGTTTTGAGAAATTGCAATATGCTTCTGTGATTTTCTTTACACGTTTTTTTTGAAACGGAGCGGCTCCGCCATTGCCCAAAAAAAGCGAAGCCGCTTCCGCCTTAATAACGGGCGGTGACCATTTTTTTGCGCGTGTAGAATTCGACGCCGTCTTTGCCGTTGGCGTGCAGATCCCCGTAGAACGACTTTTTGTAGCCGGAGAACGGGAAGAAAGCCATCGGCGCAGGTACCCCTACGTTAATGCCGAGCATGCCGGCATCGATCGTTTCCCGGAACTGGCGCACGGCCTTGGCGCTGTCCGTGTACAGGCAGGCGCCGTTGGCAAATTCGGACTGATTGGCGATATCAATCGCTTCGGTCAAGCTGTCGGCGCGCACGATCTGCAGTACGGGTGCAAAAATTTCGTCGTTCCAGATCGTCATGCCCGGCTTCGCGTGGTCGAAGATCGTCGGCCCGACGAAATAGCCGTCTCCCGAAGCCGCTTCGCATTCGCGTCCGTCCAGCAGGAGCGCTGCGCCCTCTTCGCGTCCTTTTTCGATATAACCGACTGTTCTTTCTTTATGCGATTGGCGGATAACCGGGCCGAGGAAATTACCTTTCTCGATGCCGTTACCGATCGTTAATTGCTTGGCCGCCGCCACCAGACGCTCGGCCAGCGTGTCGGCGGTATCGCCTACGGCCACGACAACGGAGCAAGCCATGCACCGTTCGCCCGCCGAGCCGAAAGCCGCATTAATAATTTCTTTGACGGTCAGATCCATATCAGCATCCGGCAGCACGATGGAGTGGTTTTTCGCGCCGCCGAGCGCCTGCACCCGCTTGCCGTGAGCGGCCGCCGTCTTGTAGACGTATTCCGCCACCGGCTGCGAGCCGACGAAGGAAATCGCCGCTACGTCCTGATGCTCCAGCAGGCCGTTGACGACATCGTGCGCCCCATGGACGATGTTGAACACGCCGTCCGGCAGGCCCGCTTCCTGCAGCAATTCCGCCAAGCGGCACGCCAGAATCGGCGTTCTCTCCGACGGCTTCAGGACGAAGGTGTTGCCGCAAGCGATCGCCAGCGGGAACATCCAGCAAGGCACCATCATCGGGAAGTTGAACGGCGTAATTCCGCCGACGACGCCGATCGGATAACGGTACATGTTCGATTCCAGACCGGTCGCGATATCCGGCAGCACGCTGCCCATCATCAAGGTCGGCACGCCCGCTGCAAATTCGACGCATTCGATGCCCCGCTGCACTTCGCCGTAAGCTTCAGGGTAATTTTTGCCGTTCTCCAGCGTGACTAAGCGGGCCAGCTCATCCCAATGCTCCACGAGCAGCTGCTGGTATTTGAACATGATGCGCGCTCTTCTCGGCACCGGCACGCGGCTCCACTGCTTGAACGCTTCTTTCGCCGTCCGGACGGCTTGATCGAGATCGTCCCGCGAAGACAGCGGCACTCTCGCCAGCACTTCGCCGGTCGCCGGATTCGTCACGATATCTTCTTTGCCCGAAGTGGCATCCACCCATTGCCCGCCAATGTAATTTTGCAGAAGCTTTTCGTTCGACATGGTAGTTGTTCCCCTTTTCTTTGTGTTGTGTGGTTTAAAAGTACGGTGAATACAGACCGCTGCGCGTGCGGATCGTCCTTCCGATCGCTCTTGCCCCCGGATTCTTGGATTCTATAACTTCTTTATCGGTTAGAATCCGGGGACAAAGGCGACCGCTTTCGCTTCTTCAGGACGATTCCGCCCGCTCCGCTGTGATTCACCGTACTTTTAAATGCGGCTATTCGCCCGGTGCTCCTTGATCAAATTCTCAATCTGCTCGACGGTCGGCATTGCATCGGAGCAGCTGTGGCTGGAAACGACGATGGAAGCCGACGCGCTGCCGAACTCCTGGCATTTCTCGACAGGCCAGCCCTGCAGCAAGCCGTAAATGAACGCGCCCGCGAACGAATCTCCCGCACCGAACGTTTTGATCACTTGCTTCGCCGGGAAAATGCCGCCCCGGCTGCTGCCCCCGTCCTTCGTAAACACAATGGAGCCGTCTCCGCCATGCTTGACGACAACGATTTTCGCCTGACGCTCGAACCAGCGCTGCGCCGTGGCGAGATCGTCTTTCACTTCCGGCCCGGTGACGATTTCCATCACATCGAACTCTTCCCTGCCCGCAATAATGACATCGCACTGCTCCGCGACCAGATTGCAGTAAATGGCCGTCTCTTCCTTCGACTTCCACGTCCAGCGGCGGTAATCCACGTCGAAAATAATGACCACTTGGTGCTTGCGCGCATACTCAATCGCTTGAAAAACAGCTTCCCTGGACGGGCTTGACGCCAGCGCCGTGCCGGAGATCAAGATCGCCTTCGCCCGCTTGATGAAATCCTCCTGCACCTCGCCCGCTTCCAGCTTCAGATCGGCGACGTTGTCGCGGTACATCAGGATACTGCAATCGGTTGGCGACTTGATTTCGGTAAACGCCAGCCCCGTCACCGCGCCGGTATGATCGGTCACCACATTGCGCGTATCGATGTTTAGCTTGTGCAGGTAGCTCTTGATGAAACGGCCGAATTGATCGTCCGATACTTTGCCGATAAATCCCGTGCGCGCGCCTAATTTGGCTAACGCGATCGTAATGTTGGCGGGCGAGCCCCCCACATATTTCGTAAAGGTAAGCGTTTCCTCCATCGGCCGGTTAATCTCGTTGGCGTTCAGGTCAATGCACAGCCGGCCAAGCCCGATAAAATCCAGCTCCCGGTCCTGCTGAAACGTGATATGGTTCATCTCTCGGCGCACCTCCATCGTATGCGATTGGAAAATTTATTTTTTCGCGTTTGTCATCAGCCATTCGTGCGCCGGATCGTTATAAAAGCGCCAGGTGCGCACCGGACCCGCCATCACGTTCAAATAGTACACATCATACCCCGGCGGCGCGGATACGGGATGGAAGCCCTTGGGCACCAGCACGGCGTCCCCGTTTTTCACGATCATCGTTTCATCCAGCTCTCCGTCGAGCGTGTAGACCCGTTGAACGGCAAAGCCTTCGGCCGGGTTAATTTTGTGGTAATACGTTTCTTCCAGATACGATTCGTTCGGCAAATTGTCCTGATCATGCTTATGCGGCGGGTAGCTGGACCAATGCCCGTTCGGCGTAAACACCTCGACCACCAGCAGGCTATCTGCAGGCGACTGCTCGGGCAAAATGTTATGGATATGTCGCTCGATATTCCCGTAGCCTCTCTTTTCCACTCCGACCTGCTCGGGAGCAATGAGTCTCGCCGGATGACTGCCATAGCCCGGCGCCGCACATACGGCCAGCTCCAGCTCCGTCGTCGCCGTTACTTCGAAGAAGTCGCCGTTCGGGACATAGACGCTGTACGGAGGGATTTGTTCAAAGACGCTCATGCGCTGCCCGATGTTGTCCAGCTTAAGCTCGGAGGTCGCCACATTCGCCTTGCCCGACAACAGCACCAGACATACCTCTTGATCGCCCGTTTCCTTCTTTAAGCGCTGGCCCTGGCTCAACCGGTACACTTCGAAGCCGACATATGTCCAGCCCGCCGATTCCGGCGTAATCGTGAGTACGTTCCCTTGCTCGTCCGCCGTTTTGCGGCTCGGCACAATAAGATCCGCCATCTGAAACCATTCCCCTTCCCCGTTATCCGGATATATTGGTCGTTAAATTGCTGACGATCGCAGCAATGTAGTCCTTCGACTTCCGCGCGTATTCGACCGGGTTGGCCACGGACGGGTCCTGCTCCGCTTCGATGATCATCCAGCCGTCGTAACCGCGGGCGAACAATTCCCGGAAAATCGGCGCAAAATCGATGCAGCCGTCCCCCGGCACCGTGTAGACGCCCTGAATCACCGCCGATTGGAACGGTATATTCTCACGCCTTACCCGGTCGAGCACGTCCTGACGTACGTCTTTCAAATGTACATATGCGATCCGGTCGGCGTACCGCTGCAGCAGCGCAAGCGGGTCGGC
This sequence comes from Paenibacillus oleatilyticus, assembly GCF_018998565.1. Taxonomy (GTDB): domain Bacteria; phylum Bacillota; class Bacilli; order Paenibacillales; family NBRC-103111; genus Paenibacillus_G; species Paenibacillus_G oleatilyticus. The sequence goes on along the minus strand of NZ_JAHNZO010000003.1, from coordinate 239,307 downwards.
GCCGCCGTAGTAGGCGTGGCCCGTATCGTACAGCATATGAACCAGCTCCGGGTCAGTGGTGGCCATCAAGCGGTCGATTTCCTCCGGGCGCTCGACATTCGTGCCGATGTGGTAGTGGTACACCAGCTTCATGCCATGCTCGCGGCAAATTTCACCGGCTTGATGCAAGCCGTCCACCATATGATTCCATTCCTCGTCGGTAAAAGGAATCACGTTCCGGTCCGCAGGAGACCGCCTCGGGTCGCCGATGATCGATCCGCCGAGCTCACACGTGACGACATGCTTGCTGCCCATTTTTTGCAGAAATTGCACATGCTTGCGGTAAGCCTCCAGCTCCGCTTCCCGATAGCTCGGGTCCGAAAAAAGCACGCCCTTCCACTGCGAAGTGAGCAGGATTCCTTTCTCCGCCAAAGCTTCCCGCAGTACGTCCGGATCTTTCGGGAATTTGCGGCAATTCTCCGTTGCGGCGAAGCCGAGAGCCGAGAAATCGGTTAACAGATCTTCAAACGTATAGTGATCCCCTAGCTCAAGCACATCTTCATTTACCCAGTTAATCGGGGAAATTCCCAGCTTCAAGCGATCGATGTTCATATGCAGGCCCCTTCATAATAAAAGTTAAATTTCCTTCACGACTTCAAGCTTTTGCCGCATCGTATCGTAGGCTTGATGCACCTTCCCGCTCTCCGATACTTCCGCTACGCCGACGCGCCACCACGACTCGTAGCCGTCTGTGTTCGTGCCCGGGAGCACCTTGATTTCGATCAAGGTGGATACGGTTTGCTCCTTGGCGCTCTTTAAGGCTTCCTTCAGCTCGTCAATCGTGCGCACCGAGTACGTCTTGACGCCAAGCGCCCGCGCATAGAGCGAGAAGTCGATCGGCACGTAGTCTCCTGTCAGCCTGTTCGTGTCGGCGGAGCGGTACCGGAATTCGTTGCCGAAGCCTTGGCTGCCGTGTCCGCGCTGGAGATTATGAATGCACTGATAGCCGTGGTTATCCAGAAGCAGCACGTTGATTTTCCGCCCTTCCTGGATGCTGGTCAGCAGCTCGGAATGAAGCATCAGGAAGCTGCCGTCGCCGACGAACGCATACACCTCGCGCCCGGGATCGGCCAGCTTCACCCCAAACGCTCCCGACACCTCATAGCCCATGCACGAAAAGCCGTATTCCATATGGTACGTGTTCGGATGGTCGCATCTCCACAGCCGGTGAAGGTCGCCGGGCAGGCTGCCAGCGGCGCATACGACCACGTCGTTCGGATCGAGCGATGCGTTGATTTCGCCGATGACTCTCGTCTGCGACAGACCGTCCGGCAGCTCCATAGCGTACAAGCGGTCGACCTCTTGGTCCCAAGCCCGCTTCTCCGTCTCCAGCTCGTCGGCGGCGTAGGCGCTTTCATAGCCGGCCTGCCCCAAGGCATCCTGCAAGGAGGTAAGCGCTTCCTTCGCATCGGCGACTGCCATGAGCGCGTTCAGCTTCATCGCGTCGAAGGAGCTGACGTTAATGTTCAGGAACGATACATCTGGATGCTGGAATGCGCTCTTGGATGCGGTCGGAAAATCGGCCAGACGCGTTCCCACGGAAATGATCAGATCGGCTTCCTTCGCCAGCCGGTTCGCGGCAAGCGATCCGGTTACGCCGATGGCGCCCATATACAGCGGGTGATTCCACGGCATTGCGCTTTTTCCGGCTTGCGTCTCCGTCACCGGAATTTGGAACGTTTCCGCGAAGGCGATTAGCTCCTTCACCGCCAGCGAGTAATGCACACCGCCTCCGGCGATGATCAGCGGCCGTTTCTTGCCGCGAATCGCTTGTACCGCCCGGCCCAACGCACTCTGAGACAAGGTGCGCCGCTCGATGTAATGGACCCGCTTCGCGAAAAATTCAGCCGGGTAGTCGTACGCCTCGCACTGCACGTCCTGCGGAAGCGACAGCGTCACCGCGCCCGTATCGACGGGATCGGTCAGCACGCGCATCGCGTTCAAGGCCGCCGTGATCAACTGCTCGGGCCGGGAAATGCGGTCCCAATATTTGCTGACCGGCTTGAACGCATCGTTCGCCGAAATCGTATAGTCCGTCGGATCTTCGATTTGCTGAAGCACAGGGTCCGGCTGTCGGCAAGCGAAAATATCTCCGGGCAGAAACAGCACCGGAATGCGGTTCACCGTCGCGGTCCCCGCCGCCGTTACCATGTTCAAGGCGCCGGGACCGATGGAAGAGGTACACGCGAATATTTCAAGCCGGTTTTTCTGCTTCGCATAAGCCATGGCCGCATGCGCCATGCCTTGCTCGTTTTTGCCTTGGATGAACTGGAGCGCGCCTTTGTCCTGCTCCAGCGCCTCGCCTAGCCCCGTGACGTTCCCGTGCCCGAAAATCCCCATGACGCCTTTGACGAATTTGCGTTCTTCCCCGTCAATCTGGATGTACTGGTTATCCAAAAATTTAAGCAATGCCTGCGCCATCGTTAAACGAATCGTTTTCATACAGGTCCTCCCTTTTTATGAGTATGCGCTTACCCAATATTCATGAGTAAAGAACACCAATTCTCAAAAAAACGTTTTCAATTTTTCAGCGATTCCTTTCAAGTAACATCCTTTATTCGGCGAATTTAGGATTTTACGTTACGTAATAATAACCGTTTCGTCAAAAAAAACCGCTTACATTCCAGCAAAAAGCTTCGAGCATCCTACTTAAAACAAAAGACTGTTTATTTCAAACTTAGAGTAAGCGCTTTACCTTGCGTGTGTGATTATTATAACTCACGTTTTCCTTCGTTGGCAATAATCAATTTAAAATGTGTGACGAAAGTCCCTATAATTTGAATCGTTGAACCGTCCCCTGCAGCTCTTCGGCCATGGTCGTCAACAGCGAGGTATTCGCTGACAGCTCCTGCACTGAAGCCAATTGCTGTTCGGTCGCCGCCGACACATGCTGGGTCCCAGCCGCCATCGTCTCGGATAAGGAGGCGATCGATTCCATTGACCGGACGATCTCGGCAGCCCCGGCAGACAACCGGCTGGCATCGGCGGACACGGCTTGTACCTGCTGCGTCGCCTCATCGACTAACTGCTTGATCCCTTCGAATATGCGTCCCGCAGCGCCGGCCACCCGGATTCCGTCCGCCACCTCATGGGACGCCGCAGCAACCGAGCCGACGACGTGCTCCGTCTCCGCTTGAATATTATGCACCAGCGCCGCGACTTGTTTGGCGGACTGCCCGGTCTGTTCGGCCAGCTTGCGGACTTCCGCCGCAACGACCGCAAAGCCCCGCCCGTGCGTGCCTGCTCTTGCCGCTTCCACGGCCGCATTCAATGCCAGTAAATTGGTCTGCGTGGCGATATCCGATATCACTTTGTTCAACTGTCCGATTTCGGCGGAACGCCGGCTCATTTTTCCAATGACCTGATCCAAGTTGTTTATCGTTGTCTGGAGCGAATCCATCTGGCGGATAACGATCCCGATCTCCTTGTCGCCGGCCAATGCCTTATCCAACGCAAGCTCGGATAACGAACCTGCCTGCCCGCCGTTATCGGCAATGCGCCGAATCCCCTCCAGCATGTCGCCGATCGACTCCCTGCTTCTCTCTACGGACTGCACCTGCTTCTCCGAGCCGTCCGCAAGCTGCTGCATAATTTCCGTAATATGCTCGGCGGCCGTCCCCGTTTGTTCCGAGCTCGACCGCAGCTCCCTGGAAATCCCTACGACCTGGCCCGAGCTATCGTCGATTTGCCGGACCAGCTGCCGCAGGCTGTCGGCCATTCGGTGAAAGGAATTCGCCAAATCCCCGATTTCATCCTGCCGCCGGACACGCACATCTTGGACTCCGAGATTCCCCTCGGCGATCCAATCGGCCGCCTTGCTGAGGGCTACGAGCGGTCTTGACAAGTATCGCGCAAAAGCAAAGCCGATGAGGACAGCCGCGGCAAAATTGCCAAGACTCACCCATAGGGTGAACATCGTTATATTGCGGACGAGACTCCGGTTCGCCTCCATCTCTGCGGCCATCGTCCGGTCCTGCCGGTCGGACAAATCCTGCGCGAACTTCGTAATGACCGCCCCCAACGGAACAATGCCGGTTCTCGCTTCCTGGCGCGCATATTCGGCATCTTTGCCGGCCAACTGAAATACTTGTTCCGCTTTCGCGCGGTACTGCCGGTTCAGCTCCATGATGTAGCCAAGCTTTTCTTCCTCGCCGGAATCGGCGAGCAGCGCCTTGGACTGCGTCAGCTCCTTCTCGATCAGCTCGTTAGCCTGGTTCAGCTCGGATATATAAGCGGAATCCTGCGTCAAAAGGTACGTATTCAGGCTGCCGTTCTGCACAGCCGTATGAAACTTGATCTGGCCCGCGATCGCCTTCAGCTCTCCCTGCCTCTCGATCAAATCAGCATACGACCGGTTCATTTGCTGCAGCGAGCTGTAAAACAAAGCGCTTGAGATACCGGAAATGACCGCCAAAGCCAAAAAACCGCCCGCCAACTTTTTACCGATGCTCATTCTCACCCGGATGCCCCCCATTTTGTCATTGTGCTGGAACTTCTTTTTTCTTGAAAGCGTTTACCGTTTTTTCGTTGCTTTTCTGAGGCTGGCTGGATATAATTAAACTCAACCAGGTGGTTAAGCGCTTTATTAATTTTAAAATAACGGATTCCCCCGCGATTTTCAATCCTTTTGTGCAAGTCTTATTATTGTCTCAACATTCCCGCGTGATGAAGGAGCGACCTGTTATGACGACGAATGAACCGACTCAATTCGAAATGTTCCGCGATCCGTTCAAAATGCTGATCGTGCTGCTGAACCTTGTCGCCGAGCAGCAAGGCATGGAGTTGGACTATGAGAAAGTGCCCTCGTTTGAGAACGAGACGTTTTTGATCCGCCATGCGAATGACGGCGACATCTCAGACGAACGGATTCCTAATTTTATTTACAAAAAGGACGGGACCGAAATTACCTGGTATCAATATTTAGGCCGGGATATTTACTGCAGCAAGGACTTGTCCCGCGAGGAGTACAACAAGATGTTCGTCGACTGCATGGCATCGCTGTATCAATTGAACGGATAATTTTGTGGACTGGAGGCTGGCGCTCTGAACTAACGTGCGTCAGCTTGTTTGTTTTGCCAGGGGCCCGCCTTTTCCCTCTTCTCTTATTGCGCCGGTCTGCGCCAACATCCCAGTAAGCAAAAATATCCCCGCCACCATTAGCAGCGGAGAACAAAAAACGTATCTCTATATCACTGAAGCGTTAAAAACATCGGCCGCAACGGAAGCAACCGCAGCCAAAACAGCGGAAACAGCCGCAACCAAAGCAGCGGAAACAGCCGAAGCAGCCGCAACCGAAACAGGTGAAGAAGCATAGACGAGCTTCACTAGGTCGGCCTTGAAAGTGAAGTGGTACCGGCGGGCCTGCTTGAAAATCGGAAACGCTCAATCTCTGAAGCTCTCTTTTGAAATCGTCCATGTTTTTAGCCTCCGTTTTATAGCCTCGATAGATCACACTTTACTTTATGAATTGGAATCCGCTCTTGTTACGGTTGGCAAGCTCTTTTCATCCTTTACACTCCGTTTATTTTCGATTTAAAAATCTCCCTTATGCTAAGCAGCATCACAGACCGCAGCTAAAGGAGAAATCACCATGACGAACGAAAAAACGAATGTGACTCTGGTCATCGTCGGCCTGCTGCTTGGCATGCTGATCAGCGCGCTCGATCAGACGATTATGGCGACGGCGATGCCTAGCGTTGTGCAAGAATTAGGCGGGTTGTCTTTGTACAGCTGGATTTTCTCGATCTACATGCTGACGTCGACCGCCAGCATGCCCATTTACGGCAAGCTTGCCGACTTGTACGGCAGGAAAAAGCTCTATATTGCCGGCATGACGCTGTTTATGCTCGGCTCGGTGCTTTGCAGCTTATCGGGGGGCATGACGGAATTGATCGTTTTCCGGGGGTTGCAAGGGCTTGGGGCCGGGGCGCTGATGCCGCTCGCCGTGACGATTATCGGCGATCTTGTGCCGCTGGAGAAGCGGGGCAGAATGCAGGGAATGTTCGCGGGCGTCATGACGCTGGCAAGCGTCATCGGCCCTGCCATCGGCGGAATGTTCGTGGAATATTTGAGCTGGCAGTGGGTGTTTTATATTAACCTCCCCATCGGCCTTGCCGCGATCCTCATTCTCATCCCGGCTTTGCAGGAAACCAAAAACCAGGGCAAGCCGTCCATCGACTGGTTCGGCGCGCTAACGATGTGCGGGTCGGTCGTCGCGATTCTGCTTGCTCTCGTCTTGGGCGGAGGGGAATCCGGCCTCGGCTCCGGGCAGCATAATTCCTGGAGTTCGCCTCAGGTTGTAGGTCTGTTCCTGCTCGGGGCTGTGCTGCTCGCATTGTTCCTGTGGATCGAAACGAAAGCGAAAGAACCGATCATTCCTTTGCCGCTATTCCGCAACCGTATCATTTCCGTCACCTCTATCGTCGCTTTCCTGATGAGTGCCGGCATGTTCGGCGCGGTGACTTATATTCGCTGTACGTCCAGGGCGTCATCGGGGTAAGCCCTTTACTTGCCGGCTACATTTTGACTCCATTAATGCTGGCGGTCGCCGCTGCCGTGACGCTCGGCGGACGTCTGATGCACCGATTCGCTTACCGCACGTTCAACGTGCTCGGCATGGTGCTGATGGGACTCGGCTTCGGCCTGTTTGCCACGATGGATGCGGACACGACGAAGCTGCAGGTCATTGTCTATATGATCGTCGCGGGGTTCGGGATCGGGCTGATTATCCCGACGCTCAACACTTCGGTCATCGGCGCGATCGGCAGAGAACGGCGCGGTACTGCCACGTCGCTGGTGCAGTTTTTCCGGTCGATCGGCGGAACGATCGGAGTCAGCGTCTTGGGCGTCCTGATGACCGGCCGGATGACTTCCGGCATGTCGGGATTGGGCGAGCGTTTCGCTTCCCTCCCTGCGGATCAACTCGCCAAGTTCGCCGATCCGCAGGCGCTGCTCGATCCGGCAGTCCGCACGCTGCTTCCGGCCGATCTGCTCGCCGAGCTGCAGAACGTGTTCACCCACGCGGTCGACGGCGTTTTCCTTGCAGGAACGGTCATCGCGGCCATCGGGCTCGTCGCCGCGCTCTTGATGGGCAATGCGAGAATGATCCAACCGGCCGCTCCCCCTGCAGCCTCGACAGCCGCCGACGCGAAACGAACGTAAGCGCGTTTGAACCGTGCAGCATGTCGCCGCGTCTGCTGTATAATAGAGGCAAGATTCGAAAAGGAGGCTGCGGTTCCCATGGCTAAAATTCTCGTCGTGGACGACGATCCCCATATCCGCAGGCTGGTCAAGATGATCATGCGGGGCGAAGGCTTCGAGGTGCTCGAAGCCGCCGACGGCGCCAAAGCGATGCGAACGCTCGAAGCGGCAAAAGCGGACCTGGTCATTCTGGACATCATGATGCCGGGGATGGACGGCTGGGAGCTGTGCCGCGAGCTGCGGGAGCATTACGACCTTCCCCTGCTCATGCTTACCGCTCTGGGGGATACGGAGCAAAAAGTGAAGGGCTTCGAGCTCGGAACCGACGACTATCTCGTCAAGCCGTTTGAGTCCCGCGAGCTCGTCGCCCGAGTGAAGGCGCTGCTCAAGCGGTACCGGATCGCCGCTTCCCAGATCGTGCAGGTCGGACGGGTGCAGCTGAACCAAAAAGCGTATGAAGTGACAGAGGACGGCATCGGGCAGACCTTGCCGCTCAAGGAGTTCGAGCTGCTGTTCCGGCTGGCGAGCTATCCGGGACAGACGTTCTCGCGGGAGCAGCTCATCGAGCTCATCTGGGGCTGCAATTTCGAAGGCAACGAACGGACGGTCGACGTGCATGTGAACCGGCTGCGGGATCGTTTTCCCCCGGAGCGCTGCGGATTCCGCATCCGTACGCTCCGCGGGCTCGGCTACCGGCTGGAGGTGCTGCCATGATGCTCTGGCCGAAAGCGTGGCGGGTCGCCGCATTCGCGCTCTCCATCGTATTTTTCTGGAGCATCGGCTTCGCGGTCGCTTCGGGGCTGGAGAGCAGCTATGCCAAGCGGCATAGCTGGGAACGCATGCTCGATAGCGGCGCGGCGACCATAGCGCTTATGGCGAAGGACCCGGCCCGGGCAGACGATTTGCTGCGCCAGCTCGCCCTGCTTCTTCCAGCGCGCGTCGTGCTGGTGGAGGCGGACGGAAGGCATATCGCCTACGGCGAGCAGGCTGAGCCGTTCTCCGGGGAGATTGGCCGGGAGGCTGCGTCGAACGTATTCAACGGCGGTACGCTTCGTTCTTTCGAACGGTCGAGCCTGCTCGGTCCCGGCGAAGCGACGACGGGGCAGCTGTTTGCGGCGAACGGCCGGGAGGCGGCTTTGTTTATCCGCACGGAGACGCCGTCGCCGCTCCGTCACTACGGCTGGCAGCTCTTCGCGCTGCTCGTCGGCGGTCTGCTGCAGATGGCGGCTTTGCTCGCCTTCATCCGCCTCGGCCAGACGTCGCGCCGGGAATTTTTCCACCTTATGGTCGGTACCCTGAACCGGATGGCTAAAGGGGATTTCAATATCAAGCTGGACGCGGACCCGAAACGGATCGGCCCGTACGAGCCGCTGGCGTCCGGTATTAACCGGATGGCCGGCGAGCTCGGTCAGATGGAGCGAATGCGGCAGGAGTTTATTGCCAACGTCTCCCACGAAATCCAGTCGCCGCTGACGTCGATCAGCGGTTTCTCGCGCGAGCTTCAGAACGATAACGTCAGCAAGGAAGAGCGAATAGAAATACTGGGGATTATCGAGACGGAAAGCAGGCGGCTATCCAAGCTGAGCGACAACTTGCTCAAGCTGACGTCGCTCGAATCCGACCATCATCCGTTCGAACCGAAGCGCTACCGGCTGGACAATCAGCTGCGGAAGATCGTTCTTGCCTGCGAGCCGCAGTGGGTCGCGAAACATCTGGAGATGGACGTCGAATTGGACCACGTCACCGTAACAGCCGACGAAGACACCTTGAGCCAGGTGTGGCTCAACTTGCTGAGCAACGGTATCAAATTTGCCCCGGAAGGCGGCGTGATTGCTATCCGGCTGCAGCAGTTGGAAGACCGCGCCGTAGTTACCGTCCGGGACAACGGCTGCGGCATCGCCGAGGAGGATCTTCCTTTCGTCTTCGACCGGTTTTTCAAAGCCGACAAATCGCGCAGCCGCTCGAGCGGAGGCAGCGGACTCGGATTATCCATCGTCAAAAAGATCGTCGATATGCATCAAGGCACGATAACCGTGCACAGCGAACCGGAGAAAGGGACAGCCTTCACCGTCTCGCTGCCACTCTCCTAGAGCCGGTGTCGAAAAAAGAGATGATTTGTCTGAAAAACAGCAGGGGCGGAGCTGTCTTTTCGCCGCTCGCTATCACAAACGTATCCCCATAACGGGTAGGAACGTACCATGTTTCGTGCGGCGACGTCAAAAGCTTAAAAGCCACGCTTCCGCTTCCCCGGCGCTGCCGAATACCCTGAAATCATTTCCTTTGTTGGCTTCGGCCAGCAGCTCTTTAAATCTCCCCTTCACAACCTGTTCGTTCGTGATGATAAGGGCTGCCTTTACGCGATAGTTTATGAATTTTTGCAGCATTTCTCCTGCCAAGCCCGTTTTAAGATTGAAGAAATCGTCGGACAGCGCCTCCGCGTGAAGCACTAACAGATTGGTGTCATGTTCAAAACATCTTGCAATAAGATCCAACGCATCTTGTCTTGTGCTCAGCGGCGTTTCGGCAGAAGTGTATTCCACGTATTTTTTCGTGCCTCTTTCGATAATTTGAACGTTCATTTGATTTTCCTCCTTCTCTATGGGAATACGCAATTCGCTGCGCAGCTTTTGAATCCATTCCCATTCGCGCTTGTAGAAATCGATTAAATTGTCGTAGATCATATCCCATAAGCAGATCTCCCTGTCGGTTCTCCCGGGAGAAAACGGGCCTCTGAGCTTTTGTTCCTGCTGCAATAAAATCTGCGTCCGGACTTCCTCTTCATATTTTGTGAGCAGGGCGTTCAATTCGTCAGTGTTTAGCTGATCGGCCCAAGCAAGCTGAATCAGAAACGATTTCTTCAAATCCGGTGGTTCGGGCGTGGAAATCACCCAATTCTTCAGCTCGGCCAACCCTTCTTCCGTGATCGTATAAATCTTCTTTGAGGGCGAGCTTTCCTGATGCTGAACTTCGCAGGTCGCGAAGCCTTCGTCCAGCAGCTGCACCAGCGATTTGTAAATCTGATTGTTGTTGGCCGACCAGTACATGAAGGGGGATTCCTGAATGATTTTTTTCAAATCATAGCCCGTGACAGATTTCCAGCTTAAAATCCCCAAAATCGCGTGCGTAATGGACATGGCAGTTGCTCCTTGATCAGTATCATATGTTAACAGTAACATATGATAATCAATATTTCAACATTCGATGTGGAATGAATCTGCCACTCCGGTATCAAGCAAAACAAAAAGCCCTTCATTTCGAGGGCTTTGCAACATATCTGTATTCGTTTGTTGTTTACGACAATCCGTTTCCTTAAAAAAGTTCTCGCAAATAGTCTCTTCGGCCATGCAGAATCCGGTGGATGATGACTTCGTTATTTATGATTCTGTAGAAAACCAAATATGGCGAAACGACAATAAAACGATACCCTCGCTGTATTAACGTATAGTCATCCTCTGACAATACAGACCCCATATGGGGAAAATCAGCAAGGCCCCCGATTTCACGGCTCAACTTCTCCAGCATCTTTTCAGCGTTTTGCCAGTTATCTTGGGTTATATACGAAAAAATTTCATCCAGATCATCTACCGCTGCCGGTGTATATCTCACTCTACTCTTTGGAGGCATTCACTTTCCTCCGCAGGTTTGCCATCACTTGATCATGATCCGGCAGTTCAGCACCTTCGGCAACTTGCTTCTCGGCAACCAGAAGCTTGGTCTGCAATTTGATACGGGCCTCCATACGGCGGAAAGCTTCATGGCTCATAACCACCAAATCGGCTTCTCCATTGCGTGTCAGCACAACGGGTTCATCAATCTCATGGCAAAATTTCGAAAACCCGTTGTAATCCTGACGAATGCTCGTAGACGGCTTTATATGCATCGTTTCACGCCCTTTCCCATATCATTAATCTGACTATATTGTATCATTATTATTGTATCCAAGTCATCCCGTTTTAGTGCGTAGTGCGCTCTCCGACTGACAACTTACCGGATAAAGACTCACTCGAAAACAACCCTTGTCGTATGATCATCGGCATTGGCGTTAACGATATCCATCAATCCGATCCCCGCAGCCTGCATTAAAATATGAGCGGCTTTGTCCAGCCCCATTGCCTCATGAAAATATTTTCTCGCTTGATCAGTCTCGTCTAGAGCCTCGCACATCCTTCGAGCGGCCTGGAGCCGTCGATGCTCTTCATAAATTTCAACGCAAGCCTTGATGATGATTTTCTGTTGTTCCGTATCCTTGCGAAGTATCGAATGTAAAGCTACCGCCGCGTGCTTAAAGCCGTCACTCACCCCGCTGGCATACATTTTTTCATTTTCGTCCTCCTTCCTCTCCGCTTCCCAAACCATATGGATGGTCCTGAAAATCTTTCAGCAGTTTTCTCAGTGCTTTACTCATCGTTTCCTCCTTCGGGGCTAAGCTACATTTGTCGGATTAAATACATTACATACTAGCCATTTTGATCAACTTGTGGTTATAATGCATAACAAAATTATCATTAAGTCAATTATAACAGTCAACTTTTTGATCATTTTCGTTAACTTTGATATCATGAAGACAAAGGGAGGGAGAAAGGTTTGATCATCAATAAGTTAAGCGAAATCATGGGGCGTAAACGTCTGAAGATATCCGACGTAGTGGATGGTACGGGCCTTGCCCGTAATACGGTGACCGAACTTTATCATGGGCGCGCAAAAAGAATTGACCTTGAGACATTAGACAAGCTCTGCTCATATTTAGATGTTAGTGTCGGTGAGATATTCGAGCATGAAGACCAAAGAAAAGAGTCCCTGCCTGCGGATTAAGTGGGCTGGGACTCTTTCTCATACAAACATGCGATCAACAGCTTATACTTCTTCTGGTCTAGCATGGGAAATTTCCGTCGTCATCAGCCCGCTCGCTTTCATTCAACTCAAAAGCAACATATTTCCGAAGTACCGTATGTAAAGCTATTGCTGCATACTTAAAGCCATGACTCATTCCGTCTGCGGACATCTTTCCACTTTCATCTTCCCGCATTTTTGACTCGGTACTCCAGTAAGTTTGAAGATCGTGTAAATCTTCGAGTAACCGATTTAGTTCATCGACCATAGCATCCTCCCATGATTAAGGCCTGCCAAGCCAATTGATAAGCTGGTGCGGTACTTTTACGATACTTCCCCAACCAAAGTAGCATACCCCCAAAATGAGAACATTTTGTTCTCATTTTATGCGCGGGAGTGCGGAATTTTCCGCAGCCTGCTCAATGTTCAATCCATTCATAAAGATCTTCCATTTTGCAACCCAACAACTTGGATGCGGTATACAAATCCTCCGGCAGCATAACGCGTGTATCGTTGCAAAAATGCGAAATAACTCGTTTGGATCGACCGGAACGGCGAGAATATTCAGCTTGGGATAATCCCAATTTGTCCAGCCAGTCCGGGAGCAAGCATCTCCCTCGGGAGTATGCCACTGAAACCCGGGTCTCCTTCCATCAAGAATGAACACTACTAAAATTATAGCATTAAAATGGGAGTTCGTGTTTTACCTTCCAGCCAACACTTCTCCACTCCAATCGAAGACCATCGGCGGTCCGTTCTCTTTAGGATTCCATCCTTGTTCGATGGCCTGAGAAATCATCGTCGCGACTTCCTTCGGCGTTACAATTTTCAAGTTCAAGCCGTCCACATATGGAAACCGCGCCCAATAATCATTTATATCTGATTCAATATGGACATGAAGCTCCCGCCCTTTTTCCTGCCCGTGTTCCGCAATTAAGGCAATATGTCCTTTTGAAGCTGCGGAGATAATCCACCGATATGGTTCGTTTCCTACAACGATTTTCCGGGACCCTTTGTTTCTTAACGTCACCTGTTCACCCCCACTCACCTAAACCCTAATTCATCGATAAGAAAATCACCTTGTTCGATTTTCATCGTTTGCTTCTCTTGGGCAAAGTCCCATCCCTGCTCAATGGCATATTGAATCAAGCTGGCGCACGTATGCGGCCGATGCAGGTTGATATACCAATTGCCTTTCCACGAAAAGCGAACTTCGAAAAAGGAAGTTTTCGAAGAATACACTCTAAAGCCGACATCTTCATTACGGGGAAATGGGTTAATCACACAATGAAACAAACAACCGTTTACCGTAATCTTTTTCGTGTCTTTGCCAAACGATTTCACGAATCCCTCACCCCTATCACACAAAAAGGCCGCTCTCCCGGCAGCCTTTTTGTTCACTCCAACCTCTAAATTAAAAACTGCATATCTTTCACCTATGCAAGGGTTATCTCAGAAAACGGCTAAAAATCAGTCAATAATATGAATTCCCGGTATTACCATTAATAGCGACCGTACTTCACTCAAAGGCAAGCCGCTTTCCTTGGCCAGCACACTGGCATCACCAAACGTAGCGACACATTCCCGATCCTCATCCGTATAAATATCCAAAATCAGGCCGATCTTTTTCGGCCATGATTGTGAGTTCATAAAATCCCGTGCTTCCGCCGGATTAGATAAGCAAAAGCATGGCCATTTGGGAATACGAATCCTCTTCATGTCACAATTTAACAAACGGCACTCGTGCATTCGAGCAGATGAAAAATCACACTCGGATACGGATGATCGGTTTATGTCATCCCAGTCACCAAAATCGCAGCCCAAATAATTGCCCATAAACCTGACACGCGAGAAATGTGCGCCCTGAAAGTAAAAGTCCTTCAAAGCTCGCTTCTGATGGAAAATCCCTCCGTGCATCCTCAGTCCGACAAAAGTCAGGCCTTTGCCATCAGCCTCCGAAATTACGGTGCAATCGTGCATCTCCAGGTTCGGCCCCAAAATACTTACCCGATTTCGCTCAAGCTCAATCGTTTGGCTTGAAAGCACTTGAATATTCATTTTCTCACCTTTGTCCTCGAACCGCTAAATTAATACAACCGCTTCGTGTAGCTCTCCTGCAGCATTTGATCGACTTGATCCGCCGTAAGCTCTATTTTGCCCTTCACATGAGCGGCGATAATCTGCGCAGGGGACGGGCGGTCGCCCTCCGGCAGCCAGGAGTCCGGCTTCCACAGCCCGGACCGCTTGAACGCTTTGGCACAGTGCATGTAGCACTCCTCCACCTCGACGCCGATGCCGATCAGCGGCTCGCGTCCGTTCACGGCGGTCAGCTTGAGCAGCTCCGGGTCGCGGGTGACAACGGCTTTGCCGTTCACGCGGAACGTTTCTTCCAAGCCGGGGATGATGAAAATCAGGCCGATATGCGGATTGGCGATAATGTTATGAATGGTGTCCATCCGGCGGTTCCCGGGGCGCTCCGGGATGAACAAATGCCGGTCGTCCAGCACATGCACGAACCCCGGAGCATCGCCGCGCGGCGAGACGTCGCAATGTCCCTCGGCGTCGCCCGTCGCGACAGCGACAAACGGCGCCTTGGCAATAAACGCTTTGCCGTGAGCATCAAGCGCGTGGATGACTTTGTCCCTCACCAGTTGGCTCGGCGCTCCTCCCAAGACCGGAAGCAAGGCTTCCAACTGCTCTTCCGTTGTGATTCGCTCCCGAAATACATGCTCCATACCGATCACCCTCGTTTCCAGAAATGTAAGCTCATTGTAACACGTTCCGGCAAGCGGGGGCGAACCTTCCATGATACTCAGCCGGTCGTAAAACCGACCCGGGACGATTTTTGATCGGAATGCCACAGCTGGGTGCGGCCTTTGCCAAGCTCCGTATTCATCTCGCGCACAAGCTGCTCCACATCGACGGTATGCTCGTAATGCTTACGCAGCGCCGCCGACACATACAGCTCGCCGAGCTGCGCGAAGGTGAATCCTTCCGTCGCTCTCGCCGCCACCGCGACCGCTTCGTCGTCGAGAAGCTCGTGCAGCCGCTTCAACAGCAAATAGCTGCGGCGCTGCTCTTCATCCGGCAGCTTGATTTCGTAGGCCCGGTCGAAACGGCCCGCACGGTTCATCAGCGCCGGGTCGATTTTCTCCGGATAGTTCGTCGTCCCGATCAGGAAAATGCCTTCCTTCGAGGTCGCCCCGTCAAGCGTGTTCAGAAAATAAGACCGCGCCGACTCCGGCATGGAATCGATATCTTCGATCACGAGCACCATCGGGGCCATGCGGACAGCCGCTTCGAACACCTCCTGGATCGAGTCGCTGGTTGTGTACTCGGTAATGTGCCAATAAGCGACCGGCGCGTCCACACTGCCCGCGATCGATTTGACTAGAGTCGTTTTGCCGTTGCCCGGCTTGCCGTACAGCAGAATGCCCCGTTTGTAGGGGAGGCCGTACGTTTGGAAAAAGTGCCGGTCCTGCGCGAAAAACTCGTCGATGGAACGATAAATTTCCGTTTTCACGCCTTCGTTCATCACCACTTCGTCACGCTTTACGCCGCGCGTCAACGATTCGCGTTCGCGATCCAGCCCGTCGCGGGTATCCTTGAATACGGTCACCTGCTCCCGGTCGTACTGCCGCTGTCGACGGGACATGTCCTTCAAGAATTCGGCCAGGCCCGCGTCGGATTCGGCCCATATGAAATCCTCGCAGGAAATGCCATGCTGCCGGAACATCGGTACCCGCGCCATGGCCACCCGGAATCGGGGGTAAACAAACACGTTGTTGCGCAGCGACGGGAACATGCGCGGGCCTTCCCCTTCCATCGCGTCTCCGAACGTGAACGTGCGAGCCTCCACCGTATCGAAGACGGCGCAAAGCCGCTCGACCTCGGGATTGTCCGCCTGGATGTCGCGCTCCAATTGATCCCAAAGATCTTGCCCGTAATCTTCTTGAACATATAGCTGAAAACGGGCCCGGTACTGCCCCTCCAATCGGGCTTGGATCGACTGAATGACGAAGGCGTAATCGCCGTATTCGACGATATCGAGACCTGGTATGCCGTCGCCGGAAGCGGTAATGATCGGCTGCGGATGATTTGCTTTTTCATTTATTTTAATAACAGAACTCATAGTAGAACTATTTCCTCGTTTCATATTTTTAGATTAATTCGATATTAAACGCCCTTGATGCTCGCCAGCGGTTTGCATTTGGCGACGACGGATGCTAGCCCGGCTCCGACCACGCTGTCGATGATCTGATCGACGTCCTTGTACGCCTGCGGCGATTCGTCGATGATCGACTCCAGCATGCGCTGGTTGACGACGATTTCGTCCGCCGTTCCGACGCGCAGCGACGATTCGAACTGATCGACGGTCACAAGCCGCTTCGTCGCGCTGCGCGAGCGAATCCGGCCGGCGCCGTGGCAGATCGAGTAATAGTTGCGCTCCCCGCCGGGCTGACCGACCATCAAATACGACGAGGTGCCCATGGACCCGGGGATCAAGGCCGGGTGGCCGGTTGCCATATACGGCTCCGGATTGTCCGGATGCTGCGCCGGCAGCGCCCGCGTCGCCCCTTTGCGGTGCACGAATAAAGGCGTGCCGCCATGCGTTTCTTCCCAAGCGTAGTTGTGCATCAGATCGTACAGCGTCGTCATTTCGAACTTCGAGCCGCAGACGTCCCGGAACGCTTCCCGGATGGCGTAAGCGATCAGGTGCCGGTTTGTGACGGCATAATTCAGCGCGGAATACATCAGATGGATGTAAGCCTCGGCCGCCTCGCTGTCCAGCGGGGCAAAAATCAGCCGCGGATCGGCCGTCCCCGTCCCTGTGCGGCGCATCCATTTGCCGATTTCCGAGCCGCCGTACTGGCTGACTGCACCGCCCCAAGCCCTCGAGCCGGAGTGGATCATGACGATGATCTGACCGTCGCGCAGTCCCCATTTTTCGGCAATGGCGCGGTTGTCCTCGTGAATCTCAATCGCCTGGATTTCGGCAAAATGGTTCCCGCTCCCGAGCGTCCCAAGCTGCCGGTGGGACCGGTGCCAGTACATCTCGGGCAGGCGATCCAAGTGCGACTCGTCAAAAGCAAACTTGCTGTGCTCCACATGCGTGAGCGACGTGGCTTTTTTCGGCGTGTAGCCGTCCGGGATGTACTTTTTGGGGAGGCCGTGCAGCCCTTTGCGCAGCACGTGCTCCAGCCGGATGTCCGAGAAGTGCCCGCGGGCATGCTCTTCGGCCGGAAGCAGCTTTTCGATCGTCTTGACCAGCTTGCGCCGCAGCTTCACCTCCTGCAGATCGTCCCGGTGCAGGTTCGTCAGGTGAACGCGCATCCCGCAGCCGATATCGCTGCCGACAATCGACGGGGAGACGTAGCCGTTCTCGGCTTCCCACACCGCCGTCGTGCCGATGCACGTGCCGACGCCCACATGCACGTCCGGCGTATAGCTCATGTAGAGCCGGTTCGGAATTTGCAGATTGTTATTGGCCATGTCGAACACTTTGTAATCCAGCGCTTCGAACAGCCCGTCTCCAGCGAAAACGTGCAGATCGCCCGCCGGCATTTGCACCTTGCGGTAGTATTTTTCGTTTGGTTGATCGTTGTAAGTAAACATAAATGCCGTCAAACTTCCTTCCTGTTTCTCGGATTGCCGTAAAAATGAATGCAAAAAGACCGTAAGCCATAAGCCTACGGTCGTCATGTCACGCGTCTATGCGTACGATGGCATGGAGCAGCTCGCAGCTCACTGCGCCGCTCTTCATGCCGTTTGTATCGATGCAAACGAAAGACCCTAGCGGAACGTACATGGAACGAACGTGCCGGGGGTTGCTCTCGCTTACGTCGGGCCCGTAGAGGCCGATGGAACGAATTCCGGTATGCGATTGTCGCTCAAACGGTCGGACAACAAAACACCATGGCGGATCATGTGGATCGGCCTCCTTTCTCCATTCAAGATACGGTTATCATAAACGCGGGAGGGAAACTTTGTCAACCGTTAAATAAAAACTATTTATTAGTTATATTTATTTTTTCTATTGCACTGGCAGATGGGACAGGGGTGTTTACGGTAACATGAGGGAGCTTTTGCGGCTGTTTGGAGCTGTTTGCTCCCGTTACCCGCTCTTCAACCTATGGTGAAAGTGGATTAAAACCCGCCTCTCCCATTCGTCTCAGCGATAGAGGAACGCTGATGCGTTAAGAAGGTCGGGAGAGCCGCCCCCTACAATTTAAAGGAACTCACATTCGCTATTCGTGTCGAATTTTATCACCGCTGCTTGTTTTGGCGGATATAACGCATCGCAGTTCCTTTATGCTGCTGGCTCCAGCAAATTCCGCCAAATAAGGCATCCACGTTCCTCTATTGCGGCGAGCCGCTAGAGTAGCACGCATCTTGTGCCAACGCAGAAAAAAGCGCTCCTGCAACGGATAACCGTTGCAAAAGCGCGTCCCCAGTACGGATCGTATACGGGCAGTAGCTTGTTCTCCTCCGATCATAGATCGTATACGGGCAGTAGCTTGTTCTCCCCCGATCATCCATCGTATACGGGCGGCAGCTGCTCCCACCGATTATCTATCGGATACAGGCAGCGCCTGACTTGACCTGCCGCCATGAAGCCCGCTTCGCACGGGCCGCCGCATGAGATACGGGTACAGTAAAATCAAGCCGCCGACATACAGCAGGAAAGCGAAATAGGCGGGAAGTAGATGTACGAAATCGGTGTAGCCGATTTGAAAATGCACGCTGAGGCCCGCCAGAAAGCCGGGAAAGCCGCCCAGCAGCAGCGTCCACCAGACCCAGCGCTGGCCTTGGCCGATGCCCCACAAAGCGATGATCAGCACCGCGAGGGCGTTCGAGAACAGAGCGCCGCCGAAGCCCGCCCGGTCGTGCGCGATCAGCGGAATCAAGCGCTCGTTGATGTCCGCGAGCATCTCCGCCGAAGCGCATAAATAAGCAAGGTCCGTCGGGACGAAGACGAAGGTGATTCCGACGCCTGCGATCACGATGCCGCCGACGGCAAGCGCGAAGCCGAGCGTGACGAACAGAAGCTGGCCCCATTGGGCGCGCCGCCAGATTCGATCGTTCGCCACATTCGGCGGATCGTACGAAGGGCGGTCCGTCCGCGCCCGCATGGACAGAATGAACATCGGCAGCAGCACCGCCGCCGCCAGCGCATGCAGCGGGTCGAAATACCCGTACCCGAGGTACAGGAAAAAGCTGCTAAAGCCGACCAGGCCGGAGGTCATCAAGGCCGTTTTCGTCCAATGCAGCCCTTTTCTCAGCCCGTGCCGGGCCAATTGGTAATATAAGATGCCGATGGAGATCATCGTTCCCGCCAGCGTTACCCGGTCGTGCGACATAAAGCCGAGCAGCCAGCGGTTCGCCTGTCCGAGCCTCGTCTGATCCATGCCGAGATACAGCACATCGTACGGCAGCATGACCGTCGTCGCCGCGATCATCCAGGCCAAAATGCCGCCGATAACCATGCCGATGCCGAGCAGACACATCCAGCCCCAATCCCGCCAAAAGGACGCTTCCGACGGACTTTCCGCTTCCCGCACCTTCTCGTAGATCAGCGCCTCGTTGATCCGCTTCGGCAGCCCCGGCCCCGAGTAGATGAGCCCGCTGTGAAGCTGCACGCAATTTGCCCCCGCTTCGACCGCCAGCAGCGCGTCCCGAGGCTCGTGAATGCCCCCGGCCAAAATAATCGTCAGCTCCGGCCCGGCAAGCTGCCGAAGCTGCCTCACCCGTTCCACGCCCGGCGCAAGGGCCTCCCGCCCGATGACGGAGCCCTCGGGCGTCCGCACGGCATCGCCCACGACGACGCCCTCCCATGCCGCCGCGTCAAGCAGCGCTTGCAGCCGTTCCGCCGGATCATCCGGCGCCACGTACAGCAACAGCGGCTTCCCCGGGGCCGCCTCCCGGGACGCTGCCCGGACCGCGTTCAGATACGCGGCCGTCGCTTCCAGCGGCCAGCCTGTATCGACGCTGTCGATGTAGAACGCGGCGGCCCAAGGGGCGAGCCGCTCCATCATCAGCCGCAGCTCCGCCTGCGCCTGTTCCGGCGAGACGCCCGGCATCGGCCGCAGCCGGAACATCAGCGGCAGCCGGTGCCCCTGCTTGCGCTGCATGCGCCGGACGAGCTTTTCCAGCCCTTCGTTTGCGCCGACGTTCGGATAGAGCAGCGCTTCGCCGGACACCTCTCTCCGAATCGGGCGGTCATCCGTTACTTTCCGGACCGTCACCGGGCCGATCTCGATAAAGCCGAACCCGAATTGAGCCAGCGCCCGATGCGCCGTGCCGTGAACGTCCAGTCCGCCGCTGAGACCGACGGGATATTTCAGGCGCAGCCCCCCGCACGCTTCGCTTTCCAGAATCGGATGCGACTCCATATGCCCGAGCGTCTTGATGACCAGCGTCCCCCCGGGCAATCTGCTAAGCAGGCCCATGGCTCCCAGCGTGAAATCCCTCGCCGTCTCGGCGGGGAGCCCAAACAACAGCGGGCGAAACAACGTCTGATACGACCAATCCGGCATGCTCTCACTCCCGTACTCCGTCATCCATATGCTGCCATTGTATCATGCGCCGGGGTTGTTTTGTCCATAGCGGGACTTGATCGTCAAACATTGGGCTTAATTGCTGTCAGCCGCGCCCCTCTCCCGCCGACAAACGCTGCCGGAACTCGGTCGGCGTCTGCATGAATTTTTTGCGAAACACCTGCGTAAAATGCCGCATGTCCTGGTAGCCGATCCGCTCAGCCACGTCGGCGAGCCTAAGCTGCGGGTCCCGCAGCAGCTCTTTGGCCCGTTCCATCCGCAGGTGGATCACATATTCCTTATACCCCTGTCCGGTCTTTTGCTTGAAGAGCTGGCTGAAATAGACCGGATTCAAATACACGACGGACGCTACCTTCTCCAAGGACAGGTCGCTGTGGAAATGCATGCGGATATACTGCAGCGCCACCTCGACGGGGCTGTCTCCGCAGGGCTCGCGCTCGGATGCAGCCGCCGGCGCCACCGTCCGGGACCGCAGCCGCCTGACCTGTTCCGGCACCGACCGGATATCCGTCACCGGTCCGCTGTGAACGATCTGGAACGGCACCTTCACATAGCGCTTCAAATGGGTATGAAGCTCCTCATGGAACGCTTCGATCACCGTGCCCGGACGCAGCGCCGCAAGCCCGAGCAGATGATGGCTGTCGAGACTGGCGGCGAATCCGTCGCCCCGCATCTCGATTAGCTCGGAAAGCACGTTGTCGACGATAAAATGCTCCAGATGCGCTTTTCCCGGACTGCCCAGCGCAACCAGGACCAGATGAAATTCGGAGTAGCTCCGTTCGAGAGCCGACATGTCGAAGCGGCCGATATCGAGTCCCGCCGCCCAACGCTGGAATACGGCCTCGCGCAAATATTTCAGGTTTTGCTTCAAAAGCTGGCTTTCCGCCGAAACGGCATGCTCTTGGCGCAGTTCTTCCCGCAGCGTATGAATCAGCTCGACCAGCCGTTCTTTGCCGATCGGCTTCAGCAGGTAATCCCGGGCTCCGAGCCGGACCGCTTCCTGCGCATACGCAAATTCCGAGTGCGCGGAGATGACGACCCATTTCACCTGCGGGTGCCTGCGCCGGGTAAGGCGCATCAATTCCAGTCCGGTCATTCCCGGCATCAAAATATCCGTCAGCACGACGTCGATCCGGCGGGAGGCGAGCGTTTCTACCGCTTCCTCAGGCGAGGCGGCCAAATGCACCTCCGCGTCCGGAAACGCGCCCCGCACCGTGCGTTTGACCCCTTCCCGAATCACCTTTTCGTCATCCACAATGAGCAGCTTCATGCTTCCGTTCCCCCTTCCCCGGGCAGCGGCATCGAGATCGTCACCGTCGTTCCGGTCCCCGGCGAGCTATCGATTTGCAGCCCGTACGCTTCTCCGAACATCAGCCCCAGCCGACGGTGCACGTTCTGCAGACCGATCCCGCCGCGCCGCGCTTCCCCGGCCTCCACCGCCGCAGCCTCTTCTCCCGCCGGCACGGCATTCGTTCCGAGCGAACGCCGCAGCCGTTCGAGCACGTGCGGCTCCATGCCGCCTCCGTTATCTTCCACATACAACCGAAGCTGACGGTCGTCCGCCTTCGCGTATACGCGCAGCACGCCGGGGCGGTCCAGCCGCTCAAGCCCGTGCTTGACCGCATTCTCGATTACCGGCTGCAGCGTCATCTTCGGCAGCCTGATGTGCTCCCACGCGGGATCGACGTCCATTTCGACGGAGACTCTCCCTTCGAGCCGCGCTTCGATGATCGTCAGATAGTCCCGGATCTGCTCCAGCTCGTCGCGCAGCCGAACCTCGGAGGAGCCTTCCCAATGGCTGCTGTAGCGAAACATATGTGAAAGCGATAACACAACTTTGCCGAGCCGTTCGTTCCCTTTTTCGTCGAGCATCCAATAAATCATATCGAGCGTGTTATACAGAAAATGCGGGTTCACCTGCGATTGCAGCGCCAGCAGCTGGGCATTTTTTTCGCTGATGGACACCGCTTTGACTCTTTCGATCAATTCGTCCATCCGGTTGACCATTTGGTTGAAGGACGCTACCAGAATGTTGATTTCTTCATACGATTTGACGTGCAGCAGGCCGCGGAAATTGCCGCGCTCCACCTGCCTCATCTGCTGAATGAGCCGCTTGAGCGGAGACGAAATCGTCCGCGATACGAACGTTGCCAGCGCCGTCGAGACGACGACGAGCACGGAGATGACCAGCAGCAAAAAGCGCTTCATCTGATCCTGCTCCACGTTCAGATCGGCATCCGGCGTCGAGCTGACGACCTGCCAATCCGCCATGGACGGCTTGGAGGCGACGATCAGACGCCCCGCCTGCGGATCGACCCGGACCTCGCCGTCGCCGAGCGCATCGCTCCAATAGTCCGCGACGGAAAGCTCCTTCGGCGTCTGTACGGACACGGCCATCACCTGCTTCGCCTTCGACAGGATATAGACCTCGCTCCGCGGGCTCAAGCTCAGGTTCGCAAGCCCCGACAAAATCGGCTTCGGGTCCGTCTCGATGAGCACGATACCGATCGGCCGGTGCTCGTGCAGATCGTAGAGCGGCCGCCCGAAGGCGAACACCGGCCTTTTCTCTGCCTGATCGATGATCGAATGCTCCTTGACGCCAAGCCATACCATTTCACCGGACGATTCGCGTATGCTGCGGTACCACGAGGAGTTTGCGAAGCCGGGGTCAATGACGCTCATCGAGTTGCCGTAGCTGTAGATCGCACCCGAATTCGCCACGACATGAATGCCGATCGTATCTTCCCGCGAGTAATAGATCGCCCCGATCAGATTCGTGATCGTCCGTTCGTTGATCATGCGCAGCGCGGAATCCTGCGTCGGCGGCGCCTGCAGCAGCCGCTGCAAATCCGGGTTGCCGTTCAGCGATTTGGTCAGGCTGTCGTACCCTTTGAGCAGCAGGTCGAACAAGTCCATCGTTTGCGAAAAATTTTTTTGCGCGATCTCCCCGATCTTCTGGTGCAGTTGATCCGTTGTCCGCTTGTAATACAGCGCGCTGACGATAAGCAGCAGCCCGAGCATGCAAAACAGGAACAGCAGAAACAGACGGGTATGAATGGAATGAAGACCTCGCTTCAATCGGAAACTCCCCTTTCCGTATCCTTACTGTTCCTATCATATCACGCGAGATTGGAGGGCGAATATGGGGTCTATCCTCCGCCTGCGTTCGCTTTCTACCCCTTCACCGCCCCGGCCACCATGCCTTTCGTAATCCGTTCCGACAGCGCAAAATAAATGATGATCACCGGCAGCGCCCCAAGCACAAGCAGCGCCCCGATTGCGCCGTAATTGACCGAATATTGGCCGATGAAGCTGTTGACCCCGAACGGCAGCGTCTTAAGCTTCTCCGACGAAATGAACGTCGCCGCCAAAATGTACTCGTTCCAGATCGAGATAAAGGTTAGGATGCACACCGTCATGATCGGCGGGACCGAGACCGGCATAATGATGCTGCGGAACGTCCGATACACGCTAGCCCCGTCCATGATAGCGGATTCTTCGATTTCATACGGGATCGATTTCATGAACCCGCTCAAAACGAACACCGCAATCGGAGTCGAGAACGTAATGTAGGGCAAGATTAAAGCCAAATGCGTATTGAGAATGCCGATGTTTTTGAAAATGATCATGAGCGGCAGCAGCGTCGCTTGAAGCGGAATCATGATGCCGATCAGAAACACCGTCATGACCAACGTGCCGTAGCGCCAGCGAAACCGCGTGATCGCATAAGCGACCATGGAGCTTAGCACGATGACCAATGCCACCGTCACCGAGGTAACGAGCAGGCTGTTGAACAAATATTGCAGGTAATGCCCTCCCTCGTAGGCATCCTTGTAGTTCTGCCACCGCAGCTCGCGAGGCAAGGAAAAGAAGCTGCCGTCCAATATTTCTTCGTTCGTTTTGAACGAATACAGCACCAGCCAGACGAGCGGATACAATTGCGTGACGAACAGGACGGACAGGAACGGCAGCACCGCCGCCTTTTTCCATTTGAACGTCCTGCTCCGCAGGCGTACGGAAGTCCGCTGCACAGCCGCATTCGGGGATGAATTTATCGACATCGGAGCGTCCCTCCTGTCCTTAAGATAGCTTGCTCTCGATCCGCCGGAATACCGCATTCAGCAGCAGCGTGGCGGCCAGACATTCGATGACCAGAAATACCGCCATTGCGCTGCCATACCCGTACCGCATCGACAGGAATGACATGTTGTACATGTGGGTGGACGTCACGTCCGTCGCATGGGCCGGACCGCCTCCGGTCATGACCATGATCATGTCGAACGCTTGCAGCGAGCCGATGATGGCGAGGACCAGCGAAATTTTAAAAATCGGGATAACCATCGGGAACGTAATGTAGCGGTCCGCCGTAAAGCCCTCCGCTCCGTCGATCCGCGCCGCTTCGTAGATTTCGGACGGAATGTTCTGGATGCCCGTGAACTGGATCAGCACATGGTAGCCGAGATACTGCCACAGCGCGACGAAATACAGCGCGATCATCGCCGTATTCGGATCGGTCAGCCACGGCTTCGTCCACGAATCCAAGCCGACCATCATCAGCAGCTGGTTCAGCATACCTCCGAGCGAAGCGGGGTTGTAAACCGTTTTCCATAGCTGCCCTACGACGACAACGGATAAAATGACCGGTAGAAAATAGCTGGAGACGAGAAAATTAGGCTTGCGCACATAACGGCTGATCAGGATGGCGACGAACAGCGCGATCGGAATCTCGGCCATGGAAAATAAAGCGAACATCAGCGTCCGGCCTACGGACGGCCAAAACACCGCATCCTTCGTAAACAGCTCCTTGAAATTGTCCAGCCCGATAAACCGCGCTTCGCCGATGCCGTTCCAATCCAGCATGGCGCTGTAGAACGACACAAGGATCGGCACGAACACCAGACCGATATAGAGCAGCAGGCAGGGAAGTACGAAGACGGCGATCGTCCGCGGGGAAACCTTCATGGCATGCACGGCTCAAGGGCACCTCCTTTGGCGAAATGTGACTGGTAGAGTGGAGCATGAGATGATCGAAGCGGAACTTTTTGGTTTCGTTTTTACGTTTGGGCAAGGGAACGCGCGCCTCTCCGGCGCGCGCTGCGGCAATCCCCTTGCATTCCGAATCTGGTGGTCGTACCGTCGTTACTTGTTGTTCGTTTCGAAGGCGGTCTGATGCTCCTTGGCGACATCCTTCGGATCTTTTTTCTGGACGAACAAATTCTGGATGCTGGTCAGATGCGCCTGCGCCGTTCCCGGGTTCATCGTATTATCGAAGGCAAGATCACCACCCTGTATGTTTTTGAACAGCTCAAGGATATCCATGGCAAGCTGCGAATAGCCGGCCGCCTTGAAGTCGCCTTCCACCTTCTGCCCAATCCCGACGGCGTTCTTCATCTCGAAGGATACCTTCGGGAAGTTGATCATGAAATAATTGAGGAATTCCTTCGTTTCCTTCAGATGCTTGCTCGTTGCCGATACGGCGAAGGCGCTGCCGGGAGCGATCATGTACTGATCCGGGTTACCCTTGCCCCCCACGGTCGGGAACTTGAAGACGCCGATTTTGCCTTTGACCGACGAATCGTCGATCGCGCCGGTGGCCCAGGTTCCCATGATATACATCGCGCTTTTGCCCGTCTTGAACAGGTTCTCCCCCGCATTGTAGTCAAACGAGGTCGCTCCTTCCTGGAACGCGCCTGCCTGGACCAGGTCCTGGAATTTGCTTGCCGCATCGGTAAATGCCGGGTCGCCGAACGTCTTCTTTTTGTCCAGCACGTCCTTCAGGAAGCCGGGACCGTTATTCGTGCGAAGCAGCATGTTCATGAACAGGAACGACCCGGTCCAGCTGTCCTTTTCCCCGATGGCGACCGGCGTAATGCCTTTGGCTTTCAGCTTCTTGACGACTTCGATCATTTCTTCGAACGTCTTCGGCACTTCGACGCCCGCCTGGCTGAACAGCTCTTTGTTATAGAAGACGACCGCAATATTGTTGCCGTCCGGAAGCGCATACACGTTATTGTTGAACGAATAGTAGTCGAGGATGCCTTTTTGGAACGTATCCTTCAGCCCGTTCTGGTCGAGCATATCGTTCAGCGGCGCGAGCAGGCCCGCATCGACGAACGGCTTCATCTGGGCGGCGGGGTTCACAATCGTGATGTCCGGCACTTCCTTGGCTGCGGCTTGCGTTTTGAGCTTCAGCTTTTGCTGGTCGGTATTGAGGGAATCCAGCTCGATCTTAATATTCGGATGCGCTGCGGTGTAATCGGCGATGATTTTCTTCATAATTTTATGATTCGGCGCGGTCGGGTCCGGATAAATGTTCTGGAAGGTGATCGTCACCGCACCCGGCTTGTCCTTCTCCTTCGCCGCCTCTCCGCTTGACGCCGTGCCGCCGCTGCCTGCCGCCGGTTTATTCGCATCCGTTCCGCATGCGGCCAGACTTACGGCCAGCGACCCGGCCAAGGCGACCTGCGCCCACTTCATCGCTTTTGCCATCGTTCGTTTCCCCCTCTGGTTTAATAAGCTCATTATGGCGGATACGCTCCGATCGAACAATGCATGAACTTCAGGAATGAGGTTTGATTTTTTCAGGTGGTCGGGGGGCGGGGCCGAGGCGGGAGAAGCAAAGATGTGGTAGGACGCGGGCGACTGCGGGTTACGAGTGACGGGGACTGGATGCAGGTAGGCGGGATATGGGTGAGACAGAGGTGGGATGCGGGCGGTAAGCGAAATATGTTTTGGGATTCGGTACTCGGTGCAGCGCTGTAAGGCGGGTGGTCGGACCCCATGCAGAGACGCAGGTGAAACGGAGCGCCATTCCTAAAATAGAGGAACATTCGTTCCTCTAAGCTATTCAATTTAGCCGATCTGCGATAATTAGCGGAACTGTAGTGTAGCTATCGAGCCGAAATTCGCAGCAACGAAAGTTTTTCGACAAGGATAAAGCATCCTGCTTCCTCTATGTGCCGATAGCGTGCCAAAACCTCGAATTAGCGCATCAGAGTTCCTTTAGTTATACCGCCCGCCGCCGAAAACGAACGTTGTTACCTAGCCCTTTGGCTCCGCCTTTCCGCGGAATGCCAAACTTCGCTGCTGCAACTGCAAGAATCCCCCGGCGAAAAATGAAAAAGCGGCCGGGCGAGAACATCCTCTGCCCGACCGCTACCCTCAACTGTCGTACAATCTACTTCTTGGCATCCTTCCCCGCCCTCGCGGCGAGCTCCTGCAAATTCCGTCCTTGCAGCGCGCCTTCGATCAGCTCGGGGAGCAGATCCGGCGTGCAGCCGAAGCACGGGATGCCGAGCTGCGCAAGCGTCTTGGCGACCTGCTCGTCATACGACGGAACGCCGCCGTCCGAAAGGGCCAGCAAGCAAAGCGCTTGCACACCTGCCGCCCGCATTTCCCCCATCCGGCGGATCAACGCGGAGCGGTTTCCGCCCTCGTACAGGTCGGAGATCAAAATAAACAGCGTCTTCTTCGGCTCGGTGATGAATTGCTCGCAATAGGCGACCGACTTGTTGATGTCCGTCCCGCCTCCGAGCTGAATGCCGAACAGCATATCGACGGGATCATCCGCACACTGCTCCGTCAAATCGACGACCTCCGTATCGAACACGACGACACGGGTGTCGAGCGCCGGCAAGCTGGCGAAGATCGAGCCGACCACGGAAGCGTAAATGACGGAGTCGGCCATCGATCCGCTCTGGTCGATATCCAAAATAACCGTCCATTCTTTGCTTCGGCGCGCGCGGTCGAAGAAATAGAACCGCTCCGGGATCAGCCGTTTCGTTTCCGTATCGTAGTGCTTCAGATTGGCACGGATGGTCTTTTTCCAATCCATCCCGGACAAGGACGGAAGCGGCGAATGCTTCCTGCGGTTCAAAGCGCCGGTGACGGCCTGACGGATATCGTGTTCCAGCTTCTTGGCGATTTCCTCCACCACGGCTTTGACGAGCTGCCGGGCCGTGTCCTTCGTCTTCTCGGGAATTTTGCCGCGCAGCGCCATGAGCGTCGCGACCATGCGGATATCCGGCTTCACCTGCGCCAGCGTTTCCGGCTCGAAGAGCAGCTGCGTCAGCCCTTTGCGCTCGATCGCGTCGGCTTGAATGACCGAGACGATGTCCGAAGGGAAAAAGGTTCGGATATCGGCGAGCCACTTCGCCACCTTGGGCGAAGAGGGACCCCGCCCCGCAGAGCGCGACCCCGGGGAGGCATCGGCTTCCAGTCCTGTCCCCCCGGTGCCGTCGTAGATGGCCGCCAGCGCTTCGTCCAAAATTTTCGTCTCGTCATCAAGCAAGCCGTCTCCTTGCGAGTACTCTGCGAGCTTTTCTTCGGACGCGTCTCCGAGAATCAGTCTCCATCGTTGCAACGCTTTATTTTGATCCGTCATGGTCTACAAATCTCCGAAATCAAAATCGTTAAGTTCATCCAGCTTCCCTCTTTCGTCTTCGCTTAGCGGCTCCTGCAGCTGCTCCGCAGCCCCCTGCCCGTCGAGGCCCCACAGCACGCCCAACGTTTCCGCAATCGACGCTTTCTCCCTCGGCTCGAACGAGCCGAATGCCCTGCGCAAAAAGACCAGCGAACGCAGGAACGCCTCGTCCTCCAAGGACGCGATATATTCGTCGAGCTGCTGCCACAGCCCCGAGCGCGATAGCAGCGCATAGCGGTTTCGCATCGACACGCCTTCGAACCAGCCCGCGCCCAGCTCCGCCGGAATTCCCGGCGACAGCCGCCGCGATACTTCCTGCGCGCACTGGTCGGGGGAGATCAAATTCCGCTCCAGCAATATGGCAAAAGCAAACCCGGACAGCTTCGCGTTCCGGTCGTCCCGGGAAGCCAGCGCCCACAGCTCGGCAAGCCACCGCTCGTCGTCCACCTCTTCCAGGTGCTCCTGCGAGATGCGGTGCATCTCGTTCATGCCGGTGATCATGGCGCCTGCCGCCTCATCGCTGCATACGGCTGCGTCCACGAGGAGCAGCGTCCCCCGCAAAAACAACTGCTGCAGCAGCGGCACGAACGACGAGGTATCCACCTTGCGAATGTCCCCGTAGCGGATCAATACCGACAACTCGTTGGCAGCAGCGGCGATCTGCGCGAAATCTCCGGCATCGACAGCCAGCCGCTGCAGCGTGAGCCTCGCTTCTTCCATCGCCTCGGGGAGTCCGCACTGGCAGGCCAGACGGATAATCCGGGAAGCCTCCGCGAGATCCGCGCAGCCTTCGAGCCGCTCGTGCAGCACAAACGCGGCGGCAAGCTCCACCGTTTCCCCTTTGAGCGTCGATTCCACCGCTTGAATCTCCGCCTCGGGGCTCCACTGGAGCACCCAGTGCTCCGCCCAGGTCGCCGTGTCCTGCCGAACCTGCTGCTGCCGCGCAAAATCGATGCCGAGCAGGGCAAGCCGGTGTAGAAAGACGGACCGGTGCAAATCGAGAAACGCCGCCTCTTCGCTCTTGACCCGCCGGTTCTCACGCAAATCCAGCTCCAGATCGGCAGCCACGGCGGATTTATACTTTTCCAGCTTCAGACGCTTCAGATGCCGGTTCAGATCGTCTTGAATCGGCGTCTGGCTGACCCCTTCGGGCAACGCGCCGATCGCCGTGCCGATATCCGCGCGGGCCAGCGCCTCGGCCACCGAAGCCAGGTCCCCGAACCCGAGGGAGACGACGGCCGCATCCCGCAAATCCCCCCAGGTCGGCATGCTGCCCCCGCGCAGCGAGGCGAGCGATTCGGCCAGCCGTACCCCCTCGATGACGGAGGCGGTGGAACGATGCGTCCCGCTCTCCCTCAAGGACGTGGCCACTTGCGACAAGTAAAGCGACGGCAGCCTCGATGCGTCCTGCCGGTTCAAGCAATCCCAAAGCCGCTCGAAATAAGCCGGGGCCTGATTGCCCGCGCCATAGCCGGATTGAACGGACAGCTTGTAGTACGAATAAGGCATCAGCGTCAGCTTGGTGGACGAACGAGGCAGCGTGCGGAGCTCCTCGTCCGACATCGCAGGCAGCGCCAAGTCCATCGCCGAAACGTGATGCGCCCCGGTCACGACCACGATGCGGTCTGACGGTCCGGAGGCATCCAGCGCTTGCCGGATCTGCCGTCGCATGTAAGCTTCACGCACCGCGTTGTAGGACGCTTCCCGCGGGTCATGCGCCCGTTCTTCCCGCTCCAGCAGTTCGCGCATTTCCGCGGAGAACCGTTCGATCGCGTGACGATACGCTTCCTTGCTCGGGCTATGCTCGAAATACCGCTCCCAGTAGCTATCGTAATCCGTCTCCCCGGCCAGTTCGGCAACCTGCTCGTACAGCTCGTTCTGCCGCCGGTAAAAGGCTCTCCGTTCGGCCAGCGCATCCTGTCGGCCCGTTTGACCGCCCTCGCCATCGAAGTGATCCGCGCGCGCATCCTCCGGGTCCGCTTCCTCCAGACCCGCGCTAGCACGTCTTGCCGCTTGCAGCGTCACCGCCGCATCGGAAGGAAGATCGATGAACTCGGCGCGGACCCCGTTTTCCGCCGCCCATAGAAACGCCTGGTATTCGGGGGAATACGAAGCCAAAGGGAATACCAGCGTACGGACCGGAAGCTGATCGGTATAAGCAAGAATCGCAACGGGCGGAACGACGCCGCGGGAAGCGATCTGCCCGATCAAATCCCCCGCGTCCGAAGGCCCTTCCACCAGCACGACCTGCGGCCGGATTTCGTCCAGAAACGCTCGCAGATGATAAGCGCCCGCCGGCGACAAATGGCGGATGCCGAACACATGGACTCTCCCGTCACCACTGCTCAATCGTTCATCTCCCGGCATGCGTTGTACAGACTCCGCCATTCCGATCCCCGCTTTTTCATCACATTTTCCAAGTATTCTTTCCAGGCAATACGGTCCTTCTCCTCATCCTTCACAATCGCGCCTTGCAGAGCGGCAGCCAAATCCTCCTCTTGGATTCGTCCGCTTCCGAAGCTGGCGGCCAGCGCCATGCTGTTCGTCAAAAGCGAGATCGCTTCCGCCGTCGAGATGACGCCGCTCGGCGATTTCAGCTTCTCCTTGCTGTCGAGCGTTACCCCGGCGCGCAGCTCCCGGAAAATAGTAACGATCTTGCGCACCGCCTCTTCCTCCGGCAATGCCGCCTGCAGCTCGTAGTTGGCGGCAATTTCGCCGACGCGTTTGCGCACGATCTCGACTTCCGTTTCCAGACCGGATGGCGACGGCAGTACGAGAATGTTGAACCGGCGCTTGAGCGCGGCGGACATTTCGTTGACGCCCCGGTCCCGCGTGTTCGCCGTTGCGATGATCGAGAAGCCTCTGGCCGCCGATACTTCGCGTCCCAGCTCGGGGATGGAGATCGTTTTTTCCGACAAAATGGAAATCAGCGCATCCTGCACCTCGGAGGCGCAGCGGGAAATTTCTTCAAAACGGGCAATG
This sequence comes from Paenibacillus oleatilyticus, assembly GCF_018998565.1. GTDB lineage: Bacteria > Bacillota > Bacilli > Paenibacillales > NBRC-103111 > Paenibacillus_G > Paenibacillus_G oleatilyticus. Next base: position 207,276 of record NZ_JAHNZO010000003.1, on the reverse strand, counting down.
CCGCCGCCCTCCATCGCCCGATAAATCGGGCTCTTGATCAGCGCTTCGTCCGACGGGCCGTGCGCCAGCAGCATCGCATAGTTCCACGAATACCGGACATGCTCCTCGCTCGTTCCGGCCGTTCCCTGAATTACCTTAGACGAGTCGCCGTGAATCGCGGCCGTCAAGTTCTCGGACAGCCACGATTTTGCCGTTCCCGGCTCCCCGATCAGCAGCAACGCCCGGTCCGTCAGCAGCGTCGCGACGGCAATCTCCACCAGCCGCGTGTTGCCGATATATTTAGGCGTGATGTTCACGCCCCCCGCCTGGCCCCCGGTAATAAACGTAAGCACGGAGCGCGGCGACAGCTGCCAGCCCGCCGGCTTCGGGTCTTGATCCGCTTCCTTCAACGCTTCCAATTCCTGGGCGTACAGCCGCTCCGCAGGCAGCCTCAATACATTTTGCTTTTGATCCATTCGATCCATCCCGCTCCTTTACCCATTTCCGCTTCATCGCTCGTTTTCGTTTTAAGCCGCTCTGCCACTTCAAGCACCTGCTGCTTCACGCTTTCGTAGGACAGCAGGTCCGCGAACTTCTCCAGCCTTTCGGCATAGCTGCCGGGAAGCAGCGACATCAACGTCAATTTGTCCCGGTCCAAATAATAAAACTGTCTGCCTCCCGAGGCTTCGAGCGCCTGCATCAGCAGCTCCGAGGTTTCTTCATGCCCAATCTTGAACAAGGCAAAGAACAGCGAAATCGTTCTCGGCTTCATCTGTTGCGGCGCCACCTGCACCTTTTTCAGCAAGTAGTCGGCGACTTTCGTGTCCCGCTCCTGAACGAACCGGCATACCAGCTCTTCTTCGTTGATGTCCACGAACAAATGCACCCAGCGGGGGTCCCACGAAATCGCGGACGACTCCTCCGCCTCGCGATACACGGTCAGAGCCAGCCGCTCGGTCAACTCGTACAGCGTGCGCAGCAGCTCTTTGGCCTGGGCCTGCTGCTTGTTCCGAACCAAAGGGGCGAACTGGTCATAAACCTCCTCCGGAGACAAGCAGCGAAGCGCCGCTTGAAAGCTGTACGAAATGTGCTTTCCGCCCCACTGCCGGTACAGCGATTCCACAAACCGGTAGCCTTCCGGCCGCTGCATGTCAAGCAGAAGCTCTGCCGCATATTCCTGCACGGTCAACGTTTCCTTGACCATAAAAGCAGGCGAAGACAGCAGCTTTTCCAAAAAGACGCGGACCGTCTCGTCGTTCTTTCCTTTCAGGCATTGCACCGCCGCCGACAGCTGTTCCACGGCTTCCGTCTTCACGGCGCTGCCGTCAAAAGCATTCAGCCACGCTTCCGCTTGGTCCAGTATCCGCTGGGTCAACGCAGGATGAAGAGAAGCTTGGATCGGTTCCACCGCAAGCTCGCGGTCCTTGCCCGTCAGCGCTTCGAACAACCGGTCGGCCGCCCGCCCGGTCCCCAGTCTGGATAAAGCTGACAAAGCGGCCCGCCGTACTTCTTTTCTCCTCTCATACGACTGCTCCAGCACGACGTCTTCCAGCTCGGGGTAGTCCCCGAGAATGTCCACGGCCGCGATGCGGACTTCGGCCGCGCCTTCGCCGGCCGCCCGCAGGATCAGCTCGGCATTCACCGGACCCTGCAGATGATGGATCAAATACAGCTTGCGCGCGTCTCCTTTGCCTCCCTGAAGGTTCAACTGCCGATGTAGTATCGGTACGACCGCCGGTCCGATCGACGGAACAACTTTATCGTACATAAACTCAGCAATTTCCGCATACCCGTCTTCCAAAGCGGCGACCGCAGGCATATGCGTCCGGAAATCTTGAAACAACGAGTCTTCGTACCCTTGGCGGATCACTTCCAAGCGGCCGGGCCCGCGTTCCGTTAACGCATCGATGAGAGACCTCATTTTCCGGTACGGGATAGCTGTTACGCCGCGCGTATCCGTCACTTGAACCTCTTCCAGCGTCCCCTGCGCCTCGGTCCGTCCTTGGGTATACAGAATGGAGTGCAGCAGGGTGCCAAGCTCCAGCAGTTTGGCGGAGGCCTGCTCGGGCTTTGCTTCCGTGACGAGCTGTACGCTATCGGCCAGCCGGTTGAACACCGGCGCGTTCTCTCCGAGCTTGCGCAGCTGAGGCAGCAGCCGGGTTAGCCGCAGGTCGCCCGCGGCGACGGAACTGCCGGCGATAAACAACCGGCGCACTTCTTGATGCAGATCGGTAAGCACCTGTAAGCTCATGGATTCTCTCCTTGTTTTAGTAAATAAATCTGACGATTTCGCTTGACGTCACGAGAGCGAGCGGCTGAGCCAGCAGCCTTCCATCGGCAAAATCATGCTCGAACATGACCAGCATGGCTTGGTCCTGCATATCGCCGTGCTTGAGCAGCGGCAGCAGCTGCGTGCTCGACTGGCCCAGCGCGGGAATATCGCCGAGAACGATCCGTTTGCCCTGCTCGTCCTCCAGCACGTAGTCCTCCCCGATCCGGCCAAGTTTGGCGTAGTGAAGCAGCATCACCGGATGTTTATCGGACAGCGGGTTTTTCAATTGATTTTTGACCGTCTTGACCGCCTCAACATATGAACGCCGGGCATGGCTTCGGATCGTCCCGTAGTCCTCCGGCTTCATATCGCGGACCGTCATGTCCTCCCAGCGCGCTCGCGGATTCAAGTCTCCCGGGTAAACGAGCAGCTCCTTCGCGGCCACGACCGAGAAGAACGAATCCTCTTCCTTCAGATGCTTCGCCGCCCGGAACGGTCTGTAGCTGCGCACCGCAAAAATGTCGCCACTCTGCAGCTCCATCCAAAAGCCCTCATCGACGTACTCGCCTCTCGCCTCATCGGTATACGAACGGAACGTGAGTTGCGCCAACTCTGCCTGATGCCGGGCTAATCCGTGCTCGCGCAGCTCGGCCAGCTGCCAGGCATGCCCAAGCCGTTCTTCCAAGCCGCTTTCCGTATCCGGCGGAAGCTCAGGATTTCGCTGTCTTTCCGTTAAATAGTCCCGGCTTTTCTTAATCAAAGACTGCAACACCGTTAAGCGGTCCATCGCTTCCGTGTACACGCGCTCACGGTCTTCGGACGTACGCAATATAAAGAGCAGCTCGCGAAACGCCGCCTGAACGCCGGGAATATAGTAGTTTCCAAGCTGCTTCGCTTGGTCTTCCATCATCTTGGCCGTTTTCGCATCGAGACCTGCCAGCCCGTTCTGCACGATCTGTTGAACCAGCTTTTCCAATAAACCGATGCCTTCGAGCTGGGCGGCCCGTTTCTTGGCCAAGGCCGATTTGTTCGGCTTTCGCTTGACGGCCGTTTCTTCTCCGGCGGCAGCCGTTTCCTTCTTCTTCTCTTCCCGTTTCTCCGCCTTGTCCCGTTTGTCCGCGATGTCCTGAGGAACCGCATCCACTTGGAATTCTTTACCGAGAACGTAGGCGTACATCAAGCCTAAAATATGCTTGCATGGAAATTGCCGGCTCGGGCAGCTGCAGCGAAATACGGGGCTGTCCGGCTTGACGAAATCGACGGAGCACCGGTATGGCTCTTTGCCGCTTCCTTTGCATTCCCCGAAAATAAGCGTGTCGTCCTCTGACCGGCACAGCTTCGGGAAGCTGTTTTTCTTGACGAGATCCCTGCCGTTCTTGATCGCGGCGGCATTTAATGCAACGGAATCCACATAAGCTTCTGTCATCGTAGCTATCATCGCATGCTCCTTGGTAAAAATAAGGTGATCTTAGCCTTTTTCCACGTGCAGGAGCCTTTTTCCTTTTTTTAAATGGTAAAAAAATAACATTCCTTCTCCGATGACGATGGCCGGCAGGCAAAAAAGACCAAGCCCGCTCCAAACGGACTTGGTCGATCTTCAGTTGCTAGATAAACGAGATGGCTTTGAGCAGCCGGTACAGCATGGTCGCCGCCTCGGCCCGGGAAGCCGAATCGGACGGCCGGAAGCGGCCTTGGTCGTCGCCCTCGATAATTCCGGCTTTGACCGCCTGACGTACCGCGCCGTCGGCCCATCCGGAAATGTTGGCGGAATCGTGGAACGATTCGCTGTCGCTGCGGATGTCCGCGGGCTTGGCCCCGACGTACTTGATCGCACGCGTCGTCATGGCCGCCAGTTCTTCCCGGGTGACGGTTTGATTCGGACGGAAGGTGCCGTCTTCGTACCCGTCAATCAGCTTCACTCTATGTGCGGCGCCGACCGCTGCGGCGAACCAATCGCCATCTTTTACATCGCCGAACGGCGCCTTCTCTTGCGAGACGTTAAGCCCCAGCGAGCGAACCAGCAGAGCGGCCCATTCCGCCCGGGTAACGCGGCCCTCCGGCTCGTACGCGTCAGCTTTTCGCCCCTGCACGATCAGCTTGGACGCCAGCGATTCGATTGTCGCTTTCGCCCAATGTCCCTGCAGATCGCCGAACGAAACGGAGCGGTCGAGCACCGTATACACGCTGAAGCCTTGTCGTTTCAGCTTGGCAACGGGCTTTCCGTCCCAGGTTTCAAACACGGTCGGAACAAACCGGTATTCGCGCGCTTCGGGGTCCCACCATACGCCGGTGGCGGTCGCCGCATTCGCTTGTCCGTTTAACGGGAGCGTGCGGACGATATAGCTGGTGAAGACGTTTTGCTTCACTTCGTTGCCCTTGTTGTCCGTGATGCGAACGTAGAAATCGGCCGGCGCTGCGAGCTCCTTGCCGCCCATGCGGCGAAGCGCCTCGCCGAGCTGCTCGCGCTCTTGAGCATCGGGCGTGCGGATTCCGACGTTAACGTGGAAATCGTCGGCCGGCAGTCCGAGCAGCTTCGCCAGCGTCTGCGGGTCGATCTGCGCCAGTGGCAGCTCAATCAACCCGCCGGCCGTCTGGAACAAGATCGACAGCTCCGGATTCATCGCCAGCAGCTTCGCAATGGTAGCCGATGGCAGCTCCACGTAAGCAGAGGAATCGGAAGCCGTAACCCGGACAAAACCGGTTCGGATGTCGTCCTGAGATACGTTAATGGTTTCTTTCGAGCCGTTGCTTAGTCTGAGATTTACCGTAATCCCCCCGGGGGTCGGCATTGGAGCCGGACCGGTTCCGGTGGACGGAGACGAACCGCTGTCACTATCACCGCCGCTGCCGCCGTCGCTCCGAGCGCTCACGCGGATAACCGCGGTCGCCGAGCGTCCGCCGTAAGTCGCGGTCAGGACCGTCGTTCCCGGCTGCAGCGCGGTCACGAGTCCTTCCTCGTTGATCCGGGCAATCCCCTCGGTTTGGAATGTGTAGACAGCCCCGCGGCCGATTGGCGTCGTGCTCTTATCCGAGAAATCCGCTATGAGTACGCTCGGAACGGTTTGGCCCGTTTTCAGCTCGTACGTATCCGGCGTAAAGCGGATGCCGGTAAGGGTAACCTCAAGGTTGACGACAATCGTCGCCTGAACCGTATCCTCGCCGTACGTTGCGCTCACCACGGTTGTTCCTGCCTTTTTGCCAGTAACCACTCCGTGCAGATCGACTTCCGCGATAGCGGCGTCCTTGACGGAGTAAATCACTCCGTTCGACAGGACGATTCGTCCGCCTCCGTACGTTGCGCTGACGACCGTATTGGCCTGCTCTCCGACCTTCAGGCTGTAAGAAGGACGGTCGAAGGCGAGGCCCGTGATGCTTTTGTTGACGAGGATGGACGTTTCGGCCTTGATACCGCCATACGTGGCCGCCAGTACGGTGCTTCCGCTTTTTATCCCGGTGAGCTGACCGGATGAGTTGACCACGGCCACAGACGTATCCTTGATCGTATACACAACGCCGGCAGTTAATCTGACAACCTTGCTGTCCGAGTAAGTGGCCTTCACAACGGTATCCCGGGTTTCCCCTGTCAAAACCGCATACTCCGATGCCTCAAAAGCGATTCCCAGCAAAACCGGAGGATGGATTTTCAGCGTCAGAACCTTGGATACGGCTATGCCGTTGCCATCCTTCACTTGAATCGTCACCGTGTAGACAGCGGATTCCTTCGGCGTTCCGTCTATCGTTCCCCGGGAAGCATTCAGTGTCAGACCGTCCGGCAGACGGCCGTCTTCGACACTCCAGCGGTAGGTGCCGCTGCCGCCCGCCGCACTTAAGGTTCCGCCTGCGTAGGTCAAGCCTACGGTGCCTTCCGGCAGAGGCGCCGCCGTGAAGGTCAGCTCCGGATTCACTTGGATGCTAAGGTCCTTCACGACGGTGACTCCGTTGCTGTCCTTCACTTGAATCTGAAACTCATAAGCTCCTGCCGCCGTCGGCTTCCCTTGAACGAAAGCTTTCTTCGGATCGAGCGGGTCAACGGCAAACGTCAGGCCCGCAGGCAGTGTACCGCTGACTGACCACGTGTAGGTCCCGCTGCCGCCGGCTGCGGAAAACTCTTGGTTGGCATAAGCTATGCCAACCGTTCCTTCGGGCAGCTCCGGCGTTTGGACCGTTAATGCCGCGCGGATTAGCAGTGTGACAGCCTTTGTCGCCTTCACACCATTGCCATCCGCAACCTGGACCGTGAAGCTGTACGTACCGTCCGCCGCCGGCGTCCCGCCGAGCGCAGCCGTCGCCGGATCGAACATCATGCCTGCCGGAAGCGAGCCGCTTGCGACCGACCACGTGTACGTCCCGTTCCCGCCGCTTGCGCTGAGCGTCTGCTGCAGGTAGGCGGTGCCCACGGTGCCTTCCGGCAGAACCGGCGCATGAATGACAAGCTGCGGATGAATCTGAAGCGTCAGCGCTCTTGACGCCGTCATCGAGTTGCCGTCCGTCACAAGAACCACGAAAGAGAATGTCCCTTCGCTCGCGGGCGTGCCGCTCAAGGTCCCGTCCGCCGCAAGCGTCAGTCCGCCTGGCACCGTACCGGCGGCAATACTCCAAGCGTAGACGCCGTTGCCGCCCGCTGCCGCAAGCGAGGCCGTATAAGCCGCTCCGACAGCTCCATGCGGTACGCTGGTTGTGGACACCTCAAGCACCGGGTTCACCTGAATCGTGAGCTCCTTCGTCGCCGTTACGCCGTTGCCGTCCGTAAGCTGTACGGTAAAGCTATGGCTGTTCGCCATCGTGGGTGTGCCGCTGAGCTTCGCCGTCGCGGCATCGAACGTTACACCCGCGGGCAGAGCACCGCCGGTCACGGCCCACACATACATCCCATCACCGCCTGTCGCCGTCAGCGCTTGCGAATAGGCGACGCCAACCGTCCCTTGCGGCAAGCTCGAAGTGGCGATTTGCGGCTTCGGATGAATAGCAGTCGCATCGCTGGCCGAATTATTGCCCGTATGGATCTCGCCGCCGCCGGAAACGACTGCTGAGTTCGTTACACCCGCAGGTGCATCTTGGTCTACCGATACCGTCACGGTGAGCGGAGGATAGGCGTTCCCCCCTGCCAGCGCATCGGATCGGGTACAGCTTAACGTCCCGGAATCGCAGCTCCAGCCGTTGCCGCCAAGGCCCTTCAACGTGAGCCCGGCCGGCAGGGTGTCCGTTACGGTTACAGCAGAGCCGTCCGTTGTACCTTGTCCGCTATTTGTCACCGTTATCGTATATACGGCCGAGGCCTGCCCCTGCGTAAAGCTGCCCGTATGGGACTTCGCAATCGTCAAGTCGGCCACGGGAATGATCGTCGTCGGATCGCTTGCCGTATTATTGGCGTTATTGACGTCGCCGCCGCCCGAGACGTTAACCTTATTCGTAAGCAGCGCAGCCGCATTGGCCGCAACGTCCACCGTCAAAGTGATCGGCGGATAGCTGTCCCCGGAAGCAAGCGCGTCCGATCTGCTGCAGGTAACCATGCCCGCATCGCAAGCCCAGCCCACTCCCGCGAATCCCGTAACGGTCATCCCCACAGGCAGCGTGTCCGCCACCGTTACCGTACCGCTTGTCGTGCCCGTTCCGGCATTGCGGACGATGATCGTATACGCGGCCCCCGTTTGCCCTTGCTTGAAGTTCCCCGTATGGGATTTTTCAATCGTCAGATCGGGCAATTGAATAATATTCGTCGGATCGCTGGCCGTGTTATTCGCCGCATTTGCATCTCCGCCGCCCGAAACTTCGGCCGTGTTCGTGACGCTTGCAGGCGCGTTCGCCACCACATTCACCTTCAACGTAATGTCCGGATAGCTCGCTCCTGCCGCCAATGCGTCGGTTCGCGTGCAGACAAGCGTTCCCGTATCGCAAGTCCAGCCCGTTCCCCCCAGCTGGGCGGCCGTCAATCCGGCGGGCAGCGTATCTTTTACCGTTACGGTACCGCTTGTATCGCCGCCCCCGCCGTTTTCGACCGCAATCGTATAAACCGCCCCGGTCTGCCCCTGCGTAAAGTCGCCGGTGTGCGTCTTGCTGATGGAAAGATCCGGCGGGCCCGTAACCGTCAGCTTGAACGAAGTGCTTACACTGCGGGGCATTCCCGAAACCGAGCTGTTGGCGGTCACCTGAATGTCGGCTGTACCGCCGGCCGTCGGCGAAACGGTCAATGTGCGTGTGGCCCCGCTGCCTGTGATGACGACGTTTCCGTTCGGAACCACCGTTTGATTGGAGGAGCTGGCCGTCAGCCCGGAAAGCTTCGTTTCGTCCCACGGAAGGATCACATCATAGGTGCCATTCACGCCGATCGCGGCATCCGGCAGTCCTTCATAAGCGCCGATATCGACGGCGACGTTCTTTTTCCGCGGAAAGCCGCGCTGGTCGAACGCCGCTGCCAAAGCATTGCTTCCTTTGCCGATCGCGGGACTGCTTCCCTTCAAAGCGTTCGTTTCGCCTAGGCCGCCGTTGGCGCCCAAAGGAAGCACACCCGGGTCGGCAACACCCAGCAGATTTCCGTTCCCTTCTTGGATAAGCGCGTTGCCCCCCAGTCCGATCAGGTTGTAGCTGCTCGTGGCGTCGATTCCCGCAACGACGTTTTGACCGGTCCGCGCTTCCAGATCGCTCGCAGCGCTCCCTGCCTTGCTATTCCCGGCGGCAAGCGTGTTTTGCAGCTTCGGATTGCCATCCTGCACATACAGCCCGCCGCCCCCCTGATCGGCGTTATTGCTGAACAAAGTGGCGTGCGTCAGCGTAATGTTTCCTTTCGAAGCGACATACAAGCCGCCGCCTTTCCCCTTGGCCGTATTGCCGCTGATCGTCGTATTCGTTATCGAGGACGGTGCGCTGAGGTAAAGTCCACCACCGCCTGCCTGAGGATCGATCGTTCCGTTGGCTTGGTTGCGGGAGATGGTTGTCCCGTCAATCCGGATCTGCCCCCCTGCCGAAGCGGGAAAAACAGTCATTCCGCCCCCCAAGCCGTTCGAAGCGATATTTCCGTCGATAATGGAGCTTAGTACATCGATGTTCATGTCGCCCTCAAAATGCACGCCGCCTCCCCGTTCCACAGCGGTGTTTCCTTGAACGACCGTGTTTCGAAGAACGACCTTGCCTCCGGGCAGTCCGGCGATATTCATGCCGCCGCCCCAATGGCCGGGGGCTGATACGGAGTTGCCGGTGACGACGCAGTTCTCGATCGTTACCGTGCCTTGGCCGCCTGTGTAACCGAGAATTCCTCCGCCTCCGTACAGCTCGCCGGCCCCAAGCTGTCCGCCGCTGACCGTCAGCGCCTTCAACGAGATGCTATAGCCGGTATCCGAATCCGGATTCAGATTGAATACCCGATTCCCTGTCGCCGCCGTCTGCTTGATCACCGTGTCCGCTGGATTCCCGTTGGGGTCTCCTCCCGCTCCGATGATCGCCACGTTGCTTCGAATTGCCAATTCTCCCGAATTCAGCACGTAAGTCCCGGCCGGGATTTGGATCGTATTTGATCCGCCCGAGCCGTTGCTTTGATTCACCGCCGCCCGCAGCGAGCATTGGCCCGCTACCGAGCAGTTTCCCGGTATATCGGCTATCGTGTCCACGGTTATCGTAGCTGCGAAAGCCGAGGAAGCTGCAAACATGGACAAAAGCAACAATAAAACCGCCGCACCGCCAAAAACAGCAAGCGTCCGTACGAAGCCAGCAGTTTGCCTCGCTTCGGCATGATCAACCAAGGCGTTTATTCTCATTCATACCCTTCCTTCGTCTCGCCGATTCTCCCTTTTAACGACCAAATAACGTTCCGGATGCCGGCGTATTAGCTGTCTCTAGGAGGAAACATACCATTAAGGCAAATAATAAAATGAATGGCAAGATAGGGCTGCATATTGTTATGAGGTTGGGAGCCCCCCGCCGATTGGACCGCTCCCGGATGCATCGGAACGGAATTTGTAAAGCCACCGTAAGCCGCACCCCCGACACGCCCCGGGGTTTTCGCCCACAACATCCCTTCCACCGTAGTTCCGGAACCCATAGCAGCGGAGTTGACTAAATGCGTATGCGCGGGAAGCTGCGATGTCAATAGCGTTACCGTCCGGCTGCCTCCCGACTGTCCGATATTCCGCGGCGTTAACCCCGGCCCGTTCCCCCAATGCATCGGAGCCGCTCCCTGCAAATTGGGCAGGGCAAACGTCGTTTTCCCGTCTCCCCCATACTGCGTGCCGAGGATCGAAAACAACGGCGTATTTTGCGCAATCGGGATAAGCTGTCCGTTGCAGAAAGCCCAGCCTTTAGGAGCAAAATTGCCCGCAAACATCGTAATCTCCCCTAAAAAACTATCCATAGGCCTGCTCCTTCCTCCTAATCCCTGGTTGGGTAACTGCCATCAATCGCAATGCAAAAATTCAAGACCGTATAGGGCTGCATGTTCGTGTGAGCTTGATTTTGCCCCACACTCCCCACAACGCCCGTACTTAGCTGTTTGTCGGCTTGCGTATGATAGGAGCTTACAGCTGTTTTGGCCCAGACGTTATTTACGGGGCTTTTGGACGAGGCTGTGTCATTGCTCCCCCACGCCTGATGGGTATGTGCCGGTATTTCGTTTACGGTCAGCGTATGCGCTTCCTCGCCCCCAGCTTGTCCTAAGGTGATGCCGTTCCCTGGATGAACCGGCACCCGTCCTCGCAAATCCGGGAGTGCAAAAGTGGTCACACCGTTCCCGCCGTAGGTCGTGCCGAGCAGCGAATACAAAGCCTGATTCTGATTGATCGGCAAAATGGCTCCATTGCATAGAGCCCATCCGCGCGGAGCAAAGTTAAACGCAAATAATTTAATTTGTCCGAGATAAGGTTCTGACACCCCGACTCCTCCTTCTTCAATCCGTCTGAACTAGTTCTGGGAAGGGTAACCTCCATGCAAGGAAATGATGAACGAAATGGTCGTGAAAGGCATCACATTGTCATGCGGTTGCCCTCCCCCGGAGGGCATTAAGGCGTTGGGGTTCATCGTTCCGCCCGGCGTTCCGCCGCCGAACTGCGTTAGCGTGGAGTTCGCCCAGTATCCGCCTTCCGGCGAATTCGATGTCCCCTGCTGCGACTGAGCCATCACGCCATGCGTATGCGCGGGCATCTGATTCGCGATTAGCGTTACGGATTCGACGCCGTCCTTTTGTCCCAAGGAATAAGTGCTGCTTGTTGCAGGATTTTTTCCCATATGAATCGGCACCCGTCCTCGCAAGTCCGGCAATGCGAAGTTCGTTTGTCCGTCCCCGCCGTAGGTCGTGCCAATCAACATAAAGAGAGTGTCGTACTCTGCAATGGACAACAGTCGTCCGTCGCACAACGCCCAACCTAAAGGCGCAAAGTTTCCGGCAAACATCCGGATTTCGCCCATATATGGCTCTGCCATCCATAATCAGCTCCTTTTTCGATTGATATAGCGAATGCTATTCCGCCGCTAACGGGCGGCTAAATACAACTTCGTACAAGAAACCATCGGGATTTTTGCCTACGGGCACCGTAAACAGGTGGAGTTCGCCCAACTGTGGATGTCTGAACAAGTAGATTTGCTGTGGGAGAAACGGTTCTAGGGGGCCTGAGAATAGTAATGAGAACCGCTCGTAATCCGGGGTGGAGCCTGTGTCCTTGGCTTCGATCAAGCTCAATTCAGCGTCGCTTTCATCCAGCTCCACTTTAAAGCTGGTGTGCAGCACACTATGAAAGGAAGAAAAACAATCCAGTCGCAAAATATCACCTACATCTAGAATTGAGTATTGGCCTGCCAGATCATCTCGCAATACAAACCGTTTTCTTGCTGTGTACGGAACCCGAGCCGCTCGTATAAACGCCGGGCCGGGTTATGAGCCTGTACGCTCAGCCAAAGCGGCTTGCCAGCTTTTTGCGCTTCCTGTTGAAGCGATTGCAGCAGCGATGTGCCGATCCCCTGCCGTTGATACGCGGGAAGCAGGGCCACATCGACCAGCACGATCCGGTCTTCCAGCCAGGCCGTCATCCTGCGGCCGACCCGTTCTTGCCCACGCCAAACAATATTCCATGCGGCTTCCGGATACTGCTCGGAGTACGCCTTTTGCTGAAACCGGTACTGCATCCGGAGAAACTGGTCGATCTGCCCGGGTCCCCAGCCCCATGCCCCGACTTCCCCGATCCGGCTGCTTGCGTACACTTCATAAAGAAAGGACTCGTCCTCCGCTTGAGCGCGGGAAAACCGTAACACCTTCTGCACCTGCCTCCGGGCCTGATTGCCGTCAAAAAAATCGTCCACTGCGTCTGCCGCCGTATTCCGCAAATCAGCATTTTATGCTATCTTAAACTTTAGGTATAAATTACTAGATTGTTCAATTAAATTATACATAGTTTCCTACCTTTCGGCTACAACGAATTGATGCTCTAATAGAGGAGATTTCGAATGAAAAATAAACCGCTTTCCCGACGCACGTTTCTGGCGTACCTTGGCACCGGAGCCGTTACGATTGCCGCTGCATCGACAGGCTTGGGCGCTTTCACCGGCAGTGCCGCCGCAAGTGATCTCCTGTTCGACCGGAAAACCGGCAAAGTAACCGATGCTTTCGCACCGATCGAACCTGGAGCGGGCGACGAGCTCGTCCTCCCCAAAGGCTTCAGGTACGACGTTCTGGTCAGCTTCGGAGACCCGATTAACGGTAGGGGCGATACGTTCGGCTACAATAACGAGTTTACCCGTTTCTTTCCGTTCGACGACAAGCAGGTGAACGGGCTTCTCTGGGTCAATCACGCCTCTGTCCACCCGCTGCTCGCGCTGGGTCAGCGGCAGCCCGGCCCCCTCGGCGCAGATCAGGTCAAATCGCTATTGTACAACCAAGGAGCCTCAATCGTTGAAGCGTACCGCGATCGGGAAGGCAAGTGGAAAATCAAACCCGACTCCGCGTACGGACGGCGGATTACGGGCTATGACCGGGTCGAGCTTTCCGGCCCGGCCCGGGGAACGCACGCCGTGAAGGGAGCCGCGCTGGTGCAGGGCACCTTCGGGAACGGTGCGGGGAGCGTCACGCCTTGGGGCACCGTGCTTTCCTGCGAAGGAGACTTCGAGAGCACCTGCGGCAGCGCGGGGCTTGAGCTCTCGCATTACGGCTGGGTGATCGAAGCCGATCCGTTCGACGGCAATTTCAAGCTGCGGAAGCATACCGCCCTCGGCCGGTTCCATCACGGCCAACTGGCCGTAACGCTAAGCAAGGACGGCCGCGTGGTCGTCTACATGGGAGATACGACCACGGATTCGTGTCTTTACAAATTTGTCAGCTCCGGGAAGTTCCAGGCTGCGTCTGGAAAAGCAAATGCCGACCTGTTGACCGACGGCACGCTTTACGCGGCCGACCTCGTCAACGGGCGATGGGTTCCGCTGACGATCGAAGCCGTCAAGAAAGCGTTGAACCGCGACGACTTCCAAGTGCCGTTCGGCGTCAATCAAATAAAGGAAGTGCTCGTCGAGCGGTACAAGGAGCAAGCCGATGCGCTCGTCTACGCCCAGGACGCCGCCTTGATCTTGGGCGCGACGCCAACCGACAGGCCGACCGGATTGGCTGTTCATGCCAAAAGCGGTGCTCTGATCGTCGCCTATCCGAATAATATACGCCACGGGAATATCCACGGGCATCTGGCGCAGCTTGCGGAACAGGACGGAGATGCAGGTGCCGCGGCGTTCGACTACGAGATCGTATCGTACGGCGGGCGCAGTAGCGGCTACAGCTCGCCGGGAACGCTCCTCTTCGACGACCGGAGCAACCTGTGGGTCGCCTCCGAGATCCCGGCGGACAAGCTGAATCAAGGCGCGTACACCCCGTTCCGCAACAACGGGCTGTACGTGGTCCGCACAGCCGGTCAAGACGCCGTGGCGGCGCAGCTTTTTGCTTCCGCACCCGTGGAAGCGGCCTTGACGGGCCCCTGCTTCACGGCGGATGAGCGGACCTTGTTCCTGTCCGTCTCACACCCCGGTCAAACCACGGCACAGGCCGGCAGACCGACGAGCCTATGGCCCCACCGCTCCGGGGATTCCGGTCCTCGCCCGTCCGTCGTCGCCATCAGCGGTTTCGCTTGATACGGAAAACAAGCCTTCCCCTGCGGAGGCTTTTTCCTCGTAAAAAGCACCGGATTTACCTCTTAATGTTGTCGAATCGTGTCGAAGTCTTGGAATTTTTCCTTTCAAAGGCTATAATGTCATCAGAGTGAATTTGGCAGAAGAAATGGAAGTGGAATGAACTTGCGAAAAATTGGAAGAAATGAGCCGTGTCCCTGCGGCAGCGGCAAGAAGTACAAGCACTGCTGCCTTCTGACCGGTGAAGCGCCCCAACTCCAAGCGGCAGCGCCGAATACCGGCTCGCCGTCCAACATCCGGCCTTCAACGGATCAAGGTCCGTCTCTCAATGCGGAAACCGTGCAGACACTTATTGAGGTGCTGGACTGGCCTCAAGAAATATATCAATCGGTCGCCGAACAATTAGCCGGACAAATGGTGGGAACCTTCGATTGGCAGCGCATTACGGAAGCCGTTGCCTTATGGCATGCTTACGCGTCCCACGAACGCCCGCAGATCCGCAAAGCGGACGTGATGCTCGCCGCTATGGAATACGCCATCGGCTCCATGCACGGCGTTGCCGAAGTGACGCAATCGGCGCTTTCGGCCAAATACAACGTATCCTCCGGTTCGATCGCCCAGCGGGCGCAAAAAATTACGGAGTTCGCCGAGCAGATGAAAAACGGCAAATAGACCGTGCGTAAGATATGCTGAACAAAACAAAAACCGTTCTCCCGACTCATCGGGAAAACGGTTTTTTTGTCGTTGCAAATATGCCAACGTGTCAAGGGTCGACTATAATGCGGTCTCCTGGCAAGTCCGCCCGTCTTTCCATATGACTTGTTCCCCGTAATTTTTCCCCCAGTTGTACATCATTTTCAAGACAGGTACGAGGCTTTCACCGTGCTCCGTCAAAGAATATTCGACCCGGGGCGGAACTTCGGGATATACTTTACGGAAAACCAACTGATCCTCTTCCAATTCGCGCAGCTGATTGGTCAACATTTTTTGCGTAATGTGGGGAATCAATTTTTTCAGTTCGCTAAACCGTTTCGTTCCTTTCAACCCGAGATGCCACAAAATGATTAATTTCCATTTGCCTCCGATCACGGCCAGCGTCAATTCCTTCTCGCAGTTAATCGTCATCAAATCGATTCGATCTCTTACCTCGTTCGCCATCGTCATCCCCTCCTCCCGATAGTATACCATAAGTAACTACAATAGATAAAAGGATATACCATCTATTTGGAAACTAAAGGAGTCGATGAGTTTGTACATGGTTCGAATGCATCAACTGCTTTTTTCTACAGTATGTCCGCTGAATCCATAGGTTCCAGCCTCCCGTGGCTTCATGTATGAATGAAAGTCCTCACCAAGAGCGGCGAGGACTTTCAAGTAACTTGCGATCGATTTACTCCAGGTTGGCATGTCTGCCGTACATCCGGTCAGAGTCCAGTCCCGTTTTGTCCATCATCCGAAGAATGACAGCGTCGTAAAATACCAATAATGTTTGTTCGAACAAAGAAGCCATCGGCTGGATCGTCGTATGACCGCCGCTTGCTTGATCTTTAGGCGATCCTGGCAGCTTCACCAGAGCATCTGCCAAACTTCCGATCGCCGACTCGGGAGCAATCGTGACCGCAACAACGGATGCACCCAGACCTTTTGCTTTTTGGGCCATTGGGATCAAGCTCCTTGTTTCCCCCGAGCCCGTGCCGATGATCAGGACATCGTCCTTGCCGATGCCGGGAGTTATCGTTTCCCCGACCACATAGGCATTTATGCCGGTATGCATCAGGCGCATGGCAAAAGCTCGTCCCATTAAACCCGACCTTCCGGCGCCAGCCACAAATACCTTGTTGGATTGCAAAATGATATCGGCCAATGTTTCCGCTTCTTCTTCGACAATCCGTTCTACCGAGCGATGAAGTTCCTTCACGATTTCGGATGCATATTTTATCGTTTGCATGGCGATTAGGCCTGACGAACCAATCGTTTCATTTCAGCCGCAGTTGCCTTCTTATCCTCTTGACCGGTAATGCCGCCGCCAACAATAACCAGGTCCGGGCTGGCCTTGATGACTTCCGGCAGCGTATTCAGCTTAATACCGCCTGCAATCGCCGTTTTCGCATGCTTGACGACACGCTTGATCGCCATAAGCTCTTCAAAAGAGTTTTTGCCTGCCGCCTGATGGTCATAACCGGAATGAACACAGATGTAATCCACGCCAAGCTCGTCGATTTCTTTGGCCCTGCCTTCAATGTCCTTCACGTTGATCATGTCGACCATAATTTTTTTGTTTTGTTTTCTGGCTTCTTCGACGGCCCCTCGAATTGTCGAATCGTCCGAGACACCCAGAACAGTAATAATATCCGCCCCCGCTTCGGATGCTTTCATGACCTCGTACCCGCCTGCATCCATAATTTTCAGGTCAGCCAAAACGCGCAAAGCCGGAAATGCCTCTTTGATTTCCTTTACCGCCCTCAATCCTTCGTTAATGACAACCGGCGTGCCGATTTCGACGATATCTATATGCTCCGCCACTTCCGCAACCACTTGTTTTGCTCCGGGAATGTCTACAAGATCCAGTGCCAATTGAAGCTCCATAGGATGATCTCTCCTTCAAAATGATTGTTGTTGTTCGACACAGCCCATTGTAGAGCCTTCATTTCATTTTAGGAAGTAGGCACTTTGCCGTGGGGTAGTTACTTGGAGGATACTAATAAATGGAGAAGCTGTGACTGGACTCGACCTTTGTTTCCTTCCGGTGAACAATCATGGGAAGGAACTGCCAACAGATCTGATTGTGAAATTTTCGAAAAGATATTACGCTGTCCTGTCGAACAAGCCGATTGCTTGGAATGAAATGATTGCAAATCTGGAGCGGAAAGATACGGTTGCACCCATGCCGATTTAACCCGTTGCGTTGAAGGGACGGCTCCAGAAAAAAAACAAGCGAATCCGGTATGCCGGTTCGCCTGTTTACAAATTGGATTGCAACGTAACAAATGCCGCCGATCCGGCTCGATTGCCGGTTGCTGCAGCCGAAAGACGCTCCGTTACAATTACAAGCCGAAAACATGCCTGGCTGTTTGCGTCGTCGCTTCAGCCACTTCCTCCGCGCTTTTGCCCATACAAACGGATACGGCCTGCAAGATGTGCGGCAGAAACGCGGGCTCGTTGCGTCCGTCCGCCGGCTTGACCGGCAGATCCCGCGGCGTCAGGAACGGGGCGTCCGTCTCGATCATCAGCCGGTCGAGCGGAATGCGCCGCACTAGCTCCCGCAGATGCTTGCCCCGCCGCTCGTCGCAAATCCAGCCCGTAATCCCGATATACAGTCCCATATCGAGATACGTCTTCAGCTCGCTTGCGCTGCCGGTGAAGCAGTGGACGACCGCCCGGTCAATCCGGTGCAGATGCGTCTTCAAGATGCGGACGAAATCCGCATGCGCCTCCCGCTCGTGCAGGAACAACGGCATCCGCAGCTCGCACGCCAGCATGACCTGCGCTTCGAACCACTTTCGCTGCACATCGCGCGGCGAGAAATCGCGGTTGTAATCCAAGCCGCATTCCCCGATCGCTACGACGGAGGGCAGCGCGGCCAGCTTCCGCAGCTGTGCCAGCGTGTCCGGGCCGCAGTTGCGGGCGTCGTGCGGATGGATGCCTGCGGTGGAGTACAGCTTGCCCGGAAACCGGGCCGCATATCGCGCGGCTTCTTCGCTGTTTCGCATATGCGTCCCCGTCAAAATAAGCGGAGAGACGCCCTCCGCTTCCGCCCGGGCGACGACCTGGTCACGGTCCGGGTGAAACGAGCGGTGCATCAAGTTGACCCCGATATCGATCAGCGACGGCTTCTTCATCGTCTGCTCGCTCCTCTCCCCTCGTCTACGGCGCAGCAGGACGCCGGCACTTCGTCGGCCAGCCACACTTCATTTCCCGCAAAATAAAACGATACGCCCATACTGCGGGCTTTAGCCGTGTCCACGCGCAGGATGACAAGCTCCCCTCTGCGACTGCCTGCCAATGTGGCGAACTGCAGCCCTTCGGACAAATGCACGTACTGACGGCCCATCGGGCGGATGCCTTCCCGCAGAATTGCCGGCGCGGCATGACGGTTCGTGCCATGATACAGCGTCTCTGGCGGGTCGCCGGGCTCGTAGCGAATCTTCTCGAAGCTGTGCCCGTATCGGGCGCGGATGCGGCCGTTCGTGATTTCGAAGCGCTGCTTATCCGATTTGCGCACGACTTGCTCCACATCCTCCAACGTAATCGACGCCCATCTGGGCTGCGACCGGATGGCGCGCATCATGTCCTTTAATTCGCACGATCCATCCGTCGGGTCCAGGATGAGTCCGAACGCTTTAGGATCGTGTCTTAACAGCTTGGTCATAAATTTGCTTAAGCGAATTTCTGTTTTTTCATTTAACATGTCGATCTCTTCCTTATTTAAAAATTTAAAAAGTTCACATAACCAGGCTGGCTGGGCGTTTCGTATGCCGGTTGGCATAGGCGGAGGCGGCGTACGAGTCAGGCTTTACCCGAGCGGCGTATCTTCCCATGGCTTCGACCCGGTCCACCATCTCCTGAACGTATAGCGACGTCTTGTTGACGACCGGCTCCGTGCCCGCATCAATATCGATGAACGCTTCGAGCGAAGCGCCTTGGTACACATAGGGCAGCAGCAGCTCTTCCATCCGGTTCATCGCATCCCCCTCGAAATAACAGGCGATCTCCTGCGAGAGCGACGTTTCGATCGTCAGCTTCTCTTTGACGGAGGTCAGCTCCCGGGGAAGCACCACCTGCCGGTAACAGGCCCAAGCGCCTTTGCCCGGACGGCGGATAATAATACCGGTCACAAATTTGGTATGACCGCGGTGAACCTGACTGTCGGTACCGATCATCAATTGATACGGCGATGCCGGATCTTGAGAGATGAACCGCAGCATCCGCTCGATCACATCGTCGAGGGAGAGGCGGCGTTCTGTCACATTGTGAAATATGAGATCATCGTGCATGGAAAAAAGATTTGTTCGCTTCATGGTTGTTTGTCACCTGTACAACGTACACGGCATCCTTTCGTTATGTATTTGGTTGGAGCCGGCGGGACTTGAACCCGCGGCCTCCGGTCTGACGAACCGGCGAGAACTCCCGCTTCTCCACAGCTCCATGTGGGTATAGGGGAAGATGGATTCGAACCACCGCTCGCAGCTTCAAAAGCCGCTGCCTTACCACTTGGCGATTCCCCTGAGTTGGACGGATAGGTGCGGGGACGGCCCGCAGGTCTGCCAGTCGCCGAATAAAGCAGCAACCTCTATGACTACATCCTATCCATGATGAAATGGTGACGCATGGGGGATTCGAACCCGCCGAATGCACGAGTGAAAGTCGTGTGGCTTCACCGCTTGCCTAATGCGCCGCGTTAACAATGAAAAAGACTGCTAGCTCACGCGCTCTTCTTTTGCCCCGATTCACTCCAAGGCATAAGAAAAGCCGCCGTGATCCGGCAGCCTTGTATCTCCGTATTTTGCATACGCCAAAACGTATGTCAGAATCGCCCGACCTTCAGGGAAGGAGGGGTTCGGAGCAAATCAAGACTACTGGATTTTGTTTGTAATTCAAATTGGACCTCGTGAACATGGACAATCTTATCATGATTCGTCATCGCTACTCTCTCCTTCCACGCGAATTTAAGCAAACAAAAAAGCTGCGCTTCGTCCCTTTTTCCCGCCACGAAGGCAAAAGAAAAAGGCTACGACGATTCGCAGCCTCACCTACCGAATTCCAATTACGACGGGTCTAAAAGCCCCAAACATCGTACAGGTACGCGAAAGCTACGTAAAAAGCGTTGGTTATGAAAGGAATCATGAGCGGATCCTTGCTCGGTCTGTAACAGTTGTTCGAATGCGTTATGCGTTCTCATGTTCCTAACCTCCCTTCGCTTTTGTGTTCATCAAGTTGGTGAAATCTTATCATGCGTTCTGCAAACGTGTCAACCATTATTTTTGTAAAATTGTATTTCTTTAACTTTCACGCTTGAAAGTGGTCAATTGAGGTAATAGAGGTGTACGAGGAGGTGGGGTATCCACTTCCGGTCACTGTTGTCTGCAGGAAATCTTAATTGGAAGCCGCTTAGCAGCGGGTATTTCCCGCAGACAAAGGTGAACGCTGTCGCTCCTCCAGTGGATACCCCACCAACGTATGTATCTCTATTTGGTTTATGAACCACTTTTTCAACACTCTGGACCGCCAAATGGCAGCCTGAGTTTGCTGAAATCCTATTTGCAGTCAAGATCACTGCACCGTCACAGTTCACATCTTGCCAATCGTCGCATCCTTCATTCGCATTTATCTGCGCGAAGACCGCATCAGCCAAAGAAAATAAGGCGCTCCGAGGAGCGAGACGATCAGGCCCGATGGAATTTCTTTGGGCGGCAGCAGGTTGCGGCCGACGATGTCGGCCAATACGAGCAGGACGGCCCCGAGCAGTGCAGCGAGCGGCATGAGCCGGCGATGATTGTGCCCGATCAGAAGGCGTGCCGCATGAGGAGCGATCAGCCCGACGAAGCCGATCGTGCCCACGATCGATACGGCCGCAGCCGCCAGCGCCACGCCGATCGCCGCCGCTCTCAGCCGCGTCTGCTCGACGTTGACCCCGAGGCCCACCGCACCCTCCTGCCCGAAGGCCAAAATGTCCACTCTCCGCCCGATCAGCCATGCCAGCGGCAGCAGCAGCACGGGCCACACCACGAGCTGCGCCAGCTCCTCCCAACCGCGCGCGTACGTGCTGCCGGAAATCCAGGCTAACGCCACGGCCACGTTCATTTTGGTCTGCACCACAATGAGCTGAATGACGGCCGAGCCGCACGCGGATACCGCGATCCCGACGAGCGCCAGCACGGCCGGCTGCAAGCCCGTTTTGCGGGCGATGAGATAGACGATGAGCGCCGCGGCGATCGCTCCGGCGAAGGAAGCAAAAGGCAGCAGCGCGATCGGCAGCTCCGGCCAGACGAGCAGCAGAAGCAGCGCGCCGACTCCGGCCCCGGCCGAGACGCCGACGATGGATGGGTCGGCCATCGGATTGCGCACGACCCCCTGCAGCAGCAGGCCGCTGACCGCAAGCGCCGCGCCGGCGCAGGCCGCGACGAGCATCCGGGGCAGCCGCTGGTCGAGCACGATCGAGCGGGCCAGGTCGGGGCCTTGGCCTTGAACCGCCGCCAGCACGTCCTGCAGCGGGACTTTTACATCGCCGAAGATCATGCCCAGAATCGTGACCGTGACGAGCAGCACCGCGAATAAACCAAGGAGCGCACGGTACGGAAGGAAGCGGGCTGTCGTGCCGAGCGACGAAGCGGACGGCTTCGGCACCTCGCGATGCTTTTGCGCCGCCCGATAGGACAAATAAGCGAGACACGGCCCTCCGATAAGCGCCGTCACGGCGCCTACCGGAAGCTCGCCGTACGAGCTGTTGTTGGCCAGCCGGCTGCCGACGTCGGCAGCTACCAGAATGACTGCGCCCCATAAGAAGGAGGCCGGCAGAAGCAGCTTGTGGCTGCGCACCCCGATCAAGCGGACCAGATGCGGCGCGAGCAGCCCGACAAAGCCGATCGGACCGACGATACTGACGATCATAGCGGCAAGCAGCAGGGCCAGAACAAGACTGATCAGCCGGATGCGCCCCACATGCTGACCGAGCGACTGCGCCGTCTCTTCGCTGAGCAGCAGCAGGTCGAGCGAGCGGGAGAGAAACAGGGCTGCCGCAGCGGCAGCCCCAACCCAAGGCCAGGCGGCGCTGACGCCGCTCCAGTCGTTCTGCACAAGCGTGCCGCTGCCCCACAGAAACAGGCCGCTCGTTTCCTCCTCGAACAGCAGCTGCAGCGCGCCGGTCATCGCGGACACGGCCATCGATACGATCATCCCGGCCAGCGTCATGCGCAGCGGCGTCGCACGCAGTCCCCCGGCCAGCGAATAAGCCAGCAGCGCCGCGAAAATGGCGCCGCCGAACGCCACCAGCATCGGCGAGACGCCCATCAGCGACGGAGCGAACACGGTGGCCGCCACGACTGCGAAATAGGCGCCCGCATTGATGCCGAGCGTACCGGCCGAAGCCAGCGGGTTGCGGGTAATCGTCTGCAGCAGCACGCCAGCGACCGCAAGCGCCCCGCCGGCCAGCATACCGGCGACGACCCGCGGCAGCCGCAGCGTGCGCACGATCTGGTGCTCGGCCGTATCCTGCGGAGCGAAAACCGCTTCAAGCACCATGCGGGGAGTCAGATCGGCGGCTCCCTGCATCACATGGACGACCATGAGCAGAAGCAGCAGCGCCGCTCCCCCGCCGAACACGAGGACGGGCGGGGCCCATCCGCGCATAAAGAAAGCAGCGTTTACGCCGCTTCTTTCCGTTCTCATTTCGTCATCGCCGCCGCCGCTTTTTCAGCGATCAGTTGTGCCGACAGCGGTCCGCCGAACAGCCATGTATCCCCGCCCATCGCGTACATCCGGTTTTCCTTGACGAAATCGAGATTTTTCCATACCGGATTTTCCTTCAGCTGGTTGGTGAAAATGTTATCGTCATCCTGCACGATGTAGAAGAAATTCGCTTTCTTCATGGCAAGCAGCGGCTCGACGCCCCCTTCTTCGAAGGTCGGGACGTAACCCTTCGGCTTGAACGCGTTTTTCATCCCCAGCTTGATCAGCACCTTGGCGGACATCGCGTTATCCGACATAATGCGCATCGTCGGCGCCTTTTTCAGCGAGAAAGCTTGCACCAGGATGAATTCGGAGTCCGCTTTGCCCGCTTTCTTCACTTTCTCGGCCAATCCGGCAATCGCCGTGTCGACGTCCTTCAGCACTTTTTCCCCTTCATCCTTCTTGTTCAGCGCGTCCGCGACGATCCGGAAATTTTTCTCCATCATCGCGTAAGCATCCGGCTCCTTTTCCGTGTTCGGATAGAATACGATGGTCGGAGCGATCGCTTTTAATTTGTCGTAGAAGGCTTCGACGCGGTTGGTCGCGATGATCAAATCGGGCTTCAGCGCGGAGATTTGCTCCAAACTCGGCTCAACCCGGCTGCCGACATCCTTCACGTCCGGGGACAGCTCGTGCTTCACCTTCACCCATTTTTTGTAGCCTTCGATATCGGCAATGCCAACCGGCTGGACGCCCAGCGCCAGCACGTCCTCGACAACGGACCATTCGATGGCGACGATGCGCTGCGGCGTGCCTTTGATCTCTGTGGTGCCGAGCAGATGGTTGATAGTTCGAACCGCCGGATCTTGCGATTTGCCCTGCTCTTGCGTCGATGCTTGCTCCGGCTTCTTGGCGTCGGTGCCGGAAGCGGCTTTCGGAGCGGAAGATGTATTGGTATTCGCCGTTCCGCAACCGGCGATGAATAGCATGACGCAGCAAAAGACCAATAGAACATGATGCATAGATCGTGACATGATACAGCCCCCTAAGTATGTACATTAGTTGATAATAATTATCATTATCAATTGACAGTTTAAAATGGTTTCCTGCATCTGTCAATCCCCAGTTGTTCGGAGTGAATTTGGAACTACCAAAGGTTTTCCCGGGAAATACTTTATGAGATAATCATGCCAACAAAGTATGTGCTTATGAAAAGGGGGAACCTTCGTGAACCGCAGTATGACGCTGAATTCGGACGATGAACGGATAAGTTACCTTTGCCGCAACGATGCCAAGCTGGCCGCTCTGATCGCCCTCATCGGCGAAGTGACGTTCAACGTGCGCAGCAGCCATTTTGAGTCGCTGGTGCTGTCGATTGTCGGGCAGCAGCTTTCCGTGAAAGCAGCCGCCACCATCAACAGCCGGGTAAGATCGCTCGTCTCCTCCATCACTCCCGAGGAGATCGACCGGGTCGATCCTGAAGCGCTCCGAACCGCCGGACTATCGGCCGCCAAAATCAACTACATCAAAGACTTGAGCGCCAAGCTGCTTCATAAGGAAATCGACCTGACCCTGCTGCCCCAACTGGAAGACCGCGAAGTCGTTGAGATGCTCACCAAGGTAAAAGGGATCGGCCAATGGACGGCGGAAATGTTTCTGATCTTTTCTTTGGGGCGAATGAACGTACTGTCTCTGGGCGATGTGGGTCTGGTGCGAGGAGCCCGATGGCTGTATTCGGCGGAACCTAAAAAAGACGGCAACCCTCTGGCGCAGCATGCGCAGAAATGGTCGCCGTATTGCAGCATCGCCTCCCTCTACTTATGGGAAGCCGTCAACCGCGGATATGTCGATTCGGGCAAAACGGTCGAGGAACTCGTTTCGGGCTGAGCCGCTTTTCCTGTCGAACCGTATGTTCAAATTAAATCGTCGAATAAGCTTGTCTCGGTTTTGGAAGGCCAGCGCTGCCCCCGTTCCCAGTACAGGACAAAAAACTCGTAGCGCCGGTCCTCCGGGAAAACGTTCAAATTCCCGAAATACCTCTCGGTCGCGAGAAGCTGGGACGTATGGGCGCGCAGCGCTTCCGCTTTGACGCTCCATGCTTGTTCCGTATCGACGATGAACGTCGGTTCGTAGCCTTTTTCCCTCAGCGTCTTGGACAGAGTGTAGTACAGCTTCTGGACCGAAGGGCACCGCCCGCTCAGCACGGCCGCTGTCGCAAACCGCGAAATCGCCATATGATCGGGATGAAAATTGCCGCCGTCCTCCGGAAACGTTACCACGATTCTCAAGCGGTGTTTGTTGATGAAACGGATGGCCGCCTCCAAGAACAGCGTCTCGTCGACCGTATCCAGCTTTCCGTCGGGGAAGCCGAGATGCTCCACTTCCGCAATGCCCAGCACCGCGGCGGCTTTCTCCATTTCCTTGACCCGGATCGCGGCAAGCTCCTCCTTCGTCGCTTGCGCCGCGTAGCCGTTCTTTTGCCCCGCTTCGCCCTTGGTCGCCAGCAGCAGCACGGGCGCATGCCCTTCATCCGCCAGCTGCCGGATCAGGCACGCGCTCAAAAAGCTTTCATCGTCGGGGTGCGCGTATAAAAATCCGACCGGTTCTCCCATCGTCAGCCGCCTCCTTTTAGACTCATTATAACCAGAGTCCCCGGCGATTAAAATGATGGGCACGATTGCAAGAACAAGCTGGTCATCTGACCCTTTTCGTAATGGAAGGGGGTTGGCGAATGACGGCCACGCTCGATTCCCGCACAATGAGCCGAGGCTCGAACTGCACGCGTTCATATTCCCCGGTACCATGGTCGCGAATCCGCTTCAGCAAAAGCTCGGTAGCCAAGCGGGCCACTTCATCCCCCATGATCGAGACCGAGCTGATTTGCGGGCTTGTCACCGTCGACCATAAGTTGTTGTCGATGCCCACGACCGCCACATCCTCCGGAACGCGGATGCCCAACTCCTTGAAGCGATTCACAATCCCGATGGCCACCATGTCGTTGACCGCATAGATGGCATCCGGCATATGTTTGAGGCTGTAAAAGTAATCGGCCGCGCGCAAGCCCGTTTCAAACGAGAAATCCTCGCCGAAAAAAACGAGGGAAGGATCTACCTGCGGCAGCGACTGCTCGTAGGCAAAATACCGTTCCTCAATTTTGTTCTTCGGGGCACCCGCGTATGCGATTCGCGTCCGGCCGATTTTGATCAGATGTTCCATCACGAGACGGCCTTCCTGGCTAGCCAAGCCGACAACGTCCGCTTTTACATGGTCGTCGAGCTTTTTGCCATAGTTGATGATCGAAACGGGTACGCTTGCCTTATTGATCAATTCCACTAATGTTTTGGGATATGCGAGCGGCATAATAATCAACCCGTCCACATGCAGCTTCTTTACCTCGCGCACCGTCTCAAGCTCAGTCCGGGCGTTGCCGGTGGTGTTGATCTGCACGACGCGGTAGCCATGCTGCTTCGCCGTCTGTTCTACGGACCAGGCGATTTCGGGAATGATCGCATTGCGGATATCCGGCACGGCCAAAGCAATCTGGTACGTCTGCCGCACCTTCAAGCTTTGCGCCGAAGTATTCGGTGTAAAGCCCATTTCCTCAATCACCTGCAGGATCTGCGCTTTCGTTTTGGGACTGATCCCGCCGCTATCGTTAATGGCGCGCGATACGGTGGCGATCCCCACCCCCGCTTTCTTCGCCACATCTTCAATCGTTACTTTTTGCTTTCTGGTCAAGAGCGATGTCCTTTCTTATTGGAATCGTTTTCTATGATACGAACCGAGGTCGTTTGTCTCTTTTTATTATAGCATACGATGCCGCCGTTTTGACGAGCCGCGGGCAAGTGCTGTTAAGCCCCCCTCCGTTTAAACCATCTTCATTCGTAAATCAATTTGACAAATGTATCAAACTTGTGACATTATTTATTGACGGAAACGTTTCCTATTTTATCACTAAATTTATTTTATACTTAACCCAGTAAGGAGATGCAATGCAGGCATGAAGGCGTTACGATGGCATGGTGTGAAGGATCTGCGCTTGGAAACGATTACGGAACCTCAGGCGCTCCAAGGAAAAGTAAAAATCCGCGTGGAATGGTGCGGCATTTGCGGAAGCGACCTGCACGAATATGTGGCCGGCCCGATTTTTATTCCGGAAAGCACGGCCCACCCGCTGACAAAAGAAAAAGCCCCTATCGTGATGGGGCATGAATTTTCCGGACAAGTTGTCGAGATCGGGGAAGGCGTCGCTTCGGTGAAGGTGGGCGACCGGGTCGTCGTCGAGCCCGTCTTCGCGTGCGGAACATGCCCTTCGTGCAGGCAGGGTAAATATAACCTTTGCGAAAAAATGGGCTTCCTCGGCCTTGCCGGCGGTGGCGGCGGCTTCTCCGAATACGTAGCGGTCGATGAACACATGGTTCACAAAATTCCCGACAGCGTCTCTTACGAGCAAGGCGCTCTGGTCGAACCGTCCGCCGTCGCACTGTACGCCGTTCGTTCAAGCCAGCTGAAGGTCGGAGACAAAGCCGTCGTGTTCGGTACCGGCCCGATCGGCTTGCTGGTCATCGAGGCGCTGAAGGCTTCCGGGGCCTCGGAAATTTACGCCGTCGAACTTTCACCGGAACGCAAGCGCAAAGCGGAAGAGCTCGGTGCGATCGTCATCGATCCGAAAGAATACGATGTGGTTCAAGAGATTCACAACCGGACAGGCGGCGGCGCCGACATCGCCTTCGAGGTCACCGGGGTACCTCCTGTTCTCACCCAAGCGATCGAGTCGACCAAAGTCGCCGGACAGATCATGATTGTCAGCATCTTCGAAAGAGAAGCGCCGATCCGGCCGAACCACCTCGTCATGAAGGAGCGGAACATGACAGGCATCATCGGGTACCGCAACGTATTCCCGGCAGTCATCCGGTTGATGGAACAAGGCTTTTTCCCTGCCGAGAAGCTCGTTACGAAGCGAATCAAGCTGGACGAAGCGGTGGAGTATGGCTTTGAAGCTTTGTTGAAAGAAAAAAATCAAGTGAAAATCCTCGTAACTCCCAAACCGTAAACAGCGATGTTTTAGCAAAAGAGGGTGTCCCAAAGCCATGAAAATGGCTAGGGGACACCCTCTTTTGCTGATTAACCAGCCGAGAAAAAAGGAGACGCGTCGGGCGACTTTCTGCTTTCAACAGCCACAAATCCTTACGTTTAGGAATCTGAAATCCTAACGAGCTCGGCATAAGCAAACAGCTCGTTTTCCCTAGACCTGACAGACGGAACGAGCTGCTGCATGCATATCGAGAGCATCTTCTATCTAAGCAATTGAATCTACATGTTATCCCATCTGCATATACGAAGTCATCAAGTCACTATTTTCATTATAATGACAAGCCCGAAGCAGCATTCGGAACCACCGCGTCACGTTTGCTCATCACTTCGATCATCATATTTGCTCCAAGCCTGAACCCATGGAGAAAGGCAGCTTCGACATGCATGCTATCCACGCTGTCACACAGGTCAAAATATTCCTTAAGCTCGCGAAACACTTCTTCACCCAATCGGTTTCGCCATTGTTCAGTCTGCGCCGCCACTTGTCGGGTTAAGAGTCGATATTCAGGATGAGACGGCACAATGGTCTCATCGGGATGAAGTTGTCCACGGAACAGGGCTTCCAGAGTAGATTTCATGTTCATCCTCCCATAAATGTAATCGCATCGCTTGAATGAGATTCCTGCACATGGTAGGATATTTATGCAGTCAGCTCACGTAGCGATTGCGGGTAGGAAGTGGCGGTGTTCTTCTCGGGACTCACGCCGCTTCCTTCTTTATTTTTGGAGATCGTCATACACCTTCTCAATCCCTTTACGCACGATATCCGAACGCGTCGTATCCAGCTTTTCGGTGCAAGCATCGAGCTTGCTCAAGATCGCTTGATCGATACGGATCTTGATCGTTTCGCTTTTGGGATTATCAGATGGAGGACGCCCCATCTTTTTGGACGACATCGCTTCACCCCACTTTTTGTGTCCACAATAATTGTATTATTGTGGACACAAAAAGTCAATCCATACGACGAACTGCTCACTCTTTTTTCTCGAAGGTTAGGTATTTTGTACACGAGACTGCTGTCTCGCGTTGTAGCAAGCACTGAATTTGGATATTCAATTTCGCTTATTAGGGGCATACCCTAATACCCTGTTGATTTACTATCTTTTTCTATTACTTCCCTCGATACTACCACTGCTACAAAATAGACATTCTCGTCTGATTAAGCAATTGTTTGATTTTTTTGTTATAATTAGGGAATCTCAGATAACAGATTTTAAGTTAAGAGGAGACAGGACTATGCGAACCAATATATCAGGAAGACTAGGGACAGACACCCCTCTAATCAAAGATTTAATTGGAGATATTAAAAAAGGCGAAATAAAAATCCCTCAGTTCCAGAGAAAATTTGTTTGGAAGGAACCACAAGCTCTAAATTTATTGGATAGTATTTCCAACAATTATCCAGTTGGAAGTCTACTTCTTTGGAAAACACAATCTAAGTTAGCAGTCGAGCGAAATATTGGGGATTTTAAGTTGCCCGAAACCGATGATTTAAGTCCAACGAATTACGTTTTGGATGGCCAGCAAAGACTAACCGTCATTTATTCTTGTTTCGGAGCTAATGATGAGGATAACGGGTTTTCTATAGCATATGATTTAGAAAAAGAAGAGTTTGTTCAAAATTCTGAAGAAATGAAAGTGACCTTATTTCCATTAAGATGGATATACCAGACCACAAAACTACTTAATTTTAGAACTGGCTTAGTAAGTCACAACAATGCAACAAAACTTCAAGAACGTTTAGATAGTCTAATAGATATTGTTACAAATTACAGAATTCCTGTTGTAACACTAAAAGATCTGACTGTGGAAGAGGTTTGTCCTATATTTGAAAGAATTAACAGTTCAGGAACACGATTATCCACCTATGATCTTATGGTAGCGGCTACTTGGTCACAGCAATTTAATTTAAATAATGAAGCAGAAGAAATTGCAGAAGCTCTTATGCCAAAAGGATTTGGGGACATTTCAGGCGATACAATTCTAAAATGTATGTCTGCTATTAACTTTCAAAGTATAAAAAGAGAACATATACTATCGTTACGAAACTTAACAAAAAGCCAAATGGATAGTTTAGTTGACAGAACTA
The DNA here is from genome assembly GCF_018998565.1 of Paenibacillus oleatilyticus. Lineage (GTDB taxonomy): Bacteria > Bacillota > Bacilli > Paenibacillales > NBRC-103111 > Paenibacillus_G > Paenibacillus_G oleatilyticus. The sequence goes on along the minus strand of NZ_JAHNZO010000003.1, from coordinate 177,373 downwards.
AAACTGCTTTATTAAAATCAGTTGATTTATTAAGTACAGAATTTAAATTATACAGTTGGGACTATTTGCCTTATGAAGCAATAGTAGTGATCTTATCGTATATTTTCTCTCGAAAGAAGACTTTGGACAGTGACGATGTTACTAGAGTAAGACAATGGTTTTGGGCAAGCTCTTTTTCCCAAAGATATAGAGGGGCGTCAGATTCGTTCTTATCAAGTGATATTATAAACATAACTTCCTTTATTATCGAAAAGCAACTTGATTCCCCTTCATTTGATTTTGAGTCTTCCATTGCAAATCTTAAGAACGTACTTTTTAGAAGTAATAATTCGAGTACAAGAGCATATGTGTTGGCACTTGCTTGTATGAATCCTCAAAACATAACAAATGGTGCTAGAATCGATACTTCCGATGCTTTATCTGTGTATAATAGAAAACAATTTCATCATATTTACCCACAAGCATATCTTAAAAGATTAGGAATACCCGAAACCAACAGTATTATAAATATATGTATTTTAGCTGCTTCTGAAAATAATTTTATAAGCGATCAAAACCCCAACGAGTATATTCCTAATTTAATCAATTCTTTGGGAGAACGATATGAGCCAGTTTTCTCATCAAATTTACTTCCTATATTATCAAAAGAAGAATACAGTAAACTCAGTTATGAAGGCTTTTTGGAACTACGTACTGAAATAGTGTATGCATACGTAAAAAAACTATGTTTGGGAGAAAAATAAAACGAGTACTAATTTCTTTTTTTCTTACCAATTACTAAGACCCGCCTACAAAAATACCACCTATTTATAGAGGCCTTTGAAAAACTGCTGACTTTAGAAAAATGATAGATTTTAGGGATACAAAAATGTCTCCCTGAATGCGAAACGAGCCTTAGAAGCGATTCTAGAGGCTCGTTTTTCTTTACATATTCTGTTCACTATGGGGCTTTTTCAGTGGCCTCCTAATTATAGAAGTGGTCTTTTTTTTCGAAAATGCACGTTTGCAGCATTTTCATTCCCGGTTGTGAGCCACAGGCTCAGGAACATTTTTTTGCATTTGCAGCAGCGTAGATACTCGCATTCTAAGGTACACCTCGTAAAAACAGAATACTGGTTTATTCTACACATACAGTGTCTATATATAAAAAAGCCGCAACACGAGCAAATATCCTCGCATTGCGGCTTTTCGCATTTTACCTTTTACACCGACCCCCGGCTTTCCTCCTGGCTCGCCTGCAGCGCCTGTTCCAGATCGGCCAAAATGTCGTCGATCGATTCCGTGCCGACGGACAGACGGACTAGGCCCGGGGTAACGCCTGCGGCAAGCTGCTCCTCGCCGGAGAGCTGCTGGTGGGTCGTGCTGGCCGGATGGATGATCAGCGATTTGGAATCGCCGACGTTGGCGAGATGGGAGAACAGCTTCACGGCGTTGATCAGCTTTTTGCCCGCTTCGACGCCTCCCTTGACCTCGAACGTGAGGATCGCGCCTTGGCCCTTGAGCAAATATTTACGCGCCAGCGCGTAGGACGGATGGCTCTCCAATCCCGGGTATTGCACCGAATCGACCGCTTCGTGCTTCTCCAGAAAGCGGGCGACTTTGAGTGCGTTGGTACTGTGGCGCTCCATCCGCAGGTGGAGCGTTTCGAGCCCCTGCAGCAGCAGGAACGCGTTGAACGGCGACAATGTGGCCCCGAGATCCCGCAGCAGTTGCACTCTGGCTTTGATGATATAAGCGATCGGCCCCACCGCTTCGGTAAAGACGAGGCCGTGATAGCTCGGGTCAGGCTGCGTCAGTCCCGGGAACTTGTCGTTGGCGGTCCAATCGAACTTGCCGCTGTCGACGATAACGCCCCCGATCGATGTGCCGTGACCTCCGATAAATTTCGTGGCCGAATGGACGACGATATCCGCGCCAAACTCGATAGGCTTCAGCAAGTAAGGGCTCGGAAACGTATTGTCCACGATAAGCGGGATGCCGTTCTCATGAGCGATGCGCGCCACCGCTTCGATATCCAGCACGTCCCCTTTCGGATTGCCGATCGTCTCGGCGTACAGCGCTTTCGTCTGCGGCGTAATGGCGGCGCGGAAGTTTTCCGGATCGGACGGATCGACGAACTTCACTTGAATGCCCAGCTTCGGCAGCGTGGAGGCGAACAGGTTGTACGTGCCGCCGTATAAGCTGGTGGCCGAGACGATCTCGTCCCCGGCGGAGGCAATGTTCAAGATCGCGTACGTAATAGCCGCTTGTCCTGAAGCCGTTGCCAGCGCCGCAGCCCCGCCCTCCAGCGCGGCGACGCGCTTCTCGAAGACGTCGGTGGTCGGATTCATAATCCGCGTATATACGTTGCCGAACTCTCTCAAAGCGAACAGGTCCGCGGCGTGATCCGTATCCCGGAAGCCGTAAGAAGTCGTCTGGTATAGCGGGACTGCCCGGGAGAACGTCGTCGGATCGATTTCCTGACCGGCGTGAACTGCCAAAGTTTCGGGTTGCCATTGAGTTTCGTTAGCCATCGTTTTCATCCTCCAAGGTTTGATTAGTATGGGTTAATATGCAAAAAAAGAGACATAACGGCCCGCGCATTCCTGCGATGAATACGGGTTTCGTCATGCCTCCGGCAGTCCGGTAGACAAATTCCGATAGGTTTAATTGGCTATCAGGCGTTGATGCTATTTTAACAGGGGACTCTTGCCAGCGTCAACTTAAAAATTTTCGGGTTGCTTCCTCTGGCGTTTGATGCTACATTTTAGTAAATCGCCTTGATTTTGTATCTGCAAACCAATCCAACCAGCCCACCATGCCCTTGGAGGCTCCAGTTATTCGACCGCACCGGAAACGTCACTTGGCCGAATAATCATGGAGTCTTTTTATTTGGGAATCAAATTCCATCGTATGGGAGTGATCGAACGATGTCCACCTTGAACGAATTTCTGGTTCAAAAACGGGAAGCGAGCCTTCAGCGCAACGAGCAAGCTTTGAAGCAGCCGGAAACGGCCAGGCAGGCGATTAAAGCCAATGTGCGTGCGGCCGGGCGAAGCGGGGTGCGCGAAATCCGCATCCGCGATTTTCAGATCATCAGCGACAGTCCGCCGGACTTTGCCGGGTACAATCTCGGACCGACGTCGCCGGAGCTTCAGCTCGGCGTGCTCGGCAGCTGCTTGACGCATATCACCTTGATTCAAGCCGCCGAACGGGGCGTGTCCTTGGACTCGCTGGAGGTGGAAGTGACCGGGGAGCAGCATGCCTTGGCCGGGCAGCCGGGCTTCGAGCATATCCCCATCTATCCGCACAACATCCGGTATAAGCTGCACATTGTCTCGTCGGAATCGGAGCAGACGATTGCCGAGCTTCATGAGGCGGTGGAGCGGGTATGCCCGATTTTTCACCTGCTGGAAAATCCGCAAGACGTCGAAGGCGTCGTCATCCATACGGCTCCGGAAAATGCGCAAAGCTAAGCTGGTTTCCTTCTTGTAAAAAAAAGCGGCGCCCCGCAAGCATGGTACGCTTATGCCCGGGACGCCGCTTCTTATGCCGCCCAACTGCTCCTTAGTTTGCGATTTGGGCAAGGAAGTTCTTCTCTACCAGATCGAGGTCGGCCTGATTGACCGAGCCGTCTCCGTTGATATCCGCCGCCGCAAGAGCTTCCGGCGTCGTCTTATTGAGCGAAGCACCGACAATCACCGCATCGTAAATGTTGATTTCCGCATCGGGATATACGTTGCCTCCCCGCATCAAGCCTTCCTTGCTCCCGCCGTTGCCGGACGCCGCCAAGTTGCCGAGGTCGGCGGCTTTTCCATCCTGCACGATGACCGCCGCTTTGACCGGAATGTAGTGCTTCAGATTCGCCGTGACCGTGTAAGCTCCGGCAGAATGGATGAAACGCTTGAAACGCTGTCGCTGCATGGCTGCGGATGGTCGTCTACCGTTCTGACTGACCGGAGGCACAGGTGCCCGAATGCCGGCTCTCGGGCAATTCCATCGTCACGTTGTTCGCAAGGCAGATGCGTTTTCCTTTCCGTCGGTTTCGCCTCGCCCCTTCCGCTAATCGTCAAGAGGCTCGCTGCCGAACGCTTGTCCCACCTCCCGGTATCCATCGGAAAACCGCTGTCCGCAGACAGCCCGGTACAAGCCGGAAACGACAAAAAAAGTCCCGGGTCGCGCCAATGATCATGGCCGTCCCGAAGACTTTGTCGCACCATCGTTTTCCGATATTCGATCTGTTTTTACTGTACCAAGCCATTGTCATCGCAATGTTTTGCCCATGTGAATAATTCGTGAAGCTGCGCGAGTGCGCCCGGCTGCTGTCGAACGGCGAACCGGGTTAACGCATTTCTCAAGCGTGAGAAGCTTCGTGCTTATGCTGCGGAACCAAATCGAACGGCAGCTGCACGTCCTTCTTGCACTGCGGGCACACCGCCTGCACGCCCGTCCCGTTCAGCCGGGCCAGCAAAATGCGGGTGCGGATTCTCAGCGTCCCGTCCTCCAGCTCATCCATCATAACCCGATTGCACTTGTGACAATTGATCAATACCATTGCTCAGGTTCCTCCTCTCGTCATCCTCCTTCGCCGAGCCATGTTGTCCGATTGTTGTCCGGAGTCCCCTTCATCATGACATATTTGATGTTAATTAATTGTAAATTTTACAAATAGCCCGCGAGATGCATAGGTTTACCGTTTAAGGAGCCGGCGAAAAGCGATGCTTGTGCTTTAATCGATCGTCCGGTTGGGTTCCGCCTTCGGCTAAAATATGCATGAGAACGAATTGTCCCTTGGTGTTTTTATCGTAAACATAAACGACATCCGGTTCGTCTTTATAGGCAACCTTTACATAATAATCATTTACCTTCGCATCATAGTGCCCTGAGATTTGTTGAACGGACTCTTGGGGCATATGTTCTTTCGAAGACAGCTCTTGCAAAAATTGCTGCCGGATGTTGAGCCTTTCCGCTTCCTCCCCTTGGGAATTTAGCGCGTCAGCAGCACGCCGAGCCGTGTAATCGTACAAACACAAAATGAGAATTACGGTCGTCATGGATACGCACATGGCGGTAATCAATGCTTTATATTTCATAAGAACACCTTCCACCTGTACAACTTTGTTAAAATCATCATACTGTATATTTTTATAAAATGGTAGGCAAAAGACCCCGGGAGCATCCTCCCAGGGCCCATCGAATTACTTAAATTCATACAGCTTATCCCTCAGCAGTGCCGTGTCTTTGTTCTCCGCATACCACTTGGCATACCAGTCGTCGACCTGCTTGCCTCCCGCCTGATCCCACGTGCTCTTCGCTTCCGTCATCGCCTGCTCCGGCGTGTACGAGGGGCCGCTGACAATCGCCTTGATCCACAGATCGTTGACGATCTTGTCCGTGTTCGTCGAGATCAGCTGCAGATCCTGCGGCAGCGTCGGCATATGCTCCGGGTTCGTGATGTCGGCGATCGGGCGCTCCGGCGTCAAGTACGCTTCGTCGGCCATTTTTAACAGATCGTAATACTCCTTCTCGATCTTGTTGTCCAGATTGAGCGTTTCCGCGTATCTGCCGCACTTGCCCTCCAGCACCGGGGAGAACAGCATTCGGAAGTCGCTCGCGTAGGTCACTTCCTTCGCCTTGTCCTTGTCGACAAACGCCGGACAGCCGTTCTTGCCCGCCGTATAATGCGTGCCTTCGATGCCGTAGCCCAGCGTCTTCCCGGCTTGCTCGGAGGAGATGAAGTCGACGTATCTCATAATCGCCTCGGGGTTTTTGGCCTGCGCGTTCACCATCGCGGTGAGCTGCACCGGGTTGTTGATGATCGGGCTGAACTGCCCGTACGGCCCTTTCGGCAGCGGAATGACGATCACCTCGGCGGACGGGTTGTTTTTCTTCAGCGACTCGTACACCTGCAGCCATCCGGGGCCGCCCGTCTGTCCGCCCCACATGCCGAGCTTCCCGTTCACCCAGTCCTGCTGCGCCTTCTGGCCGGCCTTATCCGTCAAATAATCCTTGTCGACAATGCCTTCGTCATAGAGCCGCTTCTTGAACGCCGTCGCCGCCTTGGCCCGTTCCCAATCGTGGACGAGCTTGCCGTCCTCCACGACCCACTTCGAGTTCTGGAACATCGCATTCAATATCTGATTCGTAATATAGGCGAGCGACGTGCCGTACGTGTCCGCTTTTCCGTTGCCATCCGGGTCTTTCTCCTTGAACGCCTTGAGCGCCTCGAACAGCTCGTCGGTCGTCTTCGGCACCGGCAGGTTCAGCTTCTTCAGCCAGTCCGCCCTCAAGTAGAGCGCATGGTTCGTCTGCAGACCGTTGACTTTGCCGAACGCATACATTTTGCCGTCGGGCATCTTGGCCACCGTCTTGAGCACCGGATATTTGTCGAGCAGCGCCTTGTACGTCGTGCTGTATTTCTCGATCATCTCGTCCACCGGCATCAACTGCTTCTGCGCATACAGCTGGCTCCGCAGCACGGAGGAAAACTCGAAAACCAGGTCCGGCGCGCTGCCCGACACGAACAGCGTCGTCAGCTTCTGCGTCGCATCGTTGCGCGGAATGGCGACGAACGTGACGTTGGCCGGACCGTTCGTGTTGATCCAATCGGTCCAGCGGTTTTTCTCAATCGTGCCCTCGTTCTGGGGAACGGCCCCCCGGTCGTAAATCGTCGCGGACAGCTCCGGCTTCTTGCCGTTCCCGGCCCCTCCGCTTCCTCCGGCTCCCGGCGAGGCGCAGCCCGCCACAACGACCGTCGCCGCCAATCCGAACGCCATGCCGGCGTTCCACCGCTTCTTCCCTCTGCGTGTACTCATTTTGCCAGCCCCCTTTTCTTTTGTTCCCCTCTACACCGCTAGCCTTTCACCGCACCGATCATGACGCCCTTAATAAAATACTTTTGCATAAACGGATACACCAGCAGCAATGGCAGCACCATGACGACAATGCCCGCCGTCTTGATCCCCTCCGGGGTGATAAAAGCCTGCATGTCGCTGGCGTTCATCTCCTGCATCAACGACTGGCTTTGGATCATCTGCTGCACCAGCACTGTCAAGTTGAACTTGCTCGTCTGGTTGATGTACATCAGCACCTGGAAGAACGAGTTCCAATACCCGACCGCGTAAAAAATCGACAGCGTCGCGATCACCGGCACGGACAGCGGCAGCACGATCCGCAGCAAATAGCGCCATTCCCCGCAGCCGTCCATCCGGGCCGCATCGTCCAGCTCGTCGGGAATGCCTTCGAAATACGTCCGCATGATCAGCATATTGAACGTGCTGACCAGACCCGGCAGCCAGATCGCGCCGTACGTATTGATCAGGCCGAGCTGCTTCAGCAGCAGGTAACCCGGAATCAAGCCTCCGCTGAACAGCATCGTGAACACGATCGCCAGCGTCCAAAACCGCCGCATGTAAAAATAACGCCGGGACAGCGGATAAGCGGCCATCGTCGTGAAGATCATGCTCAGCGCGACACCGACAACGGTGAGCTCAACGCTGTTTTCGAAAGCGCTCACGATTTTCGAGCCACGAAGCAGCAGGCCGTACGATTCCAGCGTCCAGCCTTGCGGCCACAACGTCACGGCGCCGGACAAGACGGCATGCGGGTCGCTGAGCGACACCGACACGATATGCAGCAGCGGCAGCAGACAGCTCAAACCGACAATTATCAGCAGCAGCGCGTTGACGGCCAGGAACCATTTTTCTCCGGTCGTAGATTTCATCGCCTTACAGCCTCCTCCACCTAAAATACAATCGCAGCAGACTCGGCACCGTTACCATAGTCCCTGGTTAAACCGCCGGGCAATCGCATTGGACGTCACGACCAGCACCAGCCCGACCGCCGATTCGAACAAGCCCATCGCGCTCGTCAGGCTGAACTCGCCCTTCTGGATGCCGAGCGTGTAAATATACGTGCTGATGACTTCGGATACGCCGGCGACGACGGAGTTTTGCAGCGTATACACGGGGTCGAATCCGACCTCCATCACCTTGCCCATCGCCAGGATCAGCATTAGCACCACGGTCGGCGAGATGCCGGGCAGCGTCACGTGCCAGATGCGCCGCCATTTGCTTGCGCCGTCGATACTGGCCGCTTCGTACAGGCTCGGATCGATCGTCGACAGCGCCGCCAAATAAATGATCGCGCTGAAGCCCGCTTCCTTCCAAATGCCCGAGCCGATGAAGATTGCCACCCATGACGTCTCGTTGTACAAGAAAGGAAACGGCTGCCCGAACCATTGGACGATCCAATGGTTGATGACGCCCGACTGCTGGGAGAACACCGTCACGACGATGCCGCCCACGATGACCCAAGATAAGAAATGCGGTAAAAAGACGAGCGTCTGCACGGACTTTTTGAACCATGCCTTCTTCACTTCGTTCAGCATGATCGCCAGCAGGATCGGGAACGGAAACCCGGCAACAATATGAAGCAGACTGAGCATCAACGTATTGCGGATAATGAGCAGCGACTTCGGGTTGTTGAACAGCAGCTGGAAGTTTTTCAGGCCGACCCACGGGCTTCCCCAGATGCCGTCGGCGAAGTTATAGCTTTTGAAAGCGATAACAACTCCGGCCATCGGAATGTACTTGAACACCACGTAGAACGCGACGACCGGGAGAAACATAAGGAGAAGCGGGACATTGCGTCGGAACGTTCGGCTGCGCCGCAGCCCGGCGACCTGCTTGCTGCGTTCCAGCGAGATCGGCGCGGGATGCATGGACTGTTCCACGATTCGATCACCTCGGCTTTCGTGTAGTGAATCGAATGTACCCCGGCCAGGCGCTGCAGCACAATGGACAGTATTCTTCGAGGTCGCGTTTTTCCGCCAAACGGGCGAAAACGCGCCGTCTTGCCGAGGCTTCGGGGATGAGGACATTTTTCCGTGCGACGGACATTTTTCAGCTTCGGCGCCCCCAGCCCGCTATTTCTTGCGGAATTCCCCGGGCGTCACGCCGGTCGCTTTCTTAAACACGCGCAAAAACGACCGGACGCTCGGATACCCGACCCGGGCCCCGATGTCCTGCACCGTCTCCTCCGTTTCCGTCAGCAGCCGCTTCGCCTCCCGGATCCGCAGCTCCGAGACGTAATCGAGGAAATTCACGCCGAATTCCTCCTTGAACATTTGGCTCAAATACTTCGGATTGACATTCAACTCGCTTCCCAAAAAAGTCAGAGACAAATTCGGATTCGCATACTGCTCGTGAATACGCTCCTTCATCTGCACCATGACCGTATGGTTTGCGCGCGCCGTCCTCATCGCTTCCATCCGCCAGGCGCTTGCGGTTAGAATGGCGGCGAAGCTTTCCCGCCACTCGTCCAGCGTATCCGCCTGCTCCATCGCCCGGTGCAGCTCCGGCAGCGTATCGTCGTTCCACAGCCGGCCGAATTCCGGCGGAAGCTCCGTCATTTCGCGCTGCAGATGATAGATCAGCGAATGCAAAACGGCCGACGCGTCGTCCTCGGAAAACACCCCTTCCTTCAGCTCGGCGAACAGCCGGTTCATTTCCGCTTCCCATCCGGCTTCCCCGGCACGGAACCGCTGTGCGATCGAACGCAGAAGCTGCAAATGCTTGTACACCCCACCCTGCGATTTCGCCCGAAGGCTTGCGGCATCGATAATCCGGTCGGTTCCAAGCGCGGATTTGTATTTGAGCGCCTCCAATGCTTCGGCATGCGAGCCCGGAAGCTCGTCCAGCCCCAGCGCCAGCGTACCGAGCCCCACCGTGACCGTAAACGACAAGTGCCGGTTCGTCCAGTACTTCACGTTCTCGAACATGCGCGCCGCCGCCCCCGTATCCTCCGCCTCCGGCGGCAGATGCAGCAGCACGCTCAGCTCCCGGTTCGAGGTCCATTCCATCCACGCTGACAGGCCGGACTGCTGCGCAATTTCGGCGATCACGCTGCTCAGCGCGAATTTAAGCAAATATTGATCGCGCTGGCTGTACCGGCTGCAAAGCCCGGCATATTTGTCGATTTCGACCACGGCCATCACCAAGCCCGTAGACCGCTCCGCCATGCCGAAGCGGCGCATTTCCGCCTGAAACCGTTCGTCCGTCACGGCGCCTCCGTCTTCCAGCAGCTCCAGAAAAAAATTGCGCTTGCGAAAAATAAGGTCCTCCTCATGCAGCTTCCGGTAGCTGATCGTCCGTTCCACCAGATCGTCGAGCGCTGTCTCGATGAACCGGAACTCATCTTGGTCCGCCCGGCCGCCTACAGCAAAAGCGCTGTTCCGCTGCGAAGCGTAAGCGTCGATCCGATCCAGAATGGAGCGGATCGGCCGGTAATTGCGGCGGGTGACGAGCACGATCCAGACGGCCCCGGCCGCGACCAGCCCCACATGGAGCAGCGACCACAGCGACGTATACGAAAACCCGGCAAACGCCGAACGGGTTCCCTGCAGACCGCTTTCGACGGTCCATCCCGTATACTCGGACGTGACCGTGGTCAGCACCGCCGCCTCATCCCCCTCGGAAGAAGCCAGTGTCCGGCGGTTTCCGTCCAGCAAACGGACGAAGCTGACATCGGACTCGATCATTTCCTTGATAGCGCTTGCAATCGTAGACATGCGGACGTTGACGACGACGATTCCCTTCTCGCCGCCGAGCAGCGGCAATTTGCGCACTAGCGACACGACGGTTACCGGCTCTCCCTGATCGTCGAATTCCCTGTACGGCCGGGCGTCCGTCCAGCGGCTCCTGCCGTTTCCGTTCAGCGCTTCGCGAATGAACTCCCGATCCCCGAACTGCTCGATGCCCGCCATCAGATTCGGACTAAGCACCGTCCGGTCGGAAGCGCGCACCAAATAGATCGAATCGATAAACGGCGTGTTGACGATGATTTCCCGAAGCTTGCCCGACGTTTCGTACAGGTCCAGCGCCGTTCGCCCCGACTCCCGGCTGGTGTAAAATTTCGCCAGCTTCTCGTTCGTCTGAATCTCCTTGATCAGCTGCCGGTCGACCGTCCGCATGGTCTGGTCGACAAGCTGGAGCACATGCTCCGCAAACACGTGATTGGCGCGGACCGCTTCCTTCCGGGCAAGCTCGCCCGCGGAAAAGACGGAGAGAAGAATCAAGGCGGCGGCTACCGCCAAAAACACGGGCAAATACGACAGCAGCAGCCGTTGAAACCAGTTTCTGCGCAAGGGTCACAGCTCCTTCCCGGGATGAACTTGAACTGCGGTGCGGTTATCGCGGCATTCAGTGGACTCGCCTTGCCGTCCGATTACAACCGCCGGGTCGAACGGCGGACGTTCAGCTTGCCCGGCAGCACGATTTCCTGCGCGCCCAACTCCGGATCGCGCCACTGCCTGAACAACAGCTCCACGGCCATGCTCCCCATCAGCTTGCCCGACTGATTGACCGACGTAAAAAAGTCGGCATACCCTTCCGGCAGCACCGCATACTTGTCGTCGAACGTGACGACGCTGAGCTCCTCGGGAATGCGCAGCCGAAGCTCGTTCGCCACCCCGATCAGCACCCCCAGGTGCCCGGGATCGGCCGCATAGACCGCCGTCGGCCGGTCCTCGCTCCGCAGCAGGGCGCGCAGCTCCGCCTCCGGCGAAACGCCGCTTTCCAAGAGCACTTCATAGCTTGACGGCATCTCAAGCTCCTGCTCCATCAGCGCGAAGCGGTAGCCCTTGATCCGCTCCCGGTGCGTATAATGCCGGTTCGGCGAAAGCAGAGCGATGCGCCGGTGACCGAGCGAGAGCAGGTGGTTCATCAGAGCGACGGAGCCCATGAAGTTGTCTCCGCGTACCAAATGCGCCTCCACGCCCTCCAGCTTCTGGTCGACAAGCACCATCGGAATGCCGCTTGCCGCCAGCAGCTCCGCATGCTCGCGGTTCTTTTGATCGCCGCTGAGCACGATGATTCCCTCGACGCCTCGGCTGATCATTTTTGACGTCAGCGCGACCTCCCGGCCCCCGAAGGAATTGCCGATCAGAATCATGTAGTCCTGCTCAAACGCCTTCTCTTCGGCTCCGGCCATAATATCGACGCCGAACGAATGGCTCGCAATGTGCTTGCCGAACGGCAGGATCAACCCGATCGTCGCGCTGCCTTCCGGCGAGCGCCTCAGTTCCTCCGCATGAAAATGCAGCTCGCGCATCGCCTCCTGCACCTTCTGCCGGGCTGCAGGCGATACGGTGCCGCTGTTGTTAATAACCCGGGACACGGTCGATTTGGATACACCTGCCCGCTTGGCTACCTCGTCCAATCTGGACATAGTTTCTTCCCCCTTTGCTGATGGCTGGATACCGATGCGAAAAAATGTGGTTGCCGTTTTTATCGCTTTCGTTGTATTATAGCATAAAAATTTAGAAACGTTGCAGAAACGTTTCAAAACAATTCACTTGGGCATCATCCCTATCCCAGTACCGCTGAGCGCGAAGGAGGACGAAAGACGATGAACACAAGCACACCCCAGCTTCACCCGGATGTTGGTACCGCTTACCGAAAGCATGTGATGACCATGGCCAAACCGGCCGTCCGCTGGCAGGACGCGCTGCCGTCCGGCAACGGAACGCTGGGCGCGCTCGTGTACGGCAATATTCAGGAGGACACGATTCTCGTCAATCACGAAGCGTTATGGTACGGGGCCAAGACGAAGGAGCTGCCGGACCTGTCCGTTCACCTGCCGGAGCTGCGGGCGCTGCTCGATGCGGGACGCTATGCGGAAGCGAACCGGCTGTACCCCGGCCTGATGCGCGAAGCCGACTACCTCGCCAACACCGCCATGTTTCAGCCCGGGTTCGACCTGAAGCTGTTCCTGGAGCCCGCGGAAGGGTTCAAGGCGTACGAACGGACGCTCGATATGGAGACGGGCGAAATCACCGTCGGCTGGAACGATGGCGATGTCCGTTTCACGAAGCGGCTGTTCGTCTCGCGCACCGATGAAGCGGTCGTGCTGTCCGTCCGCAGCTCGGCGCCGGGTACGCTCCGGGCGGCGCTGGAGCTGACCGTGCACGACCCGGAGGCGGCGGAGCGCGGCTTCTCGCACGACCGGTTCGTGCGGGACGATGTGCTGTGCGCGATCGGCAAGCACGCCGAGGCGCAGGACCCCTACGGCGCTGCCGCCCGGGTCGTCGTCCACGGCGGACGCCGATATGTACGGGAGCAGGGGCTGCACATCGAAGACGCCGACGCGTTTACGGTTCTGCTCCGCATCGATCCGAAGCTCGGCGGACCGGGCGAACTGGACCCGCTCACGCGTGGATTGAACGAGCTGCCGCCGGACTACGCGCTGCTGTTCGAGCGCCATGCGGCCGAGCACCGGGCGCTGTTTCTGCGTGCCGAGCTGGATTTGCGCGTCTCCGAAGGCGCGGACGCCAGCAACGAGCAGCTGCTGCTCAACGCCTATAGCGGCAGCGTTCCGACGGCGCTCATCGAGCGTATGTACGATTACGGCCGCTACCTGCTGCTCTCCAGCTCCAGACCCGGCGGGCTGCCCGCCAATCTGCAAGGCGTCTGGAACGGCGATTATGCGCCAGCGTGGAGCAGCGCTTTTTTCAACAACGAGAATATCCAGATGAATTACTGGCAGGCGATGCCGGGCCATATGGCGGAGACGGCGCTGCCGTTCTTCGACTTCTTCGAGTCGCTGCTGGACGACATGCGGACGAACGCCCGCAAATGGTACGGATGCCGGGGCATTCTCAGCCCGCTGTTCGCTTCCCCGGATTCGGGCCTGAAGAAAAACCTGCAGCCCCACGTCGTCTATTTTTCCGCCGGCGCGGGCTGGCTGGCGCAGCATTTTTACGATTACTGGCTGTTTACCGGGGACCGGACATTTCTGGAGCAGCGGGCCGTGCCGTTTCTGAAGGAGTGCGCTTTGTTCTACGAGGATTTCTTCGTGGAAGACGCGGACGGGCAGTACAAGTCCTATCCGTCCAATTCGCCGGAAAACTTCGCCAACGGCGCGTTCGAGGGCAGCGGTACAGTGGCGGTCTGCATCAATGCGACGATGGATTTTGCCGTCGCCAAGGAAGTGCTGACGCATCTGTGCGAAGCGTGCGAGGAGCTCGTAATTGAAGCGGAATCACTGCCGAAATGGCGGGCGATGCTGGGCAAGCTTCCGGCATATCAGGTGAACGAAGACGGCGCGCTCAAGGAATGGATGCACCCGGACTTCAAGGACAATTACCATCATCGGCATTTGTCGCATCTGTATCCGCTGTTCCCGGGATACGAAATTACGCAAGGAAGCGAGCCGAAGCTGTTCGAGGCGTGCCGGACGGCGGTGGAGAAGCGGCTCGTCATCGGCCTCCAGGACCAAACCGGCTGGTCGCTCGCCCATATGGCCAATCTGTACGCGCGTCTGGGGGACGGAAACCGGGCGCTGGAATGTCTGGAGCTCCTGAGCCGTTCCTGCCTCGGCGACAATCTGTTCACGTACCACAACGACTGGCGGCGTCAGGGGATCAGCGTCGCGGGCAAGCGCGCGCCGTTCCAAATCGACGCGAATTTCGGCTGGACCGCCGCCATGCAGGAGATGCTGCTCTTCTCCGTCCCCGGCGTCATCAAGCTGCTGCCCGCGCTGCCGGATGCGTGGCGCGAAGGCCGGTTCCGGGGGCTCCGCTGCCGTGGAGGCGCAGAGGTGTCGATGGCTTGGAGCTTGGCAGAAGGAAGCGCCGAGGTATCCTTCGTCTCCGCACGGACACAGACGGTGGAGGTGGAGTTTCCCTTCACGCTGCAAGAGGCGACAGGCGATGCCGTCAGCTTGGCCGAAGCCCCGGGCCAAGCGGCCCGGCACCGCATCGTGCATTTGCCTGCGGGACGGACGGTGACGCTCAAGCTAAAGTTTGCTTAAAAAACGCAAGTACCGGAGCTGCCGCCCGAAAAGCTTCGGCTGCCCCGGTACTTGCACTCCAACGAAACGAATTACGTCTCCGTGCTACAGGAGAAGCGGCTCATCGGTCCAAAATGCGGATGACGAATGTCTTTTCGCTGTAATTTCCCGCACGGTCGAACGATTTCACGGCCAACGCGTAATCTCCCGCCTGAAGCGTATAAGGATTAAGGACAAAGGAGCTGCCTCGCGTTCGTCCGTTGAACGTTATCGTGGACTGCGCTACTCCGCTCAGCGCGTCGCCGATATTCAGCCTCACCTTCACCGGCTCGGACCGGTTGAACGAAAGCGGGGTAACGAGCTCGATCTTCGGCGGCGTGAAGTCCAGCGTGACGACCCCCGTCTTGACGCTCTCCTTATTACCGGCAGCGTCTATGCTGTAGTAGCGGATCGTGTTGATCCCCTCCAGCGTAACGGGAACAACGCTTCCCTCCACCTCTTCCATCTTGCTGTCGCCATACACGTTGGTGGTTACGGTATAATCGCCGTACACGTTCCCATATACGTTGTTGGCAATGCTGTAATTGCCGTATACGTTCCCGTACACGTTCGTGGAAACCGTATAGTCACCATACACGCTGCCATAGACGTTATTGGTGACACTGACGTTACCGCCGGGTCCGCTGCCGGGAATACCGTTGTTCACGCTGTACACGGTTTTCGCGACTCCGCTTAAGTTATCGGATGCCCGCAATTGGACCAGCTGCGGCGTGTTCTTCCACCCTCTGGGTACGTTAGCGACGGTTACAGGCGCTTTTTTGTCGATGCCGATTACCGTCCGCTTCGTGCGCTCCACGTTTCCGGATTTGTCCTCGGAATAATATTGCAGCGTATGAACTCCCTCGTCGGCGATATATACGGCCCCCGTAACGGTCTTCCAAGCGTTGTTGTTCAGCTTGTATTTGGTTGTCTTCACCCGGTCGCTAACCACGAAGGTGACGGCTACGGTTTTGTTGTTAAACGTCCCCTCCCCGGTTACGCCATCCGTCTCTATACGGGTAAGCTCCGGACCGGCGTCTCCTTGGCTCGTCGTGATCACGCGGATCGGCTCGCTATAGTCCGAAACGCCGGTCAAGTCAAAGGCTCTCAGACGATACGTGTACATTTTGTCCGGGGTCAAGCGCGAATCGTTGAAGGTCGTCACCCCGCTGGAAACATAGCCGATTCGCTGCCATTGGGCCTCTCCGTTATCCCGCCGTTCGATCGCATAGCCCAGCGCGTTGTCGTCGCCTTCCGACCAAGCCAGCTCCACGCCGGTATCGGAGATGCGGTTCGTCGTCACGAATTTCGGGGCTTTCAAAGCAGCCGGGGGTAAGCCGATCAAGGTGTTGACGGCGGCCTTTATTCCGCCTAGATCGTTCGCGATAATATTGACCGTGTGATACTCGCCGACAAACGGGGAATTGGCATAGCTGACCGCCGCCTCGCCGGCCGATAAATGGTCGCCTTGCTCGAACAGCAGATACCCTCTGGCTTGATCGAGGAGCAGCACGTTATTCGACGTGTTGCCGATGAGAACAAGATCGGATTCGATCGTTTTCCATTGCGGATATTTGACATACGACGATTTGTATTCCTGCAGCCCGGTCACGGCCCCATTCGGCTCGGCAAGGCCCAGCCGGACTTGGCGGCCCTCACTGCGGTAATACTGCACAAGACGGTTCGCCTGTTCCACCATGGCGGGATCGTTGTTCTGCGCTGCCGTCAAGGCGATCGTCAGAGGAACATCCGCTCTTTCCGCGAATTCGCGAAGACCTTCCTCCCTGTACAATTTCACCGAGGAACGGGGTGCCGTCTGTTGAGCCCCTTGAATGACAACCTGCGTGCCGGAAGACAACCCGCTGAGCAATTCTTTGACGGTTACCGTATACGTTCCGGGTTGGTCCGAGTCCTTCAAGGGCAGCTTCGCGGTCAGGCCTGTGGCCGAATATACCGTTGCCGTATCACCGCTTGTCGCATGCCTTACGGTCAATTCGACCGGGATGCCGGTCATCGGGTCCGGATTGCGGACGGAGCAGAATGCCTCGTAAAATCCGGAAGAGCCTTTGGTTACAGTGACGGAAGGAACCGTCACTTCGACAGGCGGAAGAGCGTACCATTGAAAGCCTTCATTGTGCAGATCGACATAAGTCGCTTCCTGAACGGTCAGCTTCCTGCCTTTTCGCACATCGTAGATCGGGCGCTCCGTATTCCACGTCACCGAGCCCGTTTGTCCGATAAGATGCTGCGATTCGTCAGACTGCTCATCGTGCTTTTGATTGACCACCGTCACATACTGCGTATCTCCGGAACGGGCCGGAATGGCCCAGATCGTACGGCTGTCGGTGACGGCAACCGGCTGCGCGACCGGCGTCATGGCGCTTTTCAGCTTGGCGATGTTATCCGCATTCCGCTCCAGCAGCAGATTGGTCTGATCCGTATCGCTTTGCTTCAGATAAGCCCGGACCTGCATGCCGGTCGCCACGGACGGTACGGGAGATACGGATTCGTCATCCTTCAGAATGAGACCTCCCCGGTCCACGAAGCCTTGAAGCTCGCCGGTCATTCCGTCGTACCAGTGCCAGCTGTCGTCGAAATTGTTCAGTCCTACGAGCAATATGGCCTTGATCGATGACGGCAGCCCTCTCTTCAGCTCTTCCGGCGTGATCACTTTCGACGCCCATCCGGCGGCATGGGTGAAGAACATCGCTTCCGACACTTTTCCTTCGTGGGAACCTTTGAGCAGATCTTCGTCTGTCGGCTCTTTGCCGACGATGCCCCGCAGCAGGGCTTGCTTGTTAACATACATAATGCCGATCGTCGGCGTCGGCTCGGTCATCGCATAGGCGCCACCGTATTTACGAATCCAGGAATAGAGCTCTTTCTGCTCCGCGATCATTTGAGGCTTGGCGAGATCGCCCTTATTGTTCGGCAGCACATTCGTGCCGATCGCCTGAATGCCCCGGGTCAAGGCCAGCGCATAAGCTTTTTCCCGGTCCGTCTTGCCGAAAAACAAGCTGAAATCGTCGGGTGTCGCCCATGTCGTTTTGTTCGGATAATAGCTGCGCAGACGGTCCAGCAAAGCGACCACATGCATCGGTTTGGAGGTGCTCAATTCGTTCCAGTCGTAACCGGTCTGTATCGGCATCCGCTCATGCATCGGCTTCGCGGGAACCGTCCCCCAGGGCCATCCTCCGTGTCCGCCGACGCCGGGCGAGCTTCCGAACGACCCGGTCGTGGTGAGATAGCCGTCGTTGACTTCGGAAACCGCTTTGACAAAATAACCGTACTCCTTGAAAGTTTCATCGTACCGGTCGATGTAGTCGAGGAACGGCTTGGAGGCATTCGCGAAATATTCGTGCGCCTTCGGCTGATACCATCCCTGCACGCTGGGCGCGATCGGCGTCGTAAGCGGCAAACCGCGCGCCCTTTGGAATGCGGTGTAGGCCATTCCCCACGGACGGTTCGGAATCGGAGGCGCCCAGTCCCAATACGGCACGTAGTCTGCGTTATCCGCGCCGATGCTCATGCCCGTCATGTTCGGATAAACCTGAAACCGCTGCAAACTGAGCTGGACGTTCCGGTATAACGGGGCGCGGTAATCGGGCAAATTGTAGGCATAGAACGCCAAATTTGCATTGCGCATATCGATGCCGTTGATGTCCGTGAGCGGAACAAAGCCGAACTGAACGCCCCGTTTTTCGAGCGCCGCCGCCATCTTTTCCGGACTGACCGGACTGTCCGCGTCGGTAAAGTTGCTGAATTCGAATACGCGGTCGTATCCGGTATCGCTGACATAATCGGCATATTCCTCGATGGAACCGAGCGTCTGATACATCGAGGCGACCTTTTTATGCTCGGAATGGTAAAAACCGCCGGAGCTCATGCCGTGTGACATATAAATGAAGTTGATCGTCTCCGGCGACCGCGGAACATCGACTCCCAGATGGCGGGCGATCGACGAACGATCCGGAACATAGCCGGGCGTGACGGGCTTCGCCTCCGAGAGCGCCGCCGTATCCGCATCCCATACCGCCTGATTCGGGAACGTTTCCGGACGGTCCAACGACTTCACGGTAACGGCAGGCCCGCTCCCGGGAACGTTCAGAGCGAACGCAATGGGGACATCCTTCGGATTGCCGGCTTCGATCGGTTGAAGTCCCGCATCGAAACGAACCGGGCCCCGCCCGTCAACCCACAGCTCGTAAGGCTTGCCTTCTTCATTTTGAGGCAGCAGCAGGGTCAGAGAGTCGTACACATTCGCCCCGCTGTTATAAATCTCCGCCCCATCCGCTTTCAGCACGACGTTTTTAACGGCTCCCGGCTCGGCTCCCGCGATCTTCACCGGGAACGTCCAGAGCTCATAATCCCAGGCCCACGTTCTGGCCGTCCTGTCGGAGGTGTACATATACGTCTGGCCCCAGCGCCATTGCACCCCGCGTACCCAATGGTTGCCGGGCTGCAGCACGTTGTCGTAGGGCTGCTGCAGAAGCGGCATGCTTTCCGGCTCGCGCTGCAGCAAAATATCCGTTTTGAATTCCGCTGCGTCGGCGAAGGGCTCTATCTTGCTTTTCGTTTGATCCGCTTGGGGGATGTGCAGCGTGATTCTGGGCCAATCCACCGCATCGGGGCCTTCCTTGCGCACGGCGGTTTGGTGGATTTTGGCGCTGCCGTTCGTAAACAAACCGTTCGGCATGTCGTACCGGACCAATCGGAAGGTCGCCCATTTCAATGGGAACGTGAAATCGCTCGGCTCCGCCGGACGGGTTGTCATCGTGTTCGCCATATCCGCTTTAATCTGGCCGGAGGTCAGGGGGGCCGCATAAATATGCAAGGAATCGATCGAACCCCGGAACCCGTATTGACGCATCGATCTTGTCGCAGGGTCCCAGTGCCACTCCGTGCCCAGCATCATGTTCACGAAGTTCGGCAGCGCATCCGTGAACACCGCAGAGCCGTCGACACTGCCGATGAGCTTCCCGTTCACGTAAAATTTGATGCCGACATGTTTTTCGAAGGTTACGGCGACATGGCACCATTGCCCGGCCACGATCGAATCCGAAGGAAAGGACCAGTCGTACCATTTCTCTCCGTAATCCGCCGCAAACCCTAGACGATTCCCGGTCAGTCTCAAATAAAACGTCGATCCTTTCCAGTTGGCGTCACGCTTCGTGACGATGGGCAGATGCCCGTTCAAATCGTCCGGCTTGATCCAGGCGGTAATCGTAAATTTGGAGGAAAGATTGTTCAGCATGCCCGTGGGAGAAGTGGGAGAAGAAACCATAGCTTGATTCGGTCCGGTAAACCTTAACGCCTTTCCGCTGCCCTCCCGTCCGTCTTCGAAGGAGGCCGGAGAGGTGACGGTGCCGTTCTGTCCAAAACCGCTATCGTCCCGCAGCAGCGTCGGATTCGATGGGTCCGGCTCCATCTCGTACCTGGCCGCCAAAGGCAGCGCGATGACATCCTGCGTGGTTATCTTCAGGGGTACGCTCGGCGGCGACAGATTGCCCGACAAATCTTTGGCGCGTACGGTAAACGTATAGGGCGTTTTGGCAGCGAGATCCTCTGCCTTGTAGCTGGTAGCCGTCGTATAGCCGATCAATGTGGAACCGGCGTAAACATTGTATCCTACCACGGCAACGTTATCGGTTGAGGCTTCCCAGGTAAGATCGACTTCCGTATCGAGTATTTTGGTGGCGGTTAAATGAGAGGGAGTGGTGGGGGGATCGTTATCAGGAGCTAGGACGCCGTAAAGATCCAGTTCATGGATAGACCACCATAAGCCTGAGGTTTTCGTTAGGGCGATTCGGATATATTTGGCGGTTTGCTGCGGAAAACTGATCGTCACGACCGAAGAACTGCCCGTACCCGACGCAACCGGTGCGCTCCAATTCACACCGTCGTCGGAAACGGTAACCTCGTATCCGCGAGGGTAATCTCCGGATGAGCCCCCGGCATCGAGCACCAGCTTGTTGTACGTTTTATCCCCCGGTCCCGTATCGATCTGGAACCACGTCCCCGGCGCTTGCGCTGCCCCGCTGGTCCATCGGGAGGACAGGATTCCGTCGATCGCCATGCTGGGTGAGGAAGTGCTGCCGGTCGACGACGCCGTCGCCTTCCAGAGCGTGCGATCGAGCTTATCCTGCGTGGTCACCGCATAGGGTGCGGACGGTGCGGAAACGTTGCCAGCCGGATCTCTTGCCCGGATCGTAAACGAATAGACGGTTCTCGGGGACAACCCGGATACCTTATACTCTGTCGACTTTGTGGAACCGACGAAGTCCGGGCCAAGATAAACGTCGTATGCGAAGACAGCCACATTGTCCGTAGAAGCATCCCAGGACAACCGGATCTCATGATCCGTGACGTCGGAATCTCGGATGCCGCCCGGAACGGTCGGAGCTTGGGAATCGGGCTGCATGGCGCCGTACAGATTCAAATCATAGATCGACCACCACAGTCCGGAGCTTTTCGTCAACGTAACCCGGACATACTGGGCGGTTTGCTGCGGAAAATCGATCGTCACGACGGAGGAACTTCCCGTACCCGATGCGATTGGAGCGCCCCAGTTCGCCCCGTCGTCGGACACGCTGACTTCATACCCCCGGGGGTAATCTCCGGTGGAAACTCCGGTATCCAGCACTAGCCTGTGGTACGTTTTATCCCCCGGGCCCGTATCGATCTGGAACCACATCCCCGAGGCTTGTGCCGCTCCGCTGCTCCATCGGGTGGACAGGCTGCCGTCGACCGCCAAGGATGGCGGTGCTCCGCCGGCACTGGAAGACGCGGTGACGGCCCAGAGTCCCCGGTCAAGCGCGCCCGGCTGAACGGCGAACGGACTGCTTGGCGCCGATACGTTCCCCAATGCGTCTCTGGCCCGTACCGTAAACGTATAGCTTCCGCCCGGAGTCAGCCCGGTTGCCCAATAGTCGGATGAGCCGCTCGTGCTTCCAATCAACGCATTGCCGTTATAGACGTCGTAACCGATGACCGCACTGCCGGAGGAGGAAGCGGTCCACGCCAAATGGACCGAGGTATCGGTCCGCCAAACGGAGGTCAAATTTGAGGGGGGTGAGAGCGCCTGTGCCTCCACGACCGCAGCAGTTCCCAAGGGGAAAGGGACATGGCCGAACAACAGAAATACCACCAGCCAAAAGCTTGCCAACCCTTTCATTTTTTTCCCTGTCAAAGCGGATTCCTCCCCATACAAAATTTGCGACATTGACAGCGTTTACAAAACAAACGGTTTCATCACAAATGATTTGGGCACCTCCCTTCAAAAAGAGGAACATGCAGGGCGGGAAGCCGGACGCCTCCCGCCCTGTGAGAACAGCCGGACAGACATGCTGCGCAGGGAATCTTACTTATTTATTGGAATACAATTTCACGGCGTCTTCGCCGAATTTATATAAATCCTCCAGCATAAATGCTTTCGGCTTGTTCTCCGCGTACCACTTGGCATAGAAGTCGTCCACCCGGGTACCGCCGGCCTTTTCCCATAACTCCTTCGCGTCTTTATAGGCCTGCTCCGCCGTATAGCCGCTTCCGCCGACAACCGCTCTAATCCAAATATCCTTGAGCTGCTGGTCGGAATTTTTGACGATGATGGCAAGCTCCTGCGGCAGCACAGGCAAGTATTCCGGCTTCAGGGTAGGGATCGGCCGCTCTCTCGAAACGTAGGCGGTATTGGCCTGCAGCGCCAGCTCGCGCAATTCCTTCTGTGCTTCCGTCTTCTGCGGCCGATACGAATCAAACCCGCATTTGCCGTACAGCAGCCGGGAGGCCATCATGCCAAGATCGGCGCTATACGATACTTCCTTCTTGTTCTTCTCGGCGTCAATCGGCTGCGGGCAGCCGTTCTCGTCCTTGCTCCAATGCGTGCCTTCCAAGCCGTATTGAATGGTTAATGCGTTTTCCGGTTTAATCATAAAATCGATATATTGCATGACCGACTTCGGGTCTTTGGCGGCGACGTTCAGCACGCCGACCATCTGAATCGGGCTGCCGACCGCCGGACTGAACTGGCCGAATTCGGATTTCGGCAGCGGCAGGATCGCAAGCTTGCCGTTCGGATTGTTTTTCTTGAACGTATCATAGTCCTTCTCGCCCGGGAAATCCTGAAACAGATACATGCCGAGCTTGCCGGAGAGGAAATCCTGCTTCGCTTTCTCCCCGTTTTTATCCGTCAGAAAATCTTTGTCGACCACACCGGCGTCAAACAGTTTTTTCTGAAACGCAACCGCCGCGGCCAAACGGTCCCACTCGTGAACGAATTTGTCGTTTTCGAAGCGCCACTGGACTTCTCCGAATCCGAACATATGCTGGATGATCGAGGGGGCATTGCCGCTCAAATTGAGACCGAACGTATCCTTTTTGCCGTTTCCGTCCGGGTCCTGTTCCGCGAACAGCTTCGCCACGTTAAAAAACTCTTCCGTCGTTTTGGGAGCCTGGAGGTTCAGCTTCTGCAACCAGTCCTCGCGAATGTAAACGCGGTGCCCCGCGGTAAGCGGAGAAATTCGGCCGATTTCGTACATTTTCCCGTCGTCTTTGGTCGCCAATTTTTTTAACTGGGGAAACTGCTTCATCAGCTCTTTATACGTGGTGCTATATTTCTCGATGACCTCGTCCAAAGGCATAAGCAGCTTCTGGGCGTACCACTGGTTTCTGTAGCCCGTATCGTATTCCAGGATCAAATCCGGAGCCGCGGCGCTGGCGAACAAGGCGTTGAACTTCTGGAAAGATTCCCAGCGCGGAACCAGAACATATTTGACCTGAACCGGACCGTTCTTGTTGATCCATTCGCTCCAGCGGTTCTTATCCCAATTCCCTTCTTCCGGCGGAATGTTGTTCCGGTCGTAGATCGACACCGTCAGGCTGCCTTTCCCTTCCTGCTGACCCGCCTTGTCGTCCGGCGCGCTGCTGCCATTGCAGCCCGCCACAAGCATTCCCGCCGCTAGAACGGCGGCAGAGCTTGTCACACAGGCTTTGTTCCATCTTTTTGCTTTCATCGATGAACCCCCTCTGCAAAATATGCACTTTCTCCCTTCGGGGTTACCTCAGCAGCCCTGCCGTTGTTGCCCAAACTGCCAGCCCCCTTTCCCTACATCCTTATCCTTTGACCGCCCCGATCATGACCCCTTTGACAAAATACTTCTGCATAAAGGGGTACACCAGCAGCAGCGGGACAAGCATCACAACCACACCCGCCGACCGGATCGATTCAGGCGTAATTAACTGCTCCAGCTCATGCTGCTGCAGGTTGTTCAAGCTTTGCAGCAGCGACTGATTCGCGATCATGTTCTGTACCATGACAGCCAGATTGTACTTGGCGGGATCGTTAATGTTGATTAACAAACCCTGGAATGCGTTCCAGTAGCCAACCCCGTAAAACAGCGTCAGCGTCGCCAGAACCGGCATCGACAGAGGCAGGACGATCTGCATCAGCAGCCGCCAATCGCCGCAGCCGTCGATCCGGGCGGCCTCTTCGATTTCGGCCGGCACGTTCTCGAAAAACGTTTTTAGCACCATCAGATTATAAGCGCTGATCAAGCCGGGAAGCCAGAGCGCCCAGTACGTATCGATAATGCCCAGGGAGCGGTTCACCAGAAAAGCCGGAATGGTGGGAATCCCGAACAGCATCGTGAACACGATGGCCAGAGTAAACGCTTTTCTCGCATAAAAATATGCTCTCGAGAGCGGGAAAGCGGCCAAGATCGTGAAGACCATGCTCAAGACGACGCCGACTCCCGTGATGACCACGCTATTTTGGAAGCAGTTGACAATCGGCGTCCCGTCGATTAGCGCTTTATAGGAGTCGAGGCTGAACCCGACCGGCCAGATCCCGACGAAGCCCGAGGCGATGGCGGAATAGTCGCTGAAGGACACCGAGACGATGTTAAGCAGCGGTAGCAGGCAGCTGAGGCCGGCCGCAACGAGCAGCAGATTGTTCACGCAGTGAAATATTTTTTCTCCGAACGATAGCTTCATCGTCACCCTCCTTGTTCGCTCACCATAACGATTGGTTAAATTTTCTCGCGATCCGGTTTGCGCCGACGACCAGAATGAGCCCGATCACGGATTCGAACAGACCCATGGATGTCGTCAAGCTGTAAAGCCCGTTTTGGATCCCGATCGTGTAAATGTACGTGCTGATGACGTTCGATACGTCCGACACGACTGCGTTCTGCAGGTTGTAGATCGGATCGAAGCCGACATCCATGACGCGCCCCATCGCAAGGATCAGCATGATGGTCGCCGTCGGAACAATGCCGGGCAGGGTGACGTGCCAAATTTGTCTTAGCTTCGAGGCTCCGTCCATGCTCGCCGCTTCGTACAGATGCGGATCGATCGAGCTCATCGCGGCCAAATAAATAATGGCGCCGAAGCCGGCTTCCTTCCAAACGTTCGACCCGAAAAAGATCGTCAGCCAAGAGCCCGCCTGATATAGAAACGGGTACTTCGCGCCCGTCCATTGCTCCAGCAGCGCATTCACGACGCCGGCCTGAGACCCGAACAGCGTAACGACGATTCCCCCGATAATGACCCAGGAGAAGAAGTGCGGCAAATACAAAAGCGTCTGCACCGTTTTCTTCCACCACATTCTGCGTACTTCATTGAGCATGACCGCGACCAGAATCGGGAACGGAAACCCGATCACAATGCCGAAGAAGCTCAGCAGAAAGGTATTTTTCACAATCTGAAGCGTCTGGGGGTTGCTGAATATGATCTTAAAATTGTCCAGACCGGCCCACGGGCTCCCCCAGATGCCCTGCATCAGGTTATACTGCTTAAAAGCGATCACATTGCCGAGAATCGGAATATACCGGAAAGCTACAAAAAAGGCGATGACCGGAATAAACATCAAAATTAACGGCACATTTTGCTTCAGCCTTTTTCTTTGGAGCCTGCGGACGTTAGTATGGGCCTCGGACGTTCTCATCGGATACGACAGCGTCTGCTTTTGAATAGGATCATCCCCTTTCCACGCTTTCACGGATCTGTTCTTCCCCGGTTAAACTGCTGAATCTGCTCGTCGAAGGCGTACAAATCGTCCAGGAGGAACAGCGCGTTCTTGTTGTCCGCGTACCACTTCGCATAAAATTCGTCCACCTTCGCCCCTCCGGCCTGCTCCCAAACGGCCTTCGCTTCGCTGAGCGCCTGATCCGCCGTAAAGCCGGGACCGTTCACAATCGCCTTCATCCAAATGTCCCCGCGGACGACGCCCGTTCCGATCTGCTTCTCCACATTTTTCACGACAATCGACAACGCGTCCGGAAGCAGCGGCAGGGCCGTCGCATTTAAGGCCGGAACCGGACGCTCCTTGCTGATGTAGGCCTTCTTCGCCTGGCTGTTCAACTCGCTCAGCGCCTTATCGGTTGCCGACGGGTTTTCCATAGAATCTCCGAAGGCGCATTTTCCGAACAGCACCTCCGAGGTCAGCATGTTCAGATCGGCGGTATAGACTTCCTTCTTGTTTTTTTCCGGGTCGATTTTTTGCGGGCAGCCGTTGCTCCCTTTGCGCCAATGCACCCCTTCAAGGCCGTTCTTGATGACGATGGCGTTCTCCGGCTTGACCATGAAATCGATATACCGAATGACGGCCTTCGGGTCCGCCGCTTTGGCGTTCACGGCCGCGACCATTTGCACCGGCGCCCCCAGGACCGGGCTAAACTGGCCGAATTCGCTCTTCGGAAGCGGCAGAATGGCGTTGTTCCCCTCCGGATTGTTTTTCTTGAACGTGTCGTAATCGCTGCTGCTGAGACCTTGATGCAAATACATGCCCAATTTGCCGCTTAGAAAATCCTGCTTCGCCTTTTCCCCGTTTTTATCCGTCAGGAAGTCTTTGTCGACTGAGCCTGCGTCAAACAACGTTTTCTGGAAAGCAACGGACGCCTTCAGACGATCCCATTCGTGCACAACGCGATCGCCCTGGATGTCCCAATCGTTCAGACCGTGGCCGAACATGTGATTCATGATCGTGAAACCGTTTCCACTTAAGTTGACGCCAAACGTATCCTTTTTCCCGTTGCCGTCCGGATCGCGATTGGCGAATGCTTTGGCGACCTGCAGCAGCTCCTCCGTTGTTTTCGGCGCTTCCAGCTTCAGCTTTTGCAGCCAGTCCTCGCGAATATAAATCGCGTGATTCGTTGTCAGGGGAGTGACTCTGCCGATTTCATACAGCTTCCCGTCGTCCTTGGTGCCCAGCTTCTTGAGCAGCGGAACCTTGCTCATCAGCTCCTTATAAATCGTGCTGTGCTTGTCGATCAGTTCGTCCAAGGGCATCAGCAGCTTTTGGGCGTACCATTGATTTCGGTAATTCGTATCATACTCCAGAATTAAATCCGGAGCGGCAGCGCTTGCGAACAAAGCATTGAATTTCTGCAAAGATTCCCAGCGCGGAACGGGAACGTATTTGACATCGACCGGCCCATGCTTGTTGACCCATTCGGTCCAGCGGTTTTTGTCCCAATTCCCTTCCTCCGGCGGAATGTTATTCCGGTCGTAAATGGAAACCGTAATGCTGCCTCGCTTGGGTTCCGTCTGTTGTGCCTCGGCCCCTTTCTTCGCCCCAGACGTGTCCTGGTTGTTGCATCCGGCTGCCAGCGCTCCCGCCGCCAATACGGCGGCCACGCTTAACACAACCCCTCGATTCCGCCCCTTTTTGTTCATCGATCGACTTCCTCTCTGCCCTAATGTGCTCTAATGTACTTGCATTCCTCCGGGTGAAGCCGCAAGGAATGTATGCTCAATGTAGCGCTATCCGAACTGGAAAATCAATCTACAAGATTCACCCCGTTAGCCTAAAGGAAAAAGGAGCGATAAGCCTATTTCGCACCATATGCAAAATGGAAAAAGCCTTCCGTCACGAAAGGCTTTTTCCGTGTTTTTTCCTGTATTCGCCGGGGGTGGTCCCCTCTACTTTTTTGAACGCGCGAATAAACGAGATGACGTGCAGGTATCCGACTGCGCTGGAAATTTGCTGCAACGACAGCTGCGTATTTTCCAGCAGCTCCTTGCTTTTTTCGACCTTGATGCCGACCAAATAATCGACCAGCTTTACCCCGAATGCCTCCTTGAACAGACGGCTTACATATTTGCCGTTCAAGCCGAATTCCTCGCAGAGCAGATTGAGGGACAACTCCGGGTTGGCATACTCCCGCTCGATATAGCTTCTCACTTCCCGAATAACGGTATATTTGCTGCGGCTCTCCTGGAGCAGCCGGATTTTCTTTTCGGTGTCCGTCAAGATATCGAGAAATTGGGTCTCCACCTCGTCGACCAGGTCGAACGTATGCAGCACCTGGTTGAGCCGCGGCAGCGTCTCCGTCTTCCAGATCTCCCGAACATTCGGCGGAAACTCCATCATCTCGCGATACAAATGGTAGATGAAGTAATTCATCAGATTGACATGCTCTTCCCGGGAGAAGAGCGCATCCTTGACCTCCGAAAAAATCTGGCCGTAGATCAACCGCCAGTCCTCTCCTCCGGTCCGAAACGCTTGCGCCAGAGAGCGGATCAGCTGCAAATGCCGGTACGGCTCTCCTTGCAGCTTCAATCCCCTTTCGTTGTGAGGAATGACAAGGTTCAAGCCGAGGCTCGATTTATAGGCCAGCGCCGCCAAAGCTCCGGCATACGACTGCGGAATATCGTCCACCTGCGCCATGCACGGTCCGACGCCGACGGTGACGGTGAAGTCCAGATTTTTTTCCACCCACGCCCTTGTGCTTTCGGCAATGGATGCGATAAGCTGTTCGTCTCCGTTCTGCGCGTCCGCCATTTGAAACAGCACCGTCAACCGATGATCCGCCGTCCACTCCGGCCATACCGTGACCGGCAGCGGCTCGGCGATTTCTTTGACCACGCTATTCAGGACGAACTTCAACAAGTATTGGTCCCGTACGGAATATCGTTCCTTCATCGCGGAATATTTGTCAATTTCAAATACGGTCAGGCCGATGCTTGCCACAGGGGACCGCGTCCAGAACAGCTCCAGCTCCGTCGCCCAATCCCGCGGGTTCGCAGGCCGCCGTCCTTCCAGCAGCTGCAGGAAAAAATGCCGCCGCCGGTAAATCACGTCCTCTTCGTGCAGCTTCTGGTACGCATTCGATTGTTCGATCAAATTATCCAATGCCTGCTCGATAAAGTTGAACTCGTCCTTCGCTTTCTTCGTCAGCTTACTGCTCTTGTGCATCGAGTACACATTGATCCGCGAGATGATCGATTCGATCGGCTTGTAATTCCGCCTTGTCACGTAAGCCATCCAGACGGTGCCCGCCGCCACAACGACGAAACCCGAAACGATCCAAAGATACGAGAATACCGAAGCATAGCGGAACAAGTGGTTATCGTATACCCCGCCTTCGTATGACCATCCCGTATAATCGGATACGAAGCGCGACATCACGGTCCCTTCCTTGCCCTTATTCTCGGGAAGCGGATCGGTGATAAGATTGCCGTTCCGGTCTGTAATTTCCACAAAGCTGACCTGGGAGCTCGACATGCCGGCAATCATTTTTTGAATTTCCCGCACGGCGATGTTAATGACGACGACTCCCTGCTCCCCGGTCATCAGCGGATATCTTCTTACGATGGAAATGACCGAAGCCGGCGGGTTATTCTCCGGATCGGGGGCGTCCGAATAGGTTCTTCGCTCGGATAACGTATAAGGGACGCGCGAATCCAGATGCCCGGTCAGGAAGGCCCGGTCTCCGAATTTTTCGAGCGGAACGAACACGGCGGGACTAATCACCATGCCATCCGAGAAACGGTATAAATAGACGGAGTCGATAAAGCTGTTAAACGTGACGAGCTCGTTTATTTTTTTGGAAGCTTCATAAGTGGAGAAATAATGTTGCGAACCGGCGTTCCCCCGAAAAAACGTCCGGAGCTTGTCGTTCGTCTCGATTTCATGGATCAGCATGCCGTCCGTTTCGCGCAGCGAATGGTCGATCATCTGGATCACATGCCGGACGTACATCTGATTTGCGCTCATCGTTTCTTTTCGGGAGAGGTCGCTAACGAATAGAAAGGCGAGCAAAATTAAAACGGAAGTCAAGCTGAAAAAGATCGGAAAATAGGAGAACAGCAAGCGGTAAAACCACGTTTTCTTCATAATTCCCCCCGGGACGAATTCTTCATCATGCTTCGCCGCGTCTCATGCAGTACTCCCGGAGGTTTATCAAACGATCGTAGGTGAGCGGCTTTTTCTCACCCTATATTCTAGACTATAAATTGGCACTTGGCATCTTTTTTTTCCAATTGTAAACATGCCCTGCGCGGCCGGGGATCGGAGCGGCTTCCCTCAACAGGATATGCAGCCGTCACTTGAATCATAATCAGTTTGATAGGTGTACGGCACCGCAGCCGTTGCCGGAGCTATGGTCCTTCGATAAGGAATGTTCTTGATTCAGCACCGGCATCACGGAACGGAGCAGCAGCAGCCCGGCCACCCCGGTCATAAAAATAACGACCGCCATCCCCCAGCCCGGCAGCACGCCGCCGAGTATGATGTTCACTCCTCCCAGGATCATGCCTCCCCGGAAAGCCATGCCGTTGATCGCCATGTAAGAACTGCGCGCGTGATCCGGCACGATGTTCACCAGAAGCGCCTGGCTGAGCGGAACGTAAATCAGCTCGCCGACGGTCGCGACGAACATCATCAGCACAAGCAGCGCCGGCTGGTTGCTGTACGCGAGAAAGCTGTATCCGGCGATGTTGAGCGCAAGCCCCGCGTACATGATCCGCGAATCCGAGCGCTGCTTGATCAGCGCTGCGATCACAAGCGACAGCAGAACGACGAGCAGCGTATTCTCGGTCCGCAGCACCCCCAGCATTTCCATACCGTCAATCTGCCAGTCCGTCCATGGCAGCCACGGCGTCAACCGCATTTCTTTCTCCAGACGAATCGCAATATAGTCGACCAGATTAATCTCCACGGAGTAGAGAAGCACAAAGGCGCCGACATAGACCATAAACGCTTTGTCGCGCAGTACCTGCCGGTAATTGGCCCACAGCTTGCCTTTCTTCGGCTCCGCCGCCCCGGTTGGGCCGCCTTCGGGCTGTTTCCAGGCTTCGGTGATAAAGATCCAGGTGACGGCGAAGGAAACGAGCGTCATGAGCCCGACGGCAAGGAACAGCTCGAACAAGTAATCGGCGAACAGAACCGCTCCGACCATCCCTGCTGCGGCAACAGACAGATTGTTGGTCCAATACGTAATCCGGTACATCGCCTGGCGGGCATGCGGCTCCGTCACATCGATCAGCATCGCCTCGATGGCGGGCTTGTGCAGTCCCCAGCTCGCGCTGACGGCAACCGTCATGACGAGCGTCGCGACCGGCGATTGGCACCAGGGCGAGTTGACGGCAGCCATGACCAGATAAGCCGCGGCGATCGCCGCTTCGGAGATCAGCATCATGCGCTTGCGGCCGACCCTGTCCGCATAATAGCCGCCCAGCATGGCAAAGACGAGCCCCACCGCGATATTGAGGATCGCCACGAGGCCTGCGGCCGTCGCCCCGAGCGTTTTGGCAAAATAAACGGACATGAACGGCACGACCATGCTGCCGAGCACCCCGGTCAAAAAGCTCATAACAATACGAAGTTTAACGTTTGGATGGAAATCCCGAAATCTCATTGCGCGCTCCTTGGAAGCAGAAAATAAATAAAACGTTCTTGAATAGGTTATCTTTGGAAGCCGGGTCGGTCAAGTGAAGGTTTGATTTAGGATAATTGTCCGCCGACGGAATATAGATAATAACGGCCCCGGGCAGCAGGCACAGTCAAAGTCCCACTTTCTTCAACTGCATCCAATTATCATCCTTGACAACCGAAAGAAAAGCACTACAATGATACTAAACTAAGTAGATGAATTTACTTGGTTTTAAGCAATTCGACTCGTCTGTAGAATCTGCGTCAGAGCCGCAGCCGGAAGTCCTTTGTGCTTCATGCCCGCGCTCCCATGCGTTTCTCGTTATGTA
The DNA here is from genome assembly GCF_018998565.1 of Paenibacillus oleatilyticus. Taxonomy (GTDB): domain Bacteria; phylum Bacillota; class Bacilli; order Paenibacillales; family NBRC-103111; genus Paenibacillus_G; species Paenibacillus_G oleatilyticus. The sequence goes on along the minus strand of NZ_JAHNZO010000003.1, from coordinate 145,588 downwards.
CAAAGGGGGAATCGGATTCTCTAATAAAGCAAGACCTTCTGATCGAAGATGGATCGAAGAAAGTCCGCTATTTATTTTATGAATCCTTGGAGGTCGTTCGGCATGAATCAAAAAACGTTAATCATCACGCTCGGCGCTTTGGCCGTGGCGATCAATGTCATCGCGGGAACGGTCGTCGGAAGCCTGAAAATTCCGTTCCTGTTCCTCGACGTCATCGGTACGATCTTTATCGCCGCCGTCTATGGCCCGTTCTGGGGCGCGCTGGTCGGCATCCTGACCAATCTGGTCCTGGGCGTGACGTCCGGCTATTCGTCGATTCCTTTTGCGCTAGTGAACGCCACCGTCGGGCTGATTGTCGGCTATACCGCACGAAAATACGGATATACGCTGCGGTCGGCGCTCGTCTCGGGCCTACTGCTGGGCATCGTCTGCCCCGCCATCGGAACGGTCATCGCGATCGGCGTCTTCGGGGGATTAACGGGCGGCGTACAGGATATTGCGGTGCTCTGGCTGAAGCAAGCCGGCAGCAGCTTGTTCGCTTCGGCGTTTCTGCCCCGTCTGGCTGAAAATTTAATCGACAAAATCTTGTCGGCCCTGTTCGTCTACTACGTGATCAAAGGCATTCCGCAGTCGCTCCTCAAGCGGCCGGCCAAACGCGGATCGAAGGGGGCTCCCCATGCAGCGCAGTAAGAAAATCATCGTCGCCTCCCATTGCGTGCTGAATCAGAACGCCGTCGTCGCCGAGGAAGCCCGGAGTCCGGGCGTGATGAAATCGGCGGTCGATTGGGCGAACGGGCAAGGATACGGCATCGTCCAGCTGCCCTGCCCCGAGTTCACGTTTCTCGGGCCGGAGCGGCCCCCGATGACGGTCGAGGAGTACGACACGCCGGAGTTTCACGCCCATAACCGGAACATTCTGCTGCCGTTCGTCGAGCAGTTGAAAGTATATCAGGATCACGGCTACACGATTGCGGGCGGGCTCGGCATTAGCGGAAGCCCTTCCTGCGATCCGGGCAAAGGCGTCTTCATGCAGGAATTCTTGACGCTGGCCGCGGAAAAAGGCGTGCATATCGACTTCTTCTGGCAAATTCCGAATACGGAGGACGGCTTGTTCGATCCCGCCGACGCGAAAAGCGTCTACGGCCCGGTCGCCACTCCGGAAAGGCAGTGATTACGACTTATGATCTCGATTCGAAACGTATCGTTTTCTTATACCGGCGGCGAACCGCCGGTTTGGGCGCTTCGCGATGTCAGCCTGGAGCTTGAGCCCGGCGAATTCGTCGCCTTCCTCGGCCCGAACGGCTCCGGCAAATCGTCGCTAACGAGGCTGCTGAACGGCATCGAGCTGCCGACGGAAGGCTCGATCCTTGTCGAGGGTGACGATACTGCCGACCCTCAAGCGGTCCCTTCCATCCGCAGGCGCGTCCAAATCGTATTTCAAAACCCGGAAAACCAGCAGGTCGGCCTGACGGTAGGCGAGGACATCGCTTTCGGGCTGTCGAACATCGGCTGGCCGCAAGAGGACATGCAGCGCCGGATTCGCTGGGCGCTGAACGCGGTCCGGCTCGACGCCGACGAAGACCGCCTCGTGACGCAGCTGTCGGGCGGAGAGAAGCAGAAGCTGGCGCTGGCTTCCGTGCTGGCGCTCGCCCCCCGCTGCCTGATTCTGGACGAAGCGACCTCGATGCTGGACCCCGTCTCCCGGAAGCAGTTTGTGCAGACGCTGCACGAGGTTCGTCGCGAGCATCCGTTTACGCTGATCTACATCACCCACCACTTGGAGGAAGTGTTCGAAGCAGACCGCTGGGTGCTGTTCCGGCAAGGCGGCGTCCAGACCGTCGGGAAGCCTGCGGACCTGTGGACGCAGGAAGAACTGCTCTCCGGCTGCGGGCTGGAGCTGCCTTACCCGCGCCGACTGGCGCTGGCGGCGCGGAGACTGGGCGTTCCCGTTTCCGATTCGCCCGGGCCGGAGGAATGGAGGAAGCTGCTATGCGTATCGAGCTGAAGAACGTGTCGTTCACCTATGGCGCCTATGGCAAACGGCGACGTAAAAAGGAGTCTTCCTCCGCTGCCCCGACGGTGCTCCGAGAGATCGGGATGACGATCGACAAGGGCGAGATGCTGGCCGTTGCCGGGAAGTCCGGCTCGGGGAAGTCGACGTTCACGCAGTTGCTCAAAGGGTTTCTTTCCCCGACCGAGGGCGAGCTGCTGCTGGACGGGGTCAACCCGCATACCGCCAAGCGTCCGGAGCTGTTCGACCGGGTCGGGTACATTTTTCAATATCCCGAGCATCAGCTGTTTGCGGCGACGGTGTTCGAGGACATCGCCTTCGGCCTGCAGCATGCCGGGCTGACGCCCAAAGCGAAGGAGGCGCAGGTCCGGGCGGCGATGACGGCGGTCGGCCTCGACGATGACGCGTTCGCAAGCCGGAGTCCGTTCGAGCTGAGCGGAGGCGAGAAGCGGCGTGCCGCTATCGCCGGCGTCATCGTGCTGGAGCCGGACGTGCTCATTCTCGACGAGCCGACGGCCGGTCTCGATCTGCCTTCGCGCCAAGCGCTGTTCGAGCTGCTGCACCGTTTGAACCGGGAGAACGGGATGACGATACTGTGGGTCAGCCACCAGCTGGACGAAATTTTGGAGCACGCTTCCCGGCTCATTGCGCTGAAGGATGGCCGCTTTATGGCCGACGGGCATCCGGCGCGATTGTTGTCCGATCCGCAGCTTCTGGCGGCCTTCGGCTGGGAGGAGCCTCCGGCGCTGGCTATACGCCGAATGCTTGGAGGCGGCCCGGTCCTTCCCGAATCGGTCGAAGAGACCGCTCAACGGATCGCACGAAGGTATGCGGAGCGGTCCAATCCAGTCCTACTTTCCTAAGGAGCGCCTGACCTATGTCCGCAACAAGCGATTTGATCTACCAAAAAAGAAACTCGTGGCTGGAGCGCTGGGACCCGCGCATGAAGATTGTCGCCGTGCTGCTGTTCGGCCTCAGTCTGCTGCTGAACCACCACCTGCTCCTGAAAAGCACCCAGCTCGCGCTGCTCATCGTCCTCTGGGGCGTTGCCAAGCTCTCTTGGCGCGTGCTGACGCTGACTTTTTTGTCCCTGCTGCTGTTTTTTACGTCCACGATGATTTACCAAGCCATCCTCACACCTGTTCCGGGGGGTACGTGGATCACGATCGGCTTCGTCACGTTCTCGGTGGAAGGCGCCGTGAAAGGCGTCGTCATGTGCGAGCAGATCGCCGGGATCGTGCTGCTCTTGTCGCTGCTCGTGCGGACGACTTCGCCGATCGTGCTTGCGGAAGGGCTGGAGCTGCTGCTCAGTCCCTTGAAGAAGCTGAAGGTGCCAGTGCATGAAGCGGTGATGATGTTCGCCATCGCCCTTCGCTTCCTCCCGCTGCTGCTGGACGAATTCGATAAGATCCGCAAGGCGCAGACGGCCCGGGGCGGAGGCTTTCACCGCAAAGGGGTAGCGGCCCGCTTCCGGGGCGTGCTGCCGATGCTGCTGCCCTTGTTCGTGCTCTCCATCCTGCGCGCCAGAGATTTGGCCGTTGCGATGGAGTCCCGCTGCTACCAAGGCGATACCGGACGGACGCCGATTCGCGTATACCGGTTCCGCCCGCACGACTACGCCGTGTTCGCTTTTGCGCTGTCGAACTTGACGCTGATTTTGCTCTGGTAAGCTTGCCCGATCCGGCTGCCATAGCCCTCTTCGATCCGGTTCCCCGGTTTCTCGAAGAGGGCTTGTTTGTTTTGTTTTACGGCAGGCCGAATGTCCCTCATTCGAAAAGGAGGGATTTCGCACGAGGATGCAGAAGTATTGGTGAGAGCAGGAATTTTCTGGGGATTTTGTAGCAAAACGTTTAACGGAGTGATTGTTATCAACGAAACCTACGCCAAAATTTTGGAAATCGCCTACCGGCTGTTCGCGGAGCACGGGTTTGACAAAACAAGCCTGTCGATGATCGCCAAAGAAGTGGGAATTTCCAAGCCCGCAATCTACTATCATTTTCCTTCCAAAGATGTGCTAATCGACGTTCTTTTCGATGAAATCGCGAAGGAAATCGACTTTTCGAAATCCTTTTCCATCCAGAACTATACGAAAGACAACTTCGAAGCGAAGCTGCTGGCCGACGGCTGCCGGATGATCGAGGACCAACGGCAGGACGAATACTTCCCCCGCATCCTGAACGAATACATGATCCGGGGCTCCCGCAACGAACCGAAGTACGAGCAGCGGTTCCACGCGGTGACCGAAGGGTTCGCCAGCGGGTTCGAGGAACTGCTGACGCACGGCGCGAAGCTTGGCGTCGTTCCGGACGAGCGGATTACGGCCAAGGCGCATATGCTCACGATGGTGATCGACAACATCGGTAACTTTATGATGATCGGCTTCAAATTCAACTATGAGGACATCTGGCAAGAGGCGGTCAAAAGCGTGCTTCGGAGCGAGGGATAAGCAAGTAAAAGCCAAACCACCTTTTCCAAAGGAGTAGATGGCCGTGAATGCGAAACGGATTCGTTGCTCTGTGCTGCTCGCATCGATCCTTGGCGTCGCCGGACTGACTTCATGTTACCGGACCGGCAATCCGGAAGCCGTCCCGCCGGAGCCGGTCTCCGTCGTTCTGAACAGCTTGGGATTTACGTTCCCCGAGGGCCTGAACGAGAACCGTAACCCGTATCTCGACTATATCAAAGAGCGGACGAATCTGGATATCCGCGTCATAGTGCCGCCTTCCGAAGGATATGAAGTGAAGCTGAACGCGCTTATGGCTTCCGGCAATCCTCCGGATATGCTGAGCGTGTTCAGCGACGTCTGGGTCGCCAATTATGCCAAGAGCGGCCTCCTCCTGCCACTGAACGACTACATCGACCGCTACGGCCCCGCGCTGAAGGCGAGCATTCCGAAGGAGGCCTGGGATAAAGTCACGTTCAACGGCAACATCTATGCGGTTCCCAGCGTCAACGATGTACGCGGCATCGAGCTGATGTACGCGCGGAAAGATTGGCTGGACAAGCTCGGCCTGAAGCCGCCGCAAACGTTGGAGCAATACTACGAGATCATTCGGGCGTTTGCCCGCAGCGACCCCGACGGCAACGGCAAGCAAGATACGCTCGGACTGATCCTGATCGAAAAGATGGGACGGTCCTCCCCTTTTTTCGGCGCGTTCGGCGTCCAGCTCGGCCAATGGCTGGAACGGGACGGCAAACTGGTCTATGCGGACATTTTGCCCGAAACGAAGGAAGCGCTTACTTTTCTCCATCGCCTATACGCCGAGCGGCTCCTCGATCCCGAATTTCCGATCAACAAAAACCGGAACCTCGATCAAAAAGTCGCATCCGGTCAAGTCGGACTGTTCTCGGCGACCTGGTACGATACGCGCGGACCGATTGAACTGAACCGGAAAAACGACCCGCAGGCCGAGTGGATTCCCCTTGATTATCCTGTCGGACCGGCAGGGCGCAAGGGCACGTACGAGACATCGCTGATCCGCCAGTATCAAGTCGTTCCCGCCCATAGCCGCCGGGCCGGGGCCGTCATCCGCATGCTGAACTTCATCGCCGGGGAGGGCAGCCGCGAGTTGAAGCTCGGCTTCCGGAACCAAGTCTGGAGCGAGCGGAACGGACGCATCGTGACCGACTTTACGGAGCACGACAAGCATCTGTACCGGGGCATGTACTCCTCGCTCGTCGATGTGCCTTCCCCGGCCTTATTGAAGGAGCGGCTCGATTCGCTCGGCCCCCGCTTCCAGCTGTACTCGAACATTCAGACGGTCGAGCGGAACGTCATTCGCAACGAATTCCGGGGTCCCCCGACTCCCGCCATGGAAAAGTACAAGAAGAAGCTGTCCGCGCTCCTCGACGTTTTCATCAAGATGGTCGTCGGCGTTATTCCTTTGGACCGGTTCGAGTCGTATGCCGACTGGTGGAGGCGGGAGGGCGGCGACGAAATCACGAAGGAAGTAAACGAGTGGTATCAAAAGCAGCTGGAGGTGCGTTGATGCGACTGTGGCCTTGGTTATACAAACGGTATACGGAAAAAATTCAGCTCCGCCTCACTGTGTATTTCGTCCTCGTGCTGGTCCCTCTCGTCATCGTCAGTCTGTTCGTCAACTTCCGTTCCCAGCGCATCCTGCTGGAGCAAACCGAGGAGCGGACCAAGGGCGCGCTGACCTCTTCGATGGATTATATCGAAGTCACGTTGCAAAATGTCGAGCAAATCTCGACGCTGGCCGCTACGAACAACAACATTCTGAGGCTGCTGAACAAGACGGGACCGGAGTTGACGGCGCAATCGTATGTCAATTTTTTCGAGATCATGAAGGAGCTCTCCAGCGTCACCTCGATCAGCCCGATGGTCTCCCAAATTTCGCTGTATCACGCTTCCTCCCGGATGCTGCTGAACGCCACTAACGGAGGCAAGCTGATCGAGCATCCGCTTCAGGTGCTGAGGCTGCAGGAGCTTGCCGAGGCCGGAGGCTCTGCCATTACCTATGTCATGCCCGACATGGAGTTTCCCGAACGGCAGACATTCGGCTCCGTCATGGATACGGACAGTATTTCGCTGGTCCGTACGATGGATCTCAACAACCCGGACCGCGAGCCGAACCTGCTTATCATTACTTTGAACAAAGACAAGCTGCTCGACTTGCTCGTGTCGCTGCTGCCGTCGCCGCAAGCGCAAATCGCCCTCTATAACGATAAGGGGCACCTGGTGACGGGAACGGAAAGCGCCGACCGGACGCGGAACGGCGCGGACGAAGAGAGCGGAAGCGGGTCCGAGATTTCGACGAAGGTCGATTCGGCCTACTACAAATGGTCGCTCGTGCTGTCCCAGCCGAAGGAAGAATTGTACCGGGAAACGAACCTGAACCGGATGTATACCTTCATTATTATCGGAATCAGTATCGTGCTCGCTTGCCTCATCTCCTGGGGGGTGTACAGCGGCATCGCTTCTCCCGTGCAGCGTTTGCTGAAGGGCATGAAGCGGGTCGGAAGCGGCAACTTTAACGTCCGGCTGGAGAACGACCGGGCCGACGAGCTCGGTTACTTGACCCGGGCCTTCAACAAGATGGTCGAAGAGCAGCGTCATCTGATCGAAAATTATTATGAACAGCAGCTGCAGCTCGCCAACACGGAGCTGAAATTTTTGCAGTCGCAGATCAATCCGCACTTCCTCTACAATACGCTCGATTCGATCTATTGGACCGCCAAAAATTACGACGCCGACGAAATCGGCGAAATGGTGCTGAACTTGTCGAGCTTCTTCCGTCTGAGCCTGAGCAAAGGACGGGAAACGTTCTCCGTGGAAGAAACGGTCACGCACCTGCACTATTACATTCGGGTGCAGCAGCTCCGTTTTCTCGATTCGTTCACGGTCAGCTACGAGCTCTCCGAGGAAAGCAAGAACGTCCCTGTGCTGAAGCTGATTTTGCAGCCTTTGGTGGAGAATGCGATTCTTCATGGGCTGGAAAAGCGCAGAGACGGCCGTCTGCTCATCGCCAGCCGCGTGGAGGAAGGCTGTCTGGTGCTGACCGTGCAGGACAACGGGTCCGGCATTCCCCCGGCGCGGCTGGAGCATATCCGCAGCGAGCTGGCCAAGCTGGCTGCATATGAATCGGGGAAGCTGTCGTATAGACAAAGCAACCCCAAGGACTTGTTCGGCCTGCGCAACGTCATGTCGCGCATTCTCATCGTTTACGGCCAACGGGCCGAACTTCAACTATGCAGCGCGGAGGGCCAGGGCACGACCGCGACGCTGATTCTTCCGCTGGAGAAGTGCAAGGAGAATCACGAGCTGGAGCCTCCCCATCCCGGTCTGCACCAAGAGGTGAAGCTGGCATGAACTTATTCATTGTCGAAGACGAAATTCGCCTGCGCAACAGCCTGATGCATCATATTCCGTGGGAGGACCACGGCATCGAAGTGATCGGCACGGCGGAGAACGGGCTCGAAGCGCTGGAGCTCTTCGAACGCAAGAAGCCGGATATCGTGCTGCTGGATATCGAAATGCCGCAGATGGACGGCATCACGCTGGCCCGAAAGCTGCAGGAACTGGACCCGCTGGTGAAGCTGATCATCCTGAGCGGGCACGATAATTTCGAATTCGCGCAGGCTGCAATGGACGTCGGGGTGATGAAGTATTTGCTGAAGCCTGCCGGGGACGAAGAAATTCTGAAAGCCGTGCTGGAAGCGGCCGAACAGCTTCGGCAGGAGCTGGAGCGGATCAGCAATCAGGCGATGCTGCAGGAGAAATGGCGGCAGCATTTGCCGCAGCTGCGCAACAGCTTCTTCCGGCGCTGGGCGGAAGGAGCTTACAGCCTGCCCGAAGCGGTGCAATACGGCAAGGACGTGCAGTTCGATCTGAAGCCGGACCGGAAGCTGGCGGTCGCCGTGCTCGACATGGACCCGCTCCCTGAATCGGATACGCGCTTCGGCCCGAAGGACCGGCAGCTCCTCTTATTTTCCCTCCACAGCATCGTCAGCGAGCTGCTTCAACGGTCCGGGCATTCGAGCTTTACCGATCCGGAAGGCCGTACCGTCATTCTGTTCGATGCGGAACCGGACGAGGACCCGAACGGCGTTCTGCTGCATGCGCACACGACGGTGACCCGGCTCCTCGGAAAGGTGAAAGAATGTCTGAAGCTCACGGCGAGCGCGGGCATCAGCGGGGCAACCGGCGGCCCCGGGGAGCTGCACAAGCTGTACGCTCAAGCCGGTAAAGCGTTGCTGTGCCGTAAAGTGTACGGACGGGATATCGCGATTCCGTACCGGGAGGAGCCGGAAGGGACTTCCGCGCTTACGCTGCAGCCGACCTTGGAGAAAGGGCTTGAGATCGCGCTGGAGACAGGCGATCCCGGCAAGGCGGAGGAGCTGGCTTCCGCGCTGTGGGCGGAAGGAATGGGCCGGGCCGGGTCCGTGGACGATGTGCACGAGCATGTGCTCTATTTCGTCAGCCTGCTGACCCGGACGATCCAGCGCCAAGGCTGGCGGGTCAAGGAAGTGACCGGGGACGACTACGTGTTCTTCCACAATCCGCTTCAGCTGACGACGAAGGAACAGATCCAGGCATGGCTGAGCCGCACGGTCCGTCATATCGCCGCTTACGTGCAGAACCAGCGCCAATGCATCAGCCATGATACGGTCCGGACGATCCTGGACATCGTCGAGAAGGAGCTGGACTCCGAGCTCACCCTGCATACGGTCGCGGACCGGCTGTATGTCAACTCGTCCTACTTGAGCAGGCTGTTCAAGCAGGAAACCGGGAAGACGTTCTCCACGTACGTGCTGGAGCGCAAGATGGAAGCCGCCAAAGCCGCTCTGCTTAAAGGCGCCAAGGTTTACGACGCTGCCATGCTGGCCGGGTATCGGGACGTGAGCTATTTTACGAAGGTATTCCGCAAATATTGGGGCGTCACGCCAGGGGAGATGAAGCCCTGAAGCCGTGAACCGGCCGCCGGAACGAAAAAAAATCGAACAAGCCGCAGGTAAGGGCTTGTTCGATTCGATTCCGCAAAAATCAAGTGTTATCTGGAAACGGTAATCGTCGCAGTGTTTCCGGAAACAGAGACGGTCGCATAATCCTCCACATCTTTGACCGGATTTCGCGCCGTGCCGTCCACGTTCACGTTTTTAAATTGGGCATAGCTCCTTCCCGTCACGCTATCGGAGCCGGCAATGGTCGCCAGCATTTTCCACCTGGTTACGCTGGAGACATTGACATTCGCCACCTCCAGAACCGACGTGAGGTACGTATCCGCTTGGGAAGAGCACGTCATGTCGGAGCAAATGGCATAGCCGCTCATCGAGAGTCGCACGCTGCCGTTCAAATTCCGGTAAGCGGTAAGGTTTACATCCGAACCGGGCTTATAGCCGTTCTTATACTGCACCTGATTATAAGGCGACACAAACGTGCCGTACGTCTTGGAACCTTTAAATACGGCCATCACAGGCAGCCATTTATGATTATTGTACGCATTGCTGTACTGCAAGCCCATATCGGTTTCTACCGCTTGGCTGCCGGAGGTTCCGGTAAAGCCCGCATAAGTGTAGGTTGCTCCCGATGGCGCACCAACAAGCTGGTTCGGCGTCGCCAATCGCACCGTCGTGTTGAGGTACGAGCCGTTCGTATTGACAACCGCCCTGCCCCCGATGCCGCCCGGAAGGTTGCCCGCCGCTGCCGCAATCCGCTGGCCGGCATCGCCGCCCGCTTCCGAAGCTGCGGCTTCGTAGACGTAAACCTTCTCCTTCGCCTGCGTCGGACTTTTCTCATAGAAATAGGCGGTATCCCCGTCGATTAACGTGTAATCGACCGTATGTCCAACCGCTGCCGCGCTTCTCTGCAAGCCTTGGGCTTGTACGCTCTCCATCCCCGCCTGGCGCGCCTTGGCCAGCACCTCGTCGATTTTCGCAGCCGTCGCCGTCTTCGTGAAGTCCGTCACTTCCACCCCGCTCATTTCGATCGACACCGGTGCGTCTCCGCTTTTCGCACGCCCCGGCGCATCGCTGGCGCTTATCGCCGTTGGGAACACCGCCATGACCGCTGCCGCAACGGCCAATAAACCAAACCTTTTCTTCATCCAAACCACTCTCCTTGGCTTTAAATGGGATTTCCACTTTAAGTCTACAAAATTCAAATAAACCCATATAAGGGAATATAATTACTTTATTTGGTATTCACATGACAACCTGTGGTAACTCAGCACCGTTTCCGCTTGCCTTCCGCCAAAAAACAATCAAACTACCAAAAAAGGTCATCGCCCTCTTCTACCCTCCCGGGCCTCCCCCCGGTACACTGAAATCAAGCTTCCCCGCACCGCAAACCGTCGTCGAACCAAGGAGGTGCCGCACCGCGTGCGAACCGGCAAAATCAAACGGGCCCGGCTCTGGGCCGATGTCCGCCAAGACTGGGATTTGTATGCCGCGCTTGTTCCCGGCCTGCTGTTTCTGTTGTTGTTCAAATATACGCCGATGTACGGCATCGTCATCGCGTTCAAGGACTTCAACATCTTCGACGGCATGAGCGCCAGCCCATGGGTCGGCTTCAAGCATTTTGAGAAGCTGCTGACCTCCTCGGGCTTCCTGCAAGTGTTTCGCAATACGCTGCTCATTTCCGTATACAAAATCGTTTTTTTATTCCCGCTCCCGATTATCGTCGCCATTCTGATGAACGAACTGAAACATATGCTGTTCAAGCGCACCATTCAGACGATCGTCTACCTGCCGCACTTTTTGTCCTGGGTAATCGTCAGCGGGCTGTTCATCGATCTGCTGTCGGTGAACGGAGGGGTCGTGAACCGGTGGATCGCCCTGCTGGGCGGGGAGCCGGTGAAGTTTTTCCTGGACGGCGAGGTCTTCCGCTCCGTGCTCGTCGCCTCCGCCGGCTGGAAGGAGGTCGGCTGGAGCACGATCGTCTATTTGGCCGCCTTGACCGGCATCGACCCGCAGCTGTACGAAGCGGCCAAGATGGACGGGGCGAACAAATGGAAGCAGACGCTGCACATTACGCTGCCGGGCCTCGTGCCGATCATCCTGCTCATGTTCATTTTGCGGCTCGGGTCGATTCTGGAGGCAGGAACCGAGCAGATTCTCGTCATGTACAACCCGAGCGTCTACCACGTGGCCGACGTCATCGGAACGTACGTGTACCGGATCGGCCTCGGGGAGCAGGATTACAGCTTCTCCACGGCGGTCGGCTTGTTCGAATCCGTCATCGCCTTCGTGCTGATCGTTACCGGCAACGGGCTGGCGCGAAAATATTTGAAGCGCGGCATCTGGTAAAAGGAGGAACCTCATGATTAAAATATCACACGCCGCGAAGTCCGCACTCCGCCCACGCCGCAGCAGCATGTCGGCTTCGCCCGCCGGGCGGGCGTTCACGGCGCTGAACTACACGTTCTTCGTGCTGCTCGGCTTGACCACGATGTTCCCGTTCCTGAATCTGATCGCCAAGTCGCTGAGCAGCGAGGAAGCCGTCGTTTCCGGGCGCGTCACGCTGCTGCCGGTAGACTGGCAGATCGGCACGTACCGGTATGTCATGAGCCAATCGTTGTTCCTCGCCTCGTTTCAAGTCTCGGTGTTTGTTACGGTCGCAGGGACGCTGCTGGCGCTGTTCATGACGACGCTGGCGGCCTACCCGCTGTCCAAACCCCGGCTGCACGGCCGGAAATGGTTCATTCTGATGTACATTTTCACCATGCTGTTCAGCGGAGGGCTTATTCCGACCTATCTCCTGATGCAAAGCCTGCAGCTGATCGACAAGCTGCCGGTCCTGTTTCTGCCCGCGATGATCAGCGTTTACAACATGCTCATCATCAAAAATTATTTTGAGAGTCTGCCCGACAGTCTGGAGGAATCGGCGAAGCTCGACGGGGCGGGCAATCTGACGATCCTGTGGCGCATCACGCTGCCGCTGTCCCTGCCCGTGCTGGCGACGATCGCGCTGTTCTACGCCGTGGCGTTCTGGAACGATTACTTCGCTTCGCTGATCTACATCAACACCCCGGAGAACAAGCCGCTGCAGCTGTATTTGAAGGAGCTGTTCGTCTCCTCCAGCGATACGTTCCTGCAGCTCGGCGCACAGATAAACGTGGACGCGGCCATGAACACGTCGCCGCAAGCGATTCAAGCGGCCTCGATTCTGCTCGCGACCTTGCCGATCCTGCTCGTGTACCCGTTCCTGCAAAACTATTTCGTCAAAGGCGTTCTTGTCGGCTCGGTCAAGGAATAACCGTAGTGAACCCTGTTTTTACTTCAACCATGACCATCCAAAGGAGGTTTTTCGATGACCAAGAAACTGGCTGCCATCCTGTCCGTGACCGTACTCGCTTCCATCGCAACTGCCTGCGGCGGCGGGGGTCCGGCCCCCGAACCGGCCAAATTGGACACGGCGAAGCCGCAGCTGCGCCAGCTGCTACAGTACAACCGGTTCGATCCGAACAACAACCCGGTCGGCAAATATTTGAAAGAAAAAACCGGCTACGACGTCAAGTACGATATGCTGCCGGTCGAAAACGCGGACGAAAAGCTGAACCTGCTCATGGCGAACAAGGAGCCCTACGATATCATGAAGCTGAACGCGAACCAGTACGCCAAGCTGTCTTCCTCTGGCGCGCTGGAGCCGCTGGACGACTTGATCCGGAAGTACGGCAAAAACATGCAGGAAGCGATCGGCCCGGCCTCGTGGAACGGCGCCAGACTGAACGGCAAATTGTACGCCATCCCGGAGGGCAGCTCGGGCGTGGCGACCGGCACGGCGCTCGTGTACCGGCAGGATTGGCTCGATGAACTAGGGCTGAAGCCTCCGGCGACCCGCGACGAGCTGTACGCCGTGCTGAAGACGGTCAAGGAGAAGAAAAACGTCATCCCGATAACCGGGGGCAAAGATCCGTTCCACGCGGAGATCGGCTCCACCTTCGGCTGGTATTACGGTCCGGGCACGAACTGGAGCGAGAGCGACGGCAAAATCGTGCATATGGTCGAAGACCCGAAGACGAAGGACTATCTCGCGTTCATGAAGAAGCTGTACACTGAGGGACTGCTCGACGCGGAATGGGCGATCAACCAGCCGAACAAGCTGCTGGAGAAGTTCACGAGCGGCAAGGCGTTCATGTTCCGGTCCGGGTGGTGGGACGCCGCCAATCTCAACAACGCGCTGGCCAAAAACTTCCCGGATGCCAAGATCGGCATCCTGCCTTACTTGACGGGAGACAGCGGAAAAGCGGCGCAGGTCGGCATCGGCGGCGTTCCGTGGTTTATCGCCATCCCGAAGTGGTCTCCGAATAAAGAGGAAGCGATGAAGTATTTGGACCTCAAGCTGGAGAAGGATATTTTCAAGGGGCTGGCGATCGGCCAGGAAGGGGTACACCATGAAGTGAAGGACGGAAAGTACTATCCGATCCTGCCCAAATTCAACGACGAATGGAACTTCGGAAGCGACTTTCTGACGGGAACGGACGAGAAAAATTACGAGGCGTACTGGCAGGCGCGCGTTCGCAAAAACGAGTTCGTCCAGAGCTATTACGAAACGTACCAAGCGAATGCGAAAGGAATCCTGTACCACGACGCGCTGACCTACGCCCCGCCGATTGCGGACATCTCGAAACATTCGCAGAAGCTGCAAAAGCAGGCCGAGGACGCCTTCATCAAGTACGTCACCGGAGCCGAGCCGCTGGAAACCTACGACAAGTTTCTGGAGCAATGGAAAGCAAGCGGCGGCAGCGACATGATCAAAGCGGCCAACGAATGGTATGAGAGCAGCCGCAAGTAACGCCGCACAACAGCCCGCCTGACCTTTTTCGGTTACGGCGGGCTACTCACGGTAGTGAGGTTAAATTTTCGCCGGCCGTTGGCGGGAGTCATTCTTATCTTCGTTCGGAAGCTTGATTTTTAACCAGATACAGACAGACGCGAGCACCAGAAACAATACGCCGCTCCAGGTAATCTGGCGTGTTCCCATATGGGCCAGAAACCACCCGCCCAGAGCGGTGCCAAGCGTGACGCCCAAATTCGCAAAAGAAACAAATAAGCTGTTGGCAAACTCCGGTGTTTCCGGGGCCTCCGAGGTTAGCCAAGTTTGGCTTACAATCAGACCGCCGGTAAAAACGGCCCCCCATACGATGATAATTGCAATCATGGGAATGGAGTAGCTTCCGGCACAAAATATCAGTAAATAAATGGCGCCAAGCACAAGAGGATAAAAAATAATGGTTTTTACCCTATTTTTGCTTAAAAATTTCGCCGCTTGCAGATTTCCAAAAATACCGCTGGCCCCAAAAAGAACTAACATGACGCTTACGATTTTACCGTTCATCCCTGTCACGACCTTGAGATATTCCGCAAAATAGGAGTAGACGGAGTATAAGGCCGCCAGGATGAAGCAAGCCGCTGCAACGTTAAGCCATAATTGTGGTTTTGTCAAAATCGTCAATTGCTCGCCATAAGATAATTTGCTTTTTACGGGTAAGGATGGAATAAAAGCCGCAATTCCGACCAGTGCGATGGCATGGATGATAGAGGAAAAAAGAAATGCGGCTTTAAGCGAAAACTGATCCCCGATAAACGATGTGATCGGAACGCCTATGACCATCCCGACCGTTAGCCCAATAAAAACTTTGGCGACTGCCGTGGCACTTTGTTCTTTCGAAACGGAGCTTGCTGCCGCTGCAAATGCTACAGAAAAATAAACCGGATGAAGAAAAGCGGGCAGCAGCCGAAACAGCAGTAAGGCGGTAAAGGTTGGGGCAAAAGCGGAAAATAGATTCGAAATGGCGAAAACGGCAAGTACCCCGGCCAACATCTTTTTTCGGTTTATACCGGAAAATAAAAGGGTCATAAACGGACCGGAAACGGCAATGATCAATGCAAACATGCTTACAAGC
Organism: Paenibacillus oleatilyticus; assembly: GCF_018998565.1. Taxonomy (GTDB): domain Bacteria; phylum Bacillota; class Bacilli; order Paenibacillales; family NBRC-103111; genus Paenibacillus_G; species Paenibacillus_G oleatilyticus. The sequence continues at coordinate 130,210 of NZ_JAHNZO010000003.1, read as the reverse complement.
GTGCCTGCTTGAGAGGCGCTTATTTGAAAGTGCTCCGCAATTTGCGGCAAAATGCCCACGATGCCAAGCTCCGTATTTATTATGCCGAATACTCCGAGAGCGATAGAAAATGTGAGGAATGACTTGTTCATTTGCAAGGGTGTTCATCCTTTCGATTGCGCAATATCAAAGTATTAGTATATTTTTAGTTGGTTTTAATCCGGTCCCGCCTTATAATTCGCTATGAAAAGCGGCAAAGGACTTGTTTCATACTTACTTTTGTGGCTTTTCAGGCTTTTGCTTTGATGCGTGTGAGGCGTAATAATTGTTCTCCATTTCCTTATAAGTAACGATTTTATCGGCGAGTAAATGAAGATTATTCTGGAGTTCAATCATATTTTGTTGAACTGCTCTGTAATGTTCTTCGAGGAGAATCCTCCTTGCCGTTAGAGTCGAATCCCCCTGCCTCCGCAGTTCAGCGATTTTTTGCTCTATAAAAAAAGCTTTTTTCTAAAAGATTGTTGCTTTATAGATGACAGTAGTGGGATTATCCTAAAAATGTTATGATTGCATCAGTTTAAGATAGCCGCATGACCGAGTGGTAAATATTGTAAACGAAAGGGCGTTATTTATGAAGGTTGCAAGCGCAACAATGGATGACCTCAAAGGATGGTTAGAGCTAGCTTCTGAGGTTGAATACCTATTTGGACCAATGGTAAATGATCCAAAGTTTATACAAGCATTAGAGAAGAATATAAATCAAGATAGCGCTTATTGTGTGAGAGAGAACGATGGATTACCCGGTTCTAAATTGCTCGGTGGAATTTTATTTTCAGCATCAAATGCCCCAAAATATAAAATTGGTTGGTTATCTGTTTCATCGAAAGCGAGAAATAAAGGAATAGCAACAGCTTTGGTAGGTCATGTTTTGAGACTTATCACTGTTCCATCAGAAGTAGTAGTTATTACATTTGGTGATGATATTCCAGATGGGCAACCCGCAAGAAAGTTGTACCAGAAGTTTGGTTTCATTCCGTTAGACGAGTTAATTCCAAATGGTCCAGAAGGAGGTAGTCGTCAGAAATTTAAGTTGGATTGCCTAAAAGAACCTACTTTCGTAAAGTTTGGCTTTTGACATGATGCCATAAGCATTGCTTTTGGGGTCATTTTTCTCCAATTTCCTTATTCGTCTCTAAGAAGCGGAACCAAAATAAATAGTTATCCAAGTATCGTGTAGCCACACCATTAAATCGATTCATCCAATTTTTGAGGCGACTGTGATACGAATTCACATGTTGGATATGATAGATACCTTTCTTTACATGTACGCCTTTACGAGCATTTATTACTTCATGGTTGATACTGATTTGTTTTGCAAATGATTTATAGTTGGTTGCAGAATCCGTACATAATACAGCATCTTATGGATAACTTTGCCAAGGGCTTGATTGATTTGAACAGAAGTTATTCGCCCACGTCCTGCCAATTGTGAGAAGATACCACCATTTCGGTCATTAGCTACAACAACACAAATCTGTTCATTACTAATGCCTCGTTTTTGGGCTGAACCACCACGTTTGCGTGATTTACGGTGTCAAATCCCACCTTTTTTGCCCTTCTCGCTTTCTATGAAATGGGTTTCATCACTTTCAACAATACCCCTTAGAGTGGTATGACCCAGTGAGCGTATTGCATTCAAGATTTTATGTCGCCAATAAAAGGCAGTGGATATATGGATCTCTAATTTTTGCGCAATTTTGGGTAATGATTTACCTTTACCTTCAACCATCATTTCAAAGTATCGAAGCCACTTATGAGGGTGATGTGTACCAGAGAGTGGACTTCCGCTCATGTCGTTAAAGGTTTTTCCACAATCCTTGCACAAATAGCGTTGCCGTGAACGATACTTTCCGTTTCGTTTCAAACTCAGACTCCCACAGTGAATACAAGCTAGCCCGTTACTAAATCGAACCTCACGTATGCCTTCAATCATGTTTGTGATATTGGTTTTCTGTTCTGGATACAATGTATCCTTAATGGCATCATACAATTTGACCTTTCCGGTATGGGGTATATCGTAGAACTTTTCATAAAGTTCTGTCCACTCCACGGAAATCAGCTCACTTTTTGTAGTATTGATACTGTTATTATAACAAAATTTGGGCTAGGTTCGTTTTATAGCAACAATATTTCAGAAAAAAGCTATAAAAAACGAAACCCGCCATAACCGGGTTAGGCGGGCGTAGCGTATGCTCTTCGCAGCGATAGTTAAAATCGAATTTCGGCGCCTTGAGCGGCGGACTCGTAAATGCCGCACAGCATCTTCATCATCTCGACGCCGTCCTCCACCGGGCTGATCGTTTCCTTCGTGCCCCGGCATACCTCGATAAAATAATCGATCTCGTCCTGAAAGCCGGAGGCGAAATCGAACGACAGATTGTTGATCTGCGGGACGATATTCAAAATCGTGTCGTGCCGCTCCGTAATGATCGCAAGCTTCGGCTCCAGCTCCACGCCGCCCTTCTCGCCGTACAGCTTGACGGTCAGTTCGTCTTCCTTGGCGTGCAGGGAGAAGCTGACGTCCACAAGCAGGGATGCCCCGTTCTCGAAGCGGATCATGGCGTTCGCCAAATCCTCCACATCGTTGTGTCCGGCGTCGTAATCGGCGGCCTTGTAGAACGCGAGGTTTTTAATGTTGGAGCGGTTCCCGAGCTTGCGGTACGTATTGCCGGATACGGACTTGACCTTCGGCCTGCCCATCATATACCAGCACAGATCGATCACGTGAACGCCTACGTCGATCAGCGGTCCCCCGCCGGAACGCTCGATATCCGAGAACCAGCCGCCGGGGTTGCCCAGCCTGCGGATGCAGGACGCTTTGGCGTAGTAAATGTCGCCAAGCTCCCCGTTCTCCGCAAACTGCTTGACGATGCGCGTGTTCGCAGCATATCTGCGCACAAAGCCGACCTGCAGCGTCTTCCCGCTGCGGCGCACGGCCTGCTCCACGGCTAACGCTTCCTCCACCGTCTTGCAAAGCGGCTTCTCGCAGAGTACATGCTTCCCCGCATCGAGCGCTGCAATGCTGATTGGCGCGTGGCCGTTATTCCACGTGCAGATGCTGACCGCGTCGATATCGGGGCGGGACAGAAGCTCGCGATAATCCGTATACACGTGCGGAATGCCGTATTTTTCCGCCTTCGCTTGCGCTCTCGTTTCGTTAAGGTCGCAGATGGCTGCGAGTTCTGCTCGGGGATTGTTCCGATACGATTGCAGATGCAATTCCGAGATCGAACCCGCTCCGATGATGGCAATGCGGATTTTATTGCTCATGAAAGCTACACCTCGTTTTATGATCAAATAAGGTTTACCCGCTCGGCTAAATGGCGTGCATCGATGGCCAAGCCAGCTCCACGCCTTCCCTTGCCAGCAGCGACTGGAACGCCGAGAGCTGCTGCGCGTTTCCGCGGACGGCCCGCGGGCTGAGCCGCTTGTCGATGCAATAGGCGGCAAGAGCGCCGGCCGCTTCGCCGATGTTCCACTCGACCGGATGAAGCCGGTAGCAGCCGTTCGTAATGTGAGTGACGCCCAAATTTTTGCAGGCGGGCAGCAAGTTCTCCACGCGGATCGGAATCATACTGCCAAGCGGAATTTGAAACGGCAGCGACGAAATATCGATATAGTTCCGTCCGGCCGTGCTCGGATGCAGATCGATCCGGTAGGCCCCGATGCCGACCGAATCGTGGAACGCCGCCGCTTGGCCGCCAGGGCGGCAATCGGCGCCCACATGCTGCTCCAATACGGTAAATTCGGCCCGGATGCGCCGCGATTCGCGAATGTACGGATACATCGCCAGTCCGTCCTCCGTGCCGACGATGTCGGGACGCAGGCGCAGGCCCGGGTGACCCTGACCGCCGTCCGGTCGGGGCGCATCCGTCTGCAGCCAGTACAGCAGCGACAGGCTGAGCTGCTTGGCACCCTCCAGATGGCGCCGGCGCTCCTCTTCGCTCACCTCGATGACGGGGCCCAGCCAATAGTCGTTTTGCGGCCAATTGACGAGCGTCGCATGGCTGCGGTACGTACCTTCGGCAAAGTGCGATTTATCGACAATCTGCCGGTAATGAAACAGCGAATAGCGCTCCGTGCCCGGGAACAGCTCGTAAGTGACCGGCTCCAGCGTAGACGGGCGCACACCGGTCCAGCTCAGCTGCTTATCCGGCCAGAAGTCGGCCCGATAGTTCCGCCAGAACGAGTATTGTGCGGGCTTCGCGATCGTATGATCTTCGCCGGGCAAGTAATCCATCGCGAAGCAGTAGGTGAAGCCCTGCATATCGAGCGGGTCGGCCGCTCCGTCCAAGGCGTGCGGCTCGCCGGTCTGGCTGCGGGATTCCGCGCCGGTCACGTACTCGACTCCCGCCAGCGGCAGTACATCCCCGCACTCGGTTGCGTCGATCACATAAGGCGCGGTCAGCACGGTGCGGTCCCCGGTCCGCAGGCAGCGTACCGTCACTGAAACGACGCGATCCCCATCGGTTTCGGCACTTTCCGCCGTATGTCTCGTCAAGATCGTTAGCTGTCCACTGTGAACGTACGGAGCCAGCATCTGCTGCAGAACGGCGAGCGCCGTCCGCGGCTCGTGGCACAACCGGCTGACGCCGCCGCTGCCGGGATTCAGCAGCAGATTCGCCCTTGCCGCGGCCGTCAGCGGAAAATGCCGCCGGTAATAGCCACGCACGCCGTCCCGGAACTGCCGGTAGCTGCGCGTACAGCCGAACTGCTCGATCCACGGATGCTCATCCGGCGGCACCGCCTGGCTCGTCAGCTGCCCGCCGATCCATTCAGTTTCTTCGGTCATGATCACGCGCTTCCCGAGTCTGGCCGCGGCCAACGCCGCCGCACATCCGCCGGTTCCGCCTCCGATGACGACGATCTCCGCCTCCCGCTCTCGGATCATGGCCTGCCCTCCCCATGTGTACGATTGTACTCATCTGCAAAAGCATAGCTTCCGCGAATGCCCTCGGCTTCATCGTCTGTCCCTTCGTACTCCAGCACGTACGCCCCGGCATAACCGGACGCTTCGAGCCGTTCGATCAGCGAAGCCAGACGCGTATCGCCCTCGCCTGCCACGGCGCCTTCGAACGTCTGGCCGCCCAGCGATTGGTACCTTCCTTCCGGATGCCGCTTGAAATCCTTGACATGGACATGCGCAATATAAGGCAGCAGCGGCTCGATCGCTTGCGAAGGATGCTCGTCGACCAGCAGGAAGTTGCCCGTATCGAACGTCGAGCGCAGTGCTTTTGACCCGACTTGCTCGATGATGTCCTTCACCTGCCCGCCGCGCCCGGCCAGCTGACCGTGATTTTCCAGAGCGAGCGTAATCCCGGCCTCTTCCGCCAGCTTCGCCGCTTCGGACAGGCCGCTTATGATCCAGCCACGCGCCTGGTCGTAGTCGATTCCGGGATGCAGACTGCCCGAGAAGACGCGAACGACGGACGTGCCGAGCGCCTTCGCCACCGGGAACGCGTCCGTAATTTCCCGCAAGGCCGCCAACCGCCCTTCCTCCGAGGCGCTGACGAAATCGTTGCCGACCGCATAGCTAGCGACCCGGATACCGCTCTCCCGGGTGTAGCGAACGACCTCTTCAAGCTCCACAGCTTGATTTTTCCAGAATACGTTCAGCAGCTCGACCGAATCGATACCCTCCTTACGGCAAAACAATAAAAAATCGATGACCGTCCACCCGTCTGCTCTCACCGTACGATGCAAGCTCCACATGCTTAACGAAAGCTTCATAAGGCTCCTCCCCAAAACGCGGATAGCATTTGAATTTGAGAATGTTCTACCCCCTCATTGTATTCAATGGCCTTCGGATTCAATAGAGAGAACGATGACTTCTTCTGGTAAATCGATGCTGCGTTCATGAAAAAGACCGGACAACAAAAAAACGGGCGGTCCCGGAGGATCACCCGTCTTCTATGTGCTATTCGGCGTCAAAGCGAATCAAGACCGCCGTTTTGTCGTCGGATACTTTGAACCGCGGATATTTGCGGCATTCCTTGTCCTCCGCCTCCAAATTCATCAGCCACTTCGCATACCCTTCCAGTGACATTTCCTTGATGAGGGTAACGAGTTCGCCGATGCCGTCGGCTGGCGGCTGAGCGCTCGTCTTCGGAGGGAACAGTCCGTCGCTCACGATCAGAATCGATTGCAGCTGGATGCGGTTGATCCGTCCGTATTCGATAAAATCGTTCGCCTCGGGCTGCCCGCTGAGCACGGAGTAGCCGCTTAACGTATTCATCCGCGATTTGTTGCCGCGGATGTGCGGCTTCACCAGCTCCCATAGCTCTTCCCGGGTCTGAACGCCGGTGCGGAGGCCTTCCTCCCAAATTTTCTTGGACTCGTAATCGATGTGCGCGACCTGGTCGCGGGATACGGTGCGGATCGTTCCGTCGGCATAGGAGGCGGCGATCATGCAATCCCCTACCTGCGCGTAGTCGATATAACGGTCGTGAACCCGGACAACCGCCAGCGCGCTGGTCCACAGCGCCGCCTGATCGGTCAGATCGATGCCCGCTTCCTTCATTTTTCCCCTCAGACGAACATTCGCTTGGACCACCGCTTCCTTCAGATCGATGCCCGCCAAGTCTTCCGCCTGCAGCGATTCCAAATACTGCTGAATCGTCCGGGAAGCCAAATATCCCCCGGTTTCCCCGTTAGGCCCGCGGAACGGATGCAGAGAGGTCGCTCCGTCAAGCACCCCGTACATCGATACGCCCGGGTTAACGACCAGCGCGTCCTCGTTCCATTCGGCGGTTCCTTTCAGGGTTAACGTTTTTATGTTCATAGTCTCCTCCACCCGATCCTCTGCTTATAGTGGTAAGGCTTTAGTACAGCATTCCGACGTCCTCCACCGCCTCTTGCGGGTTCAGCTCGATCTGCTCCAGCATGCGTTCCGTCCGTTTCCACCGCTCGTAATCGTCGTCCCGAGGCGCGCGGCCGGCTAAAGAAGGGAGCCAGCTCAAGATCCGCCTCAGCCTTTCGCTTAAAGCCGGCTCTTCCTCCAGCTTCCCGATCACATCCGCGCGTGCCGGAATCAGTCCCACCGTATTCCACAAGGCCGACTGCGCCTCCGGAGCCGTGAGTTCCTGCACGAAGCTTTGCGCGGCCTTCAGCCGCTCCGGGTCGCTTTTCAATGCCAGAAGCCCGTGCACGCCGGGCAAAAGCGCCTCCTGCTTCCAGACGGGCAGCTTCGCCAGATCGAACGAGAACTTCCCGCCGATGTAGCGTTCGATCGTGGGCAGCTTATCGGAAGAGCCGACGTACATGCCGGCCTTGCCGTTAATAAAATCGCTTGCCGCCTTATCATGCTGCAAAGGCTTCATGAGCTTGGATTCGTGCGTCAAATTCCGCCACAGCTCCAGCGCGCTTCGCATACGTTCCGCCGCAGGTCCGCCGGACTCCTTCGGGGCGTAGCTCAGGCTCGCCAAATACCAAGGCAGCTCTTTATCTACGGTCATCGTGCCGTAGCCCTTCGACATCTCTTCCCCCGGAGGCTCCTTGGCGAGCGACAGCGTCTGCCGGACCTCCTCCCAGGTGCCTAACGCCGGGGCGCGCCCGGCCAGCCGCTTGAACGGCTCCTCCCGGTAGTAAAGCACAGGCACGCTGCCTCCCACAGGGACGGCCCAATCCTCGCCCCGATACCGGAACGCGGCCGAAAAGGCCGGAAGAAATGCCGGTTTCCCGGCGGTCAACACATTCCCCGCGGGCAGCACCGCACCTGTAGCCGCAAGCTGGGCGATGCCGTAGAAGCTATGGATTTCCGCAAGCTGCGGAGCCGCGCCGGCCGAGATCGACGCGAGCAGCTCGGTATACAGCTGTTCGTAAGAACGAAACGAGCGGATTTGGACATCGATATGAGGGTTGCTTTGCCCGAAGGCGCGAACCACGTCCTCCCAGCCTTTGCTGTATACCCAGATCGACAGCGACGCGAGAGGGGCCGGCGGCTTCGGTTCGTCCTCCGACAGCTTTCCGTGAGCTAACCCGTAAACCAAAGCGCCTGCGGCGATGCATCCAAGGACAAGCCGAACCGGCCAATTGCGCAGCTTCATGATGGTGATTCCTCCAGTTCCTGATACAAGCGGCTTCTTACTTCCATTGTATCACGAACATGCCTTCGGAATTCAGGCCCCCGCTCATTACAACTGGAGCCCTTTTTTGCTCAGCTTGCTGGCAATCAACAGCGAGATTAGCGTACTGATGGACAGGATCGAAGCAAGCGCCGCGCCGGTGCCGTAATTCGCCGTGAACACTTCGCTGTAGATCGTGACCGAAATGGTTGCGGTCGCCCCGGTATACAGCACGACCGTCGAGCTCAGCTCGTTGATCGTTGTAATCCAGCTCAGAATCGCTCCGGACATGACGCCCGGGGCCATCATCCGTCCCGTCGTCTTGAAGAACGTCTTCATCGGCGGCACGCCAAGGCTGATGGACGCTTCTTCCACGCTCTTATCGAGCTGAGTCAGGATAGCAGTGCTGGAGCGGATCGTATACGGCAGCTTGCGGACCACATAGGCGATCACCAGAATGACCCACGTCCCTGTCAAAATGACCGGCGGCTTGTTGAACGCGATAATCAAGCTGATCCCGAGCACCGTGCCCGGCATGACGTAAGGAATCATCAGGATGCCATCAAGCATTGCGGTAATCTTCGATTTGCGGCGGACGAGCACGTAAGCGACCAGCATGCCCATCACGATCATAATGACGATGGAAATGAGCGAGAAGCTGTACGTATGGGCGATCGCCTTCGGCACCCGATACAAAATTTCCTTATAGCTGTTCAAGCTGAAGCCGGGGTGAAACACGGGCCCTTTTGTTTTAATGAAAGATGTCACGATAACCGTCGCCTGCGGAATGATCGAAATGCAGGCCACCAGCAGTGCCCCGAAGGTGAGCAGCCACTTCGGCAGCGTCTTCAGCGGCTGCACCTTCGGCGTGCGCATGCCGGTCATCGAATAATTTTTGCGCGAGACGAAATACCGCTGCACGAACAAAATCGCGGTCGAGCAGAAGATCAGAATCACGCTGAGCGTGCTCGCCATCGCCGGATTGCCGCCCATCTCGCTGATGAACTGCTCGTACGCCAGAATCGGCAGCACCTTGAATCCTTGGCCCAGCAGCATCGGCGTGCCGAAGTCGGCGAACGAAGCCATGAACACCATCAGCGCCCCGGCCGACAGCGTCGGGAAAATGAGCGGAAGTGTCACGGTCATCAGCCGGTGGAACGCACCGCGTCCCAAGCTCTCGGCGGCCTCCTCCAGCGAGGTGTCAATCGTTTTGAGCGCGCCGGACACGTACAAGTAAATATGCGGGTAAAATTGCAGCGTAAACACGAACACGATGCCCTTCCAGCCGTACACCGACTGGAACGGAATCCCGATATCCTGGAGGAACCGGGTAATGAAGCCGTTGTTCCCAAGCATCAAGATCCACGAATAAGCGCCGATGAACGGCGGGGACAGCAGCGACATGATGACGAGAATTTGGATCAGACCTTTAAATTTGACGTTGTATCGGGCCGTCACGTACGCAAGCGGAACCCCGACGAGAATCGCGAACACCGTCGCCAGCGCCGACACCTTCAAGCTATTCCATAGCGAGCCGTAGTAATATTTTAGCTTCAAGAAATTACCATAATTTTCTAGAGATAAATCCCCTTTGTCATTGAAAAAGCTGTTCCAAAACAACGACACGAGCGGGTACAAAATGAACGCCAGCAGGAATACGTACACGATCACCGTTACCCAAGTCCAGAAATCCCACTGTTTGGGCTGAAGCAGGCGTTTGAACGGATTGGGCCGCAGCGCCGGGGCGGCATTAGTAGGCTGCACGGTACAAAACCTCCTTGCCCGATTCGTCGAATAAGGTCGCCTTGTCGAGCTGCAGATCGACGTACACGGTTTGATGCGCTTTTCTCATCCGGTGCGGCTCGATCGCATGTTCCTGAATTTCGATGACGGAGTCATCGGAGAGCCGGACCGTATAGCTGACCTTCTCGCCCAGAAACGTCACGCTGTCGATCGTGCCCCGGACCAGCCGTTCCCCCGGCTCTTCGCCGCGCAGCCTAATCCGTTCAGGACGAAGCGAGAACAATACTTTTCCCTCGTACGGTCTCGACAGCTTCTGGCTCCACTGCGTCTCCAGCAACCGCAGGCTCGCTTCCTGCGCCGCCTCGTTATAGCCGGAGCAGTGGCCTTCGATAAAATTCGAGGTGCCGATAAAATTGGACACGAACTTGTTCGCGGGATACGAGTAGATGTCTTCGGGAGATGCGATCTGCTGGATGACGCCCTCGCTCATGACGGCAATCCGGTCGGAGACGGCCAGCGCCTCTTCCTGGTCGTGGGTCACGTAGATAGTCGTGATGTTCAGCTCTTTTTGCAGCCGCCGGATGTCGGAGCGCATCTTGACCCGGAGCTTGGCGTCCAGGTTGGACAACGGCTCGTCCATGAGCAGCAGCCCCGGACGAATGACAATCGCGCGGGCGAGCGCGATCCGCTGCTGCTGCCCGCCGCTCATGTCCGATGGGACGCGGTCGCGCAGATGCGTCAGCTGCACCATTTCAAGCGCTTCCATCGCGCGCTGCTCCATTTCCTTTTTCGGGACGCTGCGCGCCTTGAGTCCGTAGCATACGTTCTCGAACACGGTCATATGCGGGAAAATCGCGTAGTTTTGGAACACCATCCCGATGTTGCGCTGATGGGTCGGCACGTCATTGATCAGCTTGTCTCCGAAGTAAATGCCGCCTTCCTCCTGGCGGTAAAAGCCGGCGATCGTGCGCAGCAGCGTCGTTTTGCCGCAGCCGCTCGGGCCGAGCAGGGTGAAAAACTCACCTTCGTTTATCGTAAAATGAGCGTCGTTGACCGCTTTGTGCGTGCCGAAATATTTGGTGACATGGTCAAATACGATCTTTTGCATGGATCGAGCCTCCGTTTCTTTGGAAAAAAAGGGCGCCTCGTCGGACGATCGTCAAAGGCACCCGTGGAACCTGGGCGGACTGCGTTATTCCGCGCCGGTTATAATTTTGGAGAAGTGTTTGATATTGTCGTCCTTCTTGCTCGCGGCGAAGTCGAAGTCATAGTTGACCAGCTTGATATCCTTCGTTTGGACGATGCCCTGGATCGGTTCGGCGTCTTTGCGGACGGAGCGGCGCTTGAATTCTTTTTGAATCAGAGATTGCACGTCTTTGCCGACGAGGAAATCGATGAACTGCTTGGCTTGTTCCATGTTCGGCGCGCCCTTGATGATCGCCGCGCCGTCCGGTACGGCGGACGTGCCTTCGGACGGGTACACGATGCCTACCTTGGCTCCGCCTTCCACGTAGCGAAGCGCTGCTTCCTCCAGGGTGATGCCGATGGCGAACTCTTTGTCCGCAACGCCTTTATACACGAGGCCCGAGCCCGACAGCACTTTGCCGTCCAGGTTTTTCACGAACTTCTTGACGAAGTCCCAGCCCTTGTCGTCCTTGCCGAAAGCGGTCAGCATCGTCACAAGCTGCGTATACGACGAACCGGATTTGGCCGGGTCGGCGTAAGCGATTTTGCCCTTCCACTTCGGATCGAGCAGATCGTTCCAGCTCTTCGGCTCTTCGCCCGCTTTCACGAGCTCCTTGTTGTACATGATGACCATCGGCAGCGCGGCGAACGGCGTCCATACGCCATTTTTGTCGATGTACTCCGGCAGCAGATTGTCGTTTTCTTTCGTTTTGTAAGGCTCGAAAAATTTCTTGTACGCCTCCAGCGAATCGGCGCCGCCGGCCCAGAATACGTCGCCCTGCGGGGAAACCGCTTCTGCCTGCACCCGCTTCAGCAGGTCGCCCGTGCCTCCGGAGATCAACTGCACCTCGATGCCCGTGCGGTCCTGGAATTCCTTGATGATCGGGTTATTCACTTCGGCGGCGTTAGGCGAGTACAGCGTCAGCTTGCCTCCTTTTTTCGCTTCGTTTTTCGTGCCCGCATCTCCGGATGCGGTGTTTTGCGGTGCCGCCTGCTCCGTGCCGCAGCCGGCCAGCGTCGTAACCAGAAGCAGCGAGGCGAGAATGCCCGTAAACGCTTTTTTCATCTGTAGAACCCCTCCGTTTTATATTTATTGTGGATTGAAATCCGGGACAACGGGACCTTGCTTTCGTAAAAAAGCGCTTTCGTCTGCTTCGCTTGATGTGTCCCGCCGGATTTCTTGTTCTTGTTATTAACTATAATCGCTAAAGTAAACGCTCTCAATGCGGTGAAATTTCTTCTTTGTTTAATTTTTTGCACTAATTTTGTGGGAAGGCAGAAAAACCGTCCATGGGTATGGACGGTTAGCTTGTCGAGAAATGGGATGATAGAGGTTAGCGAGGGGGTGGGGTATCCACTTCCGGTCGCTCTTGTCCGCAGGAAATTTTGATTTGAATCCGCTTCGCAGTGGATATTTCCCGCGGACAAAGGCGAACGCTATCGCTCCTCCAGTGCATACCCCACCTCCGTATGTTCTTCTGTATTAGGGGAGACCACTTTCTCGAAACTCTGCGTCCATAAATATGGACGGTTTATCGGTGCGCAGGGGTAGACTTGGCCGCGTCTGCACGTGCGGACGCGATTATACTTAATTGGCCGAGAACGGCCAGCAAGATCACACTCCCCGCGGCAAAAGGAAGAAAGGACGGTCGAAAACCCGCGAACAGAGCAACGCCTCCGGCAAATGAGCCTACGGCGCTCCCTAAATAGTTGGCCGAGCTGTTTAAGGCGACAACCGCTTCAGCGTGCTCGCGCTGTGCAAGCAGCAAGGCATGCTGCTGCGGGGCTAACGAAGCCCATGCGGCCGCTCCCCACAAGAGAAATGGCAGAAAGCCCAGTGCCGGGATATTAAGCGCGAAGGGGATGCCGAACATGGCTAACGCCAAGATGGACAGGAGCACAGCCATGAGCCGCGCCGGATGGCCCGTTCGGTCGATCAGAAATCCTATGGTAAAGCTTCCAGCAACCCCGCCTATCCCCCAAGCCCACAGATAGGGAGCGGCATTGGCAATCCCGTCAAGCTGGTATAGGATGGAAGAGATATACGTGTAAAGACCTAGGCTCGCAATACTGGCCAGAAAGGTGATTCCGACAATCGCCAATACCTTTTTATCGGTCAGCATCGCCGCGCGCTGGCGCAGAGACGGCGGAGCCGCAGCCAAAAAGTTCGGAAAAAACAATAGAATCCCCACCATGGCGCCAAGACCAATGACCGTAATGAGCCAAAGCGTTCCCTGCCATCCGATTTTCCCGGCAGCGTATAATCCGATGGGAACGCCTACCACCGTCCCAGTACTCATTCCTCCCAGAATCATCCCGAGCGCCCGGCCGCGTTTTTGCGCGGATGCCAGAGAGGCCGCCGCAACCGAAGCCAGAGGGGAAAACAGACCGGCGCCGATCCCTGCCACGGCCCGCGCGATAAGCAGCAGCGAAAAATTAGGAGCGAGAGCGCTAGCTGCATTTCCAACCGAGAATACGGCAAGCGCAAAAATCAAGCTCTTCCGAATGGATTTTCCCGCCAACAGCGTCGCAAAGATGGGAGCGGCCAGCGCGTAGCATAAAGTAAAAGCGCTCACGGCTTGCCCCGCCTGGGAATCGCTTTTGTGAAACGTCGCGCCAATATCGGGCAGCAAGCCTGCGACCACGTAAGCGTCAAATCCAAGAGCAAACATGCCTATGGTAAGAAGCAGAACCTTGTTCATTATTATCCTCCTTTTATAGCGCCGATCTGTGATGTGGATTGGATTGCCGTAGACGGAACCCTATAACGTTATGTTATGATAAAGAAGATCGGATCACTATAAAAGGTACCACAACTTCAACGCATACAGAATAATCGTTATGCTATAGGGATATAACGAATCGTTATGGAGGAGGAGAGATCGATGAATACCGAGTGGCTGCACAGTTTTGCCGAAGCGGCTAAGTTGAAAAGCTTTTCCAAGGCGTCAAAAGAGCTCAATCTTACACAACCGGCCTTAAGCAAGCACATTCGGAATCTGGAGCATGATCTGGATGTGACCTTGTTCTATCGAACGTCCGGCGGAATCGAGCTTACCGAAGCGGGCGAACGTTTCTATACGAGAATTGTTCCCGTCATTTCCGATCTGGCTTCGATTCGCAGAGAGCTGCGAGAATATCGGCAAACGGATCACTTGGCACTAGGAAGCCTTCCCAGTCTGGCTACTTATTACCTGCCTTCGAGGATTAAAGCTTTGCAACGCCCTCATACGTTAATGATTCAAAACACATCCGGGGACCTTTTACAATCGTTGAAAGAAGGAAGACTTGATTCCGTGTTGGTGGATACCTTGTATACCGACGATTCGGTGTGGCACTGCGAATTGCTTACGGAATGCTATTATGCGGTATTTTCGGTTGACCATCGTTTTCGGTCGGAAACAAGCGTAACCCTGTCCGACCTGTGCGGGGAGCCGCTCATTGTCCATCAAGCTCCATGCGATACAAGAAACCATATTTATTCGCAGATGGAAGCGCTTGGGCACAAGCCCCATATCGTGAATGAGGTATCCTTCGGAGATTTTATATTTGGCTACGTTATGGCCGGCATGGGATTTGCGATTGTGCCTGAAATCGTGGCCAAGAACATAGGCCATCTTAACCTTTTTGCTCTGCCGATTGCGGATTTTAAAAGATCCATCTCCTTGGCCGCGAAGAGCGGCAAGCTTGGAACGCAGCTATCCGGCTTTTTGTTGTCGGCAGATTAACGAGGCCGCCGGGACATGGGCGTCCGGCGGCCTCACGCTGCCAAGCGAAACATTCAAATCGGAACGTTCGGGATCCCGAGCCGCTTGCGGAATTCCGTCGGCGTCTCCCCGGTATATTTGCGGAAAATTTGGCTGAAATAGCGCGAATCCTGATAGCCCACCTGAAGCCCGACCTCGTATATTTTCAGCCGCGGGTTCGTGAGAAGCTCCTTCGCCCGGCGCATCCGCAAGGCGGTCAAATAATCGACGAAGCTCGTGCCAACCTGCTTCTTGAACAAACGGCTGAAGTAGCTCTCGCTCATATTGCAGCGCTCCGCGATGCTCTGGAGCGTGATGTCTTCGGCATAATGCCGCCCGATGTAGTCCTCGATCTCCTCGAACCCGCTCCTTGACTGCGGCTTCGTTTGTTCCTGATAGCGTACGCTCCAGGAAAGCAGCATCCCGTTCAGCCGCTCCAGCCCGTCTTCCAGCCGGACGGTCCGTTCCAGAGAGGTCAACAGAAGGGCGGAATCCTGCACGATGAGCCGCAGCTCGTCCTCGTGAAGCAGCATGGTGTAGAGCGATACGATCCAGCCGAAAAACGCCTTTCTCGCCTCCAGCTCGTTCGTCGGGTGCTGCTGCACGATCCATGTGAAGCAAGCCTGGCTTTTCGCCCGGATGGACGCTTCCGTTCCCCACTTGACCGCCTCGATCAGCTCCTCCGTCAAGCCGGGCAGCGCCGGCACCTCCGCCGCGAGCCGCTCCGTATCTTCGAACCAGGCGATACGCTCCCCGCCCCAGAAGAACGACGTCACCAAGGCGTGCGTCGCTTGCTGGAACGCGGCCGGAATCTGATCCAGCCGGTTGTGGCGCCCGCTGACCCCAAGCACCAGTTGCCGCTGCGTCGCTTGCGACACGCTGAAACGGGCCAAGTCCAGCAGCCGGTGCAGCTCGGCGCGCTCCGTCTCCCGGTCCAGCAGCAGCGCATATTTGGCATCGTTCATGCGCACGAGCGGATACGACGATAGCCCGGAGCTCCAGGCCGCGACGCTCCGGTACAGCTCGCCCGGCGGCGCGGATTCTCCCGGAGACGGCTCCGCATAGAGCAGGGCAATGCGGAACGCGTCCAATACCTCTCCCTGCTCGGCGGCATATTCCAGAAACAGCTCCTGCTCCATCGCTCCCGCATGGTCCAGCATCAAGTCGTACAGCATCTTCTCGACGATCAGCGGCTGGCCGAACGCCAGCTTGTGCTCCATGCGCTCCCGCTCCGTCCGCCGCCGCCGCTCTTCGTCCAGCTTGGCCGCCATGCGTCCCATCAGCTGCGTCAGTTCGTCCGGATTCGTCGGCTTCAGCACGTAATCCGCGGCTCCCAGCTTGAGCGCCTGCTGGGCGTACGCGAATTCGTCAAAGCCGGTCAAAAATACAACCTTCATCCCCGGATACCGGGACGCAATTTCCTTGGCGAGCTGAATGCCGTCCATCTCCGGCATCCGGATATCCGTCAGCACGATATCCGGCGTCTCCTCTTCCATCAGCCGGAGCGCCATTTCGCCGTCGGACGCTTCGCCCATGATGCGGCAGCCGACGTCTTCCCAGTCGATCGTATGCTTAAGCCCTTCCCGAACGAGCCATTCGTCTTCCACGATGAGCACCTTATACATGCGTATCCTCCCCCGGCGTCCGAATGATCGGAATCTCGATCGTCGTTATCGTCCCCTGCTGCGGCTGGCTGCTAAGCCTCAGAACATAGCGGTCTCCGAAGTAGAGCTGCAGCCGCTTTTTTACATTTTCCAGGCCGATCCCCGTCTTCCGCTCGTCGGCCGATACAAACTGTCCCGACGTGATGCGTTCGAGCTTCTCCTGCGGGATGCCGACGCCGTCGTCGCGCACTTCAAAACGGACCCGCTCCCCCAGCACCTTGCCGGTAATCCAAAGGTGCCCCGGTCCCCGCTTCATCTCGAGCCCGTGCGTGATCGCATTTTCCACAATCGGCTGCAGTATCAGCTTCAGTGTGTAAAGCCGCTCGACCTCTTCTTCCAGCTCGATATGCACCTCCAGCTTGTCCCCGTAGCGCATCTGCTGGATCGTAAGAAAATTGCGGATTTGCTGCATGTCCTCGCGTACGGGAATGAGCGCTTGCCCTTTGCGGATGCTGAACCGGAGCAGCTCGCCGAGCGAGACGACCGTCCGGCTGATATGATCGAGCTTATGAATGCGGGCCATCCAGTTGATGGAATCGAGCGCATTGTACAGAAAATGCGGATTGAACTGCGCCTGAATCGCCCGGATCTCCGCTTCCTGGAGCATGAGCTGCTTTTTGTACACTTCGTCGATCAGTTGCTTGATGCGCTGCACCATCGCATTGAAGCTGCGGCCGAGCTGCCCGACCTCATCCTTGTACTTCGTCGGAAAGGCGACGTCCAGATTGCCCGTTTCTACCGTACGCATCAACGACTTCAGCTTGCGCAGCGGATGGGTGATGTTCACGGACAGCAAGTAGGCCAGCACGCACGAAACGGCTGCGCCGACGGCAATGACCAGCAGGGTCAAATTGCGGATGCTGCTGCTCTCCCGCGTCAGCGCCGCTACCGGCAGCACGTTCACCAGCTTGAAGCCGGTTACCTCCGACGTATCGTACACGACCATGACGGGCGGCGTCCCTTCGCCGGCCTGCTCGAAAAAGCCTTTGCCGCCCGCAAGCACCCGGTCCACAAAAGGCTCCTCCAGCTTCGTCCCGACCTTGTGCTTGGACGGCGTGCTGGAGATGATATAACCGTTGCGGTCCAGCAGCAGCATCTGCCCGCCCGGCTGCAAATGGGCTTTTTTGTACTTGTCCGCGAGCGCATTTTCCATCATGTCCACGACCAGATAGCCCAGCGGCGCGTTCGTATCGATGCGCTTCAAGAGCCGACCGCTGCTGAGCACGATGCCGAAATCGTCCGTCTTCTTCATGCTGTAATGCGTATCCCAGACAACATTGCCGCCCGCAAGCCTCATTTTCCGGAAAAGTCCCCAGGAGGCGTTGTAATCGTCGTAAGCCCCGGGCAGCAGATCGCCGGTAAAATAACGGTCCCCGTTTTCCCCAAGCAAATAAATGGAAATATCCCAATTTTTGAATCCGAGAAACGTGTCCAGCACCTCGCCTACCCGCTGCTTGTCCCGGTGCTTCTCCGCGAGCGGGCGGTCCGCCGGCTTGGACAGCACGTCCTGAATGTCGCGGCTGCTGTAGATATACATCGTGAGCTGCTCGATATCTTTTACAAAATAGTCCAAGCTGTAATTCACCTGCGACAAGCTTTCCAGAATGGTCTGGCATACTTGCTGCTGTACGACCTGCGCCGATTTATGATATGAAAACGTTCCCAAAACAGCGAGCGGAATAATGGCAAGCGGCAATACCGCCAAAAGCAGCTTGGTTTGCAGGCTGGTGCCCAGCAGGTTGTTCTTAAGCTTGCGTATCCAATCCGCCATGTCCCCCAGGCCCCCCCGAACAATCGTTTGCTAGTAATTATGGCACAAGTTGAAACCGGTTACTAGCCCTAAGGCCTACTGGAAAATGGAGGATGCCAGGGGATGACGGGGATGCAGTCACTATACAATAGGCTAAATCTGCGGTTGCGAGGCTAAGGTCTGACGTAGAAGAGAGACTTTTTAGGGAGAACCCTCGATATGCGGCAAGGCAGGCACGGAAGTTGAAAAACAAAGCGATATCCGCCCTCACACTCTTCTGCTGTCATTAACGACATGCGATACAAAATAGCATCGGCTTTAACCAGCACCTTCGAGACCGATTCCATAGCTGGTAAATAAGCAGACCGATCATATTCAGAACAAAAGAATAAATGAACATTGATTAAAAACAATTCTGAATCTAAGTCAAGCTTAACATAGGACCGGACATCTTGGATCAGGCCCCCGACTGAAAGCTGCGATGAGGGGAAGGTTCCGTTTATTTTTATGTATACTGCTTGAAGCATGGTTTTTAAAGCCTCATCGGCAAGTAAAACGCTTTGCCAGTACAATCCACGTTGAAAGAAAAGTAAAGCCAGTTCCATCAACTGTTGCGACTTTTCATGCCTATTGTGCGAATTTGTTTCAAGCATTATTGAAATAAATGGGACGCTTTATTTTCATTTGAAGCCCTCCAGTTCTATGCATAAATACCGAATAAAGACTCATTTTGTGTCTTATTATTCAAAATATACATACTTATCCACAAGATTGTCAAGCATAAGGAAACTTATTGTGTCCTTTATGGTTTGGAATTTTACAGTTTCCTATAATGAAGCGAGGGGGTGCTCTGCTTGTTCGGAAAAAGATTAGCGGAACTGCGAAACAAAAAGGGAATCAGCCAATACGATCTAGCAGATCGGTTACAGTTCACCCGGGCTCAGTTAGCCAATTATGAACAAGGCACCAGAGAACCTGATTTCCAAACGCTCGTTACGTTAGCCGACTATTTTGAAGTGAGTTTGGATGACTTGCTTGGTCGGACGAACAACGCCGCTGTGCCAACCAACGAATATAAAAATGTTGTTTTTTTCGGCGAAGAGAAGGAAATTTTGACGGACGAAGAAGCCGAGTATTTGAAAGAAAACCTGCTTCTACTCCGCAAGTATAAGACAAAATGGAACCATTCCAATATGCATAAATAGCCTGTCCTACCCATCTTTCCATGGCATAGGATCAGGCTATTTTTGTGTATGTTTCTGCATCCCGCGGCTGCTCAATAACAGTCCCAGGTCATACGCCATTCGTTCGTTCGCGGGTCCCGGAAAAAGTAGGCGCAGCCAGAGTCGTGTCCCCACATGAGGTTGCCTTTTTCCGTCGAATCGATCTGAAGCACGAACTCGAACGACTCGCCAACCGACGTGCCGGGCTGGATAAAGCAAGGGTGGCCTCCAATTTTAAAGCCGCCATGCAGTTCGATCAGATCATGGTAATCCTCGATCTTGCCTTCGTCTTCCAGCTGCAGGATCAAATCCGAAATGTCCTCCGGAATGTCTCCCCCATCCCAGACGGGATAGTCTTCCACCGGCTCGCCCGGCCGCATCGGAAACGGCTTCAAATGCGAGCTCGTCTTCCTCTGCTCTAACGGCGCCAGCTCTTCCAACGATGCATAGGTGCGGATCAGCCAGTTCGTTCCGTTCGGGTCTTCCTGCTGCGGATGCTTGGGCCCGAAAAAGATCGTGAGAAACGCAACATCCTTAAGCGCCTCGGGAACGCAATCGAGTGCAGACAAGTTCACTTGGCCCAAAGCCCACATTGGCGTTCCGTCCGAAAGCGCCGGCCACCTTTCGTCGCGCGCGGCGACCGTTACCTTGCCGAACCAGGGTGCAAGCGGGTCATCCGGCGGGCGAAAGCCGCCGATTTCGAACACGACGGCCGGCCGTTTCAGTCGGCTTTTAATTTTTTCGATCGACTCCACCACGGTTTCGTTCATCTCCTAATCCCCCGCTACCTCTCTTCCGTTTCGTAAACGATTTTCGCGATAAGCGCGACAGGCTGCTGCCCGACCTCAGAGCCGCTCTCGGCCAACGAAAACAACACTTCGTTAATGGAACCGTACCGCGAATCGTTGCCATAGAGCACGATCACCGAAGAATACGGCGCTATGCTCTCGCCGAGCGAATCCGGAACCTGCGGCGCAAACCGGTCCGGATCAGAGGCATAGTCCTGCTTCAAATATTGCACGAACGCCTCGCGGCTCTCCCCGTCCGGCAGCAGATGAACCTCCATAAAGTCCTCATCGATCCAAGACAACCCGGTGCCGCTCATGAATTCGGACGGGGTAACATCCCCATCCTCCGTATATTCCAGTTCGACGAAAGCGGCAAGCTCCTCTTCCGAGCGACAATTCACGCCCCAGATCGCCACGACATGCTTCATCCGATGTTACCCCTCCCGTTAGCCGTCCTTGCGGGAACGCCCGCTCTCCAAGCGGCGGTTGTAATCGCTTAAGTACTGGCTTAAACGATTGATCCGCTCGCTTAAATCGTCCAGGCCCTCCTGGGGCACCTGTGCAAAAATAACATCCGCGTGCTCGGAAAACTGCTGCCTCCAGCGAAGCAATTGCTCCTTCCCCTGATCCGTCAGTTGGACATTCATAATGCGCCGGTCCTCTTCGGAACGCACCCGTTCCACCCATTGCTTTTCTTCCAGCTTATCAATGAGATTGGAGGCTGCGCCGATAGTAATGCCCAGAACCTCGGCAATTTTGTTGATTTTCATCGATTCCTTATGCTCCAGCTTGAAGATCAGCGCCACCGCGGACGGAGGAACCTCCTCCGCCGAGCTAAGCAGACACAGCGTCTGGTTCAGCTTGCGGTTCATATCCAGAAGACTGTGCCACAACGTATTCATGGAATTCGAAGGCATAAGCGACCCACCTTAACATCGTTCTTTTCCTTCCATACTACACTATACCTAAGGCAAAAGAAAAATTTAACAAAGACCCCGTTGACAACATCCGGGCGTGTGATATATATTTTAGCACAAATACTATTTCTAGAATAGTATTATCGGAAAAGTATTCACTTCCATTTATCATAAGGAGGCTGCCATTTGTTATGAAGCCTGAAGCCGCAAATCCATCGTTTCGGGAATCGTTAATTATCCCCCTATGGGGGCTCACCGTCCTGCTGGTCGTCATGAACACGACCATGTTCAACGTTGCGCTGCCGACCGTTGCCCATGATTTGGGGCTGACCGCGACAGCCGCTTCGTGGATCGTCACCGGCTACTCGATCCTGTTCGCTATTTCGTCCATCACGTACAGCCGTTTGACCGACTTCGTCCCGATTCGGACGCTGCTGATGATCGGCCTTGTACTGCTCGGCATCGCCTCCGTCGTCGGCCTGCTGGCGCACAATTTCTACGGCGTGCTGGCCGCCCGCCTGCTCCAGGCGATCGGAGCAGCATCCGCGCCCGGACTCGGGATCGTTCTCGTTACCCGGTATATCCCGCTGGAGCGCAGAGGCAAATCGATGTCCGTCATTATTTCCGCGGCGTCGTTCGGCTTCGGCCTCGGTCCAATCGTCGGGGGCGCGATGACGCAGTATTTCAGCTGGAACTCGCTGTTCGTCGTGACGGCCTTGGTGCTGCTGACGATCCCTGTATTTTACCGCAATCTGCCCAAGCAGCCGTATTCCCGCATTCAATTCGACGGATGGGGCGCTCTCTTCATTGGTGTCGGCGTTACCGGGCTGCTGCTCTTTCTGACGCTGCATCCTTGGTGGGCTCTGGTGCTGGGACTGCTGTCGCTGGCTGCCTTCTGGATTCGAATTCACCGGGTCGACCAGCCTTTCCTGCAGCCCTCGCTGCTGCGCAATCGGCCATACATGAACCTGACGGTGATGGGATTTGTGGCTTACGTGCTTCATTTTGCCACGTTGTTTCTCATGCCTCTCGTGATCATCCGACTGTATGGGCAGAGCTCCGCCGTCACCGGATTCCTGATTTTCCCCGGAGCGATTCTGACCGCGCTGCTCTCTCCCCGGATCGGCCGACTGATCGACCGGGTGGGTAATTCTCCGGTCATCCTGGCCGGACATGCGACGCTGCTTGCCGCCACTTTCGTTTTTGCACTGCTCTCCACGCAGTACTTGTACGCCATCACCGCAGCGTACATGCTGATGAGCGTATCGGTGTCCGCCATCGGATCGAGCGTCTCGAACGAAATGTCGCGCATTCTCGCAAAGCATGAGATCGGCGGCGGGATGGGCATGGCGCAGCTGACGCAGTTTTTCGGCGGCGCGCTCGGCGTGGCGCTCACCGGCGCTTCGCTCGTCTGGCAGGCGTCCGCCCCGCTGCAAGCCGCTTACCGGAACATCTTCTGGGTCATGGCTGCGGTCGCTGCCGTTTCCCTGCTCGTCTCCCTAAGCTACGTCCGCGCCAGCCGCAAAACGGTTCCGCTGCCCGCTGTCGAAGAAGCCGCGAACGCCGGATGAAGCCGTATCTGTTATTTCAATATCCCGACGAGCCTCTCGTTTTCTCTTGTTGAAAACGGGGGGCTCTTTCTTTTTCCCAGGTCATAAAAAAATTTAAATTTCGCCAGGTCGATTTAGCAGGATTTGTGTCATTTTATGTCGAACTAGTGAACTGCTCATCTAATTGGCATATCATGCCTGAATAAACAGAAGCGGAAGGTGTTCCTCGCGTGGAAAAATCAACTATCATCGGCATTATTCTCGCAATTATCGCAGTAGGGGTGGGCATGGTATTAAAGGGGGCAAGCCTGTCCGCACTAATCAATCCGGCGGCGATCCTCATCATTTTCGTCGGAACGGCAGCAGCGCTCTTTATCGGGTTTTCCCTGGAAGAGATGAAATTGTTTCCGAAATTAATGAAAATTGTGTTTACCGAGCAAAAGACGATCTCGAAGATGGAACTGATCGACATGTTCACGGACTGGGTAGCGATTACCCGCCGCGAAGGCTTGCTGGCTATGGAAAGCAAGGTGGAGGAAATCCCCGATCCGTTCTTGCGCAACGGGATGCGGATGATCATCGACGGAAACGATCAGGAATTCGTTCACGACGTATTAATGGAAGATATACATACGATGCAGGAGCGGCATCGGACGGGCGCGCAAATTTTTACGCAAGCCGGTACCTACGCGCCGACCCTCGGCGTTCTCGGGGCGGTTGTCGGTTTGATCGCGGCACTCAGCAACTTGAGCGAAATCGAGGCGCTCGGCCATTTGATCTCCGCCGCCTTCGTCGCTACGCTGCTTGGCATCTTTTCGGGGTACGTGTTATGGCACCCTATCGCAAATAAGCTGAAGCAAAAGTCGAAAAAAGAAGTGGAGCTGCGTCTAATGATGGTAGAAGGATTGCTTTCCATTCAGACCGGCATTTCCGCAACTGCCGTCCAACAGAAGCTTATGGTCTTCATTCCGACGTCCCAGCGGGAAAAAAATAACGACGATGCGGTGAAAGCGGATGAGTAAAAAACGACAAGAGCATCACGAAGAACACGTTGACGAATCGTGGCTGATTCCTTACGCCGACCTGCTGACGCTGCTTCTTGCGCTGTTCATTATTTTGTTCGCCGCCAGCCAGACGGACCAGAAGAAATACCAGACCATCATGCAGTCGTTCAACTCCGCCTTTACCGGCGGGATAGGACAGTTTAACTTCTCGAATCTCATTCCGCTGACGACGGAACCGAACATTGACCAAAAGAAGTACGATCAGCCGACTAATCCGGCGACGCCGAACACTTCGGGACAACAGCAGAAGCAGCAGGAACAGCTTAACAGCCAAATGGCAAAGGAGCAGGTTGACCTCCAGCAGCTGAAAGAAAAATTGGACAAGTACATCGCCGAAAACCAATTGTCCACCCAATTGGAAACGAAGCTGACCGAAGATCTCCTGATGCTCACGATTCGCGACAACGCCTTGTTCTCGTCCGGATCAGCCACGGTCAAGCCGGAGGCGAAGCAGCTTGCGGGCACGATCTCCGAGATGCTCGCCCAATATCCGGATTATCGGATCGAGGTCGCCGGCCATACGGATAACGTGCCGATTCGAACCGCGGCATTCGAAACCAACTGGGATTTAAGCGCCAAGCGGGCTTTAAATTTCATGAAAATTTTGCTCGAAAACGATAAAATCGGTCCGGAGCGCTTCCGCTCTATCGGATACGGCGAGTACCATCCGATCGATACGAACGATACCGAAGCCGGCCGTGCAAAAAACCGCCGCGTCGAAGTCAGCATTCTGCGCAGCGTGAAGCCGCCGCAAATGATTGACGCTGCTGCGAAACAGCCGTAGCCCAGTTGAAAAGAGAAGAGCCCGATCCGCACGCTGTCGGCGTACGGATCGGGCTCTTTTTCGATTTCCGATTACTTGTAGATCTTGTTCAAGATGCGGTACATGAACACGGCGACTTCCGCTCTCGTAGCGTTACCTTCCGGATTCAGCGCCTGACCGTCGCCTTGGATCAGACCTTCCTTGACCATCCCGGCCAGACTGTCCGCCGCATAGGCTGCGACCTTCGCACGATCCGCGAAACCGGCTAACGCCTCGGCGCTTGCGGTCATGTTCATGTTTCTGACCGTGTTCAGCGCTCTTGCCATGATCGTAAACATATCCTGACGCGAGATTTTTTCTTTCGGATGAAAGATCCCGTCGCCGGTTCCTTCAATGATTTTCAGTTCTTTGGCCGTGCCCAACGCTTCGTAATAATAATCGCCGCTGTTCACGTCTGTGAAGTTTCCGGTCACCGATGCTTTCAACTCCAGCGTTCGAACGAGCATCGCGACAAAGTCCGCTCGCGTAATATTCAGCGCCGGGGCGTACGTGTCCGCATCCATGCCTTGGATGATGTCGCGCGCCGCTAAAGCCTCGATCGATGGTTTAGCCCACGCATAAGCCGCAATATCGGCAAACGTCTTGTCAACAAACGCTACGGCATATTTGCTAAAATGCTTCACTTCAAACCGCACCGTTCCTGCTGCCGGATCGTAGATGCCGCTCGGCACCGAAAGAATACGCCCCGCCGCATCGAGATAGCGGATGACAATCTTGCCCGGATTCTCCAGCTCCTTCGCTGTCGGTTTATACGGAATGGCAATCCGTACGACCGTATCCGGGTTGTTCCATGCGCGGAATGCCCCTTTTTCTCTAACCTCCAAATTGATGATCGGGCGGCTGCCAACTTCTTTCCGCGCCTCTTCGCTTAGGGAAGACGGGGCCTCCTTGCTGATCACCAAGCTTACGAAGTCGGTATCCGCTACGTTCTTGTCCTTCAGGAAGTCCGAAGGCACGGTCACGCTGCCGATAGGCGTCACGATCTCAAACTTGTTGTCCAGCCTCGTTTTCGTTACCGATTTCTTAGGCAGCGACACTTCCACGTGGTTCGCGTTTTGAGCGCCTTTCACCTCGACACGGACCACTTTAGCGCCGTCGGAATCCAACTTTGCTTCCTTCTGCGCAAGCTCCAAATCTTCCGCACGAATCTCGACCTTCGCGGTTCCCGCTTCGACCTTCGCCTCGACGGAGACGCTGCCTTGCGTTACCGTAGCCTTGCCCGGCTTCGTAGCTGGAGGCTGCGTATTGGTATTGCCCGAGCTGCCCGACGTTACCGGCGTGCCGGAATCTCCGGAGCTTCCGGAGTCTGAGTCGTCGTCCCGTTCTTTTACAATCAGCTCCAGCTGTGCGTACTTGGTTGGGTCCATCTGGCTGGTCGCGCGAATGGATACCGTTCCCGGGTTCAATGCGGTAACCAGACCTTTGTCGGTGACATTGGCGATTCCCGCCGGACCTTCTACCGACCAGATGACGTTTTTGTTAAGCACGTTCTCCGGCAACACTCTTGCAGACAGTTGCAGCGTTTCTTCCACTTTCAGCACCGCAACCTCGCGATTCAGCCAAACCTCGCTCACTGGCGGATTGGTCGGCTTGTCCGCTTCTTCTACGGTCAGCTGAAAGTCCGCATATTTCGTCGCATCCACTGCACTCATCACGCGGATCGTCGCGGTTCCAGGTGCAGCTGCCTTGACCAGACCACTACCGTTGACGGTAGCAATCCCTTTCGAAGCATCGCCATATACGGACCAGTAGACAGATTGGGTTACATTCGACGGAAGAACCGTAGCTTTCAACTGAAGCTCTTGTCCAGCTTTCAGTTTGCCGCTCGTTTGGTCCAACCGCACTTCTTCCACGCGAATCTGAGGCAGCCGGTCCACCGTAATGACGCTGTCGGCGTACACGTTGCTCCATACGCTGGTCGCCCGAACGACAGCACTGCCTAAATTCTGTGCGGTCAGCAAGCCGTCTGCTGTCACCTTAACAACATTGTCCGTAGAAGAACGATAAACGGACCACGTTACGCTCTTGTTGCTGGCATTGGCCGGCAGCACGGCAGCATTTAATTGAACACTCTCGTTTACGGCCAGATTGACCTGCGCTTTATCGATCACAACCGACTGCGCCGGAATTTTGACCAACTTAAATTGATCCACTACACGGTCGTTGATCGTTTTGACGACGAATTTCATCTCGTCCCCGTCGATCTCGGCAGCGACGTACATCTGCACCTGCTCGCCGTCCGTCACCTTCTGCCAATCTCTTGCCCATACTTGGTAAAACTTCGGACCTGACGACCCGCCGACGATATACGTCGTGCCTTCGCCATCGGCAACCGGCTTCTTGTCTTTCATCGGATATGTCCGTACATACACATGATCATGACCGTTCATGACCAGATCGACTTGGAACTCGTCGAAAATCGGCGTCCAAATGTTACGGGCATTCTTCTCATCGTACATACTGCCGAACGGTCCGCGGTGGAAAGCAACGATCTTCCACTTCTTGTCCGTAGCGGCCAAGTCTTTGCGCATCCATTCTTTTTGCTGCTCAAAATCATATTCACTGTTCAGCACCACAAAATGGGCATTCTTGTAATCAAAGGAGAAATTGCTTCCTTTGAGGCTGTCGATCCCGTTCTGCGGGTGGTTGAAGTGAGCCAGGTAATCTTCCGTTTTCCGCGTACCGGTCACTTCATGGTTGCCGACGACAGGCACGACGGTCGTTTGCATCAGGATGCCTTGAGCGGCATTGAACCACATATTCCACTCGTTTTCCTTAAAGCCGTCCTCGACCAAGTCGCCGCCCTGTACGACGAACTCCGTATCCGGATGATCCGTCATCGCTTTTTTCAAAATATCTCCCCACAGCTTGAAGCCTGCTTCGTTCGATGCCTGCGAATCTGCCAGGAAAATGAACTTCGTACGCTCGCCCGTGGCTGCCGCAGTCTGAAGCGACCCGTTCGAGCTGTAGTTGCCGTGGCCGTCGCCTACACGGAACACATAGTGCGTTCCCGGCTCCAACCCGTTTGCAATCGCCTTATGAACTCGAACAGTTCCCGTGTCCGTGGTGTTGAACAAGTAGCTGGTGCCGGTAAACCGTTTCACGTTTGATCCGCTGAAATCCGTAAACTCCGATTTCTTGACGACCTCGATTACCGTATCGCCCGTAGCCGGGTCCGTATGCCAGGTGAAGGCTTTGGAGGTCGTCGTGTCCGCTCCCATCGTCACGCTGACGTTGCTCGGAATCGGGCTGCCCGCCAGCTTTGATACTTTAAATTTCAGAATTGGGCTATAGGAGTCGCCCTTGACCGCTTGAAGCGGGTACTCCTTCACTTCGGAAGTAAGAGCCCCAGTAATTAGCGTACCGTGAGCGTCGGTCACACCCGCCTCGGCACCGCCAACAACGGTTACTTTCGCTCCTTCGACCGGAGTTCCGTTCTCGCCGACTACCTTGAACGTGGTAGGCATCCCTTGAACGACGCCGTGCTCATCCCAGCTTAGCTGCAAATGATGCTTGATGGCCGCTTCCACCGGCAAGCCGAAGAAGCCGAAGCTTGTATCGCCTTTATCTTTAAACGTAATGGCTCCCGTTTTAAAAGCAATTTTGACCGTATCCTTCGCATCAGGCTTTATCCGGTATTGAATTTGGCCGAGCAGATCTTGATCGGTCAACCCTGCCGTATAAATGTCGTTAAAATTCAATTTTACGGCGCCTGTGGCCTCGTCTACCGTAGAGACGAGTTGGCTTTCCGTCAGCTTGCCGCCTTTCAACACGTGCAATCTATCAACCTTCGCCGGATCGAAGCTGAATTCCATCGTTCCGCCCTTAATATCCGTCGCTTTCAGCGCTTTAATATCGACGGTGTACGTATTTCCTGCATAAACGGTTGACGGAGCGTCATAGACGATCTTCGATGAGCCCGTATCTACCGTAAATGTCCATTCCTTCTCCGTCACGTTGCCGGACAAGTCTCTAATCTTAATCTTCGCCAAGTGAAGCCCATCGGCCAACGGCACGTTCGGCGTATAGTGAATTTGTCCTTTTGGAGGATACAACGTATGCTGCACCAGGACACCGTCGACGTAGAAGCGGATTTTGTCCGGGTCGATCAGCGTCGTTGCCGGATGCTTCACCGGATCGTAGCCGTAATCTTCGCCAATCGCCTCGATTTTTGGCGTATTCGTCGTGACTGTGCTGCCTTCCGCAGGCTTGAAGTTTTTCAACACAGGCGGGTCCATGTCGTCATTGGTCGGCCCGTAAACCGCCCGGATCTGGTCGATGTAAAGGACGCCTGCCGTCTTGTTGTCGTTTTTCGTTTCCATGTAACGCACAGGCTGATCCATGCGCAGCGGAAGCGGACGCCCCTTCGGCACGACAGCCTCCAAGTATCGCCAGCCCGTAAAATCGACGCCGACCGTCTGGTCTACGTAATCAATGCCGACGGCCGATCCGTTACCGTCGCGGATTTGTCCGCGCAGCCAATGCTTTTTGCCGTCGCCATACACCCACAGACCGATTTTCTCCGGATAGCCCGGAATTTGAATATTGCTTTCCAGATCTTTCGCTGTTACATAAGCCCCGGAAGTCCCGATCGTTTCGGTAAAATCGTACTCCAGCTTCGCCGCTTTATTCCCTAAACGGACGAAGTCCTCATTCGTTTCTTCGCTAAGCTTCATCGTCTTGTAACGTGCGCCGGATTCGGTCAAATATTTGCCTGTGCCATTCTCGAAATCCTCCAGCACGACCGGCGGAAGTCCGACCTTGACGTCCATCGACGCTTCAACATGGTTGTATTTCACGAAAATTTTGCCGCTCTGCTCCGTTGCATTTGTCGCGGTAAACGTGCCGTCCGCATCAATGCTGCCGATCGGTCCCTCTACCCGCCATTCGAGCTTGTTGTTTTGCGCGCGAATGAGTTGACCGTTGCGGAGAGCGCTGATGCTCAGCGTGACTTTTTCGCCGGATGTGAAGGTTTTCACCGCGTCGGAGAACTTCAGCTCCGTCAGCTCGTTCACAACTTCCACTTGCCCTTTGCCCGTCAATCCGCCTGCGGTCGCTGTGATGTCAACCATCCCTGGTTGGCTGCCCGCAGTAAATTTCCCTGTGGTATCGATCGTTCCGAGAGGAGCGTTCAGGCTCCACTCCGGCGTTCCGCCGAATGAAGCCGGATGACCGTTCGCATCGACGGCAGCCGCTTTGAACGTAACGGAAGAGCCGACCAGTACCCGCTCCAAGTTCGGCTGCACGACCAGCTTGGCGGCCGCGCCTTCCGGCGCTTTATTCACGAGCAGAAGTCCGTTGGCCGTCTTGCGCTCCGAGCCGTCGGAAGGCCGGTTCAGAATTTGCCGTTTCGTTTCGCCCGGAAGCTTGGCTACGAACGTCGCAGATCCGCCGCCGTCCAGACAAAGCGCGTTCACGGCGCCCATATCCTTCATGATCTTCGCGAGATCGTCATAAGACACGCCTTCGCTAAAACCGGGCGCTCTGCCGTCGATTTCGACCATGATGATCGAACCGTCGGCTTTGGTACCGATTCCGACCCGAGGGTACAAGGCTTTGTCATCGTGGGTTTGCGCCACGCCGTCCTTCACCAGCATAAAGACGCCGCCCATCGCCATCTTGACGTCTTTCCAATCGTCTTCCAGCTCGAAGCTGGCGGTGACCTCGTCGCCGATTTGCAGTCCGGCCAGCTCGGCCCGATGGCTGCCCGATGCGGACAAAACGACTTGTCCGGCTTTCAACGGCGTATTTCCTTTATCCTTATGAATCTCGGCCACTTTGAGCCTCAAGCTCTTGCCGCTCTTCACTTCGCCTTCCAACACATCGAGCACAATCTCGTCGCCGAGATCGTTCGTCATCGTGGAGGTATGGAAGGAAGCGGTGTACAGCATGAGCGCCTCGCTGTTTTCCCGCATCCGGTTGATGTGGGAGATCGGGATCGTCTTGCCCCCGATCGTGAGCGTCCGGGTCAGATCCGGGCTCAAGCCGTAAATCGTTGTGCCGTCGTTCTTGAGACCGAAGGCAAGCCAGCTCCATTTCTCCGGCGGGCTGGTCAGAATCTCGCCGTCCCCCATAAACAAACCGAGCGGAACGCCGGTCGCCATGTCATAAAAGTCGCCGTTGATAGCCGCAATGACCCGGTTCCCGGGGGCGTCGGCATCGTCGGCCATTTTGGTTACGCCCTGCATCCCGTACACTTTTCCATACGTTTTGCCCGGCTGCAGGTCGAGCGCTGTATTTTTCGGATCAAATTCGACAGAATGAATTTTCTCCAAGCCCTGCGGCAGCTTCATATCCTGCCAGGTGTACTTCGCACCCGGGCCAAGTTCCATTTGACGCGAATCCAGAACTTGTCCGAATGCCGTCTGGGGACTGTCCGCCGCCAAAGCTTGTCCCAAAGGAGAAACCAAAGATAATACGATAAAAATGTTGAGCAATAAAGCCATACTGCGTGTCTTTCGTTTCATCTCGTTTCTTTTCCTCCTCGCTGGATTCCAGTCGCCTGAACGACCTGTCCTAGTATAATATGCAAGGCAGGAAAAGTAATGAATCGATCTTATTGTTTCTGAGCCGATTTTCTTCTTAACGAAATCTTTAAAAGTCCTGTGAATAAATAGCGGAACGTGCGGAATCATTCTGGAGAAGCGTCAGCGTTCGCCTTTGTCTCCGGATTCTAACCACTTCATGGCTTATAGAATCCAAGAATCTGGAGGGCCGGGGTCCCCACAAAGTACTTGAAATGACTTCCTTGGATGGACATCACTTTGTGGGGTGGAGCAGCGATCGGAAGAACGATCCGTAAGAGTAGCGCTCACTTATTCACTGGACTTTTAAACGCCATCTCAGATCCCAAGTCTTCTCCGGTATTCTCCCGGCGTCATATGTACGGCTTGCTTGAATACTTTATTGAAATACTGCAGCGTATCATATCCCACTTCTCCGGCCACTTCGTAAATTTTCAGGTTCGGCTGCAACAGCAGTTCCTTCGCCTTCTCGATCCGGACGCGATTCAAATAGTTGACGAACGAATAGCCCGTATATTTCTTGATCTGCACGCTAAAATAAGAGACGCTCATCCCGAAACGCCCGCTGACCTCAGCCAGCGTATGATCGCTCCGGTAATTCTCCCGGATATAGTCGCAGGCCCGCTTCACGTTCAGCTTCACGCTGTTATCCGCCGACGAGGCGGACTGGGCGATCCAAAATTCGCACAGCCTCTGGAAGTAGGCGATTGCCTCTTCTTCGCGCTCCCATGAAAAAGGCTCGTCGAAATTGAGCCCGTGTTTCTTGAGAACGTAGTGCCATTTGGCATAAAGCATACGAAACAGGCCCAGCCGCTCCCCCTGCTGGCCCTCTTCGAAGCTCTGCATGCTCCGGATCATCTCGGCATGCTTCTGAATGACATCGCCCGGCTGGAGTAGGTCCAGCCTCTCGAAAAATTGCTGCGCCTGAACGAACTCGCGATGTGCAGCATGGAAATACCCCACCCGCTCTTCCGCCCGCTGCAGCGCACGCCTCAGCTCTTCAGCCTTCACCGGCTTAAGCAAATAATCGATGGCGCCTGCCTGCATGGACTGTCGTACGTAATCAAACCGCGTATTGTCGCTCAGTACGATTGTTACTACGGGAATGCGCTGCTCGTACACTTGTCTCACCAGAGCCAGTCCCTCAAGCCGGGGGAGCATAAGATCGGTCAGAAGAAGCGTCGGCCATCCCTGCTCCATCAATCCTAAAGCTTCTCCCCGGTCACGCGCCTCCCCGACGACGATATGCCCCATCTCCTGCACCATTTTTTTGATTCTCGCGCGTTTACCCGTATAAGGCTCCACAATAAGTACATGAAGCATCGCTGTTGCCCTCCCCATCCTCCTCGCAATCAGGATCCGTTAGATTTGGAGTCCGCTTGTGGTCTTTAACGTTTCTTCGGATGAATGGTTGCAGGAAGTGAGCATCTTTGTAAAATCTTTAGAATGGGGGATTGTGGAAAAAGCCCAAAATACGAGCGTTTGTCGCATTGTGGCTTACGTTCTAGATCTTATCATCAGTAGTAGCTAAGATATTCACTGACAAGATCACCTTGGTTGTAAAGCTATTAGGAGAACAAAAAAGCGATAATTGGATTACCAATTACCGCCATCGAACAAGCTATTTGTGTTTTAAGCTATACTGTTACGATAATTTTATTTTCTATGATAGTTCTAAATTGGGAATAATTCCTCATCATATTATTACCGTAGGCACTTACGGCCTCATTACCACCTATCATACTCTCATAATTTTCTTTAAATTCTTTTTTTACAGGTTCTTCTAAACTTGCATAATATCTTTTGGTGGCTTCTTCTGCTAATTCCCGCGATCCGTGTGTTAAGATAAAACTAATATCAACCACATAACCTCTTTGAGGATAAAATCCTCTTAAAACAACCTCTTTTACAAAGTTATCCAGATCATTCATGCATCTTTCTACAATTGGTATGAATAAACTATCTAACCAATTAGTGAATTCTTTGACTGTCCGATCCCAATCTTTTTCACTTGCTACGTTCCAGTATAATTGACCACTTGGTACATTGCATTTACGGGTATTGATATGAAATATTTTATCTTTCGATTTTAATGGAATAATTGCACATTCACCATAAAATGCTACATTTTTATTAGATATATTATTCCAACTTGTATAAAAAAATACTTTATACATGAAATTCTTATCTTTTTTGGTCATCGAATGACCTGATTTAGAATATTTCCAACCGCAAACTTTATACTTTTCAGATATTAAACCACGTACGCTCTCAAATGCTTCACTTGCTTTCATAATTACACCTCAAATATCGATAATCGTTCCAAAACATTCAAAAATTTATTGACTTCTCACCTCATTTAATCAATAAGCAGATTCGGCGCATCTTTCTTGACCATAGGCGTCTTTATGGAAGCAAGAAAATCTAGGAAATCCTGAAGAACCAAGGCGCTCAGGTAGCCTAAATAACAGTTGCTCGAATCATGAAGGAGCTCGGCTTGAAATCCCAAACAATCAAGAAATATAAAGCAACAACGAATTCCAAGCATAACTTGCCAGTAGCCCCGAATGTGCTAGTCCCCGCTCCCAATTAAACAAAGAGTTACGGCCAGCCAGTATTTTGGCAGGCAGGGTCCGTAATCATCCATCTGTTGATTTGATCATTCGGCGAATCCTGCAGCAATTCCTATGAAAAAGATTCCGCCATTATCTGTAGTCATTTTTCTTCCCAAATCGCGTATTCCCCATAACCTAGAAACTCGCGTACTTCAAGAACTTCCTTGCCTTTGATAATAATTTCAATACCATCTTCAAATTCCCATTGCATACCGGCCAAAACACTTGCTCCAAATAGGGTATCATTTTTATCATAAGGATTTCTGTAGATATAAATATCGCTTACTGAAATAAAACGTAAGATATCCTTGCCCTGAGCATCCGACAAACCATCCGGACATTTCATAGCTGGACACTCTGTTAGTACATCATCTTTCCATGCGCACATTTTTTTGCATAATTCATAGATAGTTTCATCAGGCAGATTATTTAAATAATTTTCGATATATGACTCCGCTTCGTCTAAATTCATGTCCTCCTCTCGAAAATGGTATTCTACGCGTTCGTTAGATAAAACGCACAAACCAAATCCTGAAGTAGCTTCTCCGTTTGAAGCGTAAATGTCTTCCGTTTTTCCGACATTATCCAAATTAAATTTTCTATTAATAGGATATTCCCTCCAAAAATATAGTTGGCGGTAACTGATGAAAACCACTTTTTCAGTAGATTCGACATTCCCATTTATCCCCCTTTATTTTCGTAGAGAAAAAGCTTAAAATTATTTCTTTGAGCCCGCTCATTTCTCGAAAAACACGACTCCCCCTTTTCCCTTGCATAAAAGCTCCTCTGTTAGTAGGATAAAAAAATAGATAATAAAGCGCACTGAGGGTGATTCATTGCTGGACTTTATAAAACGTTGGTTTTGGTATGACTGGATGATATTCGTCATTCGGACCATCCTTTTCGTTTCTCTTCTCTTTACTTTGGAACATTTTTCCGAACAATTGACCATCCCTTTCTGGTTAGGGGCTCTGTGGGGGATTGCTGCTTTTTCCGTTCCTTGGGTTTGTTTGCAAAAGCACTATGCGTATTACCTGATCTCGGAAATGGTCATATCCGGGGGATTATGCTTATACGCGGTCTCCCTGTTCCCCGAAGCCTACGTGGCTTTTTTAGGTCCGACTTTTATGATTGCCAGCAATAGCGCCCAAAAGTCATACCGTTGGGCAGGCCCGATGACCATCTTTGTCATCCCGGCCTTATTGGCGGAACTGTCTGAACCAAGCAACCTGATGACGATGATCCTCCAATTCGGCCTCATTTACGCTGTAGGGTTTGCCTTTCAATTGCTGGTGGTGAACCATCGGCAAAGTGAAATGATTCGTGATCAATATGCCGTGCTGGAACAATATTCATCGCAAGTGGAGCGCCTGACATTGGCGGAAGAGCGAAACCGGCTCTCGAAAGACCTTCATGATACGATGGGACATTCCTTTACCTCTATTATGATGGGGCTTGAAACGTTACGCTCGGAAGTGAACACCCCGGAAGGGGAGCGGAAGCTTGATTCCTTGTTACAACTAACCCGCGGCAGTCTGGATGAGGTCCGACAATATGTGCATCAGGTTGGGGCTGCGCAAGATTCGCGTACCCTTGTAGAATCGTTGCAGGCATTGACGGCCGAATTTCAGGCGTTGACTAAAGTGACTGTTCGACTAAGGACCTTGGGCGAGGAGGTTCAGGTATCCCAACAGGTCAAGATGACCCTGCACCGGTGTCTGCAGGAATCGCTGACCCATGCCGTACGTCATGGGCAGGCGGATGAAATTGCGGTCAGCCTGCATTTTGAGGAAAAGCAGCTTCGGCTGGAAGTGCAGGACAACGGGCTTGGCACCGATGAACTTCGAGCGGGTTTTGGTTTAACGGCGATGAAGGAGCGGGCTTCCGATTTGCAGGGACAGGTGTCCATCCACTCGAAGCCGGGCGAAGGAACGGTCGTGACCTGCACATTGCCCAGACAGGCGGAGCAGCAGGAGGAAGCGATCCGGCTGCTGTTGGTTGACGGTCAGCCATCCATCCGGGAAAGCCTTCAAGCGATTTTGGAGAGAGAAAAAGATTTCGAAGTTGTGGGACTTGCGGAGGACGGGGAGCAGGCGCTGGAACAATGCGAGCCGCTTCGCCCTCATGTCGTTCTCATGGATTTACATATGCCCCGCATGGACGGTGTGGAAGCGGCCAAACTGGTGAAGCAAAAGCATCCGGGTGTCCGCGTGCTGATCATGACCACGTTTCAAGAGACCGAAAAAGCGGTTGAAGCTTTGCGGAGCGGGGCGGACGGGTATTTATTAAAGTCTTCGGAGCCTCAGGAGCTTTCCGAAACGATACGTCTCGTACATCGCGGGGTGATGATGATCGCCCAAGATGTCACCAACCAGTTGATTCAAAACTATGGGGGAGGAGCCCTTCGGGAGCAACCGGCAGAGCCGGACAAACCGCTTCCTCCTCCTTCGGGGTTGACCCCGCGGGAGATGGATATTTTGCAATGTTTATCCAAAGGGCTTCGCTATAAAACGATTGCGGCCAAATTGTATTTGTCCGAAGGAACCGTCCGAAATTATGCTTCCACGATTTATACCAAGCTGGGCGTTCGCAATCGAGAAGAGGCCGTACAAAAAGTTTTCGGGAATCAAGGATAGATGGTTTGGGAAGACAGCACGGGTCTGTACCTTTGAAAGAAGGAACAGGCCCGTGCTTTTTTTATTTTATCCGGTGCATTTGCCCAGCATGAGCGTCATATGACATTTTGTCATCTATGCGGAGAGTTCGCTTGCGGGTCGCGGGATAAAAAACGGTGACAGAAAATAACTCTCTCCTATGACACGTTGTTTGCCATACTAAACCCAAGAGAAGGAGGAAGGGCAGTACCGAACCAAAGTTTTAGGAAAACAATGATTTTAGAAAAACAATGAGAGGGAGAACTAACGATGAGCAAGATGAAACCCAAGTTGAATATGGCGGCACTATTCTTATGTGCAACCCTGATGACGGCATGCACACCATCCGATGGAAAGCCGGAATCGGCACAGGCGGTGGAAAAAACGAACCTGAATGGCCCGCAGGATGCCAAGGAAATAGAGACGTTTGCCGATTCTTTATTTGCAGAAGTAATGAAAAAACACAATGTTAATGGTTCGAATTTCGTTGTGGTCAAGGATGGAAAAGTATTGGTAAATAAGGGATACGGCTATGCCGATAAGGAAAAGAAAACTCCTGTCGATAAAAATACCGTCTTCCAAATCGGTTCCGTCACGAAGACATTCACCGGGCTGGCCGCAAATCAGCTTGCCGATCAAGGGAAAATTAACCTTCATGAGGACATCCAAACGTATTTGGGAGGAATGAAGATTCCAAACAAGACCGGAAAAAAACTGACCATGTTTGATCTGCTCACGTACACGCCCGGGTTTGATTTTCCGGATATTGCTTCTTATTATTCACCCGAGTTTGCAAATAAAGACATGCCGATGAAGCAGTTCATCCTGGATCATATGCCGACGGTGGTCCGGCCCCCCGGTGAAGCTTATACGTACGACAACTTTGGTTTCTTGCTGGCAGGATATGCGATAGAGAATGTAAGCGGCATGCCGTTTCATCAGTATATGGACAAAAATGTGTTCAAGCCGCTCGGCATGAATTCGACTAGCGTACGCCTAACCCCGGAGCTTAACAATCGCATGGCCGCTCACTATGGTCTGGCTGGTGAACTCGTTCCAATGGACTGGAATGCCCCAACCGACGGGCCGCAGGGGAGCATCATATCGACTGGCGATGATATGGCCAAGTACTTGACTATGCTGCTGCAAAAAGGAAAATACGGAGACCAACAGTTGGTAAGCGAAAAGACGGCCGAGCAGATGCTCACGTACCAGGTGGTCGCCGATAAAAGCATTCCGCAGACCACCGTAGGGGGATTCGAAGGCTACCGCAACGAACTGGCGAATGGCCAGCGTGTCGTTATAAAAGGCGGGAATGTAACGGGCCATCAATCCTTGATCGTAGTAATACCCGAGAAGAATACGGCATTTTCTATGTCGTACAACAACGAAACAGTGATGATGAGTATGGACGTGTATGAGGCGTTTATGGACCATTATTTTCCCGAAACAAAAACACTCGAGAAACCTGTTTATGTCCATTTGGATGAAAAGGATGCGGAAAAGTACGTAGGACTGTATCAGAATACGCGCTTTTTCTTCTTGAAATCGAAATTTTCGTACGCCGACGGGAAATTGCTGATGGAGACAGGAACGGGCAAGCACACATTCAAGATGATTACTCCACTGCTGTTTGAAGACGAATCAGGTAACAAGCTGGCGTTTAAAAAAGACCATCGCGGATCGATTGAATATTTTTATTACAATACTATGGAGGGGAATCACTTTGTCTCGGATTCGCAAAAAATCCATGGGAAGCAGCCGTTTTCGGATGTAGCGGAGGGAAGCAAATATAAAAGCTTTATTGACGTTTTGCACGCCCTGGATATCATGGGTGCGAAATCAGGCAACCGCTTTGAGCCGCAGGCATCCATGACGCAAAGCGAGTTTGCCGACGTGCTGCTTCGTGCCCATGGATGGTATGGGGTCCCCTGGACTATCGATAGCACGAAGAGGCAAATGCTAACCGGTCTCCCTTCCTTTGATCCGAATGCGATCATTACAAGGCAGACGGCAGCGGTCATGATTCAAAACCTGAAAGAACTCAAGCCTGCGTCCAAAGTTCAATTGAGCGGTCAAACGGATGCGTCGGCGGTTGAGGCCGTTACTGCACTGGTTTCGCAGGGCGTTATCGATCCGGATACAACCGTACAGGCGGACGGCAGCGTCGATTTCCGTTCCAGCCAGCCTTTGCTTCGGCAGGAGGCAGCCGCACTGTTGGATAAAGCGTTTGGCCATTATGCTTTACCGCTCCCCATAAAATAAAGCGTCACAGCCATGCCGGTATGTTTGCAAGCGGGGTTCGTCATAATCCATCCATTGATTATTGCGTGCCCCGCCGGCAGCGGCTTCGTCCCTCTATTCGATTAAAGACAGGAATGACCTCAGCTTCGCGAATACAAATTCAGGCTGCTCAATGTGCGGGGCATGCCCTGCGTCCCCAACGACAACTTCCTCGAAACTGCCGCCTGCTTCCTCATACTGTTTAAGAACGCAGCGCATCTGGGAAACCATGGGCTGCGGCGGATACACCTCTTCGCCGGGCCAGCCTTCAACGTAGCCAAGCTTGCCTAAATACCCAAAATCGAACCATGAACTGTCTGACACGATTGCGTCGTCTGCGCCCCGTATCCATAGAATCGGCCGTTTAGGTTCGATATGTATAATCGGCGAAAGATTGACATACTTGGGCGACATCGCATTGTTGATCCCCTCCGCTCCCGGAGCTATGCCGGGCCAATGCTCGCAAGTCTCATAGGCTCCTGGGTAATGAGCGTCGCCAATGCGGGTGGACAGCATCGCGTCCAAGTAACGTTCCTCCCGCTCGCCGCCAACGCGAAACGGCGATTTAAAATAAAACTGATTCAGGATATTGCGCGGGCTGTTCGGCTCTTCCTCGCTGCGGTCATTGCCGCTGAGGCAGGCGACAAACTGCGGGTTTGCCGTTCCCCCTCCCGAACCGGCGTAATTGTCGTAACAAGGCGTTCCCCACTCATCCTTGGTGCCGCCAAAGCCGTATGGCGAAAGCGGGGACATCAAAACGAGCGAACGAACAGCCGTAGGATGATCGATGGCAAGCTGCATGGCAATTCCTGCTCCCAGTGACCAGCCCAGCACATGTACGGGTCGACTCATGCCGAGAGCATCCAAAAACGACTTCAAATCGTCGGACCAATCGCGCAGCCCCCGCGTTGCATCGATAGGGAGCGCTTCCGTTTGACCGTATCCGCGCAAATCCGGAGCAAGCACCCAGTACTCCTCAGACAATGCGCGAAGGGTGTCGTCCCAGAATAAATTCGCAGAAACGTTGCCATGAATAAGAAGAAGCGGCGGATTTTCAGCGCTGCCCGCAGATAAATAGGAAACATGTAAGCGGTCGGTTTGGATCGATTCAGGCTGTAAAGTCGTTAGGGTCATGCAGATACCTCCCATGGATCGTTAGTTTTGTTTGAGCCACTGATCAATCTGTTTCACCGAACCAGCCGCCCAGCCAAGCTGCAAATGATTATGCTGCACCGTGACGTTGCCGGCGACATTGCCGATTCCTTGCACCGCTGCCGCGCTTGCAATGAAGACGACGCCATCGCTCGGGCCCGTGTGTTCGCTATGAATCGCCGGAATGTCATTTTTATCTCCCGACAGCAAATAGGTCTGAATACTGGCCGGAATGCCCGCATTCAAAATAGGTTCAACCAACGATCCCTGCTGAATCGCAGCGTCGATCCCATTGCTATTCGTAAAGAAGCCCTGACCGCCGTAGTAAGTCGTGTACCAATCCTGCTCAAGCACAGGAAGCGGATATTCGTCTACCCATTTGCCAAGCATTTGCTTTTGCCCCGGGAAAAAATTGCCTGACGCTGTATTGTAAATCGACAACTCGGGATGGTTCCTCGATATCCCCCAGCAT
Source organism: Paenibacillus oleatilyticus (assembly GCF_018998565.1). Taxonomy (GTDB): domain Bacteria; phylum Bacillota; class Bacilli; order Paenibacillales; family NBRC-103111; genus Paenibacillus_G; species Paenibacillus_G oleatilyticus. The sequence continues at coordinate 89,955 of NZ_JAHNZO010000003.1, read as the reverse complement.
ACCATTTGCGTGTGCGGAGAAGGCGCATTGACAACACCGCCGCATTCAGGGAAAATGCTAAGATTATGCGACCAGCCATGGCGGAAGATGTAATCGAATCCCTTGTTCGGATTGCCGACCAGGACCAGCTTGCGAATATCTTGGCTGTAGCTCGTGCCCCCCGCTTTTTTGACAGAGGAAGCATACATCCGCGAAGCGAAAGCGCCTTTGCTCCATCCGATAACATCGACTTTGCTTTCGCCTGTTACGTTTTGGATAATCGTAATCGCATCGTGAATTTGTTCGGCGCTGTAATAATTGTCCCCTTGCTTATGCGGAAAATTAATCGCAAACACTTTGTAGCCTTTGCCGACCAAGTCCTGCATCATGCCGGTGCCAGGGCACGATATTGCGCCGCAGCCGTAGGAGCCAAGCTCGTTCGGATTCGCCCAAGCGCGATCCGCGTTATCGTTAGCGCCGTGCACGAGCAGAACCGGCGTTTTTACCGGATTGGTGTCGTACTTCGGAGCGTAGTAAAGCAAGAAGCGGCTGGAATGCGGTTTTTTCACCCCTCCGAAAAACGTAAGGCGTTGTCCGTCCTGATCGCCTCGCCCATCCTGGGGGTAGTCCTCGGCAGCGAACATCGGATTGTTGTCCTTCCAACGCTCCACCTTGCTCCATCCATTGCTAACCGTTGTAAACGTCTGCTCCAGCACCAAATTGGATGCTGCTGCCCCTGCAGTTCCTCCTGCAACTTCCGCAGCTCCCGTCCCCCCTGCTGTCTCTGCTCCGCTCACTCCGGCAATCGGTACGAGCAGCGCGCAGACGAGCAACAGCGCCGTTGTTACCGATGGCAACCATCTTTTGTACATGTATCCAATCTCCCTTCATGGCGACTGTTCACGCATATCCAAAAGTCACAGCCGCACCGTGTTTTTATGCGTCCCTAAACGCATGGTTTCATCATAATTGGAAGCGGTTGCATTTCAGTTGCAGAAGACGGCGAGCGCTTGTTTTGGCTGCTTAGATGACCAAGCCTCCGTTTACTTCCAGTACCGTGCCATTGACGTAATCCGATTCGGAGGAAGCAAGAAATAAATACGCATTCGCGACATCCATCGGCCGCCCAAGGCGGCGGAGCGGAATTTTCTCCAGCATCTGCTGAACCACTTTCTCCGGCATGTTGGCCACCATCCCCGTCTCAATAAAGCCCGGCGCAACCGCATTGGCCTGAATGCCTTTCGGACCAAGCTCCTTCGCCCACGTTTTCGTCATTCCTATAATCCCCGCTTTGGTCGCGGCGTAATTGGTTTGCCCGATGTTGCCATGTACGCCTACAATCGATGCCGTACTGATAATTTTCCCGCTTCCGCGTTCGATCATCGAATGGATTAGCGCCTTGGTGCAATAGAAAACGCCGTTCAAATTCACTTGAATGACCCGGTGCCACTCCTCTTCGGTCATTTTGGCCAGCGTACGATCCTGCGTAATTCCCGCGTTATTGATCAAGACATCGACCGCACCGTTTCGCGCCAGCGCTTCTGCCGCCATTTTGGTGACACTGCCGCTGTCGGACACGTCAACTTCGATAAAATGCGCATCCGCTCCCTTTTGCAGCAACGCCTGAATCGCTTCCTCCCCCTGTTGTTTGTTGTAGTCGGCTATAATGACGCGCGCTCCTTCCTGTGCAAAAAGCGCCGCTGTCTCTCGCCCGATGCCGGCGGCCCCTCCTGTAATAAGGGCTGTTTTCCCTTGCAATCTCATGCTTATCTCCTCCGTTCCATAAATTCGGCTACAACCTGGCAAAGCAGCGCCAGGCTGTCCACCATAGGCGAATGGCCTGTATGATCCAATTCCCTGTAAACCACATGCCCGCCCAAATCTTCTACCAATTCCTCCGTCATCTGACGAGTGACGACTTTATCTTGGTTCCCCCATAAAACAAGCGTTGGCATCGAAAGGCGTGCCGCATCGCCGCTGCCGCCCCCTGCTTCATGATCCTTGGCGCTCATATTGAAGCGATTCATGGCATCGTATACATCCAGCAAATTTTTTTGCGTCAGCATGTCGTTCAGATACGTCTCGTACCGGACTTCATCCGGCTCCTGGATGACATACACTTGACGATTCCACAAATTGCGCAAAAATGCTTTGTCCCGGTAATCATAGGCTCGCTGCACCAGCTTCGTTTTGTCCATTTCGGCAATTTCCGCTCGGGTGCGAAGCCTTCTCGCCTGTACTTGCCCAGACTGGTCATCCTTCTCTTCCGCTTGGTAACACGGATAGCCTCTTGTTGACATGGACGCCAGTAAAATTAAGGCCGCTACGTACTGCGGATACGAAGCTGCGAATTGCATCGCGACTCCGCCGCCCATCGACCAGCCCATCAACGTGAATGAAGCGAGGTTCAGCCCGTCTACAAACAGCCGAAGATCCTCCGAAAAATCGGCTATGCTGCGGATCGGCACATGATACGTAGAAGCGCCGAAGCCTCGCAAATCAACAGCAATCAGCGTATGAGACGGGTCGAAGCTTTCCATAAACAGATCCCAATGTACGGATGAAGTCATATTGCCGTGGACGAGCAGCAGCGTCCGGCCGGTCGCCGTTCCGGCGCCTCTGCGCAAGCGGTAGGCCATCGTTTCGCCATTCGAGAGCTGTATCGACTTGAACTCAATTTCCATCGTCGGCTTCCCCCCATCGGATGGTCGTCGCTCCCCATGCATAGCCGATGCCGGCGCTAATCAGAACAACCACATCCCCATCTTTCAGCTTTCCGCTGCTTGCGGCCAGCTCTAAAGATAAAATTTGATCGAACTGTCCGATATGGCCGAATTCGTTCAAGTAAATGGACTGGTCGTCGGATAAACCCAGCTGGCGAAGCACGTAATCATGAGCGGATTTCTTCATGTGCAGCATCGCCGCATAGGCGATGTCCTTTTCGGTATACCCGCTCTTCGCAAGCGATTGCCGGACCGCCTCCAAAAAGTAGCCCATGGACTTTTCTTCCAGGCGCTCTTTCATCCGCTGCGGATTCGGAACGTGGAAAAAATGCTTTCTCTGCTCTATCGCTTCTAGCGTAAGCGGATGCTTCGTGCCGCCGGCCGGTACGATCACATCTTCGCTAAGTGAGCCGTCCGTGATCAAATGGCTCGCCAGCACACGATTGCGCCCATAGTCGCGCTGCAGCAGGATCGCCCCTCCGCCTGCTCCGAGGTTAAACATAAATGACGTATGCCGATTGCCGTAGTCAATCAAATCGCCATTGCGGTAACCCCCCGCCAAAAGTACGGTACGGATCGAACGATCGGCGATCATCATGCTCTGCGCCACCTTTAAAGCCATCACCGTCGTGCTGCAGCGCATACCGACATCAAACGCCCAAGCGCGGATCGCCCCTACCTCCTGCTGGAGCTTCATGGCCGCTGTCCAAACGGGATATTCTTTGTGTTCTTCGCCGATGTAGATGACCAGATCGATGTCTGCCGGATCAAGCTGAGCTCTGGCAATGCCCAGCCTTGCCGCACGAATTCCCATCTCGCAGCTATGGTCGTCGGCTCCCGGCACGGGCTTGCGGAGAATGCCGAACTTATTCTCGACCACATCCTGCGGCACGCCGGACAGCTCGCTAATTTCCTTGCTTGTCTGGAACGTCTCCGGGATGTACATGCCCGTGCTTACGATACCTATGGGTACTGCGCTCGTCATCATGATTCGCTCCACTTCTGTTGTGTCATTTTGGCATATAGCTGTTTTGTCGCCGGCATCGGCTCCACCCCAAGCTCCGACTCCAGCGCCTTGCTGCATCGGGCATACCATTTAAGCGCTTGGTGGCGGTTATTGTTGCTATAGTGGCACTTCATCCCCAAGCGATACGCCTCCTCCCAGCACGGATCTTTCTCGATAATCCGCTCGCACCAGCAAATGGCCTTATCGAAATCACCCTGAGCCGCATGAAGCTCCGCCAAACGCTGCGCTCCTCTCAAGAACAACACTTTCAGCCGTTCCCGCTCCTGCGTGCACCAGTCTTCGTATCTTCTCTCAGGGATATACTCTCCTGCATATAAGCTTAATCCTTTTTGCAATATGTCTACGGCTTCCTGACGATCCTCCGCATCCAGACCGCGCCTGATTCCATCCTCAAAGGCGTCGGCATCAAGCTCGAAGCCGGAGGCAAGGCTCAGCCCGTACAAGGTGCCGCTGCGCTCCACGAAAAAGGGGGCAGCTCTCGCCTGCCGCTCAGGCTCTAAGGCCGTGTTGAGCGCATTAAGCGCCACTTTAAAATCGCGATAGGCCGCCTTATCGTCCAGATCGCCCCACAAAAGCGCCATCACTTCCTCTTTGGGCAGCATGTGCTTTCTTCTTGTGACAAATAGCTGAAAAAGCTCTTTCGCTTTGCCGCGCTGCCAATCTTTTTCCGTCACTTCTCTTTCCCCGAGCAGCACTTTAAAGCCGCCCAACGTCTGAATCCGCAGCGTATAGCCAGGATGGTATGTCAGCTGTTCGATTCCCAGATCGGACAACAGCACGGAGGTGTAGCTGATGTCCAGCTTCTTCTTGTGCGCTTCCAGCAGGATCGGAACAAGCTGCCTAAGATCGCGAGGCCCGAATAGCGTACGCTTGTGCAGTAAAAACTCGTAGCCGCCTTCTCTCATTAGCTTGAGAAAACGCGAAGCGCAGCGATCCCGCAAATGCTCCCTCTTCATATGGTGCGCAAGCAAACATTGCCACAGCATCGCAACGGTTATCCCGTACCCGTCGCCGCACGCCTGAAAGTCCGATTCGCAAAGGGCAAGCCTTTCCGCTGCATCTTCCCACCTGCTGCCGCAGACGGCGGCAATGGCCATACCGAGCCGAATCCACGCGGACAGCCAGAGATCGTGCGCTTTTTCCGTTTCCAATAGCGCCTGCGCCCCGTACTCCATCGCAAGCTCTGTCGCTCCTTCACGACCGTACAGCAAGCATAACCCCATCCAAGGCTCCGCTTTTCCTCTGGAAACTTGAAGCCCTTCCATCATCTCAATCGCTGTGCGATAGCAAGTAAGAGGCAGCCCCAGCTCATAACGAGGCAAGAGCAGCGCAGCATTTCCCATGCGCATCCATCCGCAAGCCTCCATGTAAGGAGCTTTGCTGGATACCCCCTGCATGATGCCGCGCTCCGCCCATTTCTTGGAGCTTTCCGAGTTGCCGGCCAAAGCTTCGATAAAAGACAATAAAACCGACGTTTCACGGTGCGATTTGGGCAAGTGTCCGTCTGCTGCCGCACCTTCATCGCAGCGCAATTTCCGCTCCAGTGCCTGACGCGCCTCCCGCAGACGGCCGGAACGCAAATGAAGCCGCGCCTCCAGCACATGATCCTGAAAATCGGCTTGCAGCGCCTTGCATCTTCCGTACCACACCTCCGCTTCCTTTAATCGTCCGGCATTGACGAGATTTTCGCAGATTAAGCTGTACAGACGAACACTGCCTTGCTCCGATACTCCGTCAGCTTCCATCACGACAAGCGCCTGCTGCAAAAGCTGTTCCGCCTTCCCCGGCTCGATCGTATCGAGGAAAATATGGGCTTTCCGCTCAAGAGCCAGATTGGAGGCGGAGGAATAGCCCGCTTGCACAGCCAACTGCTCCCCCTTCGTGTAACAAAAAATGGCGCGGTCATACGAATAGCGGTACCGATGCACGTCCCCCTCATACATCCACACCATGTAGTAGCGGTCTTTCAAAGGCTTGGGAAGGCGGGCGATGATCGCAAGCAAATGTTCAAGCTGGCCGTGCCTAAGCAGCTTATGGCCGTGTTGATGAATCGCTTGTGCGACTTTCTCATACTGTTCCAGAGCGCACAGGTGATCGATCATTTCCAGCCATTTTTGTTTGCGCTCGAAGTAATCGGCGGCACGCTGATGAGCAAGCGCATACTGCTGCGGTTTGGCCTGAAGCTGCTGCCTGACAAACTCGCGGAACAGCGGATGATAGCGATAGCCGGTATCGGCATAGGCCTGCAAGAACAGGCCCAAGCGCTCGATTCGCTCGATCATGTGCCGGGAATGAAGAGGCTGCAAGCCTAGCAACTCATCGCACAGAGCAGGCGCAAACGTTTCCAGCACGCAGGTTTGTTCAACAAACCCGCGAACCGCATCATTCTGGTGCCGCCACACTTCCAGCATCAGATATCGATGCAAATCGGCAGACGTATTTCTGGCGGCAGACATCTGCTGCCACATCGAATGGATAGCCGTAATCCAGCCTTCCGTTTGCCGATAAATTTCCTGAATATCGCCCTCATGCAGCAAAAATTCATAAGCATCGGCAAACAAGGTTTCGAGCTCTTCCATGCTGAATGCAAGGTCATGCTCCCCGATTTCCAGGAGATTTCCTTTCACCTTCAACGTCGCAAGCATATCCCACGACGGGTGGATTCTGCTCGACAATAGGACATGGACATGATGCGGGGCGTACTGCACAAACATTTGCATCCAATCATCAATTATCGAATGCTGCGCCACATGGTGGTAATCATCGATCACAAGAATCACTTCCTGAGACAGTGCCAAAAGCTCGTTAACAAACAAAGAGCAAAGCAAGCGGACGCCCTCTTGCGATTCGTAACCGCCTGTCTGTTCGTTTACCGTATTCATCCAACCGTCCGCAAAATGCGGATGGATTGTCCGAACGGCATGGATCAAATATAAGACAAACGTGGCCAGCTGCCTGTCTTCCGCGCCTACGCTGTACCAACAGCAAGCCGTAGCTTCGACTTGAAATAAAGCAGAGAGTGCTGTGCTTTTTCCGTATCCCGCACCGGCGTATACAAGCGTTAACGGATGCTGCTCGCAGCGCTTTAGCTTTTTGCTCACAGTCGGCCGCAGCAGTATCGTTTTTTTGAGCGGGGGAGGCATCAGCTTCGTTTGGACAATTGCCGCAGTCATCGCTTCGATCAACCGCCTTTTACAACCGAATATATCTCCACTACATTTCTTGACACATTTGGCAGATCCGTTTCTTATCCACTTTGCCTACATGTGTTTTGGGCAGCTCCTGCAGAAACAAAAACCTTTTAGGAATCTTATACTTTCCGATTCTGCCCATGCAGTAATTCCTCAACCCCTCATCGGTAAGCCCATGATCCGGGTGCAAGGCAACCGCCGCGGCGACAGATTCCCCCCATTTGGGATCGGGAAGGCCGACGACTGCCGCTTCTTTAACGGCGGGGTGCTCCAGCATGAGCTGCTCCACCTCGACGGGATATACATTTTCTCCGCCTGTGATGATCATGTCTGTTTTACGGCCTACGATGTAGTAGAAGCCATCCTGATCCCGCCGGCCCAGATCGCCTGTCCGCAGCCAGCCGTCAACAAAGGCGGATTGCGTCGTCTCCGGCTGATTCCAATAGCATTGGAACACATGCTTGCCGCGCAGCCATATTTCGCCCACATCTCCAATCGCCGCTTCGCAGCCGCTGTCTGCCACAATTTTCACCTGCACCAGCATCATCGGCTTCCCGACCGATCCTCGCTTATGGACGACAGCGCGCGGGTCCATATAAAAATTGTTCGGCCCCGCCTCCGTTAAACCGTAGCCTTCCTTGAACGTCAGCCCCTTGCTCTCGAAGGCTTCGTAGATGGCAATCGGGCATGGAGCACCGCCGGAGAGAAACGTATGCACATGCGGAAATTGCGCAAGCGCAAATGCAGGCAAATCGATCATCATCCGGTACATCGTCGGCACCATCAGCACGATCGTGCAGGCATAGCGCTGAATCAGTTCCATTAGCGGCTCCGCCCGGGATTCTTTGCTTACCACCACAGTGCCGCCGGCGTACAAAACCGGCAGGCAAAGCGCATTAATTCCTCCCGTGTGGAACAATGGCAGTGACGTCACGGTAACATCGCTTGCCGTCAAATTCCAACTTACGATCGTATTCAACATGTTCCACAGCACCGATTGGTGCGACAGCACGACACCCTTAGGTTTTCCAGTCGTTCCGCCAGAATAGATCATCATGCAGCTTTCTGCCGCTACATCGTCGCGTTCCGCTTCCAGATGTCTCATCGGAATGGCAGCGCTGATGATGCCCTCGTATTCCACTCCGCCTACTTGCAGCGTGATTGGAGCGGACAGGCCGCGCGTCAACGGCTCCAGTTCACGATGGTACAACAAAGCTTTCGGCGTGCAATCGCTTACAATAGCGTTTAATTCGCTGCCGGATAAACGCCAGTTCAGAGGAACGAATACGGCGCGCAGCTTGATGCACGCAAACAGCGCATCCCAGCAGCAAAGATCATTCTGCGCAAGCACAGCGACTCGATCCCCGGGCGCTACGCCTGCCGCTTCCAAATAGCCCGCCAGACCGCAGGCTCGTTCGTTCATTTGAGCGTAGCTCCACGATTCTCCCGTCTCTGCGTTTATGGCCGCCGTTCGATGGGGAGTTAAGGCACTTCTGGCGGCCAGCCAATCCATTGAATCCTTTCTCATACGCTCGACCCCTATAGTCCATGATCTGTCCATTTGTTTGTACTATAGGAAGGTTACAAAGCAGTTACAAATTTGCGTAAATGAGGGGTTTGGAGTGGGCTCTGTCTTAATCGTAATGATCGTTCTACTCATTGATAACTGAAGCAGAACATTGTATGTATTCAAGAATATTTTCTCTGTAAAATTATACCTCTACGAGATAATTTATGTATATAGGGGATCTTAAAAAACAATTTAATTCTTCATATAATATACCCTCAACGCTCAGATACTCCAGCAATAACCTACTCTCCGTTTATGTCCCAGTTTTAGTGTTTCGATAGTTGGCATAGTGCCTTTTCTAGCCTCAAATGAAGTAATTTCGTTTGCAATTCAATAGTCTTTCGGTGAAGGTTCGAAACAATGTCTTCCACCGCAAATTTATGTAATGGTCTTATTTGATCGTTCACCCTGTTCAAGACGGCCATAGTGCAAGCTTCGTACGTTTGAATTTGCTGCATCAGTTCCCGTTCCTCGGCATCCAATCTTTTCATAAGGGTAACTTTCATATTCATATCTTCACCTTTCATAAGATCACCCGATGCTTGTCGAGTTCAACATCATCATATTGGTACATCCCACCATAAAAACTGCGACGGTTCACTTGTATTCTGGTGAACGCTTTGCATTGCTCCTGATAATACGCTTCGGTGTCTTCCCGTTGATACGATAAGCTGTAACCACTGTTTGCTTGGCCTGCTGTGGAGACTCGAACATAACCGATCACATTCATTGAAAGTTCCCTCCGCTACAGAAATTTAGATTTTTGTAATCACTAGGAACGACAAAATGTATTATTTAATAAATACATTTTATATCATCTAGTCGATACAATCAATACATTCTTTCTTTTACCGTCTTTTCATCTTATAATTTATGAAAAGATGTTCGGAGAGTAGGTAGTAACATGGCAATTAAGGTTCGGTTAAAAGAAATACTCGAACAAAGAGAACTGTCTCAGCGTAAATTAGCAAGAAAAACAGGATTAACACCAAACACGATTAATCACTACTGTTCTGAAAATATTGACCGCGTACATTTAAGTACATTAGACGCAATATGTAAAGCGCTAGAAATTGACTTGCATGAATTACTTGTTTTTGAAGACGACAAAGAATTGAACGAAGTATAATTTTCATGAGATCAAAACAGTTTTCACCATTTCCCCCAAAATACAAAAAGAGCAACCTCCTCGCCACGTTAACCATGGTTCGAAAGATTGCTTTCAGATGACAGTGAAATAGCAGTTACATGCAAACTAATAAAAATTCCCCTACCACACTAAGACTCACGCTCCACCTTCACGGCGCACAGCTTAAATTCCGGCATCCTGCTGTTCGGGTCTAGGGCATCGTTGGTCAGCCGGTTGACCGAGAGCTGCTCCCCCCAATGAAAAGGCACAAACACCGTACGCAGCTGGATGCCTTCCGTCACCTTTACTTGAAACACAAGCGAGCCTCGGCGGCTCGTGATCCGGATGCGGTCTTCCAGACGCAAGCCAATCTTCTGCGCTAGCCAAGGATGAATTTCCGCCACAGGCACCGGCGCTTTTTTATTCAGCCCTTCGGTGCGCCTCGTTTGCGCGCCGCTTAAGTAATGGCTCGCTACGCGCCCGGTTGTCAGCACATACGGATAGTCGCGGTCGATCGGTTCCGCAGGCAGTTTAGGCGTGATGCCGAACAGTCTGGCTTTCCCGTCGGGATGATGGAACCGTTCCTGAAACAAATAAGGCGTACCCGGATGCTCAGGAGCCGGACAAGGCCAAAATATGCCCTTCTCCCGCTTCAGCCGTTCATACGTGATGCCGCTGTAATCCGCCTTGCCCCCGGCTGTCGCTAAAGCCATTTCGTTAAAAACTTCCTCAATGCCGCCATAGCGAAAAAATGCTCCGCTCCCCAGTTCTTCCGCCAACCCGCATAAGATTTCGTAGTCCAGCCTGCTGCTTCCCGGCGGCTCCAGCACCTTTCCCCGATGGAACACTCGGCCCTCCAAATTCGTCAGGGTGCCTTCTCCCTCCAAAAACGACGAACCCGGCAGCAGCCAATGGGCGTAGCGGGCGGTTTCGGTCTCGAACAAATCGATGACGACGAGCAGCTCCAGCTTCCGCAAAGCGCGCTCGACCATCGAATTGTTGGGACTCGATACGACCGGGTTGGAGCCGAGAACGATTAGCGCCTTGATTTCGCCCTCGTCGATTTTTTGCAGCATTTCGTAGGCAGAGACGCCTTTGCCCGGCAGCTCGGCCGGGTCGATCCCCCACACCTTCGCCACATGCTCGCGGGCGGCCGGGTCCTCGATCAGACGGTAGCCGGGAAGCTGGTCCGCCTTCTGTCCGTGCTCGCGGCCGCCTTGCCCGTTCGCTTGGCCGGTCACTGCGCCGTAGCCGCAGCCGGGCCGGCCGATTTTCCCCGTAATCAAGGCCAGATTGATGTAATTAAGCGTATTCTCCACGCCGTTAACCTGCTGCTCCAATCCCCGCGCAGTAAGCACAATGCCCGTTTCCGCCTTGGCAAATCCGCGGGCGATGGTGCGAACGACGCCTTCGAGAACGCCGGTCAACCGCTCGACGTAATCCGGCGTACAGGCCTTAACGGCCTCAGCAAGCTGTTCGAAGCCGTGCGTCCGCTCGCGGACAAACGATTCCGCGTACAGCTTTTCCTCTACGATCACATGAAGCAAGCCGTTGACGAACACGGAGTCGAAGCCCGGCTGAAGCCGCACGTGAATGTCCGCCACCTTCGAGGTCATTGTATTGCGCGGATCAACGGTGACGATCGTGGCGCCGTTTTTCTTCGCCGCGAGCAGGTAAGGCATCATAGTCGGTTGGCATTCCGCAATATTCGTGCCGGCGAGGATAATGTACCGCGCGTGCGGAATTTCATGAAGCGGCATCGTCATGCCCCGGTCGAGGCCGAAAGCCTGATTGGCGGCGGCCGCCGCCGAGGACATGCAGTACCGCCCGTTGTAGTCGATGTATTTGGTTTTCAGCGCCACCCGCGCAAACTTGCCGAGCAAGTAGCCGACCTCGTTGGTCAGCGAGCCCCCGCCGTAGACGGCAACCGCGTCGCTGCCGTATTCCGCCTGCAACCCACGGATTTGCCCGGCAATCTCCTTCAAGGCCACATCCCAAGATTCCGGTCGAAGCCCGCCGGCTGCAGAGCCTCCCGAAGCGTCAGAATCAAACCGGCCCACCCTTCGCAAAGGCTCACTTATCCGTTCCGGATGAAGCACATGCTCCAAAGCGTGCAGCCCTTTCTGGCACAGACGTCCCGCAGCCACCGGAAAATCCGGGCTCGGCTTGATGACCAAGCCCGGATGACCATCGCTGGGAGTCAGCACCATCTGGCATTGCATACTGCAAAAGCAGCAGTGCGATGACCGACTCTCCGCCGTGCTTGTTTTTGCGGCTGTTTCCCCGCTCGCCGCTGCCTTCGTACTTAACAAATCCGGCGCATTCGCCATCGTCGTCGCACCCCCGTGAACATCACATCAGCCGGCCTTTTCCACCGACGCTGGAAACCCGATATACACGGCTCCATCCTGTATTTTGGTCGCATAGGTGCGAACGCATCCCGTATCCGGCGCCTGAACGAGCCCGGAGGAAAGGTCGATCCTGCGGTCGTGCATCGGGCAGAAGACATGCTCGCCGCAGACGATCCCTTCCGCCAGTACCCCATTCTTGTGCGGACAACGATTTCGAATCGCTTTGACGCTCCCGCTGCCGAGCCGGAACAGCGCTACTTCATCGCCCTGATAACGGACCGTCTTTCCGGTATTGACCGGCAGCTCCTCATATAAGGCCGCCCAGATCCAAACGATGCTTTCCCTTTCCTGTGTTACGCTCATGCACTTCTCCCCCTTTACAGCTCAACGACTTCATAGAAGTCTTTTTGAATTTTCTCGCTCTCGATCGCTTCTTTCCAAGGGTCCTTCGTGACCGACAGGGTGATGTCCATCCGCTCGCAGAGCGCCCTGCGCTCCTCCGCATTCTCGACGACCTTGCGGATGCTTTCGATGCCAACCCGCTTGACCCATTCGCTGGTCCGTTCGCCGTAGTTGGCGTTCTCGCGGTAATATTGCAGGTACGCCTCCGTATACTCCACGACTTCGTCTTCCGTCTTCACCGTGGTTAGAAGATCGCCGGCCCGCACCTTCACACCGCCGTTGCCGCCCGCATACAGCTCCCAGCCTCCGTCGATGGCAACGACGCCCAGGTCTTTAATAACGGATTCCGCGCAGTTTCGCGGGCACCCGGACACGGCCATTTTGACCTTGGCCGGCGTGTTGAGCCGCTCAAAGCGCTTCTCCAGCCGGATGCCCATGCCCATCGAATCGGCGGTACCGAACCGGCAGTACTCCGCGCCGACGCATGTTTTGACGGTACGGAGCGCCTTGCCGTAGGCATAGCCGGACGGCATATCCAGCTCCTCCCACATGCGGGTCAAATCCTCCTTCTTCACGCCCAGCAGATCGATCCGCTGTCCGCCGGTCAGCTTGACCGTCGGGACGTTGAATTTTTCCGCCACCTCGGCTATCCGCTTCAGCTCGGCCGGACTCGTCACGCCGCCGTACATCCGGGGGACGACGGAATACGTGCCGTCCTTCTGGATATTGGCATGCATCCGCTCGTTCACGAACCGGGAGGTGCGGTCATCCTTGTAAACCGTCGGGTGCACCATACCCAAGTAATAATTAAGCGCGGGGCGGCACTTCGAGCAGCCTTCCTCCCTTGTCCAGCCGAGCACGTTCATCACCTCGCGGACATAGCCCAGTCCTTTCTCGCGAATGGCGGCCACAATCTCTTCCCGGGAATGCTCCGTACAGCCGCACATCGTTTCCTTGACGGCCGTGCGGTCGTAGGAATCGCCCAAGGTATAGGCGAGCAGTTCGCCAACCAGCGGCTTGCAGCCTCCACAGGAACGGGATGCGCCGGTGCAGTTCTTCACTTCCTCGACCGACGTCAGCCCCTGCTCCCGGATCGCCGAGCAGATCGCGCCTTTACTGACCCCGTTGCAGCCGCAGACGATCGTATTGTCGATCATCGCGGCGACACCGGAACCGGCGTTCCCTCCCGAACCGGCGGACTCCCGAAGGATGGCGGCCTTCTCCATGCCGCTGATATCGGAGCCGTCGCGGATCATCTGCATCAGCCGTGTACCGTCCGACGTATCCCCGAACAGCACCGCGCCGATAATTTTGTTATCCTGAATCACGACCTTTTTGTAGACGCCCGAGTATTCGTCGTGCACGCGGATCGTCTTGCAGCCCTCGCTCTCCAGAAATTGACCGCCTGAAAACACATCCACACCAGACACCTTCAGCTTCGTGTACACGACCGAGCCTTCGTACGGGGTCGTCTCCACCCCGGCCAAATGCTTCGCAAGCACCGCCCCCTGCTCATAGAGCGGAGCGACAAGGCCGTACACGACCCCGCGATGCATCGCGCATTCGCCGACCGCATAAATGTCCGGCATGCTCGTTTGCATGTAATCGTTCACGACGATGCCGGGATTGACTTCGAGCCCGATCGACTTGGCCAGCTCGACGTTCGGACGAATCCCGACGGCCATGACGACCAGGTCCGCTTCCGCCACGCTGCCGTCCTTGAACTTGAGTCCAGTGACCCGCGAGTCTCCGATGATTTCGGCAGACTGCTTTTCGAGCAAAAAGTTCATCCCCTGCGCTTCCAGCGCCTCCTGCAGCAGCTTGGAGGCCGTACGGTCCAGCTGGCGTTCCATCAGCGTATCTCCGATATGGACGACATCCACCTTCATCCCGAGGTTCAGAAACCCTCTCGCCGCTTCCAGCCCGAGCAGCCCGCCGCCGATGACGACGGCTTTTTTGTATTTTCGGGCCGCATCGATCATCATCTCGCAGTCGCGGATCGTGCGGTAAGCCATCACGCCTTCCTTATCCGCGCCCGGCAGCGGCAGCATGAACGGATTCGAGCCGGTAGCCAGAATCAGCTTGTCGTAAGCCACCGTGACTCCTTGATCGCTCGTGACCGTCCGCGTCTGCGTATCGATGGCCGTTACGGTATGCCCGGTATACAAAGTGATCCCGTTCGCCTTGTACCAATCCCAGGGATGAATGACGATATCCTCTACGCTGGAATCGCCTGCAAGGACGTAGGACAGCAGAATCCGGTTATAGTTCGGATGAGGCTCACTGCCGAAAATCGTAATTTCATAGCTGCCGGGAGCCAGCTTGAGCAGATGCTCAATCACATTGACACCGGCCATTCCGTTCCCGACAAGTACCAGCTTTTGTTTGTTCGACATGGACCAATCATCCTTTCATTATGAGAATCAACGACTTACTGTACAGGGACTTCGCCCCCTATCCCTTCCCTGTGGGACACGGTCACTTTGCCGCCTTCGCCGATCCAGGTGCGCTTCCATTGGCCTTGGACCACCGCCACCAATATCACACACGAAAGCGCGATGACGCTTAGGATCAGAAATCCGGATGCAAAAGAGCCGGTAGCGAGCTTCAGATTGCCGAGAATTTTGGGCAGAAAAAATCCTCCAAGCCCTCCGGCCGCACCGACAATGCCGGTGACAATCCCGATCTCCTCGCGGAAGCGCTGGGGAACGAGTTGGAACACCGAGCCGTTGCCCATGCCCAGACACATCATGGCCGTGAAGAGCAGCGCCGTCGTTACCGCAAGCGGCGGCAGGGTGGAAATGCCCGCCATCAGCAGAGCGACGACTCCGTATAAGCCCATCAGCATCCGGATTCCGCCGATTTTATCGGCAAGCCAGCCGCCGACCGGACGGAAGAAGCTCCCGCCGATGACGCATAAGGTGGTAAAATCGGCGGCTTTCACCGGAGACAGCCCGTACTGCGTATTGAAAAAGATTGTCAAATAGGTGGACAAGCCGACGAAACCGCCGAAGGTCACCCCGTATAAAATGCAAAACAACCAGGCATCCCTCTGCTTCAGCACCATTCCGTAGTCGGCCAGCTTTTTGGACGCAGGCTGATTGGGGCTGTCCTTCGCCAGAATCGAAAACACGATCAACGTCAAAGCGATCGGAATCATCGCGATCCCGAATACGACGTGCCAGTCCCCGTAGTACTGGGCGATCCGGTTCGCAAACAGCGTAGCGAAAATCGTCCCGCTGTTCCCCGCGCCGGCGATGCCCATCGCGAGCCCCTGATACTGCGGCGGATACCATCTGCTCGCCAGCGGCAGGGCGGCCGCGAAGCTGGCTCCGGCAATGCCGAGCAGCAGCGCGATCGCATACATCTCGCCGATCGTGTCGGCAAACTGCCAGCCCCACCATAGCGGGACGAGCGTGATCCCCAGTCCGAGCTGGCCGGTCAGCTTCGGCCCGATTTTATCCGTCAAATAGCCGAGCACCAGCCGCAGGACCGACCCGCCCAGAGTCGGCAATGCCACCAGATTCGCTTTTTCCGCGGCATTCAGCTCGAATTCCCCGGCAATAATCACGGCCAGCGGTCCGAGCAACACCCAAACCATAAAGCTCATATCGAAGTACAAAAACGCACTGAACAACGATCCCTTGTGCCCACTCTGCCAAAAGCCTTTGCGTTCGATCATATGGACCTCTCCTTTTTCCTTGTGCGGTATCTCTCTTCAAGCGATGTGACAAAGACGACGAACCGGACGCACGAAGACGGAACAGCTCATCGGCCTCATTGCCATGCACCCGCGTCATCGTAGCCGAAACATAAAAAGCCTACCCCTGTACATTTGTTCAGGGATAGGCCTCATTGCCGAAAGGATTGACACGCCGTTGTGTCAGGAATAACCGGGTAAGCTTTATGGAGTTATTATAATTTGCCTCGTTTTAGTTGTCAATAAACATAACACAAAAATCGTAAACCATTTATGAAAATAACAACATCGACATTTTTAAAAATATTGTGTTATATTATTGTAATATAAACTAACATTTTATATCGAAAAATCAACATAAAAACCTTGATGGAGGTAGTTTTATGTTACGTTCCTTTTTACTTGTCGATGGCTTTGAACCGGAACCCTCTTCCTCTCCATCGTCCGCTGAACCCGGCTCGCCCTCCGGTCCTTCCGGCTTGGAAGCGACGGCCGCAACGATATTGCAAGATCTCGGCTTTCGCGTTGAGACGGCTTCTTCCTTCCACGAAGTTCAGTTTCTGGCCGACAAAGCCGATGCCGTGCTCTTATCCGTCGTCCCCCAACAAGTCGAGCCGTGGCGCCAAAAAATTGCCGCCGTACGCAGCCTTCCTTTGCTGTGGTGGTGCGACCGCCGGACGTTTCCCAGCTACGAATGCAAGCTGCCCCCCGGCATCGACGGCATGCTTGGTCCCGGGATGAGCGCCTTGGAAATTCACTGCGCGCTGCTGCTTGGCTTCAATCAATATGGTCAGCGGACGGAATGGCAGCGGGAACGCGAGCAGCTCCTGTCCCGGCTGGAAGAACGGAAATGGATCGATCAGGCGAAGCGGATTTTGTGCGAGATCAAAAGTATTTCGGAGGCGGAAGCCTACGAATTTCTGCGCAAGCAAGCCATGAACGAGCGCAAACGGATGTCCGACGTAGCCTCCTCCATCGTCAAGGTGTACCAGTTGCTGCAGGACGGAAATCAAGGAAGCCGCAAGCGATGACCGCTGTCTTTTAAGACACCAAAGCTTTCAGCACTTTCCCGATCGAATCGCGGATGACGTGAGTCGCCCGACTATCATACGGCGTGGAAGACTGGTTGATCAGAACCAACTTGTCGCCGCCATATTCTCCGACCAGCGCGGCGGCCGGGTTGACGGTTAGCGACGTGCCGCCGACGATCAGTACGTCCGCTTCCGCAATATGCTTTCGGGCCTTCGACAGGATGTCCCAATCGAGGCTTTCCTCGTACAGCACCACGTCAGGCTTTACAATTCCACCGCAGGCATCGCAGCGAGGAACCATCGTCTCGTCGCTCGTCACGTGATCGAGGTCAAAAAACTTGCCGCAGCCCATGCAGTAATTCCGGTGCACCGACCCGTGAAGCTCCAGCACATGCTGGCTCCCCGCCATCTGATGCAGCCCGTCGATGTTCTGGGTGACGACAGCCCGAAGCTTTCCCGTTTGCTCCAGCTGCGCCAGCACCTCGTGAGCCGCGTTCGGCTTGGCTTCCCTGTGGACCATGCACGCACGGTAAAAGTCGAAAAATTCCGCCGTACGCTCCATAAAAAAACTGCGGCTCAGCATGACCTCCGGCGGAAAAGCATGCCGGGAGGTCGTCTGATACAGCCCCGTTGCCGAACGAAAATCGGGGATCTGGCTCTCCGTCGAAGTCCCCGCTCCTCCGAAAAAGACAATGTTCCGGCTGTCCTCAATCCATGATTTGATCTCTTCAACCGCCATCTCCAGTCCTCCTTGATTCCTGATTCACACCGCTCCATCCGCCGGAAAACGGAGCCCGATCTGCTTGCGGGCCTCGTCCATGATCGAGATTGCAGTCAGCGAATTGGCGTGCGAATTCGTTGCAGACTCCAGTTTGCCGGCTTGCAACACATCAATGAACTCCTGAACTTCGTAAACCATCGATTTGTCGCTCTGCGGACGGGTCAACACCTCGACCGAGCCGTCGCGGTAACGGATTTCCACCTGCTCCGGCTGATTGATTTTGTCGATAACGAGGGTACCGTGCTCGCCTTGAATTTCCGTCGGCACGTACGAATTGACAATCTTGGAATGCGTCAGCACCGCCTCCATCTGCCCGTAGCTTAGGAGCAGGCTTCCCTGCCCGTCCACACCAGAGTCGAGCAGCAGACCATTCGCCTGAACGCAGTCCGGCTGACCGAACAGCACGACCATCGGATAAATGCAGTACACGCCCAGATCCATCAGCGACCCGTTGGACAAGGCGGGATTAAACGCATTGAGCACCGTCCCCTGCTTATAGGCGTCGTAGCGGGAGGAGTATTGACTGTAGCTTGCCGCATAGCGGCGGACCGGACCGATTTTGGACAAATGCTCCTGAACGGCGCGGAAATTCGGCATCAGCGTCGATTTTAACGCCTCCATCAGCAGTACCCGGTTCGCCTTCGCCGCGGCGATCATCTCCATCACTTCCGCCCGGTTGGAAGCCAGCGGCTTCTCACAGAGCACGTGCTTCCCGTGATTCATCAGCAGCACGGCCTGCTTCGCGTGGAAAGCATTCGGGCTGGCGATGTAGACGGCATCGAACGCATCGCTCCGCGCCATCGTCTCCAGGTCCGTGAACTTGTGCGGGATTTCGAATTTGGCTGCGAAGGCTTCGACCTTCTCCTCCGTCCGCGAATAAACCGCCGTTAAGGCAAACGCCTCGCACTCCCGCGCCGCGCGAATAAACTCTTCCGTAATCCAGTTCGTTCCGATGACTGCAAATCGTACCATGTTCGATTTCCCCTCGTTGTGTAATTTAATTTGTCGTCATGCCTATCCTTCTATTGTATAGGAGGATCGCGTGAGAGGCCAATTGAAATTTCCAAATTTACATATCGAACGGATAGATGTACAAAATCAGGGTAAAATATCCATAAAATCTTACGTTAAGGAGCCGCCATGATCAGCAACCGCGAACTGAAGGGACAAATCGAAGAATTAACCGAGCAAAACCAGTTTCTAAGCGACGAGCTGCAGCAGATCAAAAGCTTGCTTGAAAGCAAATCCAACAACCAGAACCAAAGCTCGAATCAAGGCCAGAGCAACCAAGGATCGGGG
Organism: Paenibacillus oleatilyticus; assembly: GCF_018998565.1. GTDB lineage: Bacteria > Bacillota > Bacilli > Paenibacillales > NBRC-103111 > Paenibacillus_G > Paenibacillus_G oleatilyticus. The sequence continues at coordinate 70,772 of NZ_JAHNZO010000003.1, read as the reverse complement.
CAAAATAACAACAATGCGCTGTTCGATATGGCCAACGATTTCATTCAGCTCAAAAAGCTGACGAGCGACCTGCAGACCAAGATGCAGGAATATGCCTCCAAACAAACCCGCGGCTCGCGGTTAACAGACGAGGATGTCATCAATCTGATCATCAATATGATGAACGGGATGATCGATTGGACTATCGACTTCGTGTCCAAACAGAATCAATCGCAAGGGCAGATGCAGTAAGCAAAAAAGGCAAAAGGGCCCCTCCTGTGTCGGAAGAGCATTAAAAATGCGGCACTCCGGATTGAACATCCATCGTGCCGCATCGCCTTCTCATGATTCGCCTTAGATCGGCGTAGACCAGCGCTAGCCCCCGCCTGATGTAACGCCAACCGGACGAATCCCGTTATTTCCCTCGGGTCTTCCGAGAAGCACCGAGCCCAATCGGAGCCAAGTCGCCCCTTCTTCGACCGCCACCTCGAAATCGTTGGACATTCCCATCGAAAGCCCGCCGACCTCGTACTTCAGAATGCTTAACGCATTCAGGTCGTCGCGTAATTCCCGCAGCCTTTTAAAAACGGGGCGAGTCGCCTCCGGGTCCGCTTCGTGCGGGGCCATCGTCATCAGTCCGGCGATCCGAATGTGCTCCATGCCTGCAATTTGCTCGGCAAACGTAAACAAGCTTTCCGGCGGCAGCCCCTGCTTCGTCTGCTCCCCGGAAACGTTGATTTGAATAAAGCAGTGGACGACGGTTTGGAGCGCCGCGGCTTTTTTTTCGATTTCTTCCGCCAACGACAAGCGGTCCAAGGAGTGAATATAAGCGAATTTGCCGACGACATCCTTCACCTTATTTGTCTGTAAATGTCCGATAAAATGCCACGTCCCCATCGCGTGAAGAGCCTGCCATTTATCCCGGGCGTCCTGCCAGCGGCTTTCGCCGATATGGGAGACGCCGAGCTGCAAAATCCGCTCCGTCACTTCCAGCGTCGTATATTTCGTTATGGCAATGATCCGCAATTCCTCCGGGCTTCTTCCGGAGCGCCGGCAAGCTTCTTGAATGCGATGCCGGACGGCGGCCAAACGGTCCTGTAAATCCAACGCGTATCCCTCCCCATATGCGTTATGCGGCGGCTAGATGGAAAGGCTTGCCGACGCGCGATGTTGAGCGGCCACCAGCCTTTGGTACCCCTTATGAACCCTCAGCAATTCGTCGTGCTTCCCTTGTCCGGCAATATGCCCTTTGTCCAGCACGAAGATGACATCGGCATTTTGGACGGTCGACAGCCGGTGGGCAATCACAATGGTCGTCTTGCCCCGCCTGGCTTCGTCCAAATTCCGCTGCACCTCGTATTCCGTCTCCACATCCAGAGCGGAAGTCGCTTCGTCGAGAATTAAAATTTCCGGCTCTTTCAGCAAAATCCGGGCCAGAGCCAGGCGCTGACGCTGGCCGCCCGACAGACTGATGCCTCGTTCCCCGATCGTCGTGTCATAGCCGTTCGGCAGGCTGATCACAAATTCATGAATGCAGGCGATCTGACAAGCGCGGACCAACTCGCTTTCCGATACATGCTCCGCGCCCAACTGCAAATTATGCCGGATGCTGCCGGGAAAAAAATAAGGCTCCTGAAAGACGATTCCGACTTTATCCAGCCAATCGTTTCTTCGGACGGCCGCCAGCGTCCGGTCATTGACGGTAACCATGCCTTCGCACGGATCGTAGAAACGGATCAGCAATTTGGCGATCGTCGATTTGCCGCTGCCGCTTTCCCCGACAAAGGCAATTTTGCGGCCTGCCGGCAGCTCCAGGCTGACCCGGTGCAAAATCCGTTTGCCCGCGTCCCCGTAATCGAACGACACGTGATGGAAGCCGATGCGGCGGACTTCGTCCCGAAACGGCAGCGTTCCGTCCGCCTCTCCCTCCGCCTCCGTGACTTGACGAATCCGTTCCACGGATGACAAATAACCGGACACATTCATGGACAAATCGTACATTTGCTGCACGGTATCCATCAATTGACGGGCATACTGATAGGTCACGACAAACATCCCGAGCGACAGCTTTCCCTGCAGCACCAGCAGGCCCCCGTACCCGAGCACCAGCAAATTGGCCGCCCATTTGACCGGATCGCAGGCCAGCAGCTGTTGATTCAGCAGCTTGGTTTGCCGCAGGACGCTGGCAAAATACCGGTTGAACCGGTCGTTGAACCGGTCGCGTTCCCACGATTGCCGGTCGTTCGCGATCACTTCCCGGGTCGCGGATACGGATTCTTCGAGATGCACCAGCAGCTCGGCCTTCCCGGCGTTGACTTCGTCGGCGGCCCGCTTGCGCAAACGGGCGAACCGCCGTCCAAGCGCCAAATAAAGACAGCTCAGCCCGCCGGTCGCCAGCAGCAGGAACGGACTGGCAAAGCCGATGATGACGGCAAGAATAACGACGGTGGTCAGCTGCTGGACCAGCTTCGGGATATCGCTCCCTGCCGTATGGGCGGCTTGAAAAATATCTGTCGTCAACCGGTAGACGTAATCGGCCGTCCTTTCCTTCTGCCACCGCAGAATCGGAACGCGCTCCATAAACGTCAAAAATTCGCCGTACATATTGGACCGCATTGCCGCGATGTTCCTTTGCACAAGATAAGGAACAAGCGTAAACAGCAGCGAATAGACCGCATACGCGCCAATGACCGCCGCCATCAGCGAGCCGAACAGATGATACTGCTGCCCGAGAAACACGTCGTCGATCATAACCTTCTGCATCGCGACCGTCGCAAGGAGCGCCGCCCCCTCCGCCATCATGAGAGCAATGCAGGCCGTGATTTTCCATCTTCTAAGCGCGATATGTCCCAGTATCCATTTCCAATTGGCCATGTTGATCCTCCGCCGCATTCCAGGTTCCGCCGGCAGCCATCCGGTAAAAGCTCCCGCCCAGCCGCAGCAATTGCTCGAAGCTGCCCGCCTCCGCCACTGTCCCGTTTTGGATCACGCAGATGAGGTCGTACTCCTTGATCGTCGATAGTTTGTGAGCCACCGTAACGATCGTTCTGCCCTTCATCAGGCCGCTGATGGCTTGCTGCACCTTGATATCGTTGATCGTATCGAGCGCGGAGGTCGCTTCGTCCAGGATCAGCACCGCCGGATTGTTCAGAAACAGCCGGGCCAGCGCGATGCGCTGCTTCTGTCCGCCCGACAAGAGGACGGCCCGCTCGCCCACGACCGTATCGTAGCCCCGCGGGAGCTCCATAATAAACTCGTGGGCATTGGCGGCTTTGGCGGCGTCGATCATTTCCTCGTCCGTCGCCTCCGGCCGGCCGAAGCGGATATTTTCCCTCACCGTGGCTCCGAACAAATAGGGCTCTTGGAACACGAACCCCATCGTCTGCCTCAGCTGAGCTAAGGACAGACGGGTGAGGGGAACCCCGTCCAGGGTGACCGTTCCCCGCTGCGGATCGTAAAATCTCCCGATCAGCTTCAGGATCGTCGATTTGCCGCAACCGCTCATCCCGACCAAAGCGACCCGCTGCCCCGGCTTGATCGTCAGGTTCAGCCCCTGAAGCAGAGCGCTTCCCGATTCGTACCCGAACTCTACGTCCTCCAGACGGATTTCACCCTTCACGTCCGGAAGGATTACAGGCTGCGCGTCTTCCTTGACGGCGGGCTCCTGCTCCATAAACGCGTACAGCCGGGCGGCTTGATGCACCAGGATGCGCTGCTCCGTAAAGTTTGAAATCAGCGCGGTCAGCGTCTGCATGCCGGAAAAAAAGTACATCATAAATACGGTAAACTCGCCGACCGTCAGGCTGCCCGACCGGTGCAGCACAAAGCCGCAGGCAAAAATGGCGATGCCGCCCGCGTACAACGTCATCTTGCGGTTGGCTCCCCGCAAATTCGCGTACCACAGATGCTTCAGCGCAATGCGGCTGAACTCGTTCAACCGGTCCATGACGAGGGACTGCCCCCAGCGGACGGTGGAAGACGCCCTCAGCTCCGACAGCGCCGACAGCGCGTCGTACACGGTCTGGTTCAAGTGAACCCGGTCGGCGGCCATTTGCTGTCCGGCCAGGGACGCTTTCGTTTCCAGGTAAGGCCCGAAGACGTAATACAGCAGCAGGCAAGGAATCGCGAGCAGCGTAAGCTCCCAGCTCGTATGCAGCATGAGGGCGACCGAAACGGCCGAAAAAACGATTTCGTGCAGCAGCCACGGAATCGCCTGCCGGTACATATTTTGCACCGCCGCCACTTCCGTGTTCAGCAGCGACAACGTTTCGCCTGCCGGGTGATGCTCGAAATACGCGAAGCCAAGCTTGCGCATATGGTCGATCACCGCATACTGCATGTCCCGGGCGGCGCGCTCCTGCAGCGAATTTTGCGTCACGTTTTGAAGCACCCTCCCGGCAAACAGAAACGTCACCAGCAGAGCGATCGCGCCCAAGTAGCCGTAAAAATAAACCGGGTCGGACATCGCATCCACACCGTCGATGAAATACTGGATCAGCTTGGCGACCAGCAGCTCGGATACCGAAATGACCGCGATGGCCAGGATCAATAGCGAGCAAGCGGCGCGGTAAGGCAGCATAAAAGACACGATCCAGAAATAGACCCGGCGCATGCGGTTCGATTGAGCCCGGGGCCGCTCCGTACCGACGCCTCTTGTCAGGTTAGTCCCCATGCGGTCCGTCTCCCTTAATCCGTCGTCCGAACCCGCTCGTTCACCTGAAAAATTTGAATCGGGCCGTCCCAATCGTCGGCGCGCACTTCCTCATAATTCCCGTGGGTAAACTCGTGAATCGCCTTGCGCCAAAAGACGTGGGCCGGTTTGTTATCGGCCTCCTGCCTGATTTCCCACGCTCCCTTCAAATGGCGGAAAATTTGGCAGACCACCTCCCGTCCGATCCCCTGCCTTCTCCATTTTTTCAACACGAAAAACTCCGCGATGCTGTAAGTATCGTCCCCCGGCTGCAAATAGACGGTATAATTGTTGATGAACGCAAAGCCCGCCAAGCTGCCGTTCACGGTCAGCAGCAGCGGCAGCCGCTTCTCCTGCTTGCGGCCGTCCTCCGTCCAGTAATGATCCAGGAACGGATAATCGAAGTAACCGTGCTCGTCCGGGTCCTCCCCGGTATAATCCGTCGATTCGTACTGGTACAGCTGCATCAGATTGCGGATCACCGGCTTATCCGCCATGCCCGCTTCCCTGATTTCCACGTCATGGCCGTTCATGTGCGTCCGAATGTTCATTTTGGCTTCGCCTCCTCTACTTTCGTGCCGCCGGTCAAGCTTTCCGGTACAGCCCCGTCCACCAGCCGCGCTTGCCCTGCTGCTCGTCGGCGCGCTCGTCCTTGTGCTCGTACAAATCGATCTTTTCCAGGCCGTTGCGCTCCATGAGCTCCTCGATCTCGCCTTCCGAAAAATGGTGATAGGTCATCCCGTGCTCATGATTTTCGTATGAAACAAACGTAATTCCCCGATCCTCGATCCGTTCGGCGGACAAAGGAATGTCCCGGTACGTCGAGCGTACTTTGAAAACAAAGTATCCGCCGGGGCGCAGCACTCTGGCGATCTCGCTCCATACCGTCTGGGCCGACGACCACGTATTGAACTGCAGGCAAAAGCTGGCGACCAGGCAGTCGAAGCGGGCCGCCACGAAAGGCAGGCGGTAGAACCCGCCTTCCACAAGCCGAACCTCGACGCCCCGTTCCGAGGCGAGCTGCCGGGCGCTTTCCAGCGCGACCTTGGAAATATCCAGCCCGGTGCAGCGGTGCGTCTTGGCCAGCTCCACCAGATTGATCCCCGGGCCGCAGCCGATTTCCAACAGCTCCATATCTTCCGGCAATTGGGCAAAATAGTCCTGCAGAAACGGGGCGATCGTTTCCTCCGTGCCCGGCACCGAGCGCAGCTCGGATTCCGTTTTGGCCACGCTATCATCCGTCCGGCGGCTGTATAACCGGTTCCATTGGTCTTTATTCGTCGCGATGAATTGATCTATGCTGCTCATTTGCAATCCCCCCTATCGAACTATCGAACGAAATGGGCCTCGATCCGCTTTGCTATGTCCTGAATGCCGGAATGCTTGAACAAGTCCGTAATGGACAGCGCATTCGGATATTTTTTATTGATTTTGGCGTAAAAACGCATCAGCAGGATGGAGTCGGCATCGCCGCTTAACACCGGCTCGTGCGCCTCCGTTCCGGGCCGTCCGCCGGTCTCCTCCCACAGGACCAGCAGGTCCCGTTCGATGGCGGTCGGAGGCAGCCCGCTCCCGCCATGTCCTGCGGCTGGGCGCGTATCCGGGGCGGGCAAGGCGCTGCGGTTGATTTTGCCGCTGGTCAGCATCGGAATGCGCTCGATTTGCATCAGATGCGCCGGAATCATATAGGCCGGCAGCTCCAGCGCCAGAAAGGCTTTCACGTGCTCGGCGTCCACCTTGCCGTCGGCCGTAAAATAGGCGCAAAGGTACTTCAATCCGTCAGGCGATGCAAGATCGACAACGGCCGCCTGTTTTACGGCCTCGTAGCGAAGCAGCGCCTGTTCGATTTCGTCCAGCTCGATCCGGTAGCCCTTGAGCTTGATCTGCCGGTCCACCCGGCCCAGAAACTCCAGGTTGCCTTCCTCGTTCCAGCGGGCCAGATCCCCGGTCTTGTACATGCTCGTTCCCGGTTCGAACGGATTGTCCACGAATTTCGCGCGGGTCAACTCCGCCCGGTTGACGTAGCCTTGCGACAAGCCGCGTCCGGCAATGCACAATTCGCCCGGCAGACCGATCGGCATAAGCCGGTTATCCTTGCCGACCACGTAGCACTTCGTATTGGAAATCGGTTGACCGATCAAAATTTCGCCGCATTCGGGAGTGAGCTCGTACACCGTCGTATTGACGCTGTTTTCCGTCGGGCCGTACTCGTTAAACAACCGGCAGTTCGGCAGCGCGGCAAAATGGTTGGCCGCCAGTTTAAGCGATAGATTTTCCCCGGCCAAGATGACGAGCTTCAAGCTGCCCATCTTCGGATAGGCATGCTCCAGCAGGATCGCATACAGCGTCGGAACCGTCGACAGCCGCGTCACTTGGCAGCTTTCGATCACGTCCCCGATATAGCCTGCGTCCAGCCGCTTCGCCTGCTCCAGTATCACGATGCTTGCCCCGACCAGCAGCGGCGAGAACGTGTCCTGCACCGAATTGTCGAACGCGAACGAATCCATGATCAGCACGACTTCCGTACCGTCATAGCGGTAATAGTCGAAGTTCCAGCATAGCGTGTTCATGATCGCCTTGTGCTGGATCATGACCCCTTTCGGCTTGCCCGTCGAGCCGGAGGTATAAATAATGTAGGCGACATCCTCGCCCGTATGGAGGGGCGGTACATCGGCACAATCTTCGGCCGCAGCGGCAGCGTCGTCCACCGCAAGCGTCGGCCCCGGGAACGGAATCTGTCCGTCCGAACCGGACTGGACCAGCAGCACGCGGGCGCCGCTGTCTTCGAGAATGAACCGGATGCGTTCCTCGGGATAGTCCGGGTCCAAAGGCAAATACGCGCCTCCCGCCTTCAGCACGGCCATGATCGCGACCATCATGTCGCTGGAGCGCTCCATATAAATACCGACAACCGTGTTGGGGCCAATCCGCTCTCTTCTTAACCGCCGTGCCAGACGGTTGGCCCTTTCATTCAATTCGCGGTAGGTCAGCCGGGTGTTCCGAAACATTACGGCGGTGCGTTCCGGCGTCAGAGCGGCTTGCCGCGCAAAACGACCGGGAATCGTCCATTCGCCGTCAACGGCCGTATCCGTACGGTTGAATTCGGTGATCAGCGTATTTCGTTCCTCGTGGGAAAGCATGTTCACTTCCGCCAACGACTTGTCCGCGCGGCCGATCATGTCCTTCAGGATCCGCAGGTAATGGTCGAGCACCCGGCTCATGGTCGAAGCCTTGAACTTCGCGGCGTCGTACGTCAGCTTCACCTCCGGCTCGGCGCCGTTGCGGAACGTCACATTGACGGGGTGCTCATACCATTCCTCCGCCTCATAGCCCGTGACCGTGAGCGTGCCTCCGGCCGGATACGAACCCATCGGCGCTTCGATCCGAAAAACCGAATCGATGATCGATTCGCCGGAAGGCGACGGGCAGCCGGCTTTGATGTCGGCGGGCGGGTCGAAGGCATGGCCGGATAAATCATGCACTTTCAAGGCGATGTCCTGCACAAAATCCAGAGCTGTTTCCACGTCGTCCGCCACCGCGCGAAGCGGCAGCGTGTTGGTCGCGCAGGCGACGATCTCCTCGAACGGCTGCGGCCTTCCCGGCATGCGTACGCCGAACATCACGTCGGCGCTATCGCTGTAATACCGCAACAGCACCGCCCATGCCGCATACAGCACGGCGGAGGAGTCCAGACCGAGCTTCGCCGTGAAACCGGCCAGCGCTTGCTGCAGCGAAACGGGAACGGGCCGGGAGCTGCGCGCCCACAGTTCCGTTCCTTCCGCGCCTTTACGCTCAACGGGAAAATGATCCCGTGGCTCATAGCCCGCCAGCACCCTTTTCCAATACGCCTTCGCCCGGTTGGTCCGCTGCGCCCGGAGGAAGGCATCGTATTGGCGGTACGACGGCTTCGCCGCCAATGCCGCTTCGTCTCCCTGAGCGACCGACTCGTAGACCCGAAAAAATTCGTCCAAAATCCGTCCGTCACCATCCTCGTCGGATACGAGGCGGTGAGAGGTCATAATCATCCGGTACTGTCCCCGGCCCAGCGTGCAAAGCGATACGACGAACAGGGAACGGCTGATATCCGCCTCGTTCCTGTCGGCGGCCCTTATGCAGCCGACGGCGCGGTCTTGTTCTGCTTCGGGCAGCCCGGACAGATCGTGATCCTTCACGGGCGGTTTCCAAGACTTCATGATCCGAAGCGCGGGCGTCTCCTCCTCTTCCCACCGGATCATCGCTCTCAGCATCTCATTCCGCTGAGCCACCGTATCCCAGGCGCGGGCGAAGGCGTCCTTGTTCAGTTCCCCGGTCAGACCGACCATGATCTGATTCGTTTGCCGCCCCGCTTCGGATTGCTTGATCCGGTTGAACAACAGCCCTTCCTGGATCGGCGTTAAGGGAAACGTCTCTTGCACCTGCTCCTCGATTAACGTTAGTTTGTTTACCGGCAACGAAATTCCCTCCCTGCAACGGTTCATGCGCTCGAACCGACTTTGTTGAGCAGACCGCAAATGCGCCGGATGCCGTCGCTTGTCATTTGCGCATGGGTATACAAAAACATCAGATTCCGCTCGACCCCGGCGAAATTCGGAAAGCCGCTTCCCGACTCGTCCGCAAGATGCGAGAGCCGGTTGGCGCGGTAATAATCCTGAAGAAATCGGGCCTGGTACAGCGGGCAAGGATGCGCTTCCTGGAACGGAAGCCCTTGCCGTCTTAACTCGTCCGCCAGCTGCCGGTAAGCTTCGGGCGTGACGGACAAATGCACGACCAACCGGTGCCAAGACGATTCCCCTTCGATCAAGGGAAGCACGGGACGGACGGCGCCGGAATCCAGCTGCTCCCGATACAACCCGGCATGGCGCCTTCTCAGGCCCGACAGCTCCGCGATGCTCCGAAGCTGCCCGGCAATGATGCAGGCCTGCAGCTCGGACATTTGATAGTTGTATCCGAACGTTTCGTGATACGGCGTTTGGCGGGCACCCAGCTGAGCAAATCGGAACGCACGTTCGTACCATTCCTCATTTGCGGTAGCCAGAAGCCCTCCTCCGCCCGCCGAAAGGATCTTTCCTTTATTGAACGAGAAGACGGCCATGTCTCCATGCCGCCCTACCGGCCGGCCTTGAATCGTCGTGCTGTGAGCCTGGGCGCAATCCTCGATGACGCAGGCGTCCGGTTGTTTGGCCCGGACGATACCGACCAGCAGCTCCATATTGGCCGGAATGCCGTGCTGATGCACGACGATCACCGCCCGGGTCCGGGAATGGGCGTCCAGCATGCGCTCCAGCGCCTGGGCATCCATATTGAGCGAAGCGTCGGTGTCCACCAGCACGGGCAGCGCCCCGACGCTCAGAACGGCCATCGGCACGGATGCACAGACGTTCACGGGGAGGAGCACCGTATCCCCGGAACCGATGCCGGCCGCCGCCAGCGCCGTATGCAGTGCGGCTGTTCCCGAATCGACGGGCAGCACGTAGCGGAAGCCGTAATATTGCTGAAACAGCCGGCACATCTCGCCGATGTAATCCCGGGATAACGGCGTATTGCTGCCGTAATGCTCGATAATTTCCAACACGGCCTCGCGGTTCAGCATAGCTCCACCGCGGACGGGGCGGCCGCCGAGCTTCGGGCAGCCTCGTCCTGCCTCTTGAGCGCCAAGCCTTCCGCCGAGTTGGCATACAGGTGAACGGCATACCGGTCGAAGTGGGCGTCGCTCCAAATCGTTTTGAATTGATCCTTGCTCCCCCACAGATCGATCATCCGAAAGCCCCGTTCGAAAAACTGCTTCGTCGTTTCCAAGCGCAGGATGACGCCGGGCGAGAACGCAGCGTACTTCGCTTTGTAGCCCCATTTGATCGCCATCACCTTGCCCTCGAAAAATAAATTATATTCAAAAGCGACCGGCTCCCGCTCGTTGACCAGCAGCCACAGCTCCGTCATCCCGCGTTTGGCGCCCTCTTCGGCCAACGTTTCGTAGAAGATGTGCTGGCCTTCCCGCGAGGCCATGTCGCTTCTCTCCTCGTACTTCCAGCTTTCGCAATCGATTTCCAGCAGCTGCCGAAATCCGTGCCTGATGTCTGTCTCCTTCGCGTACGATTCAATGCGGAACGGCGACAGCGCCTGCAGTTTATCCGGCTTGTTGCGCAAGGCGTTTTTAATCTTCTTCTTGCGCGTCAGGTAATAGCTTGAAAAATCGGTACGGATCTCGACATATGGGGACTCGTGGCTCTTATAAATAAAAAACGGCATCCCCTCGCCCTGGGCCCAATCCGTTAAACCCGCAAAGCCGTAGCAGGAGGCGTCGACCTCCTGAAACGAAACCTTCAGCAAATCGGCATAGTTATGGCGTAAATAAGCAAAAAAGCACTCCAGCACCGGGGCGTCCTCACTTACCGTGCTGTACGGCACGATTTCGGTCAGCACCTGCACCGCCGTTCCCCGGCAGCCTTCCCCACGAACGGGCCTCGCGACAAAGGGAATCGCCGACACCAGCGTGTCGGCTTCCCACAGCGTCGCGACCCGGACATCGAAAAAGCCGGCGTACCTTTTCCAGCTCGCATAGGCCCATTCGTACGTCAGCGCCACGTTCCGCGTGACCGCCTGCTCCAGCATGCGGTCCCAGGCCGTGCGTATCGCCGAAAAATCGCTAAATTTTTTCAGTTCAATAATGTGCAGCTTCATCCCTAACCCCCAACACCGTGGCGGCGATCCGGTCCGCGCCGTCGGTACCTGTCTGATGGATGAACTCGCGCTGAAATTGCCCAATTTGGCGGTGAATGCCGGCATCGTGAATCTGCGAGTGAAGCAGCTGAAGGAACATCTTCGTCTGAACGTCATCGTCAAAGAACGCCTCCATGCCGGACTGAACCGCCATGACCGCTTCTTTCTCCGGCATGTCCGGGTCGAGGCGGAAGCTTGGATCGAACAGGCTCCAGTTTAACAGCTCCACCGGGTACGACAGCTCCAACAAATAGTTCAAAATCAAATGCTGGCTGTAATTTTGCGGAGGCAAAAATACGGTCTCGATGCCCATGGCGTACGCCTCCAGCAGCGTTGTCAGACCCGGCGTCGTAATCAGCAGGGCCGAATCCGCCAGCAGGCGCATGAACTCGTCATGCGGCAGCGATACGATCCGGTCCGCAAACCGGTATCCGCGCTGCCGCAGCTCGCCGGCAAACCGTTCGCCGCACACGACGATCACTTCGTCGAACGTCTCCCAGCTTGCCTGCTCCAGCAGCTCCATCATCCGGTACGGGTAACGGATTTGACGGGAATCGTTGAAAATATTTTCGATGCCTCCGAAATGAACGACCGCCCTGCGCTTGACCTCGGGCTGCCGGGCCGGAATATCGATAATTCCGCCCACGACGACAGGGTTTCGAATCGGCAGGTTGTTCGACCTTTGCTCGGCGATGAACGTGTTTTGCACAAAATAATGATCCGTTTGAAACAGCTCGGGAAACTCGTCGAAATGCCCCGTATCCCACATCCAGAACAACGAATCGATATAGCCCCGGCGGACGCCGGCGGGGAGATGCTTGACGAACAACGGCTCCATCGCCGTGAGCGCGTAATCGAAGGAAGCGGACAGCCCGGCAAGCTGCCGGGCGCCCTCCTCCTCGTATAAGTTGAGGTGTACGGTGTCGCACACTTGCTCGCGCCGCATAAAATCATAGGCGATGCCGCTGCCGCAAAACGTCAGCTCGGCGCCCCCGGCCTTTAATTTTTTGGCGACGGTCAAGATTTTGGAAACCGGGCCGTACCCGAAGGGCACGGCGTTCAAAAGGATCTTCATCCCGTACCCCCCTATCAGGTATAGTGCAGCGTGTATTGATCCACTTCCTCCAAAATCTGGTCGACCAAGCGGTCCATGTCCGCATCCCCGAACAGGATGGGCTTCACCTGCGTGACCATCCCGAGCCCGGTAACCATCGGCGTATACGATTCGTCCTCATGCAGGAACAAGAGAATCGGTTTGCCCTTCGCGGAGGCCCATCCCAGCTCCACGTGCACGCCTCCGGAAATCGGCGCCCATCCGGGGAAAGCCACGACCAGGTCCGCATTGCCCATCTCCTGATAATCGAGCCGGGTCGCCAGATCCGGTTCCATCAGCTCTTCGCCAAACACTTCTCTCACTTGAGCGGAAAACACGCTGTGCCCCCGCTCCTCCAACCGCTTCACCGCGTTCGTAATAAAATGTTTGGCAGACTCGTGGAAATTTCCGTCTGCATCCAGCAGTTTCGTAAATGGATAGGCCAAAAAAATTCTCATGTTATTTTCCTCCCTCATAGGACGCCATAATGTGTTGTACCGCCTCGGATATGGTTTCGATTGTGTCCATATCGTATAAAGGAATAACCGGAATCCAAACGGAAAGACGGGCTAGCCGTTCCGCCGCCGGGCACATGCCGGGCTCGTATCCGACCCGCGATTGGGCAAAGGGCGAACCCGACGAATGCGCCACGCGCCGGTTATAGAACATCCGATTCTCGTATACGGCCGAATTGTAGGACGGCGTAGTCAGGACGTTTGCATTTTTCAACCGGGCGATGATTTCGTTTCGGACCTGTTCATCCCCGACATAAAAGCATTCCGCTACGCCGCAGTCGCCCTCCGGGTCCGGCATTCGCCGCAAATGCAGCCCTATCGCCGCCAAATTATGCCTCAATCGCGCTTTAAGCTCCCTTAACTGCTTGAGCAGGCTGCGCGATTTTCGAAGCTGAACCCTCCCGATCGCCGCCGACAATTCGCTCATCCGGTAATTTTCCCCGAAAAAGCAAGCCTCGTTGTTCCATGTCGGAAACCCGTCATGGCGGACGCAGCCTTGATCGTGGTAGATCGCCGCCCGTTGATAAAGCTCGTTATCCCGCATCGCCACGGCCCCGCCTTCGCCGAGCGAGACGATCTTGTTCGTCTGAAAGCTGAAGCAGCCCGCTGCGCCCAACGTGCCGAGCTTTCTGCCCTTGTAGGTTCCGCCGAAAGCTTGAGCCGCATCTTCGATCAACGGAATCCCGCGCCCGTTCGCGATGTCGAGCAGCGCTTCGAGCTCGGCGGCCACTCCCTGCACATGCACACAGATGATCGCCTTCGTATTCGCCGTTATTTTCGCCCGGACATCGCCGGGGTCCATGTTCATGGATTCGTCGATGTCGGCAAAGACGGGAACGGCATGACAGGCCACGACCGCATTGGCCGTCGCGATGAAGCCGTAGGCCGGGACGATCACCTCGTCGCCGGGACCGATCCCGAGCGCCTGCAGCGCCGTCTTGAGCGCCGCCGTGCCCGAGCTGACCGCCAGGACGTGCTCCGACTCAAGAAAGCGGACCATCTCCGCCTCGAATTGATCCGTCTTGCCGAGCAGCTGCGGACCGTAGTACCGGAAGATGGATTTGGAGCGCATCACCTCCAGCACTTCGTTGATTTCTTCTTCATCCATCAAATGCGCGCCCAAAAAATGGCCGGGAAGCGTCGGAGTGACTTCTTTCATCGTTTCACCTTGTGTTTTCATGGTTTAGGAGTCCCAGCTGAACGAATAGTCGGCCGCCTCCAGCTGGCGTTCGTGATAGTCCTTGTTCCACTTCACGTTGGCCGGCTCGCAGCCGGTGCACACTTGCGGCGCCACCTGCGAGAAGCTTTGCCGGTTGCTCGCGAACTGCGACTCGTTCCAGATATCCTTGAACGGCCTCTCGAACACGCCTTCCACGCTGAGCGGCTTCCCTTTCCGGTGGGGAAGACATTGACATGCGGTCATGCTGCCGTTCTTGGCGTCGATATAGGAGACGTACAGCGGGACGAAGCACTTGCTGTACGTTAGCGCCTTGCCCTTGGAACAGCCTTCGATCTCTTCCTCCGACGTGCCGAAAATAAACGGGTTGACCGCATTCAACCGGACACGGCTGGTTTGCAGCCTATCCTGGATACGGGCCGCCACCACGTTATACTGCCTGATTTCGTCCGGGGTTAGATACATGCCTTTGACATCCTTGATCGGATTCAGCCGCCACAGATCGACGCCGATCTCGTCGAGCAGCGGAATGAATTCGTCGAGATGATCGTACGTCCGGTTCGAGACGATGCTGTTCACAACCAGCTTCAGGCCGCCTTTCTCCCGGTCGCGCAGCCGGTTGATTTCCGCCAAGCCCTCCACGGCATCCTCGAACAGACGGGGCGTGCCCCGGAGCGTATTGTGGATCTCCGCCCGGGGAGAATCCAGCGAGCAAACGATGCCGGTAATGCCGGCGTCCACCAGCTCGGCCGCATAGTGCTTCAGCCGGGAGCCGTTCGTAATCGTGCTGACCCTTAGCCCAAGCGAGCGGATGAAGCGAATCGCCTCCATCAAATCCTCGTACAGCGTCGGCTCGCCGCCGGTAAAGCGGATTTCTTCCGTATCCAGCTCGGCCAGCTCCGCCGCCAGCTGCTTCAGCTTCTCCAAGGGCAGCCGGTAAATGTCCGTCGACCCGGCGAACCGGCACATCTTGCATTTGGCGTTGCACGCTTCCAGGATACGGATATAAGCGATTTTTGGGCTTCTGGGAACGGCGGAGACACATGTGTTCATCATAACCATACCTCCTTTACATCCTGATACGTGTGTTGTTTGTACGCTCTTGCAAACATGCCGTTGACCGTCGTTAAAAATCCCGACGCTCGGGCGTATACGTCCGTCTGTGCCGCAAGTTCCCGTTCCGTGTGCCAATGGGAGAGATAGGAAACGAGAAGATCGTCGCAGAGGCCGAGCTTGCCCAACAAGGCGGGCAGAGGCTCGGAGACGTACAGCTTATCCTTTTCCTCTCCATGGTCCATCCTTGCCCCGGCGATATTCGGGCATTCCGGATGAGCGATCATCGCCGGCGCCTTCATGCTCAACCGCCCGGCCAATTTCCCCGCCACCGCGACGGCGCGCGCCTGATTCACATTTTCCGCGCTGATGACGGACGGATCGGCCAGCCCCGTGACATGCTCCGAAAAGGCGGGCAGGTAAAGCATTAAAGACCTCTTAAACGCCGTGACGTACCTTTCGTAAAGCGGATGTTCCCGGGGGAACGAAGACGAGCCGTCCGGGGCGTATAACCCGCAGATATCCTCCGTGCCGATCAGAGCTCCGTACCGGTCCGCCAGATCGTCCACCACCGCTTCCACCTCCGGCTCCGACGTGCAGGTAAAATGCAGGCGTTCGAGCGGAAACCCGATTGACAGCGCATAATAGCGGACAAAATGATGGAGCACGCCCAGCATAACCGACCAATGCTCGTCATCCAGCGGAGACTTGCCGTCTCCGGCCAGGATGGACAACTGCTCGATCTCGATCAGAAGCACGCAAGGCAGGTTCAGGCACTTGGCCGCACGGATCGGCGCGATGAGGTCGATGCAATCCTTGACCGTGACGTTGCGCGCCTGCCCGCGGGTAAAGACGAGGCACGGCCCCCCAAGCACCACCGAATGAGGCTGCACTCCTTCGCGAAGCAGCGTCTCCGATACGCCGAACGTGCCTTTCCATACATCGCAGGATGCCGGCTCCGGCGGCCAGCCCTGCCTATCGGCGGATAACCCGTAGCGCTGCCTGAACTGCTCCGCCGTCAACCGGTAAACCTTCTCGATCAGCGCATCCATCTGTCATGCCCCCTTATGCAAACGGCGTCGTCAACCCTCAAATAAACCAGTCCAGCAGCTGATAAAATTGGATCTTCTCCCGATCCGGACGGCTTATCCCGTAGCGCTCGAAAAATACGGGCACCCACGCTTCGCCGTAATTGTAGACGATGCTCTTGGCAGCAATCGCCAAATCCTGGTACTTGTCGGAAACGCCGCCGTTGCCCCAATCGACGAACCCGCGAAGCTCACCGTCCTGCACGATCATGTTGGTGAGACTGTAGTCGCCATGGGTAAACACGATCTCTTCTTGAATGGTCTCGCTCGTTTTCACCAAGGTTTCGTATAAGACGTCGACGTTATCGACCTCGTATCGGTCAAGAATGTCCGCGACGATCAAATTGTCCGCCATATTCCGGCGCGCTTTGTCCATCTGCCGGGCCAGCCGGTTGTCGAAAGGACAGCTTCCGGCAGGCACGCTGTGAATTTGGCGCAGCCCCGCCGCATACAGGCCGATCACCCGCTCCGTATCGTCCGGCGACCCGGGGGCCCCGGCGCTAATCGGGTTTTCGCCTTCGAGCGCTGCGGTGATTAAATATTCGAACGACCGTTCCTTCGCATAATGAACGACTTGCGGCACGGGCAGCTTGCCCTGCAGCCAGACAAGCCGGTCTTTCTCGGCTTCCAGCGAGATCGCCGGGGTGAGCGGGTTGCATTTGAGATACACGCCGCCGTTCCCGTGTTTGTCCTTGATAAAGAAAACCTTGGACACGGAATGCCCGATCTTCAGTTCGTTCACCTCCTGAAAATCCATGCGTTCCGTTACATGCGGAGGCGCGCTATCCCCGATTGCCGATATCCAGTCCATTGTGTGGCCTCCCCAGGTTCGTTGTCATTTGATTCGCAATTCGCTCCAACAGCTCTTCCATATCATGCTCGCAATAGGCGTCCGCGAGAACAATCAGCTTTTCCTTGGCCTGATTCACCGCTACGCTCAGACCGGAAATTTCAAACATCTCGCAGTCGTTTTCCTCATCGCCGAATACGAGGCATTCGCCGGGAGCGTCCCCGAATGCCCGGCATAAAGCCTGCAGCCCGACAGCCTTGGTGATACCCCCCTGCTTCACTTCATACCAGTCGGTCGTCCTTTGCTTCTCGACGATCAGGGAAGGCGACACCTCGGGCATGATCTTCTCCAGACGTTCGAGCATATCCGTCTGACCGGGCATGAGCACAATCGTCACCGGAGGGGCCGGGGGCAATTCGCCGCCAATGACCTGCACGGCCTCCCGGCCGATCTTCCAGTCCTCGGCGTACAAGCATGCGCCGGCTTCCGATGTGGCGCAGGCAGACTCCCCCTGTTCGAAAATCATGTCCCCGGACCTGCCACAAGCGTCCAGAATGAGCCGGACATCCCGCATGTCGATCGCAGCTTCGTATAAGCTGCGTCCTTGACCGTAATCGTAAACGGTTCTTCCGTTGAAGCAAATGACGGGGCAGTTCATCCGCAGCCCGTTCTTCCGCAGGAAACGCCTGACCGACAGAACGGTTCGCGCCGTAGCCAAACTGACGGGTACGAGCTCCGTCAACCGGTTAAACAGCTCGATCATGCTCGGCTTCATCGGAATCCCCGGCAGCTTCAGCGTGCCGTCAATGTCAAAGACAATCCGTTTGACCCCATCCAGATTATGGATGATGCGTTCTTTGCTCATAGTTCTCATCGAAAACCAGCTCCTGCGCCAGATTCAGCAGCCTTTCCCGGCTGCCTCCGCCCGTCAATTTCATAAACCGCAATCCGGGGGTGCCGAGCAGCGTATCCTCCACTTTCCTCTCGCTATGATTGGGGACGCCGATCCAATTCGGATAATTCGGGTCCACAGGCGTGTACAGGGAGGATTTCAGCTCGCGGACAATATCCTCCCGCCGGTGCAGCGGTTGAACCTGAAAATCCGGCATATCGGGAACATACTGCTTAAAAATGACCACATGCAGCGGAACTTCCCTGACCACCGGCACCTGCCATGACGACAGGCGCTGAAGCGGAATTTCATACTTTTCCCCGTTCCATAAGGCGGGGTCCTGATGAACGAATGCCTGTAAGCCGGGGTAGTCGGCAACGGTTTCCGCCTTAAGGCGAATCTCCGAGGGCCACCCGCTAAACCGGATGTCCTGCCCGTCCTTCCAGAAAAAAGTCCGGTCCGGACCGACGCACGCCGCTCCCGCGTTCATAAGCCATTCCATCAGAAGCGTCGATTTGCCGGCCCCCTTCTCCCCTATAATCGCTACCCCCTTATCCTTGGCCCGCAGCGAGGAGGCATGAAGGACAAAGCCGCCCCGCCGCTCCAATTCCGATCGTAAAATGCTGCGGATCGTCGCGCTTGCGTCTAGAATGAGCGAGCTGTCCGGCTTCCTGCCTATCGCTGCCGCCAGCTTCCGGCCGTTGTCGACGGCGATCAGATTGCCGCTTTCCGCATTGGCGACGTAACGGACGGTTGCATCCTCCACTACTTTTCCCCTCAACGTCCGGTAACCTGAGCTCTGCGCGATGACCGTTTCCTCTTCGGCTGCCTGCGCAAACCGTTCGAAGTCCCAGGCATCGCTGACCATAGCCGAAAAGCGCCAGCCACCGGCCGGCAGCTCGGCCCCGCTTTCCCCGCCGAAAGCGGGCGACAGCACGCCGTGTATTTCCCGATAAAGCTCAGGGTCTGAGCAAAGCAGCCGCACGGCGCACTCTCCAAGCCGGTAATCCGCCGAATGGGCCGGGTGCTCCAAGCTCCCGCATTGTTTGAGAAGCGACGCCAATTCCCTTCGATCCATGGAACACCGTCCTTTCGATCCAATTCCATCGAATGCTTTTCTGTTTTTCACGGAACTTCTAGGCGACGATCTGCTTATACCAGCGCTCGAACGAAAGCAGCTTCCACAGGTCGGCGGCCGCCGAAGCTTCCTGCTCCCGCACGAACAACTGCCGCACGGCCTCCCGGTCCAGCCACTCCCCTGCGAGCACACCTTCCATCATTTCCTCATAGAAGGAATGGCGGATATCGAGCAGCCAGGCTTCATGCGAAAAGAAGGTGTCGAAGCCGAACTTTTGGTCGAACAGCGCTTCGCGGGGCAGTTCTCCGGCCAAGCCGAACTTGGGAATCGCCTTCGGCTGTCCCTCCGCGATTTTCAGCTCGAACGGAATCGCATTGGCGAACTCGATCATGTCCGGGCTGAGAAACGGGCTGCGGATGCGTTTGCCGTATTTCCTTCCCGACCCGTGCGCCACGGAAACGTTATCGCAATGGCCTTCATAGAACATCTCCAGGAAGGAGACCCGGTCGATCGCCTCACAGTCCCGGTACGGATTGAGCCGGTTAACCAAATAGAGCTCCTCCGGATCGTGCTCCGCCGCCCATTGCCTGAAATGCTCCGCATACAGGCCTATGCTTTTCCGCTCATTTTCCCGCAGGCCGTGGCTCCCTCTGCTGCGCGCGAACCGGGGCACCAAGGTTGGCGTTCCCTCTTGCGGCCGTTGGTACCGTAAATATCCCGCAAACAGCTCGTCTGCCCCGTGACCCGCAAGAATAACGGACGAAGGGTCGGGGAAGCTTTTGCATAAATAATCGTTATGCAGCGTAATCAGCTTGCCGCAGGGTACATCGTAGCTTGCCGCAATGTCGCTGATCTCCGCATCGGTCGGAGGCTGATAGTGTACGGTAAGCATCGGAACCTTCAAGTAATCCGTCACCAGCCGTGCGCGGTACAGGTTCAAATCCTCGCCGCCCTTGGAGGCGTAGGTCAGGCACACCGGCTGTACCGGAACGCCGTTCTGCACGCAGGTCAACAAAATGCCGCTGGAATCGACCCCTCCCGAAAAGGCAATGCCCGTGACTCGCCCGGTGTCGCGCAAGCGCAGCACCGAATCCTTCAGGATGCTTTTGAAGGTTTCGTAGAGCTCCGGCATATGCCGCTTTTCATACGTTTTGCGGTAGCTGGGCGTCCAGTATCTCCACACGCGCTGTTCCGAGGCATTGGCACGGTAGGCCTGCCCGTACTCCAGCGCGGAAATGCCTTGAAAAGGCGTGTGTCCGCCCAAGGCCGACCCGTAGATCATATATTGATCGATGGCGTGCTTGTCGAAGGCCGGTATTCCGCCATGCTTCAACAGCGGCTTCAGCCGGTTGGAAAACCATAGCTCGCCCGGCTGGTCTTCCCTGACGAACAGCGGTTGCTCGCCCAGCTTATCCGTCGCCAGCAGCAGCTCGCGCTTCCTCCGGTCGTAAATCACCAGCGCGAACGTCCCGTCCAACCGGGAAATCATCCCGCTTCCTTCACGCCGGTAAAGCTCTTTCACAAGCTCTTCGGCAGAAGCGGATCGGACGCCGGACGCATCGGCCAACGAACCGGCATTGTAGAGCTCCCCGGCAAACATCACGAAAGCCTCATCCTCGGGCGCTTCGGCGGAAACGGAACGCGCGCCTTGCACTTGGCGGTCGTCCAGCGTATAAATCGTAAGCTGCGGTTCGCCGTGCGCTTTCACCCATCTGCCCAAAAAACATTTCATTGCCACACCTCCGAAGATCCAGCTTGGCGGCCTGCCGTGCGCTTACTTGTAATTGAAAAACTGCTTATCGTTCACGCCGGAGCTGATATTGACCAGAATGACTTTTCCCTTGCTGCTTTTGGCTTTATGAATGACGCCTGCCAGTTGGTACCCCGTCTCCAAAGCCACGGATACGCCCTGAGATTGATAGAACCGTTCCGCCGCTTCCTTCGCCTCTGCCGGGGTGAACGTTTTGGCCTCGATGATGCCCTTGGAATGAAAATGGGCGACGGCCGGAGCTACGATCGTGGAGCCCAAGCCTCCGATATAGGTGCTGTCGTTCAGCCCCTTGAGGCCGTAAGTATGGACCAACGGATAATAATCCTGGCTGTCGATCGAATAATAGCCCATTTCGCCCTTGGTCAAAATCGGGCACGGCTCCGCTTCCGAGGAGAAGACCTCCACTTCCCTGCCGTGCTCCAGACGGTCTGCCAGAAAAGCGGATGCCGTCCCGAGAATGTTGGCGCCGCCTCCGCAGCTTCCCACCACGATGTCGGGATATTTCCCCAAGGCGGCGAGCTGCTCCTTCGCTTCAAGCCCGATCACGGTTTGCGGGATGACAAAATAGCCGTACACGCTGCCGAAAATATAGATCGAGTCTTCCATCTTTTTCGTATATTCGATCGCCGAATCGGCCGACAACGTCAGCAGGTCCTGATGGTACTGGTCCAATTTGACGACAATAACCTCCGCGCCGGCCTTTTCCATCTGCTGCTTCCGGTCCGGGCGGACGTTGTTGCTTTCTTCGTCAATGAAACAAAGGAGGCGGATGCCAAAATGCTTCGCCGCCTGGGCCAGAGCGATTCCCCAGTTCCCGGTCGTTTCGGTCGTGATCGTTTTTACGCCGTCCTTATGGCACATGTACGAAATCAGATACGCGCTGTTGGCCTTGTGATTCCCGGAATGGGTCGCCCCTTCGTCTTTGATGTAGATCTCGCAGTCCGTTTCGATCGCCTGCTCGAATTTTTCCGCCCGGAACAACGGGGTCGGACGATAGCGCGAATAAACCTCCTTCACTTGGTCGGGAATCGGAATCAGCTTGTCTCTGGACATTTCCAGACGGGCCAGCGAAGGCGGGAACACGCCGAGCAAATCGTTTTCGGTTAACGCTTCCTTGCTCTGTTGCCGGTACATGCCGTAATCGAAAAAGGCATTGATATTTAAAAAATGGTTAATCATAAACTCCCTCCTACCGCACGATTTTCCGTGGTTTTGCCGCTTTTTTTCACCGTGCGGAACACATGATCCCATAAGGTGATGAAAAAGGAATAATTCCAGCGCTGCACCCGATGATGCTGCAGATGATATTGACCGATGGCAAAAATCCGCGTAACCACCCCTTTGATTTTAGGATTGTGATCCAGCACGTTGCTTGAGAAAAACACCTCGTAAAAGTAGTGAAAAATCAATAGCGTAACGCCGGGCACCGGATCGATGATCGCGATAATGACGACCGGCAGCGTTAACGAAATCCAGACGTCCAGCGAAGCCTTCCAGCTTCCGAACCAGAAAAAGAAGCTGCCCAAGGAAGGCGCGTAAGACTCGCCGTACTGGACCTTGTGATGCGCTTGATGAATTTTAAACAAAACGTTTCTTTTATGCGGGATGTGGGCAATCCGGTGAATCCAATACGAGCATAACGTCCAGATCATGAAATAAAAGATAAGACTGAACACAAAACCGAGGTAGCTCATGACGTATCACCCCCTTTCCCGTGACCGCATGAACTTCCCGTAGAGCCGGTTTATTTCGCCGCATAGCTCCCCCTCGTATTTTGCAGAATGTACAGCCGGCGATCCTCCACAACAAACTCGACATATCTCGGCGTCCGGTAATAGCTCTCCAGCTCGGTGAAAAAGGCTTTAAGCTGGTCGTACGCTTCGGGGATATCGTCCCGTAATTCCCGCAAATCTTTTTTCCGCTGCAGCGGAGTCAGATTCAAATACGCTCCCGACTGCCGCATCAGGTATTTGCCGAAATCTTCCGCCTGTCCCGTGCGCGGGTTCCGGGTATAAGCCCTCCCGCTGCAGGAGTGCGCGTTCCAGTTGGCGTACACCATTTGCTGAACGATCAGCCAGCGGTTAAAATGGCGCCGTCCCGCTTGCTCCAGCTCTTGAAAATGCGCATAGATCCGCTCAATGTAGTAGAGCAGCTCGTCGACCGTACTCCCGAACGGACCTTGCGACGGGTTCCGGGCCGCTGCCCCGGGAAGAAGACTGCCTTGAAATTGCCGCGCTTGCATGGCGTATTCTTCTTGAAGCCTGCCGGCAAACACATCGGACCGTTTCGCTTGCCCGTCGGCTTGAGCCAGTCCGATATTGACCATGGATTCCGGCAGCCGTACGTCGCCGTTCTTGTCCCCGCATCGCAGGGAAAACAGCAAAGGAGGTTTGTCCGGTTCGAAAATGCCGATTTTTTGCCCGATTCGGCGCTCGATGTCCGACAGATGCAAGGCCAATGCAGCGCCAAGTCCCTTCGGAACGGCCCCCTCCTCTACAAATGCGCAATAAGCTTCCGGAACGATAATCAGCCCTGTAGGAACACGGGCTCCGAGCTGCGTTGCGACGGACAAGCCCTTGATTTTCTCATCCATGTCGCTGTCCGGCAGCCGCATCGTATCCTCCCAATGGACGACATACTCCTTGACTCGTATATAATTCACCCCCTTTATATTATAGTTTGAAATATATTTTATATTTTACATAATATTACTTATTTAAGTTATAAACCCAATTATAATTCCATATTAAAAATTTGTAAATGACCCCTCCGATTTATCCGTTAAAACAAAAAAAAATCCGCGACAGGGGCGGATTGAAACAAGCTATCATTTGGGCAAGCCGGCTTCTTCATTCGGACCCGACAACCGTTTGCCTCGATCATAGGCAACTACGATCATCGACGCGCCCAAGATAGCGCAAACCGTATACATCAAGGAATAGGAGGAAAGATCCGCGACCGGGCCCATCACGACGCCTCCCAGCGAAACGCCTAAATCGGCCATGGCAATAAACAAACCGATTAGCACATTGCGATTCGCCTGCGGCAGGACAAAGGTCAAATACGTTGTCAGCGTCGGATAAAGGAGCGCCTGAGCCGTTCCCATCAAGACGGCGCCCGCATAGAAAAAGATAGCGCCCCCTGTCATCGAAAAGCCTACGCATTCCGCCGCTGCCGCGAGCAGGAGCATCGTCCCCATGATAAAGGACGAATGCCATTTGCCGTCCGAAGGAATTTTTTTTCTTAAAGCAAACCGAGCCAACACCACCGTGCCTGCCTGAAGCATGAGATAAATGCCGGCATGGCCGCTTTTTAATTGCGCCGCGTAAAGCGGGATAAAGGCGGTAACCGCTCCAAATACGATGGACGCGACCAGCATCAAGACGCTGCATTTAAATAAATGCGGATTTTGTACCAACTGGCCGAAGGACTTAAACATACTCGCTCTCTGCTCCGCAGGGTTTGGAACAGGCGGGGCCGCTTCTTTGTCCATTTTGGCGCTGTACCCAAATACCCCCGTAATCAGGGCAATGGCTACCATCGCTGCGGTAAAATAATTCGTATCCCCCGATTGCCAAATGCCCAGCGCCAGCAGAGGGCCAATGATACCCGGAATATACGAGAATAAGGAGTATAGAGAAATTCCTTGGGAACGATCCTTCTCCGGCAGCGCATCAATAATGCCGATCTGCAGCGCCATTGAAAAAAAAGCGGTCGACACGCCCTGCAAAATACGTGCAACCAAAAAGCCGCCCAACCCGGTCAACGTATACAGGATTAAGGCAAAGCCGTTGATCATAAGAATCATGCGCAGCACCCGGATCGGCCCGTGCTTTTGAATCATATGGCCCGCCCACGGCCGAAAGAACATGGTCGTAAACAAATATGCCCCCATAATGAAACCGACCGTTGTATTGCTGGCTCCCAGCGATTCCCCCCGCAGCGGGATTATCACATTCAGAATCGAATTGGCGCTAAAATAAAGCAGGGTTAATACATATAAACGCAGAAAAGGCCAGGATAAAGCTCCGCTCACAATGTTCTCTCCTCCTAATATCAGTTAAACCATGATCATCTGCAATAATTTTTTGGCATACTCCGACCGCACGTCTTTTAATTGTTCGATAGGGGCCGTCTCTTCGATTTGACCGTTTCGAAAAATGACGACTCTGTCGCAAATATAGGCGGCGGCCTGAATATCGTGAGTGATAAAGATGTAGCTCATGCTGTACATTTTTCGCAATTCTTTCAATAATTCAAGCACTTGCATTTGAACGGACCCGTCCAGAGAGCTGATGGCTTCATCGAATAAAATACATTTCGGTTCGGATGCGATGGCTCTCGCAATGCACACCCTCTGAGCCTCTCCGCCGGACAACTCATGAGGATATTTTGTTCGATAGGACGGACTCAAGCCAACTTGATGCAGCAGACGATCTATCTTGCTTCGATCATCGGTTCGAACCTTTCCTAGCAGGGTTAAAGGCTCCCTAATAGCTTTTTCCACCGTAAAAAACGGATTAATGGAAGATGTGTAATCTTGAAACACAGCGCTGATGCTGCCTACTCTCACTCTTCGATCCCGTACACTCTTTCCCTCAAAAAAAATGTCGCCGCGATCAGGCTTTTCAATTCCCAGGATCAACCGTCCCAAGGTTGATTTGCCGCTTCCGCTTTCTCCGATAATCCCGAGACATTCCCCCGGCTTGCATTCGAAGCTGACATTTTTTAACACGGTTTGCCTTTCTCCGGAAAACAAACCGCCTTTTCGATAAGATTTTTCCACACCGTCGATGCGCAGCAATGCTAACTCCTCCCCATGATTCTCTTAAAATGATGGTTCAGCGCCAGTTTAGTAGACACCAAATGTTGGGTATACTCATGCCGCGCTTCCGAGAAAATGGTTTGGGTGGCTCCTCTTTCCACAATTTCTCCATCCTTCATGACCAGAACTTCATCGGCCATTTTTTGGACAACGCCTAAATCGTGAGAAACAAAGATCATCGAGCAGCCCATTCGCTCCCGTAATCGAATCAATTGTTCCACCACCTCAAATTGCGAAATGGTATCCAGTGCCGTTGTCGGTTCGTCCGCGATAATCACGTCCGGCTCCAATACGATGGCCAGCGCAATCATCACCCGCTGCAGCATTCCGCCCGATAGCTGGTGCGGATACTTATTCATCAGCTCCATCGGATTTTTCAGCATGACGCTTTCCATCGCCTGTTTCATCCTCGCTTCGATGTCGTTGTTACTCCAGCCGAAATGCTCGACAAGCGTCTCTTTCAGATGAACGCCGATGACACACGAGGGATCGAATGCGCTCATGCCGTTCTGTACAATCATGCACAGCTGTTTTCCCCGCTTCTTTCTCATTTCTCCTTCCGGAAGCTGGGTTAAGTTCTCGCCTTTGAACACAATGTCTCCGGATTGGCGAATCCAGGCTTTATTCAATCTCATGATCGCTCTGCAGGTCACGGACTTCCCGCTTCCGCTTTCCCCTACAATGGCCAGACAGCTTCCTTGCTTTAATTGGAATGAATGGTTGGCAATCAACACTTTCCCGGTGACGCTATCCCATAGCTTCAAATTTGCAACTTCCAATATATTCATAAACCGGTTAAGCCACCTCTTTTCCTTGAAGCTTATTGTGCGAGGTTCTTAATTTAGGATCCAAAGCAACCTGGAGCGCATCAGACAAAAAATTGATCGCCGATACGACCACCATGATGGCTAACCCCGGGGCTAACATGAACTCCGGTCTTGAAAACATGACTTCCCTTGCCTCGTTCAACATCATGCCCCATTCGGCAGCAGGAGCTTGAACGCCTAACCCGAGGAACGAAAATCCCGATACTTGCAAAATCGTCGAACCGAAAGAACCGCTTGAAATGACGGCAATCTCGGCAAATGTAACAGGAACCAGGTGTCTATAAATAATTTGGATATCGCGGACTCCCGATGCTTTGGAGAACTTGACATATTCCGATTCGGCATATTGCATAACGGACGTTCTGATTACCCGGGCAAACCACGCCCATTTCATCAACACAAAGGCAATCAATATATTCTCAAGTCCTACGCCTAAAATCCCGACGATCGCCAAGGTCATCACATATCCCGGAAAAGAAAGCATCATATCGCAAATTCTCATCACAACGGCATCCGCTTTGCCTCTAAAATAACCCGCTATAAAACCCGGAATCGCCCCGATCAAAATACAGAGGACCAACGCCACGAACACCCATAACACGCTGGGGCGAATTCCATAAATTAATCTGGATAACATGCATCTCCCCAGGTGGTCGTTGCCTAACAGATATTCCCACGAGGAAGCTGCATACCGGAGGTTCATGTTGACCTCCTCCGGATCATGGGGCGCGAATAAAGGGGCTCCTATACCAACCACAACGGTTACAACAATGACGCCTAAAGATAATGCGGCTATCTTATCTTTAAGTAAATGTTTGAATAGTGTCATTTAGATATCCTTTCTTAATCTGGGGTTCATCGCCGCATTCATAATATCCGATAGAGTGTTAAACAAAACAAAGGCTGCCGCCAAGACAAGAACGTACGCCTGAATCATCGGAAAATCTCGGCCAAGAATTGCTTTAACGCTCAGACTCCCCAGCCCCGGCCATGCAAAAACATTTTCTACCACGACCGTACTTCCCAATATCATAGGGATCGCCATACAAAAGACGGAAACGGCGACCTGCAACGAATTTCTTAAAATATGCATCGTCATTTTCTTCTCTGGCAGGCCGCATGCTCTACCGTACAGGACATAGTCTTCATTTAACTGACTTAACATCGAGCTTCTGACGATTCTGAAATAAATGCCTGCATAACCGACGGCGATTACAATAACCGGTAAAACATAGCTTTTGTACGAATCCATCCCGCTGGTGGGCAGCAAATCCAGCTTCACGGAAAAATACCAAATCAATATCGCCGCAAGCCCATAGGACGGCATGGCCGTGAGGAAAAAGGAAACGCCTCGGACCGACTTATCCGTCATTTTTCCTTCTTTCATCGCACAGATCACGCCTAGCACAATAGAAAGCACAATAATGACCACAATGGAAACTAACGTTAGCTTTAACGTATTCAGAAATGCCGGGCCAAGCAAGGACCAGACCGGTTTTCCCGTGACATAGGAACGCCCGAAATCCAGCTGCAAGCATGCCGTGACCCAATCGAGATAGCGTATCAGGAAGGGCTTATCCAGCCCCAGCTTTTCTTTCGTCTGCGCAATTAATTCATCCGTGATTGTGGGAACACCCTGCGCTTGAAGCACCACTTCGGCCGGGTCCAAAGGAGATAAATTGACCAAAACAAACGTCATAAATGAAATGACTACAAGCAATGGAACGGACAGGCACAACCTTTTAACGATGTAGCTTCCCATCGAAAATCTCCTCTGCTCATAAATAAAAAGGGGAGAGCATCCCCTGAGCTTGTTGAGAAAGTGGTGAATTGAGGTAATAGAGGTGTACGAGGGGGTGGGGTATCTACTTCCGACCGCTCTTGTCATCGGGAAATTTGATTGGAAAGCCGCTTATTAGCGGATATTTCCCGATGACAAAGGCGGACGCTATCGCTTCTCCAGTAGATACCCCACCTCCGTATGTTTCTCTATTTCAGTCAAAATCCTCTTTTTCAACACTCTGAGGGGAGAGCATCCCCTTTTATCTTCTATTCGAAGTGCATTTGCTCAAACGGCAGCTCATACTGCGTTTGCTTAAACGAGATGCCCTTTAAACGCTTTGGAGCAACGACAGTGACACTTCCATTGGTAATTGGAATAAAGACGGCTTCGTCATGAACCATGGTTAAAATATCCGCATACAACGATTTTCTTGTTTCTTCGTTCGCAGATACCATGACTTCATCGATTTTCTTGTAAAGCTCGTTCGCTTTCGCCATGCCTTTTGTCGTATGTAAATAAGAAGACTCGGACGTAAAAGCGGAGATTGTATTTTGCGGATCGTACGCAAGTCCCCACGTCTGATTAAATAATAAATCGTAGTCGCCGGTTGATCTTCTCTTGGCGATGGAGGTCGATTCCTCGCCGACAAGGTCCAGTTGGACCCCTATCTTTTTTACCGAATTTTGAATCAATTCCGCCTGCGATTTCTGGGAAGAAGAATTGACATCGTAATAAAGCTTCATGGCCAATTTGCTTCCGTTTTTCGTTCGGACTGCGCTGCCGTTCTCCAAGCGCCAGCCCGCTTCTTCCAGAACGTTCTTGGCTTTGTCCAAATCAAAGCCCCGCTTCTTCAAATCGACGTTCGCATAATGGACGTTGGGCGAAAATAACGTATGGGCCGGCGCTTCAACACCGTTAAAAATTTGCTTGCTGATGGTGTCTCTATCTATCGAGTACCAAATCGCTTCGCGAACGGCGGTTTCATGTACCGGATGATCGGCTTTACCGCTATTGGCTACGATCATTTTCGTATTCATCGCTTCGCTTCTTACCATCTGGTACTTGCCTGAATTCACCAGCGTATTCATAGCTTCCACATCGAGACTGTCGGTCCCCCGATCATCCGTAAATACAAAGTTCACTTCTCCCTTTTTCAAAGCTAAAAAGGTCGTTTCCCCCGCCGGAAGAACTTTAGCTATAATTTTCTTCACTTTCGGCGGGCCGCCCCAGTAGTTCTCGTTTGCTTCAAAAGTGGCATACTGGTCGACTTTATGTTCCGTGAGAATATAGGGTCCCGTTCCTTTGTAGCCATTTACGCCGTCTTTTGTTTCCCCGTTGATCAAATTTTTGGGCGAGATGAATACGTAAGGCCGGGTCATCGACAATTCAAGCAATGTCGGGTAATAGGGCTCGGATAAGACCAATTCGACCGTATACTCGTCTTTGACATGGCAGCTCGCTATTTTTGTCGACAGCTTGATCCAGGAATGCTTTTTGGCATTATGCTGTACGGCATCGATATTTTTCTTCACCGCTTCGGCGTTAAACGGCTCCCCGTCATGGAATTTCACATCTTTTCTCAGATGAAAGGTGTATACTTTTCCATCCTTCGAAACTTCCCACGATTCGGCAAGCCATGGTTTTATCCCGTCTTTCGTATTTTCAACCAGCGATTCGTACACCATCCCTTGGGCCGGCATAGAACCTGCGTACAAATGAGGATTCATGTCGTTCATATCTTTGGCGGTTGCATACACTAATTCCTTGCCGGTATCGGCCGAACCCGTGTGCGCTTCTTTGCTATCGCTGCAGCCGGCAAGGACCGCCATGGCATACATCACGACAAGTAAAAAAAACAGCTTTCTGATTTCCACCTTGTTTCCCCCTACAATAACGGCTAGTTCAACGCTTGGATTCCCAACCTTTTTCCGATTTCGCTGCATATCATCTGCAAATCTTCGGCAAAACTCCGGACGACAAAGGCATCGGACAACCGTTCGCCTTGATGAGCTTGCGCGGCCTGTTCAATTTTGCTTTCGTAGGTCCGAATGAACTTGTCGATGGTGGGGCACTTCGAGCCTACATATGTTGCGATTCCTTGGATGATCTTGATCCGGTAATAGTCTTCCTTCGGCATTCTTGGGATATCCCACTCCCCTTCCCTGCTGACAAACAGGGTTCGAATGGGAACCGCGGAAAAGTCGAAATATTTGCCCTCCTGATCCGGCTCGGAGAACGGGTCGATCAACAGCGAGGTATAACGGATATACAATAAATATTGTTGATGAATCGTCTCCAACTCGTTGAAATTGTCGATATCATGACGCGATAAGCTCTCCAATCTCACCGGATAATTGTCATCCGTCATAAATTTAAGCAGATTTATGCCTTTCATATTCATGGTTTCGATCATACTTGTAATCTCTTTCCATTGGGCCAGCATATCGCGAATCAAGTATTGCGTGATGGGTCCTTCGGGATACATTTTATACACATACTTCTTGGTCCGGACTTCTCCAAATATGACACGGAGCGAAAAATCGTTCATAAACAACGGCGGGTGAACATAGAGCGATATATTTCTTGTTTCCGCCTCTAGGGGAGCTTGCATGACTTCCAGAGCGATGCCCAATTGTTCGTATAGCTCGCAAAGCGTTTCGACATTCCGGGACGGATGCCGCGTCGAGCCGATAAAAAGCTTTTTCTTGACCGCCGTTGTGATGACATGATTGGACGGTCTGTCATGCATCCATCGCGTATCGCCCAAGTACGTCGAAAAACTGATGATTTCCGCGTCCGAAGCAAGGCCGTGCATGTAATTGCGGATTAAGCTGTTAGAACCGAACGTCGGAGAGACCAGAACGATACACTTGATTTGTTGTAAAAGCTGCTTATCGATTTGCTTTAAAACCCCGATATAGGCATCCGCTGTGACGGACAAAATCAAGGTATCCCATTCCCCCGTAATGGTCCCGTACCCGTGAAAAACGTGATCGACGAGGCATTCGCCTTTCATTGCCCGGTGCTTTTCATTTTGAATATCTGCACGAATGAAACGGTTATTTTGCTTAAGGGCGGTAAAAAACGATTCCGAACGGACGGATTGTCTCCCGACGATGCCTACGCAGCCATTCAACCGATTTTTTAAAGTGACGGCAAGTTGAATCGATACAGGACCCGTTCCCAACACTAAGACTCGCCTAAAATCGCTCATCGCTCATCCAAGCTCCTTTTCTGCAAAAATGTAGTTCAGGCTTTGGCATACAATGCAATATCGAATACATGATCCGGACGCAGTACGGTTTCAACCACCTTCCATTTTCGCCCGTCCACTTCTCTCCTCGGGTAATTGAACAAAGACTTCAACCGATCGCCATATCTCATCGCCACAATCACATGTTCATTGGTTAACGCATGTAATTGATCCAACAGGTCGTATTTATTTTCAACCGTCGAACTAAAGATGATATGGGTCGCGTCTTTCGTAAAATCAAGATTTTCGACGAACGCGTTTTCCAATCTGATCTTCAATCCTTTTCCCAACGCACCGACAACTCGCGATCCGAGTTCGATCGCCTCATCGTCAATGTCGATGCCCACCACCTCCGCTCCTGTCCGCTTGGCAATGAGTAGCGGCGTCATCGGAAACGAACCTGAGCCTACCAGCAATACTTTGGATTCGGAAGTCACTTGAAAACTGCCAAATTCTTGTTCGATGCAGGATTCGATATTTTTGAAATAATCGGTGATCCCGGCCTGCCCGTCCAGCAGCTTCAGTGCGCGGTATTTCTCCATAATCGCGACACAAAGGGCCGAGTTTTTTCTCAAAGCCTCCACCTGTTGTTGAAATCCGCCGGGCTCTTGCTGTTCCAGTTGATCCCAGGCTTCTTCATTCCTCTCGTTGGTTATGAAATTGGAATAATCATTAATGATCTTCTCCAACTCCGAGCTAGGATGGATGGTACGGTCATATTTCCCGGCGAGCTCTATAAACTTTTCGGAATATTCCGTCAAATGTAACTGTAAGTTTTCCGTCGCATTCATTCGTTTCTCCCCCGTATGTAAATGGCTAAATCTCTATAAAAGCTTTGCCTTGCGCTACGATTCCAACCGAGCCTTCGATGGCCAGACTCGTCAATTCTTCTTGATCCCAATCGGCAGTCACACGAATCGTGCCGCCGGGCTGCCTGATTTGCGCAGCAACGGCCCCTTTATTTTTCCAAGCCAGATAGGCTCCTAAAGAAGCTGTGCCCGAACCGCACCCCCTTTCCCATACCATGCTGTCCAGAGACGGGACATAAATGAGCGGTGCCATTTCATCCGGGCCGGATTTATACAATAAAATGCCGATCAAGCTGGACCCTAAAGTTACTCCAAGCAACTTGGCTAAAGCTTGCGCCGTTTTTCTCACCGTTTGATGGAATTGCTCTACTTCGATGACGATATGAATATAATCTTGGTATCTCACAATCACGATATCCAAATCGTGACCGTCATACGTTATGGTTGTCCGTTCTATCTTTTTCGGAAGAGGCATCGTCACTTGACAAACATATTCGTCTGCAGTTCTTCTCACTTGACACATGACGAAATGATCCGTTCCCGAAGCTTCTAATACGATGCTTGTCATATCATGAGGCTCAAGTCCTTCTTCGGCTGCAAGAAAAGCGGCCAGTGCCATGCAAGCATTCCCGCAAAATTCGCCTCCGGCCATTTGCAAATGAGCGGCAGCAGCATGTTTAACCGGTTGCTCAATAAACCCTACTTGTTCGGCATACACGTTGTCGTAAGACATAAGCTTTGAAGCAATGTGCTCATACTCTTCAACCGGATGATTCGTTTGAACAAGAACCGTCATATTTTGCGTAGGATTAAATTTTATAAAATCGATTTCCTGTCTCATCCCAACTACCCTCTGACTATAAATTTGATGTAGCGTTTTTTTGCTTCGTCGGTTTAATTAGTAAAAATTACGATTACGAATTAAGGAAGATTATACCTATAATGTAGGACAGCGTCAATACTCATTCTGCTTTTTTGTATCGCTTGCGAGTCGTTGCCTATGCCGGGGCACATAGCAAAGCGCATGCCGGCATCGGCATGCGCTGCTGAAAAGCTTTTTTATTGTTCTTTAACATTTTCCGCATATTTTTTGAAGTTGTCTAAAATCGCTTGCCATCCGGCTTGCTGCATCTCGATAGCGTTGGTCTCTTCCGCTTCGAACGATTCGATGATTTTCGTATCGTTGTCCTGGCGAATAAAGGCGATCTTCACTTTTCTACCGTCGGCGATCGTATAGGAGATGCTCTCGTTCATGTTCACCTCGTCGTATACTCCGCCGAAATCAAATCCAAAGCTGCCGTCTTTGGCTTCCATTCTCGAGACGAATTTCCCGCCGACCTTCAGGTCATTCTCGGCGTACGGCGTGTGCCAGTCATCGGAAGCCTTATTCCATTGCGTGATATGCTTCGGTTCCGTCCAATACTTCCACACGCTTTCGACGGGAGAATGAACGATGGCTTCTACTGTTATCGTTACCGGTTTATCTGTTCCCATTGCATAACCTCCTAAATGATGATTCTATTTTACTTACAACTATTATAGCATGTAAGTGGCAGCTGGATTTCTTTTCACTTGCTATATTACGGTACCTGCTGCCCGAAATTCAGTCATTGCACTCAACCTGCCGAAATCGGCTATTATCTGGTTACAATAAAGCAATATACTGGAACTCCTTATCTATCAAGGAACCTGATCATTTTGTTTGCGATTTGGTAGGACATTCAACAAAGTACGTTCCTCGAATTATCTTCACATTTTCTGCACCAAGACAAAATCAGATCTTCAAAAGTTCATGACGTTCCTTCAATGCCATGAATAACGACGACAATTCTTAACCACGTTACCGCGCAGATAATGCATCCCAAACGCTCATCATTTGAGTTATGGCAGCATCAATGGCCTCGTATGGAACACCGTCCCGGGCTTGCATGGAAATTCCTCGTAGAAATGTTTCAAATAACATAACGACCATGGAGATATCCGTGGATTCGGGGAATTCACCGTTAGCTACGGCTCGTTCTATACATTCTTTTATCCAACCCCGGACCCTCTCTCGCTCCTTGGACAGCAGGTCTCGGATATGTTGTTGCTCGGGCGAACAGTTTACGGCGGACAAAACCAACAAACAACCTAAAGGATGGGAGTTCTCCGTCTGCATCCGCGCCGATTGCCGCAGTCCCAGTTCCATTGCTGCTTTCGATGTCAAGCTTGTATCCCTGAAAGATTCCGAAACATGTCCATAAGTAGATATATATTGATCCACCGCTTCGCGGAACAGCGCTTCCTTGGATTCAAACGCCGCGTAAAAACTCGCCGCCGAAATATCCCCCATCGCCGCCCGCAGCTGAGCCAGTGAAGTGGATTCAAAGCCGTATTCCCAGAACAAAAGCATGGCGGCAGCCACCGCCTCGTCACGATTAAATGAGCGTGGACGCCCCGTTCGTGGCATAAGATGACCTCCTTTATTAATTTTATACTAATCGATCCGGAAGTCCTTGACAAGGGAGCATGGTTAAACTTAATATATGGAATGATCGATCTGCAATTCAATTCGGCTTAACTGGAAAACTCATGGTTTTTGCTCAATTCCTTCTGTAAGGGATGTGTCGATAGATGATAACCTTTAGAGACAAAACATATCGCTGTACCTCGGAAATTGTACTAGGCTTAGTCAGCGGCAAATGGAAAATATCCATATTGAACCAATTATCCAAAGGCCCGGTACGGTTTAATCAGCTGCAGCGTCTGCTTCCCGACGCGACCCAACGCATGCTTACGATGCAGCTAAGAATGCTGGAAAGCGACGGACTCATTATTCGCAAGGTTTATCCGGTTTCGCCCCCAAAAGTAGAATATGGCTTGTCCGAGCTGGGCGAACAATTGGCTCCCATGCTCACGATGTTATGCGATTTTGGCACCACCTATATCGAGAGTTATCCCGATGAAGCATCGTACACCAACCAAAAGCATTCCTAAGGAGTCGCTTCAAATATTGAAACTTTAAGAGGTACCCAGGGTGGGTACCTCTTAACCTTATATTCCGTGATCACAAGCTTCCTGTTCGGTTAATAACCCGACCATCACAAATTCGATGGTTCCCAGGACAAAAGTCAATAAAAATAAATTCAAAGTCAGAAGCTTGTGTTGTCTAGTCAATATAAATTTCCTCCTGGTCCTATCCGGATGGACAGTGAATCTCGTTTGGTTTAAAGACTTACAGCACTAAAAATTGCGTTCCGAACCCCTTGCCGGAAACATAAGCCGCCTCCAGCTCCTCCTTATCCCCTTTGTCCAATAAAACCACATTTTCGGGATACAGTTTGCCTAGCAACGCCCATAACACAAGTTCATTTCCGCCGGTTGGAATGAAATGAATGCCAGAGGTATTCGTCACCAATCCGGAATGCGAGAGAATGTCTGCCGCAAGGTGCCAGCTGAGGGAGTCTCGCTTCGCAACTGCGGCATCGGCATTGTCGTACGGACGATATAAAAACCGATGTCCCCTAAAAAGCTGACCGAGATCTACCGTAAACTCGCGGCCTTCCATTTCTAGGCTGAACCGCAGGATCGACCGGTCGGTATCGGCATTTGGCAGCAACCGGGCGATGGATGGTTCATCGTAATGCTCTTCCGAAACAGGAAGCGTTTCTTTGTTCCCTGGTTTACCTACTCCCGCTTCGTTACGCGGCGCGGCATAATAATCTTCATATTCATAATCGAAGGAAACCGCAGCCCAATCTTGTGTTTCATTTGCCGCTATGGTTTGTACCGGATGCCACTTCAGCAGATACCGCGCCGCCGTCCGGGCCGACTCTCCCAAACCCGCCGGCAAGACGGTTCCCAGACGATATTGGAAGCCATAACCGGCGGCCATCAGACCGGAGCTGACGACACTTTGCGCATATTGAACAATCGATCTGTGAGTCAACTTCTTCCCGAGCAATTGCGTTAAAAAGATCTCCCGAGCCGGCTCCAGAAAACGCAGTCCTTTGAATTCCGTATGTTCCTCGACTTCAAACGGAACTGCCTCCCAATTGGCGAACGGAAGCAAGGCATCCCGCAGCAGAACGAATTGGTGCAGGTATTCATTATAAATCTGCATGATCCTTGGGCCGCCAAAGGGTCCCCATACCTGAGCGATGGCTTCCGGGATCAGGGGATGACCATAGCAGTGACTTCGAAATTCCAGCTTTCCGAGCGTTTCCGGCCCATACTTAGCGAGCACCTTTTTCTCGGAATTAATTTCCCGGGCCCAGCTTACCAATTGCTCGCCGATACGCACCGCCTGAGCCGTAATCTCGGCGCCAGCTTTATCCTCAAGAGCCAATGGCCCCAGCGGCAAAGATGACAAGCGTCCGGAAATCGCCAAATTGGCTTGAAGGCTGTCCAAGAGCACCGTCGGATCGCCGTTCACCGGTTCGCCAAGCTGAACCAGCATCGCCTCGAGCATCTTATCGAGCTCCATAACGACCTCTTTTGCCCGATATACACCGGCAGGCAAATTCCAATCCAAGGCCGCGTTCACACCCTGTCTGATGGAGTCGCTAGGATACTTGCCAATAAGAGACTCAATATTGATAGCCTTCCCCCAAACAATTCGCTTATCTTTCAAAGTTAGTTGATATTCCTGCATACCTTCGCACCTCACCTATGATTTTTTTAAACGACCATACCGCTCAGCGAAATCTGGATCGATCGTTCTGTATGTTAGGTTATCAGGTTCCCCTACACTTGAATAGTACGCACTTTTTTGTATGATCCGATCATTTTTGTAAGGTAGGATACTTTTTGATACTGGGATTATGGGGAGTCATCAAGATCATCGGCAGAAAAATAAAAAGGCCCGTGACGTTTAACGCCATGAACCTTTGTCATACCAATTATTACTTATTCTGCTCAACCACTGCCCTGCTCGACGACTGCTTTCGACGTCAATTTGGTAACCCTAAAACCTTGATTCATGCCTAAAGACCTGTTTGCCCATACTACACTCTTTGAAAAGATTCAAGCGGTTCTGAATGCCGGCCTTGATAATCAATTAACAACTGCTGCATCTTTTCCACCGTGCCATCTTGATGGGGAACATGGATGGAAACGGTCAAATTGGAATCGTTCAAATACTGAAATGAAACAAAATCAAAATTCAAAATCCCGGCATTCGGACACTGCAGCGCCTTTGGGGCATCGATGGCATCGAGAACCTCATGGGAGTCCCAAAATTCTCGAAACTCGCTGCTAGTTTGGCACAGCGCCTCGAACTGCTCAGACCACCAAGGGTCGTCAATGTGTCGCGCATACCCGGCATGAAATTTTGCAGCGATCCGCCGCGCATGCAGTTCCCATTGATCCCCCTTGATGTAACGAAAACGGGGAGAAGTAAACGTCATCCAGACAAAATTCCGCTCCCTTTCAGACATAGCCGCGAGATCCCCGTTCAACGCGCAATAGGCTTCATTCCAAGCAATAATGTTCATACGTGCATCCATGACATTTGACGGGGACAAATTTTGGCTATCCAAAAAATGTTGAAGTGCCGCTGTTACCTTAGAGGATTGCTTTGTTTCGACTAAGGGGATCTGCTTACGGGCAAGATGAAACAGGTGCCTGCGTTCCGTCTCATCTAACCGAAGCGCTCCTGCTATTCGATCGAGGACCTCAGCGGATACGTTGATATGACGCCCTTGTTCCAAGTAGGTATACCAATCCAATCCCACGTCTGCCAACAGAGCCACCTCGCCACGGCGAAGCCCAGGTGCCCGCCTGCGTCCGGTCTCTGGCAATCCTACTTGCTTAGGGGTCATTCGTTCCCGACGTGAGCGTAAAAAACGGGACAATTCCTTATAACGGTCCAATCTGTTCGACATGATCTCTTTGCCTCCTATCCAAAGATGAACGTAGGATTCGCAATCCTACGATAACCAGATCTCTTCCTAGCCTCGTCAGGTCCATGTACACTAGTCTATGTTCTCCTTAGGGAGAATAGCAAGTATGGATGAGACAGTGATGATCGACCCAACCTGTTCATATCATTCTAACCAATATTATTGAGGTGATGAAAATGAAAGTAGCTGCTGCCACGCGGTTTTATGGGTCACTCCGGCGGCCTTGTTCATGAGAAGTTCTCGTAGCCGAAAATTTCGTGAAATGGATGAAGGAAATTTCCCAAATGAAGCAGCTGAAAAATCAAATATAAACGGGAACCTGGAGGGAGAAAGATGTTTGAGCATATTGTGCTTTTGAAGTTCAAGCCCGATGTTTCCAATACGGAGAAAGAGGATGCGGTAAAACGCGCGCATGACTTTAAAGGGAACATTCCGGGTATCGTAGATCTTAGCGCCGGGATTAACATTACGGAGGAAATAGAGCACATGCAGGGCTTTATGCTGGGGATCAGAGTCACTTTTGAAAATCAGCAGGCTTGTCGGAATTATATTCAGCACCCCCTGCATCAAGGTTTATTGCAATCCATTGGCCCATTTGTTGAAGGGATTGTCGTTATGGATTACCCGGTTGCTTAACGTGCCCCCTTATAAATATTCTAGAAAAGGAGATAGCAGAAATGGATAAGAAGCTTGCCGGTAAAGTTGCCTTGATCACCGGATCGTCCAGAGGTATCGGCAAGACGATAGCCGAGTATTTAGCACATCATGGCGCAAAGGTGGTCATCAATTTTGCGAACCGTTCAGATCAGGCGGCAGAGGTTGTGCAGAATATTCGATCAATTTCTCCACTTCAGTGGCGGGTCAGATGTTTCCGGCCTACAGTCTGTATG
The DNA here is from genome assembly GCF_018998565.1 of Paenibacillus oleatilyticus. Lineage (GTDB taxonomy): Bacteria > Bacillota > Bacilli > Paenibacillales > NBRC-103111 > Paenibacillus_G > Paenibacillus_G oleatilyticus. The sequence goes on along the minus strand of NZ_JAHNZO010000003.1, from coordinate 31,660 downwards.
CCGGCTCTAAAGGAGCCGTCGAACAATTCACGCGTCAATTGGCCAAGGAGCTTGGAAAGAGAAATATGACGATTAATGCCGTAGCGCCTGGTCCTATTCATACCGAGCTTTTCACGGTTGGCAAAACACCCGAACAAATCCAGGGGCTTGCCAACATGAACGCATTCGGACGTCTCGGGGAAACCGATGACATTGCAGGTGTGATCCTCTTTCTTACGATCGAGGAATCGCAGTGGGTTACGGGACAAACACTCCGTGTTAATGGTGGTTTTATTTAGCTTACAGAAAGAACGTAATAAACGGCGGTCGTTTCCTGGTATTGTATCAGGGCGACCGCTTCGTGTTTTCTGGAGAATAGCAGAAAACGTTCCTTTACATCTCATCCTACGGTTAGGTTAGCCATTTTACTTTAATTGACAACCAACGCATAACATAATAAAATATTTTTACGTAAATATATATTTTTGTAAAGGTGGTGGCTTCATGAACCTGTTAATCTTGGGTGGTACCCGGTTTTTGGGGAGGGCTTTGGCGGAGACGGCGCTGGAGCGGGGGCATGCGTTGACGCTCTTTCATCGCGGCCAGCACAGTCAAGACGCTTTTCCCCAAGCGGAGCACATTATTGGGGACCGTGAAAGCGGGCTTGAACTGCTGCAGGGCAGAACGTGGGACGCGGTGATCGACACGTGCGGCTTTGTTCCCCGCATCGTACGCTCCTCGGTCGAACTGCTGAAGGATCGTGTAGGACATTATACGTTCATTTCGTCCGTATCGGTGTACGAGGATCTAACGCGGTTACATGTAAAGGAAGACGCCCCTGTCGCAATTCTTTCCGATGCAAGCACCGAGGACGTGACGCAGCATTACGGCGCGCTCAAAGCGCTTTGCGAGAAAGCGGTCGAAGCCGCTATGCCCGGCAGAGCGCTGCACATCCGGCCCGGACTGATCGTCGGCCCGCACGATTATTCGGACCGCTTCACGTACTGGCCCCATCGGATCGCACAAGGGGGAGAAGTGCTTGTGCCGCCAAAAGAAGGGCGTATTCAGGTGATTGATGTGAGAGACCTTGCCGCGTGGGTTATCAACTTGGTTGAGAAGCGGACGGTCGGCACGTTTCATGCCAGCGGCAGCGACTTTACAATGGAGCAGCTCGTGGACGCGTGCGCCCGATTCAGCAGCCGTCCTGCCGAGTTCACTTGGGTCACCGAACCGTTTTTGAGAGAGCAGCAGGTCGGCCAATGGATCGAGCTCCCTCTCTGGCTACAAAGCGACAGCTTGATCGGCATGTTCGCCATGGATAATACAAAGGCATTCGCTTCCGGACTGACGACCAGACCGTTAATCGATACGGTTCGCGACACCCTCGCATGGGATCGAAGCCGATCACCGGAGGAGAAGCGCAAAGCCGGACTGGAGCCGGCCCGCGAGGCGGAACTGCTCCGCTTGTGGCGTAGCAGGGATGACGCTGCTTTCGGGCTACAATGAGTTGAAGCGCTTACAAAATGGAGGATCTTTCGTTTATCGGCGGACAACACCCGTGAGGCGCGGCAGCGTGCAGCGAAAAAGCACGCGTACCGCGGCCACGGAGTTACGAGCAGCCGTCGTGCTTCGGCTTGTAATCGCTTGGGGCTTGACCTGTCCACCGGCGGAACTGCCGGGAGAAGTGGCTCGCGGATTGAAACCCGAGCCGTTCGGCGATCTCCGTCATCGGCAGGTTCGTCGTCACCAGCAGCTCCTTCGCCAGACTCAGCCTTCTTCGGCTGACGTACTGCTTAGGCGACAAGCCGTACACCTTGGAGAACAGCTTCGAGCATTGGCTGCGGCTCAGGTGAAGCTCATCCGCCACGGCGGAAATCGTCGCCTCTTCATGAAAGCTTCCAGCCAGCCGCTCTTCGATCGCATGTGCGACATCGATCGCAAATAAAGTAGCCTCCTTGGACGAGGCTTGACCGGCGTGCGCATCCCGCTCCCGGATTAACGCAAGCACATCCCGAACGATGAGCAGCGTGTAAGATTGCAGCAGCAGCCGGTCCTCGAACCGGGGATTCAGCTCCTCGTGCCAGGACACATCTCCATGCGTATCGGGAGCGGCGTACTGCCGCATCATTTCTTCCAATTCCTGAACATAGAACGGAAGCTTCCCGCGGCTCGCAGATCCGGACGGAATATGGGAGTAAGGCGCAGCTCCGAGCACGCTCCGCACCTCCGCATCGTCCAAGTCGAAGTGCACGTTGAAGAACCGGTAATGCGAGCTTGCGGCTGCCGCGGATTCGTGACGGATGCCCGATTTGATCAGCAGCCAGTCCCCCGGACGAAGCGTCAAAGAGGTCCGGTTAATGTCATGCACCGATTCGCCCTCCAGGCAGCAGATTAATTCGTACAAATGATGATGATGCCGCGGGTACCGCCAACCCGGCGGCTTGATGCCAAAGTGACAGCCGGTCACCTGCAGCGTCTGTGTCATATTAGGAAAATGGAATAAACGGTCCATACCGGTGACCGCTCCCTTCTGGCCAAATCCACGCTTTTCCTCAATGTAACACGTTTCGCAGGCCGGTGTCATCTTGAAACGGGTTTGCAAAGATTCCCACAAAGCGTAAAAGACCGGCGCCAACCCTTGACAGGTCGGCACCGGCCTCATTCATCGTTACCTTATTATACCGTTACCTGCGATACCGGTCCGAGTTCCGGCCGATCCGTGAACGTCAGCTCCCGCTTCTCCGTTCCATGAAGCTCGAACACGACGATCTCGTTCTCCCCTTGCCGCAGCAGCGGCGCAGGGATATACAGCGTCTGCTGCGGCCCGCGCTTCCAGTAACGGCCCAGATGGAAGCCGTTGACGTACACGGTGCCCTTGTTCCAGCCATCGAGGCGCAGGAACGTATCCGCCGGTTGCCCCTCGATCGGCAGCACCGCGCGGTAAAAGCCTGGGTATCCCGGCTCCGCTTCCTTCCCGTCAAAGCTGACCGGGGCTACGTCCTCCAGCGGCAGCGGATAGATGTTCCAACCGAACAGGAACTGGTTGCCGTGGCGGATGCCTTCCGTGATACCTTTGCGGTCGAGCATGAACGGTCCGTAGTTGATGCGGCCCATATTTTCGACCAAAATACGCAGCGTCGCTCCACCCTCCGGCACGGCGAACGATACCTTTTGGCTCGGGTCCCAGCGCTCGATCACACCCAGGAACTCGTCGTTCACATAAACCAACGCCCGGTCGCGGCAATCCTGCAGCACGAGCTCCCGTTCCTCCCGCGGTCCGGAGATGAACGTTTCGTACAGGATAAATCCGTCGTTTTGTCCGACTGCTTCCATCGGCTCCGGGCACGTATGGCGAACCGGCTCCGACAGGCTGTCCAACTGCCCGAACAGCGAGGCCGCTTCACGAACCGGCACGCTTCCATAGGCGGCCTTCGGAATCGGCTGCGGCAGCTCCAGCGGCGGCAGCTCCATGTAGCGGGACAACGTTTCCCGCACCGCATAAAACTTATCCGTCGGCTCGCCGGATTCGTTCAACGGCACATCGTAATCGTAGCTCGTTATCGTCGGCTCGTAGTGATCGCGCTGCGGGCAGTTTGCCCCGCTCATATAGCCGAAGTTCGTTCCTCCGTGGAACATGTAGAAATTGACCGAAGCGCCGAGACGGAGCATATCGTCGAATACGTCCGCTACGTCCTTCGCGTCCCGCGTATGGTGCTGCTCGCCCCAATGGTCGAACCAGCCGTTCCAATATTCCATGCACATGATCGGTCCGTCCGGCTGGTACTTCCGCAGCATCTCGAACGCTTCCTCCGCCCGGGACCCGAAGTTTACCGTCTCCAGCACGCCGGGAATCATGCCGCCCTGCAGCATGAAATGCTCCGGACCGTCGGAGGTGAACAGCAGCACGTCCATCCCCCGCTGCAGCATCGCATCCTTCAAATAAACCAGATACGCCCGGTCGTTGCCGTAGCTGCCGTACTCGTTCTCGATCTGCATCGCGATAATCGGGCCGCCGTTCGTGCACAGCAGCGGCTTGAGCAGCGGAAGCAGCACGTCGTAGTACGCGTCGACGCGGTCAAGATACGGCCGGTGCATGCAGCGCACCCGCATACCCGGATCGGCGAGCAGCCAAGCCGGCAAGCCACCGAACTCCCACTCCGCGCAAATGTACGGGCTCGGCCGTACGATCACATGTAGACCGACCTCGCCGGCGATCTCAACAAAACGAACCACGTCCGCCAGCCCGTCAAAACGGAACTGGCCCGGCTTCGGCTCGTGAAGATTCCAAGGAATATACGTTTCTACGGTATTGAAGCCGCAGGTTTTCAGCTTAAGCAGGCGATCCCGCCAATACTCGGGCACCACCCGAAAGTAATGAATCGCACCGGAAACAAGACGGATCGGTTCCCCATCCAGACAAAATTGCCCGTTTTGCACATCGAACGTCGCCATAAGAGCACCCTTTCTGCATTCGGTATTCTCCCTTTATCTTAGAACGTCCACGGACAATACCGAATAGCCAAAGCGTCCGATTATTTGACCTTTTTTTCCGTTAGTTGGGTGTGTGGAGGGCGTCCCTAAACACGTATCCTTCCGGTTCATTCGGCAATGCATTTAAAATTAACCTCCATACTCCGTCATGCAATATTTCATGATATTACTTCGTACTTCATGCCAAGTCTCGCCCCTGCATTCCAGTATTATATCTTCTATTAGTCTTTTCGCTGTTTCGTAGTCATACTTATCAACTATGATTAAACCTCTCTTAAAAACTGCCTTTTGGTTCTGCAGCACATACATTAACCTTTTAGGAGTGGTCAAGTTAAAGTAAAACACATCTACGCCTTTGCTCCCCTCCTCTCCTATCTCTGCGCTAAGTACTACCCAGAAATCATCATCCGAATCAGGAGGAAATACTACCCCAAGAAATTTTAAAGAAGGTATAACCAAAATATAATCCTCCTTTTTATGGATTAACTGTTTTCGATGTTCCTCAGACATTGGACGATGTCAGCTAATAATTCATTTTTTATATATTATCGTTGCCGTTTACTCAAATGTATGCTATAAAGCTTCGTGCTCTCTTCTTCGATCGTAAATACCACAATAACGTCCGCTTTAGACTTAAACCCTAACTGCAGGTTTTTAAAGGTATGCTGTTCATCCACCTCCAGTACCACATTGAAATGCTTGGCATGGACAAGAAACTCCTCTGCGCTTATTCCTTTGTTGGGTAGCCAGCCTTCTAGCTGCAATCCTTGTGGGAATTCAACGATATCGTCAAAGTACAGATGAATGGATTGAAGAGTAGCGCGGGGATCATCGCTGGAAAAGGATAATTGTGACGAACCATATTTTAAAATGTACGGTGTTGAGGAGACAGAAATATCGTGGGGTTCGCCTAGTAAGCCTTCCACAGTATCTCTTTTCAGACCTAACGAAATCTCTCCGAGCAGACCTGTTTGAATAAATTTCATGATAGATGACATCTTGGCACATCCCATTGTTATTTTTCCAACGCTTGCAACAGGAATCGCTTTAATCCCATATCCACGTTACACCTTTAGCAGCAAAGACTTCTTCACATTGCGCCAAAACCTACCTGCCATCGTTTTTAATAATATCCATAAGTCTATGTATTACCGTCGCTTAATCCACTTTGTTTCATATATTCGTCGTACGCCTCGTGAATTTTCTTTATACAAATTTGTTTCCACAACCTCTTTAAATCGTCAATGTGATTCTCATCCGCCTGACGAGGCTCCATTTCTCCGCCAAACCCCAACCAAGATTGTCCATCGGGAACCTCGCCGTCTTCGCCGGAAAATGCAATTTCATGGGGAGCGTAAGTGTAGGCAACAAATTTACAAGCGTTTTCCAGACAATGATAGCCCGGATTCCCGACATTTCTTTTGCAAAAGCTCGGAACACCTTGATTCGTATCTTCATCAGAAAAACCACAAAACACTTCTAATATGACATGAGTAAAAGTAGACATGGGTACCTCCCGAAATGTCGCCAAGTTTTACTGAAATAGCAGGCATGAAGTAATTCTTCGTCACGATGCAGACTATTACGTACAAGATGGTTTCTCATGAAAGAACCTCTTCAATTGAACAGAGTTTCACATCTTCCGTAAAAAAGCATTCTATCTTAGGAAGTACCCGACGCACAAAATCTCCTTCCCGTTTTTCATCGACAATCAATACATATGAATCAATACTTTCCCTTAAACTAAGGACATACGAATGGTCAATAAACTCATCGTCCTTTTGAAGAATTACACATGTAAATAAGTTATTTATCCCCATGGATTCCTCTATTTCACGAAAGCCGCTTACTTCATACCAAACTAATGTGGGGAAGACCCACGCGTCATTCATGAACCTTATTCTTGGCTTTATAAACTCTTTCTGCTCAGAAGTACTATGCTTGTCTAAATGATCTTTTGTATGGAAGAAAAGCAAATGTCTCCTTGTTCAAGAAAGGAAAGTAATATTTTTATCCTTTTCTCCAACGAAATTCTAGAAACGTAAAAGTTATTAATGTAATAAAGACTCATAGTAATCCTCTTTTAAAGATTGTCTATTTCCAGTTTAATTCCATCATCTGAAACAAGCAAATCCACAACCTGAACAGATGCTCGACCTTAATCTTGGCGGGGAAAAACAAAAGAAAGACCTTGAAGATATTTCACTCCAAGGTCTTAAGCTTTGTACTTTCTCATTTCAAAATTTAATTTGGCAAAGTAAAAATGACGTCAATCGGATCTTTACCTTCAAAAAACGCTGAATAAATCTCCTCTCTTTTCTCCAGTGTTAAATGAACATTCTCAAACAATAGTTGGCCTAATTTAATTAATACCGTTGATTCCTGTGGAGTTACTATTCCCGAATTAACAATATATTCTGTGCTGCTTGGTGTTGTCCATGCCCAATCTCTAATAGCTGACTCAACAGTAGGGTAATTACATTTTAAACAACTGATATTAGAATAAACACTGTAGAGCGGATGGACAATAAACATAAATGTTGAAATTACAAAGGTACGATTTTGTAATTTTATTGCAAGAAGAACTTCTTCGGCAAATATCCGGTATTCAGCAGGTATTACCCCCCAATCAGAATAACCCATCGAAACCAAAATCTCTATTGCGCTTTTTCTATCCGAAAATTGTGCTAGTCGCAAGAAAATCTCGTTTTTCATCGTGTTGTTTGTCGCAAATACACCTAGACATCTTGCCGCATCTTCCACCCCAGTTTCACCTTGAGATACTAATGATAAATACTCGTCAAATATCTCACGATCGTAATTAAAAAATGGAAACTCGACGATTGTTTCGATTAGTGCTGCTTTAGTACTTTTTTCCTTGGTATGTGGAAGGAGCCGCTGTAACCGCGAAAAAAAATCCTCCCCTAACTCTTCTAGCGAGTATTGGTCTCTGATGGACCTCAGAACTGAGAATAGGATACCATCCTCATCTCTGTCTAACATAGCATTCAATAAAAGCACTGTTGTTTCTTTAACCAATGTCTACACACCTATTCTTCGTTTTAGTGATTCTGAATTATCTTCCAATCTATAGCCCCATTTACTTCCTGATAAAGAAGTCTCATTTTATTAGAATTACCGTTGTTGGGACCAAGGTCAAGACTCCACCAACCATCATTCCGAAAATGGTCTCTATATTGGGATAATCTTTGTGCTGCGGTTGTCTCTTGGAACCTTTGGGCAAACTAATATCCCGAGGGATTTTCGTATCAAACGTAGATCTTAGATATCCAATATTCGCACTTTGGTCCCCCCACTCGTTAAGCACTGGGGGGAAAGAGAAAACCTCGGGGACAATGAAGTACACCCAAGGCTTAATTTCAGCATACAAAATATTTATTTATACATACCAAAATACTCATCCGAAAACTTGCCATCAATTGTGTATTCAATATCATAATAGTATTGTTGAATCTCTGTCTCCGGATGAAGTAATTCTAGACAGACTCTAAAAAATGGATATATCCTATCATGGTTATTTATAAATAGTTCTGTACACTTATAGCGTATACTAAAATCTTTTAGTTTTATGTTATTTGGTAGTTTCTCTTCTTCCTCCTTTAAATAATTTGAGTCACTGTTTAATATTAGTTCTTCTAGTAATTTGATTGACTTCATTTTTAAATCTTCAAAAAGATATGCGTCATTAAATAATTTTTCAAGATCTAATAAATTCATTTCGTTACTCCTTCTTACCACTTGTAATGTAATCGAAAAATAAATTACCTTTATCATCTATTCTGCCATACACTCTCACATGATTAGGAGCCTTTGCCACCTTTATCTTAAAGGTGTATAAATTACCTTTGTATTTTAGTTGCTCGTCACTTGATAGTTTAATAATTCCATTATCATTTGAACGAGTATTAGCCAAACCTTTTTTCATTGCTCGGTCAAATTGTTCGTGTAATCCTAGTCTTTTTAACTCTTTATAGGTGGTTCGTTCTATCCAACGAGAATCGGGGAGACATGAGTTATGCGTCCAGATTCCAAGGTTGGAAACAAAATAGGTATGGAAGTCCTTAACCATGAAGTTATAAACTGTAGTATGTTCCCTCTTTACCTCAACCTTCTCAATGGCTAATTCTTTTCCATCCGAGGTCGTGAGAACATCGCCCACCACAAGGTTCTTGGACTCTACCCAACCTTTGCCGATAATCCAAAAAGGATGCTCATCGGTTGTTCTAATAACTTCGCCTCCAACAGTAATATTATACGTTTCTTCAACGTCACGTTGGAAGAGCCATTCAACTTCCTTGTAAGCCATATCACCTGTTTCATCGTCTTTGGCGAGAACCTTATCTCCGACCTCAATGTCTTCGATATTTTTCTCCCCTTCGTCTGTGAGAACCTTCGTCCCGGCGGTAAAGCAGTTACACTCGTTGATCAGCTTCTTGGCGGTATTTTCCGCTTTTTTCATCCATGGCCCCAGAAACAAGCGCTCAAGCTGCTTCTCCGCGGCGATGACGCCTTTGGTCGCATACTTGCCCACATGCTTCAATCCCGGAATCGGGATCAGGCTCAGCGCACTGCCGATACCTTCCGCCCAGCGGTCGCCTGTAGATAAGCGTTCGCCGGTTACGAAGTTGGTGCCTAAGAATGCTTGCTGGAAGCCTTTGAGCGTACCTACCCACGGCACCGCATCGACGAGGAAGTTGCCTCCCTGCAGCAAGAACGACGAATCGCCATCCCGGCTCAGGCCGAACGGGTCCACATACGAAACCGGATTGCCGTTGACATAAGCGTACCGGTTAAGCGTCGAAGCTTCGGAGATCGTTCCGGTCAGTACGTCGCGATTGATAAAACGTTTGATCTCCGGCTGGTAATACCTGGCCCTCATGTAGTACAAACCATTCGGGTCCGTCATGACCCCGTCACGTCCGTTGTATTGGAACGGGTTGTCCGTGTTCCCTTCGTGCTTCAACGTTTCCCCGTACGGACCGTATGTGTAACGATCAGTCACTTGTCCCTTGGCGTCGGTCAAGGCGATCGTACTGCCGCGGCGGTCGTAATGGTACGTCCGGTACTCGCCCGACGCTTCTTCCCGGCCGATCAGTCCCAAACCGTAGACATAGTAAGACTTGGCCTTTCCTTGGTCGTCCTTCTCCATCAGCACCTGCGGCAGCCATGCATTCGGATTCACGACATACCGCGTGGTCTGTCCGCCCGAAATCACGGCAATGCGCTGGTTCTCGGCATCATAAGCGTAGCTTACTCCGCCTGCTGCAATCAACCGGTTGCGTGCGTCGAAACGATACTCCTGCATCGTCCCGCCGAGTGGGCCCCAAATCATGTTCCCGTCCTGATCGTAGGTCACGGGATTTCCGTTAAACGTCGCAAGGCGGTTATCCGACGTATACGTCATGGAAATATTTCCCGAAACCGTACCCGGAAGATTCGTCATGGAAGCATATGTTGCCGAGGTGACCGTTCCTGCCGCGCTTCGTCCATACACGGCCGCCGTGACTTCTTGTGCGCGCTGGGTAGCCGCTTCATTGCGTTCTTGAATGACGTTGCCCGCTTCATCGTAATCGAATTGATATCGGCTGATATAGCTGCCGTCGGCGGCGCGGTCCCACAGCTTCCTCAACTGACCGGCTGCGTCATAATCCCGGGTTTCCACGCTGCCGTCCGGGCGGGTGGTGGTCAGAAGACGGCCGTCCGCATCGTATCCGTACGCGGTTTTCCGTCCTGCCCAGTCCGTTACTTCCGTCAATCGGCCGGCGGCATCGTACGTATAAGTGACTTTCTTCCCGTCCGGATAGGTCAATGTCGTCAATTGGCCGATTTCGTTATAGCCGTATTGCAGCACGTTCCCATCCGTATCCGTATACTTGATCACCCGATCGAGTTTATCGTATTCCCGGGTAGCCGTTTTCCCCGATTGATCCGTAACGGCCGTGATGTTGCCGTTCGCATCGTACGTGTACGTCACAGTCCCTTCGGGGTCGGTAAACCGGTCGAGCCTTCCCGCTTGGTCGTAACGATAAGCCGTAGCTTGTCCGCGTCCGTTCGTCTCTTGTTCAAGCCGTCCGTTCGCATCGTAAGCATAGGTATGAGCATGGCCTGCGGCATTCGTCTCGCTGAGCAACCGCCCTGCTTTATCATAGACGTACTTCGTTTCATTGCGATTCGGGTCGGTAACGCCAGTAATTTGGCTGACCGCGTCAAAAATTTGCGCGGCTTTCCCTTGCTTGGCGTCGGTAACCTCGACCAGACGGTTCAACTTATCGTAGGCGAGCTGAGTCTGGCGTCCTTTCGGATCCGTCCACTGGGTTAGCCTGTTCAGTGCATCGAACTGCTGCGTGACTTTGCGGTTCAAAGCGTCCGTGATGGTGACCGGATTGCCCTGCGAATCGAACTCCACCGACCTGATTTTACGATTCATCGCATCATAGACAGCTGTCATCCGGTCCTTAACGTCGTATTCGTAGCGGGTGGATTCGCCAAGCGCATTGGTCGATCGCACCAATCGGCCCTTCGCATCGTAGGCGTACAGATTGCTGTGACCGAGCGCATTCGTTTCTTTCACCAAGCGGCCTTCGCCATCGTACTCGAAACGTGTTTCCTGATTCAGCGCATTTTTCACGCCGGTAAGATTTCCGTTGCCATCATAGAAATATTGCGTCACGTTTCCTTTGGCATCCGTTTCCGTCAACGGGTTCCCCATTGGATCGTACGTGTACGAGACCGTTTGTCCTGCCGGATCCGTCACGCTGAGCACCTGGTCGTTCGCATCATAGGTCAGTACAGTCTCTTTGCCGTCAGTTCCCTTGATCCCGACGACGCGACCGGCGGCATCGTAAGAATAAGTAACAGTGTTGCCTTCCTGATTGGTTACGGAAGTAAGCATACCGTTGGTGTAGCCGTAGGTCGTTTGTCTGGACAAGGCATCGGTCGCTTGAGTCATCAACCCGTTCGCGTCATACGCATAGGTCGTTAGATGACCTTCCGGATCGGTGACGCCGATCAAGCGGCCTTTGGCATCATAATGGCTGACGATCTGCTCGTTCTGCGGATTGGTAACCGTGAGCAGGTTGCTGTCGTCATCGTAGGTCATGGTTACTTTCTGACCGGATGCGTCTGTAACGCTGAGCAGGTTCCCCCTGCCGTCATACGCAAACGTATCCGACTTGCTCTCCGCATCCGTAACCTGTGTCCGGTTGCCTTCGCTGTCATAGGTGTAGCCCGTCTCCTGACCCAGTGCATCCCGGACGCGAAGCAGTTGGTAATTCTTGTCGTGGGTCAATACGTTGATGCTGCCTTCACGATCAGTAACCGCGGTAACGAGGGTACCGTCTTTCTCGACATACTCGAACTTCGTAGCACGATGCCCTGCAACGGCATCCTGCTGCGCAATGATCCGGCCCTGGCTGTCGTACGTGTTGCTAAATGTCCGAACGCCTTGCTCCGTTGCCGTGAGAATGCGGCCTTTATCATCATAGCTGTATACCGTTTCCTGACCTGCGGCATCGGTGATTTTCTCCAATTGGCCTTTCGCATCGTAAGACAGCTTCACCTGGCGCTGGAGCGGGTCTTGCACGACAGCAAGCCGTCCATTGGCATCATAGCTTAGTCCGATGCCTATGCCGGATAAAGGCTCGGTTACCGAAGCCAGCTGCCCGGAGGCATTATAGTTAAGCGATAAAGCTTGGCCCTGCTTGTTGCCCAAAGAGAGCAAACGGCCTGCTGACGAAAATTCATAGACGGTGCCGTCCTTGCGGGTTAAGGTATAAGAACCGTCCGCCCGGCGGACCAGCCTGTCCAGCTTCACGGCGGCTTCATCGGAGCCGTAGAGCCCGCTGCCCTTCGAAGTAAACGTATTTTTCCGATTCGCGTTCCAATGAACGCTCAGCTTACCATCGCCTGTATCCTCCAGGCGGATGTCGTACAAATGCCCCCAGCCCGGACCCATCACGCCCGAATTCAAGAGCAGGGAGTAATACTGTACCGTAAACGGCACATCCGCAGCACCATGCGCGGTAAGCAGCGTGCGCTGGATGATTTGCGCACCGGTTGCCGTATCGACCGGGTCGGCATGCAGGGATTGCGTATCATATTGCGAAGGATCCAGCTTACGGATCTCTTCGACAGCGCCTATGCCGGAGATCGGTTTGTCGGCCGTCTCGAATACAAAAGCATCGGCAGGGCCGAATACATCCAACTCGGCGGTTCCGGTATTCAGGATACCGTAACGCACCCCGGCCGGAATCGTAAGCGGACTTGCGCCCGGATGCTGGGTTCCGTCTTCTTTCACATACGTATAAGAGCCTCTTACCGCAATCGATTGCGGGCTTCCTGTCCGGTTGGTCGCTTGCATGCTTTGACTCGGTGCGACGGATGCCGTAACAAGTGCCGGCCCACTCCGGTCGGTCATCTGAAGCGTGTCGTACGGTCCCCATACCGTCAGATTCGCAGCTTCCGTGTTCGTGATAGCCGCCCGTTTTCCCGATGCGACCGTTAAAGCATAGCCTTCAAAAGCTTTTTGATACGGCTGAATGCTTCCGTTCTCGTTCATGACGGCATAGTCGAATTTGCCGTTGGTACGCAGGCTGGTTCCGGCCGTTGTCGCTGCCCCAGCTTCGAGGCTTTGGCCGGAGGCCAGCGTCTTGACCAGCAGCGCCGGATTGGCACGGTCCGCTATGCGGAAAGCGTCTTTGGAGCCTGTCACCACAATCGTCTGACTATCCCGGTTGGTTATCGCGATCCGGTGGGAAGCGCTAAGAGGAATACTTCCAAAAGTACTTTCCCTGTCGTAGAACGTGATGTCCCCGGTGCCGTTATATTTAACAACGTCTATGACGCCGGAAGCTTTGACGCTAAACTCTCTGGAGGAAATGTTAACGGCTTCCATGCTTTGGCCAGGGGCCAGCTCCTTCATAAATGCGACAGGGCCGCTGCCGTCATCGACCGTCACCGCATCGAAAGGAACGGCGATCTGAAACGGCGCTTTATCCGCGTAAGCGATCACGATCCGTTTGAACGGGCTGAGCGAAATGCTTTTTGGATTGGCTCCTTTTACAAAAGAAGACACGCTGCCGTCCGAATTGTAAATCGTATAGTCGGAGACGCCCAAGACATCGATATAAATCGGGGCTCCCGTCACGTTCATGAGCCCTACGCTTTGCCCGGAGTCAAGCGTCCGGATATAGAACGCCGGATCGGTACGATCAGTGACCCGGAAAGCGTCGTACGAACCCTTTGCCCGAACGGATTGTGCATCCACGTTCGTCAGCACGACTTGTCCGCCCGCACTGACTCCTCGCACAGAGGCAGCAGAGCCCCGTCCGTCATACTCGACGTTTCCGTTGCTTTTATAAGTCGCATAGTCGTGCTTGCCATTGACCTTCACCGAGAAATGGGAGGCCGTATCGTTTTTGGCAGCCAGGGTCTGGCCTGGAGCCAACGTTTTGACAAACGAAACCGGCGTCGCCCGATCCGTGATCCGGAACATATCAAAGGGACCAAAGATCTCCAAAGTGTCCAGCTCGGCATTCATAATCGCGATGCGTTCGCCGGGGTTCACCTGCTTGCTCGTATCGTTGGAGTCCTGAACATACGACTTGACCGGGCCGGTGCCTTCGTACATGGCATAATCGTGCGTGCCTTTGATGGAGACCGTCGTATAGCCGGTTCCCGTAAGGGCCGCTTCCATGCTTTGTCCCCGGGCTAACGTTTTTACGAACAAGGCCGGGTCGGTCCGGTCGGAAATTTGAAACGCATCGTAAGACCCCTTAACGGAAATGCTCTGTGCATCGGCATTCGTCACGACGAGCCGATCGCCGGAACCGATCCCTTTGCTTCCTTTGGGAACCGCCCGTCCGTAATATTCCGGCAAGTTCTTGCCTTTGTAGCTGGCATAGTCGTAAGCACCGCTCATCCGGATAGAGAATGACGTTCCCGCTCCATTAAGGGCATGGATGGTTTGACCGGGAGCCAGTTGTTTGACGAACGAAACCGGCGTCGCGCGGTCGGATACCCGGAAAATATCGTAAGGGCCGATCACTTCCAGGGCCGGGGCTTCCGTGTTCATGACGGCGATGCGCTCGCCCGGATCCACCTGCTTGGGGCCGCTGCCGCTTTCACCTGAATACGACTTGAGCGCTCCGGGGACATCGTAGATCGCGTAATCCGATAGCCCGTCCATCGTGACCGTCGACGATTTCGATCCGGTATGAATTGCCTCCATGCTCTGTCCGGCGGCTAACGATTTCACGAAGAGCGCCGGCTCCGTGCGGTTCGCGAGCTGAAAAGCATCATACGGCCCTCTGGCCTGAATCGGCCCGGTATCGGCATTCGTTACGATCAATTGGTCGGAAGCGCCAACGCTCCGGGTTCCGGCCGCTTTCTTGCGCCCGTACGATTCCGCCTCGCCTTTGTTGTTGTAATTCGCGTAATCGTGTAGCCCTGTCAATTTGACGGAGTATGCTGTCCCGGCTAGATTGACCGCCTTCAGCGTTTGTCCGGGGCCCAGCGCCTGAACGAACGTCACGGGCGCGGACCGGTCGGATACCGTAAACGCATCGTAAGGACCCCATACATCGATAGCAACCGTATCGGTGTTCATCACGGCGATCTTTTTGCCATGGGCGGTTAATACCGAGCCGATCGAATTATCATCCGCATAGCTGACCATCGGGCCGGTGGATGACGAATAAGTGGCATAATCGTACTTGCCGGTCATATGGACGTAATAATCCTTGGCCGTCACATTAACGGCTTCCATGCTTTGCATCGGCGCAAGATTTTTTACGAACAGCGCGGGATTGACCCGATCCGCGGTCTGGATAACGTCGTATGGCGCCGATACCTCCAAGGCCGAGGTACCCGAGTTGGTAAACGCCACCTTACGGGATGGGCTCACGGTAAAGGTTCCTGTGGCCCGTTTTCGGCCGGACGTCGTCAGGTCGTCGGAATCGGTATAATAAGCGTAATCGTACGTGCCCAGCGTCGTGATGTCCACGCTTCCCGACGAAACGTTCGTCGTTTCCATGCTTTGACCCGGCGATAACGTTCGGATCGTCAGGGCAGGAATTGTACGAGACGTAATCTTGTACGCGTCGGAAGAACCGGAAATTTCCATCGAGCCACCGCCCGTATTGGTGATGGCGATCCGTTCCGAAGCCTGGTTGTACATGCTTGCAGCGGTCGATCGTCTGGCATAGCTCTGCAAGCTATCCTTACCGCTGTACCGTGCGTAATCGTATTCGCCGTTTAAAGTCAGGTAAAACGCCTTCGCAGCCTGGTTCAACACATCGACGCTTTGGCCGGGCGCAAGCACCGCTTTAAACGTAACAGGCTGCGTACGGTCGGCGAAGGAGAACGTCTCGTAGGGGCCGAAAACCTCGGATGATTCGCCACCGGTGTTGGTAACGGCTAGCCGCTCCAAGCTATCTACCGCCTTATTCGCCGTCTTCTGGGTCCGGGCATACGAAGTAATGCCGGACGAATCGAATACGGCATAATCGTAAGTGCCTCCAACCGTCACATTCGCCGTGTAGGCCGTCGGATTGGAGACTTCCAGACTTTGTCCCGGACTCAGCATGCGGCTGGTAAGCGCCGGATGATTCAAATCAACGACGGAGAAAGCATCGTATGGCCCGGCAACTTCAACCGAGGACGCACCCGTATTGGTCACATTCAAGTAATTCGCCGCTCCGATGGCATTGCTGCTCAGCCGTTGGTTGCGTCCATAGGCAACGACCTGACCCGTACCGCGGTGTTCTGCATAATCGTATGTACCGCTTAAGCTGACATTAAAGCTTTTGGGTGAAGTATTGGTCGCCTTCAAGCTCTGTCCCGGCGACAGCGTCCGCGTAAAAGAAGCCGGTTGCGCCCGGTCGGCAAACGTGAAGCCGTCATAGGGCCCGGATACCTCGTAGGCCTTGGAATCCGTATTGGTCACGACCATCCGTTTTCCGGACGATAACTGTACGGTTCCCGAGAGTTTCTTCCGGCTGTAAGAATACACGGCCCCGTCCGCATCGTAGATGGCGTTATCCGACAAGCCGCCCACCGCCAAGTTGAGCGTTCTGGGCGATACGTTAGCCGCTTCCAGGCTTTGTCCCGGCGATAGCGTTTTATAATAAACGGCGGGAGTTGTGCGTGTCGAATAATCGATCATTTCGTACGGGCCCCATACCTCGTAGGCCTTCTTATCCCGGTTGGTTAGCGCGATCCGGTTGTTGGCCGAGAACGACAATTCCCCGGCAGCTTTCCCCTTCATATAAGTAGCGACGTCACCGGCATCGTCATACCTGACGTAATCGCTGATCCCGCCCGTCGTAACACTACTGCTCTTCCCCGACGTATTGGCGACATCCAGACTGGCGCCCGGATTCAACCATATTTTCTTTAAAGCGGGAGTCGAAGAGCTTGCAATCTGGTAAGGAATCGAATTGCTGGACAAGGTAATCGACGAAGACGACGTATTCGTAAGCACGATCCGGTAAGTCCCGGAGATCGCATACGACGTCCCTTTGTCGGAACGCTTGTAGTCGTATACCGCTCCGGTGTCGTAATATTTTATGTAATCATGCGGTCCTCCGCTAACTTTCACTGACGCCGTAGAGAAACGACTGTCGGGATAGGCCGTAATGACTACCGAATTGCCGGGAGATAGAACATAAGATACCGGTTCGGCATAAGCTTCCTTCTCCCAATAAAGAAAGCTTGCGGCTAACAAAAATAAAGCGCAAACGATCCGTCCGATTGAAAACACAGGGTACCCTCCGCTATCAAATTAGAAAATGCTCATAGGAAGCATGCAGACATCCGCTTTGGTCTAACGCGGTTCAAAGCGAATGTGGTCCCAGCTTACCCGACCGTTTCCGCCGGATTCGGAGAATACAAGTTCAAGCACAATCCGGGCGCTTACGGCTTGCGAGGGCGAATGTACTGCCTTCTGAAACGAAATCCAGCCCGATGATGGGGTATCGGATACGGCAGCTTTTGCCGTGTCTATAATCTTCCCAGTTGCATCCAGAAATTCCACACCGGCTTCCACCCTGGCGTTCGTTAACGAATCGGCCTTGAACCGTCCTTGCAGCGAGAACTCGTTATTCCCGTTCACGCGGATCTCTTGGGATAAACTCATGCTGCCGGATCGGACTGCCGTTCCGTTCATCGTCTGAACATGATTCAGTGCGTAAACTTGTCCGTATACGCTTGTCGTAACCACGTCGTAGCCGGCCTGAAGCCCGGGTGAAAAAGCGGCGCTCCAAGCTTCGCCAACTCCTCCGACACCCACTTCCCTCTCAAAGTCACCGTTCACAAGCGCAAGTGGGACTACCGTTAGCGCTCTTGCCACAGACGCGGAATGACTCTGCTCCACGCTGGTAAGATTACCGGCTGCATCATAAGAATAATTCAGGGTCTCCCCGCTATCTGTCGTTGCCGAAATTAATCGGTTCAGCTCGTCGTACGTATACGAAGCAGCCATAACCGGTGTCGCCTGCAAAGCAAGCATCATGAATAAGCAGCACAAAACTGCCCGTAATTTACCATTCACAGCCAAATCCTCCTTCTGATCAGAACCTTAAAATAAATCCCAAGAACTATTCCCCGGTCCGTGCCTTATCTGTGCACGCATTGCCCCTTCTCCCCTCAGCCAGCGTACCGCCTTCCATCCGTCATTATAAATTTGTCGAAAAACCCTTCCATAACTTAACCTGCATAAACAAGGAATTTATAGGCGGCCAGTATTATATTAACATCCATGGCGAAATCCCAAATGCTACGAATCGCCTATTTTTTCCATGGAAAATGTAAACTTTATCACCTTTTTACCTTCCCTATTGTAAAAAAATGTCCACAATTTATCCCCAATATCTGGATAACTATTCTTTCCTTAGGATACTCTATAAACGATCACCTCCAATTTTCGACAAAATTCGCATATTAGGGCTTGACATGAGGACGCGTTTAAAATATAGTAAACCCATCGGAATTAACCTTAACTGACTCGTCAGTTAAGTGGAGAGGGGCGATGGAAGCTGCCTGCTTTACCGGAACAAGAACAAGAACAGGATCAGGACCGCCGTCAGCAGTTGATGGCCGCGGCTCTCGACTTATTTGCCCGCAAGGGATATCACGGCACCAAAATTTCCGACGTGGTCAAAGCCTCGGGGGTGTCGCAAGGCACGTTCTACTGGCATTTTCAAAGCAAAGAACAGCTCGCGCTGGAGTTAATCGAAGGCGGCAAAGAAAAGCTGATCAAAGTCATCGAGCAAGGCTACCGTAAGCACGCGGGTACGGTAGACGACATGGTGAGCTCGTCCGCGCGGTTGCTTACGGATCTGTTCGCATTCGCCGACCGGAACCGCGATCTGATGGCACTGCTGCTTATGAAAGGCCAAGGCGCCGATCCGCCGGTGCGCGAAGCCGTCTCGCAGACCTGGATCGCGTTCGAGGAAGCGTTCAAAAGCAACATTGAGCGCGCCATCGAGCTCGGGATGCTGCCGCGGACGAGCGATTTGTCGCTGCGGGCCAACATTCTCGTCTGTTTAATTACCGGCGTGCTGTCCAAATGGCTGTTCGGACCGATGCACGATGTCGATTTCCAATCCACGTATTCGCCGTCGGAGATCGCTGAAGAAACCGCCAAATTCGAATTCCGGGGCTTGCTCGGATAACCTATAACCCATCTACGAAGACCCACAAGGAGGCAACTGTTATGTCTATCAAACTAAGCAAATTTGTAAAGTCCGTTTCGCTGCTGAGCGTTCTTGCGATCGCGCTCGCGGGCTGCGGAAGCAAGCCTGCCCCGGCACCGGATGCGAACGCCGGCAAGAAACCGGCCGAGACGACAACCGCGGCTAACTCGCTTGAGCAAATCAAGAAAGCCGGCAAAATCCGAGTCGGGCTCATGGGCACCTATGCTCCGTACAACTTCCTGAACGACAAGCACGAGATCGACGGCTTCGATGCGGACGTTGCCAAGGCGGTAGCGAAACGTCTGGGCGTTCAAGTCGAATTCATCACCGGCGAATTTTCCGGACTGATCGAAGGGCTGCAAAAGGACAAGTACGACGCGCTCGTAAGCCAGGTCACGATCACCGAAGACCGCAAGAAAACGATGGACTTCTCGACGCCTTACGTGAAAAACGCCGTAAACGTCATCGTCAAGAGCGACAACACGACGATCCAGAAGCTCGAAGACTTCAAAGGCAAAAAGATCGGCGTCGGGCTCGGCACGAACGACGAGAAATATTTGCGCGACGTCGCGATGCCGAAGGTCGGTACATTCGAAATCGCCACATATAACGATGTCATTACGTCGCTGAAGGACCTGAACGTCGGCCGCATCGACGCGACGATCAATAACGTATTCGCCATCAAACCGCTGATCGAGAAAAACCAGTTCAAGGTCAAAGCGGTCGGAGATCCGATTAAAGAAGATTTTGCCGGTGTCGCCATCCGCAAGAACAACCCGGAGCTGCTCGACGCGATCAATAAAGCGCTGGCCGAGATGAAAACCGACGGTACGTTCAAAGAGATTTTCCAAAAATGGTTTGGCGTAGACCCGAACTTCTAATCAGCGCGGACCGGGAGGATGTACGGCATGGAACTGGTTTTACAGAACTTCCAATTTCTATTGACGGGCGCGTATTATACGCTGCTGATCACGATCGTCTCGATGTTCTTCGGACTCATCATCGGGATGGTCGTCGCCATCGCCCGTCTCAAAGGAAATTGGCTCATAAGTAATCTGGCCAAAGGTTACGTGTCCATCATTCGCGGAACCCCGATTCTGGTACAGATCTTCATCATCTATTACGGACTACCCGACTACGGGATTACGCTCGGGCCGCTCACAGCGGCCTTTATTTCACTTAGTATCAACATCGGCGCCTACTTGTCCGAGACGTTCCGCGGCGCGATTCTGTCCGTGCCCAAAGGGCAGACGGAAGCCGCGCTGTCGCTGGGCTTGACGCCCTGGCAGACGATGCGGCGGGTGGTGCTTCCGCAGGCGGCCCGCGTGGCGATCCCGCCGATGGGCAATACGTTCGTCGGGATGCTGAAAGAGACGTCGCTCGTCTCCGTCGTTACCGTGACCGAGCTGCTGCGCTCCGCCCAACTGCTGATTGCGCAGTATTATGTCGCGATGCCTTTTTATATCGCCATTGCTCTCATGTATTGGGTGATGAGCATGTTCTTTTCGTACATTTTAAACCGCATCGAATCTCGTTTGTCAAAAGCTTATTAAGGGCGTGTGATCTGCATGATCGAGGTAAACCAACTCGGCAAAAGCTTCGGCGATCTGGTCGTTTTCCGCGACATCAATCTACATATCCGCTCCCGGGAAATCGTGGTCCTGGTCGGCCCGAGCGGCTCCGGCAAAAGCACGCTGCTGCGCTGCCTGAACGGGCTGGAGGAGCCTGACGCAGGCTCGATCCGGTTGGGCGATGCGGCATGGGCCGCCTCCATGGACGCGGCAAGCAAGAAGCAGGCGATCCGGCACATCCGTACGTTAACCGGCATGGTGTTCCAGTCGTTCAATTTGTTCCCCCATATGACCGCTTTGGAGAACGTCATTATGGCTCCCACGATTGTTAAAAAAATGAACCAGAAGCAGGCCGTCGAAATTGGAGAATCGCTGCTCGCCAAGGTGGGATTGCTCAATAAAAAGAACGAATATCCTTCCCGGCTATCCGGCGGCCAGCAGCAGCGGGTCGCAATTGCCCGGGCTCTTGCCATGCAGCCGCAGATGATGCTGTTCGACGAGCCGACGTCGGCGCTGGACCCCGAATTGACGGGCGAGGTGCTATCCGTCATGAAGCAGCTTGCCGCGGAAGGCATGACGATGATCGTCGTCACCCATGAGATGAAGTTTGCGCGGGAAGCGGCGAACCGGGTTATTTTTATGAGCGACGGCAAAATTCAGGAAGAAGGCGCACCGGAACAATTTTTCGTCCAGCCGCAGACGGAGCGGGCCCGCAAGTTTTTGCGGCAAATCGAAGGCGCGCCGGATGGCGTCTGAGCACCGCCGTACAACGCCGCGGGGCGCGAACGCGGAGTAACAAGATCGATTCGAAGGAGTGGACATTGTGGTTCCGAGCAAAGCAGAGCATTTGAAGAATGTCGCGGAGCGGGCGCGGGCGATTATGGAGAGGGAAAATGTGGAAGCGCTCGTGGCGTCAAGCTGTGAAAATTTCTACTATCTGTCCGGTCATCCCAGCACGTTTATGTATACGCTGCGGATGAATGAAGTTGCGCTGGCCGTGATGTTCCGCGACCCGAGCCGACGCACGGTCATCATCATGAACGAGTTTGAGGCCGCGGGCGTACCGGCGGATTTGCCCGGATGCGAGCTGCGCACGTACCCGACCTGGGTCGACGTCGACGATCCGCTCGGGCTGCGCGGCGCCAAGTACGAAGGGCGGCGGCCCGTGAACCATCAAGTGCAGGAAATGTTCGGGCTGCTCGGGCAGGTGCTGGCCGAACACGGGATAAGCGGCGGCAAGGTAGCCGTGGAGTTGAACTCCATGCGGTATCCTGCCGTGAATGCGCTGCGCGAAGCCGTCCCCGGCTTGGAATTCACGGAAGCCGGAGCGATCCTGACCGAGCTGCGCGCGCTCAAGACGCCTTGGGAAATCGCGCAGCTGCGCAAGAGCTGCGAATACGCCGAGATCGGCATCGCCGAAACGATCAAGGGAATCCGGGCCGGCAGCTCGGCCGCCGAGATTGCCGACGCCTTCCGGCTCGCGCTGCTGACCCATGCCGACGGTTCGTCCTCCCGCTTCCACATGATTTCGGTCGGGGCGCATTTTGCGCCTGCGCATATTTTCGATACGCGTCCGGGACAGCCCGGCGATCTGGTCAAATTCGATGTCGGCGTCGATGTGGCCGGCTACGGCTCAGACATTGCGCGCACGTTCGTGCTCGGCTCGCCGTCCGATACGGTGAAGCGCATCTACGGCGCGCTGCGGGCCGGACACGACCGGCTGCTGGAGCTGATCGAGCCCGGGATGCCGATGAAGCGCGCTTTTGACGAAGTGATGCCGCTGATCCGCCGCTCGGGCCTCCCGAATTACAACCGCGGCCATCTGGGGCACAGCGCGGGACTGAGCCTCGCGGCCGAGGAAGCCCCGTTCCTGAGCCCGTCGGAGGAAACCGTCTTCCGCCCGGGCATGGTTATCTGCCTCGAAACGCCGTACTACGGCTACGGTGTGGGCTCGATCATGATCGAGGATATGGTGCTGGTGACGGATAGCGGCTGCGAGCGGCTGAATAAGCTGTCGCGGGATTTGATTTCGTTGTAGGTGAAAAAAGGTCAAAAAGACGCGTTTACGTTGTTTTGAGCTTGTTGGGAAAGAGGTCAACTGAAGTATAGAGGTGTACGAGGGGGTGGGGTATCTACTTCCGGTCGCTCTTGTCTGCGGGAAATTTTGATTGGAAGCCGCTTAGCAGCGGATATTTCCCGCAGACAAAGGCGAACGCTATCGCTCCTACAGCAGATACCCCACCTCCGTATGTTTCTCTATTTCAGTCAAAAACCTCTTTCTCAACAAGCTCCAGATACGTACACGCTGTCTTTTTGACCTTTTTTGCGTAGGCTATGGACTATGGCTTAAAAACTTGCTTTACTGTCCCTTTGCCGTCTTCGACTTCGATTTCGGCGTACGCTCCGTTGATGAACGTTATCTGCGGCGGGACATGGCCGCAATCGATATCGTAAACAATCGGGAGCTGCAGCTCCGCGGCCAGCTCTTGATAAATATCTTCGGCCGTGTAGCCTTCCACCGGACGATTGACGCCGCTGCGGCCAAACATAATACCGGAACAGTGCTCGAACCAGCCGGCCAGCTTCATTTGCACTAACGATCTGCGTAAATCCGTTGTGGACAGCTCGCAGTTTTCCAGATACCATACGATAGGGTCTTCATGGATAAAATGCTTCTGGAATTGCCGCACGTCGCCGAACGGGGTGCCGATCAAATGCCGGATGATATCAATACATCCGCCAAGCAAACGGCCTTGGATGCTCGTTTTTGCCCCGGACACGGTTTTCCAATACGTAGGCTCGGTTAAATGGTAGGTGCACGGCGAAGGGTCGGCGTGTTTCCATTCCTTCTGATATTTCGGCGAGGAATGCTGGAGGACGGATTCGCCCGTTTTCGTCGATAAGACCGCTTGCCACATGGCGGTGGTCTCGTCGGAATATTCACCTCTCAAATCAACCAGATTCGTTCCGTGAGCTGTCGCCAGGCCGGTTTTTAAAGTGACCGCCAGCAGCAATGCGCTGACATCCGAATAGCCCAAAATCCACTTGCTCGGCAACTGTTCAAAATCGACGTGCTCCAGCATCTCGATCAGCAGCTCCCCGCCCCAGGGCGGAATGATCATATCGATTGCGTCGTTGCTCATCATGGCGTTGAATTCGTTCACGCGGACTTGAGCCGGCGCGGATTTGGCCTTCTCTTGCGTCCACACCGTTTCTCCGCAAACGACGTTAAAGCCTCTGCTCTGCATGCGGCTGCACGAGAGCTTGACCAAATCATGCAATGCCGAGGGCACCCCGGAGGACGGGGCGGTTACGCCAATCGTTGCTGCTTCTTTGAAAACCGGGTAGTTCATCGTAAGTCCCCCTCTCCCAATTTACACGATATTACCAAAACTAGCTTTTCGGAGCAATCGGAATATCATCCTTTGTTTTATCCAGCTCGGCTTGCGAGCGGGCCTCGATCTGTTGCAACGCCGTTTCCGCCGTGCTCTTACCTTGCAACAACGGCTCCATCTCCTCGTTAATAATCGAATCGAAGGTCATCAAAAAGCTGTCGGGCAGCTTGTCGAAGTTTTTATACATTGATTCGGTCGGCGGGGTTAATTCGTAGAAAGCTTTCACGTTTCTTTCCTCTTTAGGCATGGCGCTCAATCGGGCAGGCAAAGCTCTCAGGGTCGATTTGGTCATAATCCGGGCGAAGGCATCGCTATTCACGTATTCGATGAACTTCCAAGAGGCCGCAGGATTTTGAGAGTTTACGTTGACCGAAAAAATTTCATTCACCGACATGGAATTGCCGCTATTGGGGTTGCTCTGATCAACGGGTACGGTAACCAGATCCCACTCAAAAGGGAGCCCCGGCGTCGTACTTAGTACATCGATGAAATCGACACCTTGAATCGTCATCGCGATATGTCCGTTCAAAAACGGATACTGCTGCTTGAGCACCTCTTCTCTGTTGCTTCCCGGAGACGGGCTTTGGCTTAGGGCCGGATCAGCCTTATAAAAATCCCCCTTCTGAAAAGCCTCCGCAACCAGCTTAAAAATTTTCGTCCATTCAGGAGTATTCAAGGTCATTTTCTTCGACTCAGGGTCCAAATATTTCAACCCGTAGCTCGCGCCAACCGTCGTAGCGAATATAAAAGGATTCGTCAGCTCACGGCCTTCCAAGCCGTAGACCGGGGGTTCTTCGTTTTGCTTTGAAAATCGTTGCGATAACAAAATAAGCTCGTTCCAGCTCATTTTATTTTCTGGCAACGGGACGCCATACTCCGCAAACAGCTTTTTATTGTAAAACACGGCTTCGCAGTTAAAATAAGGAGCGAGTCCGTAAATTTTGCCGTCCCCCGCTCTTTTCAGATATTCCAGAACGCCTGAATAGTAGCCTTTCGTATCATAGGCGTCCTTTTTCATATCGGCGTCCAGTGCTTTGAGCTTGCCGGAGCCTGCGTATCTTTCGAATTGCTCCGAATCCAACAACAATACATCGGGGTTGTGAAGCTGAACGTAATCGTCAAACGCTTTTTTATTATCCTGCCTCGGCTTGTAAATGCCTTCCAAAGGAAGAACCTCAACCGCGAGATCCGGATATTTGGCGCTGAAAAGATTCCCGTAGTTTTGCATAAAACTATTTTTGTTCCAGTATACGACCTTGATCGAGCCCGAGAGCTTGTCCTGTTCTTCCGTACCGGACATCCAGGTGCAGCCTGTCGCAGTGCATGTCAGTCCGGCGACGATGCCAAGCAGCATAACCTTTTTCAAAACTATCTACTCCTGTTCCCCTATTGAAATCTAAACCTGTTTTTCAAAATGCATCCAATCCTATTCTACCATTTTATGGTTCAAGATCTCAAAGAGAGCTGTACAGCGGTATAAAAAAAGATCTTGCCTCTATGAAAGAGACAAGATCTTTCCCTATATCGTTTTAGTTTGCGCTGTTAGTCGCGTCTGTGGAAGCCGCATCCTTGTGCTGTCCCGGCTTGCGGTCTACGAATTTGCCGATCGCATCGTCCAGGTTCGATTTGATTTGGCTGATGAGCTGGTCGCGGCTAATGCCTTTGTCCTGCGCGATTTCAGTCAGCGATTTGCCTGCTTTCATCGCGTCGGTGAGCTCCTGCTGGGTAATACCCAAAATCTTCGTCAGATTCTCGGGATTGCCCATCATCCCGAAAGCTCCTCTTCCGCCTTTTTCGCCGTGCTGACCTTGCGGCTTCGTCGCGGTCACGGCTTTCTTCAAGTGGTCTGCCAGATCAGATTTACGCTTGTCCGCTTGATCCTGCGTAATCTTGCCCGCGCTCACCGCATCGTCAATCGCTTTCGTTTCGGTGTCGGTCAGCTTTTGGATGAAGGCATCTTCCGTCAAGCCCCCTTTTTCCTGCGCGACTTGCGCCAGCGTTTTGTTTTGCTTCAGCTCGTCCATCAGCGTTTTCTCATCCAGGTTAAGCAGCGTGGCCGTTTCTTTCAGAATGTTCACACCGCCGCGGAAGCTGTGCTCTTCCCGGCCAAAGCCGCCCTTGCCGAACTTCCCGTGTCCATGACCCTGCTGCGCGCTATCTGCGGTTGTGCCGCTTTCCGTAGTCGTTGTTGCGGCATATGCTTGAGTGTAATATAATCCGGCTCCTCCGAGAAGAAAGCCTGCTGCAATGGTTCCTGCCATCAATTTTTTTCCGATTGTTTTCATGGTTTCCTGTCTCCTTTGTTTTCGAATGTGTGTTTCACTTACACTTTGAAGTATAGGAGCTGTACATTAATGGAACCTTAGTTTGGGCTGAGCGTTGGTTGAGCGTAAGCTGAATAAATGCTGAATATGGAAAAAAAACAAGCCGGATACTGCCTCACAACGGCAAGCATCGGCTTGTTTTTGAATTTATTTGCTGAGGATGTTCCAGACCAAGTGCGCTACTTCCGCCCGCGTCGCCTGTTCCTGCGGGGCGAACTGGTTCGGCTGCCGCCCCTCGACGAAGCCGAGCTGGGCCAGCCCGGCCGCTGCCGCTTTCATGCCGTCCGGCATCGCCGCGTCGTCCGCAAACGGTGACTTCGCTGCGACGGGCAGCGCTTTGCCTGTTTTGTTCTCGTACAGCCATTTGGCGAGGAGTGCCAGTTCCTGCCGCACAACCGGCGCCGCCATATCTTCGCCGCCCAGTCCGAGCTCGGTCCATACCGAGGCGTGTGCTTCCCGGGCCGATGCCTTGGACACCATCTCGCCTGCCTCCTTGCGAGACAAGCCTGCATTGGGAGCGAACCGCCCTTCGCCCGCGCCGCTCATGACGCCTGCACCGGTCAACCCTTTGACCGCGGCATGTGCCCAATGACCGGACGGTACGTCGGCGAAGCCTTTGACGACGATCCGGCCCTCCGGCTGGACATGAATCTGCTTCAGCTTGGAAGCATACGCCGCAAGCAGTTCGAAATCCGTTAGCGCCTCCCCCGCTCCTACGAGGGCTTTTGCTTTTGCAAACATCGTGTAATTGTCGCCGCCGGTGAACATATAGTTCGACAAGGCCAACGTATAGACGGCATCTTTATCGATCGGCTGCCCGCCGATTCGAACGTTCCCCACCCGCTGACCGGAAGGCTTGTCCGCGTCGTATTCGTAGGCAATGCCAGAAACCTGCAAAAAGCCACCTGCCAGCTTCTCCACGCCCGACACTCCGTTTTCCAGCGCGGCCAGCACCATCTCTCCGGTCGCTTCCACCTTCACAATCTTATTGCCGAAGGGCAATATCGATTTGGCGTCCTTTAAGGTGAAATCGCCTTTTTTGGCGCTCGCCCGAATACCGCCGCCATTCGCAAAAGCGATGTCGGTCCCGTAATAATCGCGGTACGCGTCGGCAATCCAATTGCCGATGGCCGTTTCCCGGAAACGGGATTCGTGGTTATCCCCGTAAGGCAAATCGCCGGCCAACGAGGCCACCTTTTTGCCCAGCTCCGTATCCAGCTTGGTCTGGTACCCGGCAGCCAGCTCAGCCAGCGGCTTGTCCTCTTTAATGGTTTCGTCGACTTTCAATATCTCATGAGACAACCGGATCATCCCGTCCGTTTCTTTATTCACGACAAGCCGGATGATCGACCCCATGTTGCCTTGAGGCGAGAAGATCAACCGACCGCCGCCGTCGACCTCATGGACGAACGATTTCTCTTCCGCTTCCTCTTCGGTAAAGACCGCCCGAATGTCGGGGACGGCCGCCAGCAGCGCTTTATCGTCCGCAACCGGCTCCTGCGTCAGCGCCACGATCAGATCCACTTTTGCTTGCTTCAGCTTGGCCACCGCTTTTTGCGCGGACTCGATGACATTCAGGCTCTTGACCCGCTCGTCCCGCATCGTCGTTTCCATGGCGCTGGTCAGGCCGAGGATGCCGATGCGGATGCCTTGCTTCTCCATGACAACGCACTCCGGTACTTGACCGAACGGCTTCCCGTCGCTTCCGATCAAGTTGGAGGAGATCCACCGAAAGCGCGAATTGTTGATCAGCTCCAGCGTATTGGGGACGCCTGCGTCAAAATCATGCTGCCCAAAATTCGCGACATCGACCGGAATCCGGTTGAACGCCTCCACCATTGGATGCCCTTTGAAGACGCCGCCGAATAACGTGCCGCCGCCCAGATCGCCACCGAAAGCGACGATTTTCTCACCCGGTATGCTGTCCACCAGCTTCTTCACCCGGGCTACACCGCCGCGGGTGCCGAGCTTGTCGGTCACCGGACTGATTTCGTGTCCGTCGTTGAAATACAGCAAGGATACGGATGGACTGCCGGAAGCTTCCGCCCGGACACTGGAGATACTGCCGATCCATGCCGGAAATGCCAAGCCAACCGCCAGCAGTGCGATGCCGAAAGAACGTGCCGTCTTGTTCATGCTCCACCTCGTTGTTTAGAAGATTATGCCTGCCTCTCGTTGAACCATTATAGTATAAAACTGCCCCGGACAAGGTTAAGTTTATATGAAGGCCCGCGAGCCCGCAGAATAAAATCGGCCCTCAAAAGCCATGATATCGGTAAAGGAGGGATTTCCCATGAATATTATGGACGGGATGGACGCTGCCCGGTACAATTCGGCGAACCCGGACGATAAGACCAAAGAGAAAAAAGCCGAGGAAGACCGCAAAGAGATGCCGGCCCAAGTGCTGAGAAACTTGAACAACAAGTGACCGCTTGAAGGAAAGATGATGAAAGGGACCTGCTAATGACCCCGGATAACAACAAAACGGTAGACGGAAGTGCCGCGGATATCCGAAGCTTGGAAGTCGATTCCGACGTCAACAACGATCCGAACCGCGAAGCGCTGCTCGATCAGTCGTTTCAGAGCTTTTATGAGAACATCAAGCAGCAGGTTCGGGCGAAAGAGGACATCACCAACGTCCCCGGGGAATCCGCGTTCGACGCAGCGATTGGCATGGACGAGGAACCGGAGGAAGCGGAATAACGCCGCAAACAAGAGGAAGCTTCATCCGGCATGCCCGACACGGCATCGCTAGATGAAGCTTTTTTGGTACGCAGCCTTGACCTCGAGAGCACTCTAGGTTCTATACTTGAAAAATCTCGAAACCTGGAGGGATGGTCTGGTATGTTAAACGTGGAAGGAAAAGTCGTTATTTTAACCGGAGCCTCGAGCGGTATTGGCGAAGCCACTGCCAAAGTGCTTGCCGCTAACGGAGCCAAGGTTGTACTTGCCGCCAGACGTGAGGAACGCTTGCACCATCTTAAAGCAAGCCTTGAAACACAAGGCGGCACAGCCGTCTTTAAAACGACTGACGTTGCTTCGCATAAGGAAATGGAAGAGCTTGCGCAGTTTACCTTCGATACCTTCGGACAAATGGACGTTCTGATTAACAACGCAGGGATCATGCCGCTTTCTTTTTTACACGAGAAGAAGGTAGACGAATGGGATCGCATGATTGACGTAAACATGAAAGGCGTGCTTTACGGTATTGCTGCGGTTCTTCCGTATATGCGGGAACGAAAACAAGGACATATTATTAATGTTTCGTCCGTGACGGGACATATCGTAAGAAAAACATGGGCCGTCTATTCGGGAACAAAATTTGCCGTCCGGGCGATTACCGATGCTTTGCGGCAAGAAGAAGCCGAAAATAACATTCGCACAACGATTATTTGTCCCGGTGCCGTATCAACGGAGTTGGTTCATACCATTTCAAACGAAGAAATTAAAAAAAGTATAAGCGATGCATTGCAAATTTCATTGCCGGCCGAAGCCATCGCCCATTCGATTCTATATGCGATTTCCCAACCGGAACATACGGCTGTCAATGAAATCATTGTAAGGCCGACGAGCCAGGAATTATAATGATAATGCTTCGATTGCTCACCTTGTGCAGGTGAGCCTTTATTTTGAATAGGCTTCAACAGGAGGGATTCACGATGAGCTACACAATCGGTCAAGTGTCGGAGCAAACCGGCTTATCTATTCATACTTTGCGATATTACGAGAAGGAAGGCATTATGCCAATCGTGAACCGCAACGAAAGCGGCATACGCCTGTATGAAAGAAAAGACATTGAAATGCTCGAATTTATTTGTTGTCTTCGGGCGACGGGGATGTCCATTTCGGATATCAAGGAATTTGTACAGGGGAACAAGACCATCGACCAACGCATCTGCCTGCTTGAAAAGCAAGGAGAAAACGTAAAATCGCAAATCGATCGACTGATGTCGTATCAAGCCATGATTCATCGTAAGATTGATTTGTATAAAGCGATGAGGTAGCCAGCGTAACCCTGCCGAACGTTTTTGCGATTAAGGCGGCTGTACAGACCTTACGCTTCCCGGACATCCGCCTGACCCGAAGGTCAAACGGATGTTGCCGGTTTAAGCGGTACGTAGCGAATTTACAAAAAATAATAAAATTTAAAAAATAGCTGTTTAACAATAGAGCAGCCGCATCGATTCGATTTTTTGTTTCATGCACGTCATGGCTTCGATAGGTCCCGCTATTTTCACATCACTCCCGAATTGCCAGATAAAATCCACGTAAAATCCCAAGTCCTCTGTAGCGATCTGAATGTCGGCATACCCGCTTCCGTCCTCATTGCACACGATATAGGGAGCGATCCGCGAATTCGATTCCAACAACCAGACGCCTTTTTTCGTCAGCTCCAACCGGAGCACCGTTTGTTCCTGTTGGTTTTTTTGGGGCTTATCCATTAGCGTCTTCTGCGTGATATCCTCCCGGCAAGGAATCGATTCATTGATCGACGCAGAGAGAATCCGATCCGCTCGAAATTGCCTGATTTCTTCCCGAAGAAAACAAAATGCGGGACAATACCAGAAGCCGGAACTTGCATAGAGCCCGATGGGCTGAATATTGCGCTCCGACACACCGCTGCTGGATTTGTATTCGATGGTAACGACGCTGCGAATCATAATGGCCTGCAGTAAGGTTTGGAGAATCTCCGGAGACATCCATCGATAGGGACTCCAGAACATAATCCTGTTCTTTAAACGATCAATCTTCTCCTTTACATCCGCGGGTAAATAGTGGTGAAACTTGCGAAGCGCGGAGTCTGCTCCCTCGCCGAATGGCAGTGAACTGAAGTAATCCATCGATTGGCATGCAAAAAACATCGCAATGGCTTCGCCTTCGGAGAAACTGATCGGCGGGAGGAGCCTTTCCTGGAGCAGCCTATACCCTCCCCCTCTTCCTTGGACGGAGTAGATGGGAACACCGAGCTCGCTTAGTTCCTGCAAGTCTCGTGTAATCGTTCGGCTGGACAGTCCGAATTCATCGGCCAACTCCCGGACGGTAAATGACTTGCTGGCGTTTATTCTCATCATCATTTGGATTAGCCGCTGTGACTTCTGCAATATCTTCCCTCCCACTATAAAGTAATGTATTCTCCTGTTTTCTCACTGAATCTCAATATTTCAACTTTGACAGCTTGAGCGGCG
>NZ_JAHNZO010000039.1 GCF_018998565.1 Paenibacillus oleatilyticus | reverse complement strand
GGGCAGCGCGTCTACATGCGCATCTCGCCGCAGCGCGAACAGCCGGCGGTGCTGGAATCGCTCAAGCGGCTGATCGCCGGACATGGCGGTCCGTTGCCGGTTGTGCTATACTACGAGCGGACCCAGAAATCGCTTGGCTTAAGCGATCAATACAAAGTAAAGCCTTCTCCCGAGCTGTTCGCCCGCATTGAGGAGCTGCTCGGCAAAGAGAGCGTAAAAGTGAAATAAATCGCGCCTCCCCCGCATACATTTAGTAACCCGCACCCAGTTCGGCGAGACGTGAGACTCGCCGGTTTGCACGAGTTACGAATGGAACCGGAGGAGGCGTTGTTTTTATGTCCTGCCAACGTATTGTCGAATATTTGAAGAAGCGCGGCGTAACCGTCGAACGCATAGCGGAAATTGTGCGCGAGCTGCAGCTTCCCTATAATCCCGCGCTTTCCGCGGAGGCGTGCGTCGAGAGCGTGATGGCGGTGCTCCAAAAGCGGGAAGTCCAATACGTGCTTTATACCGGTATCGCGCTGGACGAGCTGGCCGAACGGAAGGGGCTGCCCGAACCGTTGCAGGGACTGATGGAGACGGATGCGCCCTTGTACGGCGTGGACGAGACCTTGGCGCTTGGCATCGTTCACGTATATGGCATGGTCGGGCTGACCAGCTTCGGTTATTTGGACAAGAAAAAACCGGGCATCATCCGCGAGCTGAACGACCATCCGAAGCGCATTCACGTCTTTTTGGACGACCTGGTGGCGGGACTGGCCGCCGCGGCTTCGGCCCGGATCGCACACAGGCATCAGGATGAGGCGGACGGCCTCCCGCCGCAAACCTGACGTCGAGATTTGCTGAAACGGCGCGCCTTTTAAGGATAAAGACCTCCCCTTCCGGCATACCGAACTTCGGTTGCGGGAAAAAGTGCACTTATGATATCATTATTGCATTATGTTCGGGAGGTCTTTTTTCATGTGGACGGTTATCTATATCGCTCCGACCGCTAAAATCGCTGAAAGAATCAAGCAAAGACTTACAGAAGAAGGCTTCCTTGTTCAAGTCCGCGCTATCAACATGACCAAAAACCAGTTTGAAATCGTCGTTCCCGAAGGCGAATTGGAAGAGGTTCAGGAAGTGCTGAACTCCATTTTGCATAGATCCTAAACAAGTCCCAATATCTCAAGTGAGGTGTAATTGTGCAATTTAAAGACTTGTTTCAAAAAAAAAGAAAATATGCCACGGTTCCTTCCGTGGACAGGACGGCTCCGAACCGGGTGATGGACGGAGCTATCGACGTTCCTGAAGAGCGTCCGAAGCGTGAAATCCCGGAAGGCCTGATGAACAAGTGTCCCAAGTGCGGGACGATCCAGTACAACAAAGAGCTTGATAAAAACTTAAAGGTATGCACCGCCTGCGAGTACCATTACAAGCTGAATGCCGTTGAGCGTATTCAGATGACGATGGACGAAGGCCGCTTTGTGGAATTTGACAGCGAGATGGCATCCCAGGACCCGCTGGAATTCCCTGACTACATAGCCAAGTACAACAAAGCGGTGGAAGCCACCGGCATGCAGGATGCCGTCATTACCGGCGAAGGAACGATCGGAGGGTATCCGGTCGTCGTAGCGGTGATGAGCTTCGACTTTATGGGCGGATCGCTCGGATCGGTTGTCGGCGAAAAGGTGACAAACGCCATCGAGCATGCGACCCGGACGAACCGGCCGGTTATCATTTTCTCCACATCGGGCGGCGCGCGGATGCAGGAAAGCATTCTCAGCCTGATGCAGATGGCGAAAACGAGCGCGGCGATTGCCAAGCTGAACGAGCAGGGCGGCCTGTACGTTTCCGTCATTACCGACCCGACCTTCGGCGGTGTCAGCGCGAGCTTCGCGATGCTCGGAGACTACATTATTGCCGAGCCGGGCGCAGCGTTCGGCTTTACCGGCGGACGCGTCATCGAACAGACGATGAAAATCAAGCTGCCGCCAGGCTTCCAGACGGCGGAATTCAACCTGAAGCATGGACAAGTGGACCTGGTCTCGCACCGCAAAGAAATGCGCAGTACGCTGACCCGTCTTCTTAGCATGCACGCGGTAAAGGAGGAAACCGTTAATGGCTAGTGAAATGCCTTTTGAGCAGCCGCTAGTCGAGCTTCGCGCCAAAATCGACGAGCTGCGCAAGTTCGGAGCGGACAAGCAGATCGATTTCTCCGAGGAGATCAAGCGCTTGGAGCAGCGGCTGGAGCAGCTCGAAACGGAATTGTACGCCGGCATGTCGACCAAGCAAAAAATGCAGGTTGCCCGTCATCCGCAGCGTCCGACGACGCTTGACTACATTCAGCATTTGTTCACCGATTTCATCGAGCTCCACGGAGACCGTTTATTTGGCGACGACCTGGCCATTGTAGGGGGCATCGCGCGTTTTAACGGCATTCCGGTGACGGTGGTCGGCCATCAGAAGGGGAAAGATACGAAGGACAACATTGCGCGTCACTTCGGCAGCCCGCATCCGGAAGGCTTCCGCAAAGCGCTGCGCTTTATGAAGCAGGCGGACAAGTTCAAGCGCCCGATCATCACGTTCATCGATACGAAAGGCGCTTATCCCGGCAATGCGGCGGAAGAGAGAGGGCAAGGCGAAGCGATCGCCCGGAATCTGATGGAGATGGCGTCCCTGCGGGTGCCCGTCTTGTGCGTCGTCATCGGCGAAGGCGGCAGCGGCGGCGCTCTGGCGCTTGGCGTAGGCAACCGCGTATTTATGCTTGAAAATGCGATTTATTCGGTCATCAGCCCGGAAGGCGCAGCCTCGATTTTATATAAAGACGCTTCAAAATCGATGGAAGCAGCCGAAGCGATGAAGATTACGGCGGACGAAATTTTGAAGCTCGGCGTTATCGATGCGATCATTCCCGAACCGAAGGGCGGTGCCCATCGGGATGTTGCCCTGCAGGCGGAATCGATCAAGCAAATGTTGTGGACCCACTTGCAGGAATTGCTCAAGATGACGGAGAATGAATTAATAGAAGACCGCTATAATAAATTTAGACAAATCGGTCGGTTCACCACCATCCAGGAGGGAAATCATGCGTAAAACAAAAATTGTGTGTACCATCGGACCGGTCAGCGAATCGCTGGACATGTTCAAGAAGCTTATTGATGCAGGGATGAACGTTGCTCGGCTGAACTTCTCCCACGGCGATTTCGAAGAGCATGGCAACAGAATCAAAAACGTGCGTCAAGCTTGTCAGGAGCTCGGCAAAAGCGTAGCCATTCTGCTTGATACCAAAGGACCGGAAATCCGGACCGGCAAGCTGAAGGACGATCAAAAAGTCGAGCTGCTCCAGGACAATCTGATTACTTTAACGACGGAGGAAGTACTCGGCGATGCCGAGCGCGTTTCCATCACATACAGGGACCTTTACAAAGATGTAAAGATCGGTTCCACCATTCTGATCGATGACGGCCTGATCGGACTGACGGTAGAGGATATCCGCGGAACCGATATCGTGTGCCGGATTAAAAACGGCGGACTGCTCGGCGGCAAGAAAGGCGTGAACGTGCCGGGGGTAAAAATCAACCTGCCGGGCATCACGGAAAAAGACGCGAACGATATCATTTTCGGCATTCAGCAGGGAGTGGATTTTATCGCTGCTTCTTTCGTGCGCAAAGCGAGCGACGTCCTTGAAATCCGCGAAATTCTTGACCGCCATAACGCAACGCATATTCAAATCATCTCCAAAATCGAAAACCAGGAAGGCGTGGAAAACCTCGACGAAATTCTAGAGGTATCCGACGGTCTCATGGTAGCGCGCGGCGATCTCGGCGTGGAAATTCCGGCCGAAGACGTGCCGATCGTGCAAAAAGCGATGATCAAAAAATGTAACCAGGTCGGCAAACCGGTTATTACGGCTACGATGATGCTGGACTCCATGCAGCGCAACCCGCGCCCGACGCGTGCGGAAGCGAGCGACGTGGCGAACGCGATCTTCGACGGCACGGATGCCGTGATGCTGTCCGGCGAAACGGCGGCAGGGAAATACCCGGTAGAGTCCGTTCAGACGATGGCCCGCATCGCCGAGCGTGCGGAATCGGCATTGGAATATCGGGAAATCTTTATCCGTCAAAGCAATGCGCAGCAGACAACCGTAACCGAGGCGATCAGCCAAGCGGTAGCGAACTCGGCGCTTGATCTGGACGCCAAAGCGATTCTGACTTCCACGGAAAGCGGCTATACGGCGCGTATGGTGTCCAAGTACCGTCCGAAAGCGCCGATCATCGCGGTAACGCCGAACGATCGCGTGCTGCGCCGTCTGTCGCTCGTATGGGGCGTTATTCCGGTGAAGGGCGAGACCTGCACCTCGACGGACCAATTGTTCGAGCATGCCGTAGACGCTAGCGTAAAGGCCGGCCTCGTCAGCTTGGGCGATCTCGTCGTCATCACTGCAGGCGTACCGGTCGGCCGCTCCGGAACGACAAACTTGATCAAAGTTCATCAAATCGGTGAAATGATTGCCAAAGGCCAAGGGATCGGCACGCAAATCGCCACAGGCCACGTCGTGACAGCCCGCTCCGCCGAAGAAGCGAATGCGAAGACGACCGAGGGCTGCATTCTGGTTACCGTGACGACCGATAAAGACTACATGCCGGCCTTCGAGAAAGCGGCGGCAGTGGTTACCGAAACGGGCGGTATCACGTCCCATGCGGCGGTTGTCGGCATCAGCTTGGGCAAACCGGTCATCGTCGGTGTAGACAACGCGCTTGGCATCTTGAAAGACAATGACGAAGTATCCATCTATCCGGAAGTCGGCGTCATCTATTCCGGCCGCGCCCGCGTGCTGTAAATAGAACGTCGTCGAAGCCTTGCGATAGCAGAACAAGCGGAGCGAAATCGAACAGCGGTTTCGCTCCTTTGCTTTACACCTATCTTCCATAGGGATTCAGGAGGTTCGTATGCAGCATACTTTACGCGTCCGCTATCAGGAAACGGATCAGATGGGCGTCGTGTATCACGGCAACTATTTGAATTGGTTTGAAGTCGGCCGGACCGAGATGATCCGCGAGCTGGGTATGCCTTATCAAGGGCTGGAGACCCGCGGCTTGCTGCTGCCGGTGATCGAGGCGGACCTGAAATTCCGCGCGCCCGCCCGTTACGACGATTTGGTGACGATTGATACCAAAATTGTCGAGTTGACGAGTCTTCGAATCCGGTTCGCTTATGAAATTAAACGCGGCGAGGAAATGCTGGTCACCGGAGGAACGCAGCACGTCTGGTTGAATCAGGATTGGAAGCCGGTGCGGATCGACAGGGAAGTGCCGGACTTATATGCCCTCCTTGTCAAAGCCATGGGCTAATATGCGCATCACAATTCCGCTAACCTAAAAACAATGAAGGACTTGGCCTTTTTGGTCAGGTCCTATTCCTATTTATGCTATATTTTCCAAAATGATTCGTCCCTATAGTATAATTTAAGTACAAGCCAAGGATTGAACGATCAAAAGGGGAGAGGCACGATGGAACTGCGTCATTTGCGATACTTCGTAACCGTTGCGGAGGAGCTGCATTTTGGCCGGGCGGCTGCACGCCTCAACATGGCGCAGCCCCCGTTAAGCCAGCAAATCCGCAAGCTGGAGGAAGAGCTTGGATTCCCGTTATTTTCCCGAAGCAAGCAGCACGTTGAATTAACGGATGCGGGGAAAGTGTTTCTGGAGGAGTCGCGGTCGGCATTAGCGCGTGTGGAGCAAGCGCGGGAGGCGGCAGAGAAAGCGAGCCGGGGGCAGACGGGCATACTGGCGATCGGCTTTGTCGGTTCGGCGACTTACCACATCGTTCCGCTGCTGCAGCAGTATCGGCTGCGTTTTCCTTCGGTGGAATTGAAGCTCCATCAAATGAAGAGCGGGAGCCAACTGCAAGCGCTGCACGAAAAAAGCATTCATCTCGGAATTGTGCGCGCCTCGATTCACAGTCCGCATCTGAATACGGAGCGGTTTATGCGCGAGCCGTTTATGGCGGTGCTTCCCGAAGCGCATCCGTTGGCCGGCCGGCAAGCGCTTAGCGTCCGCGATCTTGAGCATGAGCCGTTTATTTTGTCGCCCAGGCAAAACGGTTCGACCTATCACGATGCCGTCATCCATTTATGCTATAAGGCCGGATTTTCGCCTCATATTGCGCTGGAAGCGCCTGAAATCTTAACCGTTGTCGCCTTTGTTGCCGAAGGAATGGGAATTGCTTTAGTTCCCGCGTCTTTTCGGCACCAGCAAAATCAAGGGGTCGTTTACAGGGACATTCAGGAAGCCGCCGTTCTGGAAACGGCGTTTATTTGGCGGAAAGACGAGAAAGCGCCGGTGCTGCACGAATTTTTGAAGCTCGGCCGGACATACGGCGGTGGAACGAAGAGACCTTTCCGCCCGGCTTGATACGTTCCGCATATCAGGAAGGACGTAACGGATATTGGACGCGTTTTCCAGCGGGTCGATATACTGAAGGGGCAAAGTCAAACCATCGGGAGGAGCGAAAGAACGATGAGCGGATCATTCCAGCCCGGCCTTGAAAACGTTATCGCGAGCGAGACCGAAATTTCCTATTTGGATGTTGAAAAAGAACAAATTGTGCTGCGGGGTTACGATCTTATCGAATTGGCCAACACCGTTACTTATTTGGACGTCGTTTCGTTAATGCTTGACGGCAGTCTGCCTACGCCCGAATGGCGGAATGCTCTCGAACTTAGCCTCAAGACGGAATACGGAC
Organism: Paenibacillus oleatilyticus; assembly: GCF_018998565.1. GTDB lineage: Bacteria > Bacillota > Bacilli > Paenibacillales > NBRC-103111 > Paenibacillus_G > Paenibacillus_G oleatilyticus. The sequence goes on along the minus strand of NZ_JAHNZO010000039.1, from coordinate 61,470 downwards.
TGCCGGAGGATGCGCTGTCGATCCTGCGCCTGCTTCCGCAGCAGACGCATCTGATGGATGCCCTGCGCACGGGCATTTCCGCCATTGCCGGCTATGATCAGGATATCGAAGACCGGTCGCGGGAAGCGAATTACCGCAAATCGATCCGGTTGCTGGCAAAAGTACCGCAGATCGTGGCGGCCAGCTATCATGCCTCCAGGCGGCAGCCTCTGGTGGAGCCCCGCCAAGACCTTTCATACAGCGCCAACTTCTTGTACATGATTACCGGGAAGGTTCCTTCCGAAATGGAAGAGAGGACATTCGATCAGTCGCTGATCGTATACAGCGAGCATGAGATGCCTAACTCGACCTTTGCCGCGCGAGTCATTGCTTCCACGCAGGCCGATCTGTACGGGGCGCTGACCGGCGCCGTCGCTTCGCTGAAAGGCACGCTGCATGGCGGAGCGAACGAAGCGGTGATGAAGATGCTGCTGGAAGCGGGAGATGAGGACAGGATGGAGCCGCTGATCCTAGGCAAATTGTCCCGCAAGGAGCGCATCATGGGCTTCGGCCACCGGGTGTACATGAAGAAGCCGGACCCGCGCGCGATGCTGATGAAAGAGGCGTTAGCCCTGCTTGCGGCCGCCAAAAACGAAGAGAAGCTGTACCGCATGTGCGTCATCGGCGAAGAGGTGATGAACCGCGAAAAAGGATTGTATCCGAACCTCGATTACTACGCCGCGCCGGTTTATTATTTGCTGGGCATTCCGATCGACCTATTCACCCCGGTCTTTCTCGCCGCCCGGACGGTTGGCGTCTGCGCACATGTGATGGAGCAGCACGCGAACAACCGGCTTTTCCGGCCTCGTGTTCTGTACAAGGGACCGCGCGATTTGCACCCCAATTCGGCCTCGGTCGGCTCATAACTAGTGGGAGGAGACATCGATATGGCAGGAAACTCATCTATGGCCTATGAACAAGGACGAACCGCAGCCGCTGCGGACCAATTATTAGTTGACATCGCGGATTACGCGTTAGAATACGAGGTCCAAAGTCCCGAAGCCCGGCGCATTGCACAGCACGTTGTCTTGGATTCGCTCGGCACCGCCATTTTGGCGCTGCGCTTTCCGGAATGCGCGAAGCATCTCGGGCCCGTCGTACCGGGTGTCACCGTGCCTCACGGCTGCCGGGTGCTGGGAACCCGCTATGAGCTCGACCCCGTGCACGGGGCGTTCAATATCGGGTGCATGATCCGCTGGCTTGATTATAACGATACGTGGCTGGCTGCCGAGTGGGGACATCCTTCGGACAATTTGGGCGGCATTTTGGCGGTAGCCGACTATCTCAGCCGCGTCCGGATCGCGGAAGGCAAAGCCCCTTTGCGGATGCGGGACGTGCTGGACGCCGCCGTGAAGGCGCACGAAATTCAAGGGGTGCTCGCCCTCGAAAACAGCTTCAACCGCGTAGGCTTGGATCACGTGCTTTTGGTGAAGATTGCTTCAACGGCCGTCGTTACGGCGATGCTGGGCGGCAGCCGGGACGAGGTGGTCAACGCGCTTTCCAACGCCTGGCTGGACGGCGGCAGCTTGCGCACGTACCGGCACGCGCCGAATACGGGATCGCGCAAATCGTGGGCGGCCGGAGATGCGACCAGCCGCGCGGTTCGTCTGGCTCTCATGGCCGTCAACGGCGAAATGGGATACGCCACCGCGCTTTCGGCCAAAACGTGGGGCTTCCAGGACGTATTGTTCCAGGGCAAGCTCCTGAAGCTTGCACGCCCGCTCGGCTCTTACGTGATGGAGAACGTATTGTTTAAAATTTCCTTCCCCGCCGAATTCCACGCCCAGACCGCCGTCGAATGCGCCTTTGCGCTGCACCCGCAAATCAAGGACCGGCTGGACGAGATCGATCGGATTACGATTACGACGCATGAATCGGCCATCCGCATCATCGATAAGAAAGGCCCGCTGCATAACCCGGCGGACCGGGACCACTGCCTTCAATACATGGTGGCGGTAGGCTTGCTGCATGGCGAATTGACGGCGGAGCATTATGAGGATGAGGCGGCCGCCGACCCGCGAATCGATGCGCTGCGGGACAAGATGGTCGTCACGGAGAATCCGCAGTACAGCCGGGATTACCTCGATCCGGACAAACGGTCGATTGCCAATGCGATCCAAATCCGGTTCAAGGACGGAACGGAGACAGTGAACGTGGAGTGCGAATACCCGATCGGTCACCGCAGACGACGGGCCGAAGGACTGCCGAAGGTGATCGACAAATTCGAAGCCAATCTGCTGACGAGATTCCCTAAGCCAAAAGCAGCGCAAATCCTCGAACTGTCGCTTGACTTGGAGCAGTTGGAACAGATGCCGGTCAATGAATATATGAATTTGTACGTCATTTAGTTTAACGGTAAGGTTGCGGAATACGACTTCCCGGGAGGAGTAGCGATGGCATGGTTGATGGAGCAGGAGAAGGAGCAACGGGAGCTGGCGGCCGCTTTTCGGAAACGGATGGAAGCGGGGCCGATTCTCAAAATTCCGGGTGCGCACGACGGAATGGCGGCCAGAATCGCCGGACAATTCGGTTTCGAGGCGCTTTATTTGTCCGGTGCCGCCTATACGGCCAGCCGGGGCTTGCCGGATCTCGGGCTGATCTATTCCAATGAAGTTGCGGACCGGGCCCGCGAGCTCGTCCGTGTCTCGATGCTTCCGCTGCTGGTCGATATCGATACCGGCTTCGGCGGCATCTTGAACGCAGCCCGGACGGCCAAGGAAATGGTCGAAGCCAAGGTGGCCGCCGTCCAGATCGAGGATCAGGAAATGCCGAAGAAATGCGGCCACCTGAACGGCAAAAAGCTCGTTTCAACCGAAGAAATGATGCAAAAAATCAAGACGATCAAGGAAATCAGCCCAACGCTCGTCGTCATCGCCCGCACGGACGCCAAAAGCGTAGAAGGCTTCGAAGCGGCGGTTGACCGGGCCAAGCATTATTTGGCGGCGGGAGCGGACGGGATTTTTCCGGAGGCGCTGGAGAGCGAGGAGGAGTTCAAGCGGTTCCGCTCCGCCATCGACGCGCCGCTGCTGGCCAATATGACGGAGTTCGGAAAAACGCCGTATTATACCGCTGAGCAGTTCGAGGCCTGGGGCTTCAATATGGTCATTTATCCGGTAACCTCGCTGCGTGTCGCGGCCAAAGCTTACGAGCGCGTATTTGCTGAAATCAGCCGTACCGGGACGCAAGCGGGATCGCTTCAAGACATGCAAACCCGCAAGGAGCTGTACGATATGATCCGATATTACGATTACGAAGCCTTGGACGGAAAAATCGCAAAAACCGTCCTGCCGTCAACCGATTAGATCCTTTGATTTCCAACGATTGTCGTTACGTGAAGAGTTCCTGAAGAGGCTAGTTCCTTCGGGAGCTCTTTTCGTTGTATAATGATAAAGCTCTTTTTGAATCCGTCCCGGATAAAATTTAGGTGTATTTTCCCTTGCGTTTACATAAAATTAACAAAAAGAGCACGCTCGCTTAACATTGTCGAATTACGATGTAGAAAGCAGATGAAATGAAGCTAAACGGTGAATGACCATGGAGGGTTTACTACCTTATGAAGGATATTGCCGCACGTGAGACCGCCAACCATTATCTGAACCGCGACTTAAGTTGGGTCGAATTCAACTGGCGCGTGCTGGAGGAGGCGCAGGACCCCGAGACGCCGCTGCTTGAACGCGTCAAATTTTTATCGATCGTTTCTTCTAATTTAGACGAGTTTATGAGTGTCCGCGTAGCCGGCATCAAGGATCAGATCAAAGCGGGCCATACCAAAAAAGATTTCACCGGCTATACGCCCGCCGGATTGTTCAAACGGGTCATGAAGCGCTCCTCCAAAATGGTAACGGAGCAGTACAAGACGTACCGGGACATCATCCGGCAGCTTGGCAAAGAAGGCATTATTTTTACCGAATACGACGATTTGAACGTAACCCAGCGCAAAGCGATGGACGAATATTACCACGATATCGTCTTTCCTGTGCTGACGCCGATGGCGGTCGACCAGTCGCGGCCTTTTCCTCTGGTGCGGACTCAGGCTTTATATTTGGCGGTCGTGCTGATGAAGGCAGGCGACGATCCGGAGGACGAACCGTATTTTGCCATCCTTCAGGTGCCGTCGAATTTAAGCCGTTACCTGGCGGTGCCCGGACGAACCAACAGCAAGAAGCGCGAATTCATTCTTATGGAAAATCTTATTGAAAAACACATCCATACGCTGTTCAGCGGCTATATTCCGATGTCGGTCCATGCGTTCCGGCTGACGCGCAACGCGGACTTGACGCTGAACGAGGAAGGCGCCGAGGATTTGCTCGAGGAGATCGAAATCCAGCTCCGCAAGCGGCGCTGGGGGACGCCGGTCCGGCTGGAGGTACAGAAGGGCATTCACCCGTATGCGTTGGAGCAGTTGACGGAGGAGTTTGAGATTGTCGAGAATATTTTTGAAATCGACGGGCCGCTCGACCTGACGTATTTTATGAAAATGGCGTCGGCGCTCCAAGGCTTCGATCATTTGCGCTATGCCCCGATCCAACCGGTATATCCTTCCGAGCTCGACGATGTCGAGGATCTGTTCGCCAAGCTGAGGCAGCAGGATGTGCTGGTGTATCACCCATACGAGTCGTTCGATGCCGTCACCGATTTTGTGCTCCAAGCGGCTTACGATCCGCAAGTGCTCGCCATCAAAATGACGCTGTACCGGGTCAGCGGCAATTCCCCGCTTATTCAAGGGCTTGCCCGTGCGGCGGAGTCCGGCAAGCAGGTCACGGTCGTGGTGGAGCTGAAGGCGCGGTTTGACGAAGAGCGCAACATCGCTTGGGCGCGCAAGCTGGAGCAGGCGGGCTGCCACGTCGTTTACGGGCTCGTGGGGCTGAAGACGCATGCCAAAATTACGCTGGTCGTCCGGCAGGAAGCGGATGGGCTGCGGCGGTACGTGCACGTGGGCACGGGGAATTACAACGACAATACGGCAAGATTGTACACCGATATCGGCTTGTTTACGTCGCATAAGGAGATCGGGGAGGACGCTTCCGCGCTGTTTAACGAGGTGACCGGCTATTCGGCGCCGCACAACTGGAAAGCGTTCGGCGTGGCGCCTACCGACATGATGGATAAACTGTTCGAGAAAATTCGCCGCGAAGCGAAGCACGCCGCCGAAGGCAAGCCGGCACGGATCATTGCCAAGTTCAACTCGCTATCGAACCAGCAGATGGTCGACGAGCTGTATGCGGCCTCGCAGGCGGGGGTCGAGATCGATCTGATCGTGCGCGGCGTATGCTGCTTGCGACCCGGTGTTCCGGGACTGAGCGAGCGGATCACGGTGCGCAGCATCGTGGACCGGTTTTTGGAGCACTCGCGCATTTTTTATTTCGAGAACGGTGGGGAGCCGGAAGTGTATATCGCCAGCGCGGACTGGATGACCCGGAACCTGACGCGGCGCGTCGAGCTGATGTGCCCCGTATTTGACAAAAGCATCCAGCAGTCGCTGATCAATATATTGGGGCTCAGCCTGAAGGATAACGTGAAGGCGCGGCAGCTCCAACCGAACGGCATGTACGAGCATGTCCGCTCGGAAGGAAACGTGCTGCAGCTTCGCAGTCAATTTGCGGCCATGCGCATCAGTTCGTGGAAAACGACGACTCGTGAACTTTGAGCTGCTGTCCCCACGTATTCTTAAATTCTTTTTGCAATCCGAGGACCTCTCTGTATTCCGCAGAGGGGTCGTGCTTTGCTTTCAGCCTTAAATGCAGCGCTTTGCTTTCCGAGAACGCGTTTGTCACTTCCAGCGCCTGCGTCTCGCTAATGTCGAGAGCGACGGCGAGCTTAAGCAGCGTGCCGAGCTTGGCGATCAGGTCGGTATCGGTTTTTTTCAAAATATCCTTGTGATGCTGCACGGCCTGCTGGGTCCGTGCTTTTGTTTTGTACGAAGCGGTCAAGGCGCAAATGAGAATTTCGCGGTGGGTCAGACCGTCGATGCGCGTGTGTGCAATCATGTGGAACGAATGCTTCGGATACTGGTAATAGCTAAGCGAAGCGCCGATCCGGTACAGCTTGGCCGCGATGATCAGGCACAGGCGCACGCGCGGCTCGAAGCGGTGCTTTCCCGCCTCCGTCAAGGCATCGAACAGCTTCAAGGCCGTCCGGCTAACCTGTGAGAGATGCGCCTGGGGAGCCGTCGAATGAAGGGCGAGCAGGTTGTCTGCGCTTCGCTCGGCCATATGCTTTAGCTCCGTGTCGACTGGATAAAAGCTTTCGAAGAACAGGCCGTCCCGCAAGCCCGCGCCGCTGACGACATAGTGCGAAGCGCCGGCCGCCTGAAAGATCGTCTGAAGAATCAGCAGTCCCGGTACGATAATATCGTAGCGGTCTTTGGACAGGCCGTCGATTTTTTTGCGTTTTTCTCCGGGCATGAGCGGGAGCCAGGAGGCGAGCTCGTCCACTTCGGCCGCGGGGATCGTATAATTATGCGTAAGCGGCAAGGAATATTTGCGCTTGCGCTGATTGATTTTACATAGCGTCCGGACGCCGCCTCCGAGCCCGACGAGCGGCAGGCCGGGAGCCTGTCGAATCCAGGGCTCGCGGGCAAGCGCGTCCTCGACCATCTGGCGGATGCCCCGCAGCTGTTCTTCGTGGAATTCGCCGTTTGACGCAAATTTGCGCGTCGTATTGACCGCACCGAAAGGAAACGATACGCTGCGGATCAAGGCGTGGTCGCGGAAGAGCGAAATTTCAGTGCTTCCCCCGCCGATGTCGACAAGAAAACCGTCCGAAATATCCATCGTTTGGATCATGCCCAAGAAGCCAAGTCGGGCTTCATCCTCCCCAGACAGCAGCTCGACGTGAAAACCGCTTTCGCGCCGCAGCGTGTCCAGAATTTCCTGAGAATTTGCGGCATTGCGGATGGCGGCCGTAGCGGCTACCCGGTATTCGGTCACTTCGTGAGCGTGACATATTCGTTTAAAATGCGACAAAATCTGCACGATCACCTGAATATCCGCTTGAGCCAATGTCCCGTCGGCGCCGATCCGCTGGCTCAAGCGAGCGGATTCCTTAAATTCGCCGATCACGCGGTATGCTCCGCCCGTCGTTTGTTCGTTTACGGCCAACCGGATCGAGTTGGAGCCGATGTCAATGATGCCGATTCGCCGGCTGTTGTTCATGGCTGGTCCTCCTGCTAACGGGTGAAAGTTAGTTTTATTTTACCGTTACGGCAGATGGAAGTCCACTGAACCGCCTCCCGATAATCTCCTCGCTAAGGGGCAAAGGAAATATGCTGAAAAATATATCTGATTACAAAAAATGTACCAATAAAAAATATCACGAGGACCAACATCGATATAATCATAATTTTTTCGATCAGGCCGTGCTTTTTCAAAATTCACCACCTCTGCCTCGAATGTACCAACGAATTGCGAATTAGAAAAGGACTATGTTGATTTAATACCTATCTAAAATAAAGCCGTCCAACTGGATTCATTATGATTTTTTATGAGTTAATATGAGTATAATGAAACTGGATAGATCCTTTACGGATGGGGGTTTACAGGTTTGAATACATATGATTCATCCCGCAGATAGCATCTGTTTATGGTGCTGATAATGAACTTTTATGTCTGAATTTGTTCACTTTAGTATCTAAATACTTTATATTAGAATTATGTGAATTCGAACGCAAAAGGAGAGATTATCTTGACTGCTACCAAAGGTTTGGAAGGAATTGTAGCCACAACGTCCTCCATCAGCTCCATTATAGACGGTGTGCTCACCTATCGCGGCATCAATATCGACGACCTTGCAGAGAACGCCACGTTCGAAGAGGTCGTATACTTGTTATGGTACGGCAAGCTTCCTAATCGCTCCGAACTGGATCAATTAACCAAAGATCTGAGCGACAACGCTTCGGTTCCTGCCGAAGTGATCGAGCAAATTAAGCTGTACCCGAAAGACGTCAATTCCATGGCCGCGCTTCGTACCGCCGTTTCCAGCTTGGCGCTGTACGATGCCGAGGCAAACGATATGACTCCGGAATCCAACCTCCGCAAAGCGATCAAGCTGCAGGCGCAACTGCCGACGATCATAGCGGCATTCGCTCGCATCCGCCAAGGACAAGAGCCGATCGCGCCGAAATCCTGTTCTTCCGTTGCCGAGAACTTCTTGTATATGCTCACGGGCAAACAACCGGAAGCCATCGCCATCCAGGCTTTGGACAAAGCTCTGGTGCTTCATGCCGACCACGAGCTGAACGCTTCGACGTTCGCCGCGCGCGTAACTGTTGCGACGCTGTCCGATATTTACTCGGGTGTAACGTCCGCGATCGGCGCGCTCAAAGGCCCGCTGCATGGCGGAGCCAACGAAGCGGTTATGGCGATGCTCGAAGAAATCGGCACGGCGGACAACGTGACCAGCTATATCAACGATAAGCTGGCCAACAAAGAAAAAATTATGGGCTTCGGCCATCGCGTTTATAAAAACGGCGACCCGCGCGCGAAGCATCTCCAAAAAATGTCCCAGGAGCTCGGTAAAATTACCGGCAACATGAACTGGTACGACATGTCCATTCAAATCGAAGAGATCGTCACCGGCCAAAAAGGGCTGAAGCCGAACGTAGACTTCTACTCCGCTTCCGTCTACACGTCGCTCGAAATTCCGCGCGACTTGTTCACGCCGATCTTCGCGATCAGCCGTACGTCCGGATGGACGGCGCACATTCTCGAGCAATTCGATAATAACCGCCTCATTCGTCCGCGCGCCGAATATACGGGACCGTCGCACCAAGCCTTCGTTCCGATCGAGCAGCGCTAATCCGGCTGGGATGCCCGCACCTGCGGGAAGCAATAGAAAAGCAGCTCTCCTACGGGCGGCTGCGGCGTTACCGGTCTTCTAAGAAGGGGACGTACGCCGCTGCTCCCGTATCTTTTTGACATCATCATCCCTATTCCACGGAGCTTGTTGCAGCGGCTCCAAACCATTCCAAGGAGGCTTACCTATTCATGGCACAATTCGAACAATATGCACTTCCGACCGAAGGCGAACGCATCACTATCACGAACGGCAAACTGAACGTTCCGAACAATCCGATCATTCCTTTCATCGAAGGCGACGGCACAGGTCCGGACATTTGGGCGGCTTCCAAGCGCGTATTGGATGCAGCGGTAGAGAAAGCATACAAAGGCGAGAAAAAAATCGCATGGTACGAAGTTTTTGCAGGCGAGAAAGCCTTCAACAAATACAATAACTGGCTGCCGAACGATACGCTGACGGCAATCCGCGAATACATCGTAGCGATCAAAGGACCTCTGACGACGCCAATCGGCGGCGGTATCCGTTCCCTGAACGTTGCGCTTCGCCAAGAGCTGGATCTGTATGTGTGCTCCCGTCCGGTTCGCTACTTCAAAGGCGTACCTTCCCCGGTTAAACGTCCGGAGCTGGTAGACATGGTTATTTTCCGTGAAAATACGGAGGACATCTATGCCGGTATCGAGTGGGCCGCAGGTTCCGACGAAGTGAAAAAAGTGCTTGCTTTCCTGCAAAACGAAATGGGCGTGAAAAAGATCCGCTTCCCGGAAACGTCCGGTATCGGGATCAAGCCGGTATCTTCCGAAGGCTCGAAGCGTCTGATCCGCGCCGCGATCGAGTATGCGATCCAGCATAACCGCAAGAGCGTGACCCTGGTACATAAAGGGAACATCATGAAGTTCACCGAGGGCGCGTTCAAAAACTGGGGCTACGAGCTCGCCGAGCAAGAGTTTGGCGACAAAACGTTTACTTGGGCTCAATACGACAAAATTAAAGAAGAGCAAGGCGTTGACGCGGCGAACAAAGCGCAAAAAGACGCAGAAGCTGCCGGCAAAATCATCGTAAAAGACGCGATTGCCGACATCGCCCTGCAGCAAGTGCTTACTCGTCCGACGGACTTCGACGTTATCGCTACGCTCAACCTGAACGGCGACTACCTGTCCGACGCTCTAGCTGCTCAAGTCGGTGGTATCGGTATCGCTCCAGGTGCAAATATTAACTACGTAACCGGTCATGCGATCTTCGAAGCAACGCATGGTACGGCTCCGAAATACGCAGGTCTCGACGTTGTTAACCCGGGCTCCGTTATTTTGTCCGGCGTTATGATGCTGGAGCACCTGGGCTGGCTGGAAGCGGCTGACCTGATCTACAAAGGCATGGAAACGGCAATCAACAACAAAACGGTAACTTACGACTTCGCCCGTCTGATGGAAGGCGCAACCGAAGTGAAGTGCTCCGCGTTTGCCGACGAGATCATCAAAAATTTCTAAGAATCCAAACCTCCCTTACAAGGGAGAGCTTACGAAGCAGTTTTGCTTCGCAAAACTTGGAGGTTTCGCCCCCTGGACGACGAAAGCTGTTGGTAGGCAGGGTAGAGGCGCACCCATGTAGCGTTTGAGAATAGAGCGCGTTTGTCTGCGGGCGGCCCGGCTGAAGCCAGGCGCCCGCAAACACGCTTTCATGCGTGCTGGGGCGTTTATGTGTTAGGTTGGCTGTAGGAACGCGTTTGTTCTCATGCGCACGAGCTAGCGCCGTGCTGCACAAGAACACGCTTCCATGCGTCACTGATAAAGATTAAGCCGAAGTCATATGCTAATTCCCGAAATTGAAACATAAAATTAATGTGCGGTAAAGCACAAACTATGGGAGGAATTGATTATGGCAATCCAACGTAAAAAAATTACGGTTGTCGGCGCAGGCTTCACAGGTGCCACAACAGCGCTGATGCTAGCGCAAAAAGAACTCGGCGACGTCGTATTGCTGGACATCCCTCAGTTGGAGAACCCGACCAAAGGGAAAGCGCTTGATATGCTCGAAGCTTCCCCGGTGCAAGGGTTCGACGCGAACATTGTCGGCACGTCCAACTATGACGAGACCAGCGGTTCCGACATCGTGATTATCACGGCAGGGATTGCCCGCAAACCGGGCATGAGCCGCGACGACCTCGTGAACACGAACGCAGGCATCGTGAAATCCGTTTGCGAAAACATCAAAAGAACGAGCCCGCAATCGATCGTTCTCATCTTGAGCAACCCGGTAGACGCCATGACGTATGTCGCTTACCAAACGCTCGGCTTCCCGAAAAACCGCGTCATCGGTCAATCCGGCGTGCTGGATACGGCTCGTTACTGCACGTTTATTGCGCAGGAGCTGAACGTTTCCGTAGAAGACGTGCGCGGCTTCGTACTCGGGGGGCATGGGGACGACATGGTTCCGCTCGTTCGTTACTCCAATGTTGGCGGAATTCCGATCGAGAAGCTCATTCCGGCTGATCGCATCGAAGCGATTGTGAAGCGTACGCGTACCGGCGGGGGCGAGATCGTTAACCTGCTGGGCAACGGCTCCGCTTACTACGCACCGGCGGCTTCCCTCGTGCAAATGACGGAAGCGATCCTGAAAGACAAAAAACGCGTTCTGCCTTCCATCGCTTTGCTCCAAGGCGAATACGGCTATGACAACCTGTTCATGGGCGTACCTACGCTGCTTGGCGGCGACGGCATCGAGAAAATATTCGAGCTGGAGCTGCTTCCGGAAGAGAAAGCGGCACTCGACAAATCCGCAGAATCCGTACGCAACGTCATCAAAGTCGTTACGGGCTAATCGCATATTATCTGTTCAAGGTAAGACCAGTTTTCGCCGTAAAGGCCGAAGCTGGTCTTTTTTTATTTCCCTTTTCTTTAGCGGAGCCGATGAAAAACTGCCGATTAAGGGATTGAAAGCCATGACAATCCATGGTACGATACGAAATGACTGACGAATCAGTCATAATATCGGGATCTACCGTGAGGAGAATCCTAGGGGAGGAGAATTCGCCGTTGGCCGTAGAAAAGAGAGACAAAATCGTCGAGTCGGCGCTGAAGCTTTTTGAGCAAAAAGGGTATCACAGCACTAAAGTGTCGGACATTGTGAAGGATGCCGGCATGGCGCAGGGCACGTTTTATCTTTATTTCAAAAGCAAGGAAGACTTGTTCCGCAGCGTGGCGGAGGAGTGCTTGAAGGAGATCGTCGTCGCGCTCGAACCGGAATCGGTCGACACTCCAGATCTGTGCAACGAACAAATGCACGATGGTTTGATCCGGGAGACGCTGATCATTTATTACCAAAACCGGACGATACTTAACATTTTGAAGCGGCATGGTGCCGCCTCTCCGGAAATAGCGGACATCGCGAAGCAGTTTTACGGCAATATTTGCGAGGTTGTCAAGGGAATGTTCAAGCATAACAACGTCTATCCCGGATATACGGACGAGCAGCTGGAAATGACCGCTTATGCAGAGATCGGGATGGTGGAGATGGTCGCTTACCAGTGGTTCATCGAAAAAGGATACGGTCTGGAAAAGCTTGACCTGCTTGCCGAGGTGCTCGTCGGGATCAACGTCAACTGCCTGCGGGAAACGGATGTGAACGAAGAATGATCGCGAAGTTGCTGAAATACCGCAAGGTGACGCTGCTGTTTTTCGTGATGGCGGTCGTGCTCGGGGTGTTCAATATTTTCACCTTGAAGCAGAGGGAGAATCCCGAGGTCGAGATCACGTATGCGATGGTGAAAACCGTCTATCCGGGGGCCTCGCCGGAAAAGGTAGAGCAGTTCGTCACCCGTCCGCTGGAGGATAAAATTAAGGAAATCAGCGGCATCAAGGTTCTCAGCTCCACTTCGGCCGCCAATGTGTCAGTCATTCAAGTCGAGCTGAAGTCGGACACGGATATCCGCAGGGCATGGGACTCGCTGCGCCAGAAGGTGCAGTCCGCGCAAGACGACCTGCCGGAAGGCGCGCACCAGCCGGAAGTGAACGACGATCTGAGCAAAATTGCGGCGCAAATTTTGCATTTTGTCGTGGAGACGCCGGAGGAGTTGGAGTCGCTACGGACGACGATGGACTCTTGGAAGAAGCAGCTTGCAACTGTCCCCGGCGTAAGCAACGTCGAGGTCGTCGGCCTGCCCGAGCAAGAAGTGGCGATCACGCTCGATACCGAAAAGCTGGATACGCTCAGGCTGCCATGGGGTATCGTGGCTCAATCGTTGAAAAATAAGCATGATCGGGTGCCGCTCGGTACGGTCGACAAGGGCGCCAAGCAGTATTACGTCAATATGGGCGGGGAATGGAAGTCCGCCGAGGATATCGCGAATACGGAGCTTCTGGGCCTGCCTCCCGGCAGCGCGCTGAAGATCAAGGACGTCGCCGACGTCAAGCTGCGGCCGAAGAAAAAAGAAGTATCCATCTTACATAACGGAAAGCCCGTCCTTGACCTGGTCATCAATTCGGAGAAAGGTACGGATGTCCCGTCGCTGCAGAAGCGCATCGACAAGAAGGTCGCGGAGCTGGGGCCGAAGCTGCCGGCCAATGTGAGGATCGAGTCGCTGTTTACGCAAAAGGAAAGTCTCGACCATCTGTTCAACGAGCTGGGCAGAGAGCTGCTGATGGGGATTATTTCGGTTATCGTTGTCTGCTCTCTCGGACTAACGTTCGGCACTTCGTTGATCGTGGCCTTGGCCATTCCGGTGTCCATTACGATCGGTTTTATTCCCGTCGAAACGGTGGGGATCGATCTGAATCAGATTACGATCGTCGCGCTCGTCATCGTGCTAGGAATTCTCGTCGACGACGCCATCGTCGTGAACGACAATATTCAGCGCCGCTTGCAACTGGGCGACGATCCGGCTACGGCCTCGCTGGAGGGAAGCCGTGATGTCGCCATTTCGATTCTGACGGCGACGATTGCGACGGCTGCCGCGTTTTTGCCGTTGTTTTTCCTGCAGGGCAACATCGGCAGCTTCATTCGCCCGCTTCCTGTTGTCATTTCGTTGTCCCTTGCGGCTTCCATGGCGATGTCGCTGACCATTGTTCCGATTTTCCGCCAATGGGTGGGCGAGCGGCGGCTTCGCCGCAAAGGCTCCAAGGCCGAGCCGACCAAAGGTGCGGGGGCGGCGTCCGGAAGCGAAGGGACGGAAACTCCGGGTCTGCTGGGCAAGCCGATCGCAAGGCTGAGTGCCTTTTACGGCAAGCAGATTCACCGCTTCTTGCGGCGTCCGCTGCTGACCGGGCTCGCTGCGCTGCTGCTGGGCACCTCCGCTTTCGGTTTGATGCCGCTGCTTGGGGTGCAGTATTTCCCGCCTGCGGAGAAGGAAGAGATGCTCATCGACTTCAAGCTTCCGTCCGGACGTCAGTTTGCCGAAACGGAGTTTACGATCCGCAAAGCGGCGGCATGGATGGAAGAGCAGCCGGGTGTGCGCTTTGTCTCGGCTTATGCCGGACGTACGGCTCCGCATTTTTATTACACTGAAGCGGATCAGACGGGCATCTCGATCGGACAGCTGTTCGTTAAGGTCGATATGAAGCAGTTGAATACGAAAGCCGCCGTCGTGCAGTGGCGGGAGCAGCTCAAGGCGATGTTCCCCTCCGATGTGGAGATTACGCCGCGCGAGCTGGAGCAAGGACCGCCTGTCGGCGCGCCGATTGCCCTGCGCATCAGTGGCAGCGAGCTGTCGGAGCTTCGCCAGATTTCGGCGGACGTTCAAGCGATGCTGAAAGAAATCCCGGGTACGATCAGCGTAAGCGACGATGTGGGAGAGGTTATGAACACCTATGAGGTTGACCCGAACCCGGCGAAGTTGAGTCTATTCGGCGTGAATGAGAAGGATCTTTCCACGACGCTCAGAATGGCAACCGAAGGGCTGGAAGTGTCGGAGATGCAGAAAGGCGAAGATCTGATCGACGTGATTCTATACGCGAAGATGCGTTCTGCCGACCCGGTGGAGACGATGAAGAAAATGTACGTCTCGACGCAAAAAGGCGGCACGGTCGCGATGCGCGAGCTGGGTGATATCCGCACTAGCCAAATGATCAAGTCGATTCATCACCGCGACCAGACCCGGACGATTACCGTTCGCAGCTATACGCAGGACCGGCTGGCGGACGATATTGTGAAGGATCTGCAGGCCAAGCTGGGAAGCTACAATGTTCCTGCAGGCTATTCGATTCAGTTCGGCGGCGAAAACGAGGAGCGTAACGAAGCGTTTGCCTCCATCGGAAAGCTGTCGGTTATCGTTATTTTGCTGATTTACATCATTATGGTCATGCAGTTTTACTCGCTGTCGATTCCGCTGCTCATTCTCTCGACCGTCTATTTGGCGGCAGGCGGCGCGATCATCGGTCTGTTCCTTTCCGGTTCGCCGATCGGCTTCATGGCGCTCATGGGGCTCGTCAGCTTGGCGGGCATCGTAGTGCGGAACGGGATCATTCTGATCGAATTTATCGAGCAGGCGCGCGAACGCGGACTGCCTTTGTACGAAGCGGTAGCGGAAGCGGGGAAAGCGCGGCTCCGGCCGATTCTGCTGACGACGGCCACGGCCATCGGCGGCTTGCTGCCGATGACGATTATGGGCGGGAATTTGTGGCGCCCGATGGGAATTACGATTATTTCCGGTCTGCTGTATTCAACCATGCTTACGCTGATCGTCGTTCCGTCGCTGTTTGTCATTTTACAGAAGTGGCGCGACAAACGCTCGGCGAAAGCGGGTAAAGCGGTCCATTCGTAAGCCTGGGTAACATTTGCTTAGGAAGCTCATAGTCTTGTATACTAGGGGAGAGAGAAAACGAGGTTGAATAGGGAGGGTCCCGGGATTATGCAGCAAGTGTTTTTGTATTTACATGTGCTCGGCGCCATTTTGATGGGCTTTTATCTCATGCTGCCGTTTTTGGCGATGCGGGTGGAGGCGCTGCAATCGGGAACGGCGCAGTTCGGTTTCTTGAATGTGTTGTTTGCCGCCAACCGTGCGGGGCAGTTGGCGCTTGTGATCGCATTTTTGTCCGGCGGTTATCTGGTCAGCAAGGCGCACTATTCGGTACTTTGGATGGTGCTGGCGGTCGTGCTGTTCCTCGCCATAGGGGCGCTGACAGGCATTCTCGGCAGCAAAATGCGCAAGGCGCTGCAAGATCCGGCAGGCGGCAATATCAAGGCTCACATCGGTTCCATCAAGTCGCTTAGCGTGATCAACGGCATCATCTTCTTTCTTGTCGTTACGCTGATGAAGTTCCCATATGCATTTTAGTTCAGATTAGAGTGGAAAAGGCCGGGGTAACAACTCCGGCCTTTTTTGTTATTCTTCGGACGAAGGAAGCAGCCGCTCCATGCCGTTCATGTACGGGCGCAGCGCCGGCGGAATCCGGATCGAGCCGTCCTCGGCCTGGTGATTTTCCAGCAGCGGGATTAGGATTCTCGGCGATGCGACGGCCGTATTGTTGAGCGTATGGCAGTAGCGCAGCTTGCCGCCCGAATCGCGATACCGGATGTTCGAACGGCGGGCCTGGAAGTCGAACAGATGGGACGACGAATGGGTTTCGCCGTAGGCTTGGCGGCTCGGCATCCAAGTTTCGATGTCGTACTGCTTATACGTTTTTTGCGACATATCGCCGGTACAGACGGCCATGACCCGGTAGGGCAGCTCCAGCAGCTGCAAAAGCTCTTCCGCGTTGCTCGTGATAGCTTCCAGCAGCGGCTCGGAACGGTCAAGCTCGGCTTCGCACACGATAACCTGCTCCACTTTGGAAAATTGATGCACGCGGTATAAGCCGTGCACGTCTTTGCCTGCCGAGCCGACCTCGCTTCGAAAACACGACGAGACGGCGGCAAGCATGAGCGGTTCGCGGACGTTGACCACCTCATGGCTGTAATACGAAACAAGCGGCACCTCCGAGGTGCCGACCAGCCACTTGTCCTCGTCCGCGATCCGGTACACCTGATCTTGGCCGAAGGGAAAGTAGCCCGTATGGGTCAAGGCATCCGCGCGTACGAGCAGCGGAACCTCCATGAGCGTAAAGCCCCGGCTTAGCAGCATATCCACCGCAAGCTGCTGAACGGCGCGGTGCAGCAGCGCTCCGGGCCCCCGCAGGTAATAGTTCCGGGTACCGGCCGTCTTGACCCCGCGCGGGATGTCGATCATCCGGTGAAGCTCGCCAAGGGCTACGTGGTCTTTGGGCTCGAAAGCGAACACGGGCAGCGTCCCGGTACGCCGAATTTCAATATTGTCGGCATCCGAACGTCCGACAGGCGTGTCGGGAGATACGACGTTCGGGATGCGCAGCATCAGTTGATCGAACTGACGCTGCGCTTCGGCCAGCTCCGGTTCGGTCTCCGCCAAGCGGCTGCCCAGCTCCTTCACGTCACGTTTCAACGGCTCGGCTTGTTCATGGCTTCCCGAACGAACGAGAGTGCCGATCTCCTCCGACAGCTTGTTTCGGGCGTGGCGCAGCTTCTCGGTCTCTTGAAGCAGATTTCGCTTTTTTTCGTCCCAGGCGAGCAGCTCGGCGACGGAAACGGCGATTCCTTTTTGATCGGCGACCGTTTGTACCGTCTCGTGATTTTGGCGAATCCAGTGAATGTCCAGCATTGTAGTACCGCTCCTTTTTCTTGGAAAATGACAAAAAGCGCCCTCTATCCTTTTGGGACGAGGAGCGCTTGTCTCGCGGTGCCACCCAACTTGACCGGACAGCATGGCGGTCCGATCCGCTTTGGTTCCGCGTTAACGGGCGGGCCCGGTTCACTTGAGGGACGGTATCGGTCCCTTTAACGAGAACGCCTCCGAGTTGGATGCTCTTCATAGGCAAATGGTCGGTCATTCAATTTGTTGTAGTATAGCTTATTCGGGCAAAGGATTCAAGTGCGGGAAGGTGAGGCGATGGAATCGAGGGTCACTTTCGGCCTGTTTTGGATTGACCGGTCATTGCCGTTCTTGTACAATCAGGATAGAGATGCAGGAAAGGGGAATTTGTCCGATGGCAGGAACTTTGTAATGGTTGACGAACCGGATAGCGCACGATCCCGATTAGTTTAACGGGAGAGGTGTGTCTGTCTGTCACCATTACAGGGACGCTATGGGAACGAGCCCGACACCCGGCAAGCGGATACCTTATGGTATCCGCTTTTTTAGTTCAGCCGGGAATAGTTGCACCTCCGGCAGCTCACACCGCCGTGTCTCCATCTACAGGAGGATGATCGTATGAACGAGAAAAGATTGCAAGGCAAAATCGCCATTGTGACGGGAGTGAGCCGCCGTAGGGGCATCGGGAGCGGCATTGCCCGAGCGCTGGCAGAAGAAGGCGCCGATCTGTTTTTTACCCATTGGCGCAAATATGACGAAGCCCAGCCTTACGGAAGCGAGTGGGAGTGGCCGAAGCAGATGACCGAGGAACTTGTCGCACTCGGCGTAAGGGCAGGGTCAATGGAATTGGATTTATCTGACCAAGATTCGGCGATTCGGCTGCTGGATGAAGTGCAGCACCGGCTTGGCACCCCGTTTATATTGATCAATAACGCAACGCATTGCGAAGAAGTCGGTTTCGAGGCGCTGAATGCAGATATTCTCGATGCGCATCACGCCGTCAATGTTCGCGGCACTTGCATGCTTTCGGTGGAATTTGCCCGCAGGTTGAAAGGGGGGAGTGGCGGACGGATCATCAATCTGGTATCGGGACAAGACAAAGGTCCGATGCCGGGGAATCTGGCCTATGTTGCGACCAAAGGGGCCATCTCGGCGTTTACCGTCTCGCTCGCGGCGGAACTGGCCCCGCACCGGATCACGGTCAATGCGGTCGATCCCGGACCGACTGATTCGGGGTGGATGGACGAAGCGTTGAAGCGGACGCTGCTTCCCAAATTCCCGATGGGACGCATCGGACAGCCGGAAGATGCCGCACGATTGATCCGGTTTCTGGCCGGCGACGACGCCCGGTGGGTGACGGGACAGATTATTCACTCCGACGGCGGATTTTGGGACTGAGGCTTTTCCCACTGACGATCCTGAAGGTCTGAAGCCAATCCGTCATGTGGCAAAGTTGATGCTGCGGCAGATGTTGGATAAACTTAGAAAGAATGAAGCAAGCCCTGAGAGAGGAGCAATGACGTACATGAAGCTAAGCCTGCTGGATCTTGTTCCTTTGCTTGAAGGGGCCGATGCTTCGACCGCTTTGGCGCAAGCACGCAGACTTGCGCAGACGGCGGAGAAGCTGGGGTATTCTCGCTACTGGGCCGCGGAGCATCACGATATGCCGGGGTTGGCTTGCCCTGCGCCGGAAGTGCTGCTGTCGCATATCGGTGCGCACACGGAGCGGATACGGCTCGGCTCCGGGGCGCTGCTGCTGCCGCATTACAAGCCGATCAAGGTGGCTGAAACGTTTCGGCTGCTCGCGGCTTTGTATCCCGGGCGGATCGATCTCGGAATCGGCCGGGCCCCGGGAGGGTCGGCGCATACGAGCATGGCGCTGAGCGGCAATTTTTTGGAAAATGTCCGGCAGCTGCCTGAATCGCTTCGCTCTTTGTCCGCCTTGCTTGCCGACGAATTTCGCGTGGAGGATGTCCCGGTCCGGGCCATGCCCGTTCCTCCTGCCGATCCGGAGGTATGGCTGCTTGGGACGAATCAGAAAAGCGCCTCGTATGCCGCGGAGTTCGGGGCGGGATACGTCTTCGGCCAATTCATGAGCGACCGGGACGGGGCGGAAGTGCTTTCCGCCTATGTTCGGGAGTTCCGGCCAACGTCCCTGGGAGTCGCCCCGCGTGCGATCATAGCCGTGAGCGTCCTGTGCGCGGATACGGAAGAGGAGGCCCGCAGGCTCGCGTCCGAGTCGAAGCGGCTGCTGGAGCCGGAAGGCGGCAGCGGAGCGGACCGGCCCAAGCCGATGATCGGAAATCCGGGACAAGTGAAGGCGACATTGGAGCAGCTGCACAGGGATTGCGGTGTCGACGAATTTATGATCGTGACGCTGGGACCCGACTACGAAAGCCGCTTACGTTCGTATGAGCTGCTGGCGGACGCCGTATGGGGAGCCGCGGGAGATATCAGCACAGCTTGAATCGTTCGATGTGCTCCCCGAGCCCTTCCTTCTGCAAAATTTCGATCTGCTTCGGTCCGATCAGGTCGTAGTGCGGGAAGCTTTCGCGGTCGTGGATATACCGGGGATTCAATCCGTTGGCTTCGCACCATGCGACGAGCCGCTTCATATCCGAGCATCCGACCTTGGTGACCGAATGAAACTCCGGGAAACGCGGATCGAACCAAAAATGGGTTAAAAAAGCGATCTCCCCACGTGTGACCGCTTCTTTCCACTGAACGAGCTCTTTTCTTTTAATACCGAATGCCATAAGCCGGTCATCCTTGTCGATGATTTCATTATGGTTTTATTATGACGGATGGAACGGTCTACTTCAAATGTAAAGGAGAAAGCGGAAATGAAAGAGAGAAAAAGAAGAGATCAGGTCGAGCCGCAATCCACTTGGAATTTGGCCGATTTATATGCGGGAGACGACGCTTGGGAAGCCGAGATGACCGGCATCGCCGAAGCTCTTCCGTCCATGGAGCGCTTTCAAGGAAAGCTGCACGAAGGAGCCGGCCGGCTTCTGGAGTGTCTGGAAGCCCAGGAGGCGCTGCACATCCGGTTTTTGCGCGCCTCTACGTATGCCCGCTTGCAGCTGTCCGGCGACGGAACGAACCCGGCATACCAAGCGAATTCCGCCCGGGTCGGAGATGTCGCTGCGCAAGCGGGGGCCGCGCTTTCGTTCATCCGCTCGGAGCTGCTGGAGCTGCCGGACGGATGGCTGGAGCGCTATATCGGGGAAGAACCGAAATTGGAGCCGTTTCGCAAAAGCTTGACGGATCTGCTGGAAACGAAGCCGCATCGGCTTCAGGCAGAGACGGAAGCGGCTCTGGCGTCGCTCGGGGAAGTGCTGGGAGCCCCCTATACGATCTATCAGCGAAGCAAGCTGTCGGATATGTCCTTCGCTTCCGTGGAGGACGGCGAAGGCGCAACGCGGCCGGTTTCGTTCGCGCTGTACGAAACCGACTACGAGCTGTCGCCGGATACCGTGCTGCGCCGGAATGCTTACCAGTCGTTTACCGGGACGCTGGAGTCGTACCAGAATACGTTTGCCGCCGTATACGCCGCCGAAGTGAAGAAACAGACGGTCATTTCCCGGCTGCGCGGCTACGAATCCGTGACGCATATGCTGCTCCAGCCGCAGCAGGTTACGATTCCGATGTATCATAACATCCTTGATATTATCCGTACGGAGCTGGCACCGCATATGCGGCGGTTGGCCCGGTTGAAGCAGCGGGTGCTCGGGTTGGACCGCATCCGGTTCTGCGACTTGAAAGCTCCGCTCGATCCGGAATTCAGTCCTTCGGTCACGTTCGAAGAGGCGGGACGGACGATTCTGGACGCTCTGCGGGTGTTGGGGCCCGAATATACGGAGCTTATGGAGCAGGCGCTGACCGGGCGCTGGATCGATTACGCCGACAATATCGGCAAGTCGACCGGTGCCTTCTGCTCGAGTACGTACAGCACGCATTCCTACATCCTGATCACCTGGGCGGGCAACATGCGCAGCGCCTTTACGCTGGCGCACGAGCTGGGGCATGCGGGTCATCTGATGCTGGCCGCGCGCAATCAGCGGTATACGAACTACAGGCCGTCCACCTATTTTATCGAAGCGCCGTCGACGATGAACGAGCTGCTTCTTGCCCGGCATCTGATGGAGCAGTCCGACGATCCGCGTCTGAAACGCTGGGTGATTCTTCAGCTTCTGAACACCTACTATCACAATTTCGTCACGCATCTGCTGGAAGGCGACATGCAGAAAAGGGTGTACGAGGCGGCGGAAGCGGGCAAGGCGCTGACGGCGAAAAAGCTCCGCGAGCTGAAGGGAAGCGTGCTGTCGGAGTTCTGGGGAGATGCGGTCGACATCGACGCGGGAGCGGAATTAACCTGGATGCGCCAGCCGCATTATTATATGGGGCTGTATCCGTATACGTACGCCGCGGGCTTAACCGCCTCGACAGCCGTAGCCGAGCTCATCCGCGAGGAAGGGCAGCCGGCCGTGGACCGCTGGCTTGACGTGCTCAAGGCCGGAGGCACGATGCGGCCGCTTGAGCTGATGAAGCTCGCCGGCGTCGATATGTCCGAGCCGCAGCCGATTCGCAGCGCGGTTGCCTATGTCGGTTCTTTGATCGACGAGCTGGAGCAGTTGTTTTAATAAGCGATGCCTGATAAAAAATTTAACATCATCGTCACTCTCTGTATCTTACTCCTATGGTCATCGTGGGTTCCATTTGCTTCCGTAGCGGCGGCCGAGGAAGCGAGGGATGTGCAGATCTCGGCTTATCCTACGGACCCGTTGGTGGAGAAACAAGCCTATTTGCAGCAAATTCATATGAGCGAGGCTTGGGATGTTGCGACCGGAAACGACTCGATCGTAATTGCGATCGTGGATACAGGCGTCGATTTGAACCATCCGGATCTTATGCCGAATTTGGTGAAAGGGATCAATTTGATCGAGCCCGGTCAGCCGCCGCGCGACGACAACGGACACGGCACGAATGTCGCCGGAATCATCGGCGCTGCGGCCAACAACGAAAAAGGAATCGCCGGCATTTTATGGAAGGCCAAGCTGATGCCCGTGAAGGCGGTGGAGAACGACGGCACAGGCAGCGAAGCCAAATTGGGCGAGGGCATCCGTTACGCCGTCGATCACGGAGCCAAAATCGTCGTACTGTCGCTCGGCTTGAACAAGTATTCGGAGTACATGAGCGAAGTCGTGCGCTATGCCGAGGCGAAGGGGGTGCTGCTCGTCGCGGCCACCGGCAACGAGGGAAACAGCGTCAAATACCCGGCGGCATATCCTACCGTTCTGGCCGTCGGCGGCATGGCGGCGGACAAGAAGGCGCATAAGCTGTCCAACAGCGGCCCCGAGGTGGATCTGGTGGCGCCGTGGGACGTTTTTACGACAGCGATCGGCGGGAGATACGAACACAAGGACGGCACCTCCATGGCGGCGCCTCAGGTTGCGGCCGTTTGCGCTCTGGCCTGGGCCAAGTATCCTTGGATGAAGCCGTATCAAATTCGCAGCCTGCTCCGGCAAACGGCCGAGGACCTCAGCGGGAACGGCTGGAGTCCCGGGACCGGCTACGGTCTGCTGCGCGCCGACCGCGTTCTGAAGGACCCTTATTCGGAGCATATGTACAAGCGGAACGACCGGAAGGAGCAGGCCACCCCCATCTCGGTAAGCAAAACGGCCAGCGGTTCGTTTGAGAACGGGAGCGATCCGAACTGGTTTACCTTCGAGGCGCCTTACGACGGCAGCGTCAAGCTGGAGCTGGAGTTGGACCCGACGGAGGAGGTAGCCGTTACGCATACGGATGCCGGAGGAGGCGTTAAAGATTATTCCCTGAGCGCAGCGGGGCCGGTTATGGTTCCGGTGAAGAAAGGTAAAAGCTACTTGATGCTGCAGCTCAAAAACGCCGCCGCCAAGCGCAAGCTGGAATTCAAGCTTACGACCTCCTTTGAGATTTATAAGGATGCCTATGCCGATAACGGCAAGCAGTACAAGGCCTACGTGCTTCCGGCGCAAAGTCAGACCTTGAAAGGAACGTTTCACCGGAACAACGACCAGGATTGGTACATGCTTCCAGTTGCGCAAACGGGCAAACTGAGCGTCCGGTTATCCGTCGATACGAACCGGATGGACCCGGTGCTGTTCGTTCAAAAGAGAGGGGAAAAAGGCAAGACGATCGACGAAGGCGGCGAAGGGGAGTCCGAATATTTTCCGGAGACGGACGTCTACCCGGGCGACTATTACATCCGCGTCAGCAATGCCGAGGGCTACATCCCTCCCATTACGGGCGAATACACGCTTGCGATCCAATACAAGCCCAAGCTGCTCGATCCGAACGGCCCGCACGATAAGCCGTACTCGGCGACGGTCATGCAGCCCGGAGCGAAATATCAAGGGCTGCTGGACAAGAGCGGCGGCGCTAACTGGTTTTCGCTGAACATCGACGAGGAAAGCCTGGTCGAGCTTCGTTTATCCGGCATACCGCAGAACATACGAATGACGATGTCTGCCTATAACGGCATGCTCAAGCAGATCGACTCGGTCACGAATCCGGACGGCACGTCGGAGGCGGTGCTCAGTCAGCTTTGGCAGCCGGGCGTTTATTACATCCGCTTAACGGCGAACGCGGCATTCGACGACCGGTTCTACGAGCTTAAAGCCGAGGTCAAGCCGCTGGTTGGCGGATATGCCGACATCAAAGGGCATTGGGCCGAAGCGGTGATCAAACTGGCGTCCGAGCGGAAACTTATCGACGGGTACGAGCATTACCGGTTCATGCCGGATCAACCGATTACGCGGGCTGAGGCTGCGGCCATGCTGGTCCGGGGGTTAAAGCTGACGAAGCAAAAAGAAGTCCGCTATACGGATTTTGGACCCGAGCATTGGGCATACCCGTTCATCGCCAAAGCCGCCCAGGCGGAGATCATCGACGGTTATCCCGACGGATCGTTGGCTCCGGACCGGTATCTTACCCGTATGGAAATGGCGGCCATGATGGCAAGAAGCATGAAAATGAGCGGAAAACAAAGAGGAACGTCGCCTTTTGTAGATGTAAAAGAAACGGATTGGGGAGTAGGCATTTTGAAGCAGTTGAAGGCGGAAGGCTGGATTACGGGCTTCCCCGACGGAACGTTCCGTCCGGAAAGCCAGGCGACGCGGGCAGAGTTTGTGACCCTGCTCGCCCGGATGATGAATTGATCCACATCGCACACCGATAAAAAAAGGTTAACAAAATAAATAGAGCAAGCA
Source organism: Paenibacillus oleatilyticus (assembly GCF_018998565.1). Classification (GTDB taxonomy): domain Bacteria; phylum Bacillota; class Bacilli; order Paenibacillales; family NBRC-103111; genus Paenibacillus_G; species Paenibacillus_G oleatilyticus. The sequence continues at coordinate 36,792 of NZ_JAHNZO010000039.1, read as the reverse complement.
TATGATGAGCTATGTAAATCACATGACCTCGTTAGGTGAGGCTCCTATACAAACACAGGCCACTGCCCGGAAATATCGAAAGATGCCAATGGGTAGAACAGGAACTGCCGGATTAAGGCTTTTCTTAACGTGGCTAAGAGCGCACCGCGCTCTTTACGTTGTATAGTGCCAAAACTCGACCAGGAGGTTAGCGATGGTGTTTTTTTGTGCGCTTAACGAACCCCTCAGTTCAATACTGAGGGTCAGAGTGTTGAGAAAGTGGGCTTTTACAAAAAAAGAGAAGCATACGGAGGTGGGGTATCCACTGGAGAAGCGATAGCGGCCGCCTTTGTCTTCGGGAAATGTCCGCTACTAAGCGGCTTCCAATCAAATTTCCCGAGGACAACAGCGGTCGGAAGTGGATACCCCACCCCTTCGTAACCTCTATAATTCTATTCGACCACTTTCTCAACAAGCTCCCCCTCAGTTCAAACTGAGGGGTTTTTCGTTTTGAGAGGGGGAAACATGCACATGGACAGTAGCGGTAGTAGTCGATTTCGACGGTTATTTTCTACAAGTCTATATGTCGTAACGAGGAAGAGCCGCGCAGCTGCGGCCCTCCCATGGTTCCCATGCTTCCCATTCCGGGCCTTTCTTACGGCGGAAGGGTGTAGTTACGAGTGGCTGTAGGATCCATTCAAACGAGGGCCGGCCGGCTTACGGTTCGATTTTATCCGCCGTTTGGGAAAGCCGGCCAGCGACAATCTGGACGGCGATCGCATCGTCCAGATACCCCAAGGGAAAGACGTAATCGGGGATAATGTCCGCCGACAAAATAAAGTAAAGCAGGGCGCTGCCGGCGATCGCGCGTTTCTCCGGCGTCGTATCCTCCCGGCAGTACAGCTCATACAATTGCCGCAGTTCATCGATAAAAGGCCCGGCGCCGTTGACGCTTTCCACCTTCGTGCGGAAATCGTCGACGATGATCCGCTGTCCTTCCTCGGTCATGGCATATTGTTCGTATTTGCTTAGTTCCTTGCCGACAAGCTCGGTGGTAAACTGCTGGTCGAACAAGTTGGAGGAGAGCAAAACATCCTTGATGCTTTCGACGGAGGCGTAAATATCCGAGCCTTGCTCTGACTGGCGGGAACCGACGTCGAATCCGGCCGCTTGAAACAGCTGCTCTGTCGGAACGCCGAGATGGACCGCGAACTGCTGCAGGTGGTCGGGCCTCGCCTGCTGCTTGCCGTTGGCGATGCGCGAGATCGTCGCCGTGTCGATTCCGGTAAGCAGGCTCAGCTTGCGCATGGACAACGAACGGCCTTTTAGCAGCGATTTTAAGGTTGGACCCAGCTCCGGTTCTTTTTTCTTATCGGACATCGGTTATTCCTCCCGATTGCTTGTGTTGAGTTAGCATATTGAAAAATTCTCAACATTGTTGAGACGGATAGGCACATTTTTGCCGAATTCTCAATATGATGCCAATATAAAGCGAAAAGGAGTGAAACAGCATGACATGGCTGTTAATTGCAGGGTTTGCCGTCTCGTCGAGTCTGGATAATTTGGGTGTAGGGATATCGTATGGGATTCGGCGAATCCGCGTCGGCGTGTTGTCGAATCTGATCATCGCCATGATTTGTTTTCTGTTCAGCGAAACGGGGATTTTTTTCGGACAGTGGCTTTCGGAGGTGCTTCCGGGAATGTTTCCGGTTTTGGTCGGAGCCTTCGTCTTGACGGTCATCGGGCTGCGCATCGTGCTGCTGGCGATGCCGCGAAAGCAAGCGATGACGACCGAGGAGAAGGAAGACCGGTCCGACGGCTCATCGTTAAAAGATCTTCTGCAGCATCCCGAGAAAGCCGACAAGGATAAATCCGGGTCCATCGGGATCGGCGAATCGGTTGTTCTGGGCATCGCGCTTTCGGCGAATGCCGTCACGAACGGTCTGAGCGCAGGGCTGATGAATTTGTCGCCGCTCGCCATCTCGCTTACGGCTGCACAAGGAAGCTTTATTACCATCTGGATCGGCGTCGCAATAGGCCGGAAAGTGGCGGGAGTCCGCATCGGGTCCTTCACCTTGGGACAATTCGGTACATTGATCAGCGGGGTGATCCTTCTGGTGATTGCATGCAACTCCCTGTTTGACTAAGGAGACGGCCCCCGGCTACTTGTCTTTACTATACTACGGACTGCGGCGGCTTGTTATGACAGGAAAGGAACGAAAGATAGAGAAAAGCAGTCTGCGCGGGTTCGCGTCGGACTGCTTTTTCGTTAGGGCTATAGCTCGTCGAGCGTCTTCTCGAGGCTCGGGGCAAGATGCTGCAGGAAATAGTCCAGCTCGGGCATGTTCATTTCCTCAATCGATTGCTCGATCTGCTTCTTCGCCGTGGCGAATTCGCGGTTGCCGGCGGACAGCTCGGACACGCATTTGAGATAGGCGTCCAGAAGATCGGCGCCTTTGACGTATTTTTTCAGCTCGGGATCGGCATCCTTCTTCGCAACGATCAGCGGGTCGTACACGTGTCGCAGCGGCTCCGGAACCATGTCCAGCAGTCGCTCGGCGGCAAGCTGCTCGATCTCGCGGAAGTTGGAAAGAATCTTCGGATTGTGGTGCTTCACCGGCGTCGGAATGTCTCCCGTGAAAACCTCCGTCGCGTCGTGGAACAGCGCCATGCTGACGGCGCGCTCCGTCGGCACCTGCTTGCCGTACACCTCGTTGGCAATCGTGCACAGCACATGAGTCAGAATCGAGACGTGAAAAGAGTGTTCGGCGACATTTTCCTTGAGCACGTTCCGCATGAGGCTCCAGCGCTCGATATACCGCAGCCGGTACAAATAAGCTAAAAAATGACTTTCCATCCATCATCATCCTAAGTTATGAATTCAGCTTGGGCTTCCTGCGCCCGGTCAAGGCTTCGTATCGATCGATTGGCGCAAGGCGAAGCTTTGTACATTTGGATTATACACGATTTGTCCCCCGACCGTCTGTTCTAAATCTTTCAGAGTCATGAAGATTTTATTGTTTTTCCATGCTGCCTGCCGCGCCGCAGGATCGCTTGATGCAGCCGCTCCCGTAAAACGGGCTTTCCTCCCTTCGGCATCGTGCAAAATCGGGTGTTGGTCCCTGTCCGAATATGCTATTATAGATTTATGCGTTTCCATGCTATCAAGTATCGTTTTTGCGAAAAACGAAAGGAGTCTTTTGCCATCATGCAGCATTTTCAAGAGAGCATCTATCAATTGATCGTCGAAACGTCTACGAACCTTCCGGCCGACGTCCGGGAAGCGATTCAGGCTGCCCGTGCCCAGGAGGATGCGGGTACGCGCTCCGCGCTTTCGCTGTCCACGATTGCAGACAACATCCGGATGGCGGAGTGCAACGTATCGCCGATCTGTCAGGATACGGGAATGCCGACGTTTATCGTTCATTGTCCGGTCGGCGCCAACCAGATCGAGATGAAGAAGCAGATCATCGCCGCCGTCGCCCAAGCGACGAAGGACAGCAAGCTGCGGACGAACTCCGTCGATTCGCTGACCGGTGCGAACAGCGGGGACAACATCGGTCCGGGCACCCCGGTCATCCACTTCGAGCAGTGGGAACGGAATGAAATCGAAGCGAAGCTGATCCTCAAGGGCGGCGGCTGTGAAAATAAGAACATTCAATACAGCCTGCCGACCGAGCTCGAAGGCCTCGGCAAAGCGGGCCGCGACCTCGACGGCATCCGCAAATGCATCATGCATGCGGTGTATCAGGCGCAAGGCCAAGGCTGTAGCGCCGGGTTCATCGGCGTAGGCATCGGCGGCGACCGGACGACCGGCTACGAGCTCGCGAAGCACCAGCTGTTCCGGGCGGCGGACGACGTCAATCCGAACGATGAGCTCCGCAAGCTGGAAGACTACATTATGGACAACGCCAACAAGCTCGGCATCGGAACGATGGGCTTCGGCGGTCAAGTGACGCTGCTCGGCTGCAAGGTCGGCGTCATGAACCGGCTGCCGGCGAGCTTCTTCGTCTCTGTCGCGTACAACTGCTGGGCGTTCCGCAGACAAGGCGTGCTGCTTGATCCGGCAACGGGCGCGATCACGAAGTGGGTATACCGCAAGGGCGAAGAGCTGCCGATGCAGAAGGACGAGCCGGCCGCCGCGTCCGAGTCGGGCGAGCGCCGCGAAGTCGTGCTGCAAACGCCGATCTCCGAGGAGCAGATCCGCCAGCTTCGCGTCGGCGACGTCGTGATTATTAACGGACCGATGCATACGGGCCGCGACGCGTTGCACAAATATTTGATGGATCACGATTCTCCGGTAGATCTGAACGGCGCGGTGATTTATCACTGCGGACCGGTCATGGCCAAGGATGCGGAAGGGAACTGGATCGTAAAAGCGGCAGGCCCGACGACCAGCATCCGCGAGGAGCCTTACCAAGGCGATATTATTAAGAAGTTCGGCATCCGCGCGGTCATCGGCAAAGGCGGCATGGGCGCCAAAACGCTCAAAGCGCTGCAGGAGCACGGCGCGGTCTATCTGAATGCCATCGGCGGCGCAGCCCAATACTATGCGGAATGCTTCAAGAAAGTGGAAGGCGTCGACTTCATGGAATTCGGCATTCCGGAAGCGATGTGGCATCTGCAAACCGAAGGCTTTGCGGCCATCGTCACGATGGATTCCCACGGCAACAGCCTGCACGCCGACGTCGAGCAGGAGTCGCGCGAGAAGCTGGCCCAGTTCAAGGAACCGGTCTTCGTGTAAGGCCTGGCATTGAAATGGAATCATTCGGCATCAGGCTGAACGCCTGGATAGAAAAATATTTGTCCGTCATTGTCCCGGTATCGTTGATACTGGGGTTTCTTTTGTCTCATTATATGAATAGCTGGACAGCGGCGGTGCCGCTGCTGTTCGCTTATTTGACCTTCGTCATGGCGACCGGCTGCAGCTTCGGCCAGATCCGCGAAGCGTTCCGGATGCCGCTGCCGATGGCGCTGACGTTCGTGCTATCGCATGTCGTGGCGCCGGCGCTTGGTTATGCGATCGGCCGGACCGCCTTCGGCGCGGAATCGCCTTATGTGGTCGGGTTCGTCCTGTTCGCGATTATCCCGCTCGGGGTATCGTCCGTCATCTGGGTTGGGTTGTCCAAAGGGCATGTGCCGCTCGCTCTGGCCATGATCGTGATTGATTCGGCCCTCAGCCCGTTCGTCATTCCGGCTGCGGTGGAGCTGTTCTTCGGCGAGGCGATCGCGTTCGATCATACTAAGGTCATGCTGGATTTGGTCAAAATCATCGTGGTGCCGACGATTCTCGGCGTGCTCGTGAACGAGCTGTCCAAGCAGCGCTTCAAGAACTGGTCGGCTCCCGTCTGCGGGCCGACCTCCAAGCTGGCGCTGGCCGTCGTGGTCATGATCAATGCGGCGGCAATCGAGCCGTATGTGGCGCAGATGAAGAGCGATATGATCGTCGTGATTCCGCTGGTCGTTCTGCTGGTGATCCTGTCGTATCTGATCGGCTTCGCAGGCTCGGTATGGCTGCGCAAGCCCGAACTGATCATCGCCATTACGTATTCGTCCGGCATGCGCAACATTTCGCTCGGGCTGGTGCTGGCGCTCGCTTATTTCGAGCCGCTGACCGCGGTGCCCGTCGTTCTGTCGATTTTGATCCAACAGCCGATGGCCACGCTCAATCATTGGTTGATGAAAAAATATTGGCGCTCGTCCCTTTACACAAAATTAACTGGCGCTCCGCCGGCCGAACAAGTACGATATTGAGTAAAAACGTTTGTCGGGACTTTGGCGCCCGCGCAGCTTGCTTGGAGGGAAGACGCACCTTATGAAGATGTTCCGCGCCCGGTTGACCTTGATTTTTATCGCTTTGATCGGCGCTTCCGTGCTGATGGCCGGTTTGTTCATGGCCCAAATGCTGCAGCAATCGTACATCGACTCGCTCAAAACGAATATGGAGCGGGAGCTGCGAATCATCCTCTCGACGATGGATTGGAGCCACCGGGGATCGGAGCCGGAGCTGATGAAGGAGTTCTCGGAGCGCGCCACCCGGCTGAAGCAGTTTGCCGACGCCCGGGTCACGTATATCCGCGGAGACGGCAAGGTATTGGCCGATTCGGACTCCAATCCGGCGGAGATGGAGAATCACCTGCACCGTGAAGAAATCGAAGCTGCGGCAAGCTCGGGGAAAGTCGGCTACGCGAAGCGCTACAGCAGCACGATCGGGCAAAACATGCTCTACGTCGCGATTCCGGTGCAGATGGGAGACAAGACCGAAGGCTATCTTCGGCTTGCGATGAGTCTGGCGGAGGTCGAGCAGTCGATCCGCAAAGTATGGTACGTGCTGCTCGGCGGGCTGGTGGCGGTGTTCCTGCTGGCCGGTCTGATCAGCTACCGCGTCGCCTACGGCATTACGCGACCGATCGAGCTGATCACGAGCGTCGCGCAGCAGATTACGGACATGAATTACAAGTACCGCGTCCAGCTCAACAAAAAAGACGAGATCGGGCAGCTCGGCAATGCGATCAACCGGATGGCGGACAGTTTACAGCTGCAGATGAACCGCATTCTGGAGGACGAGAACCGGCTTAAGAGCGTACTGGAGAACATGATCAGCGGCGTCATGATGATCGACCGGGAAGGCAAGATCGTGCTTCTGAACCGTTCGGCCGAAGATATCTTGGGCTTTTCCGCCCAAGAGCTCCTGGGGAAAAAATTCGATCAGGCGAAACAGCAGTTCGAGTTCACCCAGATGATTCAGGAATGTATCGAAGTTCGCGAGCATATCCGGGACGAAATGATTTTCTACTACCCAAGCGAGCGGATTCTGGAGATCAACCTGAGTCCAATCTCGGATTCGAGCCAGGAATGGACGGGGCTTCTCATCGTGCTGCACGATATCACCGCCGTTCGGCGGTTGGAGCGGATGCGCAGCGAATTCGTCGCCAACGTGTCCCACGAGCTGAAGACGCCGATCGCTGCGGTCAAAGGCTTCGCCGAAACGCTGCTGGCCGGAGCGCTGAACGACAAGGAAACGGCGCGGTCGTTTCTCCAGATCATTTTCGACGAGAGCGAGCGGCTCAACCGGTTGATCGGGGACATTCTGGAGCTGTCCAAAATCGAATCGAAGCGCATTCCGCTGCAGTTCTCGCCAGTGCATCTGGAAACGTTCGTCGGTCATTGCGTCAACGTGATGCGGACGGAGGCGGCGAAGAAATCGATCGAGCTGGACATGCAGGTGCCCGAAGACATTTATATGGAAGCGGACGAGGACCGGCTGCGGCAGATTTTGATCAACCTGCTGTCGAACGGGATCAACTATACGCCGGAGGGCGGTAAAGTGAAGGTGAGGGTCGAGCAGTTGCTCGGCGGAACGTCGGAGGCGGCGGACGACAAAGTCCGGATTACGATTGCGGATACCGGTATCGGTATTCCGAAGAAGGACCTGCCGCGCATCTTCGAGCGGTTTTACCGGGTGGACAAGGCGCGTTCCCGCAGCTCCGGGGGCACGGGACTCGGGCTGTCGATCGTCAAGCATCTGGTGGAGCTTCACAAGGGTACGATCCGGGTGGAAAGCGAGGTCGGCGTCGGCACGAAGTTCGAGATCGATATGCCGATGATTCACTGAGCGCACGCCGATTGGTCCAAAAAACCATTTACCGTTTGTCAATAAATATAGGCTATGTTAAGCTTTAGATATAGAATGAATGCCCGGGGGAGTAACATGCCGCAAAAAATTTTGGTTATTGAGGACGAGCCTACGCTAGCGAGGCTGTTGTCTTATAATCTTACGCAAGAAGGCTACGAAACCAAAGTGGTCGATCACGGAAGCGACGGATTGCAGGCAGCGCTGCAGCATCAGTTCGATCTCATCGTCCTGGACATCATGCTTCCCGGGATGAACGGCTTTGAGATTTTATCCAAGCTCCGGCAAAAAGGAAACAAAACGCCGGTGATCATCCTGACCGCCCGCAATGCCGAGGAAGAAGTCGTGCAAGGGCTCAAATACGGAGCCGACGACTATATTACGAAGCCGTTCGGCGTGGCAGAGCTGTTGGCACGGGTATCCGCCGTGCTGCGGCGGACAACGGCCGATGACGGCCTGCAGGATAAGCCGGGAAGCGGGGAGAAGGTCATCACCGCGGGCGACCTGTATATTTATCCGGAAAAATACGAGGTGCTGCTCGGCGGCGAGTCGATTCCACTTCGTCCGAAGGAGTTCGAAGTGCTGCTGTATCTCGTGCAGCGGCCGGGCGTCGTCGTGACGCGGGACGATCTGATGAACATCGTCTGGGGCTTCGACTATATCGGCGGCCAGCGGACGGTGGACGTGCACGTCAGTTCCCTTCGCAAAAAGCTGGAAATGAACCAGCAGTCGGTGCAGATCGAATCGATTCGCGGCGTCGGCTACAAGCTGGTCACTTCGTCAGGAAAAAAAGGATAGCTTGCGCAGCAGGGAGGAGGCAGCAGACATCGCGGCCTCCTTTTCTTTGTGTATAAGCGGAGTTCCTTGGGTCGAATAGGGGCGATCAATATCCATTTCCCGGGAAATAGGTCGAAAGGCAGGGTGAATCGGTGTCGAATCGAATCAAATGGGGAGTCCTGGGGACGGGACGTATTATAGGCAAAGCCGGTATGGCGTTAAACGAAGCGGCAAACGGAATGTGGCACGGAGTAGCCGGAAGAACGGAAGAAAACGGGCGTTCCGCTGCCGAGCGCTTTGGTGTGCCCCGGCGTTATGAGAGCTACGAGGCCCTATTGCGTGATCCCGAGATTGATGCGGTATATATCGCTTTACTCAATCATCTGCATAAAGAATGGGCGGTGAAAGCGTGCGAAGCCGGAAAGCACGTGCTGCTGGAAAAGCCGTTTGCTTTGAGCGGGAGCGAGGCTAAAGCGATTGCCGATGCGGCCCGAAAGCATAATGTGCTGGTCCGGGAAGCTTTTGTATGGAAATACTATCCTGGATTCGAGCAGATGCGCGATTGGATCAGGGAAGGCGGAATCGGGCAATGGGCCCGGTTTTACGGGCGCTTTTCGTTCGTGGCCGACGAGGCCAGCAGCCGCTGGCGCAAAGAATGGGGCGGAGGCGCGCTGTACGACATCGGCTGTTATCCGGTCGCGTGGGCGCGGTATTTTACCCGGGAGGAGCCGGTAGCCGCGGATGCCGCTTTGGACCTGCATCCCCTGCATGGCGTAGACCGGCGGTTCGCGGGTACGCTTTATTTTGCCGAGGGGCGTACGGCCCAACTGGATGCGGCGCTGGATCTGCCTCATGGCGCCAGCTTCGAGCTATGGGGGACAAAGGGGAAGCTGCAGGTCGAGCTCGACGTGACCGCGGAGGAGCTGCGGATTCGCTGTCGGCTTGATAGCCAATGGAAGGAATGGGTCACTGACCGGCTCACGCCGTTTCGCTTGCAGGCGGAGAGCTTCGCGGAGGCGGTGCTGCTTCGAAAGCAGGGGCGCTCTGAAGACAGCGACGGAGCCGAAGAAGCGCTCCGACAAGCGCGGGTTATGGATTCGCTGCTGGAGGCAGCACGTACCGAGCGTAGGGTTCGCGTATAGGCGTCTGCCGAACGAAGCAGTGATGACACAATTGCATATAACGAACGCCAATTCCGAAATATCTTTTTGTCCGCAACTTGTCTATACTAAGGCTTGGGATTACGAACCAAACTGCGATTGACGAAGGAGGCGCCGTCTTCATGTCTAAAGTATACCGGATTGGAATTATCGGCTGCGGGGGAATTGCCAATGGCAAGCACATGCCTGCGCTGAAAAATCAACCTAACGCTGAAATGGTCGCATTTTGCGATATTGTCGAAGAGCGGGCGCACGAGGCCGCAAGCAAGTTCGGCGCGCCGGGAGCGAAAGTGTATTCGGATTATAAGCAGCTGCTGGCCGATACGACGCTCGATCTCGTCCATATTTGTACGCCGAACGATTCCCACGCCGACATTACGATCGACGCTCTGGAATCCGGCAAGCACGTGATGTGCGAGAAGCCGATGGCCAAAACCGCGGCGGACGCCAGACGTATGGTGGAAGCGGCGAAGCGGACCGGCAAAAAGCTGACGATCGGCTATCAAAACCGTTTCCGCGCGGACAGCCAATATTTGAAGAAGGTTTGCGAGGAAGGCGAGCTTGGCGACATTTATTACGCTAAAGCGCACGCAATCCGCCGCCGCGCCGTGCCGACCTGGGGCGTCTTTCTGGATGAAGAGAAGCAAGGCGGAGGCCCGCTGATCGATATCGGGACGCACGCGCTCGACTTGACGCTGTGGATGATGGACAATTACAAGCCGAAGGCCGTGCTTGGGACCGCTTTTCATAAGCTGTCGAAGAAAGCAAACGCTGCCAACGCTTGGGGCTCCTGGGACCCGGAGAAGTTCACGGTCGAGGATTCCGCGTTCGGGATGATTACGATGCAGAACGGAGCGACGATCGTGCTCGAATCGAGCTGGGCGATCAACCTGCTGCAAACCGGCGAAGCCAAAACGACGCTGTGCGGCACCGAGGGCGGCGCTGACATGTGGGACGGCTTGCGCATCAACGGCGAGAAGCACAGCCGACTGTTCATGAACGAAATCCAGCTGGATGCCAAAGGCGTCGATTTTTACGAAGGCAACGGCGAAAGCCCGGCCGATCTCGAAGCCCGCTTGTGGCTGGAAGCGATCGACAAGGATATCGATCCGGTCGTTACGCCGGAGCAGGCCTGCGTCGTTTCGAAAATTCTCGAAGCGATCTACGAGTCTTCCCGCACCGGCAAAGCCGTCTATTTCGAATAAACGTAGGGAGCCCCGATCTCGCATTGAATGCGGAACCGGGGCTTTTCGTATGCCTACCGAGATCTTGGCATCAAACCGGCTGCAGCTTTTTCTCCTCTTCTTCCCGGCTAACGGCTTCGTTATTCTTACAATCCGTCTGCTCTTGAGGCGCGGCTTGCGTCCCGGCGTCAGCCGATGTCACGGGTGCTGCTATGACCTCGGCCGCTTGAGGCGTCCCGTTAGCCTCGGGGCTCACCTCACGATCCTCTTCCTTCTGCCCCCGGTTTTCATCAATCTCCGGCGATAAGGGGAGCTCCACTTCCTCCGCCTCAATATCATCCATCTTAAACTTGTCGATTTCCTCGAACAGCCGCCGCGATAGCGAAAGCATATCGTCCGCCTGCGAAGCGATGTGCCGAATGGCCGTATCCTGCTGGTGCGACGACGAATTGACCTCCTCCACGCCCGCCGCGGATTCTTGGGCAATGGCAGCAACGTGCTGCACGGCTTCGACGAGCTGGCCGTTCTTCTCCTGCGCATCGGTGATCAGCTCGTGAATTTGGCCGATGTGGCCGGAAAGCTCGTCCATCGAGGACCGAATCGAGCTGAACGCTTCCATGCTCTCCTCCATCTTCCCGTTCTGCTCGTCAAATGAGCGGCGGGCTTCCTCGAACGAGGCTTCCATCTCGCTCATTTGGATCTGCAGCGACTTGACGATCAGCCCGATCATCTTGGACGATTCGGCCGTTTGCGAAGAGAGCTGGCGGACTTCTTCCGCGATGACGGAGAAGCCTTTGCCGTGTTCTCCGGCCCGCGCCGCTTCGATGGACGCATTGAGCGCCAGCACGTTGGTTTGCGTGGCGATTTCTGCAATCGTGCCGACAATTTTGCTGATTTGCGCCGAGCTTTGCGACAAGGTCTCCATCGCGGCGGTCACTTGCCGGAGAACGTCTCCCGACCGGTCGGCCGACTGCCTGAGCGCTTCCATCGACCGGGAACCGGTGTGGGTATTGAAGGCGGCTTCGCGGCTTTTTCGCTGCATCGTATCCGTATATTCGTTGATTTTACGAATTTCCCCGGCCAAGCTGGCGATGAGGTAGGCGCTGTGCTCCGAATAATGGGCTTGCTGCTCCGCTCCGGTAGAGATGTCTTGGATCGCACGCAAAATGCCTTGATTGGCGGCCGCCGTCGATCCCGAGAATTCCCGGAACGAAAACGAATGTCCGGCTAACGAAGAAGCGATCTGCTTCGTGCTGTGCAGCATGCCCCGCACTTGATCGACCATATGATCGAAGCTTTGGCTGAGCTGCCCGAGCTCGTCCCGGGAACGGCTTCCGATTTTGTGCCGCAGGTCTCCGTCCGCGATTCGCCCCACGGCATGCTGCAGCCGGCGGATCTGTCCGGTGAACGAGCGGATGACAAGGACGCCGACAGCGGTCACACATACCGCAACCAGGGCGAATGCGGTGATCATGACGGCAACGGTTCGGTCCAACCCGTCCTGCGTCGCCGTTACCGCAGCGGCGGCATCGGTTGCATACGAGACGTAGAAATGATCGACATACGTGAAAATTTCGCTCATGATCCGCTGCGATTCATTGTACAGGTACTCCATATTTTTATCGACGTCCGTTTTTGTCAATGACTTATCCTGCACGACCTTGGCCGCTACGTCGAACGTATTCGTATATTCGCCGGTGAGCAGAATCAGCTTGCTCCGCCAGACGGATTTCTCATCCGTATCGGCCGTTTCGCCGATGCGCTGGACCATCTGATCGTACAGCTTTCTTTTTTCATTATATTTGGGGATATAGTCCGGGTTCTTCGAGATCTCCAAACCGGAGGCGATGATGTTAAGCTCCTGAACCATTTCCTTCAATTCAAGCGCCATCAGTTTGAGCTCCATCTTTTCGTTTTGAACGCCCAATTGGCTTTTGATCCGCTGCATCTGGTTTACGTTAAATAACGCAACGCCCATAAACAAGACCACCATAGCCGACAAACCGGCGATCAGCTTCTGTCTAAGCGTCATAGCGCCTGCTAGTTTCATAGAAACCCTCCACTCATTCTTTCTATAAATAATCCCGATTCTGATGCCAGTGTAGGACTAAAGTATTAATAGAAAAACGGAAGTTTGTAAAACGATTGTTAACTTTTAGCAGCTTTAAACTTTTACATTCCGTTTACGTTCCGATGGTTTTCACTTAACAAATGGTTGGTACGATGTCCTAGTAAACAAAAAACAAAGGGAGGACATGCTGAAATGTTGAAGCAGCTGTCAAAAAAAGGTTTAAGCTTGGCCATGGTTTCGATCTTAATGTTGGGGGTTCTTTCCGCTTGCGGTACGAAGACAGATCCGGCACCGAATAATTCGGCAGCAGGTGGAGACAAAACGGCAACAACGGGAGACAAAAAACCGGCAGACCAACCGGCTAAAACAGAAGAGATCACCGGTACGGTAACGGCTTCCGGCTCCAGCGCCCTGCTTCCGCTCGTTAAAGCGGCTGCGGACGAGTTCATGAAGAAAAACCCGAAAGTCACGATCAACCCGACCGCCGGCGGTTCCGGTACAGGTCTTAAAAACGTCGCGGACGGCACGTCCGATATCGGTAACTCCGACATCGAAGCCGGCCCGGAATATAAAGACAAAGGTCTTGTCGACCACATCGTAGCAATTGCGCCTTTTGCCATCATCGTGAACAAAGACGTTACGATCGACAACTTGACGAAAGCTCAAGCAGCGGATATTTTCTCCGGCAAAATCACGAACTGGAAAGAAGTTGGCGGTAAAGATCAAAAAATTACGATCGTTCACCGTCCGGACAGCTCCGGCTCCCGTGCGCTCGTGAAGAAAATCGTTCTGGACGGCAAAGACTTCACGAAAGACGGCGTGACGCAAGAATCCAGCGGTGCTATGGCTACGACTGTTGGTCAAACAACTGGCGCGATCGGTTACGTAGATACGCCTTATGTTAACGACAAGCTGAAAGCTCTGAAATTCGAAGGCGTGGCATTCAGCAAAGAGACGATCAAAGAAGGCAAATACCCGCTGTACGGCATCGAGCATATGTACACCAAAGGTGAAGCTAAAGGCGCAACGAAAGCATTTATCGACTACATCATGAGCCCGGAATTCCAAGACAAAAAAGTCGAGGAGCTCAAGTTCCTTCCGGCCAGCCTGTTGAAAAAATAATCATTCAGTCATCTACGAGAGCAGCGGCATAAAGTCGCTGCTCTTTTTTATGTCCGCGTCTGCCGATTTGTCGAAACTTGCGCAATTTTTACATTACCTTAACAATTCTCATGTTCTGTTATTACATTCGTACTCTATGATGGTCTTGAGCTAAGGAACACGTGTGGAACTATTCAAACCAGGGGGTAATAGCTGATGAATTCATTTGCCGATCAGCTGACGGAAAGTGTAAAGGAAGAGCGGAAGGAGCATCGGATGAACCGCTGGACGAGAGCACAGAACAGAAGCGACCAAATGATGAGATGGATATTTATAGGAAGCGCTTCGCTTGTGACGTTCATCATCTTTTCCGTCATCGTCTTTGTCGGTTGGCAAGGAGTCAAGACCTTTTCGGGCGTGACGCCGGTAGAGTTTTTTTTCTCGACCGAGTGGACCCCGTCGGAAAATAAATTCGGCGCGTTCTCGTTTCTGTACAGCACGCTGCTGCTGACCTTCTTGTCGGTGCTGCTGTCGGTGCCTCTCGCGCTGTCGGGTGCGGTCTTTATGGCCAAAATCGCGCCAAAGTGGGTGCGCGAAATTCTTCGTCCGGCGACCGACTTGTTCGTCGGGATTCCGTCGGTCGTCTATGGCTTGATCGGTCTTACGGTGATCGTTCCGTTTCTTGGCAAGTTCAATGAGGGCTTCGGGTACGGGATTTTGCCGGCCGCCATCATTCTGGCGATCATGATTCTGCCGACGATTCTATCCATCTCCGAGGACGCGATCCGGGCGCTGCCCGGCCGTCTGGAAGAGGCTTCGCTCGCGCTCGGCGCAACGCGCTGGCAGACGATTTGGCGCGTGCTTATTCCTGCGGCCCGGCCTGGCATTCTGACCGGGATCATTCTCGGGATGGGACGAGCAATCGGAGAAACGATGGCTGTATTCATGGTCATCGGCAACTCGCCGCAAATGCCGGATTCGCTGCTCAGCTCCGCTACCGTGCTGACGACGGCAATCGTCAAGGACATGGGGAACACCCATTACGGCAGCACGTGGAACAACGCCTTGTTCCTGATGGCGCTTGTGCTGCTTCTGGTCTCGCTGGCCATGATCCTGATCATCCGCATTGTCGCAAAGAGGAGTGAAGTGAAATGACGAGTAAAACGACAGACCGGATCGCCACGCTCTATTTTTGGGCAACGGGTGTTGTTATTATTTTGATACTGGCTTGGTTTTTATTCCGGATCTTAGGCGACGGACTGCCGATGCTGAACTGGAATTTCATCACCGGCAAGCCTTCGGAGATTATGGCCGGCGGCGGCGTAGGACCGCAGCTGTTCAACTCCTTCTATGTTTTGTTCTTGTCGCTGCTGTTCTCGCTGCCGATCGGTATCGGCGCCGGCGTGTATCTGGCCATTTATGCGAAAAAGAACCGGTTTACGGACATCGTGCGCGTCTCCGTCGAAGCTTTGTCTTCCGTGCCGTCGATTGTTTTCGGTTTGTTCGGCTTCCTGTTGTTCGTCAACTGGATGGGCCTGAAATTTTCCATCATCGGCGGGGCGATCACCTTGTCGCTGCTCAATCTGCCCGTCCTTGTGCGGGTGACGGAAGAAGCGATCCGCTCCGTTCCGGAATCGTACTGGGAAGCGTCGCTTGCGCTTGGCTCCACCCGCTGGCAGGCGATCCGCAAGGTGCTGCTCCCGGCTTCGCTGCCGAGCTTAATTACGGGGATCACGCTCGTCGCAGGCCGCGCCCTCGGGGAATCGGCCATTCTGATCTATACCGCGGGGCTGTCGGTATCGCGCTTCTTCCCGGACTTCAATCCGCTCAGCATGGGCGAGACGCTGTCCGTTCATCTGTGGTACGTCCAATCCGAAGCGATCGTGCCGGACGCCCAGGACATTGCCAAAGGCTCCGCCGCGCTGCTGTTGATCGTCGTGCTGATCTTTAACTTGTTAATCGGCATTCCAAGCCGTATGCTGCAGAAAAAATTGTCCGGAGGGAAATGACTATGGCGACAGCGAGTGCAATCGCGAATCCGAAGGTTGCGAATAAAATCAAAGTGGAGCAATTAAATTTATATTACGGTGAAAATCATGCGCTGCATAACATCGGGCTGACGATCGAGCAAAATTCCATCGTCGCGTTGATCGGCCCTTCCGGCTGCGGGAAATCGACTTTTCTGCGCACCTTGAACCGGATGAACGATCTGATCGACAACGTGCGCATCACCGGCGACATCTATGTGGACGGCCAAAATATTTACGGTCCGGAGACGGACGTCGTGTCCCTGCGCAAGAAGGTCGGCATGGTGTTCCAGCGTCCGAACCCGTTTCCGATGAGCATTTACGACAACATCGCTTACGGCCCTCGGATTCACGGCACGAAGAAAAAAGCCGTGCTCGACGAAATCGTCGAGCGCAGCCTGGTGCAGGCCGCCCTGTGGGACGAAGTCAAGGACCGCTTGAACAAGTCGGCGCTCGGTCTCTCCGGCGGTCAGCAGCAGCGCTTGTGCATTGCACGTTTGCTTGCGGTCGAGCCGGATGTGCTGCTGATGGATGAGCCGACGTCCGCGCTCGACCCGATCTCGACGCTGAAGGTCGAAGAGCTGACGCAGGTATTGAAGGAGAAATATACGATCATCATCGTTACGCATAACATGCAGCAAGCTGCGCGGATTTCTGACTACACCTCGTTCTTCCTGAACGGCGTGCTGGTCGAGTCGGACAAGACGGACAAAATTTTTACCACGCCTTCCGACCAACGGACGGAAGATTACATTACCGGACGGTTCGGATAAGTTCCGCAGCCGTTCGGACAAAGGAGCGCTTTATTCGTGGACAACCGGATCAATTTTCACCAATCGCTGGACCTGCTTCAAAAAGACCTGCTCGACATGGGCAACAATGTGGCAAGGCTCATCCGTCAAGCCGTTCAATCCCTTGCGCGGCTGGATGAGAGCTTGGCCCGGCAAACGATCGAAGAGGACGATCAGATCGACGAGATGACCGCCAGAATCGAAGAAGATTCGCTGCGGCTGATCGCGCTGCAGCAGCCGATGGCCAGCGATCTGCGGATTATCAGCATGGCGCTGAAGATCGCCACCGATCTGGAACGCATCGCGGATCATGCCGTCGATATCGCCAAAATTTGCATCCGGTTGAACGGCCAAGAGCTGGTGAAGCCGCTCGAAGACATTCCGCGGATGGCGGAGCTGACCCAGAATATGCTGCAGGAGAGCCTGCTGGCTTATACCGAACGCGACGTTCACCGGGCTGCGGCGCTGGCCGAGAAGGACGACGAAGTCGACAAGCTGTACAGCGTCATCGTGAACGATATCATCATGCTGATGGGCACGGATTTTGCCAAAAACAGGCAGTTATCCCAGCTCATGCTGGCCGCCCATTTCCTCGAACGCGTGGCCGATCATTCGACGAATATCGGAGAAGGCGTAATCTTTATGGTCACAGGCAAACGCAAAGATTTGAACGTATAGCGGATACCGAACGGCTTCGGCCGAAAGTCCCGCCGCGCGCTTATACCAAGGCGCGGGCGGGACTTTTTTTGCTTTTACGCCATCGTAAAAAAACACAGCTTCCGTGCAACTTTCTCCATTTGAAACAAGTTCCCCTCATAGTAAGATCGAACCATAAAGGAGGAATGCAGCATGGAAGCCAAGCTGGAGAGGGCGGTTCGTTCCGAGGTTAAACCGTCGCGGGCCCGGGAAACGTGGAGACTGATGAAGAAGTACAAGGCCATTTATATCCTTTCGCTGCCCAGCATTTTATATTTCGTCTTGTTCAAATACGTCCCCTTAATGGGCTCGGTCATGGCGTTTCAAAACTACAACATTTTTAAAGGAATTACGGGGAGTCCGTGGATCGGGCTTGAAAATTTTCAGCGGATGTTCGCGTATGACGAATTTTTGCGAATTTTGAAGAACACCATATTGATCGGCTTTTATGATTTGATCTTCGCTTTTCCGTTTCCGATCGTGCTGGCGCTGCTGTTGAATGAAATGAGGCTGCTGATGTACAAGCGGATTATTCAGACGGTGGTGTACATGCCGCACTTCTTGTCGTGGGTCATCGTCGGCGGGATTGCGATCGGCATTTTGTCTCCGACGACAGGGGTCGTCAATCATGTGCTCGGCTTGTTCGGGATCGATCCGATTTATTTCTTGGGCGAAGATTCGTACATCCGCGGCATTTTGGTCGGCTCGGGCATCTGGAAGGACAGCGGCTGGGGAACGATTGTCTATTTGGCGGCGCTGGCCGGGGTCAATCCGGAAATGTACGAGGCGGCCGTCATGGACGGCGCGAGCCGCTGGCGGCAGACGATATCGATTACGATTCCGACAATTATGCCGACCATCGTCATCTTGTTCCTGCTGCATATCGGCAATTTTCTCGACTTCGGGTTCGAGCGGGTCTATGTGTTCCTTAACTCGCTGAACGAAGGATCGGGGGATATTATGGATACTTACATCTACCGGGTCGGCCTGGTGGGGCGGCAATACAGCTTCACGACCGCGATCGGGCTGTTCAAATCGGTCGTCGGACTGGCGTTGATCATGCTTGGCAATGCGCTGAGCCGCAAAGCGACCGGACAAGGACTATATTAGGGCGGGGGAAACGCAGATGAATCATATAACTCCGGCTGGCCGGGCATTCTCGGTATTGAACTATGTTGTGCTTACGATTCTTGCGGCGACGATGATCCTGCCGCTGCTTCACGTGGTCGCCCAATCGCTCAGCGCCGACGCCGCGATCAACAGCGGGCAGGTGACGCTTTGGCCCGTACAATTCACGCTGGAAAATTACCAGCTGATCTTAAAAGACGCCTCCGTCTGGCGCTCCTTCTCGGTCAGCCTGTTCATTACCGTCGTCGGAACGGTCATCAATCTGATCGCTACCGCGGCGCTCGCTTACCCGCTGTCGCGGCCGGAATATGCGGGCCGCACGTACGTGCTGCTTATGGTGCTCATCACGTTGATTTTTCAGGCGCCGCTGATTCCGAACTATTTGCTGGTCAAAAATTTGCACCTGCTGGATACGGTATGGGCGTTGATAATCCCGAGCGCCATCAGCGCGTATAATTTGTTCGTCATGCGTTCCTTCTTCGTCAACCTGCCGAACGAGCTGATCGATTGCGGCCGGATGGACGGCTGCGGTGAAATGCGGATCGTGTGGAGCATCGTGCTTCCGTTGTCCAAGCCGGCGATGGCGACCATGGGCCTGTTCTACGCGGTGTCGCACTGGAATACGTACTCCAATGCCTTGTATTATATTAATAACCGGGCGCTTTATCCGCTGCAGGTCCGCTTGCGCGAAATCGTCATTACCGACTTCTTCGGCTCGTCCGATCAGCTGTCGCAGCTTACGAATACGTCCCCCGAGGGCATCAAAATGGCGATTATTACGGTGGCGACGATTCCGATCATGATGATCTATCCGTTTCTTCAGCGCTATTTTGTCAAAGGGATGCTGATCGGCTCGATCAAATCGTGACCTTTCTTTCCGGTGGCAGAACTCGTCCCATCGTAAAAAAACACATCGTCATAATAAGTTAGCCAATTCTATGTTCGCTTTGAAATCGCTATCATTTGACTTAGGCAACATACACATACTTTTTAAGCGAAAGAAGGGGTTCGACTTGAAAAAGCTCATCAGTACGGTGCTGGTCGGTTCGCTGGCGGTCACGGCAGCCGGATGCGGCGGCGGCAAGAATGAAGGCGAAGCGCCGGGCGCCGACGGGAAGCAGGGGCCAACGAAGTTTACCATTTCGCTGAACACGAGCGGCAATGCGTATGCGGAAAGCTCGCCAAATATTAACGAAGACAAATGGGTGAAAAAGCTGGAGAAGCTGGCGAACGTAGACATGGATATTCGCTTCCTCCCGCTCAAGGAATTCGACCAGAAAATGGCCGTCATGTTCGCAGGCAACGACATCCCCGACGTGGTTCAAGGCAGCAGCGTCAACAGCAAGGCGATGTCCGGCTCGGTGGAGGCTGGGCTGTTCATGCCGCTGGACGATCTGCTGAAAGAATATGCGCCGAATCTGATGAAGCAGGTGCCGAAGCAGGCCTGGGACGAGGTCAGCTACCAGGGCAAAATTTACGCCGTGCCGGCGTGGCTGTCCAATCCGTCGCGGCGCGCGCTGTTCATCCGTACGGACCTGCTGGAGAAAACCGGCCTTCCTGCACCGAAGACGGTCGAGGACATGCTGAACGTGATGCGCGCGATGAAAAAGCTCGGCGTCGAGAATCCGTACCAGATCCGGGAAAAATTCAAGTATGCCGATACGATTTTCGGCTCTTACGACGTGATCGGTTCCCAGTTCGAGCTGCAGGACGGACAGGTCGTTCCGAAATTTTTTGACGTGGAAAATATGACGAAGGCGCTTCAAGCCTACAAAACGATGTTCGACGAAGGCTTGATTCCGAAAGATTTTGCAACGGTGACATCAACCGACTATGGCAAAAATATCGAGGCCGGTAAAGTCGGCATGTGGTCCGCCAATGCGGAAGGGATGGCCAACTACCGGACCAAGGTGAAGAAGGTCGTGCCCGAGGCCAAAATAGATATTATTCCGTCGCCGAAAGGTCCGGAAGGATACGGCGGTCATCTTCTGTACGGCTCCTTGTCCACCGCATTGTATATCAACAATAATGTAAAGAAGGAAACGGCGATCGGCATCGTCAAATTTTTGGACTGGATGCTGACCGACGAAGCGGAGAAGTTTTTCAGCATCGGGGTGGAAGGCGAGAATTACACCGTCGAGAACGGGCAGATCAAGTACAAATTCCCGCAAACGAAAGAAGAAGTGGACGAAGAGGGCTTCCGCAGCAATCTGTGGTGGACGCACGACATTACCATCAACAAGCTCCGCGCCTCCTTGTCTCAGGACGGCAAGGACTTGGCCAAAGCGTTCGATACGGTGCTGGCCAAAGAAGGACTCGGCACGATCGAATTCACGCCGACGCTGAATGCGTTCGCCAAATACCCGGATCTGATGCCGACGACCGATACGGCGCCGAAGCTGATCATCGACCATATGGTCAAAATGATCTACGGCAAAGAGCCGATCTCCGATTGGCCGAAGGTCATCGAAGAATACAAAACCAAAGGCGGCAACGAAGTTATCAAGGAAGCGACGGAGCGCTACAACAAGAAGGAAGGCGTCATTGTCCGCAACAATGTGAAGTAACGGTCTGCAGCCGGAAAGCCGTTGTCCGTCAAAGCCAACTTCTCTCATTGCCCTGCATCCCGAAGGCATAGTAAAATCATCATACAGATCACGGTAAAGTATCCGTTTCCGGCTTTGTCCGGAGCGGATACTTTTCCCTTAGCCGGACCTAACAGGAGGGGTGTTCCATGCATTTGCTCATCGTGGACGACGAGCCGGTCATCCGCAGAGGCTTGGTCAAAATGGCGGAGCAGTACAGTCCCGCGTTCACCGGCATCACAACCGCGGAGAACGGGATGAAGGCGCTGGAGTCGATCCGCGCGCAAGAGCCCGACATCGTGCTGACCGATATCCGGATGCCCAAGATGGACGGACTGGAGCTGTGCCGCAGCATTCACGAAGAATTCCCCGATATTCAAACGGTCGTCATCTCCGGGTTCAACGATTTCGAGTATGCGCAAAAATGTCTGGCTTACGGCGTGAAGCAGTATTTGCTGAAGCCCGTCACGAAGCCGGAGCTGCATGAAGCGCTGGATACGGTGCTCAAGCAAAAAATGAAAGGCTATGTGCCGGTATCCAAATACGTGGAATGGGTAGGGAAGCTGGAGCAGTGCATTTGGGCCAACCAATCGGACGAGCTGGCCCGGTATTTGGAGCAGTGGCGGGGCTACTGCCTCGACTCTGGCCTGTCCGCCGCGAAGCTTCGGGAGCTGCTCGGCGATTGCATCCGCTTGCTTGTGCAGCGGCTGCAGGAGCGGAACGCTTTTTCGGTGTCCCCCGAGACGAAGGAGGCGATTGCCGCTCATACGAAGGCCGAGCTGCTGGACGATTTCGAACAGACGCTGCGGGCGATATACCGGAGGCTAATCTCGGCGCGCCGCGGGCAATTCAAGGACCCGATGGAAGAAGCGAAGGCTTACATCGATCAGCGCTTGTCCGAGGAAGTCACCCTGGAGGAAGTGGCTGAGCTTGTCGGGCTGACCCCGACGTATTTCAGCGCGCTGTTCAAAAAAATGACCTCCGAAACGTTCGTCCAATACCGGATCAAGCGCCGGATGGAGAAAGCGCTTCAATTGATGGCCCAATCCCATATCCGCATTGTGGACGTGGCGCTGGAGGTCGGTTACGACGACTATCCGCATTTTACGAAAACATTTAAAAAGATCGTTGGCATTTCGCCTTCGGAATACCGCAGCCAACTGGGGATCAAATGAAGAGGGCGAGCCTGTACCGGAAGCTGTTCCTCTACTTTCTGACCGTAATTATCGTCTCCCTGACGACAGTGGGCATCGTGACGTACTACGCCTCTTCCCAGGAGCTGGACCGGATGGTGGAGCGACAGCTGTCCCAGATGGTCGGCAATGCGGCATACCATACGGATCTGTATCTGAAATCGTATGAGCGTTCCATGGTTTCGCTGCTGACCAACAAGGAGGTCAAACGTTTTATCGATCTGCCGGCAGGGCTGGAGGGATACGAGTTCTATGAGATCCAAAAGCAGATCAAGGAATTCGTGATCGACCCGATCTTTATACGGAATCCCGAGATTACGGCCGTTTATTCGATCAGCTTCAACGAGAACGCCGTGTACTACTATAACGAAGTCACGGGAACGTCGTTTACGCCGGAGCAAATCAAGGAGCAGTTGACCTTCTTCAAGACGAATACGTCGGCCTACGGGAACCTCAGCGTGTTGAACCGCAGCATTATCGAAAGCCAGAATAACCGGACGATCACGCTCGTGCGCCAAATTCGCGGCTTAACGTCTTCAGAGCCGCAAGGCATCCTCGCGATCGAGCTTCGATCGGCCGAGCTTTCGGAGCTGTGGAAAGGCATCGAGCTCACCAACACCGGATTCTTCTTCATCGTCGACGAGCGGGGGCGGATCGTGTATCATCCCCAAAGGGAGCGGATTGGGGAAACCGTACAGCCTGAGCTGAAGCGCAGCATCGTCGAATCGGGGTTGCAGTCGTTCGTGGCGGAGGAAAACGGAGAGCGGCGCTTGTACCGGAGCCAGAAGTCTGCCTATTCGGGCTGGCATCTCGTCGTGTCCATGCCGATGGCCGAACTGCGGAAGCCGGTGGATACGATTCGCGTCACTTCGATCGTCGTCGGTCTGTTTACGCTTGTGTTTGCGTTATGGCTGGCCTTCCGTTTCGGCAAGTCGATTACCGGGCCGATCCGGGCGCTGAAGGAAGGGATGCGGGAGACCGAGAAGGGCAACTGGGCGACCATTCCGCTTCCCGAGCAGCGGCAGCGGGACGAAATCGTAGAGCTGATGATCCGTTACAATCTGATGGTCAACCGGTTGTCGGAGCTCGTGGACAAGGTATATCAGGCCGAGCTGAAAAACCACGAAATCCAGATGGAGCGGCAAAAGGCGGAGTTCCAATCGCTGCAGCTTCAGATCAATCCGCACTTTTTATACAATACGCTGGAGACGATTGTGTGCTATGCCTTCGTTGAGGATTCGGACGAAATTTCGGAAATCGTGCGCGCGCTGGCTTACATGCTGCGCTATTCCGTGCAGACGAATCTGGAGGAAATTACGGTAGCCAACGAGCTGAAGCACGTGCTTAACTTTATGATCGTGCTGAAGCACCGGGTCGGGCGGGAGTTTGAGATCGATGTCGCCGTGAAGCCGGAGTTGCTGCTTCACAAGATGGTCCGGCTGACGCTGCAGCCGCTTGTCGAAAACGTATTTCAGCACGCGTTCGAAGGCGGCGTGGAGGATTACCACTGCATCCGGATCGATGCGGGCGAAGGAGAAGGCACGTTCTGGGTCAGCGTCGAGGATAACGGGAACGGCATGCCGGAGGAACGTCTGGCGGAGCTGCGGGAGAAGCTGGAGGCGAACCGTCTTGTCGACGGAGGGGACGATGCGGCCGGAAAGAAGGGCGGAATTGGCATTGTTAACGTGCACAGGCGCATTCAGATGGTGTTCGGCGAGCAGTATGGCCTGCACATCGAGAGCCGGCTTGACGAGGGGACGAAAGTCACGATGATTATGCCTTCCACGGGCAGGCCGTCAGGCTGAAGGGTTACGATTTGTACGGATGCGGAGCGGAGGGGGATAGGGATGCATGTTGTCGTCGTCGAAGACGAGCCGATGATCCGGCTCGGGCTTGCCCGGATGGTCGAGCGGTATGGGGCGGGAAGGATACGCGTTACCGCCTTGACCAATGGCGAGGAGGCCGCTGCTTTGGTGCGGGAGACCCCGCCCGATCTGGTGCTCACGGATATTCGGATGCCTCGCATGGACGGGCTTGAGCTGTGCAGAATCATCTCGGAAACCCGACCCTCCGTCAGGACGGTCGTCATCTCCGGCTACGGGGAATTTGCGTATGCGCAAAAATGTTTGACATACGGGGTCAAGGAATACCTGCTCAAGCCGGTCACCCCTGGGGAGCTGTATTCGGTGCTGGACCGTGTTCTGAAACCGGCCCGGGCCGACGCGCCGTCCATTTCGGAATACGAGCAGTGGCTCGATTCGCTGGAGGAAGCGATCTGGAGCGCCGACCCGGACGCGGCTGCCGCCTGCTGGACGGAAGGGAAGGACCGTTATTTCGAGGAGCAAGCGTCTCCCGAGCGACTGAGCGCAGCCGTGAACGACGTGCTCCGCTTGCTGGTGAAGCGGCTGAACGCCAGAGACGTTTTCCTCTTTCCCGAGCCTCCCGAGCGGCGAAGCTTTCCTGCCCTTCAGGAAGCCCTGGCCTTTCTGGAGGAAGAGATTTTCAAGCTGTCCGGACTGCTGCAAACCTACCGCGGCGGCAACCAGAAGAACGTCTGGGAGGAAGCCAAAGCGTATATCGACGAGCATCTTGCGACGGATATCAGCCTGGAGGAGGTCGCCGGAAAAGTCGGGCTCGCGCCGACTTATTTCAGCCACCTGTTCAAAAAAACGGCGAACGAGACGTTCGTGCAGTACCGCATCCGCAAACGGATGGAGATGGCCAAGCGGCTGCTGGAAATTCCCCATTACAAAGTAATCGACGTCTCCTTGGCCGTCGGCTATCAGAGCTATCCGCATTTCTCCATCCTGTTCAAAAAGGCGGTCGGCTGTTCTCCTTCCGAATACCGCCAATCGATCGGCATCAAGTAAGAGTCGATTTCTTCGTAAATATTTACAATCGTTTAACAAATCAGGACGTTCCGTGTTAACACTGGGATAAAATTCCCATGATATAGTAGATCCAAAGACACGGAAAGTCAGGGATGGTCATGACGATAGAACGAATGACGGAGCAGCCGATCGACGGTTCGACGCTTCATAGCGAGCTGGAGCACATTTTACATCAACAAGCCGTAACTTCCGTTTATCAGCCGATTATTTCGCTGAAGGACGGCACGGTTTTCGGCTACGAGGCGTTAACCCGGGGACCGGAGGGCAGCCCGCTGCATTCTCCGCTCAGGCTGTTCGCGGCGGCGGAGTCCGAGGGATTGCTGTATCCGCTGGACCGGCTTGCAAGGGCCAAGGCGATTCAGGGCGCGTTGAGCCGGACGGAGGAGGAGATGCTGTTTCTGAACCTGTCCGCCGAAATTTTGAACGATCCGCAGTTCGAGCCGGGCCGGACGCTCGAGCTGCTGGAGCAGCGGGGGCTGACGCCGGGGAATGTCGTGTTCGAGATTACGGAGCGCAGCTCGATCGAAGATTTCGACGCGGCCAAGACGATTCTGGACCATTACCGCCAGCAAGGATACCGGATCGCCATCGACGATGCCGGAGCGGGGTATTCCTCGCTGCAAGCCATTGCCGAGCTGCAGCCCGATTTTATCAAAATCGATCGTTCGCTCATCAAGGACATTCACCGCCACAAAACGAAGGAATACATCCTCGAGACGATGCTGTCATTCGCCGAGAAGCTGGGCATCCACCTGATTGCCGAGGGCATTGAATTGGCCGAGGAGCTGATGAAGCTTACGCGCATGGGCGTGCATTTCGGCCAAGGCTTTTTGCTTGGCCGTCCCGGAACGGAGCAGGCCGCGCTGAAGCCGGAGCTGAAAAATCATATTCTGCTGCACCGCAAAATTGTCGAAACCGCGGGCAGCGTCTGGACGATCGGCGATCTGTCGATCCCGTATCAGTCCTTTGAAAACTCGACGCCTATCTCGGCGGTCGCCGGGTATTTCAAGAAAAATGCGAACGCACTCGGCGCGGCGGTTGTTTCCGGCGGCGTGCCCATCGGCCTCATTATGCGGGACCGTTTGTTCCAGCAGCTTGCGGGACAGTACGGGTACTCGCTGTTCTGGAACCGTCCGATCGATCAGGTGATGGACCCGTCGCCTCTGATCGTGGACGAGCAGATGCCGGTCGAGGAGGTGTCCCAGCTTGCGACCTCACGGGACATTCAAAATTTGTACGATCTTGTGATCATCACCTCCAAAGGGCGGATGCTGGGGATGTCCTCCATAAGGTCGATTCTCGAATGCATCACGAATGCCCGCATGGAAAGCGCCAAAGTGGCCAATCCGCTCACGGGACTGCCGGGCAATCTGCAAATCTACCGGGAGTTGAGCAAGCGGCTGACGGACAAGAAGCCGTTCTCGGTCATCTATGCCGATCTCGATTATTTCAAATGGTTTAACGACCGGTACGGCTTTCAAAAAGGCGATCAGCTCATTCAATTTACCGCCGACTGCATTCAGCAGGCGATGGGTGTGCTGGGACTGCCGTTCGATTTCGTCGGCCATATCGGCGGGGACGATTTTATTGCGATTACGGCGAGCGAGGAGCCGGAGAAGCTGTGCGGCGAAATTTTGCGGCGGTTCGATGCGGGAGTCAAAATGTTCTACGACGAGGACGACTGGACGTATGTCGAGGACCGGCAGGGCAACCGGATCGATAGCGACGGGGTCACGCTGTCGCTGTCGCTTGTGATCTGCAAGGCGGCCGCCGCCGTAACGCCGGAGCAAATTTCCGAAACGGCGGCCAAGCTGAAGAAGCAGTCGAAAGCGCACCGCGGGAGCGTGTTCAGCAGCGATGCGGTCGGCGTTCCGGAGGACGGCGGGCCGATTGAAATTTAACCGAAAAGCTGGTGAAGCTGATCCAGCTGCTTGATCAGATACACCTTACGCTTTCCCAGCCGCTGCTGGGAAATTTTTTTGTCTCCCGACTCGGCGGACGGACCGACTGCTCCGGGATGAAGCCATACGGCATCCAGGCCCGCCTTGACGGCGCCGCACACGTCATGCTTCCACGAGTTCCCCACCATGAGCGCCTGCCTGGGCGCAAGCTGCATCGTTTGGAGCGCCGTCTTGAAGAGGTGAGGGGCAGGCTTCTTGTCCGCCGGCTTCTGCGCCGTAAAGACGCGTTCTTCGGGAAAATACGATTCCAGCCCGAACCGCTGCAGCATCATCAGCACTTCGCTGCGGGGGCTGTTGCTGATGATGGCGAGGCGGTATGTACGGGACAGCGTCTCCAGTGTTTTGGCCGCCTGCGGCGCCATGGACTTCGCCGCTACCTGCAGGCGGCGGATATCCTGCATGAAGCCTCGCAGAACGCCGGAGGAAGCGGGAATCCTCAGCGCCTCGAAGGCTTCCCGCAGACATTGCTGCTGCAGCTCGTCGAGCTGCTTGAACGTCGTCCGGCCTTTTTTTCGCTGCTGCCAACGGGTAATATATTGCTCCCAGAGCGAATCCGCCTTCGGGCGGTCCTCCGCCGCCCATCTGGCCGAATAATCGTTCCACACCTCCGCGAAGCATTGCTCGAAGCTGAGTCCCTGCTGGACCAGCGTCTGATTAACATCGAAAAAAATCGCGCGTTTTCCGTTCAAACGAACCATCTCTTTCATGAACCCAGCCTCCGATCTCCTTTCCGCTCGAAAGGCGCCGTCAAGGATCAAAAGTTAGTTCATTTTATGCGGCAAAAACGGCGCACACCCCTTTTTCGAGAAAGCTTTCCAAAGGTTTTTTTCTTATGCTGTCCTATGCTATCATGTATAGAGTAGGAAGACTGCCTGAATGGGGTGTATCCATTGTCCAAGCTTATACTGATCGACGGGAACAGCATTGCTTACCGCGCTTTTTTTGCGCTGCCGCTGCTGAGCAATTCCAAGGGACTGCATACGAACGCCGTCTACGGGTTCACCACCATGCTGCTCAAGCTGCTGGAAGAGCAGAAGCCGACGCACTTTTTGGTCGCATTCGACGCGGGGAAAGCGACGTTTCGACATAAAGATTACGCAGATTACAAAGGCGGCCGCGAAAAAACGCCGCCGGAGCTGTCCGAGCAGTTTCCGATTCTACGGGATCTGCTCGGATCGTTCGGTATCCGTCAGTTCGAGCTGGACGGCTACGAAGCCGACGATATTATCGGCACGCTGACGCGCGTTGCGGACGAAAAAGGCGGCATTGAGGTCGTCGTCGTTACCGGTGACAAGGACATGCTGCAGCTCGCGAGCGGGCAGGTGACCATCGCGCTGACGCGCAAGGGCATCAGTGAGGTCGAACTGTTCGATCCGGCGCATATCGAAGAAACGTACGGCCTGAAGCCGCATCAGATCATCGATCTGAAAGGGCTGATGGGCGATACGTCCGACAACATTCCGGGCATCCCGGGCGTTGGGGAGAAGACGGCGCTTAAGCTGCTGCAAGAATACGGCTCGGTCGAGAACGTGCTGGAGAACGCCTCGCAGATTAAAGGCAAGCTGGGAGAGAAGGTCGCGGAGAACGCCGACAGCGCCCGGATGAGCAAGGAGCTTGCGACGATTTTCCGGGAGGTGCCGGTCGATTTTTCGTGGGACGAGCTGGCCTACCGCGGATATGAGGAATCGGAGCTTGCCGAGATGTTCCGCAAGCTGGAGTTTAAATCGTTAATGGAGCGGCTGCAGCTGCCCGCTTCCGGCGCTGGGGCGGCCGGGGTAGTGGAGGAAGCCGGTACGGAGCCCCCGGCGGTGCTGGTTACGGACGACAAGCTGGCCGAGCTGATCGCGGCGCTGCCGCATGTCAGAGCGCTGCATGTGGAAGCGGCGGGCGACAATCCGCATAACGCCGAGGTGATCGGCGTGTCCTTCTACAGCGAAGAAGCGGGCGCGGAGCCCGTATGCTACTATGTGCCGGTGGGACGGCTTGAGCAGGATCATGCCTCCGCAGTACGAGAGTGGCTCGCTTCGGAAGACAAGCAGGAGGTTGCCGTCTACGATCTGCACCGTGCCATCATCGTGCTGTCCTGGCGCGGGATCGGGCTGGGCGGCATCGGCTTCGATACGCTGCTCGCCGGCTATTTGCTCGATCCGACGGAATCGTCGCTGACGCTGGACGGCCTGACGTCCCGTTATGGACTGCGTCCGCTTCCGGCTGACGAGGAAGTATTCGGCAAGGGCGCGAAATTCAAGGTGCCCGAGGAAGACGTGCTGACCGCTTATTTGTGCCGCAAAGCCGCCGCGGTCCATCGGCTGACGCCGAAGCTGAAGGAAGCGCTTGAAACGAGCGAAATGCATCAACTGTTTTACGAGCTGGAGCTTCCGCTGGCGCTCGTGCTGGCTTCGATGGAGCGCAAAGGGATCAAGGTCGATGCGGAGGAGCTCAAAGCCTACGGCGCGGAGCTTGGAAATCAGCTTGAGGGTATCATGCAATCGATCTACGATGCCTCCGGAGTCGAGTTTAACATCAACTCGCCGAAGCAGCTGGGGGAAATTTTGTTCGAGAAGCTCGGTCTGCCCGTGATCAAGAAAACGAAAACCGGCTATTCGACCGACGCCGAAGTGCTGGAAAAGCTGGAGCCGTACCATCCGATGGTCGGTCATATTCTTCATTACCGGACGCTGGCGAAGCTGCAGTCGACTTATGTGGAAGGCCTGCTGAAGGAAGTGCGACCTTCTACCGGGAAGGTGCATACGTTCTACAAGCAGACAATCGCGGCGACCGGGCGGCTCAGCAGCCAGTATCCGAATCTGCAGAACATTCCGATCCGGCTGGAGGAAGGCCGCAAAATCCGCAAGGTATTTTTCCCTTCCGAGCCTGGTTGGAAAATTCTTACTGCCGACTACTCGCAGATCGAGCTGCGCGTGCTGGCGCACATTTCGCAGGACGAGAAGCTGATCGAAGCGTTCCGCGAAAATATGGACGTTCATACGAAAACGGCCATGGACGTGTTCGGCGTATCCGAAACGGAAGTCGATTCGAATATGCGGCGTCAGGCCAAAGCGGTCAACTTCGGCATCGTATACGGCATCAGCGATTACGGGTTGTCGCAGAACTTGAACATTACCCGTAAGGACGCGGCGAAGTTTATCGAGCAATATTTTGTCGTGTTCCAAGGGGTTCGCCAATATATGGACGATATCGTTAAAAAAGCCCGTCAGGACGGCTATGTCACGACGCTGCTGCAGCGACGCCGCTACCTGCCGGAAATTACCGCCTCGAACTTCAACCTGCGTTCGTTCGCCGAGCGTACCGCGATGAATACGCCGATTCAAGGAACGGCCGCGGATATCATCAAGCTGGCGATGGTCCAATTGGACAAGCGGATGAAGGAAGAGGGCGTGCGCAGCCGCATGCTGCTGCAGGTGCACGACGAACTGGTGTTCGAGGTGCCGGAGGACGAGATTGACTTGATGAAACGAATGGTCGCCGAAGTGATGGAATCGGCCCTGAAGCTCGACGTGCCGCTGAAGGTGGACGTCGATGCCGGGGACAACTGGTACGAGGCGAAGTAATCCGCCGGGCATCGTCCGGGCGGAATGGAGGAGGGGGAAGACATCATGCCGGAATTGCCGGAGGTCGAAACGGTACGCCGTACGCTCAATCAATTGGTGATCGACAAGAAGATCGAACGCGTGTCCGTCCTGCTGCCCCGCATTATTCAGCATCCGGACGACATCCAGGCGTTTGCCGTTATGCTTGAGGGAGAAACGATCCGCTCAGTCGAGCGGCGGGGAAAATTTTTGCGGTTCATGCTCGACCGGTATACGCTCGTCTCGCATCTGCGGATGGAGGGACGCTATGGGGTATACCGCTCGGACGAACCGATGGAGAAGCACACGCATGTCGTGTTTCATTTTACAGACGGCACGGAGCTGAGGTACAAGGACGTGCGGCAGTTCGGAACAATGCACGTGTATCCGAAGGATCGTGATTTGCTGGAGGCGCCGCTCAAGAAGCTGGGGCTTGAGCCGCTGGACGAGGCGTTTACGCCGGAAGCTTTCCACGGGAAGATCGGAAAGCGCAAGACGAAGATCAAGCCGCTGCTGCTGAATCAGGAATACATTGTCGGCATCGGGAATATTTATGTGGATGAAGCGTTATTCCTGGCCGGTATTCATCCGGAGCGGGAAGCCCATACGCTGAGCGCGGCGGAATCGGCCAAGCTTCATGAAGCGATTGTAGAAACATTGAAAGACGCCGTGGCGGCAGGCGGGTCGTCCATCAAGTCGTACGTCAACGGTCAAGGCGAGATCGGGATGTTTCAGCATCAGTTGAAAATGTACGGCCGCAAGGACGAGGCTTGTCTGACATGCGGCACGGCGATTGTGAAGACGGTGGTAGCGGGGCGCGGCACCCATTATTGTCCGGTCTGCCAGCCGCTAAAGCGCAAGCGCGGGAAACAGGAAACGCTCGAAGGCTAAAGGGGCCTCCCGGAACGGCAACACGCACCCTCCGCCCAGTACAGCCATATAGTATGGTGTGCAGTTACTGGTGAGGAGGGAACGTCATGTTGTCTGTCGTTTCGTTGCTTCTGCTTGCGTTTGCCGTCAGCTTGGACGGTTTCGGGGTAGGCGTCACGTACGGTCTCCGCAAAATCAGGATTCCGCTCACTTCGATCGCGATCATCGCGGCTTGGTCGGGCGTTATCATTTACGCTTCGATGCAGATCGGCGTCTGGATGAGCCGTTTTGTCGACCCGGCCGTGGCGAAAGATATCGGCGCCGTCATTCTAATGGGGATCGGCTTGTGGGCGCTGGTTCAACTAATCCAGCAAAGACGGCAGGAATCGCAAGCGGGGCCGGCGAACGAGCCGCAGCCGCCAGTCCCCACGCCGGGGCCGGCGACGGCTAAAGAAGTATTTTATCTTGAACTGAAACGGTTCGGTCTGGTCATTCAAATTCTGCGCACGCCGTCTATGGCGGATGTAGACCGTTCCGGCAACATATCGGCCTATGAAGCGACGCTGCTGGGTCTGGCGCTCTCATTGGACGCCTTTGGGGCAGGGATCGGTGCCGCGCTGCTCGGCTTCACGCCGTGGCTGACGGCAGCGGTCATTGCGCTGGCCAGCGGCACGTTTCTGGGAATCGGTCTGCAAATCGGATTGCGCTATGCGGAGCTGAAATGGATTCGTAAGCTGTCCGTTTTGCCCGGATTTGTCTTGATCCTGATGGGCATCATGAAACTGTTCTGACCACACAACAACATCATCTTGGATATAATAGGGGAATGACCATGAACATCGGATTAACCGGGGGGATTGCGTGCGGCAAAAGCACGGTGGCCGAGATGCTCGTCCGGCGCGGTGCGCTGCTGATCGATGCGGATCGGATTGCGAGAGAGGTCGTGGAGCCGGGAACCCCCGTTCTGGCTCAAGTGATCCGGCGGTTCGGGGACGATCTGCTGCTGCCGGACGGCTCTCTTCATCGCAAAAAGCTGGGCGAGCGTGTC
Organism: Paenibacillus oleatilyticus; assembly: GCF_018998565.1. GTDB lineage: Bacteria > Bacillota > Bacilli > Paenibacillales > NBRC-103111 > Paenibacillus_G > Paenibacillus_G oleatilyticus. The sequence continues at coordinate 4,107 of NZ_JAHNZO010000039.1, read as the reverse complement.
TTCGGCAATCGCGAGGCGCTTCGCGATTTGGAAAATCTGCTGCATCCGCCCATTCGCGCATTAATACGCGAGAGAATGCAGGCCTACGCGGCGGAGCAGCCGGACAAGCTGATCGTCGTCGACGTGCCGCTCCTGTACGAATCGGGGCAACAGGCCATGTACGAGCAGGTGATGGTCGTCTATGTCCCGCGCGATGTGCAGCTTCAGCGTCTGATGGCCCGGGACGGAATCACGACGGAGCAGGCGGAAAAACGGCTGTTGTCCCAGATGCCGATCGAGGAAAAGAAAGGGCTCGCCGATTGGGTTATCGATAATTCGGGTACCCTAGAGGCGACGGAAAAGCAAATTGAAGCTTTCTGGAATGAAAGGGGGCTATCATGAGCTTTTGGCGGAAAAAGCGGGTGTTCGCCTTGCTGCTGCTGACGTTTGTTATTTTTTTGTTCTTAAGCAGCACCTATGTGGGGCGCATGCTGTATCCGATCCGTTACGAACAGGAAATACGCCAAAACGCCGCAAAATACGATCTCGATCCTTTTCTTGTGGCCGCCGTCATTCGGGTGGAATCCAACTATTTGGCGGAAACGGAATCCAAGAAGGGCGCATACGGAATGATGCAGCTTATGCCGGATACGGCGAGTTGGATTATCGACAAGGCGCGTTTTAGTGAAGAATTCAAAACCAGGCTTAACGATCCGGCAGTCAGCATCGAGTTGGGCTCATGGTATCTTAATTGGTTGTTCAAGCAGTTTAACGGGAATCGAATAGCAGTTCTTGCGGGCTATAATGCGGGGCATGGTAAAGTCAGCCGCTGGCTCCAGGAGAACGAATGGGACGGAACGCTTCAGAATGCGGACCGTATTCCTTACGGGGAAACGAGACATTACATACAACGTGTAATGTATTATTATAATAAATACGAGAAATTGTATGGGGAAGAGTGGGGAGAGCGCGCTGCTTAACCTTACACGTCAAAGAAGTATCGGACAAGCTGCCTTGGAAGGAAGCTTAAGCCCGATACTTCTTGCGTATTCTTCAAAACATGTTATTATTTGAATTGACCGGCAAGAGACTGTTCGGCGATTTGCACCAGGCGACGAGTGATGTGACCACCGATCGCACCAGTATCACGAGTAGCCATGTGACCGAAGTAACCGTCCTGAGGGATGGCGATACCCAGTTCCTGCGCTACTTCGTATTTCAGTTGATCCAACGCTGCATTCGCTTGAGGCACTACCAATTGATTGCTGCTGCGGGATTGACCTGCACCCATGTCTGTTCACCTCCTTGTCGTTGGTAGTCCTATTATGTGCGATTGCCCGGACTTCATGACAGGGAGCTATTGGGAAATAGGGGGAGGAAGAAACGATCGATGAAATGCCCATACTGCGATTATTCCGGCACGAAGGTATTGGATTCGCGTGCCGCCAATGAGAATAAATCGATCCGGCGCCGCCGCGAATGCGAGAAGTGTCAAAAGCGGTTCACGACCTTTGAGATGGTCGAGGAGACGCCGCTCATTGTTATTAAGAAGGACGGAAGCCGGGAGGAATTCAACCGGGAAAAAATGCTGCGGGGCTTGATCCGCGCCTGTGAGAAACGTCCGGTATCCGTCGAACGGCTGGAGATGATCGTTTCCGAGGTAGAGAAGCAAATCCGCACGACGGCCCATGCCGAAGTGGACAGCCGCGAGATCGGGGAGATTGTCATGAGCGAGCTGTATCCTGTAGACGAGGTCGCTTATATCCGGTTCGCCTCGGTGTACCGTCAATTTAAAGACATCGATATGTTTATGAAGGAATTGACCGGGCTGCTGTCCAAGCATCAGGCCGGCGGGGATACGACTAAGCTGTAGTGGCTTGTTATTTTCAGAAAAATGCAACTTTAGTTTATTTGATTGACAAGCCACTAAGGGCTGTGCTATTATCAATTTTGTCGCCGCTGAAATAAACAAGAGCGATAAAAGAAACGAATAGCGAGGGGCCTTAGCTCAGCTGGGAGAGCGCATCGCTGGCAGCGATGAGGTCAGGGGTTCGATCCCCCTAGGCTCCATAAATGAAAAAAAACCGGTCCGAATGGATCGGTTTTTTTTCATTTACAGGTGCTAGGGAGCGAACCCCTGCAAGGGGTTCAGTACGCACTCCGCAACGAAGCGGAGGAGGTAGCAACGAAATCTACCGCTGCGATCTGCATCGGCGAATGTCAGTACGCGCGAAGGGAGCGATCGGGGAAGCCTCCCGGAATCGCATCAGCGAACGAGCGCGGCATGGAAATCTACCGCTGCGGGTTGGCATCGTCGAGCCGACTTCTTCGTAAGGTTAATCGTGATTTCCATATCCCCTAGGCTACACCAGTAAGACACACAAACGGCAGAGATGTCGTTTTATTTTTCTTATAATAGATCTTACTTTAAGGAAGTACCCTAGCGGTACTTTTTTTACTGAAAAATAGTCCTTCTTTAAGAAGAAGCCTGTCGTCCTTGTTCGACCCAGCGATCTAGAACTGAGGCTGTGAGGTCGTCATGCCCTTCCACAAAAGCCGCTCGCGATGTTCCATAGAACTGAACCGTTTGATTCTTGAATTCAGCTGTAAATCTTCTGCGTGGTTTTAGCATGTAGGAGCCGCTTCTTAGGATAATAAGTTGTATTCTACTAGTCCCTTTTTTTGTCCAACTTAGTGTAGCTGATCCATTTTATCGTAAATTAAGGAGGGGTAATATGATTTTGTTTAATACTAATCATTTAAAGGTTTATAACTATATTGTTCATCATTTTTTAGAAATTGAGATTTTCAATGTAGATGCATACATAGATATTGGAGATAAACTAGAATTAATATTACCTAAATATTTGTTCAGAGAACAATATCATAAATGCATAAAAATCTTTGAGGAATTATTTAGGTGGACAGAAGATGAGTTTTACCACAGCATGAGTGCTTTTCACGAGTTAGCTTTGTATAATTTCATTGATTATTTGGCAAAAATGAAAGAGGATATGGAAGAATTTTATAATATATATTTTGATGACAAATGTCATTCATTAATCAAGGAAGCTAGTCAATTAGACTTTAACGAATATAATGATATGTCATTGAAAGTGTATGAGGATAATTTTTATGATGTTTTTTATTATTCAGATTATTTATTCGAAGATACAGATTTTTTATTAATTGATAAATTCTATAATAGTCGTAAGCTTGGTAATACTAATTTGGAAGATAATCTAGGTATCAATATTGACTTTTATTATGACATATTGCCGTTAGATATTCAGAATGAATATAAATCCAGGCATATCACACTTTCAGGTGAAGTCTCTGGAATGCTTAACTATATTGGACATAAATTAAATTATGGAAATTTATATAAACTATTTTGGGAGAATAATACTCCTGTTCGAGAAGAACGTATACAATTAATTTTAGAAAATATTATGGATGCGTATTTTTATAATCAAGAAATTGATATTACTAGAGAAGCTTTGTTGGGAAATGGTAAAGTAGATTTTAAACTATAGAAATAAAAAGGAAGATGAAAAAGTATTAATTGAAATTAAAAGAGCAAGCAGTTCATATTTAAAGAAAGGATATGAAAAGCAATTGACAGATTATATGTTGTCTACTAACTATCAAAATGCGTTCTATTTAATTGCATGTTTTACAGATAGCGAAATTGAAAAAACTGAGCAGTTTATTAGAAATCATGTCTATACCGATACAATACAACTGTATATAAATATAGCCATATTAGATTTACGTAAGCGCAAGACTGCTTCTGTTTCATGAATTTTGTAAAAAATGAATCCAGATGAATCAGGTTTTGGGGTTTTGTGGTAGTATAGGACTATAAAGGAGTGTTATTGATGAGAAGTGCTAAAGAAGCTAATAACTTCCCGTATGGTATGAGTACAGTTTGTTATTTTGAGGTAGATAAAAACGGTAATGTGTCGCAAGTTTATCATAAAAATAAGTCGGATAGACTGAAGCTTCTAGAAGCCTATCATAGGGCTAATAATAAAACCACAACGTTGTATGAACTGTAACCCGTAAGATGGACACTTGAAAAAAAGTGACCTCTTACGGTTTTTTGTGCTTTAATCATACTATCGA
>NZ_JAHNZO010000038.1 GCF_018998565.1 Paenibacillus oleatilyticus | reverse complement strand
CGCCGCTCAAGCTGTCAAAGTTGAAATATTGAGATTCAGTGAGAAAACAGGAGAATACATTACTTTATAGTGGGAGGATATGATAGTGGAAAACATTCTTGTTACCGGGTTTGATCCTTTCGGAGGGCAGCGGGTGAATCCGGCTTTGGAAGCCGTCAGGAGGCTACAGGGAATCACGGTGGAAGGCCATCGCGTGGAAACCCGCGAGATCCCGACGGTATTCGATAAATCGATCGAGCGGCTGCTTGCAACTGTGTCGGAAATCAAGCCGAAGCTCGTCATTTGTGTCGGTCAAGCCGGCGGCCGGCCGGATATTACGATTGAACGAATCGCCATTAATATCAACGACGCCAGGATTGCCGACAATGACGGGCAGCAGCCGATCGATACGCCGGTTATTCCCGGGGGACCCGCCGCCTACTGGTCCACGCTCCCGATTAAAGCCATGGTGAAGGAGATGAACGATCGCGGCATTCCGGCTTCCGTATCGCATACGGCCGGCACGTTCGTTTGTAACCATCTGTTTTATGGCTTGATGCATCATCTGGCAACGACGGGCAACGCGGTGGTTCGCGGGGGATTTATTCATATTCCGTTTTTGCCGGAACAAGCCGTGCAGCATAAAGGACAGCCGAGCATGAGTCTGGAGGCTATCGTCAAAGGGCTGGAGGCAGGAATCGGGGCGGCGATCCGCTATCAAGAGGACATCGTCGTTTCGACAGGGCAAATCTGCTAACCGTCTTTAAGTCGCGGGCTTACCAAGACCAAAGGCCAGTTCCAAAACTAACCCTAAGGCCGTTATTGACAGTCCGTCATCCAGCTATACTTGGAATAGCTGATAGACAGACGGAATTTTGTCGATAAGGAGCCTGATCATGGAATGGATTAGTCAAATGTTTGGACAGTACGGTTACTTCGTCTTATTCTTCGGATTATTCGCCGAATCGCTGGCGCTGCCGTTTCCGGGAGAACTGGCTATGGCCATCGCAGGGCATATGGCTTCCTTGGGTACGTTTCAACTGACATCGATTATTCTCGTATCCTATCTCGGGGCCATTACCGGCACTCTTGTCACCTATATGCTGGGCCGACGGCTCGGCACCCCGTTTTTTGAAAAGTACGGCAAGTACTTCTTCCTTAAGCCGGAGCGTCTCCGCCAATTGACGGAATGGTTCGGAAAATACGGCGACAAGCTCATTCTGGTCAGTTATTTCGTCCCCGGTCTGCGGCACTTTACGGGCTACGTTGCCGGGATTCTCAAGGTCCGCTTCGGCACGCTTCTGCTTTACAACGGGATCGGCGGAATTTTGTGGGTGATGACTTATGTGACGGTGGGCCATATTTTCGGAGCGAAAATCGAGCAGCTGCTGCATTTGATTACCCAATACTCCTTCGGTGCGGTCGTCGTTCTTGCTCTGCTTGCGGGGCTAGCGGTGCTGGCGAGGAAGAAAAAAGCGCTGCTGATCCAGTGGCTGCGTGCGAGATATGTAGGGCTGCAGAAACTGTTCGTCCGCTCTGCAAAATAAGGAAAAAAACGGCGGCGTCCGGGGCATTGTATCCCCAGACGCCGCTGCTTGTTTAAACTTTAGTTTTTAGCCGGTTCGGCAGGCTTCTGATCTTTGCCTTCCTTCGCATTTTTGGCATCCTGCTCTTGCTTGGCCTTAATATAAAATTCCTGGCCTTTTTCCTGCATCGTCTTGAGCGCGTCGTCCACCGATTTCTTGCCTTCGATGACGGACTGGACTTCGTTTTGCGCGAGCTCGGTGAACGATTGATGAAATCCCGACGGGATTTTGCTGTAGTTTTTGTAAAGGCTGTTCTCGCTCATTTTCAGCATATAGAACGGCTCCATACTGCGGCCCTCGCGTTCTTTGGCATAAGCCGTTCGGGAAAGCATCGCCCCGTCTTCGGACTTGGTTAGCAGTCTGGCCATTTCATCGCTATTGATATACTTGACGAGCTCCCAAGCCGCTCTCGGATTGGATGAGTTGGCATTGACGGCGAACAGCCCGGAAAGGGAGACGGAGTTCGAAACTTCCGGATTTTTCGGATCGACCGGCACGGTGACGATATCCCAGTTGACAGGCGTTACGTCTTTCAGCGTTTCCTTGGTGCGTTGAAGGCTGCTGATCATATAAGACCCTCCAACCGTCATGGCGAGTCTTCCGTTGGCGAACAAATCTTTCTTCATATGGTCTTCCATCGACATCGGTTTATTCGGATCGAATTTTTCGTCGTTGCCGGCAAACACCGCCCCCGATTTTAAAGCTTCCACTGTCGCTAGAAGTGCCTCTTTCCAGCCATCCGATTGGATCGTGACTGCTCCTTTGTCCGGATCGACGAAGGATAATCCGCTGGTCCCTCCGATACTGTTCATCATTTGAAAAGCAATCTGTTTCTTGTCATCCATAAAAGCATACGATGCGTTCTCCGCAAAGCCATAGATCCGGTTGTCGCCTTGCCCGTCCTTCGGGAACCGCTTGGCGAGGTCCAGCACTTCGTTCCAGGTCATCTTGTTTTTCGGCAACGGGACGCCGTGCTTCTCGAATAAATCCTTATTATAAAATAACGCCTGGCCGTAGAAGGAAGGGGTCAACCCGTATATATTGCCGTTGCCTTTCGCTTTGATCTGCTCCACGACGCTCGGCAAAATATTTTCGATGTCGAACTTGTCCTGACGAATGACGTCGTCGAGCTGGTACAGCTTGCCGTCATTGGCCCACTTCTCGAACATTTCCGGCGATTGGAACATGAGCACGTCCGGCTTCTCTTCTTCGACAAGCTTCTTGAATTCCTCGTCCGGATCCTTGCCGTCGGAGTAGAACCCTTGCATGGAAACGACTTGTACGTCAATATTCGGAAACTTTGCCGAGAACAAGTTGCCGTACTGCTGGAAGAAGTAGCTTTTGTCCCAGTATACGACCTTGATGCTCGCTTTCTCGTCTTTGCCAAGCTCTTTAAGCGTCTTGGACGGTTTGTCTCCACCCCCGGAATTACATCCCGCAATCAGCACGGCTACAGCCAGTCCGGCCGTGAGCCCAATACGACTTCGTTTCATTGCTTTTTCTCCACCTTTTCCGAAAGACAGCCTATTGCCTTGCCGCGCCGTCTTTTCCAATTATTTCTTCATCCCACTCTAATAGACGGATGAAAGAGAGAAAAGAATTCATTTTTTTTCTAAAATTTTCTTTATAATTTCTTTACAATTCGTTCTCGAGGTCAAATTCGATCGGTAGCGCTTGAAGTCCGAAGAAGAAGGTGCTTGGAATCGGAGTAAGGGCGGTGCCTGGCGCCAGACGGATATTGCACAGTCTTCGCATCACAATGTCCAGTGCGATTTGGGCTTCCATGCGGCTAAGCATCGCTCCGAGGCAAAAATGGATGCCGAAGCCGAAAGCAACATGGGGATTAGGCGAACGGTCGATGTCCAACTCGTCGGGACGGTCAAACACTGCCGGATCGCGGTTGGCCGAAGTGAGCCAGAGGACCAGGACATCGTCCTTTTTCAAGTGGCAGCCCTGAAGATCGATATCCTGTTTTGTATACCTCAGGAGCGCTTGAACCGGCGAATAAAACCTCAGCGTTTCTTCGATCATCGTTTTTAAACGTTCGGGGTTTCCGCTAACCGCAGGCTGCAGTTCGCTTCGTTCGGTAAGGAGCCGTACGAAGTTGCCGAACAGGTTCGTTGTCGTCTCGTTCCCGGCAACGAGCAGCAGGATGCAAAACTCCACGATTTGATTAAAGGTCAATGTTTCTCCGTCCACCTCGGCGTGGACGATCTGGGAAATGAGATCTTCTTGCGGATCGCTCCGCCGAAGCTCGATCACCTGCTGGAAATACGCTTCCAGCTCCCGGCGCGCCTGCAACTGTTCGGTATGCAGCCGCTCGAGTGATTCGGGACTGTCGTCCGCCGGCGATTTCACCATCGTATCGGACCAATGCTTGAACAAGGCGCGGTCATTCTGTTCCACGCCGAGCATCTCCGAAATGACGATCACCGGAAGCGGGTTGGCGAAGTCGGCGACAAAATCCATCTCTCCCCGCTGAGCAACCCGGTCGATCAGCTCGTTCGCGATTGAGGCGATTTTCGCTTCGAGCTGCGAGAGAGCCGCCGGAGCGAACGCTTTGCCGGCGATTTTGCGGAGCTTCGTATGCTGTGGCGGATCAAGCTCGAGGATGCTTTCAGGCAAGCTCAACGAATTTTCAAATTTTCCGGGAACAACAGAAGAGAAGCATTCGGGAGCCTTTAAAATTTGCATGATTTCCTGATAGCCGAAGATGTCCCAGCATTGTCTTGCTTCGTCGTAGCGTATCGGAGTCGTTTGTCTTAAACGGTTGAGGGTAGGGAAAGGATTCAGAAAGGATGAGGGCAACTCGTTCTCTGAGAACGGCAGGAATACTTTTTCCAGTTCCAGCGATTCGTTTGTCAAAACTACATCGCTCCTTTTGAGGGATATTTTAAAATTACATCTTAGGTAAATTTATACAAATAACGCGTGTAAGTCAATTTTAGCTGAAAAAACGTTCTCCTGCTTGGCAGCATGCAACATTTGGCAGAGCACAGCGTCAATATCGTTTAGAAGTGCACTCCAAAGGGGGTTATTTCGCTGAAAAGATATTTCCTGATAGGGTCGTCCGCCGTGGCACTTGCCGTCACTCTCTCGATAGCCGGATGCTCAGAAGAAGGCCCCGTCGAGCAGCCATCCGCCATACAAGGAGGTCCGACAACCTCGACGGAAACGCCTTCCACTGCACTGAACGGTCAGGCGTCCTTAGGTGACCAAGCGATGAAGGAAGACGTGCGGATCCGGATGAAGGAAGAGCCTCGGCTGCAAGCTCCCGTCGCGACGAATGTTGCGCCGACGAAGCAGCAGTTTACCCTGGAATTCCGTGAAGCGATGGACCGGACTTCGGTGGAAGCCGCCTTGCGGGATCAAGCCAAACAGTATACGGAGAAGGAAGGAGCCTTCGGGGACGGGATCGTGCCTTCCTTCGATTACCGGTGGGCCAGCGATCGGGAGCTGGATTTGACGGTTGGGGAAATTTCACTGCCTGAACCAACGTTCCATTCTTACCAGCTAAGCGTCTCGGGAGCGAAAACAAAGAGCGGGAGGACGCTTGGCGAAACTCCATCGTTCAAAGGCGTGATAGAGCAGCCGAATCAATTGTGGAAAATGTCCGTAGACGGCAAACGTTCGGAGCCGCTCACTTCGTTCGATCAGCCTTACGGAATCGAAATGCTGGATGATTCGGGCAAGTTTTTGCTGCTCAGCCGTACGACTCATTATTGTCAATGCGACGCTCCCTTTGAAGGCATTTACACCGTGTACGACGTGCAAGAGAAAAAGTTTATCCCGTACCCCAATAAATTGATGACCCGTTATATGGGAAGCGGGGCATTCGTCGCCGACCGCCGGGGCTTCTTTTACGAGCAGCCGGAGCAGGGGACGGAAATTCCGGCGAGCGATACGGCCGCTGCGGTCCGATTGAACGATTACGTGCATGGAGCGGGCTTCAGCCAAGACCGGACCCGGCTGATTATGGCTGTGGGGACAAGAGAGCAGGAGCGGGATCTCGACCTGCTTGTTTTCGATCTGAAGTCCGGTAAGGAACAGCGGCTGTCCAAGGCTTTAGTCGGCAGAGTGCCTTTCAGTCAGACCAGCGATGCGCGGCTTCCGGTTACCTTTACAGACGATGGGGAGCGCGTATACGTCATGATGGATACGGACACCGGCCACGAAAAGCGGTACGTGTACACTTGGAAGACCGGGAAGCTCGAGCCTTTAAAACTGCCGCTGCCCGACAATTCTTGGGGAGGCTTTACCCGGACGACGGACGGAGTGTATCAGTTTTATTACAACGCCGGAATTTATAAAGGTGCCGTCAAAATATCGGAGGATACCCGGGGAGACGGAAAGTGGATTAGCGGAACTCATCTGCTCCTCAGAACCGAAGAGAACCCGGATGCACCCAAGGATTCGGCTTATAATCGAGACATCGTCGTGTTCGACGCGGACAAACGTGCGGAGCGCAAGATTGCCTCGAGCATTTGGAACGGTACTTCGGTGGCAGGAAGCAGTCCTGACGGAAAGTGGATATATCTCATTTCCGGCAAGCATTTAACGAAACCATAAACGATCAAGAGCGCTGAAGCGATGGCACCGTGTTGGGTGCGGCAATCCATCCGGCTTCGGCGCTCTGCATTTCTTCGTCGCCTGTAGACGCGATTCACGAAAAACTCCCATCCAATCTATGAATTGTACAAGCAGAGTCCGACAGGTTTTGATAATCTGGATGTTGTAAGTGTTGTAAAAATAAACCTTTTAGGAGGTGCGACGTATGAAAAAAAGTTGGCGTTTCCGCTTGTCCTTTCTATCGTCCGTAATGCTGCTTGGCTCGGCGTTCCTCTCGGTTCCCGCTTCGTCGAAGGCGGCCTCCGTCACCTGCAGCACGGCTTCGTGCTTAACTGACGCACTGGCCCAGGCGGCGCCGGGAGACGTAATTACTTTAGCGGCGGGCGTGACGTTCAACGGCAAATTCGTAGCGGCGGCCAACGGAACCCCAACCGGCAAGATTACGCTGCAGAGCGCCAGCCCCTCGAACAAAGCCGAGCTGAACGGCGGCGGTACGGGGAGCGGCTATACGCTGCACGTGACAGGCGATCACTGGGTGATCAAGGATCTGAAAATTACGAACGCCAAAAAAGGGATCATGCTTGACCATGCGAATTACACGCTGATTGACGGGGCCGAGGTGTACCAGATTGGGGAAGAGGGCGTTCATTACCGGGACGGCAGCTCCTACAATACGATTCGGAATTCGTATCTTCACGATATCGGCACCGTAAACCCATCGTTCGGAGAAGCGATTTATGTCGGGTCCGACAAAGGAAAGTGGGGCACCTTTAACGCAGCGACCAACCACAACACGATTGCGAACAACACGATAGGACCGAATGTCGCCGCCGAGCATATCGACATTAAGGAGGGCTCTACGGGGACGCTTGTCGAGAACAACTCGTTCGACGGTACCGGCATGAGCGGCGCCAACGCTGCGGACAGCTTCATCGATGTGAAGGGGAACAACGACGTGATCCGGGGCAACATCGGCTACCGCAACGGCAACAGCAAAATCAAGGATGCGTTTCAGGTTCATCAGCGTGCGGCCGGCTGGGGGCAAAACGCCTCTTTCACGAACAATACGGTCTATTTGGACAATACGACCGCTTATGTCGTGAACGCTGCCAGCGGTACGACCGCCAGCGCTTCCGGCAATACACGCTATCCGGCCGGAAACATGTACACCGGCAGCATCACGAGCGGAAAGTAGACGGAACATCCGTCTCCGTCGGGCTTGCCTTAAGCGTCATGCTGTGGCTCGCTGAAGTCAGCCGAAAGCATAAATTATTACTTATAAAAAAACGAAAAGAACCGTCTACGCTTTGTCGTGGACGGTTCTCGTCGAGTAAGTGATCATTATATAAATAGAGATACCCCACCTCCACGTACCCTCTATTACCTCAATATGAGCAATTTCTCAACAACCGTCTTTCCACGCGGACGGTTCTTTTCCGCTTCCTCCTATCCGAACTGCGCCTGATGCAACCGGCTGTACACGCCTCCCGCAGCCACCAGGTCGTCATGGCGCCCCTGCTCGGAAACCCCTTCCTCGGTAACGACGATAATCCGGTCGGCGCTGCGGATCGTGGCGAGCCGGTGGGCAATGACGAGCGTCGTGCGGCCGGCGGACAGCTCGGCGAGCGATTGCTGGATGGCCGCTTCCGTCTCGGTGTCCAGCGCCGAGGTCGCTTCGTCGAGAATAAGGATTGGCGGATTTTTGAGGAACATCCGCGCAATGGCGAGCCGCTGCTTTTGACCGCCGGACAGCTTCACGCCGCGTTCGCCGACGGGTGTCTGCAGGCCGAGTGGCAGCGAGCGGATGAACTCTTCCAGCTTCGCCCGGCGGGCGGCGTCCCAGATTTCCGCGTCCGTCGCGTGCAGCTTGCCGTAAGCGATATTGTCGCGCAGCGTGCCGGAGAACAGAAACACGTCCTGCTGCACGATGCCGATATGCTGCCGGAGTGACGAAAGCTTCATTTTCCGGATGTCCAGGCCGTCGATGGCAATGCTGCCGGACTCGATTTCGTAGAAGCGGGGCAGCAGGCTGCATAGCGTCGTTTTGCCTGCGCCGGATGGTCCGACGAAGGCGACGGTTTCCCCGGCCCGAATCGAGAGATCGATATTTTTCAGCACCTTGGCATGATCCTCGTACCCGAACGTCACCTTCTCGAAATGGATATCTCCGCGCACCCGGTCCACCTTGACGGCATCCGGGGCATCGGCGACGTCCGGCTCCGTATCCATAATTTCGATAAACCGTTTGAATCCGGCCATCCCTTTCGGATAGCTTTCCAGGAACGCGTTGATCTTCTCGATCGGCTTGAAGAAAATATTGATCAGCAGCAAAAAGCCGACGAACTCCCCGTAAGACAGCTCCCCCTGAACGACGAACCACGCGCCGCAGATCAGCACGAACAGCGAAATCAGCCGCATCAGCAGGTACATGCCGGAGGAGCTGACCGCGATGATTTTATAGGAGCGGAGCTTCGCCTCCCGGAAATTGCTGTTGCTCGTCATGAATTTGCCCATCTCGTGCTCCTCGTTCGTGAACGTCTGCACGACGCGGATGCCGGTAACGCTATCCTCCACCTGCGCGTTCACGTCGGCGATGTCCGAGAACATCCGCTTGGCGGCCTTGACCAGCTTCATATTGCAAACGACCACGAGCCAAATGAGTAACGGCACGATCAGGAAGGTGAGGCAGGCCAGCTTCCAGTTGATGAACAGCATCATCGTGAACGCGCCGCAAAGCGTCATGATCGCAATAAACACGTCCTCCGGGCCGTGGTGGGCCATTTCGCCGATTTCGAACAAATCGTTCGTCATGCGCGACATCAGATGGCCCGTTTTGTTGTTGTCGAAGAAGCGGAACGACAGCTTCTGGATATGGCCGAACAGCTGCCGGCGCATGTCGAATTCGATGTTGATGCCGAGCCTGTGGCCCCAATACGTAACGATATACTGCAGCCCCGTGCTGGCAAAATACAGCACAAGGAGGCCGACGCACGCTGCGACGATCAGGCCCCAATCCTTGCCGGGCAGCAGCTTGTCGACGATCAGCTTGACCGCCAGCGGAAAGCAGAGCTCCAGCAGCGCCGCCAGCACGGCGCAGGAGAAGTCGAGCACGAACAGCTTTTTATAAGGTAAATAATAGCTAAAAAAACGGCGGATCATCTCTTCACGCTCCAAAAATAATCTTTCTGTGACTTCGATTAGATTCACGTGACATTATATAGTTGGACCGGTTCTGGCACAAGAGAAAAAACATTATAAACGCTTTCGTCCCCTCCGCTCGAAGGGCCAAATTCCGATTGACACCTTCGAAAGTGCGGTGGTACTATGAAAGTGTCAATTATATAAAACCTTGGTTTATTATACAAAACCAACTGCATTTTGGAGGAAGCATGGACAAGAAATATTGGGTACCTGCCCTCGAAAAATCCAACCTTGTGCTCCAAGCGATCTCGGAGCAGCCCTCCAGCCTGAAATTGATCGATCTGTCGAAGCGGCTCGGGATCAACAAAAGCTCGATGTTTTCCCTGCTGGCCACGATGGAAGCGCTGGACTGGGTCGTACGGGAGGATGACGCGACGTATTCGCTAGGGTCTAAGCTGGGCTACATTGGAAACGCTTTTTTCAAGCAATTCAGCTTGATCGACCGGTTCCGCAAGGAAGCCTCCGTCACCAAGCACGTCATCAAAGAGACGATTCAGCTGGCGAAGCTGGAACGGAACGAGGTGCTTTATTTGGCGAAGGAAGAGATGCCTTCCCCGGTGCGCTTATCGTCGGAGCCCGGGATCAAATATCCTGCTCACGCGACGGCGCTGGGCAAGGCGATGCTGGCCTGGGTCGCCGAGCCTGAGCTCGGAACGCTGTACGCTTCGGAAACGCTTGATCCGTGCTTGACGCCGCACACGCTGCAGAAGCGCTCCGACCTGGTTCGCCAGCTTGAAGAGGTGCGGACGAACGGTTATGCGTTCGACTTGCAGGAAGCGGTCATGGGCTTCTGCTGCGTAGCCGCCCCGGTTCGTTCCGGCGACGGGAAAGTCGTCGCGGCGATCAGCTGCTCCATGTTCCAGCATGAATGGGAGGCGAAGCGCGAGCTGGCCCGCCAGGAAATTTGCGCGCTCGCCGAGAGGCTGTCGCAGTATCAAACCACCACTTAACCGAAGGATGTGAACCTTGTGAGATTGCAAAATAAGGTAACGCTCATTACCGGGTCCGGCTCGGGCATCGGGAAAAGCACGGCGCAGCTGTTCGCCCGCGAAGGCGCGACGGTTATCGTCAACGATTTGGCGGAGGATAAAGGGCAGGAGACGGTAGAGGAAATACGCCAGGCCGGCGGGAACGCGCTGTTCGTGCAAGCCGACGTAACGAATCCCGAGTCCGTTCAAGCGTTGGTAGATACCGTCATCGCCAAGTACGGCCGGATCGACGTGCTGTTCAACAATGCCGGCATCAGCGGCGTGGGGGCGATCCACGAAGTGGAACCTGAGGCGTGGGACCGCGTCATGACGGTCAATATCCGCGGCACGTTCCTGCCGTGCAAGTACGTTCTGCCGCATATGATGCAGCGCAAGGAAGGATCGATCATTAACATGTCCTCCTGCATCGCCGAAATCGGGCTGGCGCGCAGGGCATCGTATTCCGCAACCAAAGGAGCCGTGCTGGCGCTGACCAAATCGATGCAGGTCGATTACGCTCCGTACAACATCCGCGTAAACGCGCTGCTGCCGGGCACGATCCTGACACCGTTTGTGGAAAATTATTTGCGGAACTCTTACGACAATCCAGAGGAAGCTTACGAATCGCTGAAAAAGCGTCAGCTGAGCGGCGACCTGGGACGCCCGGACGATGTGGCGAAAGCGGCGCTGTTCCTCGCTTCGGACGAATCGAAATTCATGATGGGCTCCCCGCTGTATATCGACGGGGGCGTCGTTTTCGGCAAGAACGCGTAACGCATCGTTTAAGACGAGGTCTACAATAAGCCAAGGAGGCATATTCGAATATGAAACTGCTTACTTTTATCGAGGACGGACGGGAACGGCTCGGCGTCAAGACTGACCGCGGTGTCATACATATCGCTAAAGCGCTTGCAGCGGTCCCTGCCGGAAACGCCGACGTGCCGCAGACGGTACATGAAGTCATCGAGGGCGGACCTTTCGCCCTTACGGCGCTGCAAGCTTATGTGGACCAAGCGCTGGCGGCCGGCGGCAGCGAGGCATATGTGCTGGACGAAGCGGGGATCACTTACGGCCCGTGCGTCCCGCATCCGAACAAAATCATCTGCGTCGGGCTGAATTACCGCAAGCATGCGGAAGAGACGAACGCGCCGATTCCGCAGTACCCGATCCTGTTCAATAAATTCAACAATACGCTAACGGGTCACGGACAGGATGTGCCGCTGCCGGTCAGCGTAACGAGCAAGGTGGATTACGAGGCGGAGCTGGTCATCGTGATCGGCAAAAAAGCCAAGTACGTCTCCAAAGAAGCAGCGCTGGATCACGTGTTCGGCTACTGCAACGTGAACGATTTGTCCGCCCGCGACCTGCAGATGCGTACCCAGCAATGGCTGCTCGGCAAGTCGTGCGACGGCTTCAGCCCGCTCGGGCCTTATCTGGTGACGGCCGATGAAGTCGGCGATCCGAACAACCTTGCCATCCGCTGCATCGTGAACGGCGAAGTGCGCCAGAACTCCAACACGTCGGATATGATATTCCGTTGCGACGAAATCGTCAGCTACATTTCGCAGCATATGACGCTGGTACCGGGCGACGTCATTTTGACAGGAACCCCGGAGGGCGTTGTACTCGGATATCCGGAGGAGAAGCAGGTTTACCTGAAAGACGGCGATGTCGTCACGATCGAGATCGAGAAGCTGGGCTCGCTGACGAACCGCCTGGTTAACGAGCAGGCGTAACGGCAGCGGACAAAAGGAGGAACGACGGATGGCAGGACCGATTATTGCAGGCGCGGACGCGCTCGTGATGGACCCGCGCGACCATGTGGCGACGGCGATCAAAGATTTGAAGCAGGGACAGCGGATCACCTTCCGGGTACAGGAGCAAGTTCAGGAAGTAACGCTGCTGGACGACGTTCCGTTCGGACATAAAATTGCGATTCAAGATATCCCGGCCGGGACGGATATCCGCAAGTACGGCGAAGTGATCGGACGGACGACCATCCAGATCCATGCAGGGCACCATGTTCACGTGCATAACGTCGAAGGCATCCGCGGTCGCGGAGATCAGGCGAAAGCGTGAGAAGCGAAGGGAGAATACTCATGAATCACATGATGGGCTATAGAAGACCGAACGGGGACGTGGGCATCCGCAATCATTTGCTGATTATCCCGACCGTCATTTGCGCCAACCAAGTGTGCACCCGGATCAACCAGATGGTTCCGGACACGGTAGCGATTCCCCACCAGCACGGCTGCAGCCAGATCGGCGCGGACAAAGACCGCACCTTCGACGTGCTGGCGGGAACCGGCCGCAATCCGAACGTCGGCGGCGTTATCATCATCAGCCTCGGCTGCGAAGTCGTCGACCCGCATGCGCTGGCCGACGCGATCCGCCCGACGGGCAAGCCGGTCGAAGTGTTCGACATTCAATCGGTCGGCGGTTCGGTGAAGGCGATCCAGCACGGGGTGGAAATCGCCCGGAAAATGCGCGCCCGGCTCGATGAAATGAAGCCCGAGCCGATACCTTTCAGCGAACTGATCATCGGGGTCAAATGCGGCGGCTCGGACGCGACCTCGGGGCTCGCTTCCAATCCGGCGCTCGGCGCGGCAGCCGATTCGCTCATTCAGCAGGGCGGCGGCGTCGTGATCGGGGAAACGACGGAAATTATCGGTGCCGAGCATGTGCTCGCCTCGCGCTGCGCCGCACCGGACATTTCGGAAAAGCTGTACCATATCGTCGACCGCTTCGAGAAGGAAGTCGAGCGGATGGGTGCCGACATGCGCGGGGGGAATCCGAGCCCGGGCAATATTGCCGGGGGACTGACGACGATCGAAGAAAAATCGCTCGGCTGCATCAGCAAATGCGGCACCGCGCCGATCAAAGGCGTTATCGAGTATGCCGAGGACATTCCGAAGCATGGGCTTTATTTCATGGATTCGCCGGGCAACGACATCGAATGCGTTTCCGGGATGGCGGCGGGCGGCGCGCATCTGGTCTGCTTTACGACGGGACGGGGGACGCCTACCGGAGCTGCCGTCATTCCGGTCATCAAAATTACCGGCAACAAACGGATGTTCGAGAGAATGTCGGACAACATGGACGTCGACGTCAGCGATATGCTGGAGGGCACGCTCAGCCTGGAAGCGGCGGGTCAGGTCGTTTGGGAGGAAATTCAAGCGGTTGCGAACGGCAAGCTGACGAAGGCCGAAATTTTGGGTCATACCGAATTCAGCATCAACCGGATCGGACCGAGCTTATAAGCTTGCTATACAACGAAGGAGGCTAGGATTTATGGGAAGATTGGCAGGACGGGTGGCGCTCGTTACAGGGGCCAGCCGGGGCATTGGCGAAGCGATTGCTATTCGTTTGGCAGAGGAAGGCGCGCATGTCGCCATTAACTTTACTTCCGAGCGTTCGCGCCCGCTGGCGGAGAACGTGAAGAAGCAGGCGGAAACGCACGGCGTCAAAGCGATGGTGGTTCAAGCCGACGTAGGCAGCAAGCAGCAGGTGGAAGACATGTTCCGGCAGGTGCAGGAGCAATTGGGCGATGTGGAAATTCTCGTCAACAACGCCGGGATCGCGCCGTTCGAACCGTTCTTGAAATGTACGGAGGAGACGTGGGACCGGACATACAATACAAACGTCAAATCGATCTTCCTTTGCTCACAATTGGCGGCGAAGTCCATGATCGAAAAGCGCTACGGCAAAATCGTCAACGTCTTGTCGACCGCCAGCCTCGTCGTCACGAGCCCGGTCATCCCGCATTACCAATCGTCCAAAGCGGCGGCGAACATGCTGACGAAGGGAATGGCGATCGAGCTTGGCAAATACAACATCAACGTCAATGCGGTCGGCCCGAGCACGGTCGACACCGACATGTGCACCGATTATTTGGCCGACGATGCGATCCGGGCCAAAGAAATCGAAGCGAATCCGATGAAGCGTCTCGGCACCGCCCGCCAGATCGGGGATGCGGTGGTATTCCTGGCATCCGAGGAAGCGATGCAGGTTAATGGCCATCTGCTGATGGTCGACGGTGGTTTGACCGTCAAAGCGGCCCAGCCGGAAGATCATATGGAACATTAATAGCAGCGAGAATCGAGCCCTCCGCAAGCCGGGGGGCTTTTTGGCACACCATACCCTTTAAAAATCCCCATGAGCAGCACAGCTAACGACTCTCCGCATATCCTAATAAATGTTTAAATGTTACACGAAACGACATCAATCGACATTGAATCTAATAATCTCCTAATATTTAACTGAAACTTTCATAATTATTCGGAGCTATAGTAGAGATATCAAGCGGAGGTGATTGGTATGAAAGACATGCAGCTGCTTCATCAGGGGAAAGTTTACAAGGGGCAAGTGTCCTATGAAGGTTCGGATTTAATGGAGGTTTCCTGTACGGAGCCGTCCTCTTTTACGGGCGGGGAATCCGTCATCTGCTTTGATTTTCAGAAGAGAGTGCAAATGCGCGTGCTGCAGGTTTCCAAATCCAAGCTGATTTTAGTGCCGGCCGATTCGGAAATTTTCAATATACAAGCAAGACCGGATGCCGTACTGGACGATATGTACCGCGACGAGAACCTGGCGTTTCCGAGCTTCAAGCTGAATACGTACGGCACGCTGATCGACGATTTCCGTACGATGGCGGTTCGCTTTTGCCGGATTAGCCGTCTCGGGTTCGGCTTTGAGATTAACGATTTCTCCGTCAAAATGAACCATGTCTACGATACGATGATCATGTGCGACGAAGAAACGATTCATCCGAAGGTCGTGGTCCGGTATGCCCATATCCAAGAAAAAACAATTCGCTACGGCGCCGAAATTTACAGCATCTCGGCCAAAGACTTGAACAAGCTCCGCTTCTACATCGTGACGCAGCAGTTTATGGCGAAATAAGCGATCTTCCTAAAAAAACAATCCGGCTGTTCCGCTTAAGAAAAACGGAAGCAGCCGGTTTTTTGTGCGTGATTATTGGTGCAATTCTCTTCCTTGGACCCAGATGCGCTCGAGGTCGAGCTCCGGCGTGACGAGCAGCAGATCCGCCTGCTTACCGGTTTCGATGCTTCCGGTTTCTTCCAGTAGTCCGAGCTGCTTCGCCGGATTCCAGCTGGCCATCCGGCTCGCTTCCTCAACGCTGACTCCGACCGTGTTGACCACAAAGCGGAAGGCGCCCATCATCGTCAGCGTGCTGCCTGCGAGGCTGTCCCCGTCGCGAAGCCTTGCGACGCCGTCCTTCACCACGACAGCGAGCCCGCCGAGTTCAAAATCGCCGTCTCCGAGACCCGCGGCGGACATGGCGTCGGTGATCAGCAGCAGATTGTCGCTGCGCTTCGTTTGGGTCAGCAGCCGGATGCAGGCCGGATGAACGTGATGTCCGTCGGCGATGACTTCCGCGCAGATCTTGTCCTCGGTCAGCACGGCGCCGACGACGCCGGGCTCGCGGTGGTGCAGCCCTTTCATCGCGTTGAACGTATGCACGGCATGGCTCAGCCCATGCTTGACCGCTTCGCCGATCTGCGCATAGGTCGAATCCGTATGGCCGCAGGCGACGACGATGCCTTGTCCGGCGAGGAAGGCAATAACCGGCAAAGCACCTTCGGTTTCCGGTGCCAGCGTAACGAGGCGAATCAAGCCCGGGTACCGGCTGGTCCATTCCTTCACCCATTCGAGCTTCGGCGTGACGATAAAGTTCGGATTTTGCGCGCCGGGCCATTTCGGACTGATGAACGGTCCTTCCAGATGTACGCCGGCCAATTGCGCGTAGGGCATCCCTTTTTCCCGGTACGCCTTGACGCTTTCCAGCACTTGGCCGATCGCTTCGGGAGAGCCGGTTACCGTGGTCGCCAGCATCGTGGTCGTCCCGTGGCTGGAGTGAAAGCGGGTAATATTTTCAAGCGATTCGATCGTTCCGTCCATGAAGTCGCTGCCGTAGCCGCCGTGCACATGCACGTCGATGAAGCCGGGCAGCAGCCAGCTTCCGCGGGCGTCGATTTTCGTGCCGGCCGCTTCGGCCAGCGCTTCGTTCAGCTCGGCCATCGAGCCGAGCGCTTCAATTTTACCGTCCTTGACCGCGGCATACCCGGCGAGGATCACCGTATCCGGTGTGACGACTTTGGCGTTGATGATCAGGGTGTCCCATGCTTCGCGACTCATTTTAGCAAACCTCCTGCTTCGGAATCCAGCAATACGACGACGTGCGGATGCGTCTGCAGCAGCGAGGCCGGGCAATCCGTCGTGATCGGGCCTTGCAGCGCCCGCTGTACGATTTCCGCCTTATCTGCGCCGCGGACGACGAGCAGAATCATTTTCGCTTTCAGAATCGTGCCGACTCCCATCGTCAGGGCGTGTGTCGGCACCTGCTCCGGCTTATCGAAAAACCGCGCGTTCGCCGAGCGGGTCGATTCTTTCAGCTCCACGAGATGCGTGCCGCCCTCGAGTGTAGCGTCCGGCTCGTTGAAGCCGATGTGCCCGTTATGGCCGAGACCGAGCAACTGCAGGTCGATTTGCCCGTACTGCTCCAGCAGGCTGTCGTAGCGGGTGCATTCCGCCTGCAGATCCGACGCGATTCCGCTTGGAATATGGCATTGCTGCGGGGGAATGTCGACGAGACCGAGCAGGTGCTCCTGCATGAACGTATAGTAACTGGCCGGATGCCCCGGCTCGAGACCGACGTATTCGTCAAGATTGAACGCCGTCGCTTTGGCGAAGCTGACCAGCCCTTGCCGATGCGACGCGACAAGCTCGCGGTAAATGCCGATCGGCGTGCTGCCTGTCGCAAGACCGAGCACGGCTCTCGGATTCGTTTGCAGCAGTCCGGTAATGATGCCGGCACCGGCTTTGTTCAATTCTTCTTGTGTGCGGAAAGTTAAAATGTTCATGGCTCATCTCCCTTTTTCTTTGCGGTATTTTTTCACTTCTTGAAACGATTGCTCCAGAAGCGGAACATAATCGTCAAAGTGCAGGCTGAGCAGCGCGGTAAACAAAATGTCCACCACGTGCAGCTGAGCGATCCGCGAAGCCATATCGCCGCGGCGCATTCCTTCCTCCAGCGAGGAGGCGTACAGCCGGATATCCGCAAGCTGCGAAATCCGGTTGGCCCCGAACTTGGTCAGCGAAATCGTCGTGGCTCCCCGCTCCTTGGCACACAGGAGGGCGTCAAGCGTTTCGGGAGTTTCGCCGGAATAGGAGAAAGCGAACGCCACATCGCCTTCGCCGAGGCTCGTTGCCGACGTAATCTGCATGTGGGAATCCGACCAGTGCTGCGCCATTTTGCCGATGCGCACCAGCTTTTGCTGGCAATCGTACGCGACCATCCCCGAGGTCGCCATCCCGTACAGATCGATGCGCCGGGCATCGTGCAGCGCATCTACCGCCCGCTGGACCTCCGTAAGGTCGAGCTGCCGCGTCGTATCCGAGATCGAACGCAGATGGTTCGTTTCGATCGCCTGGGCGATGCTGTGAAGCGTGTTGCCCGCGACAATGTCCTGGTAGGAAGGCTTCGCCGAAACAGGCTGGACGAGCTCGGCGGACAGCTTCATGCGAAAATCCCCGTAGCCCTTAAACAGCAGGCTGCGGCAAAAGCGGGACACCGTCGCAGTGCTCGTTCCCGAACGCCCGGCCAGCTCCGTAATGCTCAAATGAACGGCCTCGTGGGCATGCTCCAAAATAAATTGCGCGAGAATTTGTTCCTTCGGATTCATCTGGTGCTGCTGTTCCCGTAAGGCTTGCAAAATACCGGACATCAGATCACCTGTTTTGCAAAGATTTTGTAAATCATTTTCTTCATACCGCTAAAAATGATGAAAAATATTTTCTTCTTCATCATAGCCAATATTCCTGGTTTTCGCAACTGTTTTCGGCCTAAAGCGGCATGTTTTTGAGACTTTCGAACTCTTGCGGATCGGGGCGCAGGTTTCTAAAATTATGACAATATTCACCCACAGGGGCGGTAAAATAAGGTAAAATAAAGTAATAGCCTCATAGAGCAATCCCTGTGATTTTGTGCAGAAGGAGTGAAGTACAAGTGGATTTGGTCGACCGGGTCGACGTTTCAGGCTTTTATTCTCGCGCAAGCTTCAAAAGAAAAGGAATGCTTTGGATTCTCGCAATCATCGTCTGCCTCAGTCTGCTGCTGCCGCTTCCGGGACGCAGTCAGGCGTACGGCCAGGACGGGTCGAATACGATGTTCGTTTCCATATCATCCTCTTATTCGCATACCGTTGCCGTACGGGAGGACGGAACCGTATGGACATGGGGGGCGAACGATTTCGGACAGCTGGGTTACGATACCGGAGGGGCCGATCAGCCGTATCCGCGGCAGGTTCCGGGAATCGCGAACGCCTCGGCGGCGGCGGCCGGCGGAAACCCGACGGAGGGCGCCAAAAGTGCGTTTACGCTGGTGCTGACAAGGGAAGACGGGGGCAAAAGAGTGAAGGCCTGGGGAAGCAACAACAAGTACCAGCTTGGCGACGGGACGATGAACGGAAGAACCGCTCCCGGCAATGTCATGCTTGGCGCGGGCTATGCGTTTGACGCGGAAGCGGTAGCGGCCGTGGCTGCCGGCTACGATCACGCTGCCCTGCTGTTCGGCGACGGAAAAGTAGCGGCGTGGGGCGACAATACCTACGGGCAATTGGGTAGCGGGGATCAGGAGCCAAGCGGTTTTCCGGTTTTTGTGAAAAATAAGGAGGGCGCAGGGGATCTCACGGAGATCAAAGAGATCGCTTTAGGCGCTTACCATAGCTTGGCCCGGTCGACAGACAAAACCGTGCTGGCCTGGGGCCGCAACAACAAAGGACAGCTCGGCGACAACACGACGACCGACAAGCGCTTGCCGGTGGAGGTCGTCCGGTCGGAAACGTTAGGCGACAAGCTGACGAACGTTTACGGCATTTCGGCGGGGAACGAGCATTCGGTCGCCAAGGGCGACGGGCAGAGCGTCTACGTTTGGGGCAGTAACGAATATGGGCAGCTGGGGCTCGGCCCGACTTTAGGCCATCGAAGCTATGCCAGCCGCATGACGACGGAAAACGGCAATCCGATCGGAGACGCGAGGGGCGCGGCGGCAGGCGGCGATCATACGCTGCTCATTCGCGGGGACGGAGAGATCGCTCCGCGCACGTTGTACGTTACGGGGCTTAACGATTTCGGACAAGCCGGTCGTCCTGACCGCTCTAACGCCGCCTTTCCGATTGCGGTACCTTTGCCGGGGACCGGAGGTTCCGAAACGGGTACAGGGCAAGATTCGGGCTTACACTCCGGAGAGCAAGTCGACGGTATTGTCGGCGGAGCGAAGGCCACCTATATGCTCACAAGCGAAAACAAGCTGTACGGGTTGGGGGATAACCGCCGCGGCCAGCTCGGAACGGGGAAAACGATGGCTCCGGAGTACAGCGCGGCCCCAATCGAAATCGATTTGTCTCCCGTCAAGTCGTTGACCGCAACGAACGGAATTCCCGTTCGAAAAGTAGCGAACCGTGAAGGGGCGGGAGCCTATAGCCTTCGTCTTCCGCGCGATATGAACGCTGTGACCCTCGATATGGTGCTGAGCCATTCCGGGATGAATGTCGAAAAAGTTTCAGCGGGCTCCTCCGGCGCAACCGCGTCTTATAGCGGAAACCGGCTATTGATTGGGCAACTGCCTGTGGGACAAAGCAGGATTACATTCGAGGTGGCCGATTCGGTTACTGGGACCAAGGCTGCTTATGAAATTACGATTGCGAGGCAGCCCGCCGCGGGCGATTCGTTGACGTTGTTGTCCGTTGGAGATGTCGTTTCCTACGCCGGAAAGCAATGGTTGATAATTGATCCTGCGAGCCGGACCATGGTTTTGAAGCCGGGGACGCAGGTTGCCAGCCTATATTGGAATAATGCCTATAAAAGCAATATATTTAACGCCGACAATCCGGCTTATCGCTTCGATCCGGCCGCAGAAGGCTCTGTAGGCAAGTATTTGAACCAGGATTTTTACAACAGCCTGGGCGAAACGAAGCGATGGATCGCCGCTTCGCCGTTCGATATCAAGACCTACGATTTTGTGAAAGATCAACTTGTGGAAAAGGGTTCGTTTACCGTCAACGCGAATGTCAGACTTCTGACCAAAGATCAGTTTGCCAAATTATCAGGACTCATAGATCCTAAGCTGCTTTCCGGTCACTGGCTGATTAATCCGCTGAACGATGCTCAAGCGAACAAAGCGTATCCGCTGATTGTCAACGCCGAGGGCGAGGCGTGGTTCGATAACCGGGATCAGGAGGACAACGGCACGCGTTCGGTGCTGCCGGTGATCGCGCTGAAGGAAGGCGTCGTGCTGACGGGCGGCTCGGGTACGGACGGGCAGCCGTATGAAATCACCTTGAACGAGATGAGCATTTCGTACGCCAACGCCCCCTTGACCTACAAACCGGATACCCGGACGTACTCGCTAAGCGTGCCCGGGAATGTGACTCAGGTGCAGCTCGGCGTTACGCTGTACGATCCGAATGCGACGTTCTATGTCCCGCCCACGGTGACCGGAGTAACCTACGACGTCTACGGGCGGACGATTACGGTATCGGATCTGATCGAGAACCGGACGAGATCGTTTTCCGTTGTCGCGAAAATCGGGAGCGGCTTTACAAGCAGCTTCCAAGTGGAGGTCACCCGGCAATCCGGCCCATCCGGCAATACGGCTCTTCGTTCCATAACCTACAATTCGGCTCCGCTTGTACTGGTTGCGCCCGATAAGTATCTGTTAACCGTAGGTCCCGAGACCGACGCCGTAAGCTTGCAGATCGTTCCGGACGATCCAAAGGCGCAGCTGGGGCTCAAAAATCAGCAAGCCAACGTCGAGTGGAGCGGCGGCATGCTGCATGCCAAATCGCTCATCTTGGGACAAAGGCTTCCGGTCGAGCTGCAAGTGACGGCTGAGAACGGAAATATGGCGTTATACACCATCTTGATCGACCGGGTGAGACCTCCTTTGCCGGTCGTCAGCGATTTGGATTCGGCGACGAAGGCGATCCGCGCTCAAACGGACGTTACCGGAGATGGCAAGTTCGACCGGGACGATGTGCTCTTTATTTTGAAGATGATTCATCCGGTTTACATGAAAGAGCCGGGTTCGTCAAATTCGCTTGCTCCTTAAACTGAAAAGCGGCCGTTTCCCGTGCAAAGACGCACAGGAAACGGCCGTTTTTGTTAATGCCGCGATTATTCCGTAAACAGCTTCCGCAAATTGTCCCCATACGGAGCCCGGACGATGCCTTTTTCCGTAATAATGGCCGTCACGTACTCGTTCGGCGTCACGTCGAACGCCGGGTTGAACACCTTCACGCCCTGCGGCGCGGTGCGCTTGCCGAACCCTTGCGTAATCTCGTCCTCGTGCCGTTCCTCGATCGGAATATCGGCCCCGGTCGGCGTGTTCAAGTCGATCGTCGACATCGGGCACGCGACGTAGAACGGAATGCCGTGGGCCTTGGCCAGCACGGCGACGCTGTAGGTGCCGATCTTGTTGGCGACGTCGCCATTGGCGGCTACGCGGTCGGTACCGACGATGACTGCCTGCACCCAGCCCTTCGCCATAACCGCGCCGGCCATGTTGTCGCAGATCAGCGTCACGTCGACGCCCGCCTGCTGCAGCTCGAACGCCGTCAAGCGCGCTCCCTGCAGCACAGGCCGCGTTTCGTCCGCGAACACCTTAAGCGTGATGCCTTTCTCCAGCGCCAGGTACATCGGCGCCAGTGCCGTCCCGTACCTGGCGGTCGCAAGGCCGCCCGCGTTGCAGTGCGTGAGGACGCCCATGCCGTCCTCGAACAAAGACAGCGCGTGCTCGCCGATCAAGCGGCACGTTTCCTCGTCCTCGGCCTGGATCGCCCGGGCCTCGTCCAGCAGCGCTTGCTGCGCGCTCTCCACCGTCGTTTCCTCCGGTGCCGCTGCGCCGAGCAGCGCCTTGGCCCGTCCTCGCATCCGGTCCAGCGCCCAGAACAAATTCACCGCCGTCGGACGCGACGTCGCGAGGTAATCGCATTGGCGGTTGACTTCCGCCAGCAGCCCATCCCGGCTCCCGGAGAAGCTCCGCACGCCGAGGTAGACCCCGAACGCCGCCGCGATCCCGATGGCCGGCGCGCCGCGGACGGCGAGCTGCTTAATCGCATCCCATACTTGCTCGGAGGTCGTCAGCTCCAAATAGACGATTTCGTCGGGCAGGAGCCGCTGATCGAGCAGATCCAAGCGGTCCTCCAGCGAATTCCAGCGGACCGATTGCAGCCAGTCCGCTTGTTTGGTTTGTTCCGTAGTCAAGGTGTCAGCACTCTCCTTTATCTATTTCACGGCCTTCTCGGCGATGTCAATCATTTCTCCGATGGAAGACGCCTGACGGTTAAATTGAATGAGCGACGTGCCGATGGCGAGCGCCAGCCGCTGGGCCCGCTCTTTGGCCGCTTCGTCCTGAATTTGATTGATGTCGGCCACCTGCGCCAGACCGTGCACGCGGCGCACCATCTTGCTGCCGGTGAAGCCGAACGTGTCCCGCAGCACTTCTCTCATGTACCAGTCCTGGTAGCCCGGCGTTGTGGCGATCCGGTCGGTACCGTGCTGGTCCCATAGCTCCCGGAACTCTCGCTCGAACGTCTCCCACACGTCGCGGATCGTGCCGATCAGGTAGCTGCGGAAATCTTGGCGCGAAGCCTCGTCTTCACCCCAGCCTTCCTGCGCGGCAAAGTTCAGCAGCAGATTGGCGAATACCGCGCCGATATCGAAGCCCATCGGTCCGTAATACGCGAACTCCGGATCGATGACCTTGGTCGAATCCGGCTTGATGAAGATGCTGCCGGTATGCAGATCGCCGTGCAGCAGCGCCTGGGTGTGCGTCAAAAACTTCTCGCGCAGAATCGCCACTTCCAGATGAAGCCCGGTATCCTGCCAGATGGCGGTTACCGCGTCGCGAATGGCAGGCGGAACGTTATTGTTCGGCGAATCCGTATATGGGTCGTCGAAAATCAAATCCTCGGTAATTTTGCACAGCTCCGGGTTGATGAACCGCTTGACCCGTTCTTTTTTCTCCTGCTGGTTCATGCCGAGATCGGACGTGTAAAAAAGAGTACGGGCCAGAAACGTTCCGATGTGACCGGCGAACAGCGGGTATTGGTTACGCTCGATCAAGCCTCTCCGCATGATCGTATGGTCGCTCAAATCCTGCATGACCGTAAGTGCCAAGTCCGGCTCATAAGCGTATACGTGCGGGACAAGGTCAGGGCACAGCGATTCCTGAATCATCAGCGCTTCGCTCTCGATCCGGGCGCGGTCCAAGGTCAGAGGCCACGATTCGCCTACGACTTTGGCATAGGGGAGCGCTTGCTTCAAAATGATGCTTTTCCCGGTAGATGGCTCCGAAATATGGAACACCAGATTCAAGTTGCCGTCCCCGATTTCGCGGCTCGTGAGCTCGGAATCGGGTTGAAACAGGTCGGGCAAATTTCTTGCATAATCGATAGCTTCCGATTCCGTCAGCGGATGATATGCGGACATGGGATGAATTCCTCCTTTTTCCATATGAAAACTGCCATTCTCTCTAGTATAAATGAATTTGGTTTGCGTTGGAATAGAGGAAATGCGTTTTCCTGAACGGTGCTTTGCCCGGTCTTGGTCGTGTCATTTACAAAATGTTCATACCCCGATAATATGCGCTTAACGCTGGAAGATACAATAAAGGTAAATACGCGGAGCTGGAGGTTTTTGATATGGAGAAACTGCTCGGTAGATTGCTGTTTGTCGCGGCGTGCTTTGCCATCCTGTGCGTGCTCGGGTGGACCTCGCCGGAAAATCCGTCCGTAGCCCTGCATGCCAATCCTTTAAAAGCGAGTCACGAGCAGTACCAGCAAATCCCGGCTTCCAATTATTATGTACAGAACGGAAATTGATCGAGCGAACGATTGCATGTGAAAAAGGGGAGGCCTGGGCGCCTTCCCTTTTTGTTTGCCGGAGCAATAGCCCGGGGACTACTCCGTTCTTCTGCGATGCTCCACCAAGTCAATGGCTCCCAGCACGACGTGTGCGAGCCCAAAACCGACGACTGCCGCGGCCGCCATCGGGAATTTGTTTCGCATTGCCGCGCCGGATGCTGCGACAGCCGTACCGAGAACGGTTGGAATCAGACCTTCGCGCATACCTCTTCACTCTCCTCGCAGCGGATTGAATGATGTAGCCTTTTTAGCATCGATTTTTGCGATCGTTTTTATGCTCTTTCGGAATTGCAATGTTTTGGCTGGAAATCTATAATAGCGTAAACGAATGGGCTAAACTACGGAAGGGAGGAGAAGGCAACAGATGATACCGCAAGGACAGGCGGTCGGGTTGAAGGAATGGGCCGTAGCGGTCGAGGCTTTGAAGCAGGGAGAGCAAATCCTCATTATGCGCAAAGGGGGCATCCGCGAGGAAACCCGGGATTTTCAAGTGGAGTCAGAAAGCTTTTATTTGTATCCGACCTATGAACACCAGCGCAAAGAGCTGATCAAGCCGGCGTTCGCGGAGCGGGTGGACGAGCGGGCGCCCGAATGGAGCGGCAAACAAGCGGAAATCGGATGCTACGTCGAGCTTGCCGAGGATATCCTGATCGAAACTGAGGAACAGCTCGCGAAGCTGAAGCCGTTTCACATTTGGACGGACAGGCTGGCCGAAGAAAGGCTGAAGTGGAAGTGGACGAAGCCGCTGCATGTCATGCTGCTGAGGGTGTATGCGCTGGACGAGCCTGTACGAATTCCGGTGCTGGACGAATACAACGGGTGCAAATCGTGGATCGGGCTTCCCGAATCGCTGCATGGGGCACCGCGCCGGCCGGTGCTGACGGACGAAGCTTTTGCGATCGAGGCCAACCGGATTCGGGAGGCGCTTGCACAAAAATAGTTCCGGGAAATCCGCGGACGGGACTTTCTTGATTTTGTATATTGAGATATAATATTATTATTGAGAATCATTGATAATCAGTTTGTAATGATTATCATTAAATAATAATTAAAACTCGGAGGCACGAAACTATGGCAAACGTACCGCATTTTACTATAGACGGTTTGAAAGCGACTGTCGAGGGCAAAGAGATTTTGAAAGGCCTTAGCTTGACGATTAAGGGCGGCGAAGTGCATGCGATCATGGGACCGAACGGAACGGGCAAAAGTACGCTGGCGTCCACTCTCATGGGCCACCCGAAATACGAAGTAACGGAAGGCAGCGTGACGCTGAACGGCGAGGACGTGCTTGAGATGGCGACGGACGAAAGAGCGCGTGCCGGCCTGTTTCTTGCCATGCAGTATCCGAGCGAAATTACCGGCGTGACGAACGCGGACTTCCTGCGCAGCGCAATCAATGCCCGCCGCGAGGAAGGCAGCGAAATTTCGCTGATCAAGTTCATCCGTCAGATGGAAGCGAAAATGAAAGAGCTGGAGATCAACCCGGAGTTCATGCACCGCTATTTGAACGAAGGCTTCTCCGGCGGCGAGAAGAAACGTAACGAAATTTTGCAAATGATGATGCTGGATCCGAGCATCGTTATTCTTGACGAAATCGACTCGGGCCTCGATATCGACGCGCTGCGCATCGTGGCGACGGGCGTGAACGCGATGCGTTCCGAAGAGCGCGGCTTCCTGATCATCACCCACTACCAACGCTTGCTGAACTACATTACCCCGGACTACGTTCACGTGATGATGCAAGGGCGCATCGTGAAATCCGGCGGACCGGAGCTGGCTCAGCGTCTGGAGAACGAAGGTTATGACTGGGTTAAGGAAGAGCTTGGGATCGTGGACGAGCGGGTAGGCCAGGACGAAGAGGAATTCAAGATTCCGATGAATACGACGGCTCCGAAATACTAAGCTATCGAAAGGGAACAGGAGGATTAACCATGAGTACACAAACCGTTCTTCCGATCGATCGCGCAAGCTTGGTAGAGCTGTCCAAAGCGAGACAAGAGCCGGAGTGGATGACGACTCTGCGCGGGCAAGCGTTGGAGCTTGCCGGAACGCTCGAATTGCCGACATTGGAGAAAACAAGAATTGACCGTTGGAACCTCGCTTCCTTCGGAACCTATAAAGCGGGCGCCAAGCTCGCATCGCTCGAAGAGCTGCCGGCCTCGGCCAAGAGCCTGCTGCAGAACGACGGGCAAGGACACCCGGACAATCTGATCGTGCAGAAAAACTCGGGCGTCGTGTACAGCAGCGTCTCCGAGACGTTGAAGCAGCAGGGCGTCGTGTTTACGAGCCTCGAAGAAGCGCTTCAAACCCACGGCGAGCTGGTGCAGAAATATTTTATGTCTGTCGTAGGCAAGGACGAAAACCGCCTGACGGCGCTGCATACGGCGCTTTGGAGCGGCGGCGTGTTCCTGTACGTTCCGAAAAATGTGCAGGTGGAAGTCCCCGTACAAGCGCTGTTCGTAACGGACGACGCCGAAGCGAGCTTTTCGCCGCATGTCCTGATCGTTGCCGAGCAGCATGCGTCGGTGACTTACGTCGACAACTTCGTTTCCGAAGGCAGCTTGAACGGCCTGGTGCAGAACGGCGTTGTGGAAGTCGTCGTCAAGCCTGGAGCGAAGGTGACCTTTGCTTCGGTGCATAATTTGGACGAATCGATTACCGATCTGACGTACCGTCGCGCGCTCGTAGAGAACGACGGAAGCATCGAGTGGATCGTCGGCGAGATGCACTACGGCAACGCGATGTCGGATACGACGTCGATTTTGAAAGGCAACGGCTCCACCTCCGATGCGAAGGTGATCTGCGTCGGTACCGGCGAGCAGAAGCTGAATGTGTCCACCCGGGCCGTTCACTTCGGCAAAAGCTCCGACAGCCAGATGATTACCCGCGCCGTCATGCGCGACGGGGCAACGGCGATCATCAACGGCATTACCAAAATCGAGAAGGGCGCGACCAAAGCGAACGGCGAGCAAACGGAAAAAGTGCTGATGCTCAGCCCGAAAGCGCGCGGCGACGCCAACCCGATTCTGCTGATCGACGAGGACGACGTTACGGCGGGCCATGCGGCCAGCGTGGGTCAAGTGAACCAAGAACAGGTATACTATATGATGTCGCGCGGCGTTTCGCGTGAAGAAGCCGAACGGTTGATCATTTACGGCTTCCTGGCACCGGTGGTGTCTCAAATTCCACTGGAGCAGATCGCGTCACAGCTGCAGCTTCTCGTGGAAAGGAAGCTGGGACAATGAATACGGCGGACATACGCAGTCAATTTCCCATTCTTCATCAGGATGTGAACGGACATCCGCTCGTTTACCTGGACTCGGCAGCCACATCGCAAAAGCCGGTGTCGGTTATCGAAGCCGTCAAACGTTATTACGAGCTTGATAATGCGAATGTGCACCGCGGCGTTCACACGCTCGGCTCCCGTGCGACGGACGCTTATGAGGGCGCGCGCGAGAAGGTGCGCCGCTTCATCAACGCTTCGTCCACGGAAGAAATCATTTTTACCCGCGGGACGACGACGGCGATCAACCTGGTCGCCTCCAGCTATGCGCGGGCCGTATGCGGCGAAGGGGACGAAATCGTCATTACGCCGATGGAGCACCACAGCAATCTCATTCCATGGCAGCAGGTCGCGAAAGCGACCGGCGCTGTCTTGAAATATATCCCGTTGCAGCCGGATGGAACGATTAGTCTGGCGGATGTGGAAAAAACGATTACCGAGCGCACCAAAATGGTATCGGTCGTTTACGTATCCAATGTGCTCGGCGTTGTTAACCCGGTGAAGGAAATCGCGGAAATCGCCCATCGCCACGGCGCCAAAGTGATGGTGGACGGCGCACAAAGCACGCCGCACCTCAAAGTGGACGTGCAGGCGCTGGGCTGCGATTTTTATGCGTTATCCGGCCACAAGATGTGCGCTCCTACCGGGATTGGCGCGCTTTACGGCAGTAAAGAGCTGCTGATGGAAATGGAGCCGATCGAATTCGGCGGCGAGATGATCGACCATGTAGGCTTGTACGACTCCACATGGAAAGACCTTCCTTGGAAGTTCGAAGGCGGCACGCCGATTATCGCAGGCGCCGTCGGGCTGGGAGCGGCAATCGATTTCCTCGAAAGCATCGGCTTGGATGCCATAGAGCAGCATGAGAAGCAGCTGGCGGCTTACGCGATGGAACGGATGCTGCAGATCGATGGCTTAACGATTTACGGTCCACAGCAAAATCGTGCGGGGCTGATCACGTTCAACTTGGACGATGTGCATCCGCATGACGTAGCCACCGTGCTCGACGCCGACGGGATCGCGGTACGTGCCGGCCACCATTGCTGCCAGCCGCTGATGCGCTGGCTGAATGTCACGGCAACCGCCCGTGCAAGCTTCTATCTGTACAATACCGAAGCCGATGTAGACCGGTTGGTCGCTTCCCTTATTAAAACAAAGGAGTACTTCGGCTATGCAATTGGATGATTTATACCGCAGAGTCATTATGGATCATTACAAAAACCCCCGCAACCGCGGCACTTTCGAGAATCAGTCTGTCAGTATCGATCTGAACAACCCGACCTGCGGCGATAAAATCCAGCTTCAAATGCAGGTCGAGGAAGGCAAGGTCAAGGCGGCCAAGTTCGTAGGCGAAGGCTGTTCGATCAGCCTTTCTTCCGCTTCGATGATGACGGAGGCCGTAAAAGGCAAGACGTTGGAAGAGGCGCTGGAAATGGCCGAGAAGTTTTCCGGCCTGATGAAAGGCGAGCCTGTGGAATTCGAATACGAAGATTTGGAAGCTTTGTCCGGTGTGAACAAATTCCCTGCCCGGATCAAGTGCGCGACATTGGCTTGGAACGCGCTGCGCAAAGGAATCGACCAAGTGAACACCAACAAATAAGGAGGTATGGCACCCATGGCAAAGAAAATGCCGGAAATGGAAGAATATAAATATGGGTTTCGCGACGAGCACAAAAACGTGTTCCAGAGCGGAAAAGGCTTGACCCGTGAAATCGTGACCGAGATTTCCAGAATGAAAGGCGAACCGGAATGGATGCTGGAGTTTCGCCTGAAGTCGCTTGAACAGTTTTTGAAAATGCCAATGCCGCGTTGGGGCGGCAATATGGACGATCTGGATTTCGACGACATTCAATACTACGTGAAGCCTTCCGAGAAGCAGGGGAAAACGTGGGAAGAAGTGCCGACGGAAATCAAAGAAACGTTCGACAAGCTCGGTATCCCGGAGGCGGAGCAGAAGTTTCTGGCGGGCGTATCCGCCCAGTACGAGTCCGAAGTCGTCTACCACAGCATGCAGAAGGATCTGGAAGAGCAAGGCGTGCTGTTTATGGACACGGACACGGCGCTTAAAGAACACCCGGAAATTTTCAAGAAGTATTTCGGGACGATCATCCCGCCGAGCGACAATAAATTCGCCGCACTGAACAGCGCGGTATGGTCCGGCGGCAGCTTCATCTACGTGCCGAAGGGCGTGAAGGTGGAAATTCCGCTGCAAGCTTACTTCCGGATCAACTCGGAAAACATGGGGCAGTTCGAGCGTACGCTCATCATCGCCGACGAAGGCAGCTTCGTGCATTATGTCGAAGGTTGTACGGCTCCGGTCTACAGCACGAACTCGCTGCACAGCGCCGTGGTTGAGATCATTTGCCTCAAAGATTCCCGCGTCCGCTACACGACGATTCAGAACTGGGCACCGAACATTTACAACCTGGTTACGAAGCGTGCAGTTGCGGAAGAAAACGCGACAATGGAATGGGTCGACGGCAACATCGGTTCCAAGCTGACGATGAAATATCCTGCGGTTGTGCTGAAAGGCCGCGGCGCAAAAGGCATGGTGCTTTCCATCGCCGTTGCGGGCAAAGGCCAGCATCAGGATGCCGGTGCGAAAATGACGCACTTGGCGCCGGACACGACATCCACGATCGTATCCAAGTCGATCAGCAAGCACGGCGGCAAAGTAACGTACCGCGGCTTGGCTTCGTTCGGACGCAACTCGGAAGGTTCCAAAGCGAACATCAAGTGCGATACGCTCATTATGGATAACGAATCGACGTCCGATACGATTCCTTACAACGAAATCATGAACGACAACATTACGCTGGAGCACGAAGCGACCGTCTCGAAAGTATCGGAGGATCAGCTGTTCTACCTGATGAGCCGCGGCTTGACGGAAGCGGAAGCGACGCAAATGATCGTTATGGGCTTCATCGAGCCGTTCACGAAAGAACTGCCGATGGAATATGCGGTCGAGATGAACCGTCTCATCAAGTTCGAAATGGAAGGCAGTATCGGATAAGCCTTATATATCAAGCGTTCCGGGGCATACGTGATGCATTTGCCCATGATTTGCCCATTAATTAATTTCCGACGTACCTTTCGTAGAGATTAAGAGCATCTTCTTCGATTTTCTTTGTTACATGCAAATACGTGTCCGCTGTGACTTTCACGCTCGCGTGCCCAAGTCTCTCGGACACGTATTTTATATTTGCACCAGCTTCCAACAAATGGACTGCATGAGTATGCCGGAGAGCATGAGGGGATAATATAGGGAGATTTGTTCGCTTACACACTATTTTGAAATAATCACGGACAACGTTGGTGCGCAACCATCGACCGTCCTGTTGATGAAAAACCAAATTATCCTTGGATGCCTGATAGTTTTCGTAGCGGAGTACGACTTCTTTTTGATTAATTCGGTGCCGCTTCATCAGTGCTACGGTTGCATCATCCAATCTAATTGTTCGTTCACTGGTTTTGGATTTAGGAGTCGATAGATACGGTTCTGAGTTTAGTGGATAGACAAGTGTTTTATTAACCGTAACAGTTTTAGCGGTTGTATCGATATCGTCCCAAGTCAGTGCAAGGGCCTCGCCGATCCGCAATCCCGTTCGTGCAAGAAGAGAAAATAAAGCGTAATACTGAATGGAATGCTGGTACTTAGCGTTCTTCATAGGAGTTTTGAGAGCATTAAGAAAAACGTCCAATTGCTCTTTTTTGAAGAAGGATACTTTTTCTGATTTTTCAATGTCTTTAGGTATTTTGATTTTTTGTATAGGATTCTCTCGCAATATATTAAATTCGTGAACAGCGTCATTTATAGCCGTACTAAAAATGCTGTGGATTCTGCGAACTGTTCCCTCGCTATAATGATCACGAAGTTCATTGATCCATTTCTGGTATTCATTGCGAGTGAGCTCTTTTAGTTTGTAGTTCTTCCATCGTGGTAAAATATTCAGTCTGACGTTTCGCTCCTGAACAGAATATGTAATCGGTTTGACATGCGGCTTTTTATATATTTCCAACCATTCGTTGAAAAATTTTTCAAGCGATTCATTTCCGTTTTCGGCAAAACCAAAATACTGAATTTGTCTTTCTTCCTCGCCTGCTGCGAGCTGCGCCTCCTTCTTAGTAGGGAATCCTCCCTTCGTTTTTTCTCTTTGTTTGCCGGTTCGACGGTCAGTATAAACGATTCGATATTCCCATGTTGCGCCGCATGTACATCTTTTCTTACCTTCACATTTGCAACCGCGCCTGCGAAAAGATGCCATATTATTCCCTCCTGAAACAGAATGTATGTTCGGTAACGAGTATATAGTAAACAGCCTTTCGGCTGGGAAGCACCAAAAAGTTACAAATAAAATTTATACATTTCCTCCGGTACACAATTCCTTCTGAGCATAGTTTGGATGGATTCCTCGTTTTCCAGAAGATCGTTAGCAGTAAGCAGGTGGACAGCAAATTTGTTGGCTTGCCGTTCATATTTACCGGGATTAAACAAAGTATGTTCGTCTAACCAAAAACGACTAAATCCGGGATGAAGTCGATCGTGCCCCAGTTCGTGCGCGCACACAAAACGCTGCCAGTGTTCGTCCAGTTGTTCATGTATAAAAATACAGCGGCGACGCAGCTTGCGAAAATATAAACCCCTGGTGTCTGGGCCAAGATCGGCAAATCTAATATGAATATTAAGCCCCGCAGAAATCACAAATGGGTCATTGGTGCCGAATCGACGGATCAGTTTTGGAATAATTTTCTGCACAGGCTCTCACCTTACTTCTCGCTGTCGGTGTTTTTTGGCTTCTTTCTTCCATATGTTTTCTTGTTCATTTCTTTTGCTTCCCATAAAAACCCAGTAAGCATATCTTTAATGCGCTGACGCGCATCTTCGTCGAGGGGCTTGCCATCGAACATTACCGGAAGATCCTCTTCAAGAATTTTCTTGATGTCACGTACATCTCTCGGAGTAGCCCATTCTGGAGCATTTTCGTATCCCAACAGATAGTCAGGGCTTACTTCAAAAAAAATAGCAATTTTATTCATCATATCAACCCTCGGTTTAGACAAACCTTGCTCCCAAGCATTGTATCGTGGCCTTTTGATTCCGAGACGATCAGCCACTTCGTATTGACTTAGACCTCTCTCCTCACGCAAGCGAATTAATTTTGCTGCAAAATCCATTTTAAACGCCCTTTCAAAAATAAATTATCCAAACCCCCTTGACGGATAAAATGATTATCCGTTATAATCCAATTATCGATAGGGGGGTGATGGAGATGAGTAAGAAGCGCGAGTTATTTAAAGAACTCCGCAAAACAAAAGGTACTCAAGCTAAAGTCGCTCGCGATAACAGCATTTCTACTGTGTATCTTCGGATGATTGAAAATGGAACATTCTTACCTGGCAGGGATCTGATGTTCCGACTTTCGAATTATTTTGACGTTCCGGTCGAGAATCTTTTCCCCGACTATTTTAAGTGCTCCGATACAGGATAAAGCGATAATTAAATTATCTATTTTGAATTATAGATAATTTAATTTATCCTGTCAATCAATCTGTTGTATTTTTTTACTCAAAATGGGTAATTTATTTATCCATTTTATGAACTGAACCATATCTACAGGAAGGTGGTTGAGGGTAGCCAATGCTGAACGTCCAAGTAGATAGGGACGAAGTAATGAAACTTTGTCGCGAGAAAATCGACGAGTTAGTTAAAGAAATTGATGCGGAATACGTATTCTGGGATACGGCGGAGTTAAAAAAACGAACCTGCATGAGTTGGAATACGATTCAGGACGCTTTCTTCTTTGATCCGAGGTTTCCAAAGCGAAAAGTAGGAAGTAAGTGGTATTTCCCGGTGCGTGATACGAGGGCGTTTCTGGAGAAATGGCTTTATGAGCAAACGAAGTAAACTGAATCAGTGAATATAATGGACAAGCATTTAAAGGGAGAGGTGCAGAACGAAATCGACGAACAGCGCATTCGGGAGATTGTGCGAGAGGAAATCAAAAAGGCTGTCGAAGAGTTGGCGACCAGTAAAACGCTTGATCTGAATCTGATGGGGAAGGAGGAGAGGGGTTTGGAAGAACGAAAAAAAGAAACCGCTGTGGTAACAGCGATTTCAAGCAACAACTTGGACACGAAGGACTTGCATTGCATCTCAAAACACCTATTCAGTTTTTATGAGGATGCAAAAAACAAGGAAACGGCTGACTTTGGAAAGCCATGCATTGATTGTAAGTTTGCGTTGGATAAGACATGTTCTCTTGACTGGTTTCCTACTTTCCAAAGGCTGAGTATCCTTACAGGCGTTGGATTTAGCATGCGAAAGGATCGTTTGGAGCCTGTATCAATAATGGACATCGCCCATAGGAATCCAAGTGACTACAATTGATTGAACTGTCACAGTTGTAACCCATTTTCTTATAGCTTGGATTAAGGCTTCCAGCAAAAAACAATTCTTCATATTCAATTTCAATTTTATGCTGTTTTTCTAATTGCGGGCAGTGTGATTGGTAAATTGCAGAAATACGTTTTGACATGTTTGAGCCTCCTTTCGTTGGATTGGTAAGTCTGGACAACTACCAATATTCGACAACTTAGGAGATAAAACCTTTTTAGAAAGGAGATTTTAAATTGAGCGGAATATCAATTGAAAAGCTTCGTCCGCATCCGAGCAACAATCTTTATTTTGATGATCTTTCTGGTGACGATTGGGAATCTTTCTTGAACGACGTTCGAGAAAACGGCATCCGCGATCCACTCCGAATCACGACTGATTTTCAAGTTATATGCGGGCACCAACGCTTAAGAGCGGCAAAGGAGTTGGGGCTAACAACCGTTCCGGTCATTATTGAAGACATCCAAGATGTCGAAGATGTGGAACGCCTTCTTGTGGAAGACAACTTACACAGGCGACATCTAACGGCGATCCAGAAGGCGAAGCTGGCGGCAACATTAAAAGAACGTTGGGGAATCAAGCGCGGCGGAAACCAAAAAACAAATGGACAAAATGTCCGTTCGATTAAGGATATTGCTGAGGCGATTGGCGAGTCCGAAAAAACAACCCAGCGGCTAATAAAGCTTAATGATCTTATCCCGGAATTGAAAAAACTGGTTGAGTCCAAAAAGCTGGGCACGACATTTGCTGAAAAGTTGGCCTCTCTTACGGTGGAAGAACAAACCCAGTTATATCATGCGTTCGGAGATGAAATCGGCAAGACTGCCAAGGAAGAGGCGGAGCGAATAATGCGCGAGGCGGTCGAGTACGAAAAGGCTCAGATCGAAAAAAAGTACCGTGATTCCATCCCGCGCGATGCAATTCCAGATATTCAAGCTGCCGCTGTCGAACGGCACCAAGAAGAGACAGCGCAATTTATTAAACAAAAAGAAAAAGAAACAGAGTCCCGGCTTAAACAGCGTGATGAATACTGGAAAAATAAATTGCGCGACGATCTTGAGTCCGAGCGACTAAAGGCTGAACAACTTAAATCAGGGTACCAACGCGTGAAGGAAGAACTGGAATCCCTGAAACTCCAGCAGCCAGCCGATTTTGATGAACAAATGGCAGAGGCTCAAATGAAAAAGCTTCGTTTCGAGGCCGATAGCAATACAATCCAAATCAGCATTCATACAAAGCAATTTCTTCAAAAAGTAGGTATTACATCTTTCATGCTTGGCGCAATAGCTAGTGCAAGCTCCAGCGAAAAGAAGCGTCTTAATGAAAGTTTGGACATGCTACAAGCTTTAATTGACCAATTAAGACCAGCCATAAATGCCAGAAAGGTGGTAGAGAAGAATGTCATTAGCTGAACAACCCGATTTTCTGTCCATCGTCGAAAAACAAATGCAAATGACTGAATCTCAAGGCGCATCTATTCGAGCCTTGATCGAAGGCATCAGGCGTGTGCATTCAGATGTAACTGAAAAAGCCGAGAAAGCACAGGAGCAAGCGGAGAAAACGCAAGAGCAAGTCGAAGAAATGCAAATCATGGTTCAAGAAGTGCGAGACAGCATCACCTTGACTGATGCCGAGTGCTTTCAACTTCAATACGCTGTGCGCACGAAATCAAATGAACTGACCAAGGATCGTTTTAAGGATTCGGATGAAAAATTTAACGTAATGGTTGGGCGACACCGTCGCATGATCTGGAGCAAGCTTAAGGACCATTTCAGTGTTGCGAAGTACTCCCATATTCGAAGGATGGATTTTTCCGACGCTTTAGAGTTTGTTCAGAATTTCCATCCAGAGGACTACATCTAATGGATAGATTCACTGGCGAACTAAAGGATGCTGAACTTGTTGATCTTTGCGCCTGTGGTTGTGGCGAGGGGATTTATCGCGGAGATTCTTATTATACGGATTTAAATGGGCTGATGTTTTTCGAGAAAGAGTGCGCACTCCGGCATTTCGGAATTGAACGGAGGGAGGCGCAGTGAACTGCAAGGAGCTGAACGAGCTTCGACAAATCGTCGAAAATTTAGGACGCATCACAAGTGGCAGTCCGGCCGGTGTATTAGCTGATATTTCTGTATGGCTTTATAACGAAGCTCCGCGGATGCCTTCATTGATTGATGATATTCACAATCATATTGAAGGATTGGAGGGCGAACAATTTGTCGCTGACAGAGATCAAGGAACTCTTGAAAGAGGCAACGCTTGAAGATTTCTTGATAGTATTTGTCGCCTTTCCGCTTTTTGGAATAGCGTATTGCGGCATTGCTTACTTGGTTTGGATGGTGATGGGGAATTGAAGATCGTGGGAACAACAGGGAAAAACCAGCCCCGCTAAGGCTGGCTTCCAAAGAAATATCGCTAGACTTTTGGCAAGGCATCGATCCGCTAAATCGGTGCTCTTGCCCCCATTATAACTAAATATGGAGGGCTTGTGAATGAAAATTAATTCTGCGGAACGCATGATTGAAGACTATAAACGAATGCAAGCAGCAGCACAGGAGTTTGGCGTCACAATACCCCTTGTAGCTCCTTTTTCTCCAGCTGATGTAGATAAGCTCATGCCTCTGCTGCGGATGCCACTTGATGAAGGATCAATTCAAAGGGCCAGAGGTGCGGACATCGGCAGGAGCTATGATTCAACAGGATATTCCTATCAGGCCCATGTCGACCGCATGAATTATGTTTTCGGTCCAACGAACTGGACGTGGAAAGTTACGAATGAGGCAGTGGAAGAAGGGATAACGTCCAATAGCCGCACCAAGTACGTCTATAGCGGCGATATTGAGTTGCTGATAGGCTACCGGCGGCTTTCAGAAGAAACTAATCAATGGGAATGGGTAACAGTCCATTCGGTGCCGCCAATCCCGACGGACCATGAATCCATTGAAAAGGGATCAGCACGCAAGGGGATGCTGTCTAAGGGGCTTAAGCGGTCCACGTCGATCCTTGGCGTCGGAGCTGACGCGTACCTTGGTATTTTGGATGATGACTTTGTATCTGGCGCGGAGCTGGGCGAGCATATGCAACCTCGCAAAAAACGTCAAGCAAGCAGGATGAAGGACGATCTTGTAGACCAACTTGATTATGAGCAGTTGGTTTCCTTAGGAAAGATCAAGGGCTTCAAACTGGAAACAAAACTGCGGTCATACTATCAGGCGCAAACCGAGGGCAGGATTGCAAATGACCCGGCAAATTTGACCAAAGCCGAGGCGGGCGAGGTAGCGGATATACTCCACAAGCTGCCGGATCATGTCGAGCCTATTAAGACGGTTACCAGGCCATCTACATTCGATGAGCTAATGGCGCTGGAAGAGTCGGATATGAGGGCATTGGCTGCTGAATATAACATTCAGCTTCCTGCAGATATCAATGAAAAGAATAAGGCCCCTCTGTGTAAAACAATAGCTCATTTAATGGGCATTAATTAAACGACGAAAGGGTGAATGTTTTGGGTAAGCATCAAGCCATTATTGATTTCATCGCAAGACATTA
The DNA here is from genome assembly GCF_018998565.1 of Paenibacillus oleatilyticus. Lineage (GTDB taxonomy): Bacteria > Bacillota > Bacilli > Paenibacillales > NBRC-103111 > Paenibacillus_G > Paenibacillus_G oleatilyticus. The sequence continues at coordinate 35,769 of NZ_JAHNZO010000038.1, read as the reverse complement.
CAAGGAAAAGGGCTTCTCTCCGACCGTGCGTGAAATTGCGTATGCAGTCGGCTTAAGATCAACCTCAAATGTGCATAGATATTTGGATATCCTTGAGGCGCGAGGATTGGTAGAACGGATTTATGGCTCTGCCAGAGCAATAAAGCTCATCGGGGAGGCAAGTCTATCAGAGGTTGAAGTGCTGAAGAAGCACAAGGAAGTACCCAGTGTGATCCTTTGGCAAGGCAGAAGGTATGTATATGATCCGGTGAGGTGATAAATTTGGCTACCTACAGACAAGTGCAAACCAGTTTTTGGCAAGATGGTTTTGTTCTCGGCTTAACACCGGAGGAAAAGTACTTCTACATTTACCTTATGACAAACAGTAAGACAACGCAGTGCGGAATTTATGAGCTTCCAAAAAGAGTGATCGAAATGGAGACCGGATACAACCGGGATACCGTAGATAAGTTGCTCGATCGATTCATAAATTACCGAAAGATAATTTACTGCGAGGAAACTCAAGAACTAATGCTCCCTAACTGGTTGAAATACAATTTCATTAATAGTCCCAAGGTAAAAGCGTGCATTGTAAGAGAGCTTGAATCCGTCAAACACAAAGGGTTTATAGACCATTTTCATGACCTATGTAAACGGTATGGATACGGTATCAATACCGTGCCCATAGACTCGGGGGAAGAAAAAGAAGAAGAAAAAGAAGAAGAAAAAGAAGAAGAAAAAGAACAAGAAGAAAAAAATAACATCAGGACTCGGCACAAAAAAACGTATGCCGAGGATTCGACCCCTTACAGAATGGCTGTATATTTGCATCAAAAAATCATGGAGCACGCGGAAGTTTCAGGAGTCGGGCACCTAGTAAAACGAGCTAATCTCCAAGCGTGGGCAGATGATTGCAGGAAGCTGCTTGAGCTGGATGACGTGAAGAAGGAGTTAATTCGGGACGTTATTGATTGGGCAACTGCACATGAATTTTGGCAAACCAATATACTTAGCGCATCTAAACTGCGGAGCAAATTCACCGAATTGGCAATGAAGATGAACCTTGAGAGGAAGGGCGGTGACGGCATTGGAAAGCCTGGGGGAAGCTATCAAGGGGACCAAATTCATCAAATGGCTGGAGGAGGCAAAGGCACGAGCAAGACGGGCGGCAGAAGGATCACCGAGGAACAATTCGATAGCTTCGGTATCGGCCATTAAGCAATACGAATGTGAAAAATGCAAGGATGAGCCGCAATCGAAACTGATTCCTGTTATCGACCCCGACACAGGAAAACAAGCTGTAGTTCGCCGCCCGATCCATGGTCCAAATAACGCTGTCATTGGATACCAAGACATTCCACAAGAACAGTGGGTAGATGTCGTTTGCGAATGCACAGAATGGAAGGCAGCAAAAAAAAGGCTGAAAAGCAGCGGAATTGCAGAAGAATTTCAGCGCCTAAGCTTCGGTGATTACAAGACAGAGGGTAAACACCACTTGTTCGCCACAGCTCTTAGAACGAGCAAACAGTACGTCGAATTGGCAGTCAAAGATTACTTCTCCAGAATTCGCGATAAAAAGCGAACCAAGGAAAACGGCCTGCTTTTATGTGGCGAACCGGGCGCAGGAAAAACGACCTTGATTTTTGCGATTGGAAATGCTCTGCTTTCCCGAAAGGTGCCGGTATTGTACTTCCAGCACAGGGAAGAGTTTAACCGGATCAAAAATAACGGATTCGAAGACGGGGGTCTATATCAGCGATTAAGGGAATTCCGGGGCGTGCTGCTTTGGGACGATTTGTTTAAAACGAAAAAACGAGACAAGAACGGTAATCGCGATATAGCTGATTGGGAAGCCGATGCTTCGTGGGACATCATAAATCACCGTAGCCAGCTTGATTTGCCGACAGTCTTCAGTACGGAGTGGTCACCTGCGGAACTCATGAGCCTAGATCGAAGCTTTGCCGGTAGGATGATTGATCGATGCAAACACCCAAGCGATATGAAGCAAGATCGGCTTGTTTGGTTCCGATTGACGAGGGAAGAACGCGAGCAAGGGTTGGACCCTGTGAAAGTATTCGATCATCGTTTCATGCGTATCGAAAGGGATGAAACATGAACGTCCAAAGAGAAAAAACATGCAAATTGTGCGACGAACGCCGGGTTATATTGACCAGCACCAAACAATGGGTATTAAGTGTCTTGCCTTGTCCTTTATGCTCGGTACCGGAGTTGCCAGAGGATCATCCTGATTATCATCCCGGCCAAAGCTCGGTTATTGGCTGGAGCCAAGAAGGTGGGATGAAATGAGCGTTTATATCGCTTGCGAAGATTTGGATTTCGATTGGCAAGAAGCTGAGGTAATAGAATTTGATCGGGCTTGGGCAGATGGGTTAAGCATCGCGGATATCGCAGTAGCATTTAATCGCGACCCCGACGAGGTAGCTATATTAGCAATGGATCGTAGTCGACTCGGAGCTATTACTAAGCGTCCTGGAGGGGCTTGGGGAAGGAGAATGAGGGCTTGACACATGCCAACAGAGGAATGGATTTTGAAGCACTTATAGAGCGCAGCAATAGCGCTTATGAAACTGAAGGATTGGCAATCGTAAATAAGCGTCCGACTCCGGTACGTGTAGTTAAAAACGTAAAAGGTAAGTTGTCGGGATTCTACGAAAAACCGTCTACAGTTGATTTTGACGGTACGTTGAGCGGTGGCAGATCAGTGGTTTTCGAAGCAAAGCAAGTGAAGAAAGCGCCAAGGTTTGACCTAGATAACATTTCCGATCATCAAGTTGAATATCTTGCGAAGTGTCATTTATTGGGCGGCATTGCCTTTGTACTCATTGAATTAGTGCAAGTAAACACGATCTACCTGCTTCCGTATCCAACATTCAAAACTTTCTGGGACCGCCGGGAAGATGGGGTTCGAGGCTGCAAAAGTATATCACTGGAAGCATTGGACGTACACGCCGAGGTAGTGAAGTCAGGCCTTGTTCCAGTAGATTGGTTGCCCGTCGTAAATAAAATTTGGTGTATCTAGGAGGCCAAAAGCTTTAGGGGGTATGGGATGTGATAATTCCAAAACCAGAACGTAAACCGAAAGTGAAAAAATCATTCAATAGCCTTCAGCGAAAAAAGGAAAAGAAGCCCCTTCCAGAATGGAAACAAAATCTATTTTTACACCATCACAGCCGTCCGTCGGCAGCGGATCGGAATGAATTTCCTTCGAAGGTTGTTAAAGAATTAATTGCCGAGTCCGACGGCCTTTGTCAATGCGGCTGCGGACGGCCAGGAGAAACCACCCATCACGTCATGCCCCGTGGTCGAAGCGGACGCGGAGTGAAAACAAACGGTATGCGGCTCAGCGGAGAGTGTCATGATCGAATCCAAACGGACGAATCGGAGCTCCAACGCTGGATCGAAGAATGGGAACGGCGATACGGGCCGTATTTCTGGTATGACGAACAAGATTGGGCGGAGCATCACAAACGTATTGAGGCCGAACGGGCGGCGGCGGCGAAACAGCAAGAACGTGAACACATCGCAAAATGCCTCGTTAAGATCGTTACGAACTGGCACGGGCAAGCTTTGACGAAGAAGCAAGCTCGAATCATCGACCAGCTCGTAGCACACGAAAAGCCGACGGAGCTGCTGAAGAAGCTTTTTGAAATTCGTATGGAGGACACGGGTCCATTCGAGGACAGGAATCAGACGGCCATTGAGGACTACATCGGGGCCCCTCATAAGGGATAAAGGAGATGAAACGGATGTTAGAAAAAATAGACGTTGAACAAGTGGACCATTTAATCAAAGAAGAGGACAGCTTTTGGGCGTGGTCATTACATGGCGGCAAGCATTATATCACTAACAGGTGCTTAGCCTTTGTAGTGGATAAAGAAGATGCGGATGAAACCACAGAAGGTTGGGAATTGCTCGAATGTCTTGAAAGTCATTTTGATAAGTCTCCCGATGAAGGCATGACTTTGATCATGAAATATGGCGATGTTACGGAAAATCGAGCCAGCAAAATAGCCGAGACGCTCGAAAAGCAGTTTGCAAATAAGTCAATTATCGAAGGTAAGGTTACCCCATTCATCTATGCGGATAAACATTTGCGCTACAGATGGACCCAGTTTTCTGGGTTTAGCTTATTCATTCAAGACAAATACATCAGCCTCTTATATGACGCTGTCGACGAACCGATTTTTGCTGATGGTCCTCATTCTCCAGCGTTCTTATGTGATGGGAAATTCATCATTTTGCCAATCAAAAACATGGAAAACAGAGTGAACAAGAGCTTTTACGACTTTGAGAAACTAATTAGTTCTTTGCCGAAGGCCATCGAGACGACCGAAACCGCTTAGCGAAGCGGAGGCCGAATCAAGAATATATCGGGGAGTTTCGGCTCCCCAAGGAGAGGATGATACGGGATGAGCAATAGAGTAGAGGTCGCCACTGTCTCGGGCGGAAAAGACAGCACAGCGATGTGGTTGCTCGGGCTGGAACGTGGCGTCAAATTGATGCCAGTGTTCTGCGACACAGGCCATGAGCATCCTCTGACCTATGAATATATGGAGTATCTTGAAAAGAAACTCGGTCCAGTCAGGCATATCAAAGCTGATTTCACGGCACAAATAGCCCGAAAGCGGCTGTACGTTCAGGAGCAGTGGCCTCGCAAGCTTACAATCGATGTAAACGGGCATTGGTATACGGATGAAGAGGAGCCTGAGCATTCGGCACCGGATTGGGAACCGGAGAACCGAGAGCAGCAGGGCTTAACTTGGAACGAATGGGCATGGCTCCCAATGCAAAAGGGCATGACGGATCGGGAAGCTGCGCAAGTCGTTGAAACGGCCCTTTCTGTCTTGTATCCGACCGGTATTCCGTTTCTGGACCTCTGCTTATGGAAAGGGCGCTTTCCCGGTACAAAAAATCGATTTTGTACAATCGAATTAAAGGTTCGACCGGCGTGGGAACAAGTATATTGCCCAATGCTTGAAGAAGGCATGCTTCCCATATCGTGGCAAGGTGTACGGGCGGAAGAGAGCGCAGCTCGTGCCAAGCTTCCAGACTGGGAAGATACACCGGAAGGCTACAGGATATATAGGCCGATCCTGCGCTGGACGGTAGAAGAAGTATTTGCCATGCATCGAAAGCATGGGATCGAGCCGAATCCGTTATACAAGCTCGGCATGGGCCGAGTGGGGTGCCTTCCATGCGTAAACTGCGGAAAAGCAGAATTGTTCGAAATTGCCCGCAGGTTCCCGGAGGAAGTGGCTCGCGTAGCAGAATGGGAACGCCTCGTTAAAATGGCCTCCAAGCGACAAGCGGCAACCTTATTTCCGACGGCAAATGGTCATGGGAACGGCATCTATGATGAAGTGGAATGGTCGAAAACAGCATATGGCGGCAAGCAATATGACTTGATCAAGGCAATAGAGTTTGACAATGTGCCTGTTTGCTCCAGCCAGTATGGATTGTGTGAATGAATTTGATACCGGAGAAGGTAAATAAGCCTTCTCCCCACAATAGGGAGGAATGGAACGGATGAGAGAATACAAGTTTCGCTATCGGTTCAAAAATCACATTGGGGAAACATGCTCACTTGTTTTGAGTATGGAACAAATTGAGGGTTCCAAGGATTTCTACACCTCATTGCGACAAAGTCTAGGATTCGAGTGGGAATTACAGGGGCGCGACGAGTGGACTGGCCTACGAGACAGCAAGCGAACCAAGGAATACCCGAACGGGCAGGAGATTTATGAAGGAGATATCATTCAATTTCCGGACCCCTGCACTAGATCACAAAGTGGGTACGAACTCAGTACGGGCGTAATTGAGTGGCACGCAGATGAAGCGAAATTCGATGTGACAGGTCGCGAGTCCGTCGACCTTGAAACCTTCTGGGAAGATATCGACATGGCGGAAGTCATCGGCAACATCCACGAGCATCCACATCTATTAGAGGAGGCCAAAAGCCAATGACCTATACAGAACAACAGATACGGGATATGAAGCCCTACCAATTGGATTTACTCGTTGCAACAGAAATTATGGAGTTCAAATATGTCCCGGCGAGAAGTGTTGGAACCCTGATCCGCAAAGAATACTACCTTGACCAAGATGGTGAACCAAGGATTGACTACTCGCCTTCCACCGATATATCCGCAGCATGGGAAGTGATGGAGAAGATGAACGAATCTTACTGGGGAGTTATCGAATGCGGGATGTCAAAAGGAAGCATTCGCTGTGCATTTGGAAAATATGGAGTTCCTAACTCCCCTGCTATCTTTGCTGACACAGCCCCCGAAGCCATATGTAAGGCTGCTCTCCTAGCCTTGAGAGGAGGGGAATAGATGGATATCTCAGTAATTGACGGTATCGGCGTAATCAAAACCAAAGAAGAGTTTATCGTAGTGATCCATGAACGGATGCATGGTCCATACCCTACAACGAAAGAAGCATATAACAGGATTCTTGCTATTTTGGAAGACGGAGGGGAACAGGGATGAGCATGTACTTCAACGACAAACAGCTTGCGGAGTTGAGAAAAGAGTTTCGGACGCATCCAGTAGACGAGGAAGGCCGCGTGCAACCTGTCGAATACTCCGAAGAATACGTACGCGGAACCGTTTTAAAACTGCTTGCTGAGATCGAACGCCTCACCAAAGAACGAGACGACCACGGTCCAGAAGGACGGAACTATACAAACGGGCAGTATGTGGAATTGCTGATGAAATACGAAGCGCTGCAAAAAATGTTGAACGACGTAAGAAGGGAAATCGGCTACTGGCACTCAAGCGATGCCGCCATAGCATGCATCAAAGTTATTGTAGGTGAAGGTGAAAAGCCATGAAATACACTCCAGAACAGATCACGGAGCTGCTGGAAGAGGTCCAAGCGGCTAGAGAAGTAACTCCGCCAGGGCTGTGGAAGAGGGTTCTAATCGCTAGGGCCACCACATGGCTCCAGAAGCTAACGGAAATCGTCCAGCAGCAGTCTGTGGATCTTGAAAAGTGGAAACGCGAAGCTCTCCAGCAGTACCCAACACCTGATGCATACGAAGCAGCTTGTAAGGCTCTCCACAAGCACCGGGAGCGAGCGGATCGGGCCGAAGCCAGTGCCGCAGAAGCATGGAAGGCATACGACAACCTGAAAGCTGAGATGGAGGCGCTGGGGGAGCAGAGTTCGGTTTTAAAAGAATCTCTATCTGCTGTTGTCGATGAGCTAAAATCAACCAAAATCAAGCTAGAAGAAGAGCAGAGAGTCTCTTTGCATCATGAACGTGAGATGTGCCGGTTATCCCCCAAACTTGCAGTGGCAGTCGAAACCCTGAAAGAAATATCACAAGGTGAACGTTCCTCTATAGCACTTGCTCATATGGCTGCTGACGCCTTGGTCCGTATCAAGGCATCACAAGAAACTGAATAGGAGGGGATCAGCATGATAATTTGTCCAGTATGCGGACCTGATTATGGAGCTAATGGCACTCGAAAATTCAATGGGAAAGAACACTGTTGCAATACAGAAAAGCATCATGGATTTTACCACGCCTTGCAGTATAGCTGCAAACACGGGCTTAAGTATAAAGATTGTGCGGATTGCCAAACGGAAGATTACATTAAGGAAATGAACGAACGATCCTGAAGGAGGAGAAACAGAGTGATTAAAGTAACGGGAACGGTATGGTTAACAGTTGAATTTGAGGCAGAGATAGACATGACGGAAGAAGAGTTCGATGCGATGACTGAACACGACCGAACTGCACTTTTGGACCAAGCTAGCAAATGGCGAGACACCGCGAAATTGGACGAAATTGAAGTGGACGAATATGAAGTTAATGAAATTGATGAAATTTAGTGATGAATACAGAAATACAAGGAATAGGCGGTGAATGGCATGAAAGTATGGCATAGTTCTTCAACCGAAAGACGTCCTTGCGTAATGTGCGGAAAGAAAACGGGAACGTACAAAGTGTTTGAACAGTGTGCCATGGAGATACGGATACCACTTTGCGATAGCATGGAACGACCTTCTTGCTACTCAAAAGTCGACGTTAAATCAATGTCTTCTGGTTTTCTCACAACGGTAAAAAAGGCTGTTCATGCATCAAAATAAATGGGAATAGGCGGTGTATATGGATGAACCAACAATACTATGAGGGCCAACTGGTAAGGCACAAAAAGCGCAAGCTCCACGACGCACGATTTGCAGGGTATTCAAAATCTGGGCGCCGGATCAAGGTGACTCATAATTTCGCTCATCCATGGGGCGTAATCTGGGTAACCGATGCATTCAATCCAGAGAATATCGAGCCAGAGAGCGGAGGTAAATGAACAAACCACTGTAATTAAACCTCGACCAAAGGGAGCAGTTAGCTAGACTGCTGATTCGGATTTTAATCGGGGCCAAAGCAAAGGCGCCGAACCGCTAGATATGTCGGGTTTACAGTGGTTCAAGGATAGTATAACAATCTGAATGTACTAGGGATAGTTAATTGATTGTAAAGGACGGAGGTAAATGAACATGGAAGAAAAGATCAAAAAACTCATTGAAGATTTGTACTATCAACGTGAGCAATATGGAGAGCGCATCGTCTCACTTCACCACGGATATGATGCTGCAATTGAAGAGCTTTGCAAGTTGGTCGGAATTGAATTTAAGCCTTTTGAGGGATAGATTCGGGGAGAGCGGAGGAAGCGAGACATGAGTCCAAATGAAATCGAAGTAGGCAAGACCTACCACAATGGAAAGCAAGGACCTCGGTCATATTCAGCAAGAAAGGTTACTGAAATTTTTGATGGTCGCGAAGGAAAACGAATCTTATTCCTTCAGGTATCAGGACGTTATAAAGGCACTACTGAAACCTTGTCTCTTCACAGCTTCGCAAGGTGGGCGCGAGGAGAGGTATCCCAAGAGAAAGGGTGAGGGGATTAGTGTAAATGACGACTCCCCCACATGGTTAGTGGGGGAACGGCAAGGATTATGAGGGGAAGAGGTCGCCTCTAATCTCGACAGGGGTCTTATGGTTACTTCTGTATTCGACTTTGTAGTTTCCCGGTGGTAGCGTGAAGTTTCTTACATGTTTTCCGTTTCCTTTCAGTCTGAAACCATAATTACCCGAGCCGCCAGGTGTTTCATTAAGTACCCAATATTCTACATTATCAATGCTTGAATTGTCATTGAAATAGGTGTATTGCTTAACTTGAAGTGTGTAGTTTGTGTTGCTAGTAACTGTTAATTTATCTCGCGCTGTAAACCACCCATCATTATACCTTAAATCATCATGTTCAAACCAAATAGAGCGATAATACCCGGATGGCTGTACTTGTGCTTGTGTTGACTGAACACCGTTTGTTGTCTGCGCCTGCACAGTAGAATCTCCGATAGGAGAAGCTACAATCCCGGCCGTAAGCGAAAGGGCCAACAAGCCGTTGATAACCATTTTCTTCAATGTAAATCATCTCCTTTAAATGGAATAATTTACTACAATATTATATTAACAGTGTTTTCCTTTATTGTAAATTAGTATTTTGCGAGTTCTATCTTGATACCTTACAAAAAGACAAATTGTCCATTTGAAATAGAGGTGAAGACGTTTGACGCAACCTAAAATCAGGAAAGGCACCTTTCATCATATCGAATCTGAACTCTATGCATACAACGATACAAGAAAAGAAATTGTAAAGCTCAAAAACGAGCTGCTGCAAGCGCATGGCGAACGTACCGCGACTCTTATAATTATGCATCGCACGGTTGAACAGATGGAGCGAATCACAGAAGCGATTGAAAATGTAGTTGAACAACTTCCACCCGAGAAACAGGCACTAATAAAAATGCTGTTTTGGACTCGCCCACAGCTTCTAACATGGGACGGCATAGCAATGGAGTTAAATGTAGGGCGGACAACTGCTATTCGTTGGAGAGATGAAATCATATTTAAAATTGCTGAAAAATTAGGCTGGCGGTAAAGTGGTACTTTTTCGGGACTTTTGAGGGTTAAATGTCAGGTACAGTATATCCATGGAGACGGGAACAAAAACCCAACTCCAGACGATACTGTACCTTGACAACTTCATAAGTCGTGCGAAACGTCTAAGGACAAAGTAGCCAGAGAAAAAAGTAGGCGCGGTATCCGTAAGTTAATCGGAGGTTCAGATGCCTTGCTCTGACAAACGACTCAAAATAATATGTTCATTCCTTGTTCAGTGGTCCGGCTATGGCCGGGTTGCTGCCGAAGGAACGAGGATACGAAAAATAAAAATTGGGTTGCACATAGGGTCGCAGAAATGCGGCTCTTTTTGTGCTGGGTAATTATCACGCATCGATGGCGAAGGGGAGGGTGAGCCGCGTGAGGAAAAAGGGGATCAAAGATCCGCCGGGCAAGCTCTTGGTTGCATGCAATAAAGCGTAGGGGTCGGTGAAATCATGAACGATAAACTGAGCGCAGCAAGAGGCATATTTAATGGGGTGGTAATAAGCGCCCTGGTTTGGACAGGTGTTTTCTTGACAGCCGCCTTCATTCGATAGATCAAGAACCAACACAATAACTGGAGGTGGTGACATTTGTAGATGCCAAGGAAACGCGATCCAAAGCGCGATCAAGCGTTCGAAATATGGAAAGATAGCAATGGACAGATAAATCCAGTCGAGATCGCACGTCAACTCGGCATATCTGACGGAACTGTCAGGGGATGGAAAGCAAAGGATGAGTGGGACAAACGATTAGTCTGTATAGCGGAAGAAGCGGAGCGTTCAGACGGGAATACGGAACGGGACGATCTGGAAAACGCCGGTGAATACAGAGAGCAAGATGAATTATTTGTAGACGCCGTTCGAATAGTTGTCGAATTACAGCAAGCATCCACATCACTACTGCAGAGAAGGATGAGGATTGGCTATACAAGATCTGCGCGGTTAATTGATGAAATGGAAAAGCGCGGATATGTTGGTCCTTACCAAGGAGATAAACCTCGTGAGGTATTAATCAAAGAGTTTGACCATGTCAGAAATACGGAACGGAACGTTCCAAAAAAAGAAGCGGAGCGCTCTGAGAATATGGAACGTTCCAAATTAAATACAGAACGTGAAAAGCCGTCTCCAAAACCGGAGAGAGAAATCGATCTTACGGAAAAGCGTCGGCTTTTTGTTTTGGAATATCTTAGAGACTTTAATGCTACCCGAGCTGCAATCGCTGTGGGCTATAGCAAGAAGACGGCCTACTCCATAGGTTGGGAAATCCTGAGAAAACCTGAAATACAGGAAGAAATTCAAAGATACAAAGAAATAGTAACGGGTGAACTCGGACTTGAGGTCCAACGGGTTATTGCGGAGCTAATGAAGATTGCTTTTGCCGATATCTCGGATGTAATGGAATTTGGTCTACATGACATTCCGCTGCGGGATGATGAGGGGAAAGTCCTTCTGAACGAAAATGGTGAACCTATCACCGAAAAGTTCAATTATGTAGCTCTAAAAAATGCTGATGAAATAGATAGCACCGTCATTAGCGAAGTCAAGAAGACCAGAGAAGGAGTGTCCGTGAAGCTTCACGACAAAATGAGGGCTTTGGAAAAGCTCGAACGATATCTTCCTTATATGACTGAGGAGGAGAAATTGAAATTGGACAAAATGAGAGCCGACATTAAGGCCACGGAAATGAAGGTGTTCTGATGGCAAGTCACAGCATTCTCCAAACATTCTACGCTTCTCGGAAATGGCGAGGTTTCAGGCTGGGACTTATTGCAGAACGAGGAAATAAGTGCGAGGAGTGCGGACGCATAATAGCGAAAACGTCGGATATAATTGGTCACCACGAGACGGAATTGACGCCGGAAAATGTGCATGACGTGGCAATAGCATTAAACCCGGATAAAGTTAGCCTGACATGCTGGGATTGCCATAATAAGGAGCATCAGCGATTTGGTTACCACAGCAGCGCCCGTAAGCAGGTGTATTTAGTATACGGTCCTCCACTAGCCGGACATATGGATATCGTTCACCAGAGCATGAAGCGTGGAGATATCATCGTTGACATGGATGCAATATATACAGCAGTTTCCGGGCTTCCAAGGTACGACAAGCCAGACAATCTATTTCAAAACGTAATAGGCATCCATAACGCACTTCTCGATCACGTTAAGACCCGACATGGAAAATGGTTGAATGCGTGGGTAATTGGTGGGTACGCCGATAAGGTACGGCGCGAGCGTTTAGCAAACGACCTCGGGGCTGAGATGATCTATTGTGAAGCTACACAAGCTGAATGCCTTGAACGATTGAGCATGGATGAATCGCTGCGTCACCGGCAGAAAGAATATGAAGGGTACATTAGCAAATGGTTCGATGAATATAGGGAGTGATAATTTGATGAATGAAAACATGGACCCTAAAGATTTCTACCCGGCTGTTTACGCTGGCGAACGAAATAGTGGGAAAACAACAAGGGTACTCGAAAGGGCAGATGCAACAAGTATTCCTATACTGACAAGAGATAACAACATGAAACGATTCCTTGAAGGAGTGGCTAAACGATTAAAATTCTCTAATGTTAAGGTAATCACACCAAATGAATTGAAACGAATGGATATCAAGAGAGTTATCGTAGAGGAAGCTCAAACGATGTTGGAGTATCTCCTTGGGTTGGGAATCGATTCTATGTCGGTTACAACTTATGATTTGGTTGAACTAGCCGCACCAATCAACCAATCTACCAAGACAAAAGCGAGTAGCATAATGGAGTATGGATGCCTATACTGTGACTGGACCATGATGACACAACAACTGAAAGATGGAATGTACTGCCCAAAATGTTCCGGCGAGATTGTTCCTTTACGAGAATTCAAGCCAGAAAGGTGCGCTGATCAAGCCATGGTTAAAATACAAACCCCACCAAAAGGATGGAAAGAAGCAAAACATAAAGATGATACAAGGATAGGGTACATCATTAGGCGAGCGAACGACGACGGGGTAAAGATAGACTACGATACTGTGAGACTTATTTTGCGCCTGGATTCTGACTACCAGTCTGTTACGGAGAAGTGAGGACAACAACCTCACCCCCCGGGGCCAGAAAGGGGCGGCTAGGCGCGATAACCGCTCTCCCTCCCCTTTTTTCACAGGAACCTAAAAATTTGAAATCAGATCGAAAGGCTGAGAAAAATGGACAAGGCTGAGTTGTATGCCCAAGAGTTGGCGAAGTTGAGCGAACTTTTCGCTGATGTAGAAGAAAACAAAGCTAAACTGATTCAGGGGCTTATGGAGGATGCTGCCTTTCTGTGTGTCGAAAACAAAGCTCTTCGCGAAGTTTTGGGGCAGACAGGAATGGTGAAGGTTCACCCACAGAATGCCGCTATCCAAAAGCCTGTTGAGGGGGCGCTACAGTACCTAAAAAACGTTAACAGCTACGCAGTAGTCATCAAGACCCTAAATGGTATTCTGCAAAAAAATACTGTTGAGGATGATGACGATTTTGATAAATTCATGAACGAGCGGAAATGACGTGATGTAACATGTCCTATCTTGTCGAATACCATAGCAAGATTAAGAGCGGCGAGATTGTGGCCGGGCGGGACTTGATTATGCAGCTAGACGCGCTCATTGCAGACCTTGATAACCCGGCATATATTTACGATACCAAAGATGCCGAATTCCGTATCGAGTTCATTGAGCGCTTTTGTCGGCATACGAAGTCCCCGTTTTATGGCATGCCGTTCATTTTGGAATTGTGGCAGAAGGCGTTTATCGAGGCGTTCTACTCATTCAAGTGGACGAATGAAGGATACGAGGCTTACTACGGTGAAAAACCGAATAAACCTTATCTGCGGCGTTTTAAAAAGGCGATCTTGCTAGTCAGTCGAAAGAACGGGAAGGCCCTAGCGTTGGATACCCCCATCCCAACACCTCACGGATGGAAAACGATGGGCCAGATACAAGTTGGCGATACCGTTTACGACGCGTGTGGACGACCGGTGCTAGTCGTGGCTACGTCAGATGTGTTTGTCGGACATAACTGCTATGAGATTACGTTTGAGGATGGCGAAAAAATCATTTCAGATGCGGACCATATCTGGTATGTAACGACTGAACGGGAGCGTAGCGGACATCATGATTACTTCGACATTACGACAAAATCTATCGCAGAGGATTTTATTTGCAGACGGTATTATGTGCCGGTTATCTGGACGGCTAAAACGCAAAACAAAAGTCCAAACAAAAGCATAATAAACATAGCCGAGGTACCAAGTGTTCCAACAAAATGTATCTCCGTAGATTCGCCTAAACACCTATACCTAGCAGGTAAACGCATGACGGTCACTCACAATTCCACATTGTCAAGCGCGCTTGCATTCACGGAGTTTATGTGTGGCGCTGGAGGAACTGACATAGTATGCTCCTCAAACGACGATGCGCAAGCGTCAATTGTGTTCGAGGAAGTGAATAACGTCCGGGAAATGTTTGACCCGAAAGGGAAGCGAACACATAAGAACCTGAAAGGGATATACAATCTCAAGAACAAGTCACGCATATTCAAGCTCTCGGATCGGACGCGGAACAAGGAGGGCCGGAACATTGATGGTGCGATCCTTGACGAGTCAAACGAGATGGAAACCAACGTCATTGCGAAGTCCATCGATCAGTCGCAATCCACAAAAGACGAGCCGTGGTTCGTCAACATTACAACCGAAGGATTCGTGAACGACGGATATTTGGACAACGAGCTAAAATACGCACGTGCAGTCCTCGCTGGTGAACTGGAGGATGCTACGCTTCTTTCATGGCTCTATACGCAGGACAGCGAGAACGAGATATGGCAGGATGAACGCAGCTGGCAAAAATCAAACCCAAGCTTGGGGAATATCAAGAAAGTCAAATACCTGAAAGACCAAATCCGCAAAGCCCAGTTAGACAAGGGTGAGCGGATTTTTATGTTAGCAAAGGACTTCAACTGGAAGACAAACAATGCGGCGGCATGGTTGACACAGAACGAGTACGAAAGCGACGTAGTTTTCAACGTCGAAGAGTTTCGCGATCACGTTGCGCTCGGCGCTGTAGACTTGTCCGAAACGACGGACTTATGTTGTGCGAAGGCGATGCTTATGCGGAAGAATGACCTCAAAAAGTACTTCTTGACAAAGTACTTCATCCCGGAGTCGAAAGTAGAGCAGGGAAGCAAAGAGGATCGAAAAAATTATCTCGATTGGGCGAAACAGGGGCTGGTTGAGATTTGTCCAGGCAACGAGAACGACTATTCCATGATCACCGCTTGGTACGTGAAACTATACAAGGAATTGGGTATACGCGTATTCAAGATCGGGCTGGACAAGTGGAATGCCAAATACCTGATGAAAGAACTTGACGGATACGGATTTGATACGGAAACCGTGGGTATGGACTGGGGCCTAAGCAACCCTATGAAGCTGCTGGAGGCAGACTTGAAAAGCAGCCTCGTTGTGTATGACGGGAATCCAATTGACAAATGGTGCCTCGGGAACACAGGGATTAAGGTTGATAATTTGGGCCGTGTCATGCCGGTAAAAACGCAGGGGTTGCAAAACCTGCGGATAGACGGCGCGGTGACAAAGATCATAGCCTACGCCATGTATATAAAGCACCGGACAGAATTTACTAATCTGCTCAGATAGGGGGTGATTGTTTTGGCTCTGTGGGATGTTTTTAAGAAATTCAGGAAGGCACCAAATGGTGCGGCGCGCTACGTGAAAATGATGAACGGCGAACTGCCCGTTTTTTCCCAGTTTGGCGAAAACATATATGCAAGCGACCTCGTTCAAATGGCTGTAGATTGTATCGCGACGGAAATCTCGAAACTTCAACCGAAACACATCCGAACAGACAACGGCGGAATGCAAACTATACCGGCTAGTGATATTAATCGCCTATTCAAATATGCGCCGAACCCATTGATGACAACGAGAGACTTTCTTGAAAAGGTAACTTGGCTACTTTTTTTGAATTATAACGCCTTTGTATATCCAATGTTTGAATTAGTGAAAGAAGCTAGTGGCATGCGCCGGATTTACACAGGATTCTATCCCCTGCAGCCGACGCAAGTTGAGTTTATAGAGGACGAGAACGGGAAATTGTTCGTTCGAATGCAGTTCCGTGCTGGCGATAGCTACACACTCCCCTATGCAGACGTGATTCATTTACGGAAGAAGTTTTCGGTAAACGACATTATGGGCGGAGGGAGGACAGGACAGCCAGACAACGAGGCCCTGCTGAAAATGCTGGAGATTGACCACAACGTTGTGAAAGGCGTGGATAGAGCTGTTCAAACAAGCCTTCTAATACGCGGAATCTTAAAAATAAATACCATGATGGACGACGCAGGGCAACAAGCAGAGCGGAAGAGATTTGAGCAAGCTATCCGAAGTTCAGAATCTGGGATTCTACCGCTAGACCTAAAAGGAGAATACATCGACCTAAAGCCTGATCCGAAGCTGCTAGATAAAGATACTTTGGCTCTAATTGAAAGCCGTATCCTACGATGGTATGGCGTGTCTCTTGCGATTCTTTCCGGGGATTACACAGACGAACAATACCAAGCTTTCTACGAGCGGGTTTTGGAGCCGATTGTCGTAGGATTCGGACAGGCTTTTAGTCGAACGTTGTTCACAGATCGAGAGCTATCAGTCGGAAACGAGATCGTTTTTTATCAGCGGGATATGCAGTACATGAGCATGAAGTCGAAGCTTGAATTGCTTAAGATTGCTGGCGAGCAAGGATTGCTGCAGGACAATCAGAAGCTTGCTCTTTTGGGTTATCCGCCAGTTGAGGGGGGCGAGCGCGTGACGCAATCACTGAACTACATTGACAAATCAATCATCAATCAATACCAGATGAAAGGTGGAAAACCAAATGCCGAACAGACCTGAGAAGGCAGAGGGCAGCGTGTATCCTATAGCACGAAGTTTCGAAATGCCAGATATCCGTGCTGATGCAGACGAAAAAACCATCGAAGGTCACGCGGCGGTATTTGACCAAAAAACCAACATAGGTGGTTGGTTTTTTGAAGTGATAGAACGAGGGGCGTTCGATGGCTGTAATTTTGATGACGTTTTATTCAGTATCAATCATGACTTGAAAAAGATTCCTTTAGCACGTAGCCGTAGAAACAACGCAAATTCAACATTACAACTATCAGTTGATACTAAGGGATTGTTCATCAAGGCAAAATTGGATACAGAGAACAATACCGAGTCGAGAGCATTGCATAGCGCTGTAGGTAGAGGAGACATTCAAGGAATGTCTTTTATTTTTTATATCCAAGAAGAAAAGTGGGAGAACCTCGACTCTGATATGCCTACGAGACGCATACAAAAAATTAAAAGAGTAATAGAAACTAGCGCTGTTACGTTTCCGGCATATACCGGAACTGATATACAGGCTCGCGACAAAACGG
The DNA here is from genome assembly GCF_018998565.1 of Paenibacillus oleatilyticus. Classification (GTDB taxonomy): domain Bacteria; phylum Bacillota; class Bacilli; order Paenibacillales; family NBRC-103111; genus Paenibacillus_G; species Paenibacillus_G oleatilyticus. Next base: position 18,368 of record NZ_JAHNZO010000038.1, on the reverse strand, counting down.
CATTGGATAATGCCCGGCTTGCGTTGGACAACGCAAGGTCTAAGGGGTTGGATAACTCCAATAACGAGCAGCGAGAGTTGGAAATTTTAAAATTTAAAGCTCAAATACTAGCGAAAGGTTAAGGTGGAACTTATGGATATCAAAAAATTGAAGGACATGTTAGCTAAGAAGGAAACTCGGAAATCCTCACTATCCCAGCGTGCGGCTGCATCGGAGGATGTCGCGGAATTGAGGTCGATTAACATTGAGCTTTCGGAATTAAACGATGAAATTTCTGAATTGCGTAGTTTGATAGCTGAAGCCGAGGCGACAGAAGACCGTGGTAAAAACCAAGAGGAGCCGGAAACACGAGGTCAGGAAGCGCATGAAGGCGACGAATTCCGCAGCATGCCTAACGGAAAATTCCGTCCACTAGGAAGTTTTGCCTATGGGGACCACAATAACGAAGCTCAGCGCGAAAAGGAATTGAACGAGAGGTACGAAGAACGAGGTGCTTACTTAAAAGAAGGGCGCGCTGTCACGTTTACGGTAGACGAGTTCCCCGAGTTCCGTGCGGTTACGGTCGGTGGCGGAACACTGGTTACCGAGAAGAAATATAAGCCTGATTTGGCTCCGAAATTCAATGAAATCTCTTCTCTGATTGATGTTGTCAACGCGGTACCGCTGATCGGCGGAGAAAGTTACACTGCGGGATTTGAGGTTTCCGACGGCGAAGGCGACTACACACTGGAGGATGGGAACTATGCAGATGCGGACCCGGCTTTTGATTATGTCACTCTTAATAAAGCAAAGATCACGGCCTACTCGGAGATTACGGACGAAACAAAGAAGCTCCCTAACATCGATTACCAATCTCGTGTTGCAATGAGCATTGGTAGAGCATTGCGAAAAAAAATCACGCGTCAAATTTTGGTGGGATCCGGTGGCGCAAACTCCTTGACAGGTATCTTCAATGCCCCAGCAAAAGTCATTCCGACGGCTACGGATATCAGCATTGCGGCTATTGACGCGGATACGCTGGATCGTATCGTGTTTGGTTATGGCGGACCGGAAGACGTGGAAGGTGGCGCTTTCTTGGTCTTGAACAAAAACGACCTCGCTGCCTTCGCTGCGATCAGAAGCACTACGGGCGAAAAACTATACGAGATCACATTGGATGGTAACGTCGGCACTATTTCTGCTTCTCGTTCGTACAAGGTGCCGTTCCTCCTTAACTCGGCTGCGCCGCAAATGTCGGCAGCAGGAACAGCTTCTGGCACTCATTGTATGGCATACGGCTTCCCGGCCGCATATGAATTGCCTGTATTCTCACAAATTACGGTAGAGGAATCCCGAGACTACAAATTCAAATCGGGACAAATCGCATACCGCGGTTCTGTTTGGGCTGGCGGAAACGTGACAATGCATAAAGGTTTTGTCAGAGTTAAGAAATCGTAGACGGCGGGAGCTAAGACTCCCGCTAACACAGTCATAGGATGGTGATTATATGTTACAGGTAATTAAAGCATTTTTTGATCCATACACACAAAGAGCGTATAAAGTAGGGGAAACGTACGAAGATAGTGAATACGTGGAGCGTCTAATTGCTGGAGGTCTTTTAGCCAGGACTGAAGCCTCCGCAACGCCGAAGACGCAGAAGAAAGCGGAGGCCGAATCATGACAGACGCGGAGCTTCTTATAGAGTGCAAAAAAGGACTAGATATCTCCTTGGACAACGCGTCACTTGATAATGTACTCACTCAGAAGCTGCGTGCCGTTAAAGTGTATATGAAAAATGCTGGGGTATCGGATTCGATGTTGAACAGCGATCTTGCCATTGGCTGCCTTGTAGTGGGGGTAACCGACCTTTGGAACCTGAAAGGCGGAGACGTAGCATTCTCACCCGTATTCCATGTGCTTTTAGCCCAAATAGCGATCAAATCTACGGTGACATGACATGAGCAGGCGGCGGAAATACCCTATACAACTTATCCCATTGACCTATGTCACTGGATCGGATACGGACATGGTGTCTGAAGGCACACGACGCAGTATTTTAGCGGATCGAAAGTCTATAAACCGATCCGAATTTTACCCGGCTTTTGCGAATGGCCTACGTCCCGAAGTAGCGTTTGTCGTTTGGACATACGAATATGCAAACGAGCCTCGCCTATCGTACAACGGCATGGATTACGAAATTATTCGAACACATACCGGGGAAGATGAACGAGAAATCGAGCTTATTTGTCAGCCGTTGAGTTTGGTACAAACCGGGTTATCGAGACTGCGGGATTCGGTTGAAATTTGGTATAACACTACCGTAAAAAACAGCATGAGCGAAAAATCTCCTCGCAAGGAGAGGTTATTCACGTTACCTGCACAAGTTGAGTTTGTAGGCGGGGGCACCGCGAATGTGTCCGGTCGGGTTATCGAAACTACAAACAATGCCAAGGTCACAATTCGATACCGGGAAGGAATCAGGCCGGACATGTTCCTGATGATTGCAGGACAACGATACGATATCAGGTATATCGAAGATCCGTACAACCGTCACGAAACTCTCACTTTGCATACGGAGAGGGTGGTTCCATAGTGGCAAGGCTGACCCGTGCGCAATTGAACAAGGCTGTAAATGAGCGGATTTCTGCTGAATTCCCGGACATATCAATTCAAAGCAGCGATGTTGAAGAAGGATTTGAACGCCCTTCTTTTTTTGTTGAGATCGATACTGATGCAAGCGAGACGTTTCAGTTCACCCTCCAACGTGATATGACATGCCGGATTCTCTTTTTTCCAACAGATCGGAATGAATTCAAGGAAGAGGTATACGATGTACAGGATAGGTTGGAGAAAATGTTCGGACTAAATTTCTCTGTTCTCGGCCGCACGATTACAATTGATGAAGCAGAGACGTTTGTTATGGACAGGGTCCTTCACTACGATTTCCGTTTCGCATATTTCGATGACGCTGCCCCGGAAGAGACTGGAGAAAAAATGCAGGAGTTGGGATACAATGGGTGACTTCGATATTCAAGGGCTGAAAAAAATAGAGGCATTCTCCCGTGAATTATCCGATCTTCAAAAATTATTTCCCAAAGAAGCCAAGGCGCTCATGCGGCGTTCTGGCACAAAGGCCCGCGCCATTGTTGCCAGACGCGCAAGAACGAGCGTCAAGAAGAAAAAAGGAAATTATTTCCGGTCCATTAAACGAGGTAAGGTATGGGTTGATGCCTCAAGCGGAGAATACAAAATCCGAGTATATAGCAGAGCACCGCATGCTCATCTGATTGAAAAAGGGCATAGGATCGTAGATAAGAACGGGAAAGAACATGGATTCCAAAAGGGGTATTTTGTATTCGACAAAGCAGCGGCAGAGATCAACAACCAATGGACGAGCATCTTGGAAGAAGAATTTCACAAAATTATGAGTAAATTGTAGGAGGGATTCAGTTTGCCACTGCCGACAATAAATATCACATTCTCCTCGCTGGCTGTATCTGCTATCCAAAGAAGTCAGCGCGGGGTTGTAGCTCTCATTTTGAAGGATAGCACCGGCACCTTTGATACTAAAGAATACACATCTGTTTCCGATGTACAGTCGAGTGACTGGACAGCAGATAATCTCAGATATATCAAAGATGCATTTCTCGGTGTACCTTCTAAAGTCATTGTTGAACGTCTTGCTACTGCAGCGACAAACTACAACGCGGCACTAACAAGGCTCTCTGTAAAAAAGTGGAACTATCTTGCGATTCCGGGGATTGCCACTGCAGATGTGACGGCAATATCAACACAAGTAAAGACATGGCGCGATGCAAATAAGAAGACCTTCAAAGCCGTGTTGCCAGAAGCATCCGCGGATCATGAAGGGGTTATTAATTTTGCCACTAGCGGGATCAAAGTCGAATCGAACACATATTCAGCCTCTCAATATACGGCGCGCATCGCCGGAATTCTCGCCGGGCTTGCACTCAATCGGAGCGCAACATACTACGTTCTGTCGGAAGTTTCCGGTATCACGGAAAGTGCAACTCCTGATGCCGATGTTGACGCAGGGAAGTTGATTTTGATTAATGATGGCGAAAAAATCAAAATTGCCCGCGGTGTAAACAGCCTGACGACGACCACAACCTCGAAAGGTGCCGATTGGAAAAAAATCAAGGTCATTGAGGGTCACGACCTTATCCAAGAAGACATTACGCGAACGTTTGAAAATGATTACGTAGGCAAGGTGGTTAATAGCTACGACAATCAATCGCTGCTTATCGCTGCCGTAAATGCCTACTTAAAGGGACTTGAGGGGGATGTATTAGACCCGTCAGCAAACAACTCTGTGGGCGTTGACATCAACGCACAGCGGCTGGCATGGCAGGGAATCGGCACCGACACGAGCACATGGGACGACCAAAAAGTGAAGGAAATGAGTTTCCAGTCGAAGGTGTTTCTGTCCGGAAATCTCAAGTTCTTAGATGCCGTCGAGGACTTAACGATGGCAATTTCTGTTTAGGTAGAAAGGGGGCGAAGACATGGCAAGACCTGATCCGAGACGAGTTATCAATGGCACATATGGACGATTGTGGGTGAATGGAGAACTGTGGGCTGAGGTAGATAGCTTTGAGGCCAAGGCAACAATTAATTATGAGGATGTAAACTTTGCCGGAGAAGGTGCAACGTTCAAGAAAGCAACGGGGTGGGCCGGGGAAGGCAGTATGACGATTAAAAAGGTATACTCACGCGTACAGCGAATTATGGCTGACGGTATTCGCAACGGCACATACCCGCGGCTTGAATTGGTTGGTAAGGTGGCAGACCCGGACGCATTCGGTACGGAACGCGTGGCGTTGCACGACGTCACCGTAAACGAGATGCTTTTGCTGAAATTTGAGCAAAAGACCCTTGGCAGCGAAGAGGTTCCATTTGCATTCAGTGACTATGAAATGATGGATACTATTACACCCCGATAAATAGGAGGAATACCCATGGGAAAACAATTGACTATTCAACAGCTGCTTGAACAAAAAGAGGCGCTCAAAAATAAATCGAAGCGCAGACAGAAACTGTATGTCGAATCGCTTGATGCGGAAATCGTCATTCAGGAGCCTAGTCGCGATCTTGCCCTCGAAGCTATCGAGATGGCACAAGGCGAAAAGTCCGATATGGCAGACATTCATATTACTTATCATTGCGTGGTAGAACCAAATTTGAAGGACACCACGCTCCAAATGGAATTCGGATGCGTAGAGCCGACGGATATTGTTGGGTACATTTTCCGTCCAGGCGAAATCAGTGCTGTATCCGGCCATGCATTACAACTAGCAGGATACGCGAGCGGTGTTAAAAAGGTTGACGAAGAACTAAAAAACTAATCGAAAGCGACTCTGACCTGTACTTTTTGCACCACTACGTACAGCGCGGATTCGCTATAGAATACTTACTTAATCTGGATTTTACGACGAAACGTTTTATGATGTGTTCTATGGCCGTTCATTTTGATGAGGAGGCCCGGAAGTGGAGTGTGAAATAATTTCCTTGGAAAAAGAAGGATTTATGATGCCTATGGAGAAAGGGGTATAAAACTAAATAAAGGAGCTTTGACATGGCATCGAACAGGGTGATTGCGGGAGATTACAAAGGTAAAGTCTTGGTTTCGGTCAGCAATGTTGCAAGTATGAGTATGGGTTTTTTGAAGCGACCTATGGATTTAACTAGTGACACCGTAGAATCATACGAAGTACTTGACGAATCCACACAAAAGGGAGCGCTGAGTACAGTTGGTAGAGCGGCGGCAGGAGGCTTGTTATTAGGGCCTTTTGCTGCAGTTATTGGTGGCATGACTGGAAGAAACAATAGGACGCATATCGTAGCGATTCAATTCAAAGACGGGAAGCGTAGTTTGCTTGAAATCGACGATAAGGTGTATAAAGCATTGGTAACAGGTTGCTTCAAATAATGACAAAGAGTCTCTTGTAAAAAGAGGCTCTTTTTTCTATTCAGAAAAGAGGTGGTGAATATTGGGAGCAAAAGACATATCCAAAACAATGGTGTTGCGCGACGGCGTGACCAATACTCTGAATAAAATTAATGGCGGCGTGGTAGCGTACAAGAACAACTTGCAGGAATTGAAAGGCATCGCAAATGCGGCATGGGCTGCTGCCGCAGTCGGCATAGCCGCCGCTGGGGCAGCGATGGTGAAATTTGGAGACGAGGCTACGGAGGCGAGCGCGAAATTAAAGAACGCTACTGGAGCCACTGGAGCTGAATTAGCCGGATTGCAAGATGTAACTAACCAGTTGTTCAAGGACAGCCGTTTGACGGAAAACATGGAGTCCGCTGCTGCTGCGGTTATTAGGGTATCACAAGCGACAGGATTTACGGGAGCGGCACTCAAAGATGCAACAAAGAATGCTCTGCTCCTTCAAAAAACGTTCGGCGAAGATGTGAAAGAAACCATCGACGCATCATCTAAACTCATGAAAAACCTTGGGGTGTCGTCAACTGAGGCACAAAACCTAATTGCTCAAGGTTTTCAAAAGGGGCTAAATAAGTCCGGTGACTTTCTTGATACGCTCAATGAGTACACGCCACATTTCAAGGCTATTGGCCTGAGTGCCGAAGAGATGCTTTCCGTACTTAACTCGGGTCTTAAATCCGGAGCGCGGAATACGGATATGGTGGCCGACGCAATCAAGGAATTCGTAATCAAAACAAAAGACGGATCTAAGACGACAACCGAAGCGTTTAAAACGATACGTATGGAGGGTATCGACAAAGAGTTTGCAGCAGGAGGAGAAGCGGCGAAAGCTGCATTTCAAAAAGTAATGACGGCGTTAGGGGGCATCCAAGATCCACTCTTAAAAAACACCGTCGGCGTCCAATTGTTCGGAACCAAGTGGGAAGACCTTGAGTCTGTGGCTGTGGCCGCACTCTCTAATATTGATACTGGATTTTCCCGTTTAAACCAAACTATGCAGGACATAGATACGAATCAGCCAAAGACAGTCACAAGCATACTTTCGGATATAGGTAGGGCAATCATTACAGATGTGCTGGCGCCGATCAACCAAGGATTAGCACCACAACTTGCCGTGCTAGTTCAGGGCATTTCTTCTGTGGCGGATACTATAAAAAACAACTGGTCATTCATCGGCCCGTTCGTTTATGGAATCGCTGCCGCACTCGGCGCATTCACTCTTGCTCTTGTTGTATCAAAAGCAGCGACGTTAGCTGTTACGGCGGCGACATGGGCGTGGAGCACCGCTTTGAAGATGACGCCATTAGGCTGGATATCGTTTGCAATAGGCTTGGTCATTGCGGCCGGGACCTACTTAATAGCGAACTGGGAACTTGTCAAGCTCAAGGGAATGGAAGTGTGGAATGTCCTTGTAGACGCTGCAGAATGGGCAGCGAACAAGTATTTCACCTTCGTGAACACCGTGCTCAAAGTATATGTATATGTCTGGGATTCGATCAAATACGCCGGGATTGTCATGTGGAACGCGCTTGTTGAAGCTGAGCAGGCAGGGATTACCGCATTCATAACCGCAGCAAACAACGTTGCAAAGGCCTTTATCTTTTCTTGGGAGAAGGTGAAGGAAGCCGGGAAAAGCGTATGGAACGCGCTCGTAGGCTTTGCAGAAGCGGGGGCAAACTCATTCATCGGAATCCTGGAAGACATGATAAAAGGTACAGTTGGCGGGATCAACACATTGATTACCGAAGCCAAAAACCTAGCCGGAAAGGCTGGCATCAACCTTGGAATTGGAACCGTTGAGTTCAAAGGACTGGACAGGGTTAATTTCGGAGGTGCTAAAGCTGACGAGAAGCCAGTACGGTGGGAGGATATACCTGACGTTGTACCACAAATCTCTATAGCAGCAGCGAAAGCAAACGCGCAGGCTCCAAAATGGCGCGAAGATATGAACATTCTCCCGCAGGCTAATTTCCAAGGTGGTAAATTCAGTCAAGATGATATCATGGCGCAACGAAAGAAGGCGGAGGCAGAGCAAAACAAAAAAGAGTCTGAGAAGCAAGCACAAGCAGATCAGAAGACAGACGAATTAATAGGTGCACTAAACGCTAACACAGCGGCAACTGATGTGAATACGGATTCCACGAAGGAAAACACAAAAGCCAAGCTGAAAGACATGACAGCTTTGGAGATAGCCGACTCCCTTTTCGCTAGGGTGGAACGTCACGCTTGGGGGTCTTCCTAATGATTCAGGTGTTTATTTCCATCAATAACAACGAAGAGGTAATGCAGCTTCCGGTACCGCCATCCGAATACAACGTAAAAAGTACATTCGGTAGCGAAGAAGTCACTGGGTTGCAACAATCCTTGAACCGAATCGGCCTCCGCCAACTTCGAGAGGTTTCGTTCTCCAGTTTTTTTCCGATCAAGGGGCATGACTATCCTTTTTTGCAGAGCCGGGAAATGTGGGGCATGGACTACATTGACACAATCGAACGCTGGCGAGAAAAGCGGATACCACTCCGGCTTGTTATCACGGATTCGTCCGGAAAACAGAATTTGAACATTGCTGTAACTCTGGACTCGTTAGAGTGGAACGTGAAGAAAGACGGAGATATTGGGTATACGATGACCATGAAAGAATTCGCTTTTGTTGACACGAATAGGCGGTGATTTTGCTTGTTCAAACTAATCCTAATTAAAAACGCGGGTGACGTTTCCTACGATATCACACCCATCGTTGACTCGATCACGTGGGATTCCAATCTTTCGATGATGTCGGCAATGGAATTCGGGATCATTTGGAACGATACCCGGTATTTTGCGGAAAATCCATGTGATATCGGCGACGTTGTTATTTTATACGAGGGCAGCAAAGAGGTGAACCGTGGAGTCATCGTTACGGAGAGCCGATCCAATCGGGAAGCGATAAAGTATTCTGTATATGACTATGCTTGGTATCTGGGGAAGTCGAAATCCGTATATCAGTTCAACAAAATACCCGCATCCCAAGCGATCAGGCGCATTCTAAACGACTTCGGTATGCAGATCGGCGCTATTCCAGAAATGGGAACGCTGATTGAAGAGTTGTATATTGAAAAAAGCCCAGCAGAAATCATTGATGAAATTTACAAACTGCATGAGAAACGTAGTGGTAAACGGTACAATGTTGAGCTGCGCGAAGGAAAAATATATTTCGAGGATATGGAAGAACTAGTAATCACAGGCACGTTCCAACTGGCAGGGAATGTTGAACTGTACGACGTATTTTCGAATCCGCTCTCCGCGTCCCGGAAAAGATCTATAGAAGAGATGAAAAACCGCGTAAAAATCATGATCGAGCGTGACAGCAAGGACAAAGACAAACCAAAATATGAAGTCGTGGCAATGAATCAAGACGAGAAATCAATTCGAAAATACGGTCTTTTGGAGTCAGTATACAAAATCGACGCCGAAGACGCAGCTAAAGCCCGTGAAGTCGCTCGTATACTGCTTGAGCGCTTGAATCGTGTTCAAGAAACAAACTCACTTACGTTGCTGGGAGACGTTGATTTTAAGGCTGGAAGGTTGCTCGATGTGACGGAGCCTATCACGGGCATGAAAGGACGATATATGATCATGACCGCGAAGCACGAAGTAACAAAACAACTCCATATGATGCAGATCGAATTGGTTCTCCCGGAAGACGTAAAATAGGAGGCGCGTCATGGATGCTATCGATAAATTAGCGCGTAAGTTGGTGGAAATGAATAAAGCAAACCAAAACCCGCCCAGTGTAGCGCTGCGAACAGGCGAGGTTGTGGAATTGAACCCACTAAAAATTCAGTGGGGAGAGAATGTCATCTTGACCGAGGACAAACTTGTTCTGCCGGAGGTATACACGACTGGGTACCAAATCCCGAACCGTTATATGAACACGAACGGCAGTATGGTGGAGGAAACAATACCATGGAAACTGTCATTCGCTGTTGGGGATAAGGTTGTTATCTCGCCGGATGAATATTTGAAAATTTGGTACGTTCTTTGGAAGGTGGGGTGATGTCATGTCATTGCCGCAGATAGCTAATCTGCAATTCACTGCTGATGAAGTGATTGAAAGTACGACCAGCGAGGCAGTGCATGCAACATTCGATTGGGACTTTACCACTGGTGATTTCCGCCTTATAGACGGAAAACTTGTCAAACTTACGGGCATTGAGTATTTGAAAGTATGGATTCAAAAGGCATTGCGTACAGTCGCGGGCACACTCATTTACAAGGGGACGACATACGGCAGCGAACACCACACATTGATCGGCAGAAGCTTTCACCAAGACTTCTCTCGTGCCGAGTATGAACGTATGATTCGTGCGGCACTTCTTCAAAACGACGCTATCACTCTGGTCGATAGCTTCTCATTTTCACAGAGTGGCGCGCGCCTGACTATCAATTTCAGAGTAGGAAGTATATACGGAGAAACAGATGGGGCGGTGACTGTTTGATGCCGGATGACAAATTGGCGGAGCTAATCAAGATCAGGTTAACGCAAGAGGACGTTATGACGTTGTTTGTAGATGTTGTAGAGCCGATTGTGGAAGAAGTCAGCCGCACTGTAATCTCCGGGATTCATTCGGCAGCGCTGCGGGGGCAAAATAAATATTCTGAGGCGTATGGACACTTATTCCCGGCACCAATTAAAAACGGTGAAATACAGCGTATGGTAACGCGAAAGATTGTCGAGAAGTACAATGAATCTCCTGACCGATTGTTTGACGTGATCTTGAAAGAGCTGGAGGGAGTCGAAGGTGGCAACCAAGGATGAGATTTTATCGGCCCTGCTAGCGTTGGTCCCATCTTCATATGATCGGTCCGTTGGAAGCTTTATCTATGACTCGCTATCCCCAGTAGCGGAGCAACTAGCAAAAATGGATATCTTTATAGATTCAGTGAAGGGTAAACTCAATATCGACAACCTGACCGGGGTGGAGCTGGCCCAGCGCGTAAGGGAGCGTACCGGGATCGAGCGCAAGGCAGCGACCCACTCGAAGGGGAGCGTAGTCCTGACCGGTACCGGTACCATTACGAAAGGCGATCTTTTTGAGACTATGGGGGGAATCCGGTTCCGGTCGACGGAAACAAAGTCGGTAACGAACAGCGGCACAATAAGTGTCGAAGCCGTTGTTCCGGGTAGCAGCGGTAATGTACCAGCTAATACGATAACGCTTTTTCCCGTGACTATATCAGGATTTACAGCCGTAAACAATCAGAATCCAACACAGGACGGATTCGATACGGAGTCCGATGCAGATTTGCTAAAGCGGTACTACGAACGAATACGCACACCTGCCACAAGCGGGAATGTAGCCCATTACAAACAATGGGCTAAAGAGGTTTCTGGCGTTGGAGATGCCCGCGTTGTACCGCTTTGGAACGGCGCAAACACAGTCAAGGTGGTGATCATCGGCAGCGACAAAAAGCCAGCTTCAAACGCCGTTGTGACAGCCGCACAGAACTATATCGATCCGGGAGTAACGGGGCTTGGAAATGGCGTTGCCCCAATCGGCGCATATGCTACGATAGTCAGCGCTACAGGTGTTAACATTAACGTCGCGGCGACCGTATCTATTAAGTCCGGGTACACACTGGCTCAGGTTACATCCAACATCGTAGACTCGATAACGACATACCTCAAGGGAATCGCCTTTGTAGAATCCGTTGTGAGTTATGCACGTATTGGAGCAGCGATCCTTAACAGCGAAGGCGCACAAGACTATAGTGGTCTGACGGTTAATGGAGGAACAACAGGGATTACAATCGGCAATGAGGAAGTCGCTGTTACAGGGACGGTGACCATAATTTGAGTACAACCGGCACTGATCTGCTAAAACGTCTTCGGGGGCGTCTTCAGGGGTTTATGAGTAAATCAGGAGTGTACAAAGCCATATTTGACGCTGACGCGGATCAGATAAATAAGCGCGAGGACGCGACAGGCGATTTACAATTACAGTTGTCTGTCGATTCAGCGACTTGGGCGCTTTCGATCTTCGAACGCGAGTTGGGCATTCCGACTGATTTAAACAAACCACTATCGGAACGGCGATCTGTCATCAAATCCAAAATGCGGGGCACTGGAAAAGTCGATGCTGCCATGATTAAGCTTGTTATTGATAGTTGGACTGATGGGGGCGTTGACGTTGAGTTTGTAAATAGCGAAATCAAAGTAACGTTCCGTAGCGTGGTTGGTATCCCTTCAAATATGGATGATGTTCGAATTGCTGTCGAGGAGATAAAGCCCGCGCATCTAGCGATAGTATACGCTTTTCTTTATAACCAATATGATCAATTACGATCGTATACACATGACCAATTGTCCAGTCGCACACACGACCAATTACGTGCGACTGCGCTTCCATGAATAGGGAGGTTCTTGATGCCTAATTTCACACCTAATTTTAACTTGAAAAAGCCGCTTGGTTCTGAAAATTACAACATTGCCGACGCAAACGGAAACATGGACATAATTGACGCAACGTTAGGTGCTCATATTGGCAGCGGCGGGAATGCACACGCATTAGCAGTTGCGAACGGAGCGAATGGTTTTTTGAGTGGAGCAGACAAAGCGCTTATTGATTCCTTGAAAACAACAGAGCCGCTTAAGCTCTATGTAAATGCCTCAACAGGAAATGACGCAAATGACGGAAAAACAACAGCGACAGCATTTAAGACGATTCAAAAGGCTGTGAACAGCGTACCGCAAGTTGTAAATCATCTTTACGAAATTATCATTACGGCTGGCATTTATAACGAAGAGGTGACGATAGCTGGATTTACAGGTGCGGGAGCATTATGGATAAAATCGGATTCGTCATCCTACTATATGGCAAAGGCCTTTGCGTTCGATGGTGTGACGTTACGTACATTTGTTGATACAGCGGAAGCGACTGGAAAACATAGCGTGTTTGGTTGTGCTTTCTTCATTCGCGGGTGCACAAACTTACAAATGAACGCCATTAAATCGGTGAATGTCGATACGTCCTACGACGGCGTATACTTTGAAAAATCAACGGCATTTATTTACTCAGCTGTAATCTCATCAAAAAGGGCTGCGATTTTCAGCGACTATGCGAGCAAGGTACACGCAGGCTTTTGTTCCGGCTTGGGCAATGTGTACGGCTTACAAGCGGCCCATGGCGCAAGTCTTGGTGTAGAAGGTACGCAGCCCACTGGTACCACGAACCGTCTGGTATTATCAGGCGGTTCGATAGATGACGGAGCTATATCAGCGAGCAGCGGAAACATCACGCTGTACGTGTCGCCTTCTGGAAATGATGCAAACGATGGCCTAACGGCAGGGGCAGCCCTCCGAACGATACAAGCAGCAGTAAACCGCATTCCGCAGATACTAAATCACGCGGCAACGATAAACGTCGCGCCCGGAATTTACAACGAATCCGTTCTCATACGCGGCTTTACTGGTAAAGGGTTTTTGGAGATCTTTGGGGATACGGCCGTTTCCGATAACTATCAGGTTAATGATTTTGTGCTTCACTACATTACTGCAAAAGTCTCGGTGCGTGGATTTAAATTACTTAATCCAAACGTCGCAGCTTTTAATGTATACAGTTGTACCAATGTCAACATATCGCATTGCCGTACCAATGTACCAGCCACTGGAATTATTGGGATTCTAGTGAGCCGGAGTCTTGTTTCCGTAAGTGGCTGTGATATCTCAAACCGGCAATATGCAATCATATCTAGTGATGTATCAAGAGTGTTTTCCTCAACTAATTCCGGAGGTGGGAACTCTTACGTCCTGGGGGCGTTCGATGCCTCAACTATCGGGAAATATGGGTCGCAACCAAGTGGCGCAACCGCCGAAAATACCGCAGGAGGAGGTGTGATCCGATGATTGCTATTTTGTACAAAGACGGCAAATATGTGGGCTTCGTTGATGACGTAAAAATGATCGACGGTCAAGATATCATTGGATCGACAGGAACTGCCCGAGGAGTCACACATGACGTTCTTGTCACCGATGATGGAACGATCCGTTCAGAACAGATTGAAACAATTCGATTCAAAACAAACGTGGGATACGACGAAAAAGGCGATCCAATAGAGGAAGAAACGATCCTTTATGAGACGCGGTATTACGTTTCGACCTCGAAAGGAAATTTTCGTCCCGACGATCCGTTTGATCCGAAGTTATTTGACGACAAGCGGCATCTTCTCGGGCGGACAGAAAAGCAAATACAGGAACAGCGTATAGCGGACCTCGAAACAGCCCTTGCTGACTTCTTCGCGAAAGGGGCCGTGTAAACTATGTCGATGGAACCGTACAAAATCCGGATTATAGGCCGCGCCTGCATTACCCGCTATTCGAATTCGGAGGCCGATGACCTTAAAACAATTATCGACACAAGTTATAACGCACTCGCTACCGCTGATAGGACTGCTGTCGTGGCGTTCGTGGCTGATACACGACCGGATATCCCGTACGAACATACCGAGCAGAAGGAGGTGTGACAGTTCTAGAAAACGATCGTACAAGATCCTGCGTATAACCCAGCAGCAAATAGTTTCAGATTGGCCCCGTTCCTAGCGGGGCTAATTTATTTTCAAAGGAGTATTCAAATGTATAGGGCACTTAAATCTTTTTTTGACCCACTCGCAAACCGTTCATATCACCCTCATGAAGAGTACATCTCTATTTTGTCGAGCCACACAAGAAAACTTGTGGAACAAGGTTTAGTTGAGGAAAAAAATGAAAATGGACCATCTAAAAGTACTCTTCAAGCCGTGGCGACGCGAGGCAGTCACCTTTGCAACGGAGTATATCCTACAAAAGTAGACGATCCTGTAGTGAAAGAGCAGACATCCAAAACATATCACGAATTCACCGAGGACCGGCCCGAAATCGCCGTTGTTTTTGGGAATTTTTACGACCAAGACGTTCCAGTTCCGAATAAAATTTCGGTCAGCGCTGCAATTGAGTACCCGATAGGGAGTACCAAACGAATTCCAGTCTTCACATCGAGCGGGAGTAGGACATTCATTCTTGACCCTGGAGCAAAACAACTATCTGATATGGTGAGTGTCAACGGAAAAAAAGGCACCGGATTCTACATGTATACTTGCGTGTCCGTTCCGGAAGGCGGGAAATTCCCGCGCGGCCTTGTCGCGTACAACTCTCGCGGTGAAGGGCTGAAAAATGAGAACATAGTGGATTCCGGGACACCGGACACACACGGCCAGTTTGTATATCATCCCATTGCGATTGTAGGGCCTTCAGATGTTCCCGGAAACATTGTGGTTTCCGATAGTATCGGGCAAGGCGCTGGCGACAACCCCCAAGACCGTGGGTTTATCGTTGCTGGACTCGGTACCGATTTCCCTTGGATACGTGTTGCAAAAGGCGGGGAAAGCAGCTACGATTTCCGGTCAAACGGAAAGGCAATGTTCCGCGTAGGCCTTTTGAAATACGGACGTCGAGCGTTCGTTCACTATGGCACGAATGACCTCATGGGGAAATCATTTGATCAGTTCAAAGCGGATATCACAGCAACATGGCAACTTCTCCGAGACTTCGGTATCGAGGAAATCTATCAGTTCACCATTCCGCCGCGCACCACTTCAACCGATGCTTGGGCGACACATGAGAACCAAACCGCCGTAAGCACAAAGTTTTCGAAGGGGGCGGACCGCGATCAGGCAAACGCTTGGCTTCTCTCGAATCCGGCACCTGGTCTGCTCACTGGTACAATAGACACCGCATCCGCCGTTCAGCATCCGAAGGACGCCAGCAAATGGGATGTAGGCACGACGAAAGATGGCGTCCATCCGTCTGATGGCGGTCACGATAGAATGCGCCTGAAATTCGCAGAATACCTTAAAAAGTTTAAATAAGCTCCGAGCAATCGGGGCTATTTTTATGCTCATAAGGAGCAGGAAGGTGGATTGAAATGGACTTAACAGCTATCACTGCAGTAGTGGCCGCGATTAGCGGCATCTTCGTCGGTTGGTCCGGGAGGGCCCGGGCAATTCAGCAGGAGATAAAAAATGACGCCCAGAGCGGCGGAGCCCTTCATTCGGATGTGGAGTACATCAAGCGCGGCGTCGATGATATCAGGATTGAACAGCGGACACAAGGGAAAAGAATCGACGATTTGGCCGAGCGTGTGACTCGTGTGGAGGAATCATCCAAACAGGCTCATAAGCGGATTGACCGGCTAGACGCTGTACCAAGGCAAGAAAGAGAGGACTAACATCATGAACAGGAACGAGTTCATTACTATCGTCGCGCCAATTACGGTCCGGATTAGGCAAGAAGGCGGTCCGCTGTTCCCATCGGTACTAATGGCGCAAACACTGCTTGAAACGGGAGGAAATAACCCGGAGTGGAACAACATTGTCGGTTACAAGGTAGGCGTCGGTAAACAGACCGATTTTTGGCGTGGTCGCAGCGTGAATACAAAGACGCGAGAAGTAATCAATGGCGTCAATGACACGAAGCAGCGGGCCGACTGGCGGGCGTATGACAGTGTTTACGATTGCCTAAAAGACCAAGCGCTTCTATTTCGTAACGATCCTAAACGATATCAACGAGTGATCGATGCGCCGGACCCGTACACACAGGCCGACGCTCTTTATGCATGCGGATATGCGACTGATGCGCCGAAAGAAATCGATGGCGATCCAGACTACGCAGAGAAGTTACGTGGAATTATACCGAGATTCGAATATTTGGATGAGGAGGCAAACAAGCCCATGCTGGAACAGGGAATTGCAAACAATATCATCGACGGATATCTCAAACCCGCATATGCGACTCACGATGCCTCGTATCAGGCGGCACTCATTTCAGGAGATGTCGAAAGAGCGGAAGCAGCCAAAACGCTGCGAGAATGGCAGCGGACACTTGCGAATGCGCTTCGCAGGGCTTCGGGACAGCCGGAAGAGTAACCAAATTTATTTAAAAGGAGTGTAGAAAACCATGGATTTTCAACCGTTCATTTCGGAAATCGTACAATTTGTGATTGGACTTGTAGCCCTCGTTGCTATCACTTTGTTTTTTCGACTCAAAAAGTATGTAATAACTTGGATCGAGACTAAAACAACAGGGCAACAAAGGGAGATGCTTCACCGCGTGGCAGAAGAAGCTTTTGCTATCGTAGAAACGTCTATGTCCGGACAAAAAGGCACTGAAAAGCTGAACATCGCTATCGACTATGTGAGCAAGCATTTGGGTGAGGCCGGTATTCAAATGGCACCGGCAGCTATTCGTGCGGCCATCGAAAAGGCTGTGTTGACGCACAAAGCACAGGCTGCAGCTAAAATCGGAGAAACTCCCGATGCTCCAGTAGAGCAATCCCAGCAAGCGCCGATGCCTGACCATTTGCAGCTTCTCATTGATGCCGTGACTGCTTTTGCAATGGCAGAAAGGAAGGTAGTAGCTCTACAGCAGACAGTACAATCCGCCCCGGTAGATGCGCCGCCGGACCCAATGTCACCGCCGCAAACACTTTGGCCCTAAATAGGAGGTACGACCAATGTTCAAAATGAAATTTGATATCGTTCCACGATACCTTTCCGGCCCAAGCAAAAGACGCCCGTGCATTCCGATGCCGGGCGTTCGTTTTATGGTTGCTCACGATACAGGAAACCCCGGATCAACAGCGGCAGGAAATGTATCGTATTACGAGCGCAGCCGAAACGAAACGACAGCGTCCGCGCACATCTTTGTAGACGACCAGGAGATTATTGAATGCATCCCGTTTTTGACGGGGGCTGCGGAGAAGGCGTATCACGTCGTCTATAACGTAACTACGGACAACGAGCTTTACGGATGCAACTCGAACGATGCAGCTGGTGGCGTGGAGCTCTGCTATGGCCCTCGACTCAATCTGAAGGAGGCGTACAAACGGTACGTATGGGTGCTGGCCTACGCCTGTTATCGATACGGCCTGAATCCGGCGACGGACATCACCGGTCATTACATCTTAGACCCGTCCCGGAAGACGGACCCAATGAATGCGTTCCAACTTCTTGGGAAGACGTTTGAGCAATTCATCGCTGATGTAGTAGCCGAATATCAAGAATGTACGAAAGGGGAGGCGGAGGAGCCTATGCTAAATGCAGGAGTAGCCAACACAGTTATCGATACTTGGATGAGTCCGGCATGGAAGGAGCTGGACACAAAACGGCAGGAGGCAGAACAGGCTGGAGACGGTACCGCGGCCGCAGCGTATGAACAGCAGGCCAATTATGTTCATTGGCTGGCGAACGAGCTGCGGAAAGCGTCGGGCCAGCCACTGACTAAGTAACAAAGATTACTTCGGTTCTTCTATTCAAAAATAAAAGCAAACCCATCCGACAGGCGGAGGATTTGCTTTTATTTTCTACAATTAATCCTCGAAACACTCACCAATAATACTGCTAATTC
>NZ_JAHNZO010000037.1 GCF_018998565.1 Paenibacillus oleatilyticus | reverse complement strand
CTCCAACTTTGATCTAGTAGTCAGTATTGCCAAATTTATCTCAGTTGAGAGGTTACACAATTTATTTTACAGACCCTGTTCTTTCCGTAGCATATGAAAAGCTTCAATTCCCATTATTATTTATCAGCGGCCTTTTGATAAGCTTTTAATTTTTTCGATTTGCTTTTTTTGGTTAATACACTTTTTTAAAAGAAGGTTTCCATTCTGACAAATCCTGATAAACAAACGTTATATTGTCACATATTTTATCTGCAACTTCGTACATATGTTTTATATCCTTAGCCGTAAATAATATATATCCTTTGCGCCCAGTACTCTCTACAATAGTTGGTATGGTGTCGCCCTCTTTTACGAATAGATCAATTAATACGACCTCGGATATGTCAGCTAACCCTTTATACTTGATTTCTTTTAAGCAACCTGGTTTTGGAATCAAGCTTAAAGACATAGCATGACATTTTGAAGGTACACATCTAAATTCATCTATAGTCTTAGTAGCTAACGCATCATAATAGTATCCAAATTGAGATATGCCGGTTGTTAGTTCAACCATTTTCCAAATATTACCCCCTCCTATCCTGACTTGAGACTCTATGATTATTGGCTTATTTTGCTTGTCTATCTTTACCTCTGTATGAGTAATGCCGTCTTCCAGTTGCACGTCGTCCAAAAATAGCATTACTTTCTCAATGATTAATTTTTTTTGAGATTCATCTATAGGTGCCGGCATAATAGTATAGTTTATTATAAAGGTATCTTCTTTAAAGATTTCAGCTGATATAGCTAGTATAGAATGCTTTTTGTTATAAGAAACGGCTTCGACCGTATAAACTACGTCACCTTCAACGTACTCTTCCACTAAGATAGGTAATTGAATACCGTTATCTTTAATAAAAACCTCTACGTCATCTCCCATGTCTAGCTTAGATACTCCTTTACCACCTGCGCCAATCGGGGGCTTTATTACAATACGATCTTTTTTGTTCAAAAATTCATCAATATCTTGTATGTTGTTGCAAACGATCGAATCTATCGAAAAGTCTTTGCCTGCTAGAATTTCACGCATCATGTCTTTATTGCGGGTTATCATATTAGCGTTGTAAGAAGATCCTTTAACATTAAAAATCTTTGCAATTATGCAAGCCGTATCTAAGGCTACTTCATTGAATGATATAACCACATCAAACGGTTTCTCTTTGTACAATTCTTCAGCATAGTATACACACACGGGTATGTTTGTTGTGTCTATTTCTTTTTTATAGAAACACTTTTCTAAGATCGTTCCATCGAAATAGATGTGTTTAGTGTAAGACCCTAAATACGAAACGGTATACCCCCTGTCTAAAGCATCTTGTATAGGCTTTGTCCATCCCCCTACAAATAAAACGTGTGGTGTATTTTCTATGTCAGTTCCTTTTAATACCTTATACATCCTAATCATCTCCTCTAAATTGAACTCGTATATTCAATGTTGGTTCCTTTTAATACGCCTCGCCTTAACAACACGATTAAACACAATGTTGTTCCGAAGCCCCCTATAAATAACGTAGTTTGAAGCCCAAATATAGAAACTAAAAATGCGCTAGCAAAACTTCCTAATGCCCAAGCTCCCCAATTAAGCGTACGCTGTACAGCGTTTACTCTGCCTAGCATGTGACTTGGTGAGGCAAGTTGTCGTATGGTTGCAGCGTAAGGGGCAAATACACCTTCTCCCATACCATGTATGATACTTACAGCCACTATACCGTAAACGGTTCCCAAATATCCCATGATGGGTATAAAGGTCAGACCCATAACTGATACAGTAGCGCTATAAATAAGCATTTTTGTATTATTCATTTGTTGACTTTTTTTTACGAGTATCGTATTGCCTATTAAAAATCCCACCGCTGCCGAACCTACAACAAAGCCTATTTCAAGTTCAGATAGACCCATTACCTTATAAAGGAATATGACTAAAATGCTATTTAGTATGTATTTAAAAAAACCGTAAACAGCGCCACAGCTTACAATTGGTTCCAATACAGGGTGGTTTTTAAAATATATCAATCCTTCATATATGTTTTTATATATGGATTTTATATTTACATTTTTTAAAGAGCCCTCTGTATGCGGTTTAAACCTTGAAATAAATAATACACACACAAAACAAACAAAATACGTTACTGCGTCAACCGTGAATAAGCCTGTTAATCCAACTAGAGTAATAACGATTCCTGCTAGCATAGGACCAATTACTATAGCAAGAGACTCCGAAATGGCTAGCCCCGCATTTCCTTTTTTTAAGTTGTCTTTATCTGTTAAAATTTCCGGTAAGAAAGAAGGAATTGTAATGTTGTAAAACGTGGTAAATATTCCATTTAAAAACATGAGAAACACCAATAAAGGGAACGTTATTTTATTTGTTACAGCCAGTAGGAATACTGATAAAAATAAACCGCCTTGACATATACTACAAATTAGCAAAACCTTTTTTCTATGAAGGATGTCTATCATAGCACCGGCTACTAATCCGAAAATTAGGTAGGGTATGAATATAATCCCACGAAGCAAGGCAGCATTCGCCTCACTTGTTTTTAGCACCTCTAATGCAAAAAGAGGCAAAGCTACTACTGTAAACTGGGTACCTAACAAACTTATAGACTGTCCTAGCCAAAGCTTGTAAAAATTATAATATTTTTTATTTTTCATAATACTCCTCTATTAATTCATATTTATAAATTGTTAAGTTTCGATATAAGTAAGATCAGACCTTTGTTGTTTTTCCTGCGTAATAGAATTTGTCATTGTATGATGCATCATTTTGTACGATAGCCCGCCATCTCTCATCAGTAAACATGTAATCACCTCCACGGAAAATTAGTATAAACCAAAATTCATCATTTGTACGGATCGGGGAATATAAGAGCAAGATTACAAAATCAAATAAAGGCATATTAGAGTTATGTATGGCAAAACAGGAGGAGTTTCGTGACAAAGCAAATTAACAACAAGAAAAACATTAAGAGCGGACCAATGATCCAGTTTTGAATCAATGAAATGGTTAACAACAAGAGCAATCGGTATCGAGGTGGTTCCGACTTGAAATTCATTCAAACCGGCGACAAAGTTCGGAAATACGTAGCCCAGGACAATCCCTATCGTCATCGCAACAAAAATCCATACGTCAAATAGCGGTCCAGAAAAGAAAGCTGCTTTCTCTCTTGCTTGCTCACCTGCTGTACACCCCTTTGCTCGCATGTAACCGTCAGCCCATGTTGCTCTACTTTCCACAGCTCCTCGGATAGATCAGGCGAATGGGACAAGGCATAACCAATTTCCTCTAACCGTTTCTCTTTGATCGAATAGAACACCCATTGCCCCTTTCTCGTTTCGCGGACCAGTTCAGCCATTTTCAGACGGCTTACATGTTTAGAAATGGCTGGCTGTATCGCTGTTCTCTTCCATGGCGATAGAGGCTAACCATACTAAAGTATCTGTTTTATCTTGCCTTTTCCTGTCATATTATTATAAAAGGTGGGTATTATAGGGGGGGGGTTAAATATGTTGAGTAAGAGTGCAAATTCAGGTAGAAGGTCAGCAGTAATTACTGGGGTGTTATTAATAACCGGGTTGGTTACAGGTATATTTAGTGTTGTTCCTGTTATAGATGGAGCAGACTACCTTGTCAAGGCTTCTACAAATGAAAATCAGGTACTTGTAGGAGCGTTTTTCCAGTTGTTAATGGTTGTTGCATATGTTGGTATTCCTATTTTGATGTATCCGATTTTAAGTAAGCATAATAATGGTTTAGCTCTTGGATCTGTTGCTTTCGGCATCATTGCGGGTGTGTTCATTATTTTTGGTGTAATCATTCTTCTGTTGCTACTGACATTAAGCCACGAATTTGCAAAAGTTGGAACTCTGAATGTATCGTATTTTCAGACCCTGGGTGGATTGTTACGGGAAGGACGTGATTTGGTGAATCATGTGGCAACGACACTGGCATTTGTTTTGGCTATGCTCTTGTTTAACTGCATATTTTACCAAATAAAATTAGTTCCACGTTGGTTGTCAGCTTCGGGTCTTATTGGGTCTACATTGTCCATATTGGCAAGCTTATTATTTATGATTCGCTTCATCGGTCTGGATGCAACCTACATGATGTTGAACAGTCTGATAGCCTTTCAACAATTGGTTTTGGCTATTTGGCTAATCATTAAAGGATTCAACCGGGCGGAACAGGATCCTGTATCCAATTAAGATGAATGCTTTAGAAAAGAAGGTGTGGTTAAATGGAACGGACATTGGAATCGCCAATCAAAGAAAGTAATTTAATGCAACTTAGGAAAACGGCAGATGAGGAGCTTAGATAAGCAGGCAGCCAGAAAAGCTGCCTCTTTTTAATGTAGAAATAAAGTCGAGAGACTTACAGGTCTTAACTAGCATTTGGAGACCTTCCAAGTAAAGTCTTATGTTCAATTTCAAACGAATAAAGCCATTAATATTAAATCTTGATAGCCGTCATCCAATTTTACCCCCTTTGCTTTTCTACCCTCTTCAAAAAAGCCTAGATTCTTATATAACTGGATTGCACCTAAATTATCTTCCATTACCTCAAGACAAACCTTCTCAATCTTACTGTTGTTTTTAGCCCAATTGATTAACGTTTCTAGAAGAGCTCTTCCAATACCGTAATTTCGATATTCAGGTAGTATGGTCATCGCAAAAGCCCCTTGATGACTAATTTTTTCTTTGTTTCCGTTCTTAAAATCTATTGCACCGACTAACTTACCATCAACTTCAGCAATAAACTGTACATAATTTGGATTTTCATGATAAGCTTTTAACGTTTTTTGAATAGCATCAACACTCATCTTTTTTACATCCTCAACCGTACTTAGCATGTATGGAGCGTTTATTAAAGCTTTTGAAGCAGAATTTAGCATTCTTTCTGCATCCTGTTCTATAGCTTCTCTAATTATTACTGTTTTTCCGTCCTTAGATTTATAAGTAAAAACATTAGTTGATAATATATTGCACACACCCTTTCGGAATATAATTAATCGGATTTTTAACTATTCCACAATTCTTAAGTAAGGGAAAGTCGTATCACCTTTTTCTGCAATCGCTCTCCTTTAACTTAATAACAATTATTTCAAATATTTTTAATTTCAACAAGAATTTATTTCGTTATATGGCCCAATTGTGGAATAGAGTAACTGGAGCCTTTTAACATATGTGGCCTACTACTCATAGCCTGCCGCAGCGGTTTCGTCTTAGGCTCGATACATTTCTCAACGAAAACGAACACACCAGGCTCGGATGGGCCTTTCCTACGAGGTGATCCGGGCACTGGACGGAGAGGTATCCATCAAGAGTGCCTGGGGCGGGCACGCTGTTTACGCTCACGATTCCCGAGATCCAAGCCGGGGATGAAGCTAAAGCGGAAAGGAAATCATAAGATTTGTTGGGCGATTTTTTCTGAGAGGGGCATATGCATATTGAAGTACGAACTTGGCCGTTGTCTGCTAGAAGAAAGGCTTCAGGAAGCAGGAATACCGCTGGAACGGCTGGCGCTTGAACTACGGGTGAGACGGGAGCGGCTGGATGACTTTATCGACAATAAAAGAGTGATGTCTCTTAAGCTCGCGATTTCGATCGCCGATACGCTTCAGTGCGAGGTGCGCAGCCTGTACGAATTAACGCCTTCCGATGAACACCGTTAGTCAGCGGATGGGTAACAGAAAGTTCGCCTACATTGTGTATTATGGAGCTATCTGAGCGGTTATTTGTGTTGTTTATAGAAATCGATTATAACAAGCGCTCAACAAAATCCTGCATACGAACCACACTCTGTTCCACTCGGGCTTGTTCCGCCGCGAACGCCATCATATGGCTTTGCACGGAGTGATGCGCTGATGTCAGCCCTTTGCTGCCGCCGCCTTCGCGCAAGAGCCGGAGGAAATCCCGGACCAAGCCGTAATCTCCGCCGCCGTGTCCGATATGTCCGCCCGCATCGGCCAAATCGATTCGCTCCGCCTTGTCGCTGCCGAAACGGAGAATTTCGATCTCGTTCTTCTCCATCGCGCCGCGAATCTCGCCCGTCGTTCCCATCAGCTTGATCGTCCGGCTAATTTCCTTCGTAAAGGCACTCATATGGAATGCTGCAATAACGCCGTTCGCGAATGTCATATTCACCACTTGATGATCGACGACATCGTTGTCGCAATGGTAGACGCATCGGCCATACGGTCCTTCCTGCAGCGCCTTGATTCGACCTTCATAGCTCCAATCATCGCTGATCGCCGAAGTTGGCCAGTCCGTATTTTCGGTCAAATACTGTTTCGGCGCGTAGTAAAGGCATTCTTCTGCGACGGGGCAGCCGTCCAGGCAGCGAAGGGGCGCTCCCTCCGGCGCTTGTGCAGAAGTAAAGTGGGACAAGGAGCCGAATGACGAAATGCTTACGCAATCCGATCCGGCCAGCCAGAGTAAGATATCCAGGTCATGGCAGGACTTCGCCAAGATCATCGGGCTCGATTCGTCCTTCCTGCGCCAGTTGCCCCGAACAAAGCTGTGGGCTTGATGCCAGTATCCGACGTTCTCATTGTGCGTGATCGACATCAATTGACCAATAGCCCCTCCTTCCAGCAATTCCTTGATCGTAGCGAAGAAATTCGTAAACCTCAGAACATGGCATATCGAGAACACACGGTCAAGCTGCGCAGCTCGTGCTCCCATCGCCACGCATTCCTTCGCATCGGGGGACATCGGCTTCTCCAGCAGCACATGATACCCCGCATCCAGCGCTTTCATCGTCGGTTCAAAATGCTGCTGATCCTGGGTGCAGATGAAGACCGCATCCGCCATCTTCGGCTGTGCAAAGAGTTCATCCCAATGGGTAAAGCACTTGTCGTCAGGAAGCCCATGTCTCGCTTGGCAATGCTCTCTCCGCTCCCTGTTCGGCTCTGCTACGGCGACGATTTGCATCTCATCCGGATACTGCTTCGCATATTCCAAATAATTCACGCCCCGAAGTCCCGCCCCAACCAAGGCCACGGTTACTTGCTTCATCATGATTTCCATCTCCCTGTATGCTGATCGTTCATTCCTTCACGCTGCCTACGGTCATCCCTTTGACGAAATATTTCTGCAGGAACGGATAGACGAGCATAATCGGCAGCGCCCCCATGAATATCTGCGCGGTCCGAAGCGTTTTCTCGCTTAAATTCTCCAAAGCCTTCAACTGGTCAAGCGACATGGAACTCATCTGTGAGTTGATAGCCGTTATGAGCGTAGACAAGTACGTCTGCAGCGGATAATGTTCGGGTGAATTCATATACAAGATGCCGTCGAACCAGACATTCCAGTGACCGATGACCGTGAACAAACCGATTGTCGCGATCGACGGAAGCGATACGGGTAAATAGACTTGCCAAAGGACCCGCCAATGACCCGCCCCATCGATGGTAGCCGCCTCGTCCAACTCTTTGGGGATGGCCCGGAAAAAGTTGAGCATGAGCACCATGTTCCACACATTCAATGCGCCAGGCAAGATCAACGCCCAGATCGTATCGATTAATCCGGTATTTTTCACAATCATGTAGGTTGGAATCAAGCCGCCGCTGAAGAACATGGTAACCGCAAAAAACCAAACATAGACCGTTCTGTACTTGAACTTGTCATTAGACTTGGCTAAAGGGAATGCTGTAATAAAGACAAGAAACATATTGACGGCCGTGCCGAGAACGACCCGCTCCAGGGAGACCCGCAAGGAGCGCAGGAACTCTACCTTTTCCCCCAGGTAAATATAAGCATCCAGGGAGAAGCCAACAGGCCACAGCTTCACTTCGCCGGCCATTGCGGCTGTATTGGAGCTAAGCGAGATGGCGAGCAAATGAACAAATGGAATAATGGCCAGTACGGTAATCAAGGTCAAAAAGATCGTGTTAAACAACACAAACATCTGTCTGCTTGCCGATGATTTATGGATCACGTCATTCCCTCCTTAGAAGATTCGATAATTGTTATATTTG
Organism: Paenibacillus oleatilyticus; assembly: GCF_018998565.1. GTDB lineage: Bacteria > Bacillota > Bacilli > Paenibacillales > NBRC-103111 > Paenibacillus_G > Paenibacillus_G oleatilyticus. The sequence goes on along the minus strand of NZ_JAHNZO010000037.1, from coordinate 72,104 downwards.
TACGCAGCATAGTAGGCGATAGAGACCAGACCCAGGGAAATGACGGACTTAAACAGACCGACTGCCGCAGCGGGGCCGAATTGCTGACTGAACAAGCCGAGCCGGTAGACGAACGTGTCGATAATGTCCGCGCCTTCGTACACCGTCGGATTGTACATGATCAGGATTTGCTCAAATCCTGCGTTGAGAATATTCCCCAGACTCAGGACGCCCAGCAAAATCAGCATCGGCAGCATACCGGGCAAAGTGATATGCAGCATCTGCTTCCATCGGCCCGCGCCGTCCACTTCCGCAGCTTCATACAAAGTACCGTTAATTCCCGTGATTGCGGCCAACATAACGATCATATTGTAGCCCATGCTTTTCCAGACATCCGAACCGATGATGATTCCACGGAACCAGCCGTTATCCAGCATAAACATGATTTCCTTAAGTCCCAAAAAGGATAATAAGCTATTTACCGGTCCATTCAATGAGAAGATTTCAATCACAATCCCTCCAAGAACCGTCCATGACAAGAAGAATGGCAGGAAAATGGTCGATTGCACAAGCCGCGAGAACCATCGCTTCGTCACCTCATTGAGCAATAAAGCGAGAATAAGCGGAACAAGCAGGAACAGTGCGATTTTGAAGATGGAGATCAGGATCGTGTTCCAGAAGACTTGTTTGAAATCCGGCAAATGAAACACATACGTAAAATTGTCCCAACCCACCCACTCCGATTTAAAAAAGCCTGACAGCGGCTCAAAATTTTGAAAAGCCATGACGAGTCCGGCCATTGGACCATACGAATAAATAAGTGTCAGAATCACTCCTGGAATCAGCATGATATGCAGCGGATACTCTTTGCGAAAAGTTCTCATGGTTGGACTACCTCCTTACACATTGGTAGACAAAACGAGAGGAGCCGCTGGCTCCCGCTCCCCTCGTCACGATACGTTCATTTATTTCACAGCTTGCTCGTTGTACCATGCATTCACTTCTTCAGTCATTTTATCGCCGCCAAGCGTTTTCCAGCTCGCTACGAATTTATCGAAATCGTCAACAGGTGCGCCAAGAATGATTTTGTTAAAAGACTCCAGCATCAGCTTATCTAGCTGTCCGCCTTTCTCAACCATGGTAGGGGTCGGTGTTCCGTAGAATTCATTCACCACAAACTGGCCCTTCTCACGAATCTTGCGCGTCAGGCCCCAGCCGCCATCTTCCGCCGCACGACTAAAATACAGTCCCCAGTTCACGCCCCGCGATGCCGTTTGGGTATCATTCGCCTGCAAATCCAATGTCGCTTTCAGGACATCCTGTATCATTTTATAATCCGGACTATTCACCGTAATTTTTGTTTGTTTGGCCGCCAGCGCTTTGTTTACTTCCGTGTAAATGGTTTCAATTTGAGCCGGATTTGATATTCTTGGCATGAACCAATTGTAGACGTACCCATTCTCCGGTTTATTCTTATCCATATATTGAGGCTTGCCCATTTCTAAATAGAAATTCAACATTTTCACGATCGCTTCGGGGTTCTTCAATTTTTTATTGACGGCGTAGACTTTCTCGCTGCGCAGTTTTGGAACAATGGATTTCCCTGGCTGTCCATCCAGCGTAGGAATTTGAACGGCGATCCAATTCGCTTTCGGGTCTTTATCCACACTGAGATTGAGCGGCCAGTTTGGATACCACCATTCCCCATAGGAGATCCCTACTTTACCGGCCGTGATGTCCTCTACCACTTTATTCTCGTCTTTGAGCGCAAACTCTTTGTCCAGAATACCGTTCTTATACCAGGATTGGAGCTTCGCCAGCGCAGGCTTCATCTCAGGCTGAATCAACCCGGGAACAAGCTTGCCGCTGCTGTCTTTAATCCATGCGTTAATATTGTCTCCAACCGAAGGATAAGCGCCATAGGCATTGAAGAACCCGCGCAAATCAAATCCCCAGAAGAAAGGCTTCTTCTCCAGCGCGATGCCGTAGGTATCCTTCTTCCCGTTCCGATCCGGATCGTCATTCACAAAAGCGGTCGCAACCTTTTCCAGTTCATCGATCGTCTTCGGCACTTGAAGGTTCAAGTTATCGAGCCAATCTTTCCGAATCCACAGCAACTGTGTGCCAAGCGCCGGATCCGTAAAATCTGGAATGGCCATCAGCTTGCCGTCTCTGGTTACCGTTTTCATCGCAAACCCGCCATCGGACTCCATATATTTCTTCAGATCCGGCGAGGCGTATTTATCATAGGCTGCGGTTAAATCTGCCAGCATATCTTGCTTCCGAAGCTTCTCATAATCTTTCGGACTAAGCTCCATAATGTCCGGCAAATCGCCCGATGCCAACGCAAGCGAGAACTTTTGCTCATATTGATCTTTCGGCACCGTCCATTTATATTTCACATCGATATTCAACATATCCTTGAGGTCTTTGAGATAACTGTTCTGATCAGGGGTAATCCCCTTCGTGGTTCTAGGGTCTTCGGGCGTGCTGAATCCAAGCACTTCCGTAACAACGACAGGCTCCGCATACTTGCCTAGCGGTTCTGGCGCCGCAGTGACGGCGGAACCTCCGGATGCCACAGGAGTCGCAGAACTCACTGACTTGTCTCCCCCTTGGCTAGAGCACGCCGACACCATCGATACGCTGGCAGCAAGCAGCAAAATCATTCTCGTTTTTCTAAATGTATAATGCTTCATATTGGAAACTTTCCCCCTAGTAAAAAGTACTGTCCATGCAGGTCGCTTTGCCTATTTATATTGTAAGCCCGGAAAGAAACCGTTTACAATTTCGAATCCTTTACATTGTCTTCACTTTATTGACCTATTGCAGGTTACGGTATTCCTGCGGAGATTTTCCGGTCATCTTTTTAAAGAAGGTAGCGAAGTAAGACGGAGAGTCGAACCCTACGCGAAGCGCAATCTCATTTAGCTTCAAATGGGGATCTGACATCATCGCAATCGCGGATTCGAGCTTAAAGGATTTTATATATTCAATCAGGTTGTGCCCTGAAATTTGCTTATAGTAACGAGACAAGTAGGAAGGGTTAAGATGCACTTCCTCTGCGATCGCCGTCAGCGACAAGTCTCCTGCGAGATGCTCTTCAATATAACGATGAATCTGATCCAGGAGTCCCTTTTTGAAAGCATCCTGCTGAATCCCTGCCAGCTTAATCTGTATACTCGATTTATCCGTTGTACGCTCGTAATCAACAATGACCATTCTTTGACCAAGCTGAACTCTTCGACGGATCAGAGAGCGGATCATTTCTACTTGCTCGCGGGTCTGGTCCCAGCGGTTCATCATATTCCCCGAAATGCCAAATGACATCGATACGTCCAGTATCTCTTCGCACTCATTCTGAACCCGTTCCAGCACCCCTCGCAAATAGGCTACAACACGGTGCCCGTTCTCTGCAGCATCCGCTTCATCCCTTAGCCGATCTACTAATTCGGCATTCGGTTGCAGGAACCATACGATAAGGTGTCCGTCATATAAGGTGTATTCGCATCCGATCGAAGGGGGCAGCAGCTTGCCAACTATCGAGCCTGCCGCCTCCAGCCGCTTCATCGTGATCCCTTCCTGCTGATCGGCATGTCCAATGAGAATAAAGGAGGGACGGTCTAAAGCAATGGCGAAATCCAAATCCGCATAGCGCTCTTCACTCAGTAAAGCAGGTAATTCTTCACCTCGCAGCACCGATTCCAGCAGTTCTTTCTTCAACAAGGATTCGACGATCCGCAGGTGCAATTGCGCCTTTTCCTGTTGAAGCCGATTCCGGTGCTCTTCCTCCAGTTTGACAATGGCCCCTCTTACCGCTTCGAAGATCGGTTCGACCCCTTCGCTCTTCAAGATATAATTATCGACATTCTTGCGAATGGCTTCATACACGTAGTTAAACTCACTATATCCGGTTAAGAAAATCATCCGGCACGAAGGCCAGTAATAGGCGATCTCATCGACTAACTGCAATCCATTCTTCTTCGGCATCCGAATATCGCTCACGAGAATATCCAACTTCGTTCGCTGCGCAACCTCGAGCGCCTCATCCGCAGAATACGCCTTGCAGATATCCAATTCAAATTCTTGGCGGTCCTGTAAAAGCTGAACCAATCCGTTCGCGATCACCGGCTCGTCATCTACAATTAACAATCGATACATGGCAACAGGCCCTCACTTTCGTTCATTTTGAGTTCGGATCATCAGTTCGACACGCAATCCGCCATGTTGGCTGCGAGAGACGAAAAGCCCGCTGCCCGCCCCATACTTCAACTGCAATCGATTATTCACATTCATGAGCCCCGTCTTCTCTTGTGGTCCGGATTCATCACGCAACTGTTCTTGCAAACTTTGCAGCGTCTCGTCCGTCAGGAGGCGGCCATTATCTTCGACCCTAATCCGTACGACCCCTTCCTGATAGTCGGCCGTCATAGACAGAATGCCGTTCCTCATGCCGTCTTCGAACGCATGTTCGAAAACATTTTCAACAATCGGCTGTATGATCAATCGCGGCACCGTAACCGCCTTCGCATAATCCGGTATCTCCTCATGTTCGTATCGGATTCGATTCGAGAAGCGGATGCACTGAATTTCACAATAATCCAAGGCATGCTGATACTCTTTGTACAAGGGCACCTCGTCGGACCCATTCCTCGTTATATATTGATAATAACTGCCAAGCTTTTGCGATAGCTCCGCAGCTCCGTCTGAATCTCCCACCTTGCACATCATATAAATGTTAAAAAAGCTGTTATATAGAAAATGAGGATTGATCTGCGATTGCAGTTGTTTCAATTCCGATTGCTGAATCGCAATCTTGTGCTCATAATTCTCCTCAATCGAACGCTTCAAACGGAACGCCATGCGATTAAAGCTGTGAAATAAATAATGAAACTCATCCCTCGTCTTCGACTCGATGACGAGATTCAGATTATCGGTCTCCATCATCTGGAACGCCTTGGTGAGCTTGGACAAAGGTCTGTGGATCATAATATTAAGCGAGTAAGAATAGAGCAGCAGCACCACGATTGCAATCACGAATAATGCGTAGAACCAAAAGCTGTACTGCCTGAGCGGGCGCGTAATTTCGTTATGATCCACATACATGACCAGCGACAGATTCAAAGAACCGACTGGACACGTCAGTACAAAATAACTTGCTCCAGCGATATCGATAACTCTGGAAGGATTGGCATTCCCCTTATTTCCTTCCTCCAGTTGTGCAAGCAAGGGAATGATGACGTTCTGATCCTTCGCCGTCGATAAGACATGGCCGAGTGTTTTGCTCCCCAGAAATACTTCCGATTCTTGATAGAGCGTGGTAATCTGGCGAAGGGCCTCCCGCAAGCGAGACGTCGAAATCTCGATATAAGAGATGATCCCCGAGTTATTCTCACTCTCAATAAAGAAGAGTCGGCCATCTTTTTGATAGAAAGACGGTTTCGGCGTCAGCCCGGCTAATGGGACAATGAATTCTGATTCATAATTCGGTGTGTCCGAGATACCGCCTATACTTGAGATGGTCTTGCCAATTTCTTTGACATAAACGCCGGCATCGACGATGAGTTCACTCGAGTATTGAATCGCGGACAACCGGTCTTTCGTCTGATTAATTAATTCAAACAAGGCATACTCATCGAGTGTGCTCCCTTGAAAGCTAAGCTTCTGAAGATCCTTATCATTGACAAATTGCAGCTGCTGGGTCCGAATAAAATATAATTCCTTATCGAGCTGATTAGCATAAAAAGAAGCTCCGGCTACAGCCGAATCCGTGATCGTCTTCTTCGTAAAGGCCATCTCTTTGTAATTCACCCAAATGTTCATCGCAACGAGCGGAATCATGAATGCAATGAAGACCACTACAACCTTCTGATAGACAAACCAACCCTTCGTTCCTGTTGCCTGAAGTTTCATGATGGTTTCGGCCCGCTTTCTTATCCGTAATAGCATTCATCGTTTCCAACAATTTATCATCCCCGAATCTTTTGTTCAATGTTGGAAAAGCCGGCCATCCACAGGATGATCGGCTTTTTTCTTTACCTGTACAGCTCCAACTCGTTAATCGCGAAATTGCCCCATTTCAAATTTGCCCCATTAATCTTCAAACGGAACTGCTTCGCCGTGGTAGAGTCAAACTTAAGGGTCTGTGTCTCATTCGTCGTATCGCTATACGCCCATGTCCATTGAATACCTGTCTTCACCGGCACCCAAGCCGTCCCGTTATAAGCTTCAAGATCGAACTTCGTAACGCCTTGCCCCGTTCCAAACCTGGTTACCACTTTCAGCTTGCTCGCTGTTACCGATCTGGAACCAAAATCAAGCGTAATATAATTCGGGAATGTCACGCCTTTATCCACACTCGACCAAGCTTTGTCATAAGAGCTATCCGTCAGGCTTTTAATAGAGCTGGTGGACAAAGTGGCGATGGATACACTCGCAGTTGCAAGCGGCGCCAAATTTCCCGGTGCCGGCTTCGGTTGTTCCGGCATTGGGGTAATGGGCGCGGGTGTGAATACAATTGGCGTTTTGCCCGTAGCGGGCGGCACCGCACCTTGATACTCGTAGGCGCCAATATCCGGGTCTCCGTTATATAAGGTATTACCGAAATAGTCCCTTCCGCCGTTGTCCGCCAGAGGAACGCCTGCCCCAATAAGCGGTGAGTTGGGCTGGAGTTTGTAGCCGTCCAACGTATTCATACCGATGCCGCCACTGCCCGCATTCATGAATTTCGGTTCCGCAGTTATGCGATGCGCATCCGAGTTCACTAACGTTTTGCCGCCGTAATACGCATTCGAGTCAAAAGTTTGCCCAGTCAGATTCCATCCCCGATCTCCCGCGCTATAGTAGACGTTGTTGTAATTCTTAATATTTTTCGGTGCGCCTGAAGATTTCGTGAAATAATCGCTCATCACGGGATTACCCGATGCCGCTCCGACGTACACCGTGTTGTTATAATTATAGACCGTATCAATAGAACCGCTGTACCGGAACAAGTGATTTTTGTCGTTCTGACTGATATTGTAGCGAACGATCGTATTCGTCGTATAATACGTATCATTGACGAATAACATAAAGCCGCCTGCATTGTCATGACTGTAATTATACTGAACCAGGGAGCCTATGTTTCCCGCATCCACATCAAACCCCTCGCCATCCATTTCCCCGTTGTGGCTTCCAAAAGATTCATTGTATTGAACCACGTTATTATCCGCGTAGGCCCACCAGATCGAAGCATTGGTTGCCAAAAACGTGGCTTCTTGAACCGTATTTCGCTCGACAATCGCGCCATCCGTCACATTCCATGCAATCCCGCCCGTCGCAGGCCGAACAATCGTATTATTCGAGATTTTCAAATTCGTCGTTGGCGTCCAAGACCCGTAAGGCTTGGGAACCCACTCCCAAAGATCGCCCATGCCATACCGAATTGTACAGTTCGAACCGATATAAATCCCATACGCATCCACATCCGTTAATGTATTGCCATCGATCAGTACATCATTAAACGCACTTGGCACATAGGAGCCCACAGAATCGAAAATGATCCCGCCGGCCCGGGTCGTATACACCCCATCAACATCATGAATATTCAAATTTTTAATGTAAATATGATTTAAGATGCCGCTCTCCTCATTCAAAATATAGACGCCGCGCCGCTCACCCCGGGCCCCTTTCCAGTCCCTGGAGAAAGGTAGTGTAGAAGGATTAGTAACCTCCAAGTTGTTGATTTCCCAGTACTCCTGATTTTTCAAAAAAACCGTCTGCAGCTCGCTCGTAACTCCCGCAATGAGCGGTTTATTCCCCGTCCCGTATTGGTCGATAACAATGGGACTCCCGTTCACCCCCGAACCTTTTGGCCATAATTGTCCTTGCCAAGCTCCTCCTGCCTTGAATAAAATCTTGTCGCCCGGGGCAAACGTCGTCGCGTTCACTTTCGTTAATGTCTTCCAAGCTGTCCCGGCGCTTGTTCCATTCGAAGCGTCATTCCCATTTACGTTATCCACGTAATAGGTTACTCCCCCCGCAGCCTTGGCGTCCCGAGGAACGGTTATTGCCAGACTGAGAAGCATAGCGGCCGCAATCGCCAAACAAATGGCGCGTTGCACAGTTCTTCTGTACATAAAATGATCATCCCTTCGCCTTTCATTATGTATGCAACACCTCAACAGCAAGCTGTTAAAGCGGTTACAACAAATTGAAGCGCTTCAAAATTATATTTGAAAGGACTGATATAGCTTGTCGTGCCTCACAACTTGCGCTGAGGCCGTCATCTCACGAATCTTTGTCTCATATTCACCATTGACATAATCCTGAAGCACTTGATCTTTCACCTGCTCATAGGCCAGATAAGCCGAGTCAGGTTCTACCTTCTCGATGCATTTTAAGAGATGGAGACTGCCGTTATCTTCAATAATCTGACTAAACTCTTGAACAGAGAGCTTGGCTGCAGTCTGGGCTACCGGGCTTCTGGCATTCCGTCGTTCGTCGCCCAGATCAATGGTCAATTCCAGTTCCGTACCTGGTGCAGCATAGGCTGCGGCAACGTCTTCAAATGACGCACCAGATAAAAGCCTGGCATGCGCCTCTTCAAATAGCCTTTTTACTTTCTGTTCGAGCGCGGGATCGATTTGATGATTAGAGTCCAGAATCGTGCGTGAAATTCGTTGCACCGTGACATAGCCCCGCGTCCTGTATCGCTGATCTTTATGCTCTTCATAGAACAATCTCAGCGATGACTCGCCCTGCTTCAAAGCATTTTGCTGCAAGTGCTGCTTCACAGCAAGGGTTGAATTCGTCAGCAGATACTCCAGATACGTATCCTCGTCATATCGTTCAGGCCCGTATACGACCTGACGGTTCTTGATCGCTTGCGCTCTTCGGTGATTCTCTTGCTGCAATTGCCGGAGAAACCCCGGGTAACTAATGTCTTGCAGGATCCCTAGATCCTTTGCCTGCAGCAGTCGAACCTTCAAACGCACACAATCATCCAATGCCTTCTTCTTCAGCATCTCAATAGGAATCTCGCCATCGAATGAAGTTGTCCAGAACGTCTCGGACTGATCCGCATGATGCTGATCGCGAAAATAGTTCATGATCGCCGATTTGTTCAAACGAATCGCTCGTTGGAATTCTTCCACGTGAATCGGACTGCCATTGACCGTAGCGATCACATCCTCCTCGTTCCCTTTCCACCAAGCTCCGCCCGAAAACGCCGCTGTTACCATGACGGTCAACAAACTAAAAATGATAAGGATTCGTCTATGATTCGAATGCAAAATGCGTTCTTTGAACATCAAGACCCGGCCTCCTCGTTAAAACGCTTTCATCCCTTTAATACAAATTGTAAGCCGATCCTGTGCACTTAACAATTTCGATTCCTTTACCTGACTTCTAAATTTTTTACATTTTGCGATTCCGGAAATTCCGGGGTCAACCAGCCGACACTGCCCGCGCCAAATAAATAAGCGGAACAGAGTCTCCTCCTTCCGCTTAAACAGCATTTTATATAATTGATTCAAGCCAGGCTCTATTCTTGCTCAAATCGGTGTAACAACGCCAGGGCCTCTTCATGATCAGGCTCATGTTTTAAAAACATTCTAATGTAATTCAAAGCATCTTCTTCTAATTCTAGCTCAAAGCAACAAATAGCTAGACAATAATATACAGTGGATACGATGTTCTCTTGATCTTCATCTATTGATATTTCTAAAAACCGTTTGGAGTCCCCATACATTTCCATCTCAAACAGTAACAATCCAGCCTCAAGTGCGATGTCATAACGCTGCTCCATTACGTAGTACGACGACCACATAAGCTGTATACCCCGAAAAATATCCTGCTTTTCCTCATCATTTGCATCTAGTAACAGACTAGAGATCTGCTTCGTGCTCTGAATGAAGAACTCCGCGTCATATCCACCTAAACGCCAAAAACTTAATATTTGCTGAAGTTCCATGCTATCTAAATTGAGATCTACCCATTCCTTCAAGCTAAAAAATTCGTCGGGACCAAAGCGCTCAATAAATCGACGATAAGCTAATCTTGTCTGAAAGTAGTCCATTGGTGTATCCATATTGATAATACAACCAATATTTATATTTTTATAATGATGCGGAGGAAATAACGCGAGGGCTCCGTTCTGTTCCATAACTTGCTGAATCGCATGGTAGTTTGCCGTTAAAGAAAAGCTTCCATGTAGGATCAACTCCGGTGGTTCCGCGAATTTCCAGTTTTCAAGTAAATGATCCCCTTTGTCTGCTGTTATTAATAGAAATCCCTCCTGCGACAACTGGTTCAAACGTTCCAAACAAGTTAATCCGGCGACTGGAAATAAAATATGCGAATCTTCCAATTGTTCCTGATATATGGCTATGACATCACGATAAGGATAAGTTTCTTGCTCATACTCCGGCGCCCGCCGATGCTTATAATGTAAAGATATTTGATCAAGTAATTCTGATGGTTTAAGCGAATCCTTAAGTTTAGGATACTCGATGAAAACATCGGCTTCGTAAATTTTACCTTCAGACACATAAAGCAGCTCTTGCGGAATACTATCAAAAAAGTAGTTAGCCACAATGACAACTGGCTGTTTTAAATCTCCTTTACTAATGGTTGCGTCTGATACAATCAAATTCAGAACCGTGTCATGAACAGCATCAAATCGTGCAAAATCGAGCACTCCTTTGGCAATAAAAGCCTGTAGAGCTGGATGACCCTTCCACGCCAACACATTGTTCATCGCCAAATCCGTCATGATATATCGAAACGAAGGCAACGTTATCCCTGCATAGTCAATCAACTGACATAACTCGTGTAACACATGGAAAGCAAAACGCCCCGCTCCTGCTCCAAGCTCCACAATAAGAACAGGCTCTGAGCTATCTTCCTTATTTGCCCGGTCTTGAAGAAAGCCGAATATCATTTCTGCATAGGCCGCAGCGATCATTGGATTGCACGTGATGTATTGAGGAACTTGGTCGTTGTTCCAAGCCTTCAATCCTTCTTGTTCATAATATTCCCTCTGAATATTCCATATAGGTGCTTCACTAAAGCGGTAACGTTGTTTATTATGAATTGTCATTTAACCGATTTCCTGTCCTCTGGAAGCTATTCGATTCCTGTATATTTATTTTGTCTAACCTACGTCTATAATAACCTTTAATGCACTCCAAGCCATAAACAACTCTCGGGCTCACAAAGAGCCCGGTTAGGAGAGGCCCAGATTTGTTCTACTTATCGTTTATCCTTATTTGTAAAACACTTTATCTACATTGTATCTGGCCTTGTGTTCGTTAATAATAAATGTTTCATAAATTTCTCTATGAACAGGGTCCTCGACAATACAAACCTCGATTTTGGCAACTTCGCCCCTGTAATTTTTCATGATGGATACTGTATCTTCAAAATGTTTTTTGATTCGGGGTCTTAATTTTCGTGCTTTGCCAACGAATAGAAGTTCATCCCGATCATTGTAAAACATAAAAATCCCCGCTTTATCTCTTGAAATCAGGTGAAAATCCGTAAACCCATAAATATTGCTTAGCTCAGGGTCTTTCTGTTTGTATATGGTGACATCCGGTGTTGGAATCGTTATTTGTATCATGTACATTCACTCCCTTTTTATTATTATTTAGGACCGCCGTTTCCAGCGGCGGCCGGAACCTTCGAAGGTTCCTTTTCTGGCGGCAGAGTCGTTTCGATTAGTGCCTTCGCGATGGCCGCGGGTGACACAATCCTCGGAAGATGTGACGCCGGTTCTGGTCTCCCTAACTGCCGTCGGAGTCGACTCATTAATTGTCATCGGATACGGATGATCCCCGATCACCGGAATCTTCTGCTTGATCAGCTTCTCGATATCTTTCAGATAAGGAATCTCCTCGTACTCGCAAAACGAAATCGCTATTCCGCTTAATCCCGCTCGTCCGGTGCGGCCGATGCGATGTACATACGTCTCCGGGATATTCGGCAAATTGTAGTTAATGACGTGCGACAGCTCCTCGATGTCGATGCCTCGGGCCGCAATGTCTGTCGCCACCAGCATGCGAGTCACACCTTGCTTGAAGTTATTCAGCGCAGCTTGGCGGGCGTTCTGCGACTTGTCGCCGTGAATCGCCTGCGCGGTTATCGTCGCCTTCGTCAAGCCCCTCACCAGCCGATCCGCGCCATGCTTCGTACGGGTGAACACAAGCGCGCTTTCGATCGACTTGTCTTGTAGCAGGTCGATCAACAGCGGCAGCTTATTCGGCTTGTCCACAAAGTAGAGTGTCTGCTTGATCCGCTCCGCCGTCGAGGAAACGGGCGTAATTTCGATTTTCATTGGATTCGTCAGCAGTGAGTCTACCAGAGAAGTGATCTCGGGCGGCATCGTCGCCGAAAAGAACAGCGTCTGTCGTTTGGCAGGCAGCTTGGCGATGATCCTTCTCATGTCGTGAATGAAGCCCATATCTAGCATGCGGTCTGCTTCGTCCAGCACGAGAATCTGCACGTGACGCAGATCGGCGAACCCTTGGTTCATCAGATCGATTAGTCGACCGGGCGTCGCTATCAGTATATCCATGCCTTGCTCCAGCGCCTGCTCCTGTGCTTTTTGCGAGACGCCGCCTACAATCACGGCACTTCGCAGATTCAAAAAGCGTCCGTAAGATTTAAAGTTGTCGGATATCTGAATGGCCAGCTCTCGCGTAGGCGTCAGGATCAGCGAACGAATGACGCGCTTGCCGCTCGGTCGTCCCTGCTGCGCGCTCAGCAGTTGGATAATTGGCAGTAAGAACGCCGCTGTCTTGCCGGTCCCCGTCTGAGCGCAGCCGAACAAATCACGGCCCGCCAGCACCGGCGGAATTGCCTGCTCCTGTATGGGAGTGGGCTGTGTATAATTTTCCTTGGCCAACGCTTTAAGAATGGGGGGAATCAGTTTCAATTGTTCAAATGTCATAAAATCTCCTTCGTCGTGCCACCGTCGATGCGGAAGTTTCACTTCTTGCATTATACACCAGATACGAGGTGGCGCGCTGCATCAAAAAGGAGGAACAATGAACATGTCCACATCCGCACCGGAGTTCACCATCACCCACACCTTGAATGTCCGCCGCGAGCTCGTGCCGTTCAGCTATACGTTTCAATCAGCTTGACAATCGTTTCTACCGCATTCGTTTCGTTGCGGGATGACATAGCTTCTTTGTAGGCTTCACGCTTCGCATAGAGCGTTTCAACACGTTCAGCGAGGGATTCGGAGGTTAGCTCTTCTTCCGGAAGCACATCGGCGTAGCCGGCCTTTTGGAACGATTTGGCATTTAAAATTTGATCGCCTCTGCTCACCTGCAGTGAGAGTGGAATGAGAAGCATCGGCTTTTCCAATAAGAGAAATTCATAAATCGAAGTGGCACCCGCCCGGGAAATCACCAATTCCGACATCGCCATGACATCCGGAAGCTCGTCAGAAATATATTCGAATTGTTTGTACCCGCTCTTGCCGGAGAGCTCTCGGGAGACATTTCCATTGCCGCAAATATGTACAATTTGGAATTGCGCAAGCAACCTGTCCAGATTATCCCTGACGGCCTGGTTAATAACTTGAGAGCCAAGACTGCCGCCCATGATCAGAATAACAGGCTTCTGGGAATGAAAATCACAGAGGTGATAGCCTTTTGAAGCTTTCCCGTTTAAAATTCCCTCACGAATCGGAAGTCCCGTTAAAATCGCTTTTTGATACAGCACATGCTGCATAGATTCCGGAAACGTGACACAAACCTTCGTTGCAAAAGGAATCGACATTTTGTTGGCAAGTCCCGGCGTCATATCTGACTCATGGATAATGACCGGGATCTTGTTCATCCGGCTTCCAAGAACGACCGGGGCGGAAACGAACCCTCCTTTCGAAAAAACGATGGCGGGCTTCAAACGACGTAATAATCTATAAGACTCGTAAACGCCCTTAACGACTCTGAAAGGATCTATGAAATTTTTGAGATCGAAATATCTGCGCAATTTCCCGGAGGAAATCGAATAAAAAGGAACGCCTTCGCGCTCGATAATGTCTTTCTCGATACCAGTGGCTGAACCGATGTAGCAGACTTCCCAGCCTAATTGCTGAAGCTTGTTCATCAGCGCGATGTTCGGCGTGACGTGTCCCGCTGAACCTCCTCCGGTAAAGACGATGGTTTTCATTCCATGTCACCTCGAATAACGGGATATAAAGCGTTCTCGACCTGGGCGAGATGCTTCGCCATCGTCACTGCGGCCAGCTTCGAATCTCTGTCGCGGATCGCTTCGAACAGCTTCATGTGCTCCCCAAACAGCTTGACGGCCGTATCCTTCCCGCTGTAGAGCCGTAGCTTGCGGCTGTCCTTGATGGTGCGGAACATCGCCGCGGAAATGTGCATCATCATCGTTTTCAGAATCGCGTTGCCAGACGCTTTGGCGATGGTGAGATGAAAGTTCGTATCGTAAATCCGGCTGATTTCTTCGTTGCCGACGGCGTCGCGCATTTGCCCGATGATTTTGCCCAGCTCTTCGACGTCTTCGGCGGTCCGGTGCTTGGCTGCCAGCTCGGCCGCTCCGACCTCGAGGATCTTACGCGTCTGGAGCACCTGCGACAGCTCGGCGTTCGAATTCTGCAGCGATTCCAGCACGGCCAACGGCTCAAGCCCGGGCTTCTTGACGTACGTGCCTCCGCCCTGCCGGGATTCGACCAGACCGAGCGCCTTCAGATGGCTGAGCGCCTCGCGCACCGTCGAGCGTCCCACACGGTACTGTGCCGCCAACTGGTCGATTGTGTCGAGCTTCTCCCCCGGCTTGATCAGCCCCGCTTCGATAATGCGCCGGAGCTCGTCCGTAATGATTTCGTAATTCTTCTTCTGTAAATTCATAGGTGTTTTACCATTGATATAGGAAAATCAAAATAGGTATTGGGATATGGCTCGTTTTTCAATGTATAATGCCACCATTCACAATCATATGAGTTAAAACCGCTGGACTCCATGATAGAACGCAATAACCGGCGGTTTTTAGATTCATCTTTAGTGATTCCCTTAGCTCCGTGATGGGAGATGACATCCATCAGATCAAAATCACCGCCCATCGGAACAAGCTCGCCGGTATCTGCTCGATAAAGAGTCAGATCAATTGCACTACCACGGCTATGACTCGATTGAGTCGCTACGTAACCCTTCTGAATCATTTCGGAACGGTTGATCTTAGGATAATGCTTTGATTTTGTACGCCCATCTTCAGGCTCTTCAGACCATTGTAGAAAGCGATTCACAGCGCGTTGCGGACGATAACCGTCCCAGAGAAGCAAGCCATATCCAAGGACAGCTGCCTGCTCCTGGGCCGCACGCAGCGTGGCGGCCAATTCATTGGTGCCAACAATACGATTGACTTCATAACCATCGACCGGTTTTCCGGTGAAGTTGTCCCATGTGGCATACTTAGCATCCCAACGAATTCCGGGGAGAACTTCATCAAGAAACACAAATCCTTTTTCCATATTCTTATCCCTCCATCGCTAATGCAACCACGCGTTCAATCACATCGGCAAGCGTTAAGCCGGCGGCGGCCATCATTCTTGGATAGCGGCTGTACGAGGTACAACCAGGCATAGTGTTGACTTCATTGAGCACGACTTGCCCGTCTTCCTGTAGAAACATATCCACACGAGCAAGCCCACTGCAGCCTAAAGCCCGATAAACCAGCTTCGCTGTTTCTTGTACCCGTTTCTTATCCTGATCTGAAATATCGGCTGGAACCTTGATTGTAGAGTTTTCAGAACCGGTCTCCGGATTTTTTTCCTGATGGATTTGGAAGAAGCCATGCGATAACTGGATTTGATCCACTTCACCAACAAACAAGTCGTTACCGGTTCCGAGCACTGCGCAGCCTACCTCGCTGCCGGAAATCATTTGCTCAATCAGAATTTTTGGATCATATTGCCTTGCGCTTGCGATGGCTTCTGGCAATTCGTCCATACTGCATACCTTACTGATACCAAAAGACGATCCGGAACGGGCTGGTTTAACAAAGACGGGATAAACCAATTGCTCCGCGTCTGGCATGTCACCTTTATTGAATGTCAAAAAATCAGGCGTAGCGATTCCTGCGTTTCTTACGATCACATAAGTCAAAGACTTGTCCATGCACAGCGCCGAGCTCTGGATATCGCAGCCTACATAGGGAATGCCCGAAAGCTCCAACAGTCCCTGCATTGCGCCATCCTCCCCCATTTTTCCATGCAAAACAGGAAACACCATATCCAGGCGGATAATCTTATATTCTCCTTGCTCCAACACAATCAACCCGTGGACATTTCTGTCCGGCGACAAAATGGCAGGAATGCCATTTCCGCTTTCCCAATTCGTATCAGGATAATCGCAGAGCTTCCATCCACCGGCTTTGGTTATTCCAATGTAAAGCGGATCAAATTTCTCCGGGTCAAGGTTTCTGGCGATCTCCTGTGCGGATTTTATTGAGACAGCATGTTCTTCTGAGCAGCCTCCGAATAAAACGGCAATTTTGAGCTTGTTCATTTATCTTTTTCCCCTTTCGAATTCTAAGCAATTCTGAATCGTGTTCTCCACGATATCTTGCAGCGCGTGTTCTGTGTAAAAGGCGGTATGCGGCGTAATAATCGCATTCGGCAATTTTTGCAATCGCAGCAGAAGTTGATTATGGATCGGCTTGTTTGTACAGTCGTGATAAAATAACCCTTCTTCGCCTTCAACGACGTCCAATGCGGCGCCCCCCAGTCTCCCATTTTCCAGAGCCCGGATCAGCGCCTCTGTGTCAATAAGAGAACCGCGTGCGGTGTTAATAACGAAGGCCCCGTGTTTCATGCTTTGGATTCGCTTCCGGTCAAGTATATGGTAAGTATCAGCATTGAGCGGCATATGAAGCGTCAGGATATCACTTTGCCGCAGCAGTTCGCCCAGAGTAACATATTCGGCCTTAGCTTGTGGATCCAAGTTGTAAGCCAGTATGCGGCATCCGAAGCCGTTTAGCCGATCAATAACCGCCTGACCAATGCGGCCTGTCCCCAATACCCCCACCGTCATGTCGCGCAGTTCCCGTCCCGGTACAGCACAAAGCTTGTAATCATGGACGTCTGCCCTGCATAAAACCGACTTTGCATTTCGTATAGACATGAGGATCAACATCAAAGTATAATCTGCTACGCTAGCCGGCGAATAAGCTACATTACCAATAGTAATGCCAAGCTTTTCAGCCGCTTCAATGTCAATGTGGTTGCAGCCTATGCTTCTTGTGGATATGTAAGCTACGCCGTTTTCTTTGAGGGCGCGAAGAGTGGAAAGCCCTATTTCCGTTTTATGATTAACGCTTATACAGCAATTGCCTGATGCCAACGCGGCGTTTTCTGCTGATACCGCTGACTGAATGATCGTCGGTTCAATACCATAACGTGGTGAATACCTCCTGAAAATATCCGCTTCGTCCTTTTCACATCCGTAAATCGTGATGCCTGTTTTCTCCATTGTGTCAACCATCCTTTTTATGACCTTTTTTATATACCTTTCTGCAAAATAAAAGCCTCTCTGCTTTGATAAAACCATGTTATCCAAAGCGGAAAGGCCGTATATTAATATGGAGTTGTTTAATTCCTAAGAAAATCCTAACGTCAGATTGATGTTTTCCTAATGTGTAACAGGTAAAGATACCGTAAAGGTAACTGTGTTATCTTTGCTTCGGGCCACAATGGTTCCACCATGCAGGGTGACGATTTCTTTTGCGATGGACAACCCTAACCCGGAACCGCCAGTGTCGGAAGTGCGCGCTTCATCCAAGCGATAAAATTTCTCGAAAATAGCGTCCAGCTTGTCCGGTGGAATTGTATTGCCTTGATTTTGAAAAACGATCTTGATATAACCCTCTATTTCCTGTGCGGAAATAACGATTTCCGTGTTTGGGTAGCTGTAGGCGGCCGCGTTTTTCAGAATATTATTGAATACCCGTGCCAGTTTCACCGGGTCGCCGTACACGGTCAAATTTTCGTCTGCATGAAGCACTATGGTATTTCCTTTTTCGGATAGGATCGGATAAAACTCGTCTGTCATTTGCACAAGCATGTAGTAAAGGTCTATCGTTTCCTTTTCCAGCTTGATTTGCTGCAAGTTGTACCGGGTGATTTCAAAAAATTCGTTGATTTGTTTCTCCAAGCGATAGGCTTTGTCGAGTGTAATGTGAGTATATTTTTCTCTCTTCTCCATGGGCATATCGGGAGCCTCGTCCAATAAACTCAAGTAACCAATTACAGAGGTAAGCGGAGTCCTGATGTCGTGGGCCAAATAAACGACCAAATCATTTTTGCGTTGCTCCGCTTCCTGAGCAGCCTTTTTCTGTCTTTTCAACTTGTCCTTTATGGTATTCAGACGATTTTCCATGAAATCCATCTCCGGGGAGAGGGATATTCGATCCTCTGAATCTTCCACAAGCCGATCCATGCCGGAGCTGATTTCATCAAAATATTTTGTGAACCAGGAGATAGAGAACAGAGAAAGAATGACCAGAAAAGCCAGGGTCAAAAGAAGCAGAATCATTTCTAAGTTATTGCGAAATACGTTCTGATAGATTGCCTGTGCATCGGAATTGTCCAGATAAAAAGCATGAATCAGAAATTGAACGATGCGATCTCCAATCTGTCCACGCAAAATAACCCGCAACAAAAGGACGCTAACAGGAGCAGCGACAATAATCAGCAGCATCTGTAAAAAAGCTTTTTGCTTCAGCCTTGCATAATTGCCCTTTTTATTGCTTTTCAATTTTATAGCCGACCCCCCATACGGTTTTGATATACTTTGGTTTTTCTACAGTGTCGCCCATTTTTTCACGCAAGTGACGGATATGAACGGTGATCGTATTGTTGCTTTTGCTGTAATACTCGTCCTTCCAAATTTCATGAAATAGTTCCTCGGCACTCACCACGCTGCCCTTTCGCTCCAGTAAAATGCGGAGAATGGAAAACTCGGTGGGTGTCAGTTCAAGAGGTTTTTCATTCAGTAGGCACTCATGCGTGTTTACATCCATAACCAAACCTGAATGGACGATTACAGGCTCAGTGACAGGCGCAGACTGCGTCGTGTTGTATTTTTTATAGCGCCGCAACTGTGCTTTTACACGCGCTACCATCTCAAGCGGACGGAACGGTTTTGTGATGTAGTCGTCGGCACCTAAGGTTAGCCCCGTAATTTTATCCGTCTCTTCATCTTTGGCCGTCAGCATAATGATGGGATAGGTATGCTGTTCCCGTATTTTTTGGCAAAGCTTAAAACCATTGATGTCCGGCAGCATAATGTCCAGAATTGCAAGGTCAAGCTCCGTCGTTTCAATGCAGGAAAGAGCTTCCTTTGCAGAGTAAAACTTGAACACTTCATAATTTTCATTTCGCAGATACACTTCTATTAAATCCGTTATTTCATGTTCATCGTCAACAACGAGAACTTTAGCGCACATGATTTTCAACTCCTTTTCAGACAGAACTCAACATCGTACTATTTTACTAAATTCGGTATCTATATTTATTATTTTTTGCATGAGAAATTATTAAGATTTTCATAAGGACCCCACAAATGATGTGTAACACTATATGAAAATACAGTAGATTCATAGCTTGATCAACAAAACTTATAAATTACCCTCATTTCCCGGATATAACTCGCTCGCAACCGCAACCGAGCTGAGATGGGGCTACTTGATCCCATTCCTGTCCTTAAAAAATGGCTATGTTAAATGAGATTGTTGATATTTAATAAATAGGAACAAATGTTCTATGATTATGGGTATAAACCAACTTCGGAGTGATTTTACCTATGGATTTGAAGGACTTAAAGCGACTCGCAGGAGCTTTAGATGATAGTAGTAAACGAGAACTCATTTACTTTTTACAGTCTCGCACGAGTGGAGCTGGCACACCTGTTCGTGCTATCGACGAAATTCAGGAACAAAAACATAAGGACGGGTTAGTATGTCCACATTGTAATAATCACTCCGTTGTTCGGTTCGGTAAATATACGATTAAAACTCGTTCTGGAACAGTGAAGCGTCAACGTTACCGTTGTAAAGCTTGTCGTCATACCTTCAATGACCTTACCAATACCCCTCTACAAAGAACGAAACGACCTCGTCTTTGGATTCGGTTCATAGAATGCATGATTGAGGGTTTTTAGCTACGTAAGAGTGCGGAATTACTGCACGGGGAAGTTACGCATGTAACCCTGTTCTATTGGCGACATAAGATTTTATCTGCCTTGAAACAGATACCATCTGAAACCTTCCAAGGTATCGTCGAATTGGACGAGACCTATTTCCTTTACTCTGAAAAGGGAAAGAAAAATATCATTGGAGGTAAACCACGTAAACGTGGAGGTAAAGCCAAGTTACGTGGGATAAGTAATGACCAAGTGTGTGTTTTGGTTGCTCGTGACCGTCAGAGGACCACTTACTCTGGAATTCTTGGGCGTGGCCGCATTCGAACATCAAAACTCGACGAAGCTATTGGCGTTCATCTAACGGGGGCAAATGTGCTCTGTACTGACTCGTGGAGAGCATTCAGTTCCTTCGCCAACAAAAAAGGCTTGTCTCATTATCGGTTTAAATCCGATGGGAAACAGCGTGTAAAAGGTATTTACCACATACAGAATGTGAACAGTTATCACAGCAGACTAAAACGATGGATGGACCGCTTCAACGGTGTGGCAACCAAGTATCTGCAAAACTACTTGGCATGGTTCCGTTATTTAGACAGCAAGGAATATGAGAACACAGCGTCGAATAAGAAAAATATGTTAGTTTTATCTTGTCTGCTTCCTGTAAAAGAGACGAATGCTCATCTTCGTCAAGCATCGTTTGTTTGCTAAGGGAACGGGTCGCTTCCCACTTTTATTCTGGAGTTGATTTCAATGGATTTGGAGCAAAGAAGGGTTTGGAATGAAAACCATAAGAATTTAACTGAAATCATATTGAATCCAAACGAGCATGTTCGAGCGATTGAGCTTTTTCTCAATCACCATGCTTTGTTGTACTCATCGAAAATGAGTAACGACCGCATCAATACTTTGGAGGATTTCGTTTTGGAAAGTCTGGAGGAAAGTGCATTAAGGAAGTATCCAGTAAATGCTCCAGATACAAAAAATTCAATCGTATGGCATCTCTGGCATATTGCAAGAGTCGAGGACATGACGATGAATATTTTAGTTGCTGACAGTCAGCAGGTACTTCATTCTGATAATTGGCTACAAAAAATGAACATCAGATTTCCCCATAGCGGAAACAGCATGAGTGATGACGATATCGCAGAATTAAGTTCACTTATAAATATAGAATCACTATTAGAATATAGAATAGCCGTGGGAAAACAAACACGACAAATAATTTCCTCACTGCAACCAGGCGAGTTCAGAGATAAAGTTCAAGATTGTAGAATCAAAAAGTTGTTTGATGAAAATGCTATTCTTCAGGAAGCAAGTGGTATTGCTGAATATTGGAGCAAGAAGACAATTGCTGGACTTGTGCTAATGCCAGCAACAAGACATAATTTTTTGCATTTGAATAAATGTGCCCGTATTAAGGATAAGTTGCAAAAGGAAATGAAAAAATCAAACCGACAAGCTCAACAAACTGGGATACGATAGCCCTAATTACCGCCTTTGGAAAAGGCGGTGAGCTTGTTGAGAAAGTGGTCTAAGCAAAAATAGAGAAACATACGGAGGTGGGGTATCCACTGGAGAAGCGATAGCGTCCGCCTTTGTCTTCGGGAAATGTCCGCTAGTAAGCGGCTTCCAATCAAATTTCCCGAAGACAAGAGTGGTCGGAAGTGGATACCCCACCCCTTCGTTACCTCTATAATCCCGTTTGACCACTTTCTCAACACTCTGACCGCCTTTGGAAAAGGCGGTTTTCATTTTGATAGTAATCAACAATGTTTATTAACATAGCCTAAAAAATAAAAAACATCGCCTTAGCCGGCGATGCGATAAGCTTATCATTAAATACATATTGAGCAAAGCAGCTAACTGCCAAGGTAAGCCATCTTGACCTGCTCGCTGGAGGCTAGCTCCTCCGGCGTGCCGGAAAGGACGACGCTGCCGGTTTCAATGACATAAACGCGGGTGGCGATGGATAACGCCAGATTGGCATTTTGTTCCACCAGCAGAACAGTCGTGCCGTTGCGATTGATTTCTTCGATAATGGCAAAAATCGTTTTCACAAGCAGCGGTGCAAGCCCCATGGAAGGCTCGTCAAGCAGCAGGAGCTTGGGGCGCGCCATCAGCGCCCGTCCCATAGCTAGCATCTGCTGTTCACCGCCGGACAGCGTCCCGGCTAGCTGCTTGCGACGTTCATGCAGACGCGGGAAGAGTTCGAATACTTTTTGCAAATCATGCCGAATACCAATGGTATCTCTTCTAACGTAGGCGCCCAATTCCAAATTTTCCAGCACGGACATATTCGCAAAGACACGACGGCCTTCCGGTACATGGGAAATTCCCGCTTTGACAATATCTTGCGCCGTTTTCCCGTTCATCGAAACGCCGGTATAATGGATGGAACCCCGGTTAGGCTTTAGCAGACCGGAAATCGTTTTCAGAAGCGTACTTTTGCCTGCCCCGTTGGCTCCAATCAAGGTAACAATTTCTCCGCGACGAACATCCAGCGTGACCCCTTTCAGAGCTTGAATATGCCCGTAGTACACATCAATTTGCTCCACGTTCAACATGGGTGCTTGCCACCTCCTCTCCCAAGTAGGCCTCGATCACCTTGACATGGTTGCGGATGTCCTCCGGCGTTCCTTGCGCAATAAGCTGTCCGTGATCCAGTACGTAAATCCGCTCGCAGATGCCCATGACCAGCTTCATATCGTGCTCAATCAACAAAATCGTCAAATCCAGTTCATGGCGGATAAACGCGATCAATTCCATGAGATGACGCGTCTCTTGTTGATTCATGCCTGCCGCAGGTTCGTCCAGCAAGAGCAGCTTGGGCCCGGCGGCCAACGCTCGAACGATTTCCAGACGGCGCTGTTGTCCGTAAGGCAAGTTTTTAGCCGTTTCATGCATGCAAGCTTCCAATTGGAACATCCGCAGAAACTGAATCGCCTTCTCTTCCATTTCTTTCTCACCGGCAAAATGGGACGGAAGCCGCAATATAGAGCTCGCCATCGAATGCTTGGCCAAGGAATGGTAGGCGATTTTCACGTTGTCCAATACGGAAATCTCATTAAAAAGGCGAATATTTTGGAAAGTCCGGCTAATGCCCATGCGGGTAATTTGATAAGGAGCAAGACCGTTCAGTCGCTTTCCTTCAAGTAAGATTTCTCCTTCGGTCGGTACGTACACACCGGTCAACAAATTAAAACTCGTCGTTTTTCCGGCCCCATTCGGTCCGATAAGCCCTACCAGCTCGCCTTGGCGGATTTCCATATGAAGACCGGAAACGGCTTTCAACCCGCCAAATTGCATGCTGACGCCGTGAACGTGGAGTAAGGGGTTATTTTCCATACGCATCCCTCCGTTTCATCGCCGTCCACTTCCGCAAGTAAGAGGTCATTTCCGTGGTCCCCATTAATCCCTGCGGCCGATACAGCATGACAACGATCAGGATGACGCTGTAAATCATCATTCGCGTTTCCGGATAGCCTTGCAGGAAGGTAGACACAATCGTCAGCAATATCGCCGCCAAGACGGCGCCCGACAAACTGCCCAGCCCCCCCAGAACGACAAAGATTAAGATGTCAAACGACTTCAAAAACCCGAAATTTGTCGGTTGAATCATATAAAAGTTATGGGCATACAGCCCGCCTGCAATTCCCGCGAAAAAAGAACCGATCGTAAAGGCGACCACTTTGTAGTACGTGGTGTTGATCCCCATGGCATCGGCGGCAATTTCATTTTCACGGATCGATATGCATGCCCGTCCATGTGTTGAATTCGTAAGGTTCATAATGACCAGCGTGGTAATAAAGAGACATAAAAACGTCGTTGTCCAGGTTGTCAAATGCGCCACCTGCATACCGGCCGCGCCCCCGACATATTCCATGTTAATGAATACGACCCGAATAATCTCGCCGAAGCCCAGCGTGGCAATCGCCAAATAATCGCCCTTCAGGCGCAAGCTCGGGATGCCGACCAGCAAGCCTGAACATGCAGCCACAGCTCCTCCGGCCAGCAATGCGACAGGAAACGGAAGATGAAATTTCATGGTCGTAATCGCAGCGACATAGGCACCAACAGCTAAAAACCCGGCATGGCCGATAGAAAACTGCCCGGTTATCCCAATGACCAGATGCAGGCTGACGGCCAAGATTATATTGATCGCGATAAAAATCAAGGCATTCGTATAAAAAGGGGTTAACCATTCCACGCTGATCAGCAATTGAACGCTGCCATAAATGACTGCAGAGAGAATGAGAAATAACCAAAATGCTGACTTATTTTTCATCACTATGCGTCACCTAAACTTTCTCTCGCATATTTTTCCCCAGCACGCCGGACGGTCTGAAAATCAGGATCAAAATAAGAATAATAAAGGCTGCGGCATCCCTCCACGGAGAATAGCCCAAAGCGCTTACAAACGTTTCTACCGTTCCCAGCACGAGGCCGCCGATGACGGCACCGGGAATAATGCCGATGCCGCCCAAAACAGCGGCAACGAAAGCTTTGAGTCCGGGGACGACGCCCATCAACGGTTCTATTTTCGTATAGTATATCCCGAAGATAACGCCTGCTGCTCCTGCCAGTGCAGAACCGATGGCGAAAGTAGCCGATATCGTCCGGTCTACATGGACGCCCATCAAACTTGCTGCTTCCGCGTCATGAGATACGGCGCGCATCGCCTTGCCAATTCGGGTCCGATACACCACCCATTGCAAAATGATCATTAAGACGATCGAAATCAGCAAAATATACAGCGATTGGCTGCTGATCGAGGCGCCAAAAATAGTAAAAAACTGATTCGGGAATGCGCTCGGGTAAGCTTCGGGTTGGGCGCCGCGAAGATAAAGCGTGCCATATTCAATAAGAAGCGATACGCCGATTGCCGTAATCAACGCGGCGATTCTCGTCGCGTTCCGCAGCCGCTTGTAGGCGACCCTTTCAATCAGCACGCCAAGAATAGCGCACGCCACCATCGAGAGCAGCAAAGCGGGGACGATGCCCACGCCCCATCCCTTAATTGCATAGAAGCCAACAAACGCACCAATCATGAAGACATCGCCATGCGCGAAATTAATCAGTTTGATAATGCCATAAACCATCGTGTATCCCAGCGCAATTAACGCATAAATGCTCCCGAGCGAAATGCCGTTGACAATTTGCTGTGCCCAGTCCATCATACTCAACCTCCGAACCGCTCAGACTCGAATTGGATTGATCTTCAAAAAGCGCAACGGGAGGAAGCCCCTCCCAAGCCCCTATCGAATGCTTTATGGATTCACTTTCGTTCTAAACGTTTGCTTCCCGTCTTTATATTCCAGCACAGTTGCCGTCTTGATCGGATTGTGCTGCTTATCGAGCGTAATTTTGCCGGTAACCAACTGCAAATCTTTCGTTTGCGCTAAAGCGTCCTTAATTTTGCTTCCGTCGGTCGAGCCCGCGCGCTTGATGCCGTCCGCCAACAAATAGACTGAATCGTAGCCCAAGGCGCCAAACCCATCCGGAGCTTTGCCGCTGTACTTGCCTTTGAACGCTTGGACAAAATCCTGAATCATCTTATCCGGGTCTTCGGACGAATAATGATTGGCGATATACGTATTATTCAAAGCAGCGGCGCCAGCCAAATCCACTAATTTGGGAGAATCCCATCCGTCAGCTCCGATAAGCGGTACGGTAATTCCCAATTCGCGCGCTTGCTTCACAATCAAGCCCACTTCTTCATAATAGCCGGGGATAAAGATCGAATCCGGGTTCAGTGATTTAATGCGAGTCAATGTCGCGCGGAAATCGGTATCCTTCGCCACATACGCTTCTTGGGCAACGATCGTCCCTCCGGCCTGCGTGAACGTTTCTTTGAAAGAAGCCGCCAGCCCTTTCGCATACTCACTGGCGCTGTCTGCAAAGATAGCCGCCGACTTCACCTTCAGTTCGCCGGCCGCAAAGTTGGCGGCAACGCGACCTTGAAACGGATCGATAAAGCAGGTCCGGAACATATAATCGTTGACGCTCCCGTCCGCTTTCGCAGTGATATTCAGACTGGTGCCTGTAGGCGTCAGAAGCACGGTTTTGTTATTGGTTGCGACTTGCGCCTGCGCCACCGTATTGCCGCTGGTGGCTGCGCCGATAATAGCTGCCACCTTATCTTGACTGGTCAATTTGATCGCCGCATTGGTTGCTTCAGCCGCATCCGACTTATTGTCCACTTTGATGACTTCCAATTTCTTACCGTTGATGCCGCCGCTTTTGTTCAAGTTTTCGACAGCCAGATCGACACCCTCGGCAATCGACTGACCGTATGAAGCTACCGGACCGGAAAGCTCCAGGTTGGCTCCGATTTTAATAACGTCCCCGACTACCGCATCGCCCGACTTTCCCGTCTCTCCTTGCGTCCCTCCGCATCCCGCTACGAGTCCCGTTAGTGCGAACCCCATTAGCAGATGCAGCGCTTTTGTCCTAGTTCCTTTTCCCATACGTTGCTGTTTCATACATACCCTCCTCTTGGCGTTCCATTCCCTATTGGTGCAAGCGCATGTGTAAAAACATGCAGTTGTTCTTAATACTATTATTCAGCGCGAACAACTAGTACTGCATCCAATGGTTTATTTCACGTCCCTAAGCCGCCCTCGTTCTCCCGCTCACAATATCCCCTTCCTCCATCTAAGCGCTAATTGGCTCAAACATTGGACAAGAACTTCCACAAATCAAAAAGCCCGCTGGTTAGCGGACTTTTATGCTACAAATCTATTTATTCTTCAAATTAATTTTAAAGACATCCCCCTTATTACCACCAAAAACGATCATCCCGCCTTCAGGTAGTACTACCGAATGATTGTTGCTTGCCTTTGAAAAGTTCACAACCATTCCCTTCGCGTCATAAACGGCAAATCCCCCGCTTGCCGGAGTCTCAACGGTCATGACTCGATTGGCTGATTTCTCATTAATCTTATACCATACAGCCCGTCCGGTGGATGGTATGATGCAAATCGAGGAGTTCCCTTCGTAAATGAGTTGAATAGCATCTTCACTAATATAGGATTGTCCATCGATCATTAAATGCTCTGTACCGTCCACGTTATAGAAATTCAGATCAAAAGCATCTCTTCCGTTCGTAATAGGAATATCAACTACATTTACTGCTTTATTCATATCAACAATTTTAGTGCCGGATGCGTATCCATGGTTGATGTCAACGGATATGTTTTTAACCTCAAGTGCTTTGAGCAGATACCTCATTGAAGTTATCTTTTCATCCAAAGGGTAGTAGTTTTTTCCATTCCTATGTTCCCATACCGTTTTAGTTGACTGATTTAGAGGATTGGAATCTAACTTTTGATATTCATAATTTACCAAAACCGTTTGACCTAATCCTGGAGTATTTGTATACGCGTCAAGTTTTAAGTAGGTTTTTCCATTCTTCGGTTGTTCAAAGCTTATGGTTGCACTCCCATCGTTATTTTTAAATTGTCCATTGCCTGTATATACATATTTTTGAGGCGGGAGCGATCCAAATGCTAGAGTGGGTAAATCAATCTCTCCGTTCTTTATCTCCAGATTTACCGTGTTACCTACGGTACCGTATAATCCAGAGTAAGCAAGCAAATCGGATGGCATGTCCACTTTCACTGGAGCTTCAAATGTTTTTTCAGGCAGGATCTCTTTAATGATGCCTTTGGCTCTTGTATATTCCAATAAAATATTAGATGCAAACGTACTAGTGTAAACACCATTACCTCCCGACGAGAGCACAGCTATAGAAATATCATGTTCGGGTAGGGTAGTCAAAGCAGCGTGATACATAAACGTATCTCCACCTTTAAATAATGCGGTTATTCCGTAATCACTAAACGGAGCTAAACGGACGGCATCCCAACTAAGACCATAATTAATGGTGTTTGTCTCTTCAGTAACCCACGCTCCCTTTCTATACTCATGACTTTGCATAGCCTTTGCTGACTTCTCAGATAAAATATCCGTTCGATTCCCAATTAATACTTCAGCGAACTTAACTACTTCTTCGGCCGTGGAGTAGAGGCCTCCTGACCCAATGAGATTGGCATTCTCAACGGGCAAAGCCTGATTTATCCCAGGAAAATAAGTTTTTATGAGCCTGTCTCTATCAAATGAATCACGTGGTGTTTTGGTAGAGGTTAAATGAAGAGGCTTGCTAAAATAGGTTTCAAGAAATTCGCTATAACTTAAACCGCTCACTCGTTCAATCAAGATTTCAAGCAGCTGAAAACCATCATTACAATAGACCGAAGATTCGCCGGGGTTTGACTTTAAGTTTTCTGATTGCAATTTTACCAATAATTCATCTTTATTTCTCGTATCATTATCATTAAACAAAAAACTATTCGGATAGTGACTACCGTAAAGGCCTGAAGAATGATTCATTAACATGCGTGGCGTAATCTTTTTGTATCGTTCATCTGCCATTTTAAAGTCCTTGATATACGTAGTTAGCGGTTTATCAATATCAATTTTATTAGCATCAGCTAGCATCATCGTTGCAGCAGACACATACGTTTTACTTACCGAGCCTATTCCAAACATCGTGTCTTTAGTTATCGGACTCTTGGTCGCTTTATCGTATACACCAGCGCTATCGGATAAAACAATGGATCCATGATCCATAATTGCATACTGCAATCCACTTACATCATAATCGGACACGATCTTCGAAGCCAGCTCCTGTGCCTTTTCTTTTACAGTAGCATGATTCGTTAGAGCAAAAGCTGGGGTGACCGGTATTGCAATAAGTGAAGCGGTCATTAATGCAGAAACTATTCTCTTCATTATTACTTTCTCCTCGTATTCATTCTAGATGTAACTTACTGAATTCATCATACAAGGAAGAAGGCTGTTATATTAAAAATCGCCCTGAAACGAAAAAAACAATCCCTAAACAACATGTTGTCTAAGGATTGTTCGTTTAAAATGACAACACATAAGTCATAACGGTCAATATGGACTTCTTGTGAACATAAGTTAAGCTTCGTATCTATTCTTATGCCATTGGCTTGTCCAATATTTAGCGTATTTGTGACAAGAGCATCTATAACCAGATTCCCCGTATTCACCCGGTGATAGGCTCCCTCGACTTTATTTAATGTAGTCTTAATATGTTCCATGGCTGCTGCAAGCTCATTTCGCTTAATACACTCTTCAATATACAAAAACTGTTGATTCGTATCGTGAATGATTCTTTTAATGGATTTGAAGCTGTGAACGACTTTTTCGTAATTCGCATCCTGATAGTCCATCTGATGTTGCAACTGAGCATTCTCATGCATAAATTGAAATTTATCAACGATATTATCAAAAATATAGACGATCATAACGTTTAAGAGAAGAAATCCAATGACGGTAATGAAAGAATAGACGTCCTTATAAGTTAGAATGCTCAGTTGGTAGAAACTTACGATAGGAATAACCAAAAATAATACGTAGTAACGAGAATGCAAAGAGAAACTTCTACGTTTGAACTAGTCGTACGATCTGAATGATCGCAAACATGATCATGCAACCGAGTAAAAGAGCTTTGGTGTTGGCGATCTGATCTTGTTCATTTACAGGGGCAAAGTTAAAGTCAACTGAATCTAGGGTATAAAAAATATAAAGGGATGAAAAATTAGCGAGAGACGTTAAAACACAGTAAAGTATAGAAAAAGTGAACTTGGTTTTATATTCTACGGTATAAGATTGCGCAATACTAAATACAAAAAGCAAAGGTAGAATCAAAGATATAATAGGAGAGACGGGAATAACCAGGTATAGGTAATCGAGCAATCCAAAGATAATAAAGTAAATGAATCGGTTATGTTTTTTAGCTGATTTATCAAAAACCGAATTGAAGAAAAAATTAACTTGAGCACCCATCAGAAGAACAATGCTAAGGATAATAGGCAAATGATATAGAAACATATTAATCGAACTTCCTAATCATAAATTTGGTGTAGACATCTTTAACCTCTTTAATTTTAGAACGGCCTATGGGTAATTCCATCCCATTGGACATTAGAACAACTCCGCTAGCAAACTTCCTCACATGAAGCAGGTTAATAATAATGGAAACGATGGATTTGCAAGAAGTTACAGTCTTTTAAGGCTTCCGCATAATCTGTAATCGTGCCTTTGCTTTCATAGGTTTGATTCGAGGTGAAAATACGACTTCGTCATAGGCTGACTTGATGACCATAAACTTTTTATCAAGTGCTTGAAAGTATTGGTGTAGCTTGATGATTTTCTCCTCCAAGATCGAGGGTGCAATGGGTTTTATCAAATACTGGAATGTCATGACGTCAAAACTTTCCACCATATATTTGGGGTAACTTGTCAGAAAAATAATTTGTTCATCCAGGTTATTTAACCCTCTTATGGTTCGGGCTGTTTGAATCCCGTTCATCCCACCCATTTCAATATCAAAAATCAAAATATGGAATGGAGTTTCATGGCGCTCATAATAAGATACCAACTGCTCTCCCGAGTCGAATAGTTCGATGACAAATTGACTTTATATAGTTTGTTTTTGGATGAAATGCAAATTTGAATCCCTTAAATCACTTTTCAATCTCTTTGCATGAAAATGAGCGAATTCTCTGAATCAAGAATCCGCTCATGCAGTGGTTGTGTGTTATTCCTAATTGTCCTTTCGATACATTCGCAAGTTCTTGAAGTGCGCCTCGGAATATTTGCCCTTCGAGATTCCATTGTTGTACGTTCCGTTCTTGAAGTACCATTCACGGTCAGTTGTATTGTACTGTCGAGTTTTGACCAAAACATCGTTGATCCAGATGCGTGCTGAACCGGTTGCAGGATTAAAGGCACATTTGAGATTAAACCAAGTGCCTGCCATGTTTGTCGCAATGTTAGTAGAATCGCCATTGTTACGAATGTTGCCATCGGCCGTTGCCTGAATATAGATCGGTTCGCCGCCCGTGTTGCTCTTGATCTGCATAATGGCGGTCTTTTCCGTTCCAGGCTCGAACATGACGTCGGCCTCCCACATATTATCTTTGTTTTGATCGGTCCAATTATCCCAGCGCATCTCAACCCGCTCCTCACCTGCGTAAACCCGGGTAGTATAAACACCATCTACGATCCAAAATCGTTCGGACATAGGCGCTCCTGTCCTGTTCTGTACATAATAAGAATTCTTGTCCCAAGGTATCTCGGTCCAGCCCGCCGTAACTGTGTTGCCAGTGATAACAATACGGTCCAAATCCGGCGCATTCGCCGCATTATTGTAAAATTTTATCGTATTGTTTCCGGCATTCAACTGTACCGGCACAGAAGTTTTTACAGGAGTGCCCCAGCTTGAACCACTCAGCGTTTTTTGCGTTCCTGTTCCGCCATTGACACTGAAGTAAAAGTCTCGCGTACCGTTTACCAGGAAGTAGATATCCATATTGTACGATCCCTTACTTATTACATTGACATTCAGTGTCACATAATTCGCCGAGCTGCTGCCAATATGCCCAACCTTGAAACCGCCGGAGCAAGCCTTACAAGTTACTGAGTTCGCCGTTCCGCTCATGGTTCCGTTTTCCGCCTCATACGACGTGGAAGCCGCATTGACACGTTCCGGCGACACGGAGCAAACGGTTAACAAAAAGAATACACCCAGACAAAAGACCAAAAACATGCGGAAAAGCTTCGTTCTCATGAATAAATTACCTCCTCTATGTTATAGTTTATTAAATGGACACCCTCCATTTTCCATAATTTTACTTATATACCTTATTAATGTGTATGTTCATTTCTCACTTCTGTTTGGAATATACTAACATTCCCTTACATTTACAGATTAATAGTAATGATTACACAAATAATGCAACCGACACCTACCGTTATATTTCTCAATGTCACAAAACGAAAAAGCCGCATGACATGCGACTTCTAATGTACCCATAGAAAAAATCGTTTATTTTTTCATCCGATATATTTGTTTATTCTCAATGATCTTAAGTGGCTGCGTCCATTCCTCCGAATCCGGCAGCGAATCTAACGCATCCTCAACAGCCTGAAGCTTTGCATCCAGTGTGTCGATATAATGCAACGCTACGGCCTCGGGTATTTGCGGCTGCACCGGGCTGCCCCATTCCCCGAGATTGTGATGAGAAAGAACCAAGTGTTGGAGTATAACGATTTTCTCATCCGAGGTGTCCATGCCCAAAGCAATAGCAGCTTCAATTATCCAGTTTGCCGCTAACGAAATATGTCCCAGCAACTTCCCTTTAAAGCTATAATCCGTCACAATCCCGAGCTGTGCATTCATCTCCTCAGGCTTCGCTATGTCGTGCAGTATAATGCCGGCTTTGATTAGATCGAGATTAAGGAAAGGACGCTGCTTTGCCACAAATTCACCGAGCTCAAGCATCCGACAAATATGATAAGCCAGCCCTGCATAGTAAGCATGATGCATTCCCTTCGCAGCCGGATAATGCATAAGCCTCTCTTCTACCTTGCTGATACAGAACTCCACCACGCTTCTAAGGTCACTGTCCTGAATGCTTGCTGCCGTTTGCTTGATCATATGTACCAGATCAATCGGTTGAATCGGTGCTGATCTGATAAAGTCCGTCAGCGTATACCCATCCTCTTCCGTTGCCTTGCGAATTCGGTTAATCTTCATCTGAGGCTTTTCACGATACATTTGAACGAGCCCTTGCACTTTCACCAGCATCATCGGGAAGTATGTCTCTTTATCGGCAGGAGAAACATCCCAGAGCTTCGCCGGGATTTCTCCGCTAGTATCAGCCAAGACAATATCAAAATAATCTTTCGGAGGTGTTGAATTGGTTTGCTTTATATCGGCTTTCTTCAGCAAATAAAATCCGATGATTTCGTCACCCTCAGTAAAAGTTCTAATCAAAGTCACTGTATTGTCGCTCCTTACCAATGTGGTTTATGAGTTATTCGACAACATACGCCTTATTGCCTTCTAGAACTACTTTCGGCTTATTAAGTCATTGAATCGACTTTATCTTCAGATAAAACAAAACCACTTTCTGCGAAAGTGGCTGGTGACGCGACTGCTACTTCATCTTGATCGAATTCACGATATCGTTTGCAACGGCTTGCCACTCCGCTTTCTTCTTTACCGGGCAAGTGATTTCGATTTCCAAAAACTCTCCGTTTAAAAATCCCCACGATCTCAGGGCGTATTTATCTTTAGAATCCGCTTCGACAACAATAAGCTGCTTGCCATTCACTTTAATCACTTCCTCACGGAGCAGCTTGGCGTCTGTATAATTTTCTTTCATAATGGCAGCAAGCTTCTGCAAAAAACGTGGATCCATATTTCGATCCGTTGTCGTTTGTTCGGGATCATGGTGGATCCTAATCGTCACTTCTTCGCTCTTATCCTTATAGATAACCTCCCCTGTTTTGTTTGATTTTTCTTTGAACTCTTTTGGAATCAAAATTTCCAGTTGTTCGGAAAATAAAAGCTTTGTTTCAGACTTGCCGTCTGCAACCGCAGCAGTATCAGGCTTCGGCGATTGGGACGCAGGGGACGATTGTGTTGTAGACGCTTGGGTTTGTGTTTGTTGCCCATCGATCATCTTGCTTGATTCCTTGCTTGGCATCGTGCCTTGTTCGGTTCCAAAACAACCCGTCATCGTGGCTGTAAATACAACAAGCAGGGAGAATGTCATCCATTTTTTCATTGAGGATCTTCCTTTCTTTGTGAGCTTGTGGGATTTATTCGTTGATATAAGTCGTAACACGGTTCTGGATCAACTTGGCTACGTCATCGGCTGATTTCTGTCCGCTGAAATATGCCTTGGCTTCTTCAGCTATAATAGATTGAATCTTGCCGTCGTCCGTAATGTAAATATTCGCGCCCGCAATCATTTGCTTCAGCGTTTGAATGCCCTCAGCAGATACAGGAACTTCTGTCCCTGAGTAAGTCGCCGCCGAGCCTTTAGCGGCCAATTCCCCCAATATCTTCTCATTGACCGACTTGTTCACGGAGAACCCTTGCAGCCGTGGCTGTGCTTGAACGTCTTCGGACAGCAGAAACTTGATGAACTCCCAAGCTTCCGGCTTAACCTTCGAGTTCGCGTTCATAGCGATCGACTTGTTCCCCTGGAACGAAACTCCCGACTTCTGACCGTTCACATGCGGCTTCGAATACACTTTTCCTTGCTCAAAAAATTGCGCAGGCCCTGTAAAATAATCCTCCGGTGAAATGAGTAGAGATGGATAAAAATAAGCATCCCCGAAATTGACCGGGCTCGCTGTAATCACTTTGTCGTCATACATCGTCTTCACCTGCTTAAGCAGGTCGGTAAAGAACGGCGACAAAAAGTCGGCTTTGCGTTTGGACGTATCGACCAGTGTCGAATAATTGTCCGCAACGAGATAGCCGAGCATTTGCTCAGGAGGCGTATTTCCCATCGCATAGCGACCCTCCTTGCTATTCAGCAGCTTTCCGGCTTTCGCGAACTGACTCCACGTCCAATCTTTATCGTCAATTTGGACTCCTGCTTTCTTGATGCCCCCGGAATCCCCGGCCAATGTATCGAGGAAAAATCGTGTTGGCAGAGCGTAAAGGCCGCCGTTCATTTTGACATGTTCAAAAATGTTCATATAATAGTGGTTCGAATCGAACGACTTATCGTTGTTCATAAATTCATTCAGGTTGACGAGCGCGTTTTTGTTGACGTACTTCCCGACTTGCAGCCCGCTCACGTCCAGATCGATCAAATCGGCTCCCTTACCGGAAAGAAGCTGCGTATTCGTTGTTTGAACATATTTCTCAAGCTTCCCCTCCTCACTCCCGCCTTCCGCTGCATACTCCTTTATTTCAATCATCAGATCCGGATGCTTTTCCTCGAATTTCATCTTCGCCTGCTTGTAGAAATCGCTCGCCTCATACACGGATAGAACAACTTTTTTGCGCTCCTTGGTATCATTATTCGTAGTTTTATCGCTCCCGCTGGAGCATGCTGTTGAGGAAAGCGCTAGTACTGCGCAACTGAGTACTGTCAACCATTTTTTCAAAAGAAACCCTTCTTTCGTTTATTATGGCGAGTTCAAAAAACTCTAGTATGGATATGCTCTACTTCATTCTGACTCTCTGCCCATCCACTAGCGGTTCACTGCTTTCGACGACGATTGCTTGATTCGGAGATGCACCGGCTAGCACGACGGTTTCGCTGTCATTCGCATCGCCTGTTTCAATCTCCGTCTTGCGGAGGTGGTAGGTGTTGCCAAGCGGTCCTTTTTTCTCCTCCACTACGTAAACGTACGGGCTACCGCTCGCATGA
The DNA here is from genome assembly GCF_018998565.1 of Paenibacillus oleatilyticus. Classification (GTDB taxonomy): domain Bacteria; phylum Bacillota; class Bacilli; order Paenibacillales; family NBRC-103111; genus Paenibacillus_G; species Paenibacillus_G oleatilyticus. Next base: position 36,700 of record NZ_JAHNZO010000037.1, on the reverse strand, counting down.
CGGATCGCCTTGTTCGACAAAAGCATGCCGCCCTTTTCAGCCGATGTAACGGTTAAATGTACACTTGCTTGCTCGCCACCTTGCAGTTCTTCTCCGTGCACCGTCACAAGCAGGCGACTGGTTCTGGTGGCCGTTGCCTTCTGCTGCTCACCTCCTTCAATCGGTGACATAGGAGAGGCTGCTCCGACATTAGCATCGGAATATTCCATTGCCGCAACCGTACCTTCCACTCGTTTGGTGACGTTGCGGCTTTTTACGTTCACGTTAAGCTTATCGCCGGGCTTCAGCTGTTCGGTCGCTGAGACGGGAAGCAGGAATGCAGCCTGGTACCCCAAGCTCGTGTTGGATAGACGCACATCGAAGCTATCTTTTGCAGATGGCATGCCCTGGACTGCATTTACCTTGGCGACTACGCCGTCGAATGGCGCGACGATTTGCCGATTGGTTTCAATATTCTGCTGTAAGTTGCTTATCTTTCTCTCTTGAACGCCGATTTTCAGCTGCGCGATCTCAATCTCCCGTTTGGCGGTGCGCTTACCCGAATCGTCGTCGTTTTTTATCGCTTCGACGTAACGCTCCTTCGGCCCCTCCAGCTCTAGCCTCATCTGTGCGAGCATCGCTTGCTCATCCTGCAGAAGGCTATCGACGGCCCGATTTTCATAAGTGACCAGCACTTGATCCTTCTTTACCAGGTCTCCTGCTTTAATGAGGACGCTGCTTACAGTCCATCCCTGGGTGCTTGAAAGCTCGATCTCGTTGGCAGGCCGCAGCGTTCCGCTGGCCCGAAAGTTTTGAACAAGCTGGCCTTGTCTCCCGGTCTCCGTCCAAACTCTGGGGAGATTCATCGTCCATAGCGTATTGCTGTATAACGTAAGAATCAGCGTTACGCTCATAAATACAATGATGAGCAGCCGGAGCATTTTTTGGTGACCTGCAAGTGTTTGTTTTTCATCGCCCGGTTCCACACACCATTCCCCCTTACCCCTTAATACCGGAAAGCTGAACACCTTGTACGAAATAAGACTCCGCATACAGAAACAAGAGGACAATCGGCGACATATACATGACCGATGCGGCGAAGCCGACCCCTACCGCCTCCTTTTGAATGCGCGATAAATACAGCGATAGCGGCTGTTTAAAGGCATCATCGAGAAAAATCAATGGCTGCTCCACCATATTCCAGTAATCCACGAACAGCAAAATGACGAGTGCCGCGATCCCCGGCTTTAACAATGGGACGATGATTCTGGAGAAAATGAATGGATGCGATGCACCGTCCATAATGGCCGCCTCGACATAAGCATACGGAACGGAAAGCATGAACTGGCGCAGCATGAACACTGCGAATGCGGAAAAAATGCCTGGTAAGATAATAGCGCCGGCACTGTTTCCAAGCCCCAGGATGTCAGCGATGATATAGTTTGGGACAAGCGTTACCTGAAAAGGCATTAGCATAGCCATCAAATATACCATGAACAACGCTTCCCTTCCCCGATATCGCAGCATGGCAAAAGCGTATGCGGCAAGCGCTCCGACAACGGCCTGTCCTGCTATGATCGGTACAACCAGCAACACAGAGTTCCAGAACATGTTCAAGAAGATCGGCGTCTCCAGCAGTATTTTCCCGTACTGTTCGAACGATACCCAGTCAGGTATGAGCTTTAAATTAACAAATATGTCACTGGCGCCAGATCCTGCGTCCAGCATTTTGCCAATGAAGCCATAATTGCTTGCGATCTCCTTCTCGCTCATAAGCGAATTCGTGACCGGAATGACCAGCGGCAACATCATGATCAACGCAGTCGCTAAAAGAAACAGCGACCGTGCAGTTTTATGAAAAACGTTCATCTCCCTCCCCCTTCATTCCATGAATCGCCTGAACCACCGTTCAAGCGAGAGCATGCCGGAGACGATGGCGAGTATGCAAATGACCATAAGAACGGCCGCCGCGGTTAGCTTTTGTACATCCAATGACATAAACATATTGTTCATATAGTGCTGCAGCATATAAATGCTATCGTGCGGATAGTTTCCGGCAATCAAGTACGTTTCTCGGAAAATACGGAACGAGTTAATAATCGATATCAGAACGACGAAGAACATCGTTGGGGTCAAATAGACGAGCGTAATGTTGAACAGCTTCCGAACAGGTCCGGCGCCTTCCAGATCGGCCGTTTCATAATAATCCTTCGGAATGCCCTGCAATCCCGCCAGAAACAGGATCATGTTGTAACCGACGTACTTCCACAAATAAACAATTAGCAGCACAGCTCTTGCCCATTCTGACTTCATCCAGTCGATCCGCCCCCAGTCCAGACCATAAAGCCACGCATTAAGCGAACCGTTCCAGTCGAATATAATTTGCCAAATCATCACCACAGAGGCGACCGGTACGACGAGCGGAAAAATATAAGCTGTTCGTATCCAACGTCGGAAATATACATTTCCATTCAATAGCAACGCCAGAACCAGTGACACTACGATGAGAAGAGGCACACCAACGGCTGTAAACCACAATGTGTTCAATGCCGCCTTGCGAAACGAGCCGCTGCCCAGCACCGTCTCATAATTAGCCAAGCCGACGAACACGCCTCCGCTCGTCTTATCCATAAACGAATACACAATGCCTATCACAAACGGGATTAAATAAAATAGGGAGAAGCCAAGCACGCTCGGCGCCAAAAAGCCCATAGCTATTACACCTTGTTTGTGCATCAAGCGCTGAAATCGCAAACCCAACGACATTTTCACCTCCCTCCTTCGGACCGGATAAATCCCAGCTTTCATTACCGTGAAATTGCTGCGATTTGATCCTCGTCATCTTTTCTATCGGTTCGTTATAATGAGTTAATGGCCGGAGGGTACGCCTGAGTAAGCAGCTTACACACTATATTGTCACTGTATCGGAAAAAGGTTCGGTTCTTTTCTTATTTTTTTTGGTCCGATCTTTGTGTTTTTTCGTCAATCAGGGCTTGGCGTACAAAATCCGCAATGAGATCAAGTTCTTGTCACCCGACATTTTCAATTCCTTTTGCATGAAAAAGAGCGAATCCTCTGAATCAAGAATCCGCTCCTGCAGTTGTTTGTTATTCCTAATTGTCCTTTCGATACATTCTCAAGTTCTTAAAGTGACACCCTTGCGGACTTTCACCGCCTGGTTAATCGCCATGCGTGGTGAAAATCAAAACGGCTGCCCTCTTCATGGCAGCCGTTTCTCTTTCCAGTCGCAGACCCGCTGCGTCCGGGTAATAAATTTAATTTCCGCATCGATTATTCGGAACGGTATAGCTGACCGCATGCCGCGTTAATGTCCGATCCGAATTGAGTTCGGACCGTGACGCTGATCCCCTTTGACTTCAAAATCCGAACAAACGCTTTAATCCGATCGGGATCAGATTGCTGATAGCTGTCTGGCGTAACTTCGGACGAATTGAATGGAATCAGGTTAACGTGGTAGAGATGTTCCCCAGGTCCCCTTCCCCTTAACAACTCGGCAACTGCTTCCGCATGCGCCGTCGAGTCGTTGACTCCTCGAAGAAGAATATACGCAATATACACCTTTCTCCCTGTATGCCGGATATGATGATCCAATGCCTTCAGCACGTCGCGGACGGGGTATCGGTCGTTGATCGGCATCAGCTCGCTTCGCTGATCGTCGAACGGCGAATGCAGCGAGAAGGTCAGATTGACCTGCGGAAACTCCCGTGTCAGCTTGTCGATCCCCGGCAACAGGCCGATAGTGGAAATCGTAATTCGTCGATGTCCCAAACCAAAGAGGTGCGGGTCGGTCAAAATCGTGATTGCATCAAAAATATGCGGGTTGGCGAGCGCCTCCCCCATGCCCATGAATGAGACGCTATCCAAGGCGTGGCCGTTCAAGCGAAAGTACAGCAATTGGTCGGTAATTTCGTCGGCGGTCAGATTGCGTTTCAGGCCGATGGTACCGGTGGCGCAAAACCTGCACCCGAATCCGCAGCCGCACTGCGTGGAAATACAATATGATTTCCACCCCTGCTCATAGGTAAGTCGTACGGCCTCCACACGTTCGTCGCCCGCAATGGCAAACAGCACCTTGCTGACCTGTTTCGACGTGAGTTCCTTTACCGGAACGATGCTGTAGACGTTCGGACCAAGCGTCCTGGTCAACTCGTCGCGCAACAATTTGGGCAAAATGGTCATCCGTTCGTATTCACCGACGTTATGCTTGAAAATCGCGTCCATAATCTGAGCATACCGATACTCGGGCTGCTTGAAGTCGGACAACATTCGCCGAATCATTTCATATTTCGAGGGTAGTCTCATGTCTTCTCCTTACCGCCGGAGAAAACCGTAAAAAAGCAACCGTCCGTTGGCGCTTTGACACGTCATTAACCAACTATACGAAAAAAGCGCATACGTTTGCAGACAGATCGCTACGTGCACCTGTCGATAGATTGGTAAACCTCCGGCAACCGATTTGTTTTTTTGTGAACCGCTTCGCCTAACAAGAACCGGCTCACATAATCATCTACAACCTCAATCTTCATCGCTTTCATCCTCCTAGAAATGCTGATGCTTGCAAAACTCGCTGTAATTATTCAAACCATCGTACTCCGTTTGTTCAATCTCCCAAGAAACATTTTCTAATACCTATCCAGTTTTTATCAAGTTCAAAATCAGATTTAACTGATTTATCCGAGGCCAGATTCTCAAATTGAATTTTTTGTGTTTAACGTACTTTTTTGACTGGCGGAAAATAAACATACTAAAGTGAATCCTTTTTTTAAGGAAAGGAGATTTTAGCCATGCGATTTGAGCTATTTAAGAGCAAAATTCTAACGGATGGATTTACACGCAAAATAGAAGGTCCTTCATGCGATAAATACGGGAATATTTACGCCGTTAATTTTCAAAGAGATGGCACGGTTGGCAAAGTAACCCCAAATGGAAAAAGCAGTGTCTTTGTTGAATTGCCTACGGGCAGTATCGGATGCGGGACACGTATTGACCCTAATGGAACTATGTACATCGCAGATTTTAAAAAGCATAATATATTCGCCGTTAACCTTGAAACGAAAGAGATCCGTGTACATGGTCATGACCCTGCAATGAACCAGCCTAATGATTTAGCGATAACCGAACAAGGTGTTTTATTCGCTAGTGACCCCAACTGGATCCAACAAAATAAGGGACAATTGTGGCGCATTCATACAAATGGAGACACGCAATTATTAGAAAGGAATATGGGAACGACGAATGGAATTGAAGTTAGTCCTGACGGTAAAAAATTATATGTAAATGAATCATTGCAAAGAAGAATATGGGTATATGATCTATCAAGCACTTATGAATTGAGTAATAAACGCTTATTGGTAGAGTTTCGTGATTTTGAACTTGATGGCATGCGCTGTGATGTGGCAGGCAACTTGTTTGTTACTCGCCCTGGCAAAGGTGTGGTGGCGAAGATTTCCCCTGATGGTCTTTTACTAAGCGAAATTTTCCTTATGGGTAAAAACTGTACCAACCTTACATTTGGGGGACCTGATGGAAGAACCTGCTACGTGACAATGGCTGATACTGGAAGCATTGAAATGTTTGAATCCGATGTGCCTGGAAGGTGTTGGAGTTTGTTGCATAGAAGGGTTTAGCGATAACGAGTATGCAGTTGGCTTCGTCGCTTGCATCCGCCAAAAAATGGCGACTCAACCGCAGTTGAGTCGCCTGCCTGATCTATCCCCCCTTGTAATCCCCCCAATCAATGCAATATTCGAAGATCTTCATCATTTTGATCTGCAAATTCAGCCATTACAATATTTCGATATACCCTTCTGTTCCATTCACGCGAATTCGTTGTCCGTCTTTGATCAGTTTGGTGGCATTTTCCACCCCGACAACTGCTGGTAAGCCATATTCCCGCGCGATAACGGCTCCATGGGTCATCAGTCCGCCAACTTCGGTGACTAAGCCTTTGATGGATACAAACAATGGTGTCCAACTAGGGTCAGTAAACGCGGTGACTAAAATATCTCCATCTTCCAGATCGGCTTCTTCCATATTTAAGATGACACGTGCTCGCCCCTCGATCACTCCGGAAGAAACAGGCAGACCTACAATAGCTTCAGTTGGGAGATTTTCTCGTTTGTACTTGCCTGCAATGATTTCGCCATCAGACGTGATAACACGTGGCGGCGTTAGTTTTTCATATAACTTGTACTCGTCTTTTCGTTTGCCGATGATCTTGTAATCCAATTTATTGGTGCGTACGGCTTCGTGAAGCTCTTCAAAAGTGAGGTAATAAATATCTTCTTGTTCACGAACAACGCCTGCTTGTACGAGTTGTTCGGCTTCTTTCAGTAAAGCCTTCTTATAAACGAAGTAGCGATTAATATATGCATATTTTGGATATTCTCGATATCCAATGAGATTCCGGACTAGGTCGATCATTCGTTTTGTCTCTTTGGCTTTTTGTTCGCCATCCGGTAACTGCTTCAATCGATCCAATAACTCTTGTTCTTTTTTCAAAGCTTCCTGTCGCCCTTGCTCAAATTTCCGCTTTCCGGCATTAGGCTCAAAGTTTTTGATGTTACCCAGAATCATGGGGACAAGTGTAATTGGTTTTTCGCTCCAACGGGTTCTGGTAATATCGATTTCTCCGGCGCATCGCATGCCGTATTTGTTGAGATAAGCACAGATCGCGTCTCGGGTTTCCTGTCCGCCATTAAATTTAACCAGTTCATCCAAAAAGTGATCATCTTTTACATGTTGTAAATAATGAATGACTTCCGGATAAGGACGTATCACATCTGCGACATCCATTAGAGCCAGACCCATTTCCGAAGTGATATTGTTTGGTACAGATTGAGACAGCGTATCTGCTGCGTTTTTTTCACCCAACCACTCCATCATTTTTTCATTGATCCATGATGAAGCATTCATAGCAGTCATAATCACACCAAAGCTTTGTGGATCAGATAGCTTCCTCTTCCTTAATTCCTCGATATCTTCCAGGATAAAATCAAATAGATCCGCTCCTGATTTCGTTTGGATCTTATGTTTTAACTCTTCGATCGATGATTCACTTCGCTTAATCAAATCAGAAACGACTGTCGGATCGTAATCGTTTAGTGTTTGATAATTCGCAGGCGCCGGACCTTCATTGCTTTTACCGTGACTCTGTTCTTTCTTGTCATCCGGTATCGATTTTATAAAATCTCCCCGCTCTATAACGGTCGTCAATGCATCTTTTATGAGCGGATCGTTTTTTCCCAGGACATTTATTAAAGTTTCCCTGCCGGAAGGTGAAGCCAGCATAAGTGAAACATCAACAAACAACCTTCCGCCGGCTTTACGCATGGGCGCGGGAGTTAGTAACAGGTAAAAAGACAATCCCAATGGTTTCATAGGGTCAGTCATCATTTGTTGATGCCCGACAGATACGTAAACGTGATTTTCTTGATCATTCGCTTCAGGGATCGGGTATAAAGTCGTGATTGGCCGGCTCTGGACAATATAAAATGTATCGTGGGCCAAACACCATTCGATATCTTGCGGGCAACCAAAATAAGCTTCGATCTGTCTTCCGATGTGTGCTAATTGTAAAATTTGTTCTTCAGTAAGTGTTTGAGTCTTTTGCTGATCAGGATCGATCTCCCGTGTCTCTGTTCCGCCTTCTTTTCGTCCATAGATAGCCAATTTTTTGGTTGCTATCCTCTTATCGACGATTTGCCCTTCCTGTACTTTATAACAATCGGCAGATACCAAACCGGAGACCAGTGCTTCTCCAAGTCCAAAACCGGCATCGATGGATAGCAGCTTTCGGTTGGAGGTAACTGGATCAGCGGTAAATAAAATCCCCGAAGCCTGTGGGAAAACCATCCTTTGAACGACAACGGATAAATAAACTTGACTGTGGTCAAATCCGTTTTGCATGCGGTAGATTACCGCGCGATCCGTAAACAGGGAAGCCCAGCATTTGCTGATATGCTGCAAGATCGCTTCTTTGCCGATGATATTTAAATAGGTGTCTTGTTGACCGGCAAAAGAGGCATGCGGTAAATCTTCAGCAGTCGCACTAGAGCGCACTGCATAAGCATGTTCCTCGCCAAACCGGGAGAGATAGTGAGCAACTGCATTCGCAACATCGGAAGGAATTTCTACGTCCATAATGCTTTGTCGAATCTTCCTGCTGATTTCACCGATTTGATCTCGATCTTCAACTTTGAGCGTTGTTAGTCGATCCAACAAAGCATGGTACGCTTCGTTTTGTTCGATGGCTTTCTGATATCCCACGGTTGTAACACAAAATCCTTCCGGTACTTGTATTCCTTCAATTTTCGATAATTCCCCTAAATTTAACCCTTTTCCGCCAACGAGCAAAAGCTGCGTTTTTTCCATTTCCTGAAAATCGAGAACCAAAGAACTCATTCTACATCTCTCCTAAACATTAAAATGTGAAAAAACATTTGACAAGAGTTTACCGGCGTGATACACTTAAAGTGTAGGATGAAACAACTGTGACCGTATAACTAGGGACAGTCGTCATCTGATTATATCACCATGTTTGTTTATATGCAATATAAAAAGAACCTGATAAAACTGCCCAGGTTCTTTTTTTGATTTTCCGCTACTTGGTACGGAGAACAACAAGAAAATTAACTACCGACATTATCACTACTACTATAAACATATTAAAGGAAACAGGATCGCCACCGATTACTAATTCATCAGAAAGAATACCTATTTGATACGTCAAAAAAGTGGATATGGCTGAACAAATAAATGAGGTACTCACTATTGAAGATCCATTTATTGGTTTATGATGTTTTATCTGGGAGATGGCGATTATCAATGAAATAGCTTGAATAATGATAAAGAAAATATATATTGGTCTAAAATTAGTAAAGGTAACAACATTGTCCATAATTCTCCCCCCATGCGGATAGCGCCCTTGTGGTGGCCCGCTCGTCTTGTTGTATTTCCCAAACAAAGTGATTAATGGAATAATACTTTCACAATATCAAGCTTAATAGATCGAGTCGGGCCCCTTTTTCCAATAAGTGAAGCGCTATATCACGCTTTCCCATATGTGCAGCTGCACCAAGGGCCGTTTCCCAATCACTCCAATCCCGCGGCATTAAGTAAACCTGGTTCTTGTTCGAGGAGCAAGGCTGTGGGACATTGATTAACTCCCCTCTCATTTAATGTGGAACCCAAACTGCTCTTGTCCAGGCAATTTGCATACCAACCCGTTCCATATTGTTTTGACTTGGGCTTCCAAAACTCGCTTGTGCAACAACAAGTTCACAGCCGGCTCTGTACGCTTCATGCATCCGCCATTTCAAAAGAGAAGTTTGTAAACCGTTCCGTCTAAATTCGGGCGCTGTTGCAGCTAACGTGAATGATGCGATGCTGCCGCTACAATACATTACAGCCACAGCAGCTGGCTTCTCATTCCAATATGCCAAGTATAACTTCCAACCGGGGCGGTTTAGCAAACCTACGTTGTTGTTTACAAAGTGGTGTTTATGAGCGATATCCATACCCGATCCTACGCAATGTACACCTGCAAAGTGGTCAAAATCTGTCTCATGATTAATTTGATTGATTTTTATTTTGGGTGGGAGCTCAGGTGCTTCCTTACTCGGTAATCCATAGAGTACAGAGTGAAATCCCTCTTGGAACAGTCCCCTCTCGGATAAATGTCTGAACATTTTTGGACTAACACCGATAGGGTTTATTTCTAATTGAAATCTTCGTTCCCTTTCTCGATAGAAGTTAATGACTTCTTCTAATCTATCTATGTCATCTTCTGAGAAACCCTTGACCGAGTTGAACAAGCCCCAGGGCATTGATTTGATATAGAAGGCAATAGAATTACCAACTTTCTTTATTTCGACTCCTTCTGGGTTATCGCTTCGTTCGCCGATTGAGCTGATCCTGGAGCTAAAATAGTCGATTTCAGATTGCTGTATTCGTTTAGCCAATTCTTCATTAACTACCGGCAATCTCAATTTCCAGTCACCTCATAGAGCCTCCCGTTCTTTCCTTTAAGGTTTACATCAGCGCCAGCATCATAACAAAAAAGTAGCGGTTTCAACCATTAAAACGGTAGCTGTTGATTAGCTTTCTCTTATCGTCAATTTCAAGTAATTGTCTTACCTTGTCAAAATTATTGCTGCATCTAATATCTCGTTCTTCAATTGACTTATGTATCTTCTGTATATACGTGTAATAATAAGTGTTACATTATTACTTTAGCACAAACCTTAATACAGTATCAAAAACTGTATGAGTGCAATCTACTTAAGATATGTGCCTACAAGTTTTCCGGTGTCGGACATTCGCCCATTTAAAACGGAAAGGCCCCTACACATTAGTAAAGGCTCAGGGCCGTAGCCGTCTATTTCTAACGTATGAAAATATATCGAAAAGGGTCCGAATTGAACCTCCATTACAAGAGCACATTGTTCATGCCGTCCAATCACGACCCGGCCATCATTCATAAAATGGAAGAGCAAACATGGAAGGAGGTTGTATCTCTATCTCTGGGCTATCCAACAGGACGTGGGGCTGGCTTCGCCATCCCGTTTTTTTCCAATCTGGCTGTGTATGATCTATGTACAGATCTTTAAGGAGGTGAAACCATGAGCGCTGTAGGCGGCTTGTTACTTCGACTGCTGTCATTCTTGTTCTCTTTATCCTTCTGGTCATCGTTTCTCGTTCTTTATTTGTTTAATCACAGAGAACTGATCAAGAGAAAAGTTAAACCGAAGAAGGAGCCACTTGCAAAGTTCCCCTTCTTCGTTTTCTTGTTTAATTCATGCTACTACTCCAGTCTTGGGCCAGTTTAGACAAGAAGTGAATTTCTCTTAGGAGCCGATCTCATTTCCTGTTTTCCCGGAGTACCTATGAGCATGTGGAATGCGTCCATTTATTGTGGTATAACCTTCAAAATAGTGAATGTGACCTCCTCCGGGTAAAGGTACTGAAGGACCCGTTGTTCCTCGAATGCTATGGGTATGGCCATCGTCGAATGAAGTTTCCGCAAAATAACCATGAACGTGTTGAACACCACTTGGAGCTGCTTCTGTACAACCGGCATAATGATGATTGTGTCCTGCATCAAATGAAGTAACACCTGAAAAGGGATGAACATGAACAGGCCGACCGTCCCAAGAGGTAATATACAATTTATGGGTATGGCTCGAGCCTCCTCCATCCGATGCCATCACAAATCCTCTAATTGGAATATCCATAGACACTTCCCTCATTTCTAAAATGATTATTCATTTTATGTAAAGACAGATGCCGTGGTTTGGGTTAATGTGTATAGAGTTTTATTCCTATTGTTTTTTTATATAGGTTTTGTCTAGATTAAGAAAAGACCCGCCACGTTGGGGGGCCGTACGAAGGTTACGATTCCTTTTAACCCAAGAAAGCAATAGAACGTTTCACTTTCTTTGCGAATGCAATGGGATCATCGATCGACTCCCAGTGAATATACATAAGACGCGGGTTCTCAAACAGCCAGTGATTATGGACTGCCGTTACTTTAATGCCGTTATTGCGAAGATTTGACAGCAAGCGATTTACCTGGTTTTGGAAGAGCGCCGTTTCCCTAAACAGAGTGCGCGTCCTGAACTGTCCAGTGATTCAAACGAAAACAGTTGATAACGGACCAACGGGGATGTGGTGCGTCTTCCTAAAATAGAGGCGTTAAATTTTCTGTTTCTAGTGACAAAACAAACCGGACCTTTTGTAATTTGATGCTCTGTTCCTCCTAAAATGGTTGAAAATCGATTACATAGTCTTTTAAAGCGTGCACTTGCTTTAACTTGAACCGCCATGCGAAATCATCCTTTCATTGTATGATCAAGATACACCTTCACCGCTCGATTGCATTAACCCAAAAATGCGATCGATGCTTTGGTTTTTTTGGCAAACACAACAGGATTCTCAATGGCGCGTTCTTCTTCCCAAGATTGTTTCCCTTAGGACTTGGACGAGTGCCTATTTTTTAACATAAAATGGACCCCGGAATTTTTCCGAGGTCCTGTTCGTAAAACGGCCCTGCGCAGTGCGACAGAGTCGTTTTGTTGCTATAATCCGTGTACGGATTTTCTTAATCTCGCTAATAACCGGAGGCTGATTTCCGTCCATATCGCGCTATAAAGCAAACTAAATAGAAAGATATACGTTGCCGTAGCGATATCAAAGCTCAGGGCGACCGAAGGTCCGAGCAGCGGAAAATGCAAGGCGTACAACACCAGCGCAATTCCGGTCCATAACGCAAGAGCGGAAAACAAGACAACCTGAATCCGATTTTTGGAGCGCGCAATGCTGAAGCCTAATGCCAACCCGAGTAACCCCGTTGTGAACGGAAAGACGATTAATTCGCTTGGTTGAATGAGGAGTAGCAACACGATGCTAAGCGCATAGGCGGTTAGTCCCGAACGGAATGAAATGAGCGCCGCCAATACAACCGGAGCTGTCGATAGCAGGCTGAGCAAATAACCCGGCCCTGGAAAAAAGCCTCCCGCCGATTGGAATAGTGCGGTTAGTGCGCCTAGAAAGGCGATCGTGACGAGCGTCTTTGTTTGGTTGGCACCGACGCGGGCCAATAGCGATGCGGATTCCATCCGCGGTAACGGCTTCGCCCAATAATTGAGAAACTGGTCACGCATGTTAGAAGCCTCCTTTTTCTTGATCACTCGGAACTCAAATGAATAAATGGAAGCACTAGTGCCAGGATCAATACGATGATATCGCACTTGCCTAATTTCAATTGATAAAATGCGGTTCGCTCGCTGCCGGGCCGGAAACAGCGGGACTCCATAGCGTCCGACAACCGTTCGGCGCGCCTGAAGGTCGTGAGAAGCAACGGCGTCAACAGTAAAATCATATCTCTCCCCCGCCCTGCCAAATTCCATCTGCCGTACTGCACTCCCCGTACTCTCTGCGCTTGCATAATTCGCATGAGATCTTCCAAAAGAAGCGGAAGATAAATGACGGCGATGGTGAACATAACTGCACACGATTCGGTCTTCACCCCAAGGCGGCGCAAGGGGGACAACAAGTTGCGCAGCCCCTCCATTTGTTTTTCTGGCGGCGTAGTCGATAATAGTAACGTGACCATGAGGATAAAAGAAATCATTTTTAACATCATTAGCGCTGCGGTCTCTACTCCGTTTAATGCGATTTGAAAGTAACTTAGTATGATCATGAAGACAAGAAATCCTCGAATATTTTCCCATAATAAGTAGAGGCGGAGTTTGGAAAGCAGAAACAAGAATAAAGCAACAAGCGTATAAATGAGGCTTGCTGTAAATGAATTGGAAGTAACAAGACTTATCGAATAACTGGCGACAAACCCATATTTCGAACGGGGATCCAGCCGGTGTAGGAAGGAATCGCCGGGGACATATTGCAGGGTGGATAAAGCTCCGAAGCTGCTCATGATTCATCTCCTAGTGTGCGCATCAGTCGGTCCGTTAGGAAGGCGAGAAGCTTGTTTTCTTGGACGATCTCCGAATCGATTTTTCCGGGGAAAAAGGATTCGAGTTCCTTGCGGAAGCGCAGTAAAGGTGTTGGAGATAAAGCTATAGCAGGATCTTCCAACGCGCATCGGATTTCGGCAGGTTTCAAGTCATAGACTAATCTTCCGTTATTTAAAATGACCAGACGATCCGCATATTCCAAGGCATCCTGCAGATGATGGGTAATGCAGACGATCGTCATATGCTTTGTTCGTTGAAGATCAGTCAGTAAAGCGAGAAACTTCCCGCGTGTCAAAGGATCGAGTCCGGCCGTCGGCTCATCCAAAATCAGAATTTTTGGCTCCAGGACGACGGCTCCTGCCAATGCAACCCGTCTTTGTTCCCCGCCGCTGAGCTGAAAAGGAGAGCGATCCTTGTATGCTTCAAAGGAAAGTCCGACGCATTCCATCGCGTCTTTCACTTTTGCCGTTATTTCCCGCTCGCTATACTTTTTCCGGCGAAGACCGTAACGGATATCCCGGAATACCGTTTCTTCAAACAACTGGTGCTCGGGAAATTGAGAAACGTAAGTGACTTTGTTCGATATATCGAACCGGTTTTTTCTGCTGTTCGTCGGGATATGATCCACATATACGAGACCGGTTTCAGGCACTAATAAACCGGCGCCCAGCTGTCCCAAAGTGGTTTTGCCGGACCCGGAGGGGCCCATGATGGCGGCAAATTCCCCGTCAGGTATGGAAAATGTAATGCCGCCCACCACTTTATGCTCCATGGCAGTCCTTTTGGCATACGTATAGCTTACATCGCGGAAATCGATTCCCATATCGATTTGGCCAATTCCTTTTCCGATCCGCAGCAGGCAGGAAGTTCCATACCTTTCGTGCGAAGCGCTTTTTGTAAACGAACTAGAAACGGCGGGAGCGTCTGAGCCTCTTCGAGAATGTCGGATTGCTTCATTAATGTGGGCACGTCTCCGGCAAAAGCGAGGCGGCCATGATTAAGCACCAAAATCCGGTCCGCCTTCCAGATGTCTTCCGGATCATGCGTCACCTGAATGACGGTAAGTCCCATACGATGAAGATCGGACATGACGTCCAGCAGCTTGCCGGCATTTTGCGGGTCCAGCATGGACGAGGCTTCATCGAAAATAATGATTTGCGGATGCATGACGAGGATGCCGGCGATCGCAACCAATTGCTTTTGCCCGCCGGACAACGTTCGAACGGGACGGTACCGGAGCTCTTCCAATTGCAGCAATTTCAATATACGGTCTATTCGCGATATCATCTCATCCCGCGAGAACATTAGGTTTTGCAGGCCGAACGCGATATCCTCTTCGACCGTAGCGCCGACCGTTTGTTCATCGGGATTTTGGAAAACGATTCCAAACAATTGACGGATCTTTCGAATATTCGCAGGATCGGTAGATTCCCCGAAGACGAGCACCTTGCCAAGACTCGGTTTCAACAAGCCGTTCACTAATTTAACGAAGGTCGACTTTCCTGAGCCGTTTCCTCCCACGATGGCTATCCATTCGCCAGGAGCAATGCGGATATTGATATCTTTTACGATCCATTCGCCATGCTCCGAAAAACGGAAAGAAACGTTCTCAAAGACGACGGACGGCGATTTGGCGGCTGCGGTCATCCCAATTCCCCATTCCTTTTGAGTCGTTACCATTATATTCGGGTGAATCGGAGATCATTCGGCCCGGATTTCCATCATCAGTACTGTTTATTCATGGAATAAAACAAGAAAAAAGAACGCCGATCCGATTACGGTTCGCGTTCTTTTCGTTTAGGACCCTTCTTATCTTTGCACCAGATTGACATCGTGCGGATCGATCCAGGTCGAGTCCGTCCAACCATCAAGGTCGTAATCGCTCATGCACTGCTCCACCATGCTCTTGAACGCCTCGGCCGATCCGCTGTTTACAGCTTCCATCAGTGTATGAATGCGGATATCTTCAAAATTGCCGGTATAATTTCGTTCGTACAGCCCATGCCGGCCGCCAAATTCGCTCCCGATCGCGTCCCAGAGCAATTTATTCAGCTTAATCTTCTCCATGCTGTCATACCCGCCCGAGCCACGGTAAAATCGCTCTAAATAAGGACGAAGCTCCGGATTTTTAAAATCCGCCGAACTGGAAGGCTGTACGATGAGCCCTCCTCCCACCACGTCTTCGATCATTTCTTTTATTCGCGTCCAGGCCATGGGAGAAAACACTCTGTAAGCCGTTCCGTGCTCGACATTCGGCAAAACCGTTCCATTCGGACCCGGATTCGGGTCTTTAGCCATTGCGGTACTTAGGGCCCAGAATAGATTTCGCCAGGCAATCATTTCTCCGACTTTTGCTCTGACCCCGCGGAAATCGCCGGTTCCCGAAGATTCAACGACTTTTAACAGCAGACCGGCGATAAAGTCAAGCTTGACTGCCAGACGGGTACATCCGTGAAACATAAACAAATTGACGAACCCGGAACGCGGGAAGAAAGCATTCGCTTTTTCAATATCCCGATAAACCAGGATGTTTTCCCACGGAATCAAGGCTTTATCAAAAATAAGGACGGCATCATTCTCATCCATACGGCTTGAAAGCGGGTTATCGAACGGGCTGCCTAATACGGCGGAATGGAGTTCATAGGAAGGGCGGCAAATCATCTTCACTCCGGGCGTATCGTGGGTGGCGAAGAAAGCGAGCGCAAACTCCTCTTTTTGAACGGGCAACGTTCCGTTATGAGCGACAAAATGGCAATTGGTCAGCGCGGAGCCAGTGGCTACCATTTTAGCGCCGCTGACAATGATCCCGGCATCGGTTTCCTTTTCCACGTTGATAAAAACATCGGACACGGCATGCACCGGTTTGTTTCTGTCCACCGGCGGATTGATGAGGGCGTGGTTGATAAATAATACCTTCCTCTGTGCTTCCCCGTACCACCGGCGGGCGTTATTCTCAAAAGGGGCATAGAACTCCGGGTTGCCGCCGAGAGTTCCGAGAAAAGCGCCCTTGTAATCCGGGGTCCGCCCCATCCAGCCGTAGGTAAGGCGCGCCCAAGCGGCTATTGCCTCGCGTGACGCCAGCAATTCCTCCGCGTTTCGGCTAACTTTAAAAAAGCGATGGGTGTAGCTGCCTCCCGGGATATCGACAGGCGTTGTTAATACATCGTGAACCTTGGGGTCATGCAATGCATCATAAAGCCGTGCAACGGAACGCGCGGAATTTCGGAAAGCCGGATGGTTCACAATATTCTGCACACGCTGACCGTTTAGCCAAATCTCCCTGTCGTCGCGTAAACTGTCTAAATACTCTTTGCCGGTCATCGGTTTCCTAACGTCGCTCATCCCTGCTTCTCCTTGATCCATTCTCCCAATCGCAGCTTGCCCGACTGGCTGTAGAAGCGGATCGGATTATCCCATACCAATTGTTGGATCACATCTTCCCCATACTCTTTCTTTCTCATTTCAAGGGCTGTTTTCACGATACTAAGCGGGTTGGCCGGACCCCAATCGGCCGCGGAATTAATCATCATACGCTCCGTCCCGTACCGATCGAATATTTCGATCGCGATCTCGGGGGAAACCTTGGTCGGATAAATCGTCATCCCGCTCCATCCCCCGTAAGCTATCGAGAGGTCAATCGTCTCGAGGTTATTATGATCGATCAAAACCTGATCGGGATCGAGATTGACTTCCTTTAATACTTGGATTGTACGCTCGGTACCTTCTCTTTTATTGCTATGGGGAGTATGCACCATGACAAGCATATTCATTTCTTTTGCCATGAGGAGCTGGCGCCGCATAATTTCTTCTTCCGCATCCGTGATCAGATCGAACCCGACTTCGCCTACGGCCAGACAGCGTTCATGCCGATAATACTCCGGCAGGCCGTCAATCACCCGATGTGCGAGTTCCAGGTTGTTCGCCTCTTTCGGATTCATCGCCACGCAGCTGAAATGATCAATCCCGTACTCCTTCGCCCGTTTCGGTTCAAATTCGAGGATATGCCGGAAATAATCGAAGTACGACTCCGGATAGCGGCGTTCGCTTCCAAGCCAGAAAGAGGGCTCGACAACCGCCTGCACACCGGATAAACTCATCCGCTCGTAGTCGTCGGTCGTACGGGAATAACAATGAATATGCGGGTCAAAAAATTTCATCAGCCTCACTCCTCGTCTCTTAGCTTAAACAAAGCCGCAACAGAAGATCGTGGACTTCCGTGGCATCCAGTTCTTGCGGCAAATCCATATCCCGACCGCTTACAATCATCGAGATTCGATCGTTTTCTCCTCTTGCCGGCAATCCATGCGATCCTCGAATCAGCTCCGGCTGTAAAGGAATACGGTACGTTTTCGGATCGACGAACAACTCGACCGGATCGTAACCGGGCTTTCGGTGAATATCTACGGTATGGGCAAATTCAGGCGCTCGCTCATCCGCTAACCACCAATAATAAACGAACCAGCTATCGGGCTCCGCTATGGCTATTAATTCGCCGGACCGTTCGTGATCGATGCGATGCTGCTTTTTCTCGTCCTCGCCCCAAACCTCGGCGATGCCCGGCAATTCTTGCAAAGCCCGTTTCACTTCGGGGATATCGTCGGAATTCGTGATATAGACATGAGCCAACTGGTGATCCGCAAGGGCAAAGGCCCTGGAGTTCTCCATATTGATAAATTCCATCTCTTCTACCCTGTCAACAGCCTGAAATCCCAGCTTTCGCAGAAATCGGTTAATATAAATCGGACTCCGAACCGGTTTGAACGCATACTCCGACAGTAAAACAATCCTCGTCTCTTCATACAGCCGCCGGCGTTTCAGCTCTTCCACCATATATCCGATCAGCCCGTCAATCTCCTTTAACGATTGCTTCGCTTGTACGCTATCGGGTCCAAATCTTTGCGCATTGTAGTCGAGGTTCGGCAAGTAAACGAGTGACAATCTGGGTCTATAGTTCTCCAACACGTCAATCGCTGCCTTCAGGATCCAATCGCTGGATTTCAAGGATGCCAGAGGTCCCCAGAACGTTCGCAAATCAAAATCCCCAAGCTGTTCGCGGAGCTGCGAATATAACCCGTTCGGCTTGGATGCGTACCACTGGATCATACGATTCTCCAAATGGATTGGCGCAGGGGTTACGACATAATCAGCCGAACTTAATTTGCTAAATTGCCAAAAAAAGATTGCGGTCTTCGCCTCTGCGTCCGCCTTCTTCAACGTTTCCCAAATCTTTTCGCCCTGGACAGGAACCATCGTTTGATTCCACATCGTAATTTCTTTATAATCCCGGTCCGGAAGACCGTTGCAAATAATCCCGTGTTCCGCGGGAGGTTTTCCTGTTATGTAGGTCGCTTGAACCGTCCCGGTCACCGCCGGAAAAACGGGATTCACTTGAATATGATGGCCCTCATCCAGAAGCTGACGAATATTGGGTAACAACTCCGCATCTTGCAAATGCTCCGGACACAAGCTGACGATGTCGAGCACAAGCACATGTTGTTTTTTCATATCTCTCCCTCCTTTATGTAACGGAAAATGCACGGGACCAAGCATAACTTAAGAGCATGAAAATCGTTACGGCGAGCCATGCCGCCATCCCCCCAATTGACGTGGCGATTGCGGCATTCAAAAGAGGCAAGCCGATAATGCAAGTTCCCACCGCTTTACGAATATGTATGGCATTCGGAAGTTTGATGGAAGCATACATCCCTCTAAACGTCCAGACGAGGAAAAGGATAACGGCGATCAGGGTTACGAAAAGCGTCTCCCGGCCGCCAAAAAATAGGACCGCAATCGAACAAACGGGAATCGTCACGCTCATCGTCCAGACACGTTTCGGATAAAGATCCTCCCCTACTTCTCCCTTGGACAAAGCCGTGACCATGGCAATATACATAAAAGGGACCAGGGACATCCACCAAAAGGCCGATAATTGCGAAGGGATCATGCTAATGCCCAACAACAAATTTAAACCGCGGCATATCCCCATCGTTACCGGCCCGAAAAGATGATGTTTTTTCAGAAAGCCGTTATACAGATAGATGCATGCAACCAACGCGCAAGCGATCATGAAACTGGCCCGGCCGACGAAAAACGCGATACCAAGTCCGCATATTCCCAATATGCAAATGAACGCTAGCGCAAATGAGCGGTTTATGCGCCCGGAAGGCAACGGCCTTTCGGGACGTTCCATTTTATCGAGAGTGTGATCCATATAATCGTTCAACGCTACGCCCATTGCATATAAACAAGCGCTTGAAATGATCAAGGAAAGCAGAGCACCGATGTGAAAATTTTGCCAAATGCCATAAGCAATCCATCCGCCCGCCATAATATCGGCCATTGCTGTAAATAAGTTCGGGAAACGAATGAGTTCCAGACAAGCCTTCCATTTATTCAAAATGAAGCTCCCTCCTCGCCCGATAGAAAAAGCGGCAGGCCGGCAAAAAGTTTATGCTCTTACAATGCGCCAAACGGCGCCGGTTTCCGAAAATGGAATAGCCGTTGCCACATCGGCGCCAAGAATGCCGAAATCGACGACATAGAGACTTTGCCCGTCGGGCGAGAAACGTACGGCCACCGGGCGTTCCGGACCCTCACCGGCTTTACCGGGTTTGAGATTGATCATGAAATCGTGAACTTGACCGGTATACGGATTGGCACGGACGACCCGAAAACCGGCTGGCCTGATGTCTCCGGTGGTGATCGGCGGCGCGCTTCCGAATTGAGCGAAAAACACTTCGCCTCTCGGCGCAAAAGAATCGTTGATACTGAAATCAAACTTTTGCGTGGCGGAGTGCGGCTTAAAACGAATGAGCGGTTGTTCCGCCAGAGGCGGGTGTTCTGCGAGCAAGAATTGCGGTTGCGGATTCCCCGGCGGTTTAAAGTAAGGCAAAGTGACCGGGAGTCCGCTCGCGTAGTCGGGCCAACCGTACCAACCGGGAGTGATTTCGTAAAACGTATCCCAGTCTCCTTCGATGGGCCTGCTGCCCCGAAAGTCGAGGCCGTTGTTGGTAGCGTATAATTTGCCTTCCGGCGAGAATCCAAGACCAAAAATATTTCGGAAACCGTCTGCGATGATTTCCAGACCGCTCCCGTCCGGGTTCGCGCGATAAACGACCCCGTTTGCCAGCAGCTCGCCACGGATAATTTCCCCCTGGAAGCTTGGCGTTCCGAACGGATGAAATGCTCCGGTTATGGCTTTAGCGTTCGGATTCGTTTTGGTTAATAGGTTATCCGATGGGAAATTTTGTCCTGCAAGTATGATGTCACGCGCTGGAACATCATGGTAAGCCGGTCTTTGACCCAGCCATCCGTAATAGGCATTATCTACGCCTACGACCCCGAGTTTGTCACGGTACCAACGGCAAAGTACATTTTTCCGTCAGGGCCGAGTGCCCTCAATAAGATATAAATCTCCTCTAAACCAGGACATGCCTGTTAATGCTCCTTCAAACCCCGCAGCAAATTCACGGGCTTTTCCGGTTGCATCAATATGCAGCACTCTACCTTTAGCATAAGCCGGGCCGTAAGAATAGCCCGATTCGGCGACATACATTTCGCCATTCTCGTCAAACGCCAGGCTTGTCGGATAGGTGAGTCCGGAAATAACCGGCTCCAGTCTGTATCTGGGATCCAGCCAATAATCCGGGCCATCGACCGGACCTTCCAAAAACGGCGCCAAAGGCGGCAAGTCGGTCTGAAATGGAGTGGCTAACGCGATTAACGTATGGATGAAATTGGTTTGCAAATTTATGAGGTTTTAAAGCTCGGGCACCAGATGCGGATATGCGGTTTACGCAAATCTCTTCCCAAATGACTTCTCGAACGACCAGTTTATTAGGGAACGTCTGCAAAGGACTCCTTCACCCCTCATCCCAGTTCGTTCACACATTCATAAGTAATATGAACAGGGCGTTGTCCTTTATGTCAATGGGCTGGGAAAAGCCCGAATTTAATCGTTATTCATCACGGAACAATTTCAAAAACGGTACCTTGGTTAAAATCAGTCACTTTCATAGAGCCATGAACCCCTAAATATAGTTTGGTTTGATTCAGATTCGTTCCCAAACTAACATAATAAGCTGATTGTGAACCAAAATTATAATCGGTTTCAATAACACTAAAATCATTCAGCTTACAATCTGTTCTTACCCTGGTATAAGCTAAAGCACCTCGAACCGGAAGTCGAGATTCTTTCCCCCGAGCCAGATCGGTAAACACAACGTTTCCCGTTAAAGCCGGGATTTCATTTCCCATATAGGGCTGGACTCCTGTAAGTGCAGTGGCTCTAAACTTATCGGTTCGGCGATCTTCATGAAAATAACTAATTAGAGGCGGAAGACGCCTCGCTGAAGTTTTTACTGCCTCATCGTAATAAGCAATGGTTTTCTCATTCAAAGCCGGATTTGCAGAGCAGCCTGTTATTGTCGAAGTAGGAAAAGCACCTTCCCACCCTCGCCAGCCAAAGTTAATAAAGCCTTCGTGGTCCGGTTCAGATTTCATTAAAGAGACCTGAATAAGCTGAGTAACCGGTATTGGTTTATAATGAACGAACGAAAAAATCGACTCTACGAGATCCTGTCCGACATTGCCTGCATATTTGATATACTGATTATAAAACCTTTGGAATGAAATGCCTGGTATATTGCGAACTCCTTTGGCAATGACCGTAAGCGTTTCCTGAATAGGTACGGGTAGCTCATTAAACCGTGTAACTACGGGCGGATTATCGATAAATGTATGCTTGCCTACATCAATTTCGATTATTTTACCTGCGATTTCCATATCCTCTTGGCTTAAATTAAACGGGTCATAGCCTGATCCACCATCTCCGGTTGTCAAAATAAGATTTCCTGTTTCAGGTGAAAAGTTTAAGCTATTGACCCCATTATGGTTAAAAAATGGTCTTCTTATACGAAGTAATGTCCGCCTTTTTTGAGGTTGACCATTCGAATGTAGAATATATTCTTCAACTGTATCAATATGATCGTATTGAATTTCTCTATTTGTCCACTTTAGGTTTAAGGTTCTAGCATCGCAAGGGTTAGGTTTAAAAGATTCAGGAGGAGCACCCGGAAAAGCTCCCGGACCTTGGGTTCCGGCTACAGAATAATGCAGATAAAACAAACCGTTATAATAGAATTTGGGATGAAACGCCAGCCCTAGCAATCCCCGTTCATCATATCCACCATTAGAAAGACCTAATTTTAGGATTCGCGGTCGAATATCAAAAAAAGTTCTTATAACTCCGTTTCGTATGTAAAAGATCTCCCCTACCTGTGTTACAATAAATAAGCTTTCAATTGAATCACCCGGAAGTATCGTTGTTTTCAAAACCGTAGGTAAATTGATCTTACTTACAATGGGTCTTAAACGAACCTTAACTTTGATCAACTTAACGTTCCCCTCCTTCCTATTTTTTCCTTTTATAAGAATATGATTAGGACTGCTCTATTAGTACCAATGAATCCCATAAAATAACAAAGCCGCGATTTACGCGGCAATTAATGTTCACAAGGCTTCGCACTGTTTTATAGTCCTTTTGGTGTTTGAAAATTAAAATTTTATGAAGGTAACCGTAAATTTTGTATAGGCATATTTCTCACTCTCAACTTTAATCAAGGCTTGATGTGCTTCGATAATGGCTTTGGCAAGCGCCAAGCCAATTCCTACCGAATCATGTTTTTTAGAACCGCTTGCTTTGTAGAATCGATCAAAGATATACGGCAGCTCCTCGGCTTCAATTCCTTCTCCAAAGTCTTGAATCATCAGTTCCGTATAGATCGGTGTATCTTTGACTTGAATCATGATTTTACCGCCGGGTTTGGAATGCTCGATCGCATTCTTCAGCAGGTTCAACAAAGCTTCTTGCATCCACATTTTATCGTGAACAACGACTACTTCCTCTGGCGCATCCCAGTCAACCGACATCTGATTATCACTGATCATGCTTGCTAGACGCTCCAAAACTTCCTCTATGGTCTCCACCAAATTTACGGGTTCTTTATCGAATGATATGGCTCGGGCGTCGATTTTCGCTATTTTCAACAAATTTTGAATCAAGACATTCATTCTGGAGATTTGAACATCATTATTTTGCAATAGTCGAACTTGCTGCTGGCGGGGCAAATTTTCATTCAACATCATTTCATTATAGATGGATATTGTTGAAAGCGGTGTTTTTAATTGGTGGGATATATCTTGCAGCATTTTTCCTAGAAACTCTTTCTCTTCCAGCAGATCCTGCATGCTTTTTCTAATAATATCTTTCATGGACCGAAATGAAGCCGCCAGTTTGGCGAGATCCCCTTCTTTATTTTCATTTATGACAACCGAGTAATCTCCATCGATTATTTTTTTTGCCGCCGAAGCGAGTTGTTTAATTTTATTGAAGATCATCTTGTATTGCATATAGGTTGCTCCAAACAACATCAATCCGAAACAAATCAATCCCCACAAAATAGATTGATTATGGCCGAAAATATGGTTATTTAAAAGGGGAAAAAGCTCCGTCTCCAAATCTTCATACAATCCATACTGTCTAAAGATCTCTCTTCCTTGTTCCTGATATTTGCTTGAATCGGAAGAATGGCTTGTTAAGACTTTCATAATTTCCGCTTCATTCTCGGGATGTTGTTCAACCAATCTGGCAGTAATTTCGCCCCAGGCTGCAATAGAATCGGTCTTTAATTGATTATAAAACAGTTGATGTTCAATAAACTGGTAAAGTGTAAATAGAGAGAACAGAACAGCCAGTATCGCCATATAAGCTTTGAATTCGGTAATTTTCATCATCTTACTCCCTGCTCACATCCTTATTCCACCGATAACCCAATCCTCTTTGGGTGACGATAAACTGCGGATTTTTGGGGTCATCTTCAACTTTGTCTCTTAAACGCTTAATGTATACCGATAACGTGTTTTCGTCAAAAAAAACATCCTCTCCTACCGTTATTTTTAGCAGGATTTCATCTCTTTTTAATGCTTTGTGGGCGTTCATCATGAATGTTAGAAGAAGCTTATATTCTAAATTCGTTAATGGAATGCTTTCATGATTTTTATAAACTTTGACTTGGCTCGTATCAATTTTTATGTTCTCAGATGTTAAGATCGCTGAAGAAGTATCCAGCCGCGCTTGTTTCCGCAATTGCACTTTCACTCTGGACATGAGTTCCTTGACTCGAAAAGGTTTCGTTATATAATCGTCCCCGCCGATATCCAATCCCATCACCACATTTGCTTCTTCATCCAGAGCGGTTAAGAAAATAACGGACGAATCGTTTTGTTTTTTGAAATGCAGACATAAATCATAGCCATTTCCATCCGGAAGGCCGATATCCAGGATAGATAAATCAAAAGTATGACGATCAAACTGCTGCTTCGCTTCTTTTACACTAGAGACTCTGACCACCTCATAACCTTCATTAATCAATGAAAATTCAATGGCTAGACCAAGAGCCTCATCATCTTCAACAAGCAATATTTTATTCAAGTATGTCTCTCCTTTTCCTCATCCCTTTTCAGCCATAGACCAACAAATCAGAACAGCCCGACTATAAAATAGCCAGGCCCTCGGTATTATTGTTCCCTGATAACATCAATGAGATTATCTTTTTGTATTTTTCTCAGCGGGACTAGAACAGATACGTAACTGATAAACAAAGCGGAAACAAACGTTATGAAACAAGCCTCGTAGGGGATCGTCCATTGGATCTTCATAACACCGGAAACAGCCAAATACATAATATAAGAAAGTATACAACCGAAAAAGATCCCTTGCAAACTTCCGGAAAAACCGTAAATCAGCGCTTCATAGATGATCATTTTTTTCAAATCTCTTTGTGACATGCCGATGGATTTTAACGCGGCCAGTTCTTTTCGTCTGATAATGATGCTGATCGTAATCGTATTGAGGATATTGAGACTGCCAATCAAAGAAATGACCGCAATAAAACCATATACAAGCACTTTAATAACAAGCTTTGATTCATCCTTAGCTTTATTCTCATCCAGGTGATTAACGATTGTAATGTCCCGATTTGTTCCAACGGTCTGCTGGATGTCCGCAACGGTCGCGAGAGATTGTGTGGCATCTTTCAAAGTGATTCTAAAACTGGAGTCCTGTTCGTAAACCTCGGATACATTTTCAATCGACTTCAATAGTTCCCCAATTTGCTGGCTTTCTACTGAAGAATCAGGACTATCATGTTTCAGCACCACTGTTAGATCCGATTTAGTCGATGAATCGTTCACATATTTGGATGCAAAGGCGATATCCATTAAAGACGAGAAAGTAATAAACAATACACCGCTTATAATGATGGATAGGATCGTAATCGTATAACGATTTTTATTTCTTTTTACGTTTTTCAAGGCAAGGCTTAAGGGAAAAGATAGAGGCTTTCTCAGCACGGTACTCTTTTGTTTTTTGATTGTTTCTTTCTTAATTGATAACCTGCTGCTGATTGCCAGCAATGGGGATATTCTGCCCGCAAAAAAGGCCGGGTAATAACTTGACGCTAATACGGTCATCAGGGTAATGATCGAACTGATCAATAAAATTGGCCAATCGATATGAAAGAACGAAACACGTGCACCATCTTCTAATAAAATCAAGAAAACGGATTGGAGAGCAGCAAGCGCCAATAAGCTGCATACAATCCCGATCGGTATGGCGATAACAGCCAGTACGGCAGCTTCTCTTATAACGATTTGTCTAATTTGCTTTCGCGTAGCGCCGATGCTTCGGAGCAAGCCGAACTGCTTCATCCGCTCTACGACGCTAATTTGAAAAGCGTTGTAGATGACAACAACCGTCGCGATCACCACAATACTGACGACGATGACTAGCATGGCCAGAATCGATTGATTCGATTCCGGTTTCAAAACTCTGATCAATTCATCATTGATCACAATATTTTTGTCTTCAGTAAGTGACTTTATTTCCTCTAAAACCTCGTTAAAGTTCGCTTTTTGGTTTATTTCAAGTAATATCCTGCCTTCTCCAAGAGCAAAATCGGCTTTATATGTTAATAACCGGCCTACTTTACTTTTCTGTGTAAACGCGCGGTTATCCAGTAAACCAACCAGTTGATATGTTTTTCCATCCAATTCAAAGGATCCGCCGATCTGAAGATCGTTTTTAATATAAGGAAGCGCCCACGAATCGACAGCAGCTTCATGATCATTGGCCGGTAATTTGCCATCCTTGAGACTGTAGGTTAAAAACCCCAAGGCGCGATGATCAGCGAAATTCATTTGCACAGAAATGTCTCCAACCGGAACTTTGTCACCCTGAGACATCAAACCATACGATGCAATTTGCGGATTATATCTGATTTTATTTAATATCGCTTCATCGTAATTTGAAATACCGGCATGAAAAGAAACCCCATTTAACCTCTTGATGCTCTCAATTTGGGAGAGTTGTGATCCTTTCATAAACAGGCCGATCGTAGAAATTAACGCTACGGAGAGTACGATTCCGACCAAGGTCAAAATGGTTCGTTTGATATTCCCCTTTAAATATTTGCTGCTTAATTGTTTATAGCTGCTGATCAAAATCATTCTCCTCCAGCCTATGTCTTTTTCTCAGCTGCCGTTGATCGGAAATGATTTTACCGTCTTCTATCGTGATGATTCGGTCAGAAGCCGATGCAATCGTTAGATCGTGCGTAATCAATACAATGGTTTGATTGTATTTTTTCGCCGTTAATCTTAATAAATCCATGACTTCCTTCGTATTTCGCGTATCCAGATTACCTGTGGGCTCATCGGCCAGAATCAAATGCGGCCGGTTTATAAGCGCCCTGCCAATGGAGACCCGTTGCTGTTGGCCGCCAGATAATTCGGAAGGCAAGTGACTGTTACGTTCATGAAGCCCCAGGATTTCAATAATTTCATTCAGATACGGCGTATCTACCGGTTCATTATCCAATAATGTGGGCAAAGCAATATTTTCCTGAACATTCAATACGGGGATCAAATTAAAGAATTGAAATATAAACCCGACTTTTCTTCTTCTGAATATCGAAAGCTCATCATCTGTATAATCATAAATATTATTGTCCCCAATGAATACTTGTCCTGAGCTTGGCCGATCCAACCCTCCTAAAATATGCAGTAATGTACTTTTTCCAGAGCCGGAAACACCTACGATGGAGACAAACTCTCCTTGCTGAATAGAAAGACTAATCCCTTTTAAGGCAAACACCTTATTATTGCCTTCCCCATAACTTTTAACTACATTTTCCATCCGTACGATTTCCATATCGTCCGCCCTTTCGTCATTCCGCTCATTCTTGCACATCTACAAAATTTACTTTGTCTTCGCTATCGGCATAGACGTTCCCGATTTCCTTTAAAACCTTGTTCGTCTCATTTTTATTCTTATAATCGAAACTGCCCTTTTGAAAATGAATCAATGTGATCGTTGACTCTGCTTCGGTTAATTTGTTGTAAGTTTGGTCGTCAACAATAACAAGGTTCGATGTGGGTATATACCCGATCCATGCCTGATGTTTAACATATTGTACGGGTACCATCTGACCGTTCAAATCGATTTGACCATTCTTCATTTCGGAATCATCTAAAGAGTACAACAGATTATGACCAGTAGATAGTTCTTTTATGCTGGTAACAGGCTCTGAAATCGTGGACAAGCTGTTAGGATCTTTTCTGGCTCTGATAATCCCCTTCTTGACGAATTGCTCGGCTGTGGATCGATTAACAACCGAATACTTGATCTCTCGGGTATCAACTTGTTGACCAGTTTCTTTTTGAGATTGCTCTGACAATTCATAGGTTATTTTTGTTGTTACCAATTTTATTTTGTAGTCGATCGTTTGTTTGCTGTTATCTTTATACAACTGCTTGACTTTATTCACATCTTTTTCTGTGCCGGTAACTAAAATTCCATTAGCTGGTTGCGATGGACCTTCTACAAAACGTTTTACTCCAAATCCTATACCTATAAAGATAACGATAACCAACGCGAAAACTATAATTTTTTTCATCTGACTGCTCCTTAATAAAATATTTATGTCTGGATTATAGCCGAGAATTTCATGCAAATGAATGACTATTGTCTAACCATTTTGATCTTCTCGCTTACATTTTTGTAAGAATGGAGATACGGCTTCCGAACAAGCGATCCATAATATTACACCGGAAAATGGCCGCCAGGCGAATCGCTGCTCCCATCCCGTGAACTCGCTCAATTGATTGGCGTTTCCCGCAATTTTTTTTGAAATATTTGATCGGTCTGTTTACTTGTGGCCGGGAAAAAATAAAAAAACATCACCTTAGCAGGCGATGTAATAAGCCATTCATTAAATTGACATTACATCAAGTATCTTCCCGTGATCGACTGATCCGCATGGATGATCTGCGAAGGTGTGCCCTCGAACACCACCTGGCCGCCCTTGCTGCCTCCGTCCGGTCCCATATCGATGATCCAATCCGCTTGGCTGATCACATCGAGGTTGTGCTCGATGACGATCACCGTATTGCCGGCATCCACGAGGCGATTCATGATCCCCAGAAGGTGACCGATATCTGACATATGCAGACCGGTCGTCGGCTCGTCCATCACGTAGATGCTGCCCTTCTTATGCAGTTCGCTTGCCAGCTTGATGCGCTGGCATTCCCCGCCCGAGAGCGTGCTGAGCGGCTGGCCGAGTGTAATATAGTTCAGCCCCACATCGCTCATCGCCTGAAGCTTGCGCACAACCTCTTTTAGCTGGAAAAAATCCAATGCCTGCTCCACCGTCATCTCCAGCACTTCTGCAATTGACTTGCCGTTCAGCTTGTACGCGAGCACCTCTTCCTTGAACCGTCTGCCTCCGCATACTTCGCAGGGCAGCTTCACGCTGTCGAGGAATGCAAGGTCTGTATACACAACACCCAGCCCTTGGCAGTTCTCGCAAGCCCCCTTGGAGTTGAAGCTGAACAAGCCTTGGCTCACCTTGTTTGCGGAAGCAAACGCCTTGCGGACATCATCCATAATGCCCGTGTAGGTCGCGGGATTCGAGCGTGTTGACACGCCTACCGCCGATTGGTCGATGACGATCGCATCCGGATGCTGGCTGAGGAATACTTCGTTAATCAGCGTACTTTTGCCCGACCCGGCGACACCCGTAACTACGGTCAGCACTCCGGTTGGAATATTTACACTCACGTTCCGCAGGTTGTGCAGTGTGGCATCCTTGATGGGCAGCTTGCCGGATGGCTGCCTGCAATCGTGCTTCAGTTGGAGCGGCCGCTTCATATACTTACCTGTCAGTGTACCTGCCTCCAACAGGCCCTGGAAGCTTCCTTCATACACGATGGTACCGCCGCGGCTGCCGGCGTGAGGCCCGACGTCGACGATATGATCCGCCACCTTGATCACATCGGGATCATGCTCGACGACCATCACGGTATTGCCCTTGTCGCGCAGCTTCTGAAGCAAGCCATTTAACCGGTGTACGTCACGGGGGTGCAAGCCAACGCTGGGCTCATCGAAGATGTAAGTGACATCCACCAGACTGCCGCTCAGGTGCTTCACCATCTTGACGCGCTGCGACTCGCCGCCGGACAATGTATCCGTCTCACGGTCCAGCGTCAAGTAATCAAGTCCGATCTCCACCAGATGCTGCAGCCGCTCCGTCAGCGACTTGACGACAGGCGCGGCGACAGGATCGTCAATCTCACGAATGACGCGGATGAGATGTCCGACCTCCATGGAGGACAGCTCCGCAATGTTGTGTCCATTGATTCTGCAATTGAGCGCAGCCTGACTGAGTCTCGCGCCGCGGCAGCTGGCGCAGGTTCCCTCGGTGATGTACGGCGCAACAGCTTGTTGCGTGCGCTCAGACATCGTTTTCAAATCCCGCTTGATATACTTGTTGGTGAATTTCTCGATGACACCTTCCACCGTAATGTTCACTGTTTTCCCGCCGAACTGCGTCGCCACCTTCCTCGCCTTGCCGTACAGCAGCTGCTCCAGCTCCTCCTCCGAATAATCGCTCAGCTTCTTATCGGGATCGAAGGGCCCCGACTGCACGATCATCGTCCAATCAAAACTGTTCACCGTATAGCCCGGCAGCATGATTGCCCCTTCATTCAACGACTTTGACTTGTCCAGCGCCTTGCTCATGTCGATGCACAGGCTGCGACCAATTCCGTTGCACTCGGGACACATACCTTGGGGATCGTTAAACGAGAACATGTGCGCTTGTCCAACATAGGGCTGACCCACTCGGGAGAAGAGAAGACGGAGTATGGGAGAGATATCGGTAATCGTGCCCATCGTGGAATGGGAACCGCCGCCCAGCCGTTTCTGATCCACAATAACAGCCATGCTCAGGTTCTCGATCGCGTCGGCATCCGGTTGCGGAAAACGCGGCAAAAAGTTGCGGACGAACATGCTGAAGTTTTCGTTCAGCAGACGCTGGGATTCGGCGGCGATGGTATCGAAAACGATCGATGACTTGCCGGATCCGGATACCCCGGTGAAGATCGTGATCTTCCGCTTGGGAATGCGCAAGGATACATTTTTGAGGTTGTTTTCCCTTGCACCCGAGATGACGATATACTCCTGGTTAGATTCGCTCATGCTTAACAACCCCTCAGCTCTCTATTATTTATCACGAAAATAGGCCGAATGCGGTTATTGTTCCAATACTTTTTCAAGCTCGCCGCACCATTTACTCCAGCCATACTTGGCTCCATTGAGTGCTTGATCGTTGGAGATCCCGGTTTGTTCGAGATGAAGGTTAACCTTCCCGTCCCCTAAATCCTGCAGCGTCCAGGTAACCGTGTGCTTCTCCCCTCCGCTGGCCCAAGTATAGGACAACCGGTTTGGTTCGTCCACGATAAGCACTTCGCCGTCAACAATCCCATCCCACCACTCGGTCGGTTGAGTACGAAACTGAAAATGGTGTCCTACGACGGGCTTAAAATCATTTTCCATCGCCTGACCGGTGTGGATGTTGACCACCCACCTGGCAAGCTTGCTTGAGTCGGTTAAGGCGGACCAAAGCTTCTCGATCGATGTCGTGTACTGAAAATCCAGGGATAAGGTTAAACTCATTCTTCTTCCTCCTCAAGTAGTTGGTTCAAGCGCAACAGATTCGTACTCCAGAACTTGCTGTAAAAAGCCACCCAATCTTGAATTTCTCGGAGTGGAGAGGCGTTTAGTCTAAAGCGCGTTTCTCTGCCGACTTTTCGGTCAAGGACCAGTCCGGCTTCTTTAAGGATTGTCAAATGCTTGGATACCGCCGTACGGCCCATTTGAAACTGTGCCGTTAATTCATGAAGCGGTATCTCCTCTGCTTCTGCTAACAGACGAATCAGTCGGCGTCTGGTTGGATCTGCAATCGCGTCAAACACATCCCGCAATTGGTTGTTCTCGCTCACAACACCCTCTCCTAAATATTATTGCCAAAGGATAGACGTCAATTTCATTGGACACCATTTAGTGACGCTTTAATTATAGGTCACCATTTGGTGTCGTGTCAAAAGGTTTTTAAATCTACACATGAAAACTGTCAGTCAGCTATGTATGTCAGACTGCTTAGGAATGACATCAGATCAGCGGCCTTTTGATAAGTCGGCGTCGAATCGACAGCCTATGGCACGGACCTGCCTTATCTCTTCTATTTCTTATAACAAAAAATCAGCGACACCGGGCATTATGCCGGCCGCTGATTTTCTTAATCGATAAGCTCATTGCCCAAGTAAATGTAAGCTGCTCTCTAACAATAGTTCCTACTGGGATCTTGGCAAATCGCTTACTTTAACGGCAACCCGAATGCCGGATTCAATGGCCCCTTGTATCCAGCCGTGGGTAAGACTTGTATGTTCCCCGGCGAAATGAACACGTCCTTCAGGCATTGCGATAAATGGGTGCAGCTCCGTTTGTTGACCCGGGTTGAACATTGCCCAATCTCCGCAAGTCAACGGGTTTTGGGCCCAACTATAGGAAATGCCTCTCACAAATTCTCGATAAACGACATCCCCATGGATCGCTTTAAGGTTCATTAAAGCATAGCGAATGCGCTCTTTGTTCGATAGACCGTCCCACGGCACAACATCGTCCCCCATGGTATAGCTTGCCAAAAGGACAGCCGGGCCCGGTTTGCCGATGCCATGACTCGGATAATACGCGAACCGGATTGGCAGGTCCGTTGTCGTTCTGCCCCCATATTGGCCGGCTTTTTCCCAGAACCTGCTTTTGAATTCCAGCCCGATTTTAGTAGCGCTCGAATAGTGCAGTTCCCGAATCGCTTTCCATTTCTGGTGCGAGAATGAATGCCGGGGCTCGACTTCGACGAATCTCAGGACTGTAAAAGGAATGGACACTATCGCAATGTCGCCTGATATGGAATATCGATCCGATGATTTTTCATCAATCCCCTGGATCGTCACGCCGTCCGAATGTTGAACAATCTTGGTCATTCTCCGCTGAAACATGATGTCTTCCTGTAATTTGGGAAGAAAGGCGCGCGGCAGCAGATCATTGCCTCCTACAATCTCATAAAAGCGTTGCCGTAGTAAGGGCATAACAAATCGCATAGTTCCCAAGAAAGATTGCCCCATCAATCCTTCCAAACCGAGAAGTACTCCGATCATCTCGATGGCCCCTTCGGACAGTCCGGCTCCGAAGGAATGAGGAAAATATTTTAAAAAAGTGTATAGCGAATAGCGATCGAGATTCTTAACGGTCAAAGCCCGATGGCGAACCGGATCTTGATTGATAACATCAAGGAAGGGCTGTACCGCCATATCGAGTAATTGTTGAGCGGTTTTTCCCTTTTCATAAGGGGCGACCGGGTAATGGAGAACATCCGGCCGATGAAGATAACTGGACAGCTTTGTTTTAATCCCGTTCGCATAGATGATGTCATTTGGCGTTTCGTTAATAAACGGTTGAAGCGGCAGATTGAATTTCCGAATATACTCCATGACTAAGTAGTGAGATTCGGGTATGCGCATGGCTCCTACGTCCAAATACAATCCGTGTGTAAACGGGGCCCGTAAAGTGTAGACACGTCCTCCGATCCGGCTGTCCGCCTCTATGATTTTGACGTTATGCCCCGCATCCTTCAGCAGGGAAGCTGCGACAAGCCCTGCCATCCCTGCACCTACAACAACGATGTTTTTCGGGACGCTTGATTTTCGGAGCCCGCGCCTGATAATATCGATCATTTCGTTCGGGGAAAGTGATGATGATATGGTTGAAGCACCTACTCTACCTTGATATGTACGACGGAATAAGCGTTATATCCGTATCCTTTTCGATTCCATTTGGCTGCTGCCGGTTGAACGAATCCGAATGAATCCGTCGCTCTCGACATAATCGTATATTCTCCTTTTTGATCCGCGAACCAGGTATAGTTCCAAAATGTCCAGCTGTACGCATTTGGCGATTCCGGTTGAACAACGGCGGGTCTCCAATTCCCCCCTCCGTCCGTCGAGATCTCAACCTTTTTAATGCTCCCTGTTCCTGTCCAGGCCAATCCGTAAATTTGATGCATCCCTTTGTCCAGTACACTCCGATTTAACGGTTGCTGAATGATGGAATTTACCTGGATGCTTGTCACTGGGATTTTCCCTGTATCGCTGTCTTTTTCCGGATAATACATATAATCGATGTCTTGAAATGGCCCGTTAAAGTGAGTACGGGTGACGGTAATGCTGCGGAGCCATTTGACGGAAGCCATGGCGTACCATTGAGGTACAATTAACCGCAACGGATAACCGTGCTTATAGGGTATCGGTTCCCCATTTAACGCATAAGCAATTAACGTATCCGGATGAATCGCTTTCTCCAAAGGAAGGATTCTTGCAAAGACGAACTCTCCTTCCAGATCGGGTCGTCTTCCGAAATCGTGTCCTTCAAATACGATTTCCTTTGCAGATGCTTGCAATCCGGTATATCGGAGCAGTTCTCTTAACGCGACTCCTCTCCAGACGCCTTGACTAATGGCCCCACCTCCCCATTGTTCGCCAAAGACTCTCGGTCGAAAAAGTCCTCTGTTATTTCCTGCACACTCCAAAGGCACTATCAATTCTTTAAACGGCATACGGAGCAGTTCTTGATATTGGAAGGTTCGAGGTTTTTGTACTTCACCGCCTACAGAAAGCACAAACGACTGCTCGGAAATACGAGGATAAGGAAAATGATTTCTAAGATAAAAGGAGGATTCCGGCGTAATCGCCGCAGAAACAAAATGGATCGGATGTTCTTGATTCTCCGGAACCAATCCCCGGGTAATCAGATAAGGCTTTAGGATAGGCGAATGCAATGGTACCACCCCAAACCATGTATATGAGGGGACCGTCTATTTCAGAATCGGATCGCTTGCGGGGCTGGCATGAGCGACGAGTTTGCCGTTCTCGTCCATAATATTGTATTGGACGAACTGTCTGCAGACGACCGCCGTGTCGAGTTGATTGCCGTGAAACACGGGCATGAACCATCCCGTTCTACCAAAAAAGAAAATCTCCCCAAAGGAATGGGAAGATTTTCAGAAATGACTAGTGACTAATGGACGCTGTCGGGTATAATGTTGTTCCTCCAATCGAAACTTTGATATTGCCGGATAACGGAACGTTCGTTTCATCTATAATGGTTCTCCACCAATCCCAGGCAAGACCTGTACATTCTTTTGCAAAAATTTTGATGTTCTTGGAATTAGGCGGAAGCGGAATCTCTGTCGAGAAATGCGCTGTCTTATCTCGACCGCTGCCTTCCCAAATTTTATGAGTCATGAGTTCTTGTCCATTGGCATCAAATGTAAATTCATCCCAAGACACTTCAAACTGAGCTACATAGGCGCCTCGATGATCCAGCGTTATTTTACCTTTAGTGAATTCTGTCGTTTTCGTCTCAATATATTCCGTGTTGTTGCGAACAGCGGCAACTGAATTATCTTTCAAAAAGACACTTGTATAGGAAATGGGGTAAGCTGGATTCTTCGTGCTAAATTGTGCATTGTCCTTAATGATATTTTGGATGACCTTGAAGTCTTTCGTGACGATCTGGTTATGCGTCTGTGCATCGCCGCCTAATACCACAGCAGTAAACGAACTGTTTTCATAAATATCTTTGTACTGTCCGCTAGCTTGTACGCCGGCATTCTGAAGTAATGCTTTAAATGCAGCTTGCACATCACTGCTCTTCGACGTTGTCTCCAATTTCACGTAGATGGTTCTGCCATAAGCTACATTGGATACCATAAGCGGCGGCGCCTCTTTGCTTACCCCTTTACGGACTAATTCGGCAAACGTCACATTTTTATCAAAAAGGTCCGATGGATTGTTGGGAAGAGCAGCACTTACGGTATAAAAGATTTGCTTGTAAGCAGCGACCATCACTTTTTTCTCGCCGCTTGCGACCGCATTAAAGTCGATTCCGAGCGTATGGTTAAGCACTTGAGCGTTCACATTAAGCGCACTGGCAATTTGATTTTTGCTGTATACCATCGATTCTGCATACTGTAACCTTGCAGGCAAGGTATGAGTGCCCGAATACTTCTCAACCCAAGTCGACAATAACTGATCAACGGCACCGGAAACACTGCTGTACGTTGGAGTTTGAACCGTAATTGTATTTTCACTCTTCAACCCGGGCAAATCAATACTGATATTCAAAGGTTTTCTTGGGCTGATAATCAGGTCAGGCTGATTATCCGAAAAAGCCCGATTGGCAAGCTGTATTGCGCCCGGATAAGTGCGGCTCGTCATCGAATCAATAATGGATATATCTACTGGCGAGGTTGCGAGCGATTTTTTCTCACGTTCGACCATGATAAATTTACCATTGGATTGGAGACCTTCTTTGGGAACAAAGCTGCTGATTTGATCGCCTTTGACTGCCAAAACTTCATTACGATCATAAGTTAGGCTTGCGATTCCGGCATCAATATCATGAAGTTCGTTGGTCGCAGCGAAGGAAATACTTGAATACGCAAACACATTTAAACTAACGAGCAGACTGACGAGCACTTTTGTTGCTTTAACATGTTTTGAAATCTTCATGTAGGCCCCCTCCTTTTTTTGTAAAATATTTGCACTTATATGAACTGTATCGGTATTTTGTTATAAAATTATTAGATTTCTAGAAAATTATAAGAAACGTCTTTTCCCTCCCTCGCGGCATAAAATCGGATAGGAGGCTATCCATGAGTGGGATAGCCGACCTTCCACACCACCGTACGTACCGTTCGGTATACGGCGGT
>NZ_JAHNZO010000036.1 GCF_018998565.1 Paenibacillus oleatilyticus | reverse complement strand
AGTAATCGGAATAAGCTTCTAAGAGTTACTTCACTTTCCGGGGGAGGGCAGCGGCTGGAGGGATATACCCC
This sequence comes from Paenibacillus oleatilyticus, assembly GCF_018998565.1. Taxonomy (GTDB): domain Bacteria; phylum Bacillota; class Bacilli; order Paenibacillales; family NBRC-103111; genus Paenibacillus_G; species Paenibacillus_G oleatilyticus. The sequence continues at coordinate 80,435 of NZ_JAHNZO010000036.1, read as the reverse complement.
ACCGGCGTATAAAGAGAGTTTTCTACGCGAAGCGGGTTTCTCAACAAGCACAGCCGCCTCTAGGAGAGAGGCGGCTGTGGATTAAATAATATAGTAACCGTATGGATTAGTTCATTATTTGTCGAAGCCGTTGCGATTGCGGTTGCGAAGGAATGCCGGGATGTCGAGCTGGTCGTTCGACGATTGACCTCCGAACGGACGGAGATTGCCAAGACGGTTGTCTACAGGCTCCTGCGATTGGCTGGCGGACGCCGTTGTACCGGTTGCTGCCGGTTTCTTGGCTGGAGATGCCGCTTCGCGATGCTCGAAACCGGTAGCGATAACGGTCACCCGAATCTCGTCTTTCAAGGTCTCGTCAATAACCGCACCGAAAATCATATTAACTTCCGGATCGGCGGCATCGGCCACGATATCAGCCGCTTCGTTGACTTCGTAAAGCGACAGGTTGTTGCCGCCCGTGATGTTCAGCAGCACGCCGCGTGCGCCGTCAATCGACGTTTCAAGCAGCGGAGAGCTGATCGCTTTCTTGGCGGCTTCCGCCGCGCGGTTTTCACCCGAAGCGTAGCCGATTCCCATCAAAGCGGAGCCGCGCTCGGTCATGATCGTCTTTACGTCGGCAAAGTCGAGGTTGATCAAGCCGGGAACGGCGATCAGGTCGGAAACCCCTTGAACCCCTTGACGCAAAACGTTATCCGCCGCAAGGAACGCTTCCAGCATCGGTGTTTTCTTGTCCACGATCTCAAGCAAACGGTCGTTCGGAATAATAATGAGCGTATCGACTTTTTCTTTTAAAGCAGCAATCCCCTGCTCCGCTTGCCGAGCGCGCTTCAATCCTTCAAAACGGAACGGACGCGTCACGACGCCGACAGTCAGCGCGCCGCATTCTTTGGCGATTTCGGCGATAACCGGCGCAGCACCTGTTCCTGTACCCCCGCCCATACCGGCGGTAACAAAGACGAGGTCGGAGCCTTTAAGCGCATTGGCGATTAACTCACGCGACTCCTCAGCCGCCTTCTTCCCGACCTCAGGATTTGCCCCGGCCCCAAGACCGCGAGTGAGCTTGTCCCCGATCTGCAGCTTCATCTCCGATTTGGCGAGATGCAGAGCCTGCGCGTCGGTGTTGACCGTTATAAATTCGACCCCTTTCACGCCGGTGTCAATCATCCGGTTCACAGCGTTGCTTCCGCCGCCGCCGCAGCCGATTACCTTTATTTTGGCAAACCCTTCCATGTCCATATCAAATTCAAACATACTAGCGTCTTCCCCCTCATTAGGCTTTCATCGTACAAGCTACCCGAGTTTAAATAAATTCGCTTAACCAATTTTTGAAACGTTCCATGGCCGAGGGCTTTTGCTCTTGACCGGAAGACGCTTTTTTTGTCGTGACCAGCTTCTTGACGCCGGAGCTTTGTTTGGAATGCCGCAAATATTTGGAGGCGTACTGGATAATCCCTACGCCGCTTGTGAAAGCAGGGTCGCGCACGCCAATAAACTCGGGAACGGCAATACGAACGGAAGAAGCCAGCTCCACTTGGGCGACATTCAACACGCCGGGCAGCGAAACCGTCCCGCCGGAAAGCACATAACCGCCCGGCAGATCGGTGAAGCCAAGCCGCTGAACTTCCAAGAGGATCAGGTGAAATATTTCTTGTACCCGGGGCTCGATGATATTCGCCAGATCGACCTGCGAAAATTCCTTGTCCACATTGCTGCCGATCCGGTTAACCTTGAACACTTGATCAGGCGCTGCATGCTCTACAACGGCGCATCCGAATTTCAGCTTGATCTTTTCGGCGATGTCCGCTTGCGTCCGCAAGCCGTAAGCGATATCGTTCGTAATAAACTCGCCGCCGATCGGAAGCGTCGATGTAGCCACCAGATTGTTCTCGTTAAAAATGGCGATTGTCGTAGCGCCCGCTCCGATATCGACCAGTACGGTTCCGACAGCCTTTTCGTCCTTCGACAAAGCCAGATGGCCTGCGGCCAGGGACATCAAGATAAGTCCGGCTACCTTGAGTCCGGATTTCTCCACGACACGGAGCAAGTTATGTATCGCCGTTTTCGTACCGGTAACGATGGTCGCTTCGACTTCCAGTCTAACTCCGATCATGCTCCGGGGATCGTGAATCTGATCCGTTCCATCCACTACGTATTGGTTCGGCACAACGCCGATAATCTCGCGTTCGGGAGCCAAAGGAATCACTTTCGCCGCCTGAATGACCCGTTCGATGTCATCGTCGCCGATTTCGCGGTCTTCGTTCGATACCGCCACGACCCCGTGACTCGATTGCAGCGCAATATGATTGCCGGAAATTCCAACGTACACTTCCGATATTTGCACTCCGACCATTCGCTCGGCATGATCCACTGCGCTCCGGATCGACTGGACCGTTTGATCGATATCCACGATCGCTCCTTTGCGAATTCCCTGCGAGTCGGCAGATCCAACTCCAATTATATTAATGGCGCCGTTAACGACTTCCCCAATAATAGCACGAACTTTGGATGTACCGATGTCCAAACTAACAATGATGTCATTGCTGCTCAACCCGTGGCACCTCCTGTGACAATAATTTCGATATGAGCCTTGGTCAGCAAAACCTCCTGTAGATATTCCACACGGCTCCGCAATTCCCTCTTTTTTAGCTCATTTTTTTTCACGGCCAGGCTTAAATTATACCATAATTTCAATTCTAGCACTATTCTAGCAGGTTGAGTAGAGTATTTTGCTTAGTTACGGGCTTTTTCCTGACCCTCCTGCTTCTTTTCGTCGGCGGACGACGATGCGGTATCGCGTTTGTCCGTCTCTTTGGAAGCAGAGGTTTCACCATCCTTGCCGTCCTTGCCGTCCTTGCCGTCTTTGCTGTCTTTGCTATCCTTGTTTACTTTTCCATCTGTGCCGTCTTTCGTATCCTTGGCGTTCGTTTTGCCCGAATCCTTTTCGAAAGGTGCATGCGTATCCGCTTCGAGCATCGTAATTACGCCCCCTGATATTTTACTACTTTGCAGGCTGGCGATGTAAGAATCCAAATATTTCATCTTGTCGGGCAAATACCCGATCGTCGTCTGCACTTCATATTGGGAGCGGGTGTACATTTTGATTTTGTCCGGATAAGAATCCGTTGGAGATGGCTTGATCTCGGACACGTCGGAGAAGTACGAAGCCGGCAGCTTGGACATGGCCAGGCACAGCTTGATCTTGAGCGGATCGTCCTTCGGCCATCCCGTCAAGATCGGCTTGTCCAGCGCAACGCCCTGCACCGTTACGGGCACAACGCTGGCGTCGGCGAGCAGCGCCTCGATCTGGCCGTTTTCTCCAACTTGGTAAGCCACCTTCGGGTACTCGTGCACCTGAATGATCAGGCGACCCGGGAACTTTTTGGACACATCGACCGATTCGACCATCTTTAGCGCTTTAACCTGCGTTTCGACTTTGGAGGATGAGACGGAAAAGAAATGGTCCCCCGCTTTAACGGCGGCCGCTTGGGCGATTTCCTCCTTGGATATCAGTTGCTGACCTTGAATCTCGATCTCCGTTATTTTGCTGAGCGACGATTGGAAGAAGAGAATCAACAGAAGCGTAATAAAGAAGATAAATAAAAACAGCAGCAGCTTCTTGCTGCTCCGCTGGCTTTTCGGATTCGGTTTTTTGATCACTGGGAGTCTGTCTTCCATAGGTGCCTCCTCTTCTGAACGCAACAAAGCCCGCATGGCAGGCTCTGTGCGCTTTTGCGCCGGGCAGCTTGTCCCGGACAGGACGGAAGCCGTCTGCAGGCTGGGCCGGAACGGTCGTCCTCCCCCGCATTTGCCGGCATCGCCTCCACGATAACGCAATCAAATACGGAATATGTAAACCGCAGGGTATCCCTTCTCCCATGGAAAAAGGGATATTCCAGCGGCTGTGGTCATATGGATGTATAAAGTGCTACTCCGTAGGCACCGGCGTCGTACGATGAATGCCCGCCCCAAGGGACGCGAGCATCAGTTCGATCCGGTCGTACCCCCGGTCGATATGATGGATTTGTTCGATAACGGTTGATCCCTGAGCCGCCAATCCGGCGATGACGAGCGCAGCGCCGGCGCGAAGGTCGGTCGCTTCCACGGTGGCGCCATATAGTCTAGGCACCCCCCGGATATAGGCCGAGTTCAAATCTACCCGGATATCCGCTCCCATGCGCGATAGTTCGTCTACATGCTTGAATCGTCCTTCAAATACGGTTTCCTTTACGATGCTTACCCCGTCGGCAAGGCTGAGCAACACCATGATTTGAGATTGCAGGTCCGTGGGGAACGACGGGTAAGGCGAGGTAACGATCCTCTCCACCGATTTCGGCCGGCCGAGAGCGCACACGTTCATTATATCACCGTTAATTGCGATTTGAACACCTGCCCGCTTGAGCACATGAATGGCGGAGGTCAGATGAGCCGGACAAACCTTCTCCAGTGTAACGTTTCCTCTTGTAACCGCAGCGGCAATCATCAGTGTGCCGGCTACGATGCGGTCGGGAATGATCCGGTAAGTACAGGGGGTTAGTTCCGATACGCCTTCGATGGTGATCGTATCCGTACCGGCTCCGATAATACGGGCGCCCATGGCGTTCAAAAAGTTTTGCAAATCCTGAATTTCGGGCTCTCGTGCCGCATTGGTAATCGTCGTCATCCCCCGGGCCATTGCGGCAGCCATCATGATGTTTTCGGTCGCGCCCACACTCGGATAATCGAGCACGATTTCCGCACCCTGCAGTTCATTGGCCGTACATACGATCTGGCTGCCGTTTTCCTCAATATGCGCCCCCAGAGCTGCCAGCCCTTGCAAGTGCAAATCGATTTTTCGCTCGCCGATCGCGCAGCCGCCCGGTTGATACAGCTCCACACGTCCGAGACGGGAAAGCAACGGGCCCATCAAAAAAATGGAGGATCGCATTTGGCTCATCAGGCTTTCGGGAATATGAAACTGATGAACGGCGTTCGTACTCACGATTACGTTATCCCCGACCAACTCCGCCCTGCATCCCAGCGCCCGCAAAATGCCGAGCATCACGTGAATGTCCGACAAATCCGGCACGTTCTCAATGGTGATCGTTCCTTCCGCCATGATGCTGGCTGCCAGAATGGGCAAAGCGGCGTTTTTCGCACCGTGAATTCTGATGGCTCCCGAGAGAGGTTTCCCGCCTTCGATAACCAACTTTTCCAAAGTCCCACCTCCGATTTACCGCTCACCCACCACCAATACTTCAGGTACAAGGCAGACGCCGAACTTCTCATTCACGGCAGTCTTGACTTGTTCGATCAGGGTGAGCACGTCGTGGGCCGTCGCCTGCCCGGTGTTGACAATGAAGTTGGCGTGCAGCGGCGATACTTCGGCTCCGCCGACCCGAAGGCCTTTAAGTCCGGCTTCCTCGATCAGCTTGGCGGCGAAGTGTCCTTGAGGATTGCGAAAGACGCTTCCGGCGCAAGCAAGCTGCAGCGGCTGCGTTCGCAGCCTCCGGTCTTTGTACGACGCGAGTGTAGCGGCAATCTCCTTGCGGTCCCCATACCGCAGCTGGAATACCGCCTCAGTCACAATCCCCGGCTTCGTCTGCAGAATCGAATGTCGGTAAGCATAAGCCAAATCCTCATTGTTCAGCGTCACCAACTCCCCTGTCGGGAGCAGCACTTCAGCCCGCAATAAGATGCGTGACACATCAGACCCGTGCGCCCCGGCGTTCATGTAGACGGCGCCTCCCACAGTTCCCGGAATGCCCCCCGCGAACTCCAGACCGGTCAATCCTTCCTTGCCCGCCATCACCGACAGCTTAATGAACGAATAGGCTCCGCCGGCATAGACGAGTTCCCCTTCGAACCGTACGGTTTCCAGAGCATCCCCGAGCTTTATGACTACACCCCGTATCCCTTTGTCGGTTACAAGCATGTTGGAGCCCCGCCCTAGAGCCATCCATGGAGTCTGGTGCCGGTTCAGCAGCTTTACCGCATCGATAAGCTGCGATTGTGTACGAGGAATGAGCAGAATGTCGGCCGGACCTCCGATTTTCCATGTGGTGTAAGGGGCAAGCGGTTCGTTCAGCCGCAACTCGCCGCAGGACCCGTTCAGCAATTCCGTTATGACCTGTTGCATGGGAAAACCTCCTTCACAGAACGACGCGGCGTCCGGCTTTCCGGTAAACGAGCTCCGGAATCAAGGATTGGCGGCGCGCGCAGAGCTTCTGCTTTCTTGCGCCCGGGCGGCGCGCCGCTTCGCCAAGTGTCTGTCACGGTATAGTGTAGTTTATGTGAAACGTATCAGAGTGTGACAATCGCCTAGTGCAAAATTCACTAGGCGCGAGGCAAACAATAGGCTTCGATCAGCTTCACGACGTGATCGGTGCCGTTGCCGTACGGATTCAATTCCATCCGCTGCCGAATTTCATCCTGCTCCGCAGACAGGCCGCAGAGACTGGAGATCAACGACTCCGGATTCAGCTCCTCTTCAAACAATACTTTGCCGTAGCCCATGCCCCGGAACGATTCCGCGTTAAGAATCTGGTCTCCGCGGCTCGCCTGACGGGTCAAGGGGATGAGCAGCATCGGCTTGCGCAGCGCAAGAAATTCGAAGATGGAGGTGGAGCCTGCACGCGAGACGACCAGATCGGCGCAGGCAAGCAGATCGGGCAGCTCGTCCTTTACGTACGCATACTGCCGGTACCCCCGGATTCGGTCAAAGGAGGGATCGGTATTTCCTTTCCCGCAAATATGAATGACCTGAAACCGCTCCAGCAGCGCCTCCAGCGATTCGCGAACCGTTTGGTTGATCCGCTGGGCGCCCAGGCTGCCGCCCATAATTAACAGGACCGGCTTTTGAGAATGAAAGTCGTTCATTTGCAGTCCGCGGGACGCCTTCCCGCCCAAGATCTGCTCGCGGATCGGAAGACCGGTGCGTTCCGCTTTGTCTCCGCGGACATACTTCAACGTTTCGGGAAAAGTCACGCAAATGCGGGAGACGAGGGGCATCGTGATCTTGTTGGCAAGGCCCGGGGTATAGTCGGACTCGTGCGAAATAACGGGAATTCCTCTCAGTTTGCTGGCAACGATAACCGGCACGGTCACGAAGCCGCCTTTGGAAAATACGATATGGGGCTTAATTTTGCCCAGCAGCCGGTAAGCCTGGCCGACGCCTTGCAGCACTTTGAACGGGTCTTTAAAATTTTTGGCGTCAAAGTAACGTCTCAGCTTGCCCGAAGCGATATGATGAAACGGAATCCCTTCGTGCTCGATAATTTCTCTCTCGATCCCGTCCTTGGAACCGATATATTCCATGTCCCAGCCGAGCTGGCGCAGCTTGGCCATCACCGCCAAATTCGGCGTCACATGACCGGCCGTACCGCCGCCGGTGAAGACGATTTTTTTCATAAAGGAAGTCACCTCGAATACCGGGAAATGTTCAATAGCACGCCGATCGAGGTCAGCATCAGCGTTAGCGACGAGCCGCCGGCGCTGATTAGCGGCAAAGTTATGCCAGTGACGGGAAACATGCCGATCACGACGCCGATGTTGATGATGACCTGCACGGCGATCATGCCGACGATGCCCGTCGCAAGCAAACTGCCGAACGTATCCGGCGCGGTAATCGCCGTACGCAGCCCCCGCCAGACCAGCAGGGTAAACAGCAGCAGCACGAAGGAACCGCCTATAAAGCCGAGCTCCTCTGCAATGATGGAAAAGATAAAGTCCGTTTGCGGCTCGGGCAAATAACTGTACTTTTGCCGGCTCATGCCCAGTCCGAGGCCGACCAGTCCCCCCGGACCAATCGCGTAAAGCGATTGAATCGCTTGATAACCCGCGCCAAGCGGGTCCTGCCACGGGTCGAGAAAAGCGGTAATCCGCTTCAGCCGATAGGGCGCCGCAATGACCAAGCCGACGAACCCGAGAATACCGACCAGTCCGAGATACGATAAATGCAGCAGACGGGCTCCTGTCGTATAGATGATCAGCAATGAGGCGCCGACCAGCACCGCGCCCGTTCCCAGATCGGGCTGCAGCATGATGATTCCGAAAGCGAGGCCGACGAGGCCAAGCGGCGGCAGCAGCCCCCGGGTAAAATGCGTAATGGAGCTCTGCTGCTCGGACAGCCATTTGGACAAAAACACGATCATGCCCATTTTCATAAATTCGGACGGCTGAATCCCGAACGAGCCGATCCCGAGCCAGCTGCGCGCCCCTCCGCGAACGACCCCAATGCCGGGAACTAGCACCGCGACCAGCAGGATGAAGCAGACGATCAAAATGATTTTGGCATATTTTTTCCAAATCCAATAATCGGCGTTCATCGTAAAAATCATCGCAGCGATGCCGAGCGCCGCAAACAGCGCTTGACGCTTCAAATAGTACAGCGAGTCGCCGAACTCGCGAAACGCAAGCACCGCGCTGGCGCTATACACCATAATCACGCCCACGGCAAGCAGCAGCAGCGTGGAGCCCAACATCATCCAATCCGGAGCCGAACGTGCTTTCACCATACCGCCCACACCTCTACCTCTCGGTAATCTGGGAAGGGACCTTTTCACGCCGGATCAATGCTGCCGGCTGACAGGGCTTGTTCCCCCCTTTTACAGGTTATGCACGGACTCCTTAAACATGCTTCCCCTCTCCTCGTAAGAGGAAAACATGTCCCAACTTGCGCATGCGGGCGAGAGCAGCACCACGTCGCCGGGTTTTGCCAACATCTGTGCCTGCCGCACCGCTTCCTCCACCGTTTCCCGTACACCCTTAGCAGCAGTATCGACGGTTTGAATCCGGCTCATGCCTGCCAGGCGCGCCACACGGACGATTTTTTCCTTTGTCTCTCCGAAGGCGACAAGACCTTTCACGCGGCTCTGGAACGCGCGCAGCAATTCCATGTAATCCGATCCGCGATCGAGCCCCCCTGCAATCAAAACGATGTCCTGCTTGAACGATTCGATCGTTTTGATCGTTGCCGTTGGATTCGTCGCTTTGGAATCGTTATAAAAGAGCACGTCGCCCTTCTGCGCCACATATTCAAGCCGGTGCTCCACACCGCGGAACTCCTTCAGCACCCGGGCGATTGTCTCCAGCTTCACACCGGAAGCGACGGCCATGGCGCTGGCTGCCAGCGCATTTTCCACGTTGTGGCTGCCCGGTATTCCGATCTCCCGTACCGGAAGGATGCGGTGAGCTTGTCCGTCTTTATCGCGGTAAACGATCGTATGTACCGTATGTTCGTCCCCGCCGGCAAGCGGGGGCTGCACGAACAATCCGTAAGACAGCTCCTCGCGAACAGAAAAAGGCAGCACCGAGGAACGAATCTCGCCCGCCGTTTTGCGGCAGACCGGGTTGTCCCAGTTCAGCACGGCCGTGTCCGCTTCCGTTTGGTTCGCAAACAGCTTCGTCTTGGAGACGACGTAATCGTCCATCGTCCCGTGATAATCGAGATGCGTCTCGTACACGTTCAACAGCGCGCCCACGGCGGGACGGAACGCACGCGTTCCTTTGAGCTGAAAGCTGCTCAGCTCGACCACCATCCGGTTGTCCGCTTCGGCTTCCAAAGCGGCTTCCGTCAAGGCGCGTCCGATATTGCCGGCCACGATCGGCTTTAATCCGCCTGCTTCGAGCATAAGACCGGTCCACGTCGTCGTGGTCGTCTTGCCGTTGGAGCCGGTTATTGCGATCATCGGCGCTTTGCAAATATGATAGGCGACTTCGACCTCCGTCACCACTTCGATTCCCAGCTCGGCCGCCCGCTTTACAGGTTCGATCGTGTAAGGAATGCCGGGATTTTTCACGACGAGCGCAACGCCCTCGTGTATAAGCCCTTCGGGATGGCTCCCGCAAACAACAGAAATACCCAGAGCCTCCAATTCGTCGGCCTCAGGGCATAAATGACGTTCTTTCTTATCGTTGACGGCGACGACCGCGCCGTTCTCGTGAAACAATTTGGCGACTGCAACGCCGCTGCGCGCAAGACCTAGAATGACGACCTGGCGGCCGCGGTACTGAGCGGGATGCTCCATGCCTACAACACCTCGTTAATATAAAGTCCGATACCGGCCAAAATCAGCCCCGCCGTCCAGAACGAAATGACCACGCGCCACTCCGACCAGCCTGTCAATTCGAAATGATGGTGAATCGGGCTCATTTTGAACACCCGTTTCCCCCTCGTCTTGAAGGAGACGACTTGAATGATGACCGATAACATTTCGACCACGAACACGCCGCCGATCAGCGCAAGCAAAATTTCCGCTTTGGTCAAAATCGCCACGGCCGCCAATCCTCCGCCGATGCCAAGCGAGCCGGTATCCCCCATGAACACTTTGGCGGGGTGAGCGTTGAATACCAGAAATCCGAGCACGGCGCCGACCATCGCGGCACAGAAGATCGCGAGATTCGGCTGCGAGTTATTCAAAGCAATGATCGCATAAGCGCCGAACGCGATCGCGCTGGTTCCGGCCAGCAAGCCGTCCAGACCGTCCGTAAAGTTCACCGCATTGGACGTACCCAGCATCAGGAAAGCCACGAACGGGAAGTACAACCAGCCGATATCAAACGAAAAACCGATATAAGGGATCCGGATGTCCGTGTTATGTCCGGTCTGCACCAGCAGGATACATACGATGATCGAGACGGCGAGCTGCCCGAACAGCTTTTGTCTGGCCGTCAAGCCGAGCGAGCGCTTGAACAAAATTTTAATATAATCATCCAAAAATCCGATAAAGCCATATCCAAGCGATGCGATAATGAGAATGAGCGTCTCGATGTTTTTTTCTCCGAAACGCAGCACGGCGAGCGCCAGCGCCAGCATGATGATGATCCCGCCCATCGTCGGCGTGCCCGCTTTCTTCAGATGCGCTTGCGGCCCTTCGGTACGAATCTGCTGCCCGAACTTAAGTCTGCGAAGAAGCGGAATGAATAAAGGTCCCATAATGACCGCAAGCAAAAAGGCCACGCCGAGCGTGATCATGACAATTTGAAAATCCACCGGACTATCCCCCCAATTGCATTAAAAACGATGCCACCTGCTCCATCCGCATACCGCGCGAGCCTTTGATCAGCACGACGTCGCGCGCTGCGGCAGCCTGACCGAGCGCACGGGCCAGGTCCTCTTTATCTTCAAAATGCCGGACGCGCTCCGCCGGAAACCGCTCCCTCGCTCCCTCGGCGATATGCCGGGCAAGCGGGCCGTAAAGATATATCGCCTCAACCGCGTCGAGATCGACGAAACGGCCGATATCCCGGTGAAATTCCGCCTCTTCGGGACCGAGTTCGAGCATATCGCCGAGCACCGCGAATTTGCGGCTATAGCCCGTCGCCTCGTGCAGAAGCGAGAGCGCGGCCCTCATCGAAGTCGGAGAAGCGTTGTAGGCGTCATTCCACACAGTCAAGCCGGAAGGCGCCTGCGACACTTCGATCCGCATTCCGGTAACGACCAGCGATTGCAAGCCTTCGGCCATCCGCGCCGCATCCAGCCCGAAATACTTCCCGACGGCGATCGCCGCGAGTGCGTTGACCACGTTATGTCCCCCGAGCAGCGGAATATAGAAAGGAACTTCCGGATCGGTGTTAACGACAAAGTGCGTTCCTTTTGCCTCAAGCTTCATTTCCAGAGGGTACAAATCGTTGGTCGCGCCCGCTCCGAAGCGGACCTTGGCATAGCCGTCCGCCTTCATTCGTCCGGTCCGGGCCAACTCCGGCAGAACCTCCTCTATCAGAGGCTCATCCCCGTGATAGATCAGTGTGCCGCCAGGCAGGAGTCCTGCCAAAATTTCCGTTTTGGCTCGGGCGATTTCGGTGCGTGAGCCGAGCTGCAGCAGATGCGCATCTCCGATATTCGTGATGACGGCAAGCTCCGGCTCGGCGAGCTGGGACAGCAGCTCAATCTCGCCGCGCCCGCTCATGCCCATCTCAAGGACGGCGATCTCGGTATCCTCATCCAGCTCCAGCAAGGTGAGCGGAAGACCGATGTGATTGTTATAGTTCCCTGCCGTTTTATGCACACGGAATGCCGTGGCCAGCACGGCCCCCGTCATATCCTTTGTCGTCGTTTTGCCGTTGCTGCCGGTGATGCCGACAACGCGTACCTTCAGCAGACGGCGATAGGCTTGGGCCAGACGTTGCAGCGCCGACAGCGTATCGTCCACGAGAATCAACGGCTTGCCTTGCGGCGGGTTGTGACGGTCCGTCTGCCACAGCGCTGCGGCAGCCCCCCGTTCGAAAGCGGCCTCGGCAAACTCGTGGCCGTCAAACGACTCCCCGATCAGCGGCACATACAAGCTGCCCTCCGCAAGAGTGCGCGTATCCTTCGAAACGCCGCGAATCACGGCATCGCCGGGCGTTCCTTGCGCCAAGGCTCCTCCGGCCATGACGGCAATCTCGGCCAACGTACGTCTGATCACTGCAACCGTCCCCTTATCGCGTTTTCCGCTACCAGCCGGTCGTCAAACGGATGCTTGACGCCTTGGATGTCTTGATACGTTTCGTGCCCTTTTCCCGCAATCAATACTACATCCTTAGAGGTTGCCCGGGCAATCGCTTTTTGAATGGCCTGTCTGCGGTCGGCGATCAGCTCGTAACGCTCTTTGTCCCAGCCGGCTTCGACAAGCCCCGGCTCGATATCCCGTAGAATACTTTCCGGATTTTCGGTGCGCGGATTGTCGGAAGTGACGAAGACGTAGTCGCTGTATTTGGCGGCTACGCCTCCCATCAGCGGACGTTTGGCGCGGTCGCGGTCACCGCCGCAGCCGAACACGCAATAAACTTGGCCTTCCGCAAATTGCCGGATCGTCGAGAGCGCATTTTCCAAGCCGTCCGGCGTATGGGCATAATCGACCAGCACAAGAGACTCTTGCCCCGCATCCACAATCTCCATCCGACCTTCGACAGAAGTCATGCTTCCGAGGCTGGCGATAATCTGCTCCAGCTCTATCCCTTCCGCCAGCGCTGCGGCAATGGCGCCGAGCACGTTGTAGACGTTGAACCGGCCGACCAGCCGCATCTTCACCTCGGCCGTTCCGCGGTAGGTGACGCAGCGGAACTTGGTGCCCTTGGCGGTTATTTCTATGTTCTCCGCCCGCACGTCGGCAGCCGGATTGTCTATGCCGTATACGATCGTTTGCGCCGTCGTATGCTTGGCGAAGTAATCGGAGGCCGGATCGTCTCCGTTCAGCACCGCATATTGCCGCTGATCGGCTGCCGGCGCGAACTCGTTGCCGAGCCTGGAGAACAACAGTCCCTTGGCTTCCCTGTACCGCTCCATCGTTTGGTGATAGTCCAGATGATCCTGCGTTAAATTCGTAAATAAGCCGGTGCGGAACCGGCAGCCGTTCACCCGGCCCATATCAAGGCCGTGCGAAGAAACTTCCATGATGCAATAGTCGGTTCCCGCATCGGCCATATCGCGTAAAATACGCTGAAGCTCAATCGCCTCTTGCGTATTGTTCTTTTCGTTCGGATGACGGACAGCACCGATTTTCACATGGATATTCCCCATTAATCCGGTTTGAAAACCTTGGTCCGATAATATTTTTTCCAATAAATACGTCGTCGTCGTTTTGCCGTTCGTTCCCGTCACGCCGATAAGCTTCAGCTCCCGGCTCGGGTATCCATAGAAGTGGCAAGCTAATGCCGCCATGGCGTAACGCACCTGTTTCACCAGCAGTACGGGGACGTCCGCTTCAATCTCCCGTTCCGCAACCAAAGCGGCAGCTCCCTGCGCAATCGCCTGCCCGGCATAATCGTGACCGTCCGTCTTCAGGCCGGGCACGCAGAAAAACAAATCTCCGGGCCGGACCTTGCGGGAATCGGCCGCGAGACCGTGAATATGGGTATCGCCGTCACCGATCAAACGGCTGACGGCAAGCTGGGCTGCCAGCTCCTTCAGTTGCATGTTGTGTCCCCCTCCGTTTTTTGCACATGGTATCATTATGGACAAAAAAATGCGTGCTGAAAAGCCCATTTCCCCAAATGTTACCGTACTCTCATCTATGCGTCAGCCTTCACTGCGCCTGCGGTTTGCCGCTTTCCGGCGGGCTCGCATCGGACAAGTAAATCCGGATCGTCGAGCCTTGCTCCACCCGGGTCCCGGCTTTCGGAACCTGGCTGATCACGGTGCCGCCTGTGCCTGACTTGGCCAGTTGAAAATTCATATTCATGGTTTCGTAAATATCCGTGATGCTCATGCCTACCAGATTCGGCACTTCCACGATTTTCGTGTCGCCGTACACGTATTTCCGGTCCATCTGATCTTTACGCGGCGGAACCTTCATATAACGAAGCGTGTCCTCCATAATTCCCTTGACGAGCGGAGCGGCGACCAATCCGCCGAACTGGATGCCCTGGGGATTGTCGACCGCGGCGTACACGACGACTTTCGGATCGTCAGCCGGAGCAAATCCGATAAAGGAGACGATGTGCTCGCTCGCAGAATAACGCCCGTTGACGACCTTTTGCGCCGTTCCGGTCTTTCCTCCTACCCGGTAGCCGTCGATGAACGCATTGCGCCCGGTTCCGTTCGCCACAACGCTCTCCAGCGTCTCCCGTACCTGCTTGGAGGTCGCCTCGGAAATCACCTGGCGCACAAGCTCCGGCTTCATTTCCTCTACCAGCGCTCCGTTATCCGGGTTATACCAAGCCTTCGCCACATGCGGCTTGAACAGCTTGCCGCCGTTCACGGCTGCGGATACGGCCGTAATTTGCTGAATCGGCGTGACGGAGACCCCTTGCCCGAACGAAGTGGTGGCCAGCTCGACCGGACCGACCCGCGACGGCTTAAACATAATTCCGTTCTCTTCACCGCCGAGATCGATCCCCGTTTTTTTACCGAACCCGAAGTTATAAATATACTCGAAAAGCTTCTCTTTGCCAAGTCTTTGACCCATCACCACGAAGCCCGGGTTGCAGGAATTTTCCACCACCTGCAGAAACGTTTCGCTGCCATGCCCGCCTCGCTTCCAGCATCGCAGCCGGGCGCCCGCCACCTCAATCGCACCCGGATCGAAAAACCCTTCCGTCAAGTTAACCTTTTTCTCCTCTAGTGCTGCTGCAAGCGTAATAATCTTGAAGGTGGAGCCCGGTTCGTAAGTCATCCAAATCGGCAAATTCCGGTTGTAGTTCTCCACCGGATACGCTTTATAGTTACCCGGTTCGTAGCCCGGCCTCGACCCCATCGCCAAAATCTCTCCGTTATTCGGGTCCATAGCAATCGCGATGACATGATTCGGCTGATATTTGAGCATCGCCTGATCCAGCTCGCGTTCCATAATCGCTTGAATGTTGCTGTCGATCGTCAGTTGAAGGTTCAGGCCGTCGAGCGGCTTTTTGTACTCGTCGGTCGATCCGGGCATCGACTTGCCCGCAGCGTCGGCCAAATACGAGATGCTGCCGCCTATTCCCGTCAATGTCCGGTTATACTTCAATTCTATGCCCGTCAATCCTTGATTATCAATCCCGGTAAAGCCGAGCACATGCGCAGCCAGACTCCCGAACGGATAATATCTCTTGTTATCCTCGGTCACGACGATGCCGGGAAGCTTCATATCGCGGATTTCCCGGGCTTTTTCCTGCGTGATTTTGCGGCCGGCCGGCTTGATATAGGCGCTGGACGCTCTCGTCGTCAGTTGCTTATAAATCCTCTCCTGACTTGTGTCCAGCGCCGCCGCCAGCTTGGCCGCCGTTGCCTGTGGATCTTGAATTTGCGCCGGAATGGCCATCACCGTAGGCGAACTTATGTTGTAAGCGAGCTGCGCCCCGTTCCGGTCCAGGATCTCCCCCCGCTTGGCCGTGACGGGAATGTCGCGGCGCCACGAATCTTCCGCCTTATCCGATAGCTCCGGCCCGAGCCAGATTTGCACGTATGCAAGCCGCACCACCAAGGCCAGAAAAATCGCCGTTCCGACAATCAGCGCGGCGAACAACCTTCGGCGAACCGTTACGTTCGATGCCCTCATGCCCGCTCCCTCCCCTTCCTGAAAGAGAATCGTTTCATATCATCCCTATTCAGGACAACCAGGGGTTAGAACAAGCTATGGCTGTGCCGATGCCGTTTTTTTGGACCCGCCGTCAGAGGTTTGCTTGACAGGGTCGGTATTTTTCTTGCTTGTACCCGATTTACCGCTGTCGCCCGTTGTCTTGGCCGAGGACGAATCCGCCTTCGCCGTTTTATCGGATTTGCCGGATTTATCCGACTTATCGGATTTGTCCGTCTTGCCGGCTACCGCAGTTTCCTGCAGTTCCTTATACGATTTCAGCTGCAAAGTGAGCACCCGCGACTCGCCGGAGCCTTCCAGCGCCTGATCCGACACATACCCTTCGCCGGTCGACTGGCAGCGCACCTTGAGGAAGGAGCATACCTCCAAGGCATCGCGAAGCGATTTCCCGGACAAGTTAGGCACCGGAAGATCCTCGCCCTCCTGCATCAGTACATACATTCGCTGTGCCCCGCCGATTTCGGTACCTGGCAGCGGAGATTGGGCGATAACCTTCGGGCCTTGACCGATCGGCTCGACGGAAATACCGAACTTGTTCATCGCCGATTTGGCTTCGTCCAACGACTGATCGGTCAGATCCGGCATCTTGCCCTGCGGCGCTTTTTCCGTCGGCTGAGAGGTTTGCTGCACGGTGGTGCTCGGCGCAATGCCCATATACCGCAGCGTTTGCGATACGATTTCTTTAAATGCCGGGGCGGTTACATCGCTCCCCAAATGATAATTGCCGCCGAGATCGGGATCGTCCGCCATAATGGCTACCAAGATTTGCGGGTCCTCCAGAGGCGCATAGCCGATGAAGGAAACCATCCATCGTCCAACAGCATAATTAACTTGACCCGGCAGCACGAAGTTTGCGGTACCGGTCTTGCCTGCTACCCGGTAGCCCTCGATATATGCCTTGCGACCCGTTCCTTTCTCCTGGTCCGACACGACCTGCTCTAAATATTCGCCAACCTGTTTCGCCGTCTCCGGCGTTACGACCTCGCGGATAACCTTGGGGTCATACTTCTCGATGACTTCGCCCGTGTCCGGGTTCGTGATCTGCTTGATGACGTGGGGCCACATCAGCTTGCCGCCGTTCGCAATCGCAGCGTAAGCCGCCGTTTGCTGGATCATGGTAGTCGTTAACCCTTGACCGTAGGTCGCCGTCGCGTACTCCGGCGCATACTGCATTTTGACCCGGCCCGCAACTTCTCCGGGGATATCGACGCCCGTCTTGGAGCCGAATCCGAAATTATCGATATACTGCCGAAGCTTGTCCGGCCCAAGCTTCTCGAGACCAAGCTTCACAAACGCTACGTTACTTGAACGTTTCAGACCCTCGAGGTACGAAATTCTGCCCCAACCGACGCTGTTGTGGTCGTGCAGCTCGCGGTCCGCTACGATGATTTTACCAGACTGATATTTGTCTTCCGGAAAAAACACGCCTTCCTCTACCGCTGCCGCCAGGGTAACAATCTTGAACGTCGAGCCCGGTTCATATTGCGAGGCGACGGCATGATTGATGAAGTCCGATTGATTTTTCGTTTCGCCGTATTTGTTCGGGTTGAACGTCGGCATGTTCGCAATTCCAAGAATTTCCATCGTCTTCGGATCGACCGCGATCGCGGTGAGGCTTTTCGGATGCCACTTGTCGTATGTCTTCTGAAGTGCGTTCTCGATGTAAAATTGAATGTTTTTATCGATGGTCAGCTGTACGTTGCTGCCGTTCACCGCAGGCTGATACCGGCTCTTTGAACCCGTCAGCTCCACGCCATAGCGGTCCTTCTCGTAATTCAGAAAGCCCGGAACGCCTTTCAAATAGTTGTCGAGCTGCGCTTCGATCCCCATCACCGACTTGCCTTCCTTGTTACTATAGCCGATCAGATGGGCAGCAAGCTGGCCAGCCGGGTAAAACCGCTTAATCTCAGGCAAAAGTACAATACCGATCGGCGTGTTCTTTTTTGGCAGCTTGGCCTGCAGATCTTTAACGAGTTGATTGATTTTGTCGGCCTTCTCCGAGTCGATCTTCCAGCCTTCGTTGCGAATTTCGATCTGGTCCGTAGGCGTCCATTCCCGCTTGGCTTCAAAACGCTTGCGTATTTTGTCTTCCAGCGCCGTGACGCCGGTCGGGTCGCCGGAAGTCGCCAGAATCGCCGCCAGGCCTTTTACAACTTCTTCCTGATTGTTGTTATCTTTAATCGTCTGGGGAACCAGAGCCAGCGTGAACGCCGGGGAATCTTCCGCAAGCACCTTGCCGTTCCGGTCCAAAATACTGCCGCGGACCGGCTGAATGATCTTTTCTTTTGACCACTGATTTTCTTTAACCTCTGCGACATATTTGGCGCCTTCCACGACTTGCACCCAATAAACACGGGTTATCAGAACAACAAAAAGGAGGGTGAACCCCCCTCCGATGATTAACGAACGCAATTTTACCTTTTTTGTCATCGTATATCCTCCCTATTCCAACGGACGGATCAGGGTTGATCCTTTGTTTTTTTGGAAGCGACGCTTTGCCCCGAGGTCCCCGAAGTCTTCCCTCCCTGCGGCTTCGTTTGATTCGGATCGGCTACGCTGTAGCCGCGGCTGCGGGCTTCTTCCTCAAGACGCTGATGGTCGGAGAGCGCGTCGACCTTTTGCTTAAGAATGCTGTTCTCCGCTTCCAGGTTAGCAATTTTCTTTTCAATGGTTTGAATGCTGGAGCTCATCTCGTAAATTTGCGCATAACGCCAAATGATGACACCCGCAACGACGACGCAGACGGCAACCGTAAACAAATAGAGCAGCTTTTCTTGTACCGGCAACGTTTTGTTCCGGTATACGATCTTTTTCGTTTCCTTGACTTTGACTTTGTTCTCGGTCCGCTGTTCGACTGCTAAATTCCCTTGAATATAAGCCGGCAAGATGCTTTCCCCCTCAGTTCGTCAGTTTTTCCGCGATTCTCAGCTTGGCCGAACGGGCGCGCGGATTCGCTTCGAGCTCTTCCGCTCCGGCTTCGATCGGCTTGCGGTTCACCAGCTTAACGATTCCGGCAGATCCGCATACGCACATCGGAAAGTCGGGCGGGCACGTGCATTTGGCCACATATTTGGCAAACGTTTGCTTACATATCCGGTCTTCGAGCGAATGAAAGGTAATGACCGCAGCCCGGCCTCCCGGGGCCAGACAACGGATGGACTGCTCCAGCGCGTCCTCGAAGGCGCCGAGCTCGTCGTTTACGGCGATCCGCAGCGCCTGAAAGCTGCGCTTGGCCGGATGCGGTCCGGTACGCCTCGCCGCGGCAGGAATCGATTCCTTGATCAAATCGACAAGCTGCCCCGTCGTTTCGATCGGAGCCTTGGCGCGAGCGGCGGCTATGGTCGCTGCGATACGACGCGAGAACTTTTCTTCCCCGTACTCGAATAAAATTTGCGCAATCTCCTGCTCCGGCCATTCGTTGACGATGTCTCTCGCCGTCAGCGGAGCCGTCCGATCCATCCGCATGTCCAACTCGGCGTCATGATTATAGCTGAAGCCGCGGTCAGCCTCGTCGAGCTGCGGGGACGATACACCCAAATCAAACAAAATCCCGTCCACCTGCGGACGGCCGTCTTTCAAAGCGCGCGGCACTTGGGCAAGCTCGCGCTCCAAATAGCGAAAGTTGCTGCGGACCAGCTTCACCCGGTCCATAACCGGAGCGAGCCGCTCCCTGGCATTGGCAAGTGCCGCGTCGTCTTGATCGAAGGCGATAAGCAATCCCTCCGGCCCGAGCCGCGAGGCGATCTCGAAGCTGTGCCCCGCTCCGCCAAGCGTACAATCGACATAGACGCCGTCCGGTTGTATATGTAATCCTTCCACTGCTTCCTGCTTAAGTACGGTCACATGATGAAACATCCCGCTGCTCCTCCTACGCCGGCTTTTCCCGGGTTATAGATCAAAGTTAAAATCGACCAGTTTCTCCGCAATTTCGGCGAACGATTCCTCCGATTGCTGGAAGTAGTTTTCCCAGATCGACTTGCTCCAAATCTCCACCCGATTGGAAACGCCGATAACGACACAATCTTTTTCCAGCTTGGCGTGCTCGATCAGATTGTTCGGCAGGTTCACCCTGCCTTGCTTGTCCAGCTCGCATTCGGTGGCGCCGGAGAAAAAAAACCGGGTAAAGGCGCGAGCGTCAGACTTCATGAGCGGCAGCGCCTTGAGCTTCTGCTCCAGCACCGCCCACTCGTTCATGGGATAAACGAATAAACATTGGTCCAGGCCGCGAGTGACGATAAATGATGTTCCCAGGGCTTCGCGAAATTTGGCTGGCACGATCATCCGGCCTTTTTCGTCAACAGTATGTTGATACTCCCCCATGAACACCACTCGCCACCCCCTTTCCTCCACTTTACCCCACTTTCCACCACTTGTACAGTAATGATTCGTCACGTTAACAAAAAATCCTGCTTCGTCAAGAGACGACCGCAGGATTTTTTTCGGGTTATTCTGTTTTGTCCCGGGGCGGTTCCGCATTCTCCCCGGCTTGTTCCGGAAGGGACAAACGGTCGGACGGCCGCGCCTCCGACGGCGGGCTATCCTGGGCCAGCCGCGCACGAATGTCCGCCAGCTTCTCCTTGCGCCGTTTACGCAGAAGCCAGACGGGAATGCCGATCAACATCAGCAGCAGGATCACCGGCAGCGCTCCCGCCAGAAAGACGAACGCCCATTGAAGCAAGAAGCCGAGCACCGCCAAGCTTCCGTTCAGCGCTTCTGCCGCCCGCTGCCCTAGCGGTCCTTGACCGCGCGCCTGAATAACCTCGGCGGAGCTGTTTTTTTGCGTCAGCTTCAGCTCGATGGTCGACATGGCTACGTTTTGCTCCAAGTACCGCATACGCCCTTTAATGCGCTCGATTTCTTCCTGAACCTTGCCGAGCTCGTTGGAGAAAGCAAGCAGTTCGTCGGTCTTCGCAGCCTTTTCCATAAAAGCGATCAGCCGGCTCTCCACCACCTGCTTTGCCTTCAAACGGGCGGAGAGATCGACATACTCCTCCGTCACATCCTGACCTTGCAAGTTTTTCTGCAGTGTCGGCTGAATCTGTTCAAGTAGCGCCAACAGCGATTGGAAGCCGGTCGCGGGCACTTTGATGACGAACGTACCGCTTTTTTCCAAACCGGAAGCATTCTCGTTGAACTGTAAAATGTAGCCGCCCGACTGCTTGACCGCCTCCTGTATTTTTGCTTGCGCCTCTTGATACTTTTCCACCTGCATGACCAAATTTGCTTTGTAGATGATTTTGCGGTTGTATGGCTCCGGCGTCTCGGGCGCCGTTTCTCCCGTCAAGCTTGCGCCCGCGGCAGGCTTCGCCGCATTCGAATCGGTGGCCTGGCCGGTTGAGCCAGCAGAGCCTGCTTTCGATTCTGCGCCGTTAGTTTGCGCCATTTTCTGATCACCGATAGCCAGCTTTTCCGAGTCTGTTGAAGCCGCGTTGCAGCCTGCAAGCCATCCGGCCAACAGCAGAACCGCCCCGGCTCCACGCATCTGCCGCAGCAATTGCCGCTTCGGCGCAGCCCCTTCCCCTACCTTCTGCATATTGCCTCCCCCTTCTTTGTCTGAACCCGCAGCCGCTGAACGCCGCGTTATTCCCTAGACGCGAGGAGGATATCCATTGTTTCAATTTTATGACAATTTCGAAACAAAAAAATCTCCCCTTGACGCTCCTGCATCAAAGGGAGATTCGATAGCCGGATGCGGATTAATGCTCCGCCCAGCTGTCCAGGTATGCTTTTTGCTCTTCGGTCAGCGTGTCGATGCCGATGCCGAGCGAAGCCAGCTTGAAGCGGGCCACCTGCTCATCCAGCTCGTAAGGCACGTTGACGACCTTGCGGCCGATTTGCTTGTAGTTCTCGTTCACGTACTTCAGGGACATCGCCTGAAGCGCAAAGGTCATGTCCATGATTTCCGCCGGATGTCCGTCGCCTGCAGCCAGGTTGACAAGACGTCCCTCGGCCAAAATGTAAAATTTACGTCCGTCTTGGAGGGTGTACTCCTCGATGTTGCGGCGAACCGTCCGTACGGATACGGCCATGGCCTCCAGCTCCGGTTTGTTTACTTCCACGTCGAAGTGACCGGCGTTGGACAGGATGGCTCCGTCCTTCATGACTTTGTAGTGCTCCCCGCGGATGACGTCCCGGTTGCCCGTCACGGTTACGAAGAAATCGCCCGCCTTGGCCGCCTCGCTCATCGGCATAACCGCAAAGCCATCCATATAAGCTTCAACCGCTTTGATCGCGTCGATTTCCGTCACGATGACGTTGGCACCGAGCCCTTTGGCGCGCATGGCCACGCCCTTGCCGCACCAGCCGTAGCCGACGACAACGACCGTTTTCCCCGCAACGACAAGGTTCGTCGTCCGGTTGATACCGTCCCAAACGGATTGCCCCGTTCCGTAACGGTTGTCGAACAAGTATTTGCAGAATGCGTCGTTGACCGCAACCATCGGGAATTGGAGCTGGCCGTCCTTCTCCAGCGATTTCAGGCGAAGAATGCCCGTCGTCGTTTCTTCCGCGCCCCCGCGCACGTTTTTGAGAAGATCTTTGCGCTCGGAGTGAAGAATGGTCACCAGATCCCCGCCGTCGTCAATGATCAGATCCGGCTCGGTCTCAAGCGTCTTGATCAGCAGCTCCTTGTATTCCTTCGGCTCCGGGTTGTACTTCGCAAATACGGTGATGCCGTCTTCCACCAACGCCGCGCATACGTCATCCTGCGTGGACAGCGGATTGCTGCCGCAAATGGTTACTTGGGCGCCGCCGGCTTGAACCACTTTGGCCAAATAGGCCGTCTTGGCTTCCAAGTGAAGCGATATGGCGACTTTCAACCCTTTAAACGGCTGTTCCTTCTCGAACTGCTCGCGGATGCGGTTAAGCACCGGCATGTGGGCATTCACCCAATCGATCTTCAAATGTCCTTCAGGCGCGAGCGCAATGTCGCGGATAATGCTGCGGTCGATCGTACTTGCCATCGGTAACGTCCTCCTTGGATCATGAATTCTCTACGTATTACATGTAACATATACGATGCTTTCCGTCCAGTGGCAAAGGCACTTCCACGAGTTCCCTTATCCAACCGTCGCCGTATTTATTCAAATAGGCCAGCGAATTGTACACCCGCTCCTGCGGCTTGCCGTCAGGCAGCAAGGAAAGCCCGATGCGGGCAAATTGGCGAAGCCCAGCCTCATATTGCGATCGAAGGCCGTCATCCGCTTTATGCTGCAAGAAATCGATTTGCTCGATAATTTTCCCCAGATTCGTTTCGCCTAACTTTTGCAATCCGGGATTGATAGCGGCCATCGCTCCGATCAACGGCTCGTAACTGGCGCGAAACTGCTCTTTCACCTCGGCAAAGCGAGCATCCAGTTGAAGCTGGTCTTGCTCCCGAAGCCAAGCCTGCTGCTTCTCATCCAAGCGGTACAGCGCATCGTCGATGGCCAGCCCGTACTTCTGCATGTTTTTCTGGATCGTACCTTCCACAAGGGTGAAGCCCAAACGCGGAAGAACGATCGGCATCCGCATGCCCACGGTATGAAACGCTTCGCGCGTCAACGCCCAGTAAGCGATCTCTGAAGGTCCCAATACAGTCCCGAGTACGGGGAACAAATAGTCCTGCATCAAAGGCCGTGTCATCACGTTGTTGCTTAGCCGCTCAGGGGCCTCCTCCGCCCATTGCAAAAGCTGCTCCCGGCCGAAGCGGCGTTCCCCCTTGCGGTCCGTATATCTGCCCTCTCCGTCCGCGTAAAGCAGGATGCGCTCGCCTTGTTCATCAAAGACGAATAAGTTCGCACCGTTGCCGGAAACCTCGGCCTGCGGTACATAGCCCGCCGCCCGCAGCTTGTCTTGCCCCCGCAGCAGCGCTTCGTTAATCGAACCGCTTTGCTCCGTCAATAGGCGGAACATCGGGCTTTCGAGCCGCCGCAGCTCCGGGTCGTCCGAATCGATCAGCACGAGCCCGTCCCGTCCGAACCAAGCGGAGAGGAGGCGCGCAAAGCTGTCCGTCAAAGAGACGGCCCCGTCGGTCGACGAACGCAGCGCTTCCATCAATCCCTCCTTGAACTCCGTAGGCATAAGCGTCTGCTCAAGGGCGGTCAACGCCTCGCCCCACTGCTCCGGCGAGATTGGCGTCCGGCTGACGGAGGTGCGCAAGCCGGTCGGATGCTGCAGCTTGATCTTCTGGAGCTGCTGATCCGCTGTCAGAACCGTCACGTGGTTCACTTCGTCAAAATCATGATCCTCCCCGGCAATCCAAAATACCGGCACCACCGGCCGACCCAGCTTCTCCGAAGCCTCACGGGCCGTCCGTATCAACGTAATCGCCTTGTATATAACGAGCAGCGGTCCGGTAAACAAACTGGCCTGCTGGCCTCCTACGATACACAGCGTACGGGAATCCTTAAGCAGCTCGATCGAACGAAGCGTTTCCGGCGAAGCCCCCGCCCGTTCATTGAATCGGCGCAGCCCTTCCGCAAGCCGCGCGCGGTCTGCTCCGTGAATCCGCTCGCGGTCGATCCAGGCCGCACGCGCCTCCCAACCGTCGGCATCCGAAGGATTGTAATCGAAAAACGCGCTTATTTTTTCGAAACGGTCCGAATAATCGCCTGCCAAAGGTTGGCCGGAGTCCCACTGCATTATTTCTATCCGCAATCCGCCCGCCACCCTTCCTTTTAAAATGTAAGCTGCTTCCGGTTTGTAAATAACATGAGCATTACTATTTTACACGTGATCCGGGAAATCGTCAAAAGGTGGGGGAAACTGATACGGATCGTTTCGTTATACTTAAAAAGCCCCTGCACATGCAGAGGCTTCCAAGGTTAATATAAATGGCAGGCTGTAAAGTGACCGGGTTGGACTTCCTTGAACTCCGGCATGCTGGCCGCGCATTCCGGCATCGCCTTCGGGCAGCGTGTACGGAACGGACAACCGCTCGGCGGGTTCAGCGGGCTTGGAATTTCGCCTTCCAGAATGATCCGCTCGCGAGTACGTTCCACCTCCGGGTCCGGAATCGGGATTGCGGACAACAGCGATTGCGTGTAAGGATGCAGCGGATTCGCATACAGCTCCTCGGAAGTCGTTACCTCGACCAGCTTGCCGAGATACATAACGCCGATCCGGTCGGAAATATGCTTCACCATCGCAAGATCGTGCGCGATGAACAAGTAGGTCAGACCGCGCTCTTTTTGCAGCTTCTTGAACAGGTTGACGACCTGCGCCTGAACGGATACGTCCAACGCGGAGATCGGCTCGTCCGCGATGATGAACTGAGGCTCGATCGCCAGCGCCCGGGCAATGCCGATCCGCTGACGCTGTCCGCCCGAAAATTCGTGCGGGAAGCGGCTCGCATGCTCTTCGTTCAAACCTACCGCATTAAGCAGCTCGCTTACGCGCTGCTTGCGCTGTTTGCCGTCGGCAAGACCATGAATATCGAGTCCTTCGGCAATGATGTTGCCAACCGTCATCCGCGGGTTCAAGGAAGCGTACGGATCTTGGAACACCATCTGCATATGACGGCGGAACTCTTGCAGCTTGTTTCCGCGCAGCTTATGCACGTTCTCGCCATTGAACAGCACTTCGCCGCCTGTCGCTTCATAAAGACGGATGATTGTGCGCCCGGCCGTAGACTTGCCGCAGCCGGACTCGCCGACCAGACCGAACGTTTCGCCCCGGCCGATCGAAATATTAAGCTTGTCGACGGCTTTTAAAGTCTTGCCGCCGCCCAAGTGAAAGTGTTTTTGCAAATCGCGAACTTCCAAAATTGGATTGCCCTTCATCGTGCCGCACCTCCAGCTTCTACAGGTCGCTCTACTTTAGGCGCATCGGGATGCAGGAGCCAGCAGGCTGCCGAATGCGTCTCGGAAAGCTTCGTGTGCTCAGGATCGACTTCCAGACAGGCTTTCATGGCGTAAGGACAACGCGCTGCAAAAGCGCAGCCTTTCGGCGGGGCGAACAAGTCCGGCGGCGTCCCCGGAATCGGCACCAATTCGCCGTCTTTGTCCTGGTCGAGACGCGGAACGGAACGAAGCAAGCCCCAGGTATACGGATGTTTCGAATCGTAAAACAGCTCGTCTACCGTGCCCTGCTCTACGACTTTGCCGGCATACATGACGATGACGCGCTGCGCCATCTCTGCAACGACTCCGAGGTCATGCGTAATCACGATAATCGATGCTTCCGTCTGCTCGGACAGCTTCTTCATCAGTTCGATAATTTGCGCCTGGATCGTTACGTCAAGCGCCGTTGTCGGCTCGTCGGCAATAAGCAGCTTCGGATTGCAGGCAAGCGCGATGGCAATCATGACACGCTGGCGCATCCCACCGGAAAATTCGTGAGGATATTGAGTGATCCGGCCTTCCGGGTTGGAAATACCGACCATTTTCAAAATCTCGACTGCACGCTTCCGTGCTTCGCTTGAGCTTAAGCCTTGATGCTTGATGAGCCCTTCGGCGATTTGCTTCCCGATCGTCATCGTCGGGTTGAGAGAAGTCATCGGATCCTGGAAAATCATCCCCATTTCGGAGCCGCGGATTTTTTCCATTCCTTTATTTGAAATTTTGGTAATTTCCGTTTTGCCGTCGAATTTGATCGATCCGCTCTTGATCATGCTTGGAGGCGTCGGAATGAGCCGCATAATCGTTTGGGCCGTAACCGATTTGCCGCATCCGGATTCGCCTACAATGGCGAGCACTTCCCCTTTTTTGAGGTCGAAGGAAACGCCGCGAACGGCTTGCACTTCACCGGCATAGGTGCGAAACGATACTTTGAGGTCGCGAACCTCCAATATATTTTTGCTCATGATTTAGGCACCCTCCTTACTTCCTCATCTTCGGATCGAGCGCATCGCGAAGGCCGTCACCGAGCAGGTTGAAGCTCATCAGGATCAAGCTGAAAACAATCGTCGGGAAAATAACCCGATGCGGGAAATAACGAATCGAGTTCGCACCGTCGGACAACAACGAACCGAGCGAAGCGAGCGGCACGCGGATGCCGAGACCGATAAAGCTCAGGAACGCTTCGACGAAAATAGCCGAAGGAACGATAAATGTAATTTGTACGATAATCAAGCTAAGCGCATTCGGTACCAAATGGCGGAAAATAATGCGCGCGCCTCCTGCGCCCAGCGTTCTGGCCGCAAGGACGTATTCTTGCTCCTTCAAGGTCAGAACTTGACCGCGGACCAGCCGCGCCATCGGCACCCAGCCGGTAATGGCATAGGCGATGATGATCGTCATGAAACCAGGTCCGATAACGATGATCAGCAAGATCGAGATCAGCAGAAACGGGATGGAGTGAATGATTTCGATAATACGCTGCATGATATCATCTACCCGGCCGCCATAGTAGGCCGAAACGCCCCCGTAAATAACGCCGAATACGAGGTCAAGCAGCGCGGCAATAATCCCGATTGCCAAGGAAATCCGCGTTCCCCACCATACGCGCACCCACAGGTCCCGACCGAAATCGTCGGTTCCGAACCAGTGCGCACTGGATGGCGGTAAATTTTTAATATCGTAGTTTTGCGTCGCGTAATCGTAGCTCGAAAAAATCGGTCCGAACGTAGCGAGCAAAATCAAGATGACAAGCGTTGTCATGCCGAACATGGCCAACTTGTTTTTCTTGAGCCTTCTCCACGCATCCTGCCAGTAGTTCATGGAAGGGCGGACGACAGCTTCCCGGCCGACTTGCTCTCGGACAACCGGCTGGAACAGGTCTTTGGACATCTGCATTACTTGCTACCTCCCTTAACCAAACGAATGCGCGGGTCGATGAAACCGTAGATAACATCGGTAAGAAAAAGCACAATGACAAGAATAAACGCATAGAAAATGGTCAATCCTGTAATCATGGTGTAGTCGTTGGAATAAATGGATTGAACAAAGTGCTTCCCTAATCCCGGCACGACGAAAATTTGCTCTACAATCAGCGTACCGGTGATCAGACCGACAAATACGGGACCCAGCACGGTAACCACCGGAAGGATCGCATTACGGATCGTATGCTTAAGAACGATGGCCGACTGGGACAAACCTTTAGCCTTCGCCGTTTTGATGTAGTCCTGATTCAGCACGTCCAGCATAGACGTTCGCATGAGCCGGGCAAGAATGGCAATCGTACCGAACGATAAAGCAATGGAAGGCAGTATCCTGGATGACGCTCCTGTCCACATCCCCGGAGGCAGCCAGCCTAGCTTCACCCCGACAAAATAAGACAGCAAAGGCCCAAGAACGAAGGATGGAATCGAAATACCGACAATTGCCGTAAACATCGCTGTGACATCAAGACCTTTGTTATGATTCAAAGCTGCAATAATGCCGAGAATCAATCCGACCGTAATGGCAATCGCGAGCGCCCACAAGCCGAGCTCCAGCGAAGCCGGGAACGCTTGATGAATAATGTCCGTCACTTTGCGCGTCGGGAACTGGAAGGACACGCCCAAATCGCCATGGAGCACGTTATTCATGTATTTCAGGTACTGCTTCCAAATCGGTTGATCCAAACCGTATTGAGCATAGAGCAGTTTTCTTTGCTCAATCGTCAATTTTTGCGAATCTTCCCCGAACGGATCCCCTGGCAAGTTTTTCATCAACACGAATGTGAAGGAAACAACCAACCACAAGGTAATTACCATATAAACCAGACGACGCAGCAAATAGCGAAGCATGGCACACCTCCTGAACTAATTCAAACAAGGACAAGCAGAAAGGCTCGAAAAGGCTCGATTGGAAACAGCCGAACTGCTTCGCAAGCATAGACCGCTCCAAAGCAAGACTATGTTTGCGAAGCAGCTCCGCTTCCTCCGAACAGAGGGCAATTTCGTTACAGAAAAAATCGGAGCCGTTCCAAAGATCAGAACGGCCCCCTCGTTGACGAATCAGCCACTACTTACTATGGTTCATCGGGAGAAACGGATTACTTAATGGAAACCCATTTCAGTTCCCATTCTTTGGACATAGGCGGCAAAATCAGGCCTTCTACGTTCGGTTTCTTCGCGTAAGGTCTCGTGCGGAAGTAGAGCGGAGAAATCGGAAGATCAGCCATCAGCTGCTTCTCGGCATCGATCAGCATTTTGGAACGTTTCGCCAAGTCGACTTCTTTGTCTGCGCCTTTAACCAGATCGTCATACGCTTTGTTGTTGTATGCGACATAGTTGAAGGATTTGTTGTCGGACAACCACATGTCGAGGAACGTCATCGGATCGTTGTAATCGGCGCCCCACAGTGCGAACAGAGCGTCGAAATTGTTTTCTTGCATGTTTTTCACGCGCAGTGCGAATGGCAGCGGCTCGCCGTCAACGTCAACTCCGAGGTTCTGCTTCCATTGAGCTTGAACGAACTCAATCGTCTTTTTCGCGCCTTCGGTATCGTCAGCCGTCAGCTTGAACTTCGGCAAGGAAGTCATGTTCAGCTCTTTCAAGCCTTCAGCCAGAAGCTGCTTCGCTTTTGCCACATCGAAAGCAGGTTCGGTATCACCCGCTACTTTACGGAATTCCTGCTTGTTGCCGTCAAGAACGGTTACCGGAACCAGACCTGTCGAAGGAATGGACGTTCCCCCGTTGACAACTTCGTTGTAAGCTTTGCGGTCAATCGCCATGCCGAGAGCTTGGCGGATTTTCACGTTCGCAAACGCCGGGAACTTCGAATTGTGGAACATCAGGTAACCTGTTACGAATTCTTTCTTCAGCGTCAAATCCGGCTTGCCTTGGTAAGCTTTGGCCTGCTCGCCGCGAAGCTCCGTCAGGTCAACTTGGTCCGTCTCGTACATGTTAAGAGCCGTGTTGGCGTCTTTTACCACGTTGACGGTTACTTTGTTCAGTTTCACGTTTGCAGCATCCCAGTACTTGTCGTTTTTGACGAGAACGATTTGCTGCTCGTGGTCCCATTTTTCCATTTTGAACGGACCCGCACCGATAATTTTGTCGGCATCGGCGCCGTTTTTGTCGCCTTGCGCTTTGACAAAATCCGGTTTTTGCGGGAAGAAGAGCGGCATAGCCAATTGGTCGGTGAAGAACGCAACCGGTCTTTCCAGCGTAATTTCAAGCGTTTTGTCGTCTTTTGCTTTTACGCCCAGCTCGGCTTTCTTCGCTTCCACTTCTTCCGGCTTCGCTTTATTCAATGCGACGCCGCCTTTGATCCAGGAGAGCATGGTTGCGTATTTCGCTTTTGTCGCCGGGTCCAACGTACGTTGGTAAGCCCATACAAAATCGCTTGCTTTCAGCGGCGAGCCGTCGGCCCATGTCAAACCGTCGCGAAGCGTGATCGTATATACGAGGCCGTCCGGGGAAATTTTCGGAAGCTCTTTCGCAAGACCAGGTTGCGGCTTGCCTTCTGCATCCAGACGGTACAGACCTTCGTTCACCGCGTTAAGAATTGTAAAAGAAGGATTCGTCGTTGCGACGGAGCTGTCGATCGCCGGCGGTTCTGCCGCAAGGTTGATTCTAATTTCTTGAGCCGGAGCTTTTTTATTGTCTGCGCCCCCTGCTTGCTGGTTGTTATCTGTGTTGCCTGAACAGCCTGCAACGGTCGTACCAAGCATAGCGGTAACCGATGCCAGGACAAGAAGCTTGTTATACTTCATGAAAATGACTTCCTCCTTTTTAATTTATGTAAATATATGTTAATTCTTGTCGTGTTATATAACATGACATAGAATTCACACCTTACATGACACCCTTTGATGATATAAGATTCCAGCGGAAAAGTAAAGACCCTGTTGAATGTAACCGTTACCAAATAGAAATTATACAACCAGGGGTTAATAAAATCCAGTGTTATTTTTTGTTTCTGGCCATTTTTTGTAGTATTTAGTATTATTATATCACTTTTCGTAGTTTAATCACAAAAAAAATAAGAGCCTTTTGGGTTAGACTCTCAAAAATGGCAGAATTTTATTCGTCAATCGCTGCAACGTGGATTTGCGTTCCATATGCAGCCTCGCACGATGTCCTCCCTCAAATGAAGTACGCTCGTCTCTTCATCTCTTTACGAGTTGATCATATATTTGCCGATGCCGATGAACAGCAGGAGAACATAGCAGGCCGTCAGCAGCACAAAGCCAAGCCGGCCCAGCGTTCTGGCGATCTTGATCAAATCGATCTTTCCCTTAAGCCGGTTTTGCATATTTCCAAGCAAGCCGGCGGCAACGAGAAACAGCAGCACGATCGTCCACAGCAGCATTCCCGAATCGAACAAATTCCGGCTCATGAACGAAACCGAGCCGATAAGGAATAACGTGGTGATATCCATGCTGAGATGCGTGGCTCTGCGCTTGTCTTTCGTATAATAGTAAACGATAACCCATACGATGAAAAAAGCGACAAACGGAACAAGCGCAAGAAATGTATAAAGCTGCTGCAGCCATCCAAACAATGCACTCAAGCGATATCACCCGATTTCAATCGATAATGTTCGGCCGGCAGGGCCGATGCCCAGCTTCCGCCGCCTTGATCAGCCGGTATACGGTAAGATGCGTCGGAAGCGCTATTCCGCTACGGTCCGCCTCCCGCAGCAATCCTCCCGTAATGGCGTCGATTTCCGTAAGACGGCCAGCCGTCATGTCCTGAAGCATGGACGACCGGTTGGTTGCGGTCCGCCGGCATACCTCCAGCAGCTGCTCCCACAGATCCGGCTCCAGCCGTATCCCAAGCGCACGCGCCAGAGTACCCCCTTCTTCGTACAAAGCACGCATCAGCTCTCCGGCTCCCGGCAAACTCAGAAGCTCGCCGTTCGGCACCCGCAGCAAGGCGGTGAGAGGATTAATGACGGCATTAATAAGAAGCTTTTGCCAAATACGGCTAGAGATGTTTTTCGACATGGATGCGCTAAATCCTGCCAATTGCAGCCAATAAACCAGATTTTTTTGCGCGATTTCCGAAACTTCGCCCCTTTCGTCCCCTGCTGCGCCTACCCAGGTCGTACCGCTCCCCGTATGAACGGCTTCGCCGGCGGAGGAGATCATCGCGCCTTCCGTCGTCACAGCTGCAAGCAGCCGTTCCACCGGTACATGCGCAGCCAGCGTCTCCAGATGCCCGATGCCGTTCTGCAAGCAGACCATCCATGCCGAGGGGCCCATGCGCCGAGCAAGTTCGAGCCCGAGCTCCCGGGTTATGGCGGACTGCTTCACGGCTAGCAGGATAAAATGCGGCCCGCTTCCGTCCTTTCCCCCGAACGCTTCCTTTTCCTCCCACAGCCGAACGCGGGGAAAAGCCTTAATCACGGCCCGAGCGCTCTTTTCCTCCGATCCCGAAACGGCATCGGTCAAGCGCAGTCCGGCAGCTTCGATTTCAGCTTTCCGCTCGGCACGGCGGACGACAACCTCAACCTCGTGCCCCGCTTTGGATAATCTGACCGCAAACAACGTTCCGAGCGCCCCTGCGCCAATCACCGTAAAACGGCCCATGTCTTTCTCCCCCGCGCACTAAAAGTTTGTACTGTCTATCATAGCAAAAAATGACGGGGCACGCACAAAAACCCCGGAACCGGCGCCTATGGCAGCCCGATTCGGGGGCTCTTCCTTTTTTATGAGACGGTTCCGGTTATTCGATCCGTTCCAGATTCCCGTTTTCATCCATTTTAAAACGTGTTTTGCTTTCCTCTTCTTCCTCTGCCAGAAAAGCAAGCTTGCGGGCCCGATCCATAATCTGGATAAGCGCTTTGTAATCGTCGTTCACGACGCGGTAATCGGTCGAAACGTCACTGACCTGCCGATTCAGCTCGTCATTGAGACTGCGCAGCCGTTCAAGCTCATCCTGCTTCTCATTCAGCTCCTTCTCAAGCTGCCTTACATGCCGTACCATTTCCTGATAGCTTCCTTTCCACTGCCGCAGGAAGCGGATAACGGCGTCGATCGACAACTCTTCCACGATACCGTCGCTGCGCACCGCGCCTTCCGAAGCCAATGGGCCGCCCATGCCGCTGCCCGCAACGGATGCGAACGCGCTCGTATGCTTGCGGTGCTGGTTCCTTTTTTGGCGCTGCGCTTTGGCAATCTGAATCGCCGCCTCGTATTTCTTGCGGACGAAGCTGTTCCAGCGGAAGCCGCAAGCGGCCGCGGTTCTACCTATTTTTTCGCCCACTTCCTCAAAAGCGGACAGCTGCGTGCTGCCTTCGCGAATATGTCTTAACGTCACCTCCGCCAATATCAAATCGTCTTCCTCGCTCCAAGCGTCTTGTCTGATTGCCGTCATCAAGCCGTCCTCCTAACCCCTATAGGTTCATCCGCATCTATGTTCGTGATGCATAAAGTGCTGCGTTACTTTATCTCTATGCCCATGGTAGAGTTCATAGAATACTTTTCTAGTAATTTGTATTGCCAATTTTCAAGGCGGTCATACATCGTTTGGGCGGATTTGGGCAACGATATGTTGCGAAGGGCTAAAAATTTGACTAAAATTCGTCACGGATTGGGCGTTTACACGAAAGAAGGCTTTCGCTATAATGGTGGGTAGTACATAAGTATCGATCGTGACCAAAGAGAGGGGGATACAGGATGGATCGCATGTTTCGCGTTCTCGGCTTCTGGACGCTCGTAATCGGGCTCATGGCGTTGGCCGGCGACTTTATTCCGATGGCGCTCATCTTTTTCGCCCAGACGGCGATTTTCACGCTGTTAGGATACATGAAATTGTCCGAACGTGCCTACATATTGATTTTTTGGGGCTACATGATTGTTTCGTTTACAGGGTTTACCTACTGGTCATTTTTCAAAATGTCCATCTAATCCTGCCAGTCCGGAAAAAAGTAAGCGAATACGGAGACAAAAAAGGCGAACCGCAAGCTTCAGTGCGGTTCGCCTTTTTTTTGAACTAAAACCTTGAATAGCTCACTCATCCCGTCGCTGAGGAGCAGCTGTCGAATGGCCCGATTGCGCCGGGCTTGCGGCGAGAACGGGTCCCGGGCGTCATGATCGCTCAGCTCGTCAAGCAATCCCTGCTCCAGCAAAAATTGCTTCTGGCTGAACAGGCCCAAAGGCTCCAGACCCGCTTCCTTCCCGGCATCGATCAACGCGCTGAAATTGACATGGGCGGTCATATCCTGTTCGCCAGGGAACTGCAGCGGCGTGTCGGAGGCCTGATGCTTCCAGTAGCACAGCAGCGTTCCGTTCATCCGGTGCGGAGCGTACAGCTCTTCCCTGACGTGCCCGTAGTCGATCGTCAGCAGCACACTGCCGTTCCCCATGCTGCCGGCAACCGTCCGAAGCCAGCGCAGCGCGTCCAAATTGATCTCGAACCGCTGACCCGTCCTCGGCGGAATCGCTTCCTTGCGGATAAAGACCTCAAGCTCGCCGCTCGATAACGGTCTTTCCGCCTCCGTCAGGCAGCTTCGTTCGTCATCCCAGCCCACCATAATTTCCCGCCATCCCGCTTCGCGGCTTACGATAAGGTACACCGGAAAGGCATCCGGCAGCTCGTTGGACAAAACCAGCGTATTGGGCCAAGGGCCTGCCGCGTGCCACTCCTCGGCTGTGAGGTAGCTCACAAGCTCCATATGAGGCGCTAGCGCCTCCGATTGAAGACTCCGGTGCACCGGACTCCTTTCGACGCTAATGAAGCGCAGCCGCGCATATAGCGCCGGAGAGCCGCTCCGGATCGCGTCAAGCATTTGTCTCGCTAAAGTTCCGTCGCCCCCTCCCCACTCCGTTAAGCAAACATCGCCGCTCCGCGTTTCTGCAAAGCTTCGAAGGTAGGCGGCCAGCATGTCGCCAAGCACACTGCCGACCGAAGCGCTAGTATAAAAGTCGCCCGCCCGGCCGATTTTGCGATTCGAATTCATATAATAGCCCAAGCTTGGATGATACAAGCACAAATCCATATAGTCCCGGAACGAAATCGCCCGGTCCGGCTGCATTTCAATCCGTTCCCGAATCGCTTGCAGCAGCGGGGAATCGTTCGCCTGCTCCGTTTTCATGCGTCTACCGCCTCTCGCCAAATTACTAAAGACAAAATTGCCCCTACTCGCTATAATAGGATGAGAAAAATAGGAGAGGAAGCAGAGCCTTGTTTAAACCACGAACCATCTTCTGCGCAGCGCTTATAAGCTGCACCGTTCTGCTCACGTCCGCCTGCACCGATCATCAGCAGGTGAAGCAGGATTTGATGCAGGCTGTCGCCAAGCAGGAGCAAATCCAAAGCTACCGATATGCCGGGGAAGCGGAGCTGAAGCTGGACGCTTCTTTATTTTCGGGCTCGCAACCGGTAACTGCCGCTTTGCTGGGCCTGGTCAAAGAAAGCAAATTCGAATACAGCGGGCTCGTTTCGCTGGCAGATCCGGTCCGAATGGAAGCCTCGGTCAAACTAACGCCGAAAGGCGCGGCCTCGCCCATCGAACTGCCGTTTCTTCTTAAAGATAACAAAATGTATCTGCAGATGCCAGCCATTACGAAAGCGGACGAATATTTGATGCTGCCTCTGGATAAGCAAGCGGACAAGCTTAAAAACACCGGAAGGCTGAGCGCTTCCCTGACGGGCAAGCTGCTGGAAGGGGTCAACCCGAACTGGCTGGAACCTGGCAGTAAGGACGAAAAGCTTGCCGACGGCGAGCCGGCGAAGCGCATTACGCTTACGGTGACGAACAAAAACAAGCAGGAAGCGGCAAAATATTTCACCACCGCACTGCCGTCCGTGCTGAACGAGCTGATGACCAGCGGACTGAGCGGAACGGGACAAACCGGGGAATGGAAAACTTCGCTGGAGCGGATCAAGATCGAAGCTCCTACGACGCTAAGTATCCTGATCGACAATCAAGGTTTTATCCGTGAGCAAACCGGAAAGCTTTATTTTTCAGTCGAAGGCGGAAACGATGCGAAAAACAGCGTGGAATGGACGTACAAGGTGCAAGAGATCAATCAGACGCCTGCCTTTACGAAAGAAACGCCGAAGCAGGTAAAACATGCGGAAGACATTTTACGATTGCTCCCTAAGCCTCAAGCGGGCAAAAAGTAACGTGACGGAAGCCCTCCCATGGCACAGCGCCGTGGAATTTTTTTGTCATGTTTTTCCCATTCCTATGATAATCTTTAGTTGAAAGGACGGGAGGGACATGCGTGTGAATATACGCCAATGGGCTATCCTTGCGCTTTTCTCGGTATACGGATGTTTATCCGTCTTGTGGCCCTATTCCGCGTATGCGGAAAGCGGACAAGCGGACAGAAGCTTGCTGCAGAAAGGCTTGACCATCTATGAGATCGATCAGGAGCTAAGCCGCATTGCCGACCAGGAAATCAAGCTCCAGGCACAGATGCAGAGCGCAGAACAGCAAATTCGCGAAGCGGAGCATTCTACAAGCGAGGCGAAAATACACGCCGCCAAAGTCGTCCGCTCTTATTACATGGGCGACCGCGATTCGCTGTGGGTGCTGCTGTTCTCGGTGGGTTCTTTCTCCGATGCGGTTTCGGTGCTCGACTATCTGCAAATGATTCTGCGCAACGATAAACAAGCGCTGCAGCGTCATACGGATGCATGGCAGCGGCTGGCCTCGGTCAAAAAAGAGCTGGCTGAAGCCCATACCTCCCTGCAGCGGACGAAAGAGCGGTACTTGCAGCAGCGGGAACGGCTTACCGTGCTCCAGAAAGAAGTCGACGCTCAGCTCGCCGATAGCAAGGAACAGGCGGCGCTGCTTCAGCAGCAAATGCTTGAGCTCAACAAGCTGTGGGAGGACAAGGGCATTCCGCTGTTCAAGACGTACTTCCAAGCGCTTGCGAGTGCGATGCAGCAGCTTCCCGAGCTGGTGACGTCCGGCGGCGACAAGAGCAAGAATGGCAACCTGGTTATGAACGGGGTAAACTATACGTTTCAGATGACGGACAGCGAATTAAACGATTTTTTGCGCAAAAAAAATGAACGGTTCCGCAATCTGACGTTTCACTTCTATCCCGATCAAGTATCGGCCTCCGGGCAGGAAGGCGATATTGCCGTCATGATCCGGGGAAGCTACGAGATGGCCGCAATGGACGACGGAAGCGGAAAACCGTTTATCCGGTTCCGGATTTTGGAAATGCAGTTCAACGGCTTTTCCCTGCCTTCCACGACGGTGGAAGAATTCGAAAAAAGCTTTGATCTGGGGATCTACCCCCAAAATATCGCCTCGTTTTTGCAGGTAAACGGCGTCCGGCTGGAGGAAGGAAAGTTAAGCATCATGCTGAAGCTGGCCTTATAACTTGTAAGCTAAGCCGCCCCCGGAAGAAAAGGAGCGTGAAGACGTTGACGGAGCCCGTTCTCAAATACGCGGCAGCCCTGGATCTGCCCGAAGACAAGCGTGCCGGCTATTATGCCCAGATCGTCAAAGCGTTGGCTGAAAAAACTGCTTTGTTTGACCGCGACAAGGAGCTGATGATTTTTTCGTCCCCGGAAGAACTGGAGCAGCTTATGCCGATTTTGGAGCAGTATGCGGTTCCGTTCGAGGAGCTAAACGTGCTTTTGCTGCCGGCTCCGGTCACGACGTATCCGGCCTTCGGCGATTACGGCTTTGTCAGCCGTCTGGAGAACGTTTATCTGTATGCGGAGCTCGTCGCCGTATTCCGGCTGCGGGCTGCAGCGGACACGAACGGTGCGCTCGGGCTGGCCTTCGAGCCGCAGCAGGCGGAAGCGCAGCTTGAGGAGCATTTGCTTGCAGCATGGCCGGAGCCGGGAGGCGGCTCGGCCTTCGCCATCGAAGCCCAACTGGTCGAGCTTGCGGAAGGCATTGCCCGCGCCTACGGCGGCGCTGTGGAATGGATTTATTCGCCGGAACAGTAGGCCTTATCTGTCTATACAAAAAAAACGGTGGTGCAGCGATAGATTGATTTCTATCGTTGGCATCACCGTTTTTGTCTTCCTACAGCAAATCGGCGGCAAGCTGCGCCAGATGCGAGCGCTCCCCGCGCTCCAGCATGATGTGCCCGCTGATCGTTTGCTCCTTAAAGCGCTCTACAACATACGTAAGGCCGTTGCTCGAAGCATCCAGGTACGGATGATCGATCTGCTCGGGATCGCCCAACAGAACGATCTTGCTGCCCTCGCCGACGCGGGAAACGATCGTCTTCACCTCATGCTTGGACAGGTTCTGCGCTTCGTCGATGATGATGAACTGCCCGGGAATGGACCGCCCGCGGATATAAGTCAGCGCCTCGACTTGAATGCTGCCGAGCCCCGCCAATATTTTATCGATATCGCCCGGCTTTTTCGTATCGAACAAATACTCCAAATTATCGTAAATGGGCTGCATCCACGGCCGCAGCTTTTCTTCCTTTTCTCCCGGCAAGTAACCGATATCCTTGCCCATCGGAACGACGGGACGGGCAATCAGCAGCTTCTTATACTTTCTTTCGTCCTCGACCTTCAATAAACCCGCTGCAAGCGTCAGAAGCGTTTTCCCCGTACCTGCTTTGCCCGTCAGCGTGACCAGCGGAATATCGTCGTTGAGCAGCAGCTCCAAAGCCATCCGCTGCTGAGCATTCCGCGCCGCGATTCCCCAGATCGGATCGTTACTGAGGTAAAGTGGCTCCAGCTTCTTCCCGTCGGCGTTCACTTTAAGCAGCGCCGACTTGCTGGTACCCATCTCGTCTTTCAGGATAACGAATTCGTGCGGATGAAGCGTATAGCCGAGCTGCAACGAATTGGCGCTTAAATAGCGGTATGTGTAAAACTCGTCGATGACCGAAGGATGTACCAGCAGGGTCAAATGCCCGGTGTAGATGTCTCCGGCCACATTAACGACCCGGTCCGTCAAATAATCTTGTGCCGTGATGCCCAGCACGTCGGCTTTGATCCGGACGAGCACGTCCTTGCTGACCAGAATAACCGGCTTCGGGTCGGATTTCTCCTTCTCTTCCAACAAATAATTAAGCGCCACCGCCAAAATGCGGTTGTCGTTCGTCACTTCGGCGAACACTTCCTGCAGCTTCGCGAAGCTTCGATGGTTCAGCTCCACCTTCAGGCTGCCGCCGCCGGGAAGCCCGATGCCTTCGAACAGCCGGCCGTCGCTGCGGAGCCCGTCAAGCATTCGGGAGATTTGGCGCGCATTGCGCCCCAGTTCGTCGGCGTTGCGTTTCTTGGAGTCGATTTCCTCCAATACGACCGCCGGAATAATAATATCGTTATCTTCAAAAGCGTAAATCGCGTTCGGGTCCTGCAGCAGCACATTGGTATCCAGCACATAAATTTTTTTCATCATGAGTCCCTCCCAGGTTCGGTGTTTGGTTCGGCTCGATACATAGGAATTTTCCCGTCAGGACAAACTAGCCAAAGCCGATGACGAAAAGAAAGGACGATTGCTGATGAAATTGTTTGTCGTGACCCTCTTGATGTTGTCCGCTGTCGTGTCAGGATGTAACCAAGCACCAAAAAATGGAGCTGCCCCCTCGCAGACCGCCGATTCGAACCGGCAAGTACAAGTGAAGCAAACGGCACCGCAGAAAAAAGAAATTCAGGACCCCCGCGCCGTTGCCAGCAGGCTGGAGCAAATTGCCGTCAGCGTGCCGAATGTGGAGAGCGCCAATTGCGTCGTTTTCGGTAATACGGCCGTCGTGGGAATCAACGTCCCGCCTGCCATGGACCGCGCGAAAGTCGGAACGATCAAGGTGTCTGTCGCGGAGGCGCTCAAAAAAGATCCGTATGGAGTAGACGCGCTAGTAACCGCAGATATGGATTTAAACCAGCGCTTGTGGAACATCAGGCAGCAAGCGATGAACGGCAGACCGATTAACGGCTTCGCTGAGGAAATGGCGGCCATTATCGGCAGAATCGTTCCGCAGATGCCGCGTGATGTGAATCCGCTGCAATCGCAGCCGCCTGCTCAAAGGTAACCCGCAAGTTCCAGGCAGCAATCTGTAACGGTCTTTTGAGGTGGAAAAAAAGCCTAGGACGGCAAACGGTCTTAGGCTTTTTGCATCGCGTCGAACACCTGCGTGTCCAGCTTCTCAGCGGCACGCTTGTCGTACGTTTTTTCATATTCAGGCGCTACGGAAATGCGGGCTCCGTAGAACATCGCATCGCGCACCGAAGCAATGTCAATATCATAACAAGCCAGCTTGAACGGAACCCCGTCAAGAGCTTCGGCAACCTGACGTGCGCTTCCGTAAATCACGAAGACGGAGCCGGCGCCGATAACCGTCAAATTCGCATGCGCATGCTGCTTGATGTTGGTCAAAATGCGCGAACGCTGGTCGACGGCAAAACGAACCGTCGTCCGGTCTTTAGCGAATAGCCACGAAATGGCGCTTGTCGCAGGCGAACCGGTTTCATGATCGATCGTGCTCAAGAGAGCAAACGAATCCTTTTGGAGTAGATCGAAGAGCTGTTCCGACAAGGCTGTGATCGTTTCGGCCATAGGTTCCCCTCCTGTAAAGGTTTGTCTCCGAATCTAAGACCATTATAGCATACGGGTTAGGTATCAGCTACCAGCAGTTATCACGGACACTCCCTTCGGACAATGATATTTTATTGTATCTCGCCGTCCGGGGTTATATGTCAATCATTGTATTTCGGGTTGGAGTTAATGTCCGTTAAAAGCTGTTCGGCGAGCTCGCGGTCGAACCTTTTCGTATGGCGGGCGCCTCCGGCCTCTTCGTATTCCACAATATAGGTCTCTTCGTCGGCCGTGCGGATGAACCTTTCCAGACGATGATCCTCCCGCAAAATCGTTTCGAAAAAATCTCTCGTTTCCGATGCTGCCAGGTCGTTCGGCCGGGCCTCCGCCACAATACTGATCTGCAGCCAATTGAACACCGCATCCTGTAAATTCACAAGCAATCAGTCCTCTCTCAGCAAAATCACTTGACGGCCGCCTGCCGTCCATGTCCGCATGGCATCCAGCCAGCGCCCCGCCTCCGGCTCGGCTTCGGCTTGCTTGAGCAGCGCTGCCGCTTCCCGTGCCGTCAGCATCCGGTTCAAATACGCTTCGGCACAATGAGACAGCCGCCAGGTCGGCGGCGCATCCGCATCATCGGTCATGACTTCCGAATGCTCAGCCGCTGTGGACAATCGAATATCGCCGGATTGCACCAGTGCAAACGGAAGCTCCTCCGTAC
Organism: Paenibacillus oleatilyticus; assembly: GCF_018998565.1. GTDB lineage: Bacteria > Bacillota > Bacilli > Paenibacillales > NBRC-103111 > Paenibacillus_G > Paenibacillus_G oleatilyticus. Next base: position 39,477 of record NZ_JAHNZO010000036.1, on the reverse strand, counting down.
CGCAGACCTCGCCGGACTCGTCCTCCGGCAGCAAATGCGCTTTGAACATCATCAGCAGCCGCGGGTGGATTTGCCCCATCGCTTCCAGAAAACGCATCCTGAGGCCCTCAGGCTCAAGCCGAAGCCTTTCTCCACCGAGTAGAGCCGTTTCCCCGTCCCACGACAAGGGGACTAGCCAGAAGTCCGACATCAGCCACGCACCTCCATCGGGCCAAGCCCTTACGATTTGCGGTTTTCCCGATCCTGAACGTAGTAGCGAATCCGCACCATGAGCATGAGGACGACCGCGACAGTCAGGCTTAGCACAATCGGCAGTCCTGCCAGTTGAAAGAACAGAAGCATCCCCGATCCGAGAGCCAGCAGCAGGTAAATGATAGCGTCTTTCAGAATCGGCAGCTTCCGCGTCTTGAACACTTTATTGTACACGTAAGTAATCAGCACGAAGATGATGATCCATGTCACAAACGGATGCGCCCTCAGCCATTCGAGCATCGGAATCCTCCTTATGTAGACTTGCAAAGAAAGCTCCGATTGCTCAGAGCTTTCCCGCGTCTTTTTTATTGAGTTGAATTAAGCGTTGGCTTCCGCCATTTTACGCTGCTTTTCAAAACGCTCGCGCTCGCCTTTGTTCAATATTTTTTTGCGGAGGCGAATCGATTTCGGCGTAATTTCGCAGTACTCGTCGTCGTTCAAATATTCAAGCGCCTGCTCCAGCGAATAGAGCCGCGGCGTTTTCATTTTAACCGTATCTTCCTTTGTAGCCGAACGCACGTTCGTCAACTGCTTTTCCTTGCAGATGTTAACGATGATGTCGTTATCGCGGTTATGCTCGCCGACGATCATGCCTTCGTAAACTTCCGTGCCCGGCTCTACGAACAAGGTGCCGCGGTCTTCGACCGACAGCATGCCGTAGAACGTGGAAGTTCCCGTTTCGCTGGAGATCAGCACCCCTTCGTGACGTCCGCCGACGCCGCTGCCTGCATACGGACCGTAGCTGTCAAACGCGTGGTTCATGACGCCGTAGCCGCGGGTCAGTGTCAAGAAGTAGGTCCGGTACCCGATCAAACCGCGGGCCGGAATGAGAAACTCCAGACGAACGCTGCCGGAGCCGTTGTTGATCATGTTGACCATCTCGGCTTTGCGCGTCCCGAGGCTTTCCATAACGGAGCCCATGCTGTCTTCCGGCACATCGATGATTAGCCGCTCAATCGGCTCCATTTTTTGGCCGTCGATCACGCGAATGATAACTTCCGGCTTCGATACTTGCAGCTCGAATCCTTCACGTCGCATATTTTCGATCAAAATGCCGAGATGCAGCTCGCCGCGGCCGGACACGACAAACGCGTCGGGGCTGTCCGTTTCGTCGACGCGAAGGCTGACGTCGGTTTCCAGCTCTTTGAACAGACGCTCGCGCAGCTTGCGGCTCGTTACCCATTTTCCTTCACGGCCCGCAAACGGGCTGTTGTTGACGAGGAACGTCATCTGCAGCGTCGGCTCGTCGATCTTGAGTACCGGCAGCGCTTCAGGGTTTGCCGGATCAGCCAGCGTTTCCCCAATGTTGATGTCCTTGATTCCGGAGATCGCGATGATATCGCCCGCGCCTGCCTCTTCGATCTCGATGCGCTTCAAACCCTGAAAGCCGAAAAGCTTCTCGACGCGCGCTTGCTTCACTTGTCCTTCGCGGTTGATGACCGCAATCGGCTGACCTTGACGCACCGTTCCGCGGTTTACGCGGCCGATGGCGATCCGGCCCAAGTACTCATTATAATCCATCAGCGTGACAAGGAATTGCAAAGGCTCCTCGACGTTCTCGGTCGGCGCCGGAATGTGGCTGACGATCGTATCGTAGAGCGCCTGCATGTTTTCGCCCAGCTTTTCCGGATCCAAGCTGGACATTCCCATAAGACCCGATGCATAAACAACCGGGAAGTCAAGCTGGTTGTCGTCCGCTCCCAGCTCGATGAACAGATCGAGCACTTCATCGACCACTTCGGCCGGTCTGGCGTTCGGACGGTCGATTTTATTGACGACGACGATCGGCGTCAAATGCTGTTCCAGCGCTTTGCGCAGCACGAATTTCGTCTGCGGCATCGTTCCTTCGAAAGCGTCGACGACAAGCAGTACGCCGTCGACCATTTTCATAATCCGTTCCACTTCGCCGCCGAAGTCGGCGTGGCCCGGAGTATCGACGATATTGATCAAGAAGTCTTTGTATTGGATGGCCGTATTTTTCGCCAAAATGGTAATGCCGCGTTCCCGTTCGATATCGTTCGAGTCCATGGCGCGTTCCTGCACCGCCTCGTTCTCCCGGAACGTTCCGGATTGCTGAAGCAGCTTATCCACCAGCGTTGTTTTGCCGTGGTCGACGTGGGCGATGATGGCGATATTACGAATTTTGTCTCTCGAATGCATGTAGTCTCAAAATCCTCTCTTTGAATTTGGCTCAATGTCGTGCTCCTTGATGCCGGAGCGCAGCCCGTTCACAAAAGTAGCGTCGGACGTAAGCGCCGACGCTACAATTCACACTTTATTATACGTGCAGATGCCGTAAAACGCAAGATAGCTTGCGGGATTAACCGATTATTTACAATGCCTGTTCATGGTTGAAAAGCGGCGTTCCGATAGCCTGCCAGCCTTCTAGGTATGCCGCTGCCGCGGCCGGAACACCCATTTCTTAAGCACGCCAGACGCAAGAACGATCAAGGTCGTGACGATCGGCAGCACATAATGCGAAATATCCCCCAGCAGTCGGGTTGCCAGCTTCTCGTCGGCGATAAACATTTCCCCTGCGGTATAGCCAAGAATGCCGGCTCCCAAATAAACGAAAATGGGGTACCGCTTCAGCAAATTGACGACCACGGTGCTCCCCCAGACGATAATCGGAATGCTAAGCCCGATCCCGAGAATGATTACCCCGACCTCTCCCTTCGCTTTGGCGGCAATCGCCAATACGTTGTCAAGGCTCATGACGAAATCGGCCAAAATAATCGTGCTGACCGCTTTGCCGAGGGTTGCCGCCTGCTTCACGTTGGAATGATCCTCTTCGTCGATCAATAGTTTGATGGCAATCCACAGCAGCAGCACCGATCCGAGCGCTTGAATGAACGGTACCTTCAAGACATAGACGGCAATGACGGTCAGCACGACCCGCAGGGCGATCGCCCCGAAGGCCCCCCACCAAATCGCCTGCTTTCGCTGATGCAAAGGCAAATTTTTACTCGCCAAAGCAATGACGACGGCATTGTCGCCGCTTAGCACGATATTGATCAGCATAATTTGGAGAAACAAAATGAACCAATCCAGCATGGTCGTTACCCTCCATCTCATTCAATTCGATCTGGAGTCCGGCGAACGATGGCATAGGATAAGCTTAGAAAAAAGAGGAGAATCGATCTTCTTGTTCCGTCCGACGGTCCGTATCTATCCATAGGGTTTCCGTATTACGCACCGCTTCATCCATTTCCTCTTGCAACCAGGGCATTCCCGCTTCGATGCTTTCGACAACCTTCAAGTTGGGGTTGGTGCTTGGACTTGGCGGCAAAAACAACGTGCAGCAATCCTCATACGGTAAAATAGACACTTCGTATGAATCGATCGCCTCCGCGAGGCGGATAATTTCCAGTTTTTCCATACAAACGAGCGGACGAATCAGCGGAAGGTGCACAGCCCGGCCGATGGCATTCATGCTGGCCAGCGTTTGACTTGCCACTTGTCCCAAGCTTTCCCCGGTCACGATGGCGCCCGCCCCGTTCGCCTCGGCCAACTTCTCTGCGATCCGCATCATGGCTCTGCGCAGTATCGTGATTAGCAGATTTTCCCGGTACGCTTCGTGAATCTTGGTCTGTACGCTCGTGAACGGCACCATGTGCAGCTTGATCGGACCGGCATATACGGCAAGCTTCCGGACCAATTCCTTCACTTTCTCTTGCGATCTTTCGCTGGTATAAGGATAGCTGTGAAAATGGACGGCTTCGACCGCCAGCCCTTGGCGCATGGCCAAATATCCCGCTACCGGACTGTCGATGCCTCCGGACAGCATAAGCACCGCTTTGCCGTTCGTGCCGAGCGGGAACCCTCCGGCGCCCGAGTCCACCTGGCTGTACACAAGCGCTTGCCGTTCGCGAAGCTCGACTTTCAACTCCGCTTCCGGCCGGTGCACGTCCACTTTTAGATCGGGCATCGCCCTTAAGACGTAGCCTCCGACAAGCCGGTTCATCTCTTGCGAGTCGTGCGGGAAGCTTTTGTTCACGCGGCGCACGCTGACCTTGAACGTCCGCGGCTGCGGGTCCATGGCCCGCATCGCCAAGAGCGCCGTTTCCTGCACGCGCTCCAGTTCTAATTCAGTCGTGAGTACGGGACTAAACGATACAACGCCGAATACCGTCTTGAGCGGCTCGCGCACCGTTTCGTAAGGCGTACCGTTCAAATGCAGCGTGATTCGCCCGAATTCTTTTTCATACTTGATGGCTCCCCAAGGACGCAATACCCGTTTCAGCTGCTGCAAAACCGCTTGCTCGAACCGGTGGCGATTGCGTCCTTTAAGCGTCAATTCCCCCAAACGGAGGACGACCTGTTGCGGTGTCATAAGTTACCTCCGTTCGTTCTTGCCGGCCATGGCCGGTTTTAACTCTTCTACAAGCTGTTTAAGCACACGGCAAAAGCGATCCGCATCGTCCTCGGACTGCTGAAGCGAGTAGCTGAGCCGGATGCCGCTGACCGCGACCGCCAGGTCCGCCCCCATAGCCGACAGCACGCGGCTGGGCTTCTCCGCTCCCGAAGAGCAGGCCGAACGGGTCGACACATAAATGCCGTGCCGCTCCAAGGCATGCACGAGCACCTCGGACTTCATTCCGGGAAACGAAAAATGAACAATATGCGGCGCCATGTCCTCCGGCCGCTCCGAGCCGTTCAACACAAGCTCCGGAATTTGGCGGATTCCCTCGGTCAAACGGGCACGCAGTCTGGCCGTATGCGCCGCAAAGGCTGGCTGCTCCTGAACGGCCATCCGTACCGCCTTGGCCATTCCCACCACAGCCGGGACATTTTCCGTCCCCGAACGAAGTCCTTCCTCCTGCCCGCCTCCGAGCAGCAACGGCTGCAATTCGACCCCGCGCCGGCAGTATAAGAACCCGATGCCTTTCGGACCGCGGAGCTTATGAGCTGCACAGGACATCAGATCGATACCGTGCCGCTTCGGGTCGACCGGAAGCTTCCCGATAGCTTGTACGGCATCGACGTGGAACAAGGTCTTGGGGCGGGTGCGCAGCAGGGCGCCGATCGCTTCAATCGGTTGAATCCGGCCCATTTCATTGTTTACATGCATCACGCTGACCAGAATCGTTTCGCTCGTCAATGCTTGCTCAAGGTCTGACAGCCTAATTTGACCTGTCGCATCGACAGGCAAATAAGTTACTTGAAAGCCCTCTTCTTCCAGTTTACGAAAGGTTTCGTAAACTGATGCATGCTCGATGGACGAAGTGATCAAATGATTGCCCCGGGACCGGTATCGATAGGCCGCTCCGCGGATGGCCAGGTTGTTGCTCTCCGTTCCGCCGGACGTAAACCGGATCTCGTTCGGGTCGCAGCGAAGCGCGTTCGCAATCGTTTCACGCGAACGGCTTACGAGTTGCTCGGCTTCCAAGCCCAGCTTATGCAAGGACGACGGATTGCCGAAGTGCGACTTCATCACTTCGGTCATGACGCCGATGACTTCGTCATACATAGGCGCCGTTGCCGCGTAATCCATATACAGCATTTGTCATTCCCCTTTTTCGCAATCTCTACTTGGTTCAGGAAGAAAATAAGACCAATGGTCGGCCCCCGCAAACGGAGTGCCTACGATTGGTCTCGCTCATCTCATGCCTCGTAGTGCTCTTTCAACGCCAATACTTTGCGTACGTACTGCTGCGTTTCGTTAGGCAGCAGATGCAGCTTTTCGGCTAAGTCCTGATCGTTTCGAATGCCGAGCCGGTCCAGCCTTGTAGGTCCTGCATTGTAAGCCGCAAGCGCGGTGCCCAAACTGCCGCCATATTTGGAGATCAGGTTGGATAAATAACGGGTTCCGCCGTGGATGTTTTGCGCCGGGTCGAACGGATTGTCCACTCCCAGCCCTTGACCGGTTGCGTCCATCAATTGCATCAAGCCCTTGGCTCCCGCACCGGAAACGGCGTTGGCATTAAACGACGATTCTGCATGGATGACCGCTTTCACTACGCTTGGCTCGACGCCGAACCGGCGGCTGGCTTCCTGAATCAGCGGTTCGTAGGCCGACGGCTTCGCAGTAGCTGAGGCGAACTTCTTCGTCAGCGCGCCTGCGGAAGCGGTAGATAAGCCGCTTAGCATGGCCGGCCCCCAAGCTTGTCCCGGCACGAGCCCGGCTCCTGCGGTCATACCGCCCGCACTCTGGGGCGAAGCCGAATCCATGCCGGCCAACATCCCGTTCAATATGGAGGCAAAGTCCGTATTATCGCTTTGCTCGGTAACGGAATTTCTGCCCGAGGTTAGCAAGCTTAACTGATTCATCACCTGAAGCTGCAGCAGCTCTTTAATCGTATAGGGATCGATAGCTTTTGTCGATAAGTTCATCGGTTACGGAAGTCTCCTTGTACCGGGATTCTTTTCCCATTGTACACTTTTTTGGGCGGTTCAGCCACTATAAAATTTAAAAGAAAAACGGCAGACCGGTTGCCGGCCTGCCGTCTCCGCCTCAAGCGTATAGAGGAACCAAAATGAAATAACCGGCCAGTGCGATCAAACCGATGACGATCGACCATGTGCCCAGCGAACGCTCGCCCAGCATATAAGCAAACAGCCCTAATAGGGCTGACATCGAGCCGAGAAGCGCCGGATAAAGAAACCACGCCAGAATAGACAACACAAGCGCCGTGTATCCGAGCCAGCGGTAAGACGTTTCCGCCTTTTCCTCCGTACCGTTTTCCGTTACGGCCACAGGATGCATAATGCGGGATCTCTCCTCCCGCGAACCACGGCCGGGATAAGTGATCTCCGCGGCGAATTCCGCGCGCGTTTTGCGGCCGGCTTCCCTGCGCAGCTGCTCGTGCTTGAACTTCCGCAGCGACCTGTCATCCCGAACCGAACCGGGATGTCTTCCGAGCTTCCGTTTCATTCGGTCCCCTTCCCTTCCCGAGAGAAATGAACGCTTGACACTTCCGGAAAAACCGATGCTTATTTCGATTTTTTCGGCTCGAAGGTGTGACAACAGGTGTTCTGCGAGCTGGCGGCCCGGTCTTGGTGATCTTCGAACTCGGCTCCGAACTCGGCGTCATACTTGACGTCCGCATGCTTGTCGATCTCGATCATAATCGTGTTGGCGTTGCAATTGTTTCCCTGCGCCCAATATTCGCAGTTGGCGACGCTGCATTTGACATCTGGCATCGTAATCACCCCTTTCTCAGCTTTCCCGCATCGAAAAGGGGATATACTCTAGGCCTTGGCGCGCAGCTTGTAATATAGCACCATGAACATCGCATGCGACCACAGCAGCGGCGTTGCCGGAGGCCCCCAGCGGCGAACCCAATCGTCATAGGCTTCCTCGCTGCCATCCGGACGCTTCACCTGCTCCGGAAACCGGCCCAATCCGTCCGCCTGCCCTGCGATCCACTCCAGCGAACGCCCGGCTTCCTCCCGGTTCCCCAGCCTCAGTTGAACCCATCCGTACCAAGCCGCCAGCAGCAGCCACTCTCCCCCACCGTAGTAGGTATCGCTTGCGTAACGGCGGACGCCTCCGGTTTCTGAGCGCAGCTCACTTTTGATCGCTTCGATCGTCTTCCGCATAGCAGGATGCTGTGAATCGAATACGTGGAACGGTTCTGTCAGCCAAAGCAAACTCGCGTCCACTCCGGCGAAACCTGTTACATAAGCTGTAGAATCTCCTTGGGGAACAGGTGTTATATTTTTGACAAAATGGCCGTTTTCCGCATGTACGCCATGCTGCAGCAGAAAATCCTTTATTTCCGAGGAAATATGATGCAGCTCCGCATTGTCGTCCAGCCGGGCAACTCCCTCCAGCCCGCCGTAAATGCAGGCCAGCGTCGAAGGATGCACGTGCTCGCCGTACTCCTCCCAGCAATCGAAATTCGGGTAGCGCCAGAATGCGCGCAAATAATCAACCGCGGCATCCACGCTAGTCCGGTACGTATCCGGAATCCGGTACGTTCCGACCGCGCGAAGGTGCTCCGTCAATCCCCAGAGCCAAGCCCCGTAACCGTCCAGCTGAAAGTGTCCCCATTCCGAGCTTGTATCGTCCCGGCCATCCAGATGATAACGGGTATGTAAAAATTCATGAAGCGCCACGTGCTCCCCGCGGGCTTGTTTGTCCGTCAGGTAGCGGATATAATCCCGCTTGGAAGCGATAATCCGGTTGGCCCAATCGTAAAATAAAGCCGCGCTGTCGTGCTCTCCCGCCGTATCCATGGCGTATGCGACGAAGCTGCCGTCCCTTAGCCAGCCGTAAGCATAGTGCGCAAAAAGCGGACAGGCTACGTATCCCCCTTCCGGGTGCTGGTTTAACCGGATCAGCCGTATGGACGCTTGCACCAGCTCTTCTTCATTCATCTTTGGCCGCATCAGAGAACCCCTTCCTTTAGCTTAATGAAACAAAAAGAGATGCCCGCATCGAAGCATCTCTTCACAATATGTCTCGGATTGGGCGAATTATACTTTCTCGCCCTGCATCCGTTTTTGCGTAATATAGTCGGTTTCGTAATAAGCCAAATCTTCGCGCAGCGTTTCAAAAATTTTGGACAGCTCAATTGTCAAGTCGCGCACGTCGCGTACAGGCTTTTTACGGAAGCGGATGGCATCCTGACCGGTATATGCATAACGGCCGTCTTCGGAATAGCATTCGTTTTTCGGATAAAAAAAGCTGTTCACGCAGCTATGATAAACGTCGTAAAGTACTTTTTCGGCATAATCCACGTTAAAATTCGGACGGCGCAGCGCCACGCCGAGCTTCTCGTACGCCACCTCGGAAAATACTAACAAATGTCTCGTATCGGTCAAATACCCTTTATAAAATTCTTCCATCGCTTCGTCATTATCGGTATTCAGCTGCTGCAAAGAATGTCCGTTCAGGAATTGTTCCATTTTGGCGATTGCCTCGCTCAGCTTGGTCCTTGTCGTTTCACAAAGAGTTTTTACATGAAATACTGCCATCGCTTAAAAGACCTCCTCAACTTTAAAACAGAACGATATGGGCAAAACGACCTCTCCCTTCCATCGTACCACAAAACGCATCTAAAAGTAATATGAAAAACATCCAGAACGCCATTGTTTCGGACTGCTCCTTTTTGGATAACTTTGCTGCTTTTTAAACGGCCCGCGAAGGGGATTCTAATTGACGTACACACTGTTCCAATCAGGAGGCAAGGCCCATGTGGAAATATGCTTTATCGATCGCTCTTGTTATCGCCGGGGTAGCGATTCTTTTCCCCCGCGGCGATCAGGCTCCCAAACCCGAGACGGTTACACCTGCCGCCGAGTTGAAAATGAAGCAAGCGATGCTGAATCAGGATGTGGCTCGCACGGACGAGCTTTGTCGCAGTCAGTGCAGCCTGGAGTTGCATCGGATCGTTCAGGACACGCAGGCGCAGACGGACGGCAAAGCGCGGGAAACGCTACAAGCGACCCAAGCGGCTCATCCGCATATGGAACGCCTGGTGCGCACCAAACGTGACCAAACCTTGGACCAAGGCATCGCGGCAGGTACACTGAACGAGGCGGCGGCAAAAGCTTCGCAGCCTTACCTGGAAGAAGCGAAGCGGCAGGTTGACAACGGAAAGACGTATCAATCTCCGCCGTTTCAAGCGGACGGCAGCACGTATTTCGTTCTCGGCGTTCCGGGAGCGGATGGCGCATCGGGAATCGTCGGCACCGTGCGCCAGCAAATTCTCGCTCAGGTGGCCGATCACCAAAAGAAAAATTTACGAATCGAGCCGTACCCTGCGCAAGGCCGCTACAAGATCGAATCGGTCGATTCGAAATCGCTTCAGAACGTGCAGGTTCGCCATCCCGAAGATAATCAGGGAACGAGCCATTATCACACGAATCAAGTCGTCGTCAAATTCAAGCAGCCGCCATCCGATAACGATCTTGTCCGCATCCGGCAAGAAATTGGCGGAGGCCACGTCCACAAGCTCGGCTATACTTACGTCTTCGAATCGCCGGGTATGGAAGCCAAACAGCTTATGGGGTATTTCGGGAAATGGAACATCGATTACGCCGAGCCGCATTTTCTTTATTTGACGAACGACATTGCTCCCGTTCTGCACCCGAATTCAGCAACGGTGATTACGCCGAACGATTCGCTGTATCGGCGGTACCAATGGAACTTGCCGCAGATCGAAACGGAGGCCGGCTGGAACGTCTCCAAAGGCTCGACGGACGTCATCGTCGGGGTCGTCGATACCGGGATCGATGGGAACCATGCGGACTTGAAAGGCCATTTGATGGCCGGCTACAATGCCATCCAGCCCGGGGCCAGACCGGCCGACGATGTCGGACACGGCACACATGTGGCCGGAGTCATCGGGGCCATCGTGAACAACAACTTGGGCGTCGCCGGCATGAGCTGGTATAACCGCGTCTTGCCGGTTAAAGTGCTCGATTCCAGCGGCGCGGGCAGCACCTATGCCGTTGCGCGGGGCATTATTTGGGCAACGGATAACGGGGCCAAGGTCATTAACATGAGCCTCGGCAACTATGCGGACGCCCAGTTCCTGCACGACGCCATCAAATACGCCTATGACCGCGACGTCGTCCTGATTGCCGCTAGCGGCAACGATAACACGGAACGTCCCGGTTATCCGGCCGCCTATCCGGAAGTGCTCGGCGTGGCTGCGGTGGATGCCAGAAAGCAGAAGGCGGCATTCTCCAACTACGGCGACTATGTCGGCGTAGCCGCCCCGGGCGTCAACATCGCCAGCACGTATCCGAACAACCAGTATGCGGCACTGTCCGGGACTTCGATGGCCAGCCCGCACGTTACCGCGCTGGCGGCGCTGATCCGTTCGGTCAATCCGGCGCTGAAAAATACGGAAGTGGTTCGGATCATCAAAGAAACAGCGATGGATCTGGGGCCACCCGGGAAAGACAAATATTTCGGTTACGGTCTGATCGACGTGGTCGCCGCGCTCAAGGCAGCGGACCCCAAGACTTCCGGCCAAGCGGCTGGCGCCCCAACCGGTACGGCTCCGGCTCCGAAGCCGGGATGGCCGGACTGGATGCAGCGCTGGTTTAGATAATAATAGAGGATGAAAACAGCAAAAAACCGCCTCCTGAGGCGGTTTTTTGCATGAAGATCTATTGCGTAAGCGGCTGAAAGAAAGTTTGCCGTAAGCCGGGTTCTGTGCTTCCGGTGGTCGTAGCGGGTGCCACCCTGCCACCATTGAAGCGACAATCATCTATCTAGGCCGTCCATTGCTGAACGGCTCAAGCGACCAACCCGAACGCGTCTCGGGCAAAGACTGTCCCTTGCGGGACGTGCGTTCCTCTAGGTCTTGCTCCAAATGGGGTTTACCAGGAACTATGTCACCATAGCTCCTCGTGGTCTCTTACACCACGGTTCCACCCTTACCTGTGCCGGCGGCGATCGAAGATCGCATGCACGGCCATCGGCGGTCCGTTTCTGTGGCACTAGCCTTCAGCTCGCGCTGACTGGACGTTATCCAGCATCCTGCCCTATGGAGCCCGGACTTTCCTCTCGTGGCTAACGCCACCAGCGATTGTCTGTCAAACTTTCCTTTGCAATAGATGCATCTGCTAGTATACAAGGAATCGGAGCAAAACTCAACTGCCGGATTCCGGCAAATTACACGAAACGGAACGGTTCCGTATCGATTTGCGAAGCGATGACCGCCGTAGCCCACTTTCGCTCCTCCAGCTTGCGCCGCAAGTGGTCGGCGACGCCGCGCTTCATGATTTTCTCCACATTGTGTCCCGGATCAATCAGCGCGATCCCGGCGGCCAAGGCGTCATGCGCCGTATGATAATCGATATCGCCGGTGATCAGCACATCCGCTCCGGCGAATTGCGCATGCTTCACATAGCGGCTGCCCGATCCCCCAAGCACGGCCGCTTTGCGCACGGTCCGCGAGAGATCGCCGACGACGCGCAGCATCGGCACGTCGAATACCTGTTTGACCCGTTCGCACAGCTCCTGCAGCGTTACCGGCTGCGGAAGCTTACCGGCGCGGCCGAGCCCGAACGTGCGCGTCTTCAAATCGAGCGAATATAGATCGTAAGCGACTTCTTCATACGGATGCGCCTTCAGCATCGCCTGCACGACTCTGCGTTCCACGCTCTGAGGGACGATCGTTTCGACGCGTATTTCCTGCGCCGTCTCCAGCTTCCCGGGTTGACCGATAAACGGGTTCGTACCATCTTCCGGCTTGAACGTTCCGACGCCTTCGATATTGAAGCTGCAGTGGCTGTAGCGGCCGATGCCGCCCGCTCCCGCGTCGAACATGGCCTGGCGTACCTCGTCGGCGTACGTCGTCGGAACGAACACGACGAGCTTTTTCAGCTTATCGGTATGTACTTCGTCAAGCGGCTGCGTACCGGTCAGGCCGATCGCTTCCGCCATCATGTCGTTGATTCCCCCGTCGGCCACATCCAGATTCGTATGGGCGATATAAACGGCGATGTCGTGCTTGATCAGCCGTTCGTAAAGCCGGCCTGCCGGCGTATCCGTCTGAATGTGAGGCAGCGGACGGAAAATGACAGCGTGATGTGCAATAATCAGATCGGCTTGCTCGCGAATCGCCTCGTCTACCACTTCTTCCGTCACGTCGAGGGCAACAAGCACTTTGCGGATTTCCTTTTGCAGCGTGCCGATCTGCAGCCCGATTTTATCGTTCTCCACGGCGTACGATTTGGGCGCGAGCTCTTCCATCAATTGAATTACGGCTTGGCCTTTGGCGTACATGCGGCTAATACCTCCTCGATTCGTTTCATCTCGGCGCGGAATTCCGCTTCCTTGCTGCGGGAAGCTTCCGTTTCGGACCCGGCCAGATTATCGCATATTTTACGGAGCTTATCCAATTCATAAGTCCATTTCTTCGCCCAGACGGCGGAAGCCTCCCGCACCAAATACGGCCCCATGCTCAGGAGAACCGCACGATCCGCGGTCATACCGTTCGCCAGAGTCAGCGGTTCATACAGCGATTCCGGATCTGCCCCGAACTCCATTGCGGGAACCGCGGTCAAAATTTCATAAATTTTTCCGTCTTCCTCCAAAATATGCTCTCCGGTCAAAAACCAGCCGTTCCCGAGCAGCCATTCCCGGACCGCCGCTTCGCCGACATTCGGCTGAAGCACCAAGCGGCGCACGCCTTCCAGCTTCGCTTTTCCCGCTTCCAGAATCGAAGCGATCAGCACTCCGCCCATCCCCGCAATCGTGATGATATCCGCCTCGCCCGGCGCGATGACGGCCAGACCGTCGCCCAGCCGGACGTCGATGACGTTCTCCAGCCCCGATGCGCGGACCTGCTTGACGGCTGCATCGTACGGACCGGGATTTACCTCGCCCGCAATCCCTCGTACGATCGTGCCTTGCTTTGCCAAATAAGAGGGGAGAAGCGCATGGTCCGACCCGATATCCGCCAGACGGCTGCCCGCGGGAACCTCCTGTGCAATTTTACCCAATCGTTTTGATAATCGTATCATCTCAGACAACCCATTCTGTCCATTTTTTTCTCCATACAAACAGCAAGGAAGCCTCCGTCACAATCTTAACCAACAGCATCCATTGCAGCGTCATTTCGCCGTACTGCTCGGCATACAGCATACCATATAATTCAGGCATATACCAAACGATCAAGCTGAGCAAAAAGAAGACCAGTCCCATATGGCGGCTCTTCTCGTGAACCATCCATCCCATCCAGCAAAATAGAATACTCAGCGGTACCCAGCTGAGCTCCAGTGTAACCCAACTGATCGAATCAAGCTGATAATGCAGCAGCCAGCCGTAACAGAACACCAGACTCACCCAACCGCCGAGATGGAACGGCACATGCCTTGCGAGCAGGCCCGTCACAATCCACACCAGGCTGCATAGAAACACGTAGGTAACGACGAAAACGGACGATTGCAATCCGTGGAGCTTCATAAGATAAACCCCGATAAAGAGCAAAAACAACGAAGCCATACCGATCAAAATTTGCGAGCCCATCGGGTCCTTTTCCCGCTTGTACCCTCCATAGCCGTAACAGCATGCAAGAAACAAAAGCGAGACCCCTATTTGCATTGGTAATTGAAAAGCGTTAAAATGAAGAACAGTAAAAGAAAAGGCGCATGCAGCAACCAAAACGAGAACCCATATTTTCCAATTGCTGTCGCTTATTTTCGACGCCGTAATTCCGAACAGTCCACCGGAGCTTCCCGGTTTTTCTTGATCGTCTTCCAAGTAAATATTCAGCAAAAAGTCGCAATACTGCTCAGGCAGCAGCTTGCTTCGCCGCCAATGCTCAATTTCGCGGATAATCGTTTTCTTTTTATCATCCATAGCTTATAGGTTCCTCCGAAGCCCGTCGTCGCTTAATACATAGGATACATGATTCATAATTCATTCATCGGCTTGGAGCCCGCAAAAAATTAGACCTTCCCGCAGGCGGCGGAAAGGTCGTAGTGACAAGCTATTATTCAAGAAAATCTTTCAACCGCTTGCTGCGGCTCGGATGACGAAGCTTGCGGAGCGCCTTGGCTTCGATCTGGCGAATCCGTTCCCGGGTAACCCCGAATACTTTACCGACTTCCTCCAGCGTCCGCGTCCGGCCGTCATCGAGTCCGAAGCGCAGCCGAAGCACGTTCTCCTCGCGCTCAGTCAACGTATCGAGGACGTCCTCCAGCTGCTCCTTGAGCAGCTCGTAAGCAGCGGCATCCGCCGGAGCCAGCGCTTCCTGATCTTCGATAAAATCTCCGAGGTGCGAGTCGTCTTCCTCGCCGATCGGCGTTTCGAGCGACACGGGTTCTTGCGCGATTTTCATAATCTCACGCACTTTGTCCGTACTTAGATCCATTTCCTTCGCAATTTCCTCCGGCGTAGGTTCGCGCCCCAGCTCCTGAAGCAGTTGACGGGATACCCGGATCAGCTTGTTGATCGTCTCCACCATATGTACCGGAATCCGGATCGTACGCGCTTGGTCGGCAATCGCGCGCGTAATGGCTTGACGAATCCACCACGTGGCATACGTACTGAATTTGAAGCCTTTGATATGGTCGAACTTCTCAACCGCCTTGATCAAGCCCATATTGCCTTCCTGGATCAGGTCGAGGAACAGCATCCCCCGGCCGACATACCGCTTGGCGATACTGACGACCAGACGCAGATTCGCTTCCGCCAAACGGCGTTTCGCCTCTTCATCGCCCTGTTCGATCCGTTTCGCCAAATCGATCTCGTCCTCTGCGGAAAGCAGCGGAACCCGGCCAATCTCCTTCAAATACATCCGTACCGGATCGTTGATCTTAATGCCAGGCGGCAAGGACAAATCGTCGTCAAAATGGAACTCGTCGTGCTCGTGCTCCATCGGAGTCAGTTCGTTGTCATCGTCCGATTCGTTCCCGACATCGATCCCCATCTCTTGAATCTGCTCAAAAAATTCATCGATTTGCTCCGGGTCCTGATCGAACGGCGCGAGCTTCTCCATAATTTCTTTGTACGTAATTGCCGAACGTTTCTTGCCTTGTTCGATCAACTGTTCTTTTACTTGTTCGAGCGTCAACTCTGTCTCTAGTTCCGTACGTTGATCGTTCGCCATAATCCAACTCCCTCCTCCCTGGAATACACCCCGGTCCCGTATCAAGACGAATCAGGATGATTTCAACTGCTTTTCCAAGGATATAATCTCACTGCCTAGTTGCAGGGCTTTGGGAATATCACCCAAACGTTCTGCTTGCTTGATTTCTTCTCTTTTTCGTTCCAATGTCTGCAAGAGCGGGAACTTTTTGATTTGCCGGATGTAATCGTCGATCACGGCATCATTAATACCGCTGCGATTGTCTATTAAGGTTAAGGAGCTAGCCAAGCTCTCAAGCTTGTCATCCTGCAGCATGCCGATGAACGTGCTGGCGTTGGGCTCGAATCCTTGCGCGTAGTAAGCGTACAAGTAAGCGGCGAGCGCCGCATGAGCTTCCATATTGAAACCGTCTCCCAGCTGACGCTCGACATAACCGGATATGTCCCGGTCCAGCATCATGACGGCAAGCAGTTGACGCTCTGCATTCTGATAGGCAGGGACCATCGAAGGGGGTTGCGCGCGAAGCCTTCCGTCATTCATAACATTATTCCACGAATTGTCTTTATTATCCCCAGAACGGTCCTTTTTTTCGGCTTGAAGCCTGATCTCGTTCAGATTTTGCATCGCGGATTCGAACGTTAAGTGAAATTCGGAACAAAGCTCTCTCACATAATGCTCTCTCTCAATGGGTGAAGTCAGTCCTGCGATCAAGCGGAGCGCTTGTTGAATGTAGCGAAGCTTTTCTCCATCCTCCTGCAGTTTATAATTTTTGCGATAATAAAAAAGTTTATATTTGATCGACGGTACGGCGGTTTCGATAACCTCTCGTACGAATCGTTCAGAACCGTGAGCGGAAATATATTCGTCCGGGTCCAACCCGTTCGGCAGCATGGCAATTCTTACATTGCACCCTGCATTTTCCAGCAACGGGATGCTCTTATAGGCTGCGGATTGTCCGGCATTGTCCCCGTCGTAAGAGACGACCACCCGTTCCGCAAGACGCCTGATCGCTTCCGCATGCTCCGGTGTCAGCGCCGTTCCCATGGTCGCCACGCCGTTATGCACTCCGGCCTCCCAAGCGCGAATGACATCCATATAGCCCTCGAACAAAACGAGCTCCTGGCTTTTCCGGATTTGGGGCCTGGCGGCATGCAGATTGTACAGCGTACGGCTCTTATGGAAAAGCATCGATTCCGGACTGTTCAAATATTTGGGCTGTACGTCGCCCATCGCTCTTCCTCCGAAGGCGATGATATGCCCTTTCCAATCGCGAATCGGAAACATGACGCGGTCTCGAAATTTGTCGACATACCCGCTTCCGTCCTGCTTCGCCGAGATCAGCCCTCCTTGCTCCACCAGGGGCAGCGGAAACTGCTTCTTATCCAGCAGATTCGTCAGCGTATCCCAGCGCGATGGCGCGTAGCCGATGCCGAACGTTTCGATCAGCTTATCGGTCATTCCCCGGGCGTGCAAATACTGCTTCGCTTCTTTGCCCTGCTCGGTGTTGTGCAGAAGATATTCGTACAACTTGCCGGCAAGCTCATGAGCTTCGATCAGTTTCGCACGGTCCGCGTGCTCCTTCGTTTCGGCTTGGCCTTGCTGCGGCCCGAGTCCGATGTCGAGCTTCGCTTCATCGGCTAATTTCCGGAGCGCCTGGCCGAAAGACAGCCCTTCGACTTCCGAAACGAACCGGATGGCGTTCCCGCCCGCTCCGCAGCCGAAGCAGTGATAAATCTGCTTTTCGGGCGTGACGGTAAAGGAAGGTGTCTTCTCTGAATGAAAAGGACAAAGACCTTTAAGGTAATGCCCCTGCTTCGTCAAATGAACGTGTCTTCCGACGACTTCGACAATATCGTGGGCTTTCAAGACCGCGTCGATGACTTGCTCGGGAATGCGTCCGTTACTCATCCTATCCACCTTCATTCAAATTAACACGTATAGGTATTCGCTACTTTGCCCGATTCTCCTGCAAGCCCGACAAAACTTTTGTCAAAGTTTGTAGAAAGGCTTGGCGGTCCTCGTCGGTGAACGCTTTAGGACCTTTCGTATGCTTGCCTCCGCGGCGCTGTTTCGCCTGCTCGTGCCTTCGTTCCAGCAAAAAATCAATCGTCCGTTCATTGTACGTTTGGCCGCGATTCGACAGCGCCATCGCTTTTTTGCCAAGCGCCAAAGCAGCCAGCCCGAAATCCTGCGTGACCAGCACATCTCCGGGCGCGATGTAATTGACAATATACAGGTCTACCGACTGGTCCGACCGATCCACTTGAACGATATCGACGCCGTCCATCGGCTGCAGCCGATGATCGAACGAGGCGACCATCAGCACCGGGATTCCGAAACGTAAGGCCGTCTGCGCGATTTCCGCCTTCACCGGGCATGCGTCGGCATCCACTACAATTTTATACGTCATAGGTCCCCGCCGACTGTAAAATTCAAGACTAAAGCATTACCGTAATATTATATACGATGAAAGGATAAAAAATCCTGCTTCCTTCCCTCAAAATAGGCCGTTACCGCGAACGGTACATATCGATGATGATGCTGGCCGTTTCTTCGACCGCCTTGTTCGAAACGTCGATCACAGTGCAGCCGATTTTTTTCATAATCTTATCCGCGTACTCCAATTCCGCGTGAATCCGTTCGGTATTTGCATACGTCGCATTGCCTGGCAAGCCCAGCGTCTTAAGCCGTTCCGTGCGGATGACATTCAATTTGACCGGATCGATCCGCAACCCGACAATCTTCTTCCCGGACACCGTAAACAGCTGCTCGGGCGGATGAATTTCCGGAACAAGCGGTACGTTGGCCACCTTGAATTTCTTGTGTGCAAGATACATGGACAGCGGGGTCTTTGACGTACGGGATACCCCGACAAGCACGATGTCCGCCTGCAAAATCCCGTTGAAATCCCGTCCGTCGTCATACTTGACGGCAAACTCGACAGCTTCCACTTTCTTGAAATAATCTTCGTCCAGCTTGTGGATCATGCCCGGCTGATGCCTTGCCTCCTGATCCAGCGTTTGCTCCAGCGTCCGTATGATCGGACCGAGCAGATCGATGTAAGGAATTCTGTAGCGCTCCGCCTGTTCGATCAAATAATCCCGCAGCTCGGGAATAACGAGCGTAAAAACGATCGCGCCGCTGCGCTCAATCACCGTCCGGATCATCCGGTCGATATCCGAGGTATCGATCAGGAAAGGCACCCGGCGAATATCCACCTGTTGGGGATGAAACTGCACGGCCGCCGCCCGAACTACCGCTTCTCCCGTTTCCCCCGCCGAATCCGATGCTACAAACACTACCGGCTTAACCGCCCGTTCCATGCGAACCCGCCTTTCGTCCTGGCTTTTTTACAGAGATAAGCTATGTGCTGTTCCCTGGTTTCGGTGCAATATGCGCACAAATTTCGCAGCTTCGTGTAAATTTGAGACCGTAGCAGTCCTCGTCGCATCAGATTTTGGCCGAAGTCCCTCTTGTCAGGCTGCAACAAAGGCCGATCATTAGGGGAAGATCGGCCTGTCTATTACTACTACGTTGCAGTGGCAAAAAATGTTTCAAGACTTCGGTTAATCGCTTTGCACCAGAAAAGAGCTTCTCTTTTCGGACAGCAAAAAACCCCGCTGACAAAGTCATGGCTTAGACTTCGTAACAAGAGGTTTTCTAATGGATGTATCATATTATAATAGCAAACGGGCAAAAACATGTCAATTATTTAGCTATACGCCGTATTTGTCCATTTGATCCAAAAAATCTCGCGATTTCAGCTTCAGTCCGACATGCGTATCGAAGTAGGCCCGTAAAATCGTCTTAAGCAGCTGTTTCGTCTGCGGCTTCACGTCGATTTGACCGAGCCGGCGCACATCCATTTGAATGAACAGCCGAAGGAGCTTGTATACCCCGGGCGTCAACGGGATGGCCTGCGGGTCCCGCAGCTTGCAGCGCTCGCACAGCATTCCGCCCATGCCGACGCTTATGGCGAACGGTTCCGCATTCTCACGGCAAACGACACATTGCTCCAGCTCGGGCGTATAGCCGGCCAGGACGAACATTTTCATTTCGTACAAGTGGTCGATGATCTGCAGATCCTTGTCTTCCTGGATCGCCTGCAAGCTGGCTTTCAGCTGATCGTATAAAAAAGGCTGCCCCTCTTGATCTCCCAACATCCGGTCGGTCAGCTCCGACAGATAGGAAGCATGGGCAGCCTTGTGCAGATCTTCCCTTATTTTATGAAAAGGCTCGATAATTTCCGCATGATTGAGCGTGCCGAGCTGCCCGGATTTGAAAAACAAGTAGTCGCCGCAAGTAAACAACTGGGCGGACGACCCGTAACGGCTCTTCACTTTTTTGGCTCCCCGGGCCACGACGCTCAGCTTTCCGTGCTCCCGGGTAAACAGCGTAATAATTTTGTTGCCTTCCCCATAGTCCATACTTCGGATGACAATCCCTTGAACTCTGTACTGCACCTTACAGCCTCTCCCCGCGTTACCGTACCGGTAACCTGATATTGGGCGAAACTTACTGTACCCAATCGGAAGCGTCCAAGGCGTCCTCTTCTTCCGGCTCCGCCTCGTCGCCGTCCTGGGTATTCACTTCTTTGTATAGCAGGTAAGCATCCACATCTCCGGTCATTGAAAAGTACTTCCACGAAAAGTCTCTCATGGTACATCCTCCCCTTGATGACATGACTACAACCTGTTTCTAGGATTAGGATGGATCGATCCGATGCGAAGTATGCTCTGCAAAAACTGCCATGTATTCTTTGCCTCGTTATGATGGATTAAACGCGACGAAGCCCGATTGAAACAGGCCGGAACGCCGGTTTACTCATGCCGGAAGCCGAGATCCCGCAGGACCCGGTCCTGATTGCGCCAGTCCTTCTTCACTTTGACCCACAGCTCCAAGAACGTCTTTGAGCCGAGAAGCGCTTCGATATCGGCCCGCGCTTTTTGTCCGACTTCTTTCAACAGCGCGCCCTTCTTGCCGATGATGATGCCCTTCTGCGAGTCGCGTTCGACGTAAATAACAGCCGAAATATGAACGACACCGTTGGCCTCCACGCGCATATCTTCGATGGACACCGCGATCGAGTGAGGAATTTCCTCCCGGGTCAGATGCAGGATTTTCTCCCGGATCAGCTCCGCGCACACAAACTGCTCCGGATGGTCCGTCACTTGATCCGCAGGGTAATACTGCGGCCCTTCCGGCAAAAATTTAATGACCTGCTCCAAAAGCGTATTGACGTTATTGCCGTGCATCGCCGAGATCGGCACAATTTCGGCAAACGGGTACAGATCCTTATAGGTCGTTATGACCGACAGGAGCGCTTCCGGGTGAATCTGGTCGATTTTGTTCATCACCAGAATGACCGGCGTCTTCACCTTTTTCAGCGTCTCGATAATATAGCGGTCCCCGCCGCCCAAGCCTTCGACTACATCGATCAAAAACAGGATCGCGTCGACTTCGCTAAGCGCGCCTTCGGCCGCTTTGATCATATAGTCGCCGAGCTTCGATGACGGTTTATGAATGCCGGGCGTATCCAGAAAGACGATCTGCGCCTGGTCGGTCGTATAGACGCCGTGAATTTTGTTCCGGGTCGTCTGCGGCTTATCGGACATGATGGCAATCTTTTGGCCGATCACCTGGTTCATGAGCGTCGATTTGCCGACGTTCGGCCGTCCGATAATTGCCACGAAGCCGGATTTGAATTTAGAGTCAGCCTTGCTGTTCGAAGACATTAATCAATCGTTCCTCCGTCCAAATCTAAAGATGTGAATGCGCCGGGAAGCAGCTCGGCTACGGTCGTCTCGCTGATATCCCCTTTCAGATTAGCCAGATATACCGGCATATCCGGAGGACACAGCTCGACCAGCACCTGCCGGCATACGCCGCAAGGCGAAATCGGCTGAAGCGTATCTCCGATAATCGCCATGGCCCGGAATGACTTCGCCTGTTCGCCGTCCGCGATCGCGCGGAAGAGCGCCGTGCGTTCGGCGCAGTTCGTCGGCCCGTAAGCAGCGTTTTCTACATTGCAGCCCAGATGAACCCGTCCTTTGGAATCCAGCAAAGCGCTGCCGACTTTGAAATGGGAATAAGGTGTATATGCTTGCTCTCTCGCCGTTCTGGCCAATGCGATTAATTCCGTTTTTTCCAAGAGAAGCGCCCCTTTCGCAACCTACATGGGATATAAATAATAGGCGAGTACCGTAATGAATCCGCCAAGCAGCGCACCGAGCAGCAGCGAGCCGAATGGCCGCTTGCGTTTGTCGTGAAGCGCCAACAACAATACCATGGCCAAAAAAACGCCCAGCAAAGCGACAAGCGTATCTTGAACCCGGCAGGCGATCAAGGCGGCGACCGCAAAAGCGACGGCCGTCAGCAAGCTCGGCTTCACCCCATTTCCTTTAGAGGAAAAGCGGGTCTGCACCGCAATCACTGTCAGGATGACCAAGCTAAGCAAAATCCATACCATTCCCGCGGTGATGGGATGACCTCCTGCCCGGCCGGTTTGAATGAGCCGTTCGATCGGGTCGAAAAATACAATCATTCCCGTTACGGCGGCAAAAGCTGCCGTGACCAGTACGGAGGCGGCGGCTACGTCCTTCGCGATTTTCGCCAACGGATGCAGGTCCGGCATCGCCAGATCGACCGCCTTTTCCACGGCGGTGTTGATCAATTCCGTCACGATCATGAGCGTCACAGCTAGTAAAATAAATAAAATATCCGTCTTCGGCAGGCCGAAGAACAAGGCAAGCGCCAGAATGACCAACGCGGCGAAAAAATGAAATTTCATGTTCCGCTGGGTCGCAAGAGCGTATTTGACACCTTCGTAAGCGTACCGAAAGCTGCGCTGCCATTTGACGGGCTGCTTCACCGCGTCAATCCCGCCTGCTGCAAAATTTGTTCCTGCTTGCCGAACATGACCTTCTCTTCTTCCTCGTCCTGATGATCGTAACCGATCAAGTGAAGAAAGCCGTGAACGAACAGAAATCCGAGCTCCCGCTCCACGGAATGGCCGTATTCGTCCGCTTGGGCGATCGCCCGCGGCACCGAGATGATAATATCGCCGAGAGGCTCTTCATAGCCGTCTTCGTCGTCATCCTCATCCTCCGCCATGCCGGACTGTTCGCCGCCCGTCTCGTCGGCGTACTCGACTTCTTCGAAGCCGTCGTCGCCATAAATGATCTCGATCTCGTCTTCGCCCATTTCCCGCATGGCGAACGACAGCACGTCCGTCGGCTTATCCAGTCCGCGGTACTGCTTGTTAAGCTCTTGAATGGCCTCGTCGTCGACGAACGTCAACGCCACTTCGCCATCCGGCACCTCTTCCTGCTTGCCCGCAAGGCGAAGCAGCGTTTCCAGCTTCTCAATGAGAGCCGGCGTAATCTCGTAAGCGGTTTGTTCGCTGTTCCATGAAAGCTTCAGGCTCATGGCTTCACCTCTTTCTTCGTTTCCGACATCTTCGCTTCGGGCTTCGTCTTTTCCTGCTTCCCCGCCGTCTTCTGCTCCGGCATATCCGCGGGATATTCGATGCGCGAGTGGAAAATGCCAAGCAGCGTTTCATTCAAAATCTTAACGATCTGATCCAGTTCCTTGATGGTCAGATCGCATTCGTTAAACTGGCCGTCATCCAGCCGGTTCTTGATAATTTTGCGCACCATCGAGTCGATCTGTTCGACGGTCGGATTGCGCAGAGAGCGGACGGCCGCCTCGACACAGTCGGCGATGCCGACGATCGCCGCTTCCTTCGTCTGGGCTTTCGGACCGGGATAGCGGTACTCCGTCTCCTCCGGCGGCTTCTCCTGACGCTCTTCGGCGAGCTTTTTCGCTTTATGATAAAAATATTGCAGCAAGGTTGTGCCATGGTGCTGCTCCGCAATATCGCGGATCGGCTTCGGAATGTTATGATCCTTCAGCATTTCGACGCCGTCGCGCGCATGGGCCACAATGATTGATTTGCTCAGCGCCGGTTCGATTTTATCGTGCGGGTTTTCGTTATGCGACTGATTTTCGATAAAATAACTCGGCCGCTTCGTCTTCCCGATATCGTGATAATAGGCTCCGACCCGGCAGAGCAGCCCGTCGGCGCCGATCGCGCCGGCCGCGGCTTCCGATAAATTGCCGACCATGACGCTGTGATGGTAGGTGCCGGGCGTCTCCGTCAGCAGCTTGCGCAGCAGCGGATGGTTCGGGTTGGAAAGCTCGACCAGCTTGAGCGGCGACAGAATGCCGAAGGCGACTTCGAAAAACGGCAGCAGGCCCATTACGAACACGGCGGTTAGCAGTCCGCTCCCTAAGGCGAAAGAAGCGGCAAACAGCGCGTTATTTCTCGTTTCGTGATCTTCGAGCAGCAGCAGCGCGCATACGAGCGCCAGAGCGAAGAGCGATACCATCATCCCCGCTTTCAGGATTGAGGAACGCTGGCTTGCCCGCTGGATCGAGAAGATCGCCGCAAACGAGCTGGTCAAGGTCAGCAAGCCGTATTTGAATTCGAACGACTGCAAATGATCCGAGTTAAAAATGACGCTGGAAATGACGCTCAAAACGACAGCCGTCACAAAGGCAAGCTGCGAGTTGAGCAAAATCGTCACCATCATGGCTGCCATCGCCGTCGGGGCCAAGTAGCCGATATACGGATAATCCAGATTTTGCAGCAGCGAGAACAGCTTCATCCCGGCAATCGTCAGGACGACAATCAGCACGTACATAAACAGCTGAGCGTTATTCTGATTGATCGGGAGCGAGCTTTGTCTGACATACATATACAAAAACAGGCAGCACAAGACGATAAATAAAAAGAGTCCGAGATTTGGCCAATAGCTGGCCTCGTCTTTCAGCAAATCGAGCGAAGCCAAACGTTGATACAGTTCTTCCGTTATTTTTTCGCCCTTGGGAACAAGCACTTCATTTTTGTTGATCATCACTTGCTTGACGCTGTCACGCGCGTGTCCCTTTGCTTCCTCGGTACCTTTTTGGTCGTAAAATTTATTCGGCGAAAGCGCCGCCCGCACGAGCTCCTGAACCAGCTCGCGCGCATTGTTCTTGGTCAGCGTCGAAGAATTGACCAATTCCGGCACCTTGACTCTGGCCGTCTGCGCATCCGTAATCTGATCGCTCATCAGCTTGATGACGATTTCTCTGGCAACGGGCTCCATCGCGGTCAAATCTTCTTTGGTGAGCCGGGGAATTTTGTAAAACGATTCCTCCGGAATCCGGTACTGCTGCTCGCGGATGCTTTTGCGCATCTCCGCCAGCAGCAGGTCGTTGTATTGACCGCCGTCCACAAGGCTCTTGGTCTGACGGTCCAAATGATCCTGAATAATCGTCGGAATGACCGTTTTGTAAATATTGACTTTGTCGGCGACGGAAACCTCCGCATCGCTATTGATCTGCTGCAGCTTTTCAAAAATCGCTTCGACCGCCACTTCGTTGCGCAGCGGAGCGATCTTATAGACCGGCTGCACCCGTGCGGCCGCTTCTTCCTTCGCTTTTTCCGTTGCAACTTCGTTCGCAATCGCCCTCGGGGCCAGGATATCTTTCTCCGTAACGCTTCCGAGCTGGATGTCGTACGTCTGCGGCACAATCCGATGCAGCAGAGCGACGTAAAACACGGCGGCAAGCGCTAAAAACAGAAGAAAGCGCACGATGGCGCTGTATCTCCAGCCGGCAAGCCGGTATTGAAATTTGCCTTGAATGGAAACGCGGTTGTTCATGACGAAAGGTCAGCCCTTCCTCAGCCTTCTTTGTCCTCATTATAGGCCATGATGATTTTTTGCACCAATGAATGTCTGACAACGTCCTGCTCCGCAAACCGGATAAATCCGAGCTCTTCGATGTTCCCCAGGATGCGCTGCGCCTCCACCAGTCCCGACGATTTCCCCCGCGGGAGGTCGATCTGCGTCACGTCGCCGGTGATGACCATCTTCGATCCGAATCCTAGACGCGTCAAAAACATCTTCATCTGCTCCGGCGTCGTATTTTGCGCTTCGTCCAAAATAATGAACGAGTCGTCGAGCGTCCGGCCGCGCATATAAGCAAGCGGAGCGATCTCGATGAGGCCGCGCTCCAGCGATTTGAGCACCTGCTCCGGCCCGAGCACGTCGTTAAGAGCATCATACAATGGACGCAAATAGGGGTCAACCTTTTCCTGCAGGTCGCCGGGCAGAAAGCCGAGGCTTTCCCCCGCTTCGACCGCGGGTCTCGTCAGTACGATCCGCTTCACTTTGCCTTCCTTTAGCGCGGAGACGGCGAGCACGACGGCGATGTATGTTTTGCCCGTACCGGCCGGTCCGATCCCGAAGACGATATCTTTTTTCTTAATCTCGTTGACGTACTGCTTCTGCCCGATCGTCTTGATGCGAATCGGCTTGCCTTTGTGGGTAACGGCGATTTCGCCTTTAAACAAATCGAGCAGTTGATCGGCCTTCATGTCTTTGGCCAGGTCGATCGCGTAATGAATATCCCGCTCCGTCAGCGTGTATTGGTTACGGACCAGCTCCAGCAGCACGGTGAACAGCTGCTCAAGGCGCGTCGTATCGGCCGCCTGTCCCTGGATGACGATCTCTTCCTCGCGGGTAAAGATGGCGGCCTGCGTATGCTGCTCGATCAGGTGCAGGAATTTGTCCTGCGGCCCGAACAGGGCGAGGGCTTCGGCCGTATTTTTGAGTGTGACTTTTACGGTGGTCTGTTGATCCATATACAGGGCTTAATCTCTCCTCCGGGTTTTCGGCAGGAAGGCGATTCATTCACCAGAGTGGCGCGGTGCTGCAAGCAAGACATTGCTGCCTCCGGCCGCTCTTGAATTCGGATTCTATGAATATATAAATGATCGGGGAGAATCCGAATTCAAAGGCGGCACGTAAACTCTACGGCAGCAATGTGCAGCTCTCCGCCCGCACTACGTTGATGAAATAAAAAACCTTCCGGCCGTAAACCGCTCCGTCAGTAGTATTTATGGGACGATCGGTTGTTCGGTTGCGATCGGTTCTTCCACTTCCAAAAGCACTTCCATATAAACTTTACCATTCTCCGCCTTTTCATGCAAAATTTTTTCCGAAACGACACGCGATTCGCTGCCCGCCGCCGACAAAATTTGCGCTTTGGCCTGCTCGATGCCAAGCTCCGAGGCTTCCTTCGGGTCAATGGCCTGCTCTATCATTTGCACCTCCAGCAGCTTTTCGCTGAGCCAGCCGATCGGGAGCGTGTAGCCCCGCCAGCTGAGCGTTTTCCGTTCGGGGATGGTTTCATACCGCTCGAACGAAATTTTCCCGTAGCCGCTTAGCTGGAGGCCGCGGCTGCCCAGGACGAGGTACGAACGATTCTTCGTTTCGCCGGTATAGGTTTTGTACTGGAGCGTAAGCGGCACTTCGACGGTCGGCTTGTACCACACAATTCCCTTAACCTTCCCCGCGGCGACAACGTTCTGTTGGTTTGTCTCGACGCCGATGATGCCGGATATCAGGATGTCTCCTTTGCGCACGTATGTATTCGGCTTAACGAGCGGCCTGCCCTTTTCCGCGAAAATTTCGGTGACCAGTGCGCTCTTGGAAGCGACCAGATGCCTCGGACTAAGCAGCGGCGGTTTATCGGGCACGGTCGATTCGACGACCTTAATAATCACATGCGTCCCGCTTATCTCCACACCGACCCACGCGGTACCCGGGAGATCCTGCTGCAGCGCCCGGGACAGCTCGGCCGGGTCTTTCAAGCGGAATTTCCACTGCAGCTTGTAAACGCCTTCCTGCTTCGCGGCTTGCAGAATCTGCTCCTTGCTCAGCTTCTCGTTGCCTTCCACGCGAACATGCCATACGAGGGAGGACAGCACGTAGATGCCGATAACAAAAGCAAGCACGCCCAGGGCAAAAAATTTGCGTTTCTCCAGCTTGTCTATCCAAAAAGGAAGCCCCTGTTTGTGGCGAATCCGGGTTCGGGAGCCTGTCTCCTTCAATAGCGGCCGAAGCCGGAAAAAGTCGCGGATCGTGATCGACAGCTCGGCTTTATTTTCCGCCGTATACCGGATGTCCCAGACGGCCATCTGCCGCTCCGTCATGCGGTTCAGCAGCTTCTCGAGCTGCCCGCCTTTCACTTCGATTCGAACAAAGCCGCGCAGGCGTTGGATATACGAAGATTTCACGATCGACTTCTCCTTTCCGGGTTACGGAATATATTTGATATCGCGGATCATGCCTTCGATGAATACTTCTTCCGTCAAAATGGCGCGGATGACAAGCTCCGAGCCATACACCTCCACCCGCCCTGAGGTCAACGCCAGCTTGAGCACCTCATTGGAAAAATGCAACACGCCGCGGTGATTTTCGATATAAAGCTGCCGGTTCCCGATCATGGTCATGCGGGGCAAGTCCATCACGACATCCTGCGGCAGGTCGAGTAATTTGGCGGTCAATTGATTGAATCGGCGGGTCAGCTTTCGCATAGTCAACCTCCTCCGCAGTCCAAAAAGCATAACACGGCTATTTACACCTTATGCCGGGAATTGGAAAATATGCGGCTAAACAAAAAGCGCCTTCCCGCGAATCCCGGAAACCGGGATCGAAAGGAAGACGCTTCGTATGAATCTTAACGCCGGAAGGGGCGTTTAGCCCGCGGAGGGCCGAGAATCTCGGCCCATAGCACGCCGCGTGCCGCATCCTGCGGCGTCAGGCTGCCGAAGGCAGCGGCTGCCGCGTTTTCGCCCGTGCCCTGCGGCTCGGCGAAAGGAGACGTTACAGCAGCCGTAGAAGGCTGCTCAGACGCCAGTACAGCAGCGGCAGCCTCGGGCAGAGGCGCCGGTTGCGATCGGCGTCCGCCCATCTCAACAGGCTGCGGCCGGACACCGCCCGAATCGGCCGGACGCGCTTGGACCGGCTGCGCCTTGGGCATCGGTTTCGCCGAGCCCGGCCAGCCGGAACCGTCGCCGCCGAAGGGCGGCATGCCGCCTTTCGGCGCCTTCCTCTGTGGCTGCGGTCCGCCTCGTCCACCCTTGCCGCCGGTCTTTAATTTTCTCACGATACTGCTTAACACGATATACAAAATAACCACGATAAACCAGTTGCTCATAATCAGATCCAAGATGGTGCGCATCGGTTATCCCGCCTTTCTGCCCGGCTGAAGGCTATCAGGCATTTTCTCCGTCTTTGCCCGGATCGTTCATTTTACCGAGGGTGGAGCGCATTTGCGTGTCCGCGTCGATGTTCTTGAGGTTCATGTAATCCATGACGCCGAGCTTGCCTTCGCGCAGCGCTTCCGCCATCGCGAGCGGCACTTCGGATTCGGCTTCGACGACCTTTGCTTTCATTTCCACGACCTTCGCCTTCATCTCCTGCTCTTGAGCGACGGCCATCGCGCGGCGCTCCTCCGCTTTCGCCTGCGCAATCCGCTTGTCGGCTTCCGCTTGCTCCGTTTGCAGATGCGCTCCGATGTTTTTGCCTACGTCCACATCCGCAATATCAATGGACAAAATCTCAAACGCCGTACCGGCATCAAGCCCTTTGCCCAGTACCGTACGGGAAATCATATCCGGGTTTTCAAGCACGTCCTTGTGCGAGTTGCTGGAACCTACCGTGGTGACGATCCCTTCGCCGACGCGGGCGATGATCGTTTCTTCTCCCGCGCCCCCGACCAGCCGGTCGAGGTTGGTACGTACCGTCACCCGCGCGATAACCTTCACTTCGATCCCGTCTTTGGCGACGGCGGAGACGACCGGCGTCTCGATCACTCGCGGGTTGACGCTCATTTGCACGGCCTGAAGCACGTCTCGGCCGGCCAGATCGATCGCCGCCGCACGCTCGAATTCCAGGTGAATGTTGGCGCGGTGCGCCGCGATCAACGCATTGACAACGCGGTCGACATTACCGCCCGCCAGAAAATGGCTCTCCAACTGGTTGATAGTTAAATCCAGTCCGGCCTTGGTCGCCTTGATCATCGGATTGACGATCCGGCTCGGGATGACCCGGCGCAGCCGCATCGCTACCAGCGTAATGATGCCGATCCGGACCCCGGACGCCAGCGCGGAAATCCACAGCATGACCGGGACAAACGTAAAAAATACGGATAGCGCGATAATTACAACCGACGCCAGCAAGAAAATTGAAATAAGGGATGTATCCATCGTACAAATTCCTCCTTTGTTGTAAGTCCATCGACATACCGGCAAGCGCG
Organism: Paenibacillus oleatilyticus; assembly: GCF_018998565.1. Lineage (GTDB taxonomy): Bacteria > Bacillota > Bacilli > Paenibacillales > NBRC-103111 > Paenibacillus_G > Paenibacillus_G oleatilyticus. The sequence goes on along the minus strand of NZ_JAHNZO010000036.1, from coordinate 9,571 downwards.
TTCAGCTTACGTTTCCTTAACTTCCTTGACGACGACTCGAACGCCTTCGACATGCGTGACCTTCACGATTCGGCCGGATTCGACAAAATCCCCCACCGTAACGACATCGACACGCTCGTCGCCGAACAACGCAGTTCCGGCCGGTCTGAGCGGCGTAACCGCCTTGCCTGTCTGGCCAAGCAGATCGCTGCGGGACGACGCGGAAACGTAGCCTTTGTCTTCGGTGAGCTTTTCCCGCAATACAAACCGGTTCCAGACGCCGCGATGCTTAAAAATTTTCACGACAACAGCCACGACGACGATCGCAACGACGAAAGCAATACCCAGGTTCATCGCGGCCGCTTTCGTGTTGTAGGCGGCTAGCACGACGCCGCTGATCAAGCAGGCAGCGCCCAGAAAGCCGAGAATCCCGAAGCTGGATACAAACACCTCGATCAACAGCAGCAAAATGCCGGCAATAAACAGAGCGATCTCCTCGAACCCGGCGAATCCGGCGATATAATGTCCGAAAAAGTAGAGTCCGAAGCCGAGTACGCCGACGATTCCGGGCAGCCCGAAGCCGGGGACGAACAGCTCGATTGCGATGCCGGCAATCCCGATGATTAGCAGCAGCGTCGACACCCAAGGCTGAGTCACGTACCGGGCGAACGATTCCGCCAGGCTCGGCTCCAGCGTGACGAGCGGATGCTCCTCTCCGCCGATGAACTGTACGACCTCCTGCAGGCTTCCAGCCATTTTCTCGGCATAACCGACTTTAAGCGCTTCCTCCGCCGTCAGCGTCAAAATTTCGCCCTTAGGCACCGTTCGGCCGATTTCCGGCATAGTTACGCCGACGTTTTTGTCGACCATCGCTTCGGCGATTTGCGTCTTCCGTCCGCGCAGCTCTGCGGCGGCCTTCATCTGGCCGGACCAGTACGATACCACTTTGACGCTTTCGATTTCATTCCCGGCCCCGTCCACAACGGCAGCCGCGCCAAGCGAGCTTCCCGGCTCCATGGCGATTTTGCCGGCATTGAGCGCAATGTAGCTGCCTGCCGAGATGGCTTTGCCGTGCACGTAAGCAATCGTCGGAACCGGGCTGTTTTTGATCAGTTGACCGATTTCCTGCGCCGAATCGACGCGGCCGCCAAGCGTATCGACGTCCAGCACGACGTAATAGGCGCCCATTGATTGAGCTTCCTGCAGCGCCCGCTGCAAAAAGGTCTGCAGCCCGTTCTCTACCGTTTGATGCACCGGAATCACGACGACCGGGGCAGCTTTCGGCGGCGCGGACGACGATTCGGCGCTCGCGGGTTCCGCAGGCAGAAATCCGGTTAGAGCAGACAGCAGAACCGCCGCTGCAAGAAAAAAGAGAAGCGGAAGCCGAAAAAACAGCGCTGAGCGCTTATTCCCGAGTGAATGCACAAGATGACCTCCTTTTCGCGCGTTTTGCAATGCTTCCAAGAGGTACTACGCGTGAGTGGCAAGTTTGATTCACAAAACGGCAAACAAAAAGAAAAACACTCCAATAAGTAGGAGTGTTTCCCGCTGTTGTTAAGACAATAACTGTTGGACGAACTGATTGACGACCTTGCCGTCTGCTCGTCCTTTAACCTTTGGCATTAATGCGCCCATGACTTTGCCCATGTCCGCTTTGGAAGAAGCCCCCACTTCTTGGATGGTCTGCTGTACAATGGCTTTTACTTCTTCATCGGTGAATTGCTGCGGCATGTACTCCATCAGTATGGCGACCTCGGCCTTTAGGTTCTCCGCCAAATCGTCACGACCGGCCTTTTCAAATTCTTGGAGGGAATCTTTGCGCTGTTTGATCTCGCGATTCAAGACGTCAAGTACTTCTTGTTCATCTAAGGTTTTACGCTGATCTATCTCAAGATTCTTGATAGCTGCACGAACCATACGGATTACGGAGAGTTTAAACTTGTCTTGACTCTTCATCGCAAGCTTCATGTCATCGTTTAGTCTGTCGCTTAAGCTCATCGATTAAGCCTCCTAGAACTTTCTCTTGCGAGCAGCCTCTGACTTCTTCTTGCGTTTCACGCTTGGCTTCTCATAATGCTTGCGTTTTTTGACCTCCGCCAAAACGCCATCTTTGGCGATGGAACGCTTAAAGCGACGAAGTGCAGCATCTATAGTTTCGTTCTTGCGAACTCGAGTTTCTGACACCAGTTTTCCCTCCCTCCGAACAGACCGTCCAAGACGAAAAAAGACATTCATCAAACTTCATTATAGGTGATAAGGAAACTGGGTGTCAACCTATCCGGAACAAAACTTCAAAAATGAGCCGCACCGGGTTTAGCGGGCGTTGAGCGGCCCCAGTTTTTCTCCGCCAAGCAGGTGATAATGAATATGGAATACCTCCTGCCCGCTGTGCTTGCCGCAGTTGTTGATCAGACGGTAGCCGGATTCGGCAACGCCCTGTTCTTTGGCGATTTGCTGCGCCGCGCTGTGGATTTCTCCAAGCAGATGCCAGTCGTCCGCTCCGACGTCGTTCATCGACGCGATATGTTTTTTGGGAATGATTAAAATATGTACGGGAGCGGCCGGATGAATGTCGTGAAAGGCAACGACATGCTCGTTCTCGAACACTTTTTTCGAAGGGATCGACCCTTCGACGATTTTGCAAAAAATGCAGTCCACGTTCTCCCCTCCTTCCCATATCAGGTACAGGCTTGTCTCCTTCCACTATACCCGAAAACTTGGCAAAAAGAAAATTCGTCGCGTCAAAAAGTCATGAACGCGATTTTTGGCATCATTCGGCTTGTTTTCATCATAAAACATTGTTTTTTTGCGCGGTTCCGTCCATTGTGACCTGATCGTTCTCAAAATGTGATCTATTTTAACGAAAATAAGCATCGATTTAAGCCCGAAAACAGGGATTCATTTATAGACTATCGGTCTAATATTATCTATAATACTAAACGGAGCGATTCAATGCTTGGCAAACGGTGCTAACCAAAGGGGGTTTAGGGGTGGACCGGTTCATGAGAGCGTCGACGCGGAAAAAACGCGACTACCTGATGGATGTCGCCCTGAAGCTGTTTGTGGAACGCGGGTACGAGCATGTGTCGGTGGACGACATCATCGCGGCAACCCGGACGTCCAAAGGAACGTTCTATCATTATTTTGAAGGCAAAGACGAAATTTTGCGGGAAATCCCGAGAAAACAAACGGAGCTTATTCAAGCCTGGTGCAGCCGCACGCCTTCGCAGGTTCGGTCGCTGGAAAGCCACGTCAACCGGCTGATGCTGGATTTGGCCGAGGCGCTGGGCGCCTACAGGCGGCTGATCCGCAGCTGGATCGCCCTGTCGATGCAAAACGAAGGCCTGAAGGCGGCCATGGAAGAGCTGAAACGAACGCTGTACGAAAGCTTGCTGCGCTGGCTGCCCGAACCGGGCAAAGCCAAAATGCTGACCACCGCTTATTTCGGCACGGTCATGCTGTGGTGCACGGTCGAGGAAGAGACGGATTTGACCGAGCGGATGCGGGAGCAGCTCGCTTGGGTTTGGACAGGGCTTCGCCATAACAAGGAAGCGGAACCGATTCTACTGGAAGCAGAACGGAAAGGAGAACACAACATGAAGGTTGCTATCATCGGAGGAGGGCTTGCGGGGTTGACCGCAGCCGCTTATTTATCGGAGCATCAAGGAATCGAGGGCGTCCTGTTCGAGCGCAGTCCGCAATTGGGCGGACGGGCGTTTACTTATGAAAAAGCGGGCTTTACGCTGAATTACGGCGCGCACGCGATTTACGGCATCGACCGCCATACCATCGGCGATATGGAACGCGAGCTGGGACTATCGTTCAGCTCGAAGCAGGTGGACAAACGGAGGGTCATGTATTACAAAAACGAACAGCTGACGCCGGCCCCGCTCGACTTCGTCAACCTGATGCGGACGGAGCTGCTGAATCCGCTCCAAAAGGTGCGCTTCGTCGGGGAAATTACGGCGATCATCGCCAACATTCACAACGTGCGCAATTACGATACGCTGGGCGATTACCTGGCGCAGTCGGACGCGGACGAAGACGTGAAGGAGCTCTGGGAGCATCTCGTCTGTTCGAACTTCTTCATCACGCCGGAAGAGGCGCGTAAGGTTTCGGGCGCGGTGATCAGCGACTATTACCACAACCTCTTTTTGTCGGGCCGCCCGGTTAACTACGTGCTCGGCAGCTGGGCAGTCATTACGAACCAGCTCAAGCAAAAAATCGACCTGACCTCCCGCTGGGAAATTGCGCTGCGCGAAGGCGTAGACGGCATCCGTTACGCAGACCGCAAGTTTTGGCTGCAGACGAAAACCCGCGAGCTCGAATTTGACCGCGTTATTTTCGCCATGCCGGTACAGCAGGTCTGTAAGCTGCTCAAGGATACGCCGTGGGAGCCGTTCATGGCCCCTTACGAGGACAATACGGCGACGGAGGTCATGGTATACGACATCGGCATGAACCGGGTTGTTGCCCGCCCGTTCAGCTACATCAGCGACATGGACAACAAGCTGTTCATCAGCGACGTCTCGGCGACCGACCATACGCTCGTTCCGGAAGGCGGGCAGCTGCTGCAGGGCATCGCGTACCTGAACGACAACTTCGAGGGCGAAGACGAGCGCAAGGCGTATCTGGATAAAAAGACCGAACAGATGGAAGCGTTGTTCGATCAGCACTATCCGGGCTGGCGCGAAGCGACGGAAGTGAAGCGCGTTTCCAAAAAGGCGATGGTGTCGAGCGTCAAAAATATCGCAAGCAACCGACTGCTGCCGAACCGGATCGAGAACGTGCCGTTCTACTTCTGCGGCGACGGCTGTCAAGGCAAAGGCGAGCTTGCGGAACGCGCCTTCTCCAGTGCGCGGCTGGCGGCCAAAGCGATCCTGGAGGAAACTCCGCAGCTTCAAAGAGCATAATCGGAGTATTGATATATGAATAAAAAAGAAGCTCGAATGGGCTCGGTTCCGTGAAAGGGGAATCGGCCGTTCGAGCTTTTTTGTATTTTTATATCAGATCGTTCCAAAGCTTGGTTAGCTGCTGCCCCACCCAACCAAACCATGCGCCGACGGCCTGAAGCGGGCCCGGCTTGGCATCGGGCGTGGCCTTGCGCTCCGCTGAGAGAGCAGTGACGGTGGACGAGGACTTGACCGCGGTACGCGAAACCGGGAGCTCCCGTAATGCCGTTCCGTTCTCCGCCTCCGATCCGGTGCCGATTCGCACCGTTTGCGTCTCCCCGTCCCATTCGACCTTACCGCCGAACGCTTCGCCGATAAAACGGGCCGGGACCATCGTATGGCCGTTGACCAGCCGGGCGGGAGCTTCGAGCGGGTAAGCTTCGCTGTTTATGCTCGCGTAGCCGCTGCCGATCGTCACGGAGACGGTCGTCGAGCCTTTTTGCCCTGTGGCCGTCCGGGTCGCCTCGTTCCACTCCACCTTCGCTCCCATCGCTTCGAAAATCGCGCGCAGCGGCGTCAGCGTGTTGCCCTCGATCAGAACCGGAGGCTGCTCGAACGGCACGTCTTTTCCGTCCACATCGACGGAAATTCTCGAGGTGATCGGAAACGAACGGGAGCCGCTTTTCTGTCCTTCGCGATTATAGACTGCGAGTTCAAGTACCGAACCCTCAGGAATCGCGCCGGCTATCAAGTCGATTCCGAATGGCGGGGACGTCTGCGTCGCAAGCAAGGTTCCGTTCAAATAATATTCAAGTTTACCGATGTAGATATCAGGGATTTTGACGAACGGAATAAGCTTGGCCGCCCGCGCGATAGCGTTGTCTTTCCCCATCGGCACGAATCCTGTTTGGTCGGAAGACTTCGCCCCTTGCTCCACCTTGGACAAGTAATACGGCGAAGAGATAAGCTGCTTATACAGCTTGAGCATCGCCTCGTTGTCGCGAAGCAGGTAATTGTTCTTCGATTCCTTCATGTCCAGATTGACGTTAAAATACGTAATCGATTTGAGCCGCGGGTATTTGAAAGGCATCACTTCGTACAATCGCTGGAGGTTCAAAAGCCCGTAGTCGGTAAACGACTCCTGCGGCAGGTTGGCATAATGGGAGACGGCCGTTTCGCTAATCATCAGCGGCTTGCGGTCGGCGTACGTTTTGTACAAATGATCGAGCCGCTCGATGGGACTCGTCGCCTGCATATTGCCCTGCTGCGGATCGCCGTTCTCATAAGGCTCCGTATACATACTCACGCCAACCCAGTCGACGTAATCGTCGCCGGGATAATATGCGTCCATCGAATACATCGGCACGTCTCCGGGGCTCCATACCATCGCGACGTTCGGCGCTTCCTCGGCCATGATGTCGTGAACCATTTTGAATTTATCGATATATTTTTGCGGATCGCCATGCCAGACGACCCAGTCGCCGTTCATTTCGCTGGCGTAGCGCAAAAAAATCGGAATGCCTGCGGCTTTCGCTTCCTTCGCCCATTGACGGACAACATCGTCCGTCACGGCGTCCAAGCCGTTCATCGGCTCCCAGCCGATCTGCAGCGCAGCGCCTGCCTGCTTGGCCCGGGCCGAATGCTGCTTCGGAAACGGCTTGCCGACCTGCGAATAAGCGAGATACAACGCATGTTTCTTGCCGTACAAGCTTTCCGAGCGGTCAAAATAATTCTGCATCCCCGGGTCCCGCTCGGTATACATGCCGATGTACATGCCGTACTCCGGCTCAAATTTCGCCAGCTTGCCGTTCTTCGGGGCCGCTTGCCGCCGCAGCGCTTCGGTATCCTGCGTCCCGATGTACGCGTCGATGGTCGTGCGGATCTGTTCCGCCCGCTGCAAGTCGACCGCGCCCCAATCTTTTCCCGCCTTCAGCCAATAGTCGTTCTCCTGCTCGTAGTAACGGATCGCCTGTTCGTAATCTTTTACGGCATCGAAATGCTGGTTGAGCTTGCCGCTGAACAGCGCGGCATTCTCCCAATCTCCGGCCGCCGCATAATGCTCCGCGAGAAATTTCCAGTGCGGCACGGCCGACGCCGCATCTCCTTTGGCTACGGCGGCATCCGCCGCCTTCCAGCGGTCCCAGATGGCGTCGGCCTGAACCGGCAAGCCTTGTCCGAGGAGTAAGCCTGCGCCCACGACGGCGGCAAGCAAGCGGCGTGCGCTGCGGCGGTTCATGCCGTGCTCCTCTGGACGGTACGGCTTGCGATTGGTGATGGTCATTCCTGTTCCCCCTTGTGCCGAGGCTTGTTCTATTTATTATATCATTAGCTATGACCGTCCGCGTAGAAGTATGCTACATCGTTTCCAGCGTCACCCGGCTGCCTCGCCCGTTCGGCTCGGCGGGGTGAACGACCAGCCTGCGCGGCAGACGCGCCCTCAGCTCCGGCACGTGGCTGATGACGCCGACGGTCAGCTTGTCCAAATGCAGCTTTTCCAGCGCAGTGATGACCGTATCGAGCAGCTCCTGATCCAGCGTGCCAAACCCCTCGTCCAAGAAGAAAAATTCGAGCGGATGCTCCCCCTTCAGCTGGATTTGCGTCGAAAGGGCGAGCGACAGCGATAGCGAGGTCAGGAACGTTTCGCCGCCGGACAAGGTGGTCACCGGTCGCCTCACGCCGCCGTTCGCGTTGTCGCGGATGACGAAGCCGCCGCCGGAGTCGACCTCGATCGCATATTTTTGCCGCGTCAGCTGACCGAGCCGTTCCGATGCCGCGCGGCTGACATGCATGAGCTGTTCCTCCGCCAAAAATTCGACGAAGGCGTTGCCGCGCAGCACGCTTTGCAATTTGCCGAGCATAGACAGCTCCTGCTGGCTTTTCTCCCGCTCCGCCTCAAGCTCGCTCCACCGGGCATGCTTCGCCTGCAGCTCCTCGTGGTCGCGCTCCGCCTTGGCCGTCGCCTGCAGCGCCGCTTCGTCCTCCGCCTTGCATCGGGCCAGCTCTTCCTCCAGCGAGGTCCACTCTTCTTCGGTGACCTGCCGGCCCGCCAGCTCGGCGTCGAGCTCCGTTTGCCGCGCGGCGAGCTGGTGCTCCTGCTTGCCGTGGGCTTCCACTTCGGCGGCCCATGCCTGCTGCTGCTCCGGTTCAACCAGCGCCTGCGTCACTTCGTCTGCCGTCGCGAAGCCTTCTGCGGACGCTTGCTGCGTCCATTCCGCTTCCGCTTCTTCGTAGGCGAGCCGCGCCGATTCAGCCGCCTGCCGCGCCGCAGCTTCCGCCTTCGCTTCGGCCTGTTGGCGGGCCTGCGCTTCCTCGAGCAGCTTCGCAGTCCCCTGCGCTTCGGTACGCAGCTTGTGCAGCTCCGCCTGCGCCTTGGCAGCCAAAGCGGAAGCGTCTTCGTCTCCTACCCAAGCCCGCAGCCGCTCCGTCTGCTGTCCGGTCTGCTGCTCAAGCGCTTGTCGTTCCGCCGCTAATCGGACGAACTCTTTTTCCGCCTCGTTCAGCTCCTGCTGGAGCTGCTCCATCCGGTTCCGCTTCTCGTCCAAAAACTCCACGCTTTTATCCAAGCGGCCCCGCAGCTCCTCCGCCAACTGGTCCTGACGCTTCAGGCGCTCCGCCAGCTCTTCCAGCTCATCCGCCCGGAGCTCCGCAAATTTGGCCTGCCAGCCGGCACGGACGGCGTTCAGCACTTCGTGGGTCTCGTCCGCTTTGGCCGCATGGGTGTCGAACAGCGTTTGCGCCGTTTGCTTGCGCGCTTCGCCGTCATGCCGCTGCTTGTCCAGCTGGCGCTTGCTTTGCAGCAGCTCTTGAAGCTTCGCTTGCAGCTGCTGAATCTGGCGGTTGACACCGGCAGCCGACTCCGCCGCTTCGCGCAGCGTCTCTGCAATCCGTTCACCGGCGATGCCGGGCGCGGAAGATTCGGTTGCGGAAACGGCTGTAACGGCCGCTTCGCCTAGTGCGGCGGGCAGCCCCTGGGGCTCTTCCTCCACCACCTGCCGCCACTGTCTTTCCAGCGCTTGCAGCGACTGTAAATGGCCAAGGACCGCAAACCGGCTTTCACGGGCTTCGTTCTGCTGCCGTTCCAGCATTGCCGCTTCATCTTGCGGCGCGGCCGGGTTTCCGGCTGTGGCTCCCCCAGCCAGCGGCAGCGCCGGATTCGGATGCGCCACGGAGCCGCAGACCGGGCAAGCTTCACCGTGATGCAGATGCGCTGCTAACGCCTCGGCCATCGCCGACAGCTCCGCTTGCTGCTGAGCTTTGCGACGGCGCGCAATCTCCTCCGCAATGCGGCTCTCCAGCCCCGTCAGCCGGCTTTCCGCCTCCCGCGACGCCCGATAAGCCGCGAGCAACTCCTGCGCCCATTCCGCCGCAAGCCGCTCCCATTCCCGCTGCGCCGCTTGCAGCGACGTCTCCGCCTGGCTCAGACGCTGCAGCTCCGCCTGCAGGCGGTTCGTTTCCGCCTGCTGCTCCGCCCCCAGCTTCGCGAGCCGCCCCAGCTCGCGCTTCTCCTGCAGCGCCTCCTGCAGGCGCTCGCGGTGCGCGGCGGGCACCTCCGCCCGCTTCAGCTCCTCGCGCAGCTGCGCCTGCCGCTGCAGCGCCTTCTCGCGCAGCTCGCGCTCGCGCGTCTGCTCCGCGCGCAGCGCCGCCAGCTGCGCCTCGCGGCGCCCGCCTTCGGCGGCCAGCGCGGCCAGCCGCTCGCGCGC
>NZ_JAHNZO010000035.1 GCF_018998565.1 Paenibacillus oleatilyticus | reverse complement strand
GCCAAACTAGCCGGATAGGGCGATCTTCTGCTTTTTATATGCTCGATATTTCAGGAATTAAATTAATTATTCAAGCGAGCCCTTTAAAAACAGAGCTTTGTCGACAGCCTGAGATCAACCCGCTTTGGGTTGATCTTTGACTATTATTTCTTATCCGGAGCGTGACGCTTGCCGGAGAAGCTGGGCAGCGTAACCGTAAAGACGGTGCCCTGCCCGGGCTTGCTGCGCACCTCGATCGTGCCGTGATGCAGATCGACGATCTTTTTCACAATGGCAAGTCCCAGTCCGCTGCCGCTTTTTTCCCGGTTCCTGGCCCGGTCCGCCTTATAAAACCGTTCGAAAATACGGGCCTGATCCTCCTCGGAAATCCCGATGCCCGTATCGCCGATCCGGACCTGAATCCGGTCGGTGCCCGGAAGCAGCCGCACCCGCACCATACCGCCCTCCGGCGTGAACTTCAAGCTGTTGGTGATCAGATTCATCCACACTTGACTGAGCTGATCCGCATCGGCATAAATTTTCGCCGTGGGCAGCGTCAAGTCGAGCTCCAGTTTTTTGGCCGACCAGATTGGTTCCGTGGCTACGATAACGCTGCGAAGCTGTTCGTCCAGCGCATACGTCGTCGGGTGAAACGGATGATGCTCCGATTCAAGCGATGCGAGCTTGAGCAAGTTCTCGCTGAGCCGGGACAACCGTTCCGCCTCCGTCTGAATGATCTCCAGATATTGCCGGCGCTCCTCCTCCGACATCGCCTTCTCCCGCAGCAGCTTGGAAAATCCGGCGATCGACGTAAGCGGAGACTGAATCTCGTGCGAGACATTGGACACGAAATCTTGCCGCATCCGCTCCATCTGCTTCAGCTCTCCGGCCATCTCGGTGAAGCTTTGGGCAAGCTCGCCCAATTCGTCCTTGCGAAACTTCCAATCGAAGCCGATATTGAAATCGCCCTTGGCCATCCGCCTGGCCGCTTTGGTCATGCGCTTGATCGGTTTGACCAAATAGCGGCCGGCCACCATAATGAAGACGCTGCCGATAATCAAGGCGTTGATCAGCGAGATGTTCAAATAGCTTTGCAGGAGCCGGTCGGACTTGTTCGAGGCCGGCTGCAAAAACATCGCATACGAATGCCCTTGGATCTTCACCGGGTAACCCAGTATGCTGACATCCATGTTCGACTCATTCCAAAGCTTTTCCCCGCGCAGCACCTGAGCAATTTCCTGCGGAGTGATGACCTTTCTCGTCTCGACATCGGTATATCCGTATAGCGCTTCGTTGCCTGCCTCATCGTATACCCTGATGAAGAAAGGCTTGGCAAGCTTGCGGTTAGTCATATACGAGTCGAAATCGACGTTGTCCGTCGCTTCATAGGTTTCGATCAAATCTTGCGCCACCAGGGTCATGTCTTCCCGAAGCTGCGCGTTCAGCCTCTCCGAGAAAACAAGACCCATAATCACAAAGGCGACGACCAATCCGAAGATGACCGCCGCCAAATAAACAAGCACCATCCGAGTGTAGAGCGTCTTGATCATCCGTTCACCTCAAGCTTGTAGCCAAGCCCCCGGATGGTACGGATGGTGAAGCTGTCCGTCTCGTCCGCAAACCGTTCTCGGAGCCGCTTGATATGAACGTCCACGGTACGGTCGTCCCCTTCATAATCGTGTCCCCAGATTTGTTCGATGAGCTGGTTCCTCGTAAATATTTGGTTCGGGTGGCTCGCCAGCTTGTAGAGCAGCTCGAATTCTTTGAGCGGAAGCGTCAGCTTTTCGTCGCCTTTGAGAACCTCATGACTTTTCTTGTTCAGTTCGATCCGGCCGAATTGCACGGTATCCGACGCATGGACCCGGTACCGCTTCAGCAGCGCCTTCACCCGTACGACCAGCTCCAGCGGATCGAACGGCTTGACCAAATAATCGTCCGTTCCAAGCTCGAAGCCCTTGACCTTGTCTCCCGTCTCGCCCTTGGCGGTTACCATCAGAAGCGGAAGGTCCGTTTGCTGCATCCGAATATGACGGCTCAGCTCCCAGCCGTCCATAAACGGCATCATAATGTCGAGGATGACAAGATCCACCCGGTTCTCCTGCAGCAGCTTCCAGGCATCCTGCCCGTTCTCCGCCTCCAGCAGGCGGTAGCCCTCCTCGCGCAGACTGACTCGGATCAGCTCCCGAATATGCCGGTCGTCATCCACGATCAATACGGTAATCATCGACAGTCCCCCCAAAAACCGAAAAATCCGGTAAATCACAGTACCTTCATGATAATGGACCCGCAGACCGTATTTCAAGCAAACCTATTCTAAACAAAACTTTAAAAACCAATTAACACTAGACGAACAGTTCTTTTTTAAACTAGAAAAGGTTGCCATCTATAACCCAAGACACCGTTAAAGGAGCGAACACGATGTTAACCCGATTTGTAAGAAAAAGCGGTAAACTGCTGGCGCTGATCTGTGCTGCCGTCATGCTGGTGACAGCCGTTCTCGTACCGGCCGCAGGCCAGTCGGCATTGGCCGCAAGCTCGTCTTCCGCGGGAAGCTTCCAGCTTGCCGTTCTTCCCGACACACAAATGTATGCCCGCTACAAAAAAGAAATTTTCTTGTCGCAAACCGAGTGGATCGCAAAAAATCAGTTCAACGAACGCATTGCATTCACAGCCCACGTCGGAGATATCGTGGACAGAAGAAATCAAGATTACGAATGGCAGGCTGCCGACGAAGCGATGAAATGGCTCGACAAATACCACGTTCCTTACGGCTATGTGGCCGGAAATCACGATATTAACGAATCGCAATGGGATGACCAGCGAAATAACAACGCCGAGAAATTTATGCAGTATTTCAACCCTGCGACCCGCATGTCCGGCAGCCCGGGCTTCGGCGGGGTGTCCCCGAGCGGATATTGCTCCTACTACACCTTTGAAGCGGCCGGCAAAAAATTTCTTGCTCTCTTCCTGGACTGGCGTACCTCCGATGCGTCCATTCAGTGGGCGCAGCAAGTCATTGACGCTCATCCGGATCTCCCCGTCATTTTGATCACTCACCAGTTGCTGAACATTGCCGAGGACGGAAAAACGGCCTTCATTACGGCAGAGCACGGCCAAGGCTTGTGGGACAAGCTGATTAAGAAGAACGATCAAATTTTCCTGACGGTGAACGGACATCACCACGGGGCCGCCCATATGGTGAAACCGAACGACAACGGGAAAGACGTGCTCATGATGGTCGTGGATTACCAAGGCGGCTACATGGGCGGCAACGGCTGGATGCGGATGCTCAAAATCGATTTGAAAGGCAACCAAATCAAAGCTTACTCCTTCTCTCCCTGGGTGATGAACATCCCCGAAGAAGAGCGGGACGAATTCGATATGGAACGTTTGACCGACGCAAACAACGAATTTACCGTATCCATGAACTTCGAGCAGCGATTCGGCTCCTTCTGGGGATCGCAAAATAAAGTTCCGATCGCCAAAAATGCCGATTTCGATACGCTCCAGGACAAACCGGTCAGCGGCAAGCTGAAAGGAGCCGATGCCGATTTCGATACGCTCAATTACCACATCGGCAGTCAGGGGTCCAAAGGGACGGCGACGATTACCGATCCCGTATCCGGCGCCTTCACCTACACTCCGAATGCCGGTCAAACCGGGACGGATACGTTTACATATGTGGTCAATGACGGGAAAGCCGACTCCCCTCCCGGGACGGTATCCGTTCGTATCAAAAATCCCGGCGAAACGAATCAAGGTACGGTCGCCCATTGGCGTATGGAGAGCGATCAAGCGGTCGAGGGACAGCCGCTCCCTGACGGCATCACGGTCGTGAAAGATCTATCCGGCAATCATAACGATCTGTACCGCTATAATGTCGGAAGAAGCACGCCGGGAGATTTGGTCTGGTCCTCGGATGCTCCGTTCAAAAGTCAAAGCAAGGCCAGCATTCGCCTGTTCGGCGACAAATCTCAAGGCAAAGCTTCCTACCTGAAAACCGCCGATCAGGCGGCCATCAATAACATGACGTTCGAGCAAGGCTACACCATCGAAGCATACGTCAAGCTGGCTCCCGACTTCGATAAGGACAAGCATGGCTGGATGGGTATTCTGGCCCGCGACGAAACCGGAGCCAACGCCGGCAAAACCGGCGGCGACCCTGCCGAGCCGACGGCCTCGCTGGCAATTTCCACGTTGAAAGAGATGCAGTGGGCCGTTTACCCGCAAAATGTCAACGATACGGTGACCAACTGGTCGGGCGAGCTGTTCTTCAAGTGGTACCATGTTGCCGTGGTCAATGACGGTCAGACGACGAAAATGTACATCGACGGGGCTCCCGTGCTGCGCAACCCGGACGGCAATCCGGTAGGAATTGCGACGGCTGGCAAGCCGTGGACTATCGGCTCCGGTCACTATGATAATGTGCACGAGCTTTCCTTCAACGGCTGGATCAGCGAGATTCGCATCACGGACCACGCTTTGAAGAGCAGCGAGTTTCTCATGGTGCAAAATCAGACACCGGTCGCAGAGAACGCGTCCATAAGCGCCGATCAGGATAAGTCTGCCTCAGGGAACTTGAAAGCTGCCGATCCGGACGGCGATAAGCTGACCTACAGCATCGTTAACAAGCCGGCCAAAGGGGTTGTCACCGTTACGGACGAGGTTTACGGCGCATTTACGTATACGCCGAATCCGGGCGCAACAGGCACCGACTCTTTTACGTTTAAAGCCAGCGACGGGAAAGCCATGTCCAACGAAGCGACCGTAACCGTCGACATCCGGACGAATCACGCGCCGAAAGCAGAAAACGCGATGTATACCGTCATCGCAAACGGACAGCTAAGCGGTAAACTGGCTGCTGCGGATGCGGACAGTCAAGACACGCTGACCTATTCGATCGTTAGCCAGCCTGCCAAAGGTACGCTCACACTTGAAAACGCCGTTCTCGGAACGTTTACGTATAAACCGAATCCGGCGGCGGCTGGCATCGACTCCTTCGTTTTCCGGGCACACGACGGTAAAACGAACTCAAACGATGCACTCGTCGTTATCGACATCGAGAGGCAGACCGATGGCAGCGGCAACCGTAAACCGGCCGCAGAATACATGACATTCAAGACGAATGAAAGCTTGGCGCTTCAAGGAAAGCTGATGGCCGCCGATCCGGACGGCGATCCGCTCTTCTACCGTATCGTGAAGCAGGGGGCTAAGGGAACGGCGGCAATAACCGATTCCGTATACGGAGCTTTTACTTACGCTCCAAATTCGAAGCAATCCGGAAGCGACATGTTCACGTATGAAGTCAGCGACGGCAAAGGCGGCACAGATGAAGCTGCCGTCGTCATCGAAATTAAGCCTAACCAATCGCCGAAGGCAGACAACGTTACTTACACTACAAACCAAGGCGTTACGTTAAACGGCGAATTCAAAGCAACCGACGGCGATCAAGACCGGCTTACGTATTCGATTGCCAAAAACGCGGACAAGGGAACCGTAACCGTTACGGATGCGACTTACGGCAAATTTACGTACAAGCCGAAACCGGGTCAATCAGGGACCGACGTGTTCCACTATAAAGTAACCGACGGCTTGGCCGAAGCTTCGGCCATCGTCACGATTACGATCACGGAGCCTGACTCGGACAGCGGTTCCTCTCCGGATCCGAGCACTGGCAGCGGAACGAACACGGGAAGCGGCAGTACTGGCGGAGGCGGTGGAGCTCCGGGAACGAAGCCGAGTACCGACAAGGCGTCCGATGAAGTAAAGCCGGATAAAGGCGCTGGCACGAATACGGGGAACAACAACGGTTCCGTTCCTGCCGTAACGTTCAAAGACATGAATGCTCATTGGGCGAATGAGGCGGTCGGTAAGCTGAGCACGTTGAAGCTGTTCGACGGTTTTCCCGATGGCTCCTTCAAGCCGGAGCAAGCCATGACCCGGGCGGAATTCATTACCGTCATCGTGCGGGCTTTGAAATTAAACACGAACTCGCAGGCGGCATTTTCGGACACCGGCAGCCATTGGGCCAGCCAAGCGATTGCAGCCGCCGTCGCCAAGGGCATCGTCGACGGATTCGGGGACCAATTCAAGCCGGACCAGCCGATTACGCGAGAGCAAATGGCTGTCATTCTGGTGCGTGCCTTCGGACTAAGCGCTAACGGAACCGAAGCAAAGCTTTCGGATAGCGCGGCTATCTCCGAGTGGGCCCAATCGGCCGTTTCGACTTTGATAAATCAAAAGCTCATTCAAGGATACAGTGACGGCTCCTTCCAACCGAAGCGTGCCGCCACAAGGGCGGAAGTCGCCACGATGCTGCTGCGCCTGCTCGAATTCAAAGCACAGCCATAAAAGAAAAAGATCGCCCCTCGGGCGATGAGCTTGTTGAGAAAGTGGTCAATTGAGGTAATAGAGGTGTACGAGGGGGTGGGGTATCTACTTCCGACCGCTCTTGTCATCGGGAAATTGGATTGGAAAGCCGCTTATTAGCGGACATTTCCCGATGACAAAGGCGGACGCTATCGCTTCTCCAGTAGATACCCCACCTCCGTATGTTTCTCTATTTCAGTCAAAATCCTCTTTTTCAACACTCCGATTGCCCCTCGGGCGATCTTTTCTTAATTAGTTACCCCAGGCAAGCAATCACCGGTTCAACAAGCTGCCGACATAACGCAGCAGTTCATTGGCTGAGGCGGTCGTATAGCCGTGCTCCTCGACAAGACGCTTGATGACCTCGTTGATTCGTTTCAGTTGATTCTCATCGGGGGTTTTCGTCGAAGTCGTAATTTTGACGATGTCCTTCAGATCGGCGAACAGCTTCTTCTCGATCGCTTCGCGCAGCCGCTCGTGGCTGCTGTAGTCGAATCGCTTCCCTTTGCGCGAATAGGAGGACATCCGGATCAATATCTCCTCGCGGAACGCTTTCTTCGCATTTTCCGAAATGCCGATCTGCTCTTCGATCGAACGCATCAGCCTCTCGTCCGGGTCCATCTCTTCGCCGGTCAGCGGGTCCTTGATTTTGGTCCAGTTGCAGTACGCCTCGATATTATCGAGGTAGTTGTTGAACAGCGTCTTCGCCGATTCGTCGAACGAGTACACGAACGCTTTTTGCACTTCCTTCTTAGCCAGTTCGTCGTACTCCTTGCGCGCGATGGAGATGAAGTTCAAGTACCGCTCCCGCTCCTCCTTCGTGATGGACGGGTGCTGGTCCAGACCGTCCTTGAGCGCCCGCAGCACATCCAGCGCATTGATAAATTCCAGACCTTGCCGGATCAGCGCGCTGGAAATCCGGTTGATGACATAGCGCGGATCGATTCCGCTCATGCCTTCCTCCAAATATTCGCTCTGCATTTCCTTTAAATCCGCTTCCTTGTACCCTTCGACCTCTTCGCCGTCGTACATGCGCATTTTTTTGACGAGATCCATCCCCTGCTTCTTGGATTCCTTCAACCGGGTCAAAATCGAGAAAATCGCCGCGGCCCTCAGCGAGTGAGGCGCGATATGCACATGCTTCATGTCGCTTTGCTGGATCAGCTTGGCGTAAATTTTCTCTTCGTCCGACACCTTCAAATTGTAAGGAATCGGCATAACAATCATCCGCGATTGGAGCGCCTCATTCTTTTTATTGGCAATAAACGATTTATATTCGGATTCGTTCGTATGGGCGATAATGAGCTCGTCTGCCGAAATCAAAGCGAACCGTCCGGCCTTAAAGTTGCCTTCCTGCGTGAGGGATAGCAGGTTCCACAAAAATTTCTCGTCGCATTTCAGCATTTCCTGGAACTCCATCAAGCCCCGGTTGGCCTTGTTCAGCTCTCCGTCGAAACGGTAGGCCCGCGGATCGGATTCCGAGCCGTACTCGGTAATCGTGGAGAAATCGATGCTCCCCGTCAGGTCGGCGATATCCTGCGATTTCGGATCGGACGGACTGAACGTCCCGATGCCTACGCGGTTATCTTCGGACAGCAGCACGCGCTCCACCAGCACGTCTTCGATACGTCCCCCATATTCATCCCGCAGCCGGATTTGGCAGGAGGGGCAGAGGTTGCCCTCGATCCTTACGCCGAATTCCTGCTCGATCTCGCTTCTCAGCTCATGCGGAATTAGGTGCAAAGGCTCCTCGTGCATCGGGCAGCCTTTGATCGCATATACAGCGCCTTGATCCGTGCGCGAGAACTGCTCAAGCCCGCGCTTGAGCATCGTGACAATGGTCGACTTCCCGCCGCTGACCGGCCCCATCAAAAGCAAGATCCGCTTGCGGACGTCCAACCGGCGCGCCGCCGAATGGAAATATTCTTCCACCAGCTTCTCAATCGCAGAATCGAGCCCGAAAATCTCTTTTTCGAAAAAGTTATACTTTCGACGCCCATTTTCTTCCAGGATGCCGTGGGAGGCAATCATTTCGTACACCCGTGCATGCGCCGTCATAGCCAAATGCGGATGCTGGCGGAGCAGCTCGATGTACTCGGCGAAGGTTCCGGTCCAGGCCAGCCTTTCGGTTTCCGTACGATAGTCGGCGATTTTCTTGAATATATTCATGATCTTACCTCCTGAGGGTTTTGCGCTAAGCAAAACCGGCTTCGAAAGGATACGCTTTGAGTTTTGCTTTAGCAAAACTGGCTTCGAAAGGATACGCGCTTCGAAACGATGCGTAACGCCGATAGCCGCCGCTTCCGGGCTTCGGCCCCGGCTTCTTCTTCGGATTTGAAGTGTAATAAATACCTATGCAGAAAGCAAAGGGAAGTTGACCGAAAATTTCTGGCAAAATCGGAAAGAAACCGTAGGCTTGTCCGGACGGAAATAACGAAAGGAAGGGCGAAACGGAGGAAACTTTTAAGCGTGGCGGGGGCGCATACCGGGGGTGCGGGAAGATCCGGCAAGCCGGGGAACCGTTACGGGCGCCCCTCGACCTGGAGGCGCCGGACGGCTTCTTTCCGCGCCCGATGCAGTCTTGTTTTGATCGTCGTGAGCGGGAGCTTTAAATAGGAGGCGATTTCGCCAGGCTTCAGTTCGTATTTGGCCTTAAGCAGCAGCACGTCCCGAAACGGCAAAGGCATCTCCAAAATCATCCCGAACATTTCACGGCTGTCCTCGCGCTTCAAATACTCCTCCTCCGCGGACGTATGGGCCTTCTCCGTCTCAACCCTGTCCACAACCGTCACTTTGCGAAAATAGGAGCTTCTCCGATAATCGAATACGGTATTGCGGGTGATCGTGAGCAGCCAAGCCCGGACGGAGCCGTCGCCCCGAAACGAAGCGATTCGGCGGTAAGCCTTCAAAAACACATCCTGAGTAATATCGTCGGCCACATCGTGTTTACGGGTTAATCCATAAGCAAAAGCCCATACCTCGCGGCGGTGCTGTTCCATCCATGATCTAAAAAGAACCTCATCCTTGGCGGACGGGCGATTTTCCAAGTTACGGCAATTGCTGGTTTTCTCTAATTGTTGCGGCATCTCTATCCAAGCCTCCTCCGACAAACGAGCGCTTCCGGAGCGCTTTTTTTCTTTATTATGAACTTCATTACTTAACGATGAACTAAGAAAAGTTAACGAAATTCTTAAGATTTTCTATATAAAGACGAAAAAAACGCGCCTCCCCCTGCAGGTTCGACACGTTTCATATACAATTTCTTAAGAATTGGCCTTCTCTCCCATGATATTCAGGCGCACCGTAAAGACGGTTCGTTCCTCGTCGCTGGATGCGGCAATGGTTCCTCCGTGCAGCTCGACGATACTTTTGGCGATGGCCAAGCCGATGCCGGAACCCCCGGTATGCGTCGCACGGGATTTCTCCACACGGTAAAACCGTTCGAAAATATGAGGCAAATCGGTTTGCGGGATCGTTTCGCCGTAATTGATGATCTGGATCACAGCTTCGTTCCCTTCCTTGAAGCCCATCACCTCAAGATATTTCCCTTCGCTGCCGTACTTGATCGCATTGGAGATCAAATTCTCGAATACCCGCCGGAGCTTGTTGCCGTCGGCCATGACCAGCAGCTGCGATTCAAAAAAGGTCATATGCTGCTCGATCCCGACCTCCTGAAGCTGCAGCCGGAACTGCGCGAAAAGCTGGCGCATCATTTCGACCAGATTGATCGGGGCCTTCTGGATCGTCGCGCCCGTAATATTGCTTAAGCGGGTGTATTCGAACAAATCCTGAATTAATTGAAACATCCGTAGCGATTCCTCGTACGCCATATTGACATAATAACGCAGCTCCACTTCGTCCCGGTAACGGTCCTGCTCGATCAGACCGAGATAGCCGGTAATCGAGGTGAGCGGAGTCCGCAGATCGTGGGATACGTTCGTAATCAGCTCGTTCTTGGTGGACTCGGCCCGCCGCTCCTCGTCGATCGACGTTTTGAGCCGCTCGACGACCTGGTTGATGTTCCCGGCCAATTGGCCCAGCTCGCCGATGGACTGCACAGGCACTTTATGATCGAAGTCGCCGTCGGCGATCCGCTGCACGTCCTCGATAATATGGATCAGGTACCTGTGGTAGCGGGCGTCTTTTTCCCGTTTGAAAAAATATAAGGCCGACAGCATAAACAAAGGCAGCGCCGTAAGATAGTAAATATCGGGGTAACCGATATAGTAATTAATCCAAATAAACAGCGAATTTAAGGATAGCTTGGAAAAATAAATCGACTTGGCGATCGTCGAAATAACCGCCAGCACGACCGCGGTCGTTAATACGCTCCAGAAGAGCGGCACCGCAACTCTCCAGTTAGTTCTCAATTTTGTACCCTACCCCCCACACGGTGTGAATCAGCTTTTCTCCCGCCATTTCCTTCTCCAGCTTCTCGCGCAAACGACTGATATGAACCGTGACGGAGTTGTTCGTCTCAAAATATTTTTCTTTCCAGATCAGCTCGAAAATTTCCTCCGATCCAAAAACCCGGCCCGGATGGCTGGCAAGCAAAAATAAAATGCCAAATTCGATCGGCGTCAGCTTGATCGGGCGGTCGTCGATCGTCACGGCATGGTTGCGTTTATCGATTTGCATCGATTTGATCTTGATGATCCCCTCCGCATCCGGCTGGGCCGTCTGCGCGCTGAAATACGACCGCCGCAGCAGCGACTTGACCCGCGCCACCAGCTCTAGCGGATTGAAGGGCTTGCCCATATAATCGTCGGCCCCCGTCATCAGGCCTAAAATTTTGTCCATATCCTCGTCCTTGGCGCTCAGCATCAGGATCGGCGTCGTCTTGTCCTCGCGGATTTTGCGGCAGACCTCCATTCCGTCCAATTCGGGCATCATCACGTCCAAAATGACCAAATGGACGGTTTCCTCCTCCATCCGTCTTATGGCGTCGATTCCGTTATGCTCCTTAAGAACCTCGTAGCCTTCGTTTTTCAAGTAAATTTCAAGCAAATTCGCGATTTTATGATCGTCGTCGACGATGAGGATGCGTTTGTTCATACAAGTCTACCTTCCTTAACCGGTTAGTTTAACGGCAGATTACCACGTTCCGGGAAGGAAATCAACGACTTGGCTTTTCTCGATGCCGTACGACCATATGGTGTCTTCCTTTCTCATGCTGCGGACATAGTGCTTCTCCTCCCCTCTCCGGCGGCAATAACCCGATCGTCCCCGTCACGACTAATGGATTCCATAGCAACGCGCGCTTCCTTACTTTACCGCCTGTTCGTTAACCGAAAGCTAAGCAAAGCTTACAAAAAGGTTACGCTTCCTTGCTAAAATCTAACAATACCGGACAAGCCTTGATTCCTGAATCGTCCCGTTGTATGTTCATCCTAAGAACAAGAAAGCGATGTGATCCATTCGATGAGCTTTTCAGTCAAAATCATTCGGCAAGAGGATCAAAAAACGGCGAGCTGGTCGGGAGGAGTTACAACGCAAATGGCGATCTATCCTGAGGACGCGTCGTATGAGCAGCGGAATTTCGACTGGCGAATCAGCAGGGCTGTAATTCATGCGGAGGAGTCCGTCTTCACGAGTCTGCCCGGTTACCAGAGATTGCTGATGGCAACGCAAGGCGAATTTTTGCTGGAGCACGAACAGCGGCATACGGCCGTGCTGAAGCCTTTTGATCAAGACCGCTTTGACGGGGCTTGGACGACCCGGTGTCGGGGAAAGGGGAACGACCTCAACGTGATGCTGGCTCCCGGATACCGGGCCGAAATGCTGCCTGTTCTGGTTCGCGATACTTACAGAGAAGACGTGCAGAAGTCCGGGCCGGCCGCGGATACGGTGAGCTACGAATGCATACATCCGATTGACGGGGATGTGGAATTTTCATCGGGTGACGATTTGTCAGTTTTGCTGCGTCAGGGGGATTTGCTCATTTATAAAATTAACGGAAGCCCGGAAAAGCCGCTAGTATTCCGCTATGCGAAGGTTGGGACCCCGGTTCATGTGGTTCGCATTACCATCTGCCGAGAAGCGGGCGGTGCAAAATAAAAAAAGACGGGGTCCTTGCCGAACAAGGACCTCCGCCATAAATTAACCAATTGCTGCAAACTTGATGCATACGGGTTTGGACACATCGAGCCTATTCCCTGTAGGCGATAGCTTTCCGGTTGCCGAGTCCCGCTCGAACGTCACGATTTGATTCGAATCCCGGTTAGCTACGAGCAGGAAGCGTCCGTCCGGCGAGAGCGCGAAGTTCCGCGGATGCCCTCCAAGCGTCGAGGCATGCTCGACGAGCGTGAGTTTGCCGGTCGAGGAATCGATAGCATATACCGCGATGCTGTCGTGTCCGCGATTGGAGCCGTACAGAAATTTGCCGTCCGGCGAGATGTGAATATCGGCGCACGCATTCTCCCCTTCGTAAGAAGCGGGCAGCGTCGACACGGTCTGTATTTCGCCAAGCTTGCCCTCCTCCGGATCGTAGGAGAATGCCGTGATCGTCGAGCCCAGCTCGTTGATGACATAGCCGTAAGGCAGCGACGGATGAAAAACAAAGTGCCGCGGTCCCGACCCGGGCGCTACCCGAACTTCGCCATGAGGAAGCAGTTGTCCGGCAGCGACGTCGAGTTTGTAAGTAAAGACGCGATCCAGCCCCAGATCGCAGACGATGGCGTAGCGGTTGGAACGATCGACGAATACGGAATGCGCACGCGCCTGATTTTGCACGGGCAGGACGCTGGAGCCTTCGTGCCGGCGGATGTCCGCGGTCTTGCCGATGCGTCCGTCCTCCAGCAGCGGAGACAGCCCGATCATGCCGCCGTGGTAGCTTGCAACCATGATGTATGTATGGGTACGGTCCAAAGTAATGTGACACGTGGTCGCCGGAACCGTCAGCTCCTTGCCGAGCAGCGACAGCTTGCCGGTTTCGGGATCGAACCCGTGGGCCGCGGCAGCCCCGCAGCGCTTGCCTTCGGCATCGGTTCCCTCCGTAATCGCGTATAGCTTCAAGCCTTCAGCATTCACATCCAGAAACGTCGGATTTTGCAGCCCGGCCGTTTGATCGGTCAGCTCGAGACTTCCGGTATCGGGATCGAACCTGCAGGCGTACAAACCCGGATCGGCCGCATCCGCATACGATCCCAAAAAAGCGAAGATCTTCTTCTTGCTCTCCATCCAAACACCTCTCTATCTCATTCATGTCCTATAGGCATTATCGCAAATCCGCCGGCCTCAGGCAACCGGGCCGCTTCGCGTGTATTGTTGGCCGCATGCTAGAATTGAGATAATAAAGGTTACGAGGGGGCGGGATATCCACTTCCGACCGCTGCCCCACCCCGCAAAGTGAAGTTGAATCAGGAAGCTTAGTCCGAGTACTTTGCGGGGACCCCGGGTCCTCGGGAAATTTGATTGGAAGCCGCTTGTTAGCGGACATTTCCCGAAGACAAAGGCGGACGCTTTCGCTTCTCCAGTGGATACCCCACCTCCGTTTGCATCTTTATTTTTGTAAAAACCCACTTTCTTAAACAGCTTTAAGGACCTCCCACAATGGAAGGTCCCTGGAGTCTAAATAAATGTGACATCGCAGGCGCTTTGAGGCGCGCTTCTTTCAATTTCGATTAATACGCGCTGCTCGACTGCTCGCCTTTGACGATCGATACGCCGGAGCTGGAGCCGATTCGGGTAGCCCCCGCCTCGATCATCGCTTTAACATCCTCCAGGCTGCGCACGCCGCCGGATGCTTTTACTCCGATGTCCGGGCCAACCGTTTTGCGCATCAGCGCGATATCCTCTGCCGTAGCTCCGCCGGTCGAAAAGCCCGTCGACGTCTTTACGAAATCCGCGCCGGCCTTCACCGCCAAACGGCATGCCCGCTCCTTCTCTTCGTCGGTCAAAAGGCAGGTTTCGATGATGACCTTCGTCAGCGCCTTGCCTTTAGCCGCTTCGACGACGGCCCGGATGTCCTGTTCCACCAGGTCGTCCTGCTTATCCTTGAGCGCTCCGATATTGATTACCATATCGACTTCCGTCGCTCCGGCAGCGATCGCTTCCTTCACTTCGAACGCCTTCACTTCCGTCATAGTCGCCCCCAGAGGAAAGCCGATGACCGTGCACACCTTCACGTCGGGCGTATCCTTCAGTACTTCATAAGCTGTCTTCACCTGTGCCGGATTGACGCACACCGAGGCGAAACGGTATTGTTTCGCTTCCTCCGCCAACCGGATTACCGCCTCACGGCTAGCATCGGCTTTTAATAAGGTATGGTCGATTAATCGGGCGATTTCGTTCGTTGTCATCTGCTTACTCCTCCGTTCGTTTTTCAACCCTCGAAACTAAGATTAATGAATTTCTGCGTGCACCAGAACCGGACGTTCCACTTTGCCGGAGGCGATGGTGTACGATTCGTAGATACTCTCAATTACGTCATCCACCGTTTCGCGATTGCTGTGAATGGTAACAAGCGTATCCCCAGGCTTCACTTCGTCCCCGATTTTTTTGTGCAGCATCAGGCCGACGCTCAGATCGATCTCGGATTCCTTCGTTGCGCGTCCCGCGCCCAAGATCATCGCCGCGGTGCCGATGCTGTCGGCAACGATCTCCGAGACATAGCCCGCTTCCTTCGCCTTCACCTCGATACGGTATGCGGCAGCCGGCAGCTTGGACGGGTCATCTACGATCGATGCGTCTCCGCCCTGCGCGGCAATGAACGCTTTAAACGTCTCCAAGGCCCGGCCGCTGGAAATCGCTTCCTCCAGCTTGCTCCGCGCTTCGCTCACGCTGGAAGCCTGCTTTGCCAAATATACCATATGACTGCCGAGCGTCAAGCACAGTTCATGCAAATCTTCGGGACCTTCCCCGCGCAGCGTGTCGATCGCTTCCTTCACTTCGAGCGCATTGCCGATCGCAAAGCCGAGCGGCTGATTCATATCGGAAATGACCGCCATCGTATTGCGTCCCACGTTGTTGCCGATGTCCACCATCGCCTTCGCCAGCTCCTTGGCGCTGTCCAAATCTTTCATGAACGCACCGGCGCCTACTTTGACATCCAGTACGATAGCATCGGAACCGGAGGCGATCTTTTTACTCATGATCGAGCTGGCCATCAGCGGGATCGAATTGACCGTCCCGGTCACATCGCGAAGCGCATAGATCTTTTTGTCCGCAGGGGTCAGGTTTCCGGTCGGTCCGGTCACCGCAACTTTCACTTCGTTCACTTGCTTGATGAATTGTTCGCTGCTGATTTCGGCCTGGAATCCCGGGATCGCTTCGAACTTGTCCACCGTACCCCCGGTATGGCCGAGTCCGCGCCCGGACAGCTTCGCTACGGGAACGCCGACTGCGGCAACGAGCGGCGCGAGCACGATCGTCGTCGTATCGCCGACGCCTCCGGTGCTGTGCTTGTCCACTTTGATGCCTTCGATCGCGGACAGATCGATCGTATCTCCCGACGCCACCATCGCCATCGTCATATTCGCCGTCTCCATCGGAGTCATGCCGCGGAAGAAGGCCGCCATCAGAAACGAGGACATCTGGTAGTCCGGGATCGTTCCGTTCGTATAGCCTTGCACGATGAAATCAATTTCCGTCTTGCTAAGCTCGTGACCGTCACGCTTGCGGGCAATCAAATCAACCATTCTCATGTTTCTCGTCTCCCCGTGTTTAGTATAGTAATCGATATTTTATAGGAACAGCCCGATGAGCGTGGCCGACAAAATCGAGGCCAGCGTCGAGCCGAGCAGCAGCTTCAAACCGAACTGCGCGGCCTCGTCTCCCCGTTTGTCGTTCAGCGCTTTCACCGCGCCGGTGATAATGCCGATGGAACTGAAGTTCGCAAAGCTGACCAGGAATACCGAGACGATCCCGACCGTACGGGGCGACAAGCCCGAAGCGATGTCTTTGAAGCTGAGCATCGCAACGAATTCGTTGGTCACAAGCTTCGTTGCCATGATGCCTCCCGCCGGTACGGCTTCGCTCCATGGAATGCCCATCAGGAACGCGACCGGTGCGAAAATATAGCCTAATACGGACTGGAACGAAATGTGGAAGATCAGCTCGAATACGTAGTTGATCATATTCATCAAAGCGATAAAACCGATGAGCATCGCGCCCACGATAATCGCCACTTTGAAGCCGTCCATAATGCTTTCGCTGATCATCTGGAAGAACGATTCCTTCGGCCCATGCTCCTCATCGGCCACTACCGTCGCTTTTTCTTCCTCCGGATCAAGCTTGTACGGGTTAATAATGTTGGCGACAATCAGCGCCGAGAAAATGTTCAGCACGATGGCAACCACGACGTACTTCGGTTCAAGCATCGTCATGTATGCTCCCACGATCGAGATACTGACCGCGCTCATCGCCGATGTGCAAAGCGTGTACAGCCGCTGCTTCGTAACCTGGTTGAGCTGCTTCTTCGTTGTCAGGAATACCTCCGATTGACCGAGCAGCGCGGCGGAAACCGCCACATAGTTTTCCAACCGGCCCATGCCGTTCAATTTGCTGAGCACGAGCCCCACATATTTGATGACGAACGGAAGCACCTTCACATAGTTCAGAATGCCGATCAGAATCGAAATAAATATGATCGGCAGCAGCACGTTGATAAAAAAGGTCGAAGCGCCCTGATTTTCCAAGCCGCCGAATACGAAGTTGACGCCGCCTACCCCGAATTCCATCAGCTTGCTGAACAATCGGGAGACGAACGTGATCAGCTCAAGACCGATCTTCGTATTCAATATGATAAAGCTCAGCACAATTTGCGTAACGAGCATAGCCAGAATCGGTCTGCTGCGGATTCCTTTCCGGTTGTTGCTGAACAAATACCCCACCGCAAACACCAGCAGCAACCCGGCTACTACGAATAAAAATTTCATCGGAATTCCTCCAGCCTCGTCTAATTTGGCACTTAAAGAGACATGAATTGTTGATTGAAAGCGTTAGCAACGAATGCAAAAAAGCTTCAACATCGAACACGAAGATGAAACAACGGGTCTGTACGATGCTGTCATTTTAGCATTTCCTTTGCTATGAAGTTTTTATGTGCTTTAAATAGGATGTTGTTTCGAAGCGGCTTCGTTACAATTAAACTATAACAAGCGCTTGAACAAATGTAAATATACAATTGAACTTTTGTTCCTTTCAACAAAGCAATTTTGAACAAATTGTGGAATAACTTGTGTTTCCTATTGTTCGCTTTCTGATTCCGGTTTGATATCTTCTGCTTTCCCAATCATTTGTATGGTCAATCATTCACATTTGTTCTTGGATTAGGCAAAAAAAGAAACCATCCAAGCTTGCGCCCGGATGGTTCCTTACCCCTTTAGCGGGATGTCGAATCCGCTCAATTGCGTTATCCTTCTTGCTCTAGTAATATTTTGGCCGTGTACTGATCCGTCACCAGCACATTCGCGTACTGCGCTTTCAATGCGCCGCGGATGCCTTCGACCTTTTTCAACCCGCCTGCGATGAGAATTGACTGGTCTTTTGTCTTGAGCTCGTGAAGCTCGATCCCGATCGTGCGGGCATTCAGCGTCTCGTTGCAAATGTCGCCGTTTTTATCGAAGAACCGGGAAGCGATATCCCCTACCGCATGATCGGCGATCAGCTGCATATCCTGCTCCGTGAAATAGCCGAGCTGGAACAGCAGCGAATCCGTCCGAGGGACGCCTACCGTGAACAAAGCAATGTTCGCCTGCTTCCCCATGTCAAGCAGCTTCCGGATGTGACGGTCCGCCTCAATCGCCTGTTTCACCACAACGTGGTCGACGATGGCCGGCAACGGCAGCTGATAAGGCGTCGCATCGAATGCCATCCCGAACAAATGAAGCGTTTCTGAAGCGTATGTTTTCTTTTCGGAATGGCTAACGCCACCCTTCAATTGAACGATTCGGACGTCCTTGAGCGCTTTGTGCTCCAGATGCGTCGCCACCTGATAGATGGTCGTCCCCCAGATGGTGCCGATAATGTCGCCGTCCTGAACGATTTCCCTCAAATAGTCCGCCGTCAGCTTGCCCAAATACTGCTTGATCACATGATCCTCGAACAACGGGATGGACGCGACCAGCGCCCGCTTCAGCCCGAACTTCTCTTCCAGCTGCTCGCTCAGGATTTTGCGGTCCTCGGTCGGGTCCGAGATGCGAATCTCGACGATTCCTTCCTCTTTCGCCTGCTGCAGCAAACGGGAGACGGTCGGCCGGGAAACCTCCAGTTTGTTCGCGATATCCTGTTGGCTGTAATCCAACAAATAGTAAAGCTTGGCGGCCTCGATCATTTTTTTTAGCTTCTCTTGTTCCATAAAGCCCCCGATCTAAATCCCTGAACACTTTACCATGTATTGTTACACAAATGTCCGCTGCACTGCAAGCGTTTTAGCTCAAAACTACGGTATGCTCCTTTCCTCCCTCCTCCCCTCCCAAGGTATGGTATAATTACACTACCCTATCACCCCAAGAAAAAAGGAGGCGCGGCCCCTTGGCTATCAAAAGTGAAACGGAGCTGTACGCCCCCGTTAAAGCTTACTTGGAGCAGCTCGGTTACACCGTGCGCGGCGAGGTACGTCATTGCGATCTGGTCGCCATCCGCGAGGAGGAGCCCCCGGTTATCGTCGAATTGAAAAAAAGCTTCTCGATCCCGCTCCTGCTACAAGCGATCGACCGTCTGAAGATCAGCCGTCACGTATACGTCGCTTTCGAGCGGCCGGCCAAGGGACGTGCGCCGCACGGCGCCAGCTGGCCGGAGCTCCGCAGACTGTGCGGTATGCTCGGTCTCGGCATGATCGCCGTGCAATTCTATAAAACGCGCAAGCCGCGGGTCGAGGTCGAATGTCATCCGCCGGACGGGTCCGGACTCGCGATGCCGCTCAAAATGCCCAGACATAACAAATATGCGGCCGGCAAGCTGATGCAGGAGTTTCAGGAACGCCACGCGGATTATAACGTCGGCGGCAGCACCAAGCGAAAGCTCGTCACCGCTTACCGCGAAAAATCGCTTCATCTCGCGGCGCTGCTGCGCACCCATGGCCCTATGAGCCCCAAACAGCTGCGCGACCTGACAGGCAACGCCCAGGCCGCAGGCATGCTCCAGAAAAACGTATACCTCTGGTTCGAACGCGTAGCCCGCGGCGTATACAAGCTCACCCCGCAGGGAGAAGCGGAGCTGCAAACTTTTGCTCATGTCGTAGAGGCTTACTTACCGGTCGCGGAGTCGGATACCGCCGAAGCTCCGCAAGTCCCAGTCCTGCAAAATGCATAAATCGTTCGGGCAGCGGGTATGTATAGAGTGATAGACTACCGTGCAGAAAGGACGTGCGCCATGAAACCGTTCGTTCGGGCTCTCTTCGCGTTATGTCTTGCTATGCTTGCGTCAACATTGTCACTCTTCCCTCCTGCCAACCCGCCGTCTGCGCAAGCCGCTTCTTCCATTCGCATCCCCGTGCTCAATTACCACAGCATTACCGTCGATCCCGGCAACCGGGCGACCATCGCCCCGGACAAATTCGAAGAGCAGATGCGCTACTTGGCTGACGAAGGCTATACGACGCTCACGCTTCAACAATTCACCGATATCCTCGGAGGCAAAGAAAAACCGCCGGAAAAACCGATCCTGCTCACGTTTGACGACGGCTATGCGGACAACTATGAACACGCCTATCCGCTGCTCAAGAAGTTGAAATTTAACGCCACATTATTTATGGTCCCGGGGTTTGTAGGCGACGGTTATTATTTGGATTGGGAGCAGGTCAAAGCGATGAAAGAAGCGGGTTGGGACATTCAGCCTCACAGTATGAGCCACCCGAACTTACCGAAGCTGAGCGTCAAGAAGCAAACGTATGAAATTACCGAATCCAGGCGGCTGATCGAGGAACAGCTCGGCACGACGGCCGATATTTTTTGTTATCCGTATGGCGAGTCCAACCGGACGACCTTGAATCTGCTAAAAGAAAATAAATTCCGGTATGCGTTCACCATCGATCAGGGGTGGGCTTCGTCCGATCAGGACCCGCTCAAGCTGAAACGGCTGTTCGTCAACGGAGAAGCATCGATGAAAGCCTGGAAGCGGCTGCTGGAACCGTCCAAATCCTAACATCTCCTTCCGTGATCGGAGTGCAAAACGCAAAGGACCAAAGCGATCCCCCTAAGCGGAGACGGCTTTGGTCCTTTACTTATGCGGTGCGGCTTAAACGAAGACCGGGGTATTCGTTTTCCTCTTTAGGAGCTCTTTATGAATCCAAATCGCCGCCTGCGAGCCCTCGCCCATCGCGATCGTGACCTGCTCCGAGTGTACTCCGATATCTCCTGCCGCCCAGACGCCGGGAACGTTCGTCATCTTGGTGCGCGGATCGGTGACGATATGACGGTTTTCCAACCGTTCGACGCCAAGCGCCGACGTCCATCCGGTGTGCACTTCATTGCCTCCAAAAGCGATAAAGCCGCGCTCTCCCTCGATCGTCCGGCCATCCGACAAGCGTACTCCGTCGAACCGGGCATCCGGCCCGCCGAGCACCTCGGTGATTTCCGCTTCAACATGCGGTATGGCCGCTTCCTTCAACTTGTCCGCATGCCCGCTACCGACCGCTTGCCGTTCGTGATTAACGTATACGATCCGATCGGTCCAATAGCGCAGGGCAAGCGCCATTCCCGCTCCCGTATCTCCCGATCCCATCACAATGGTCCGCTTCCCGGCGACCTCGTAGCCGTCGCAGTCTGGGCACACGTACACGCTGATCCCAAGGCGTTGTTCCAGCCCGGGCAAAGGCGGGAAACGGTCCAGTACGCCGGTTGCCGCAAGCAGCGTCTCGGTGTGGACGGCTCCACCCCCATCGGCAAGCGCAATCTGAAAGCCTCGGCCGTTCCTTGCCGCCGCCACTGCCTCATCGCGGCGAAATTCCACCCCGAGCCGTTCGGCATGCTGCCGTCCGAGATGGCGAAGCTCTTGGCCGGATACTCCATCGGGCCAACCGAGCACATTGTGGTAGCTTCGGCACAGCGTTGAGCGCCCTCGTCCTTTGTCGATCACCAGCACGCGATGCCGGTACCGTCCAAGCTGAATGGCCGCCTGCAAGCCGGCGATGCCCCCTCCGACGACGATGCAATCGTACATGATATATACGCCCCTTCGTTGTTCGTTACCGTTAGCATCCCCCCACGGTCCTTGATTCCATTCCATCCGTTTCCTAAGCGGCACAAAAAAAGCTTCCCCTTTAATCAAGAGGAAGCTTTCATCCCGGTGCGGGAGCCGCTCTCCGAGCCGGGACCGTGCACTGCCGGAGCCGCGTCCAAAGCTGGCTCTTCATCCGCGCGTCGGCTCAGCAGCCAGACCAGCCCGATTTGCAGCGCAGCCGTTGCCGCCAGCACCCAGGGAAGCACCTGGCTGCCTGCGGCGCTTGTAAGCCAGACAAGCAGGCCGATTGATGCGACGCGTCCCCCGTTCAAGAACGTCTCGCGCATCACGACCGACTCGACGCGAAGCTGGCCTTTGAGCGGCAGCACGCCGATCAGCCGGTAATAGTACGAAGTGATCGTGTTGCCCTGCAGCGGCGCGCAGATGGAATAAATGATCATAAAAGCGATAACGGTCCCCAGCGTCAGTTTCCACAAAATGAACGCCGTGCCGATTACGAACCCTACGGTCGAGATGAACATAAAGGCTTTCGCCTTGGATTCGGTGCCGTAACGGGAAATGAACATCCCCGTGCCGATGCCGAGACTGGCGTACAATACCCCCAGGTAACCGACCAAATCTTCCCGGCCGACGATCTGAAAAAGCAAAATATTCGGCAAAAACAGCATCAGCCCCTGAAACAGCCCCATAACCAAAAAGGCGATTAGCGAATAGGTCCAGTCCCGGTTTTTGCGCATTAGCAGACCGACGTATTTCAAATAATACGCTTTATGGTGCGAAGCTTTCATCGGGATCTTGAAGCTGCCAAGCGCCGCCAGCAAAAACATGAGGAACGAGATGCCGAAAACGATCGTATAGCCCTGCAAGCCCTCGAATTGCCGAATGAGGAATCCGGCCAAGGCCGGTCCGATCAGCCCGCCGAGCGTAAACGTTATCATATTGATCGCGAGAAACCGGATACGGTTCCGGTCCGTCGTGACATCATACATCAAGGTCAGATAACCTACCCAGTAAAACGAACTCGCGATGCCGTTCAGCACGGCAAAGAGCACATAATATCGAGCCACCAGCTCCCCGGAGAAGACAACGGACAAATAAAACAGCGCAATCATCGCAATGCCCAGCCGGTAAGTAACCATGCGGTCCTTGCGCTTGATCATCCAGCCGCCGAGCGCGAATGCCAGCGGCGCCACCGCATAGTTAATCGCAAAGTATGCCCCGTTAATTTCGAGGCTATGGGTCAGCCGCCACAAGTACAGCGTCAAAAAGACACCCGACATCGAAGCTCCGAATTGAAAGCAAAAATGAATAAAGAGCGAAGCGACGGCCTCCGCCGACAGCCTCTTTTCTTCCGGCACCGCCGTCTTCCGCGACTCCGCCCAATGCCTGACCGCTTCTCCGAGTCGTAACCCCATCCGAGCCTGGACCGCCTCTCCCGGCAAACAGGAGGCGCCTATAGCCCTCCGTTCGCTCAACATCGATTTTACGACCATTGTATCAGCGGGAGGAGCCGTTTGTGAAACCGCAAACAAGCGCGATTGCAAGCGTATACGGTCATTTTTCGCCAGCAGCGGGATGGGACCCTGGTCAACCTCCCGTTATTAGCCTTTTCCCCGTCCCTTGTCGGTTGGATGCACCGCTGTACCGGCCGCAGGTTTAATCCAGCCGAATTCCAAACCGCTCCGCCATGCCTTGCCTTCCTTCCTGCGTGATTCGCACGGCCCGGCTTTGCTCCTCCCGGCGAAACCAGTCCATCGCAAACATCCGCTCGGTCAGCCCTTGCCCGAGGGCGCCGGCCAAATGGTGCTCGCGTTCCGTCCAATCGAGACAGCAGCGGGAGAACGCCCGCCGCTTCTTGCGAAGCTGCGGCAAGTCCAAACCGAAATCCGCAAAAAAACGTTCGCCGGAAGCCGTAACGTGAAGCTGCAGCCCGTCTTTCTGCAAATGCCCTGCTCTTTGCAGCGATTCCGCGATGCGAACCGCCGCTTCCCCTGCCAAATGGTCGTAGCACATCCGGGCGTGGCGCAGCTTTTTCATTTGGTCCGATTGCCGTAACGAAACGACAGGCGCCGGCCCGGCAAACGAAAGCAGCTGCTCGATCATTTCCGCATCGCTCGCCTGCGCAATCCGGTAATACCGGTGCCGGCCGTGCTTTTCTACCGTTACAATTCCGAGCTCCGCCATTTTGGCCAAATGAAAGCTGGCGGTTTGCGGCGTAATTCCCGCTGCGGCTGCCAAATCCCCGGCCGGATGGCAGCGGCCGTCCAGCAGATGCAGCAGGATGGCCGCCCGGGACGGGTCGCTAATCAGCGAAGCGATGGATGATACATTCCGATTCAGACTCATCGTAGTCCTCCTTTTCATTGCATTCCACATTTCGATGATAATGGAAACGTCCATGAATTACAATGAGCTAGAAGCGGTTTTCCTGAATTCCTGTCGGACTATGACAATCATCGGAGGTAATGAAGCATGAACACAAAAGTATCCCTTACGGAAGCAAGCCATCTGAACATTCAGCCAAAAATTTTATACTACGGCATGCCCGTTATTCTCTCTACGACGCTGAACGAAGACGGTACGACCAATATCAGTCCCCTTTCTTCGTCCTGGGCGCTCGGACGTTATCTGGTGCTCGGCATGGGCTTCGGCGGCCAAGGCATCGACAACCTGCAGAGGACGCCGGAGCTGGTCGTCAACGTCCCCGACGCCGCCATGTGGCAGCATGTCGAAAAGCTGGGCTCGCTCACCGGAAAACATCCGGTGCCGGACTACAAAGCGCAGATGGGCTACTGTTACGAGCCGGATAAATTCACCGCCGCCGGGCTTACGCCGGCTGCTTCGCTGTCCGTTAAACCTCAGCGAATCGCGGAATGCCCGCTGCAAATCGAATGCACCGTCAAGAAGATTACGTTCCCGGATTATGCTCCGATGTTTGCCATCGTCGAAACCGAAGCGGTGCAAATCCACGCTCTCCCGGACATCGTGAAGAAGACGGGCAGCGACCATATCGACCCTTCCCGCTGGAACCCGCTGATCTACAACTTCCGCCATTACTTCGGGCTCGGCGATCGCCTCGGCAACAATTACCGCGCCGAAATATAGCGCCAGACATTCCGCCAAAGCACAAAAAATCAAGGCACCGCCCGCCAGGGCAGGTGCCTTGATTTTTCAAACAAACTTATTTCTTCAGGCTATCCCAAGTTTGCTGGAATTCCGTCAGCATTTGATCTTTCGTTTTTTGCTTCGCGACATACGCCTGCATCGTGGAAGCAAACTTTTTGCTGGACGCTTCGCCGCCCGGGAATTTAAACCAGTTCCAGCTCAGCGTTTTGTTTTCTTTGCTGTATTTCATCAGATCGGCAGCCAGCGGTCCGAGAATTTTCTCGTCGCCCTGGATGTTGGTGAAGGCCGGGATGAACTTGAATTCTTCCACCATGTACTTTTTGCCGATATCCGAAGTCACGAGCCAGTTCAGGAACTTTTTCGCTTCTTCCTTGTTCGGGGAATTTTTATTGATTACCCAGTTGTTCGGCACGCCGACCGGCAGCTTGTCGTTCGCTGCAGGATCGTCGGAGATTGGCATCGGCAGGAAGCCGACCTTCAGGTTCGGGTTCGTTTGCGTCAGCTGCAATTGCGTCCAGTTGCCCTGCTGCGTCATCGCCGCTTTGCCAGTAGCGAACTCGGTCACCTGCGTTTTATAGTCGGTTTGCAGCGGGTTCTTGTTGCCATACTGGAGCTGCAGATCGAACAGCTTCACCCAGTTGTCGAACACCGGGTCGCCCGGAATTTTGCCCGTGCCTTTGTTCAGGCCGCCGATGAACGCGTTCGGGTCTTTCTGATAAGCGAACGGCAGGTTCACGAAGTGGTTGCCGAGCACCCACCATTCGGCGTAGCCGTTCACGAACGGCGTAGTGCCTTTGGATTGCAGCTTTTTCGCTGCGTCTTCAAGCTGCGTCAACGTTTTCGGCAGCTCGGTGATGCCGGCTTGGGCAAACAAGTCTTTGTTATACAGGAAGCCGTAGCCTTCCAGGTTCAGCGGCTGGCCGTACAGCTTGCCGTCTTTGGTCATCGGCTCTTTAGAAACCGGCACCAGATCCTTCACCCAAGGCTGGTCAGACAAGTCTTCCAAATGCTCGATCCACTTGTCCAAATCGGAGAAGCCGCCGTTGTTGAAAATGTCCGGCTTGTCCCCGGAGTTGAATTTCGCCATCAGCGCCGCGCCGTAGTCCGCGCCGCCGCCGACCGTGTCGATTTGGATTTTGACGCCCGGGTTTTGCTTCTCGTATTCGGCCGCCAGCTTGGCAAGCGGTTCCGCAATTTCGACCTTGAACTGGAACATTTTCAGCGTTACGGCTTTGCCTCCAGCCGCACCGCCTCCGGCGTTCGTTCCGCTTGGCGCTTCTTCTTTTTTCGCGCAGCCCGCGATGAGCGACATCAGCATAACCGCTGCCATTCCGGCGCTCGCAACCTTGTTCATTTTCATGATGTAACCTCCCTTATTTGATGCTGCTGTTTGTCTGTTCGTTTCATTTGTATTGTATAAAATGCCCCGCCTTTCGAACACGTACTATATTGAACGAAAAGGTGGAACATTTTGAACAACCGCTTACATTACCATTTGTTGTCAGCCTTTGACCGATCCGGCCGTAATCCCTTCGATAATAAACCTCTGCATCGCCAGGAAGAAAGCAACGATTGGGATGACACCGAGTACGAGCGCGGCCAGCGCCATATCCCACTGCTTCGTATATTGGCCGAAGAACGAATACGTGGCCAGCGGAATCGTCCGCAGATCCGGGCTGTTCAGCACGAGCAGTGGCAGCAGGAAGTCGTTCCAAATCCACAAGCTGTTGAGCAGAATAATCGTAACGCTCATCGGCTTCAGCAGCGGAAAAATAATTTTCCAGAACACGCCGTAGGGCGTGCAGCCGTCCACGGTCGCAGATTCCTCGATTTCCCGGGGAATAGCCTTGACGAAGCCGTGATACAAAAATACGGTCATCGAAATCCCGAAGCCGAAATAACAGAAGATCAGTCCGAGCTTGCTATCCATCAAGCCCACCTCGCTTGCCACTTTGACGAGCGGGATCATGATCGATTGGAACGGGATAACCATCGCCGCCACGAAGGCCAGGAACAGCAGATTGTTGAACTTCGAGGGAAACCGCACCAGCCGGTAAGCGGCCATGGAGCCGATCACCACAAGCCCCAGATTGCTGAAAACGGTAATAATCAGCGAGTTCGTAAATACTTTCGGAAATTTCATGATGCCCCATACTTTGACGTAGTTGTCGAAGTTGATCGATTTCGGCAAGTTCGCCGAATTGACCAGCAGATCCCCGAACGATTTCATCGAGTTGACGATAACGAAATAGAACGGCACCAAGAAAAGCAGGGCAAGCACAATGGCTAACAGCTCCAGGGCGAAGGTGCGCAGATTATAGCTTTTGGACGCTTCCATTAGACTTCAACCTCCTTTTTCTTCGTGAGGGACACTTGAACGAGCGTAATGAGTGCCACCACGATGAAGAAAATAAAGGCCTTCGCCGTTCCTAAGCCGTAGCGGTTGTTGCGGAACGCTTCTTCATAAATATTGAGCGCCACGGACTGCGTCGAGTTGAACGGTCCGCCCTGCGTCAACGATACGTTCAGATCGTACATTTTGAACGCCCAGGAGATCGTCAGGAACAAGCAGACGGTAACCGAAGGCATGATCATCGGGATCGTAATATGGCGCAGCGCCTGCCAGCGGGTGGCCCCGTCGATGGTCGCCGCTTCCGTCAGCTCCTTCGGCACGTTCGCCAAGCCGGCGATGTAAATGACCATCAAGTAACCGGCCGTTTGCCATACGCTTACAATAATGAGTCCCCAGAACGCCGTCGGGGCATCTCCGAGCCACGGGAGCTGGAAGAAGGCGATTTGGGTCAGCTCGCCGATGGTCGAGAACCCTTTAATGAAAATAAACTGCCAGATGAACCCGAGCAGCAGCCCGCCGATGACGTTCGGCAGGAAGAAGACCGTCCGCAGCACGTTCCGCGTTTTGAGCGCCTGGGACAGCAGCAGCGCCAGCCCGAAGCCGAGCAGGTTCGCGAGAATGACGTTCGTCACGGTGAACCGCGTCGTAAACCAGAACGCTTTATGGAAATCTTTATCCGTCGTCAGGATTTGTTTAAAGTTGTCGAGGCCGATCCATTTGACGTTCGACGTGACCCCGTTCCATTCCGTGAACGAATAATACATGCTCATGAGAAACGGAACAAGGACAATGAGGCTGAAGAACAGAAAGGCCGGGCCGACAAAGACGGTTTGCTGGAGCATGCCGGATAGCCGCTGTTTCGCTTTCATGGATTTTCCCCCTTTATTTCTTACAATTCGCAGGCCAAGCTGAAAGTATACCCCCAGTATATAAGCCTCCAAAAGTAAAGAACACGCATTCTGGTGACGTATCAGGTGGAATTTATTGACCTCAACTGGTACAATAATGGCGCCGACATTTGCGTGGAGGGAATCGCGATGATCCGTAACAGCATCCGGAATAAACTGATTATGTTTTTGCTTGCGGCCACCATACTGCCGATTTCCACTTCCATCGTCATGACGTACTATTTTACGAAGCAAAATATTACCCGGGAGACGCTCCAGACGAATTCCAACTTGATCTATCAAGGCAAGACGAACATTATCAATTATTTGAACGGCATTCATCAGGCCTCCCTCACGGTATATAACGACATTGATTTTTATGAAGCGATTGAAGCCGGGGCCGCCGACTACACGAGCCGCAACGAGATCGTCCGGGGGCTGCAGAGCATCGCCAACGCCGTGAAGGATATCCAGCAGGTATACCTGTACATCGCCGAAACGGATAAATCGTACCTGTGGACGCAAGGGAACATTTACCGCAACGAAACGACCGGGAAGAAATTCATTCCTCCCGTCAGCCGGACGTGGGATGTCACTTTGGAGCCGACGCACCCGAGCCATTTGTACGGAACGAGCGGCTTCGGTCCGGTGCCTCCGGCGCCCGCGATCAGTCTCCACCGGAAAGTTGTCAATGCCGTGACCATGAAAAACTTCGGCATTTTATCGATTGACTTTAACTTGAACATGCTCTCTTCCATCTGCGAGCAGCTTTATCAAAAAGGAGAAGAGCAGCTTTACATTTTGGACAAGCAAGGTCGGGTCGTGTACGGCCCCGGGCCGGCCGGAATGCAGATCGACGAGCCTTGGGTGACCCACCTGCTCGGCTTGTCCGAACCGAGCGGAAGCTTCGAAACGGACAGCAGCGAATTCAAAGGCATTCAAATGTACGAGCGCATGACGACGCCTTATATGGAATGGACGCTCGTTAAGCGCATTCCATACGACCGGCTGTACAGCAACGCCAGACAGCTGACCGAAATCAATACGCTGATTTTGATCGGGTTCCTTGTGGTGGTCATTTCCGCCACGCTGTACATTTCGTTCCGCTTTACCGCGCCGATCAAAAAGCTGATCGGATATATCGGAAAAATTCAATCCGGCAACATGCAGGTCGATATTCACGTCAAAGGAAACGACGAGTTCGGCATTCTCGCGAATCGCTTCCGCATCATGATGCAGACGATCAACAATTTGATCACGCAGGAGTACAAGCTGGAGCTGGCCAACAAGACGAATCAGCTGAAGGCGCTGCAGGCGCAAATTAACCCGCACTTCTTGTACAACTCGCTGCAGTCGATCGGAACGCTTGCCTTGCAGCACGATGCGCCGCGAATTTATTCGCTTCTGTCGTCGCTGGCCAAAATGATGCGCTACAGCATGAATACCAGCGTTGCCATCGTTCCGTTTGACAGCGAAGTAAAGCATGTCCGCTCCTATATGGAGCTGCAGATGCAGCGTTTTGAACATCAATTAACCGTGGAATACGACATTGACGCAGACACCCTCCAGGTCCCCGTGCCCAAGATGATCCTGCAGCCGATCGTGGAAAACTACTTTAAGCATGGCTTCGACTCGGGACAAAATGCGGGAAAACTGCTGATCGCGAGCCGCGTGGCGGAAGACGGGCGCATGGAAGTGACGGTGGCGGACAACGGGAAAGGGATGGCGGAGGAAGAGCTGCAGCGCCTGAATGCGCGACTCGGTTCGCCGTCCGAGCATCTGCAGGAAGAAGACAGCATCGGTCTGATCAATGTGGTATCGCGTCTGCGGCTCTATTACAACCATGAAGCAGACATGAGGATCGAGCATCACAAGCCTTACGGCGTCAAGGTAACGATCCTTATGCCCATGCATATGAAGGAGAACGGGGAGCTATGAAAGCCATCATCGTCGATGATGAAAAGCACGTGCGGGAAGCGATCAAGCTGCTCGTCCGATGGAGCGACTTCGGCATCGATCAGGTGCTGGAAGCCCAGGACGGGCTGGACGCCGTCCGCCAAATCGAGGAGCATCGGCCGCAGCTCATCTTTACGGACATGATGATGCCCGTCAAGAGCGGCATGGAGCTGATGGAATGGCTGCAAGGCCAATACCCGTCCGGAAAAACGATCGTCATCAGCGGGCACGACGAATTCGAGCTCGTCCGGCACGCCGTTCAATACGGGGGCGTCGATTACATCTTGAAGCCCATCGATCACGAGCAATTGGCGGCCGCGGTGGAGAAGGCGGTGTCCTCCATCCGGCGCGAAGAATCGGATCGCCGCCTGCAGCAGGCGCGAAATATCGAGATGAATCAGCTCAAGCCGGTCTATTGGGACAAAATTTTGTCCAACCTGCTGACCGAACCGAAGCTGTACTTCCAGCACGCCAAAGCGTTGGACGCGGAGTTTGGGCTCGGACCTTCGGTAAAAGAATGCCGGATCGCCATCTTGAGTCTGGATACGATGAGCCTCAGCTTCAAGGACAAGTTTATGGCCGATTACGAGCTGCTCTTTTTCTCGCTCACAAACATCTGCAACGAGCTGCTGTCCGCGCGCGCGTCCGGAGGTCCCCGGCTAGGCATTGCCTACCGGTATTGGAACAGCGACACTGAAGCGATCCTGCTGCTCTATGGCGGCCTGGACCAGACGCAAGCATTGCTCGAACGCATTCGGGAAGGGATCCGGGACACGGTCCGCAGTTGCTTCGATACGGGCGTTAGCCGGGTGCATCCGTTCCCCGAAGGACTGACAGCCGCTTATCTTGAAGCCCGGCAGGTGCTTCGCAGACGGAATCTGCTGATCCGGGAGAAGCGCACGCTGATCGCCGGACCCGCAGCGGCGGCGACAAGCAGCCGGCAGCTTTCTTTTACGGATTACGCCGAACCGATCCGGCTCTCGGTGCAGAGCGGCAGCGAGGAGCAGATCCGCCGCGCGGTTGCCGCGTGGTTCGCGGACGTGCGCAAGCTGGATTATATCGACATGGAGCAGCTCGAGCATTGGTGGCACGAATACAATGTCGTGCGCAGCCGCTGGCTGTCCGAGCTGTTCGAGGGCGACGGGCTCCGCGGCGAGGAGGAGCACAGCGCACCTTTCATCGTTCCTCTGGACGAGGAAGGCTTTCTGTCCCTCGACCGCTGGGAGCAGCAGCTCGTCCGCAGCTTGTCCGAGCTTTCGCGGCTGCTGCTGTCGCATCAGCGGCAGGACAGCAACGTTATTTTTGAAATTGCCAAGTTTATTCAAAATCATTACCATCAGGACATTACATTGCAGGAAATCGCCAACCATTTTTACTTGAGTCGTGAATATATTTCCCGTAAGTTCAAGCAGGAATTTCATGTGAATTTATCCGATTACATCAGCGGCATCCGCATCGATAAGGCTAAGCTGCTGCTTTTGAACCCGAATCTTCGCATTTCCCAGATCGCCGCCATGGTCGGCTACGACGACGAGAAATATTTCAGCAAAGTGTTCAAGAAAACGGTTGGCGTCTCCCCTAACGAGTACAGGAAGGTGAACCAACCATGAGTATGCAGATCGAGCCGGCGGGACAACCGTCCGCTCCGCGCAACGTCAAGCCGAGAAAACCGACGAGGAAAACGTATCTGATTCTGGCGCTGGTCTGGGCCGTACTTGTCGGCTCGGGCGCATGGGGCGCCAAGCTTTATACCGATCATTTGAAGCGGCAGCTCAAGGAAGAGCTCGCCGCTCAAACGAATGAGCAGCTTGCCGCCGTGCAGGAGCAATACCAGAAGCAGATCGCCGAGCTTAAAGATAACATGACCGGCGAAATGGCCAAGCTGCAGACGAAGGTCGATGCGGTGAACGAGCTGCTCGCCTTTACTAAAGACAGCGCCAGCAGCAAGACGGACAACAGCAACCAGCTCTATACGCAGCTTGCCGAAGTGAAAAACAAGCTCGAAGACTTGAAGAAGCAGCTGGATGCGCTGCAATAGATTGCACGGACGAAAGGACAGTGAACTCCGAAAGCCATGATTCCGATTCAACATATTAACCGGACGATGCTGCTGGTGTGCGCGCCGTTTATCGGTTTGCTGCTGTTTCTGCTTATCGCGGGCGTTTCGGTCGAGCTATCCCCATTCGCCGGGGCTCCCGGCGCTTCGTGGAAAGCCGGCGATGACTGGCAGAACGTCCTTGCCAAGCTGGACAAAACAAAGGCCGACGCGGCGCAAACCCGGTCGACGATCGAGAAATACTACGAGCTGTACTCCAAAAGCTCGGCCGAAGCTGCCGCAATGACACAAACGGCGGAATCGGCGGCTGCGCGCCCGGCGGCCATCTTCGATTCGCGGATCGGCGCCAAGCTCGGCGGCAAGGTCAACCGCGCCACGACAACGTCCAACGTCGATCTGAAATTATATACGTTTACGGAACCGAGGTATAAAGGCTACGCGCTCAAAGTGGATCTGAAAACGGACAAAGGCATGAAAATGGTGCTGGGAAAAGACAAGGTCGGGGGCAGCGAAACGACGATGGAAGCGGTACGCCGCTATGGCGCTGTCGCCGGGATCAATGCCGGAGGCTTCGCCGATGACAACAAAACCGGCAAGCGGTTCCCGCTGAGCACGACGGTGCTCGGAGGCAAGTATGTCTACGGCTTCGAGCCGACGTTCGAGGATCTGGCGTTCATCGGGATCAGCACCGATCGGAAGCTGATCGGCGGCAAGTTTTCGCGACAAGAAGATTTGGACAAGCTGAAGCCGTCCTTCGGGGCGACATTCGTGCCGATCCTACTCCAGGACGGGAAGAAGCAGAACATTCCGAATCAGTGGCTGACCTCCCCGGCCCGTGCGCCGCGGACGGTGGTCGGCAGCTTTAAGAACGATCAGTTGCTCTTTATGGTGACGGACGGCAACGACGAAAACGGCCATTCCGGCGCCACGCTGCCGGAGCTTCAGGACAAGCTGGTCGCACTCGGCGTCAAAGACGCCTACAATCTGGACGGGGGCGGATCGTCAAGCTTGATCTATGACGGACAGGTGATCAACCGGCCGTCCGATGCCGGAGGGCGCCTGCGGCCGCTGGCGACACACTTCTTGTTTTTCAAGTAAAATTCACATATTTAGCGTTTTCTTTTGCCAATGGGTTGGTTATAATATAGGCGGGAGGTGCTGAGTAAATGTCAGTCACATTTTGGATCGTTATCGTGGTTTTTCTTCTGTTCATTGTCTCGATGCTTACAGCCGCATACAATGATGACAAAACCAAGGGACTTTAATCATACGCTTCCCTTCGCCTGCGGGTTGAGAGATGCGGCTTCCGGATCAATCAAGGTTCGTTACAGCACCTGATTGCATTTGCGGCCGGCATCTTTCAACCCGTTTTCATACTCCGCAGATACAATTTGTATCTATCACTATAAAAAAATAGAACCATCGGCTAACGTGTGTCTTCATTCTCCGCATCGGGCTGCGAAGTCTGGTCAAGGGGGATCGGACTGCTGCCGAACTTTTGCCAATCGAGCGGATTGAGTCCAAGCTGCCTCATTACTTCACGGATCTCCAAATGTATAACGGTTTCATCTCCAGTAGTCATTTCGATTCGCTCCATCCTGACAAGTCCACCTCTATATGGTTTTAGTATGATTTTGTATGAGCTTGACCGAAGAGTGTATTCATTCCTTACTTGGCATTCTAGCACAGCGAGCGTTACAGAATGGTTACAAAACCAAAAGAATTCATAAATTTTCCCCTAGCTTTATTAAATTTTGGCTAAACATTTGATATAATATCCAAAGACCTAGTCCTATTAGACTAATTTAAATGAAAATTTGAATCCCATAGGGGGACTTTGGACTTATGTCGTTTTTCATTTCCGCCGATTCTCTGATGTATTACGAGCATTACGAATGCCCCGCCAAGGGAGCGAAAACTTTGGTTATGATCCACGGCGCCGGATTGAACTCTACCTTCTGGCAGTCCATTGTCCCGCTTCTCGAATGGCGCTATTCCGTCCTCTTGTACGATTTAAGAGGCCACGGACAAAGCAGCGAAGGACACCCGGACATTTCTTGGGAGCTGCTGACCGGAGAACTCCATGCTCTGCTGCGTTCGCTGCGATTAGACCGTGTCACCCTGCTGGGTCACGACTTCGGGGCGCACCTCGCCGTTCAGTTCGCATCGGCGTACGGCTCGATGGTTGAAAGCCTCATCCTGATCTCGCCATTTGCCCACCTTCCGCTTGCCTCGCTTCATAAAGAATACAAGCTGCGTGTTTCCCTTGCCAAGAAAGCAGCACGTCAGACGCTTGGGGAAGCGATGGCGAAGCGCATGTCCGTCAAGCACACGGATGCGGTCTTGACGCAGCGAATCGTGCAAGCCTTTGAACGGGTCCATCCCCCCACTTATGTTCAAATGGTGGAGCTGGCGATGAAGCCCCTATTTCCGAAAGATTATCTCGTCCTCCAAAAGCCTATACTGCTGCTCTCCGGCGAGCAGGACCCTGTCTTCACGCCGGCGCTGGCCGGTCTGACGCATGCGCAGCTGGAGTCGACGGGCTTCTTGGTCGTCCCCGACGCCTCGAGCCTGGTGTTCGTCGATCAGCCGATTTATGCGGCCGACTGGATCGATGCCTTTAGCCGCAAGCCGCTACCCGGGCAACGGAATAACGCCATCAACCGCGAGCTGCGGCAGCACGTGCAGCAATTGACCAAACAGGGCTACGAGCAATGGGACGGAAACCGGATACGCATCCGCTGCTTGGGCAAGTTCGAAGTCTGGCTGAACGACCGGATCGTAACGGGCGGCTGGAATACCCGGTACGCCAAAAGCCTGCTGATCTATCTGGCCTTTCATCCCACCGCTACGCGGGAGCAGCTGTGCGAAGCTCTCTTCCCGGAAGTCGAGCATCCGAATGCGATGCGGAATTTGCGCGTCTACTTGAGTCATTTCTCCAAGCTGCTGGAGACGAATGATACGGACAAGCCGTGCCTGACGATCGGAAGAGATGTCGTCAAGCTTCATTATCTTGTCGATTGCGATTTAATGGAATTTCTGAACGATCTGCAGCAGGTCGCCGCAGAGCAGGATAGCGAGGTGAAATACGGGCTGTGCGAAGATTTGCTTAGCCGGCTCAGCGGCAAGCTCATGCCGGGATGCTACGATCCTTTTGCCTTATCGTTGA
This sequence comes from Paenibacillus oleatilyticus, assembly GCF_018998565.1. Taxonomy (GTDB): domain Bacteria; phylum Bacillota; class Bacilli; order Paenibacillales; family NBRC-103111; genus Paenibacillus_G; species Paenibacillus_G oleatilyticus. The sequence continues at coordinate 49,250 of NZ_JAHNZO010000035.1, read as the reverse complement.
AAGAAAAAGTCGAGCAGCTATGGGAAGGCATCACCTTATGGGCGGCCGATTACTGCACGCTGACCGGAAAAAGCAGCCAAGCCATTCCATTCCTGCTTAGCGGGTTGCAGCACGGCTTGGCGGACGAAACCTTGTATTATGACCGGTTGATCGCCATTTATCAGAAAAACGGCAACACCAAAGAGCTGCGCAAGTGGGTCCGTAAAAAAAGAAACAGCCTGTCCGCGCCCCCGGCGGAGGAAAAGCTTTAAACGGCTTCCAGCAGACAAAAAAGCACGGCCGGCGTCCTTTTACGGAACGATCCGACCGTGCTTTGCCATTTGCGGGCTAACCCTGCGCAGCCGCGCGAATTACCCTTTTAACTGATGCATCTCGACCAGACATTCGGCGCAGATGTGTCTTTCCTTGAAATCACTCACTTGCTCCATTGAGCCGCAAAATACGCAGCGGGGACGATACCTCTCCAGAATGATATGATCACCGCTTACCAATATTTCAACAGGATCGCCTTCGTTCATTTGGTATCTTTTGCGCAGCGATTTCGGGAGTACAATTCTGCCGAGCTGGTCGACTTTTCTTACTACTCCTGCCGGTTTCATCATCAATTCACCTCACTTTCGCACGATTACGCTTGCCCTCCATATAGTTCGACGCTGATGTTAAAATTCCTTCCCATAATTGCGAGTTTTCTCCGTTGATTTCTATGAGTGTCGCATTTTCGTAACGAATGGGCAGGTTTCAGGACAATTCTGGAAATCCGGTCTGCCGGAGCGCTTCAAACAGAACGATCGCCGCGGCATTGGACAAGTTCAGCGAACGAACAGCGTCCGTCATCGGCAGCCGCATAAGCGAATCCGGGTGCTCGGCTAAAATCTCCGGGGCAAGCCCTTTCGTCTCTTTGCCGAAGACCAGAAAATCGCCATCTTGAAATGTCAAATCCGTGTAAACTTTAGAGGCCTTGGTCGTGGCAAAAAAGAAGCGGCCGTCCTTGTATTTGTCCTTCACTTCCTGAAACGAATCGTGATACTCCAGCTTGACGGCGTGCCAATAGTCCAGTCCCGCACGCTTGAGGGTCCGGTCGTCGGTATTGAAGCCTAGCGGACGAACCAAGTGCAGCCAAGTGCCGGTCGCGGCGCACGTTCTGGAGATATTCCCCGTATTGGCCGGAATTTCCGGCTCTACCAGTACGATATGAAAAGCCATGCTGCTCCGTTTTCCTCCTGTATGCCTCATTAATTTTACATACGTTTTACCTTTTCTTAATACGAAGATGATAGTGCTCTGAGATAATGAACTTATCCAAGCGACTACAAAGGAGACTATCCGAAATGATGAAGAAGAAAATTCTTGTCGTTGACGACGAACCTTCAATTTCGATGCTCATAGAATTCAACCTGAAGCTGGTCGGCTTCGAAGTGCACTGCGTCTATGACGGTGAAGCGGTATTCCAGGCGATTCAGCATTTCCGCCCCGATCTGATCGTGCTTGACCTGATGCTGCCCAAGATGGACGGCATTCAAGTGTGCCGCAAGCTGCGCGGCCAGAACAATCTCGTGCCGATCATTATGCTGACGGCGATGCAGGACTTGTCCGACAAAATCGCCGGGCTCGATAACGGTGCCGACGATTACATGACGAAGCCTTTCAGCCCGCAAGAGCTGATCTCGCGGATTCAAGCGATCCTGCGCCGCATCCAGACCCTGCCTTCCACAAGTCCGAACACGCCGGTCTCCATCGGTCAGATCGTCATTCAGCCCGATCAGCGGGAAGTGAAGGTCAAGGGCCAGCCGATCGAGCTGACGCCCAAAGAATTCGATCTGCTGCTCTTCCTGTGCAAGCACCGCGGCAAAGTGCTCAGCCGCCAGCAGCTGCTGCACGGCGTCTGGGATTATCATTTCCTTGGCGATACGCGGATCGTCGACGTGCATATCAGCCATTTGCGCGACAAGATCGAGACCAACGCCCGTAACCCTGAATATATCGTAACCATCCGCAACGTCGGTTACAAATTGGCCGAGCCCGCCATGAAAGAATCTTACGCCTAATATCCGATACAACGAGCGCCGCGCAGCTTGCCGCGGCGTTCTTGTCATATTCGGCGCCGTACAAAAAGCAGCCTTCGCTCGGCTTCATGCCGTGGCGAAAGCTGCCGGACGGGTCCGATTACCCGTTGCGTTTTTGGAAATCAACCATAAATTCGGCCAGCGCCGCACAAGCTTCGTAAGGAACCGCATTGTAAGCGGAAGCGCGAATACCCCCTACGCTGCGGTGACCGGCCAGACCGATGAAGTTGTTCTTCTCCGATTCCTTGACGAAGGCTTTCTCCAGCTCTTCGCTCGGCAGGCGGAACGTAACGTTCATGATCGAACGGCTGTCCGGGGCAATGTTTCCGGTATAGAATCCGCCCGATGCATCGATGACATCGTAGAGCAGCTTCGTCTTGGCGACGTTCTGCTTCTCCATCGCCTCTACCCCGCCGTTCTCCTTCACCCATTTCAGCATCAGGTTAACGACATAGATCGAATGTACGGGAGGCGTGTTATACAGCGACTGATTTTTGGCATGCGTCGTATAACGCAGCATGACAGGAACATGCTTCGGTTCTTCCTGGAGCAGATCGTCGCGGATAACCGCAACGGTTACGCCGGCAGGACCAAGGTTTTTTTGCGCCCCTGCATAGATCATCGCAAATTTATGGGCATCGATCGGACGGCTCAAGATGCCGCTGGTCATATCGCCAATCAGCGGAATGTCTCCGGTTTCCGGAATATCGGACCATTGCGAGCCTTCGATCGTATTGTTCGTTGTCATATGCACGTAAGCGGAGTTCGGATCGATCCGAATATCTCCTGCTTTCGGCAGGCTTCTCCAGTTCGTTTCTTTATTGGAGGCGGCGACGACCGCTTCCCCGACAATTTTGGCATCCTGATACGCCTTCTCGGAAAAGCTGCCCGTTACGAGGTAGCTCCCGACCTTGCCAGGCTTCAGGAAGTTGAGCGGAATCATGGAAAATTGCATGCTGGCGCCACCGCCCAAAAACAACACCTGATAGCCGGACGACAAACCGAGCAGTTCAAGCATCAGCTCTTGGGTTTCACGGTTCAGCGCTTCATATTCCTTGCTGCGGTGGGAGATCTCCGTCAGCGACATGCCGATGCCGTTGTAATCGACGAACGTTTCTTGGGCTTTCTGCAGCACTTCGAGCGGGAGCGCAGCCGGGCCGGGATTGAAGTTGTACGCGCGCTTGGACATGTTTAAAACCCCTTCGCTTTTCATATGATATGGTTATGATAGCAAAGGTTGCATTGCCGCATCAAGTGTAAGTTTCATGAACATCCGAAAGGAGAGAAGTCTCGTATGGAACCGTCCGACCGCCTGTTCGTCGCCGTTCCTGCTCCGCCGTCCGTGATCTCCTCCGCCGAGTCCTGGGTCCTGCGACTAAAGGACCGGTTCAGCTTCGCCAAATGGGTCCATCCTCAGGATTTGCATCTTACTTTGCAGTTTCTGGGCGACGTCGCACGGGACCGGACCGAACGAATCGCACAGGCGATCGCACAAGCGGTTAAGGACACGGCTCCCTTTTCGCTTCATTTTCAAGGCTTGGGAGTGTTCGGCAAACCGAACGCCCCGTCAGTGCTGTGGGCCGGGGTGCAGGGAGAAGTGGAAAAATTAGGACAGCTTCAACGCCGGATCGTGGACGCGATGGAGCCGCTGGGGTTCGCTGCGGAAAACTGTCCGTATAAACCGCATTTGACGCTGGCAAGAAAATTTACAGGTCCGGCCGGAAGCCATGCCGCAATGCTGGACGTTGCGCTGCCGGACGAATGGCAGACGCCTTGGCGGGTCGAGGAAACCGTGCTTTATCGCAGCCGCTTGGGCAGACGTCCGATGTACGAGCGTGTCGCCTCTTTACCTCTCGGCTGAAAGAACGCGAACAAACGGTGGGCTTGGCAGAGGCGAGGCAGCAGAACATCGTACCCTGAGGCGGGGCTAATCGCCGGTTAAGAGAGCGGCCTCGTCCGGCGGGACTGTCCCGTCGGGCGGAAGAATGATCTCCTCAATGGTCAAAAACTCCATGGCTTTCATCGGATTCATGCCTAACTGACGCAGCATATCTCGAATATCGAGCAATATGGTTTTGTCCATAGCTACCTCTCTCTCCAATGGTTATCCTCCGGGTCTCCCTTGTTCTATTTCTGTATTGTAACGGAATGTTCCTCATTTTTGATAGTCTAAATTGGCTATTTTATCGACACTAAAGAATTTTTTAGCGGGTCTGTCAAATCACGACAATAGGCGCATTTATGGTATATTTTGTCACTGGGCCTGGTCGTAAGTCACCGTTTGTCTCATCTTCAGCTGTACGACGATTTTGCGAAGCGACTCTTTGTTCAGGCCGAGCTCGTTCAGCTCCTGAATCAATTGAACCCATTCCTGGTCCAGCGTCTCGGGCTTGTCCCCCTGATCGTGCAAAATAAGCGTTTGTACGTTTACGCCGAGTACGGGCGCGAGCTTCCGCAGAAACTGGATGGACGGATTTGATTGCAAATCCCTTTCGATTGAACTCAAATAAGACTTGGCGACGCCGGCGCGGGCTGCAAGCTCCGTAAGCGACATACGTTTTTGATGTCGAAGGGACTGAATTCGTGCCCCGATCATGATTAATTCCTCCTTAATTTTCCCGAAGGCCGAGTTTTATAGTTCTAGTTCTATATTCATACTAATTGTATCATATTTTGATACGTTTTGTATCTTTATTTAAAAAATTTTATTATTTTTTGCCTATTGACCGCCACTTTTTTTTGAAATATGGTTCTTCACAAACTTTGCTACGTAATGTATAATCTAGTCAAGCTTGAATTCAACAGATTTCGACAAAAGTGATACCGAGACTAGTACATCGGCAATGTTTTGGAGGGAAATGGAAATGGTTAGAATCGGGGATAAAATCGCTCTGCTCCGCGAAAAGCATGCGCTCACTCAGGAAGAGCTTTCCAGTAAAATCAACATTTCGCGCGCTTCGCTCTCTCATTACGAGAAAAACCGCAGGGAGCCGGACTACGAAACCGTGGTCAAAATTGCAGATTTTTTCAAGGTATCCATCGATTACTTATTGGGAAGAACCGAGGACCCAAGAGTCGTACTGGAGCCGGAAGTACGGGCTTTCGTAGATAGTCTGGAGCTGTCCGACGAAAAGATTATCGACCGATTCTCCTTAACCGTAGACGGCATGAAACTGACTTTTGACGAGGCGAAGCGGTTCATCGCCTTCGTAAGGGCCGAAAGATCGCTCAGATAACGCTGCGAGCCTCCCCTCCTGTTAAGCAAGCAGCCTAGCTCGATCCTCATTTCCATCAAATCAGGTATACATGCGCCCCGCAATGGCAATAATGGACAATTGGGCGTCCTGCACGGTTCCCGGCGGCACCTTTATCATGGTTTCGTGCGGCTGGGCGATACGGACAATTGGGCAGAGGGCTGCTCCCGGACCGGATGATTACGCTCCGGACAACCCTTAATCTCGTCCAAAAAACGGTTGATTTTATCAGGGTGAATCCCAAGCTGCTTCATAGTGATACGAATATCAAGGGCAACGTTTCTGCTCATGACTCCAAATCTCTCCTGTACAAGGTTTGGGTATGGGAGGCACCCTGCTTCAAATCATTGTATTTGGAAAATCAGGGATAAGTTGCAATGGCATCTTGTATACTTATTGTATCATAAAACAGATACGAATTGTAACCCAATTTTTCTCTTTTCTTTGTCATTTGGTAACAAAATTCACCCAAAACAAGGAAGAAGCATCCTTCACAAATGTCGATACGTAATGTATAATTTAATTACTTCCTCACACAGTCTGGGAGCTTGACCCTTCGTTACGGACGTTCTTTATAAAAAACAGGCCCCGCTGTGACAAAAGAAGCAAACGCATTCAATTGGTCTGGGAAGTTTGCTCCTGAAACGGTTTACTCCGGATTGTATTTTCGTTATCGTTTAGGTACAACGACTCATTCGCCACAAATGGAAAGACCTAGAACGAAACATTTCGTCCTATCCGGAGGACTATCGTATACTTAAGATGATCGGGGTGAGAACAGTTGGGGCAAATTGGAAACCGCATCGCTGCATTAAGGGAAAAGCAAGGATTGACTCAAGAAGAGCTTTCCTTGAAACTCGATATTTCCCGCGCCTCCCTCTCTCATTATGAGAAGAACCGCCGGGAACCCGACTACGATACCCTGGTGAAAATCGCCAATCATTTCAAAGTATCGATCGACTATTTGCTTGGCCGGACTCAGGACCCGGAGATGGTGCTGGATCAGCAGGTCAGACAATTCGTCGACAGTCTGGAGCTGTCGGACGAACGAATTTTGCAGCATTTTACGCTTACGATTGACGGAAAACAGCTCACGCCGGAGGAAGCCAAGCGGTTCATCGCCTTTGTCCGTGCAGAGCGGTCCTTTTAAGCATTTTAAATAAAGCCCCAGGCTCATGCCTGGGGCTCCGCTATGTTCCGCGAGCCTGCTATTCGTTATCCCGCTTCGGACCCTTTAAAAAATATTCGGTCACAATCCTGGCCCATATTTCATAGCCCTCATCGTTGGGATGTGTGGCATCGCTCATCACTTGGTCCAGATTCATTTTATTTTTAGCGAGAGTCTCGTTCATTTCCTTATAAATATCGATATATTCCCAGCCGTTTTTCTCGATAAACGCTTTGGTGCCTTCAATGTAATCCTCGTACGTAAGCCCCGCCTTATTCTTGACTTCTCCGTGTCTTCTGGGGTTAGGAGACAACAAAACAATTCTGCTTTCCGGCAAGCCCTGCTTTAGCTGGTTCACAATCGTTTCAATGTTTTTATTTGTCGTTTCAATCGTTATATTTTGCAGGTAATCGTTCAATAGGCTTGTCTCAAAAAGAACTACGGTCGGCTTTTGGCGAATAATACGGTCGGGAATGTTATGGTCGAGCAAATTTTGGGTGGAAAAACCGTTAATTCCCCCGTTGTTGAATTGCAAGCCGCTTAACCCCGGCTGCTTTTTCAAAGCCTGCACCAGCCGACTGACCCAATTCTTCTCTTTCTGCGAGGCTCCCATGCCCCCTGTAACGCTGCTCCCCATCGTAGATATCGACAAGGCTTTGTTATGTGCCGCTTCATATTCCAGCGTCTTGACCACGGGAGAAATTTGACGGCAGGCGGTTCGATGGGCCAAAAAATATTCAGGATTGGTGCAACCTGTGGAGTTACTCATGTCTAACGAGGATATCCCGGCAAACAATAGGATGGTTAAACTTTTAATGAAATCCAGTAGATTCATTCTGCGGCCTCCACTTCTCTTGTTGTCCCATGGATCATGATGGTTCCAGCTCTATACTAAAGTTATCGATTATATGCGAATTCGTATATTCCCCGGTGCTTGCGCTGAAACCGATAGCCCGCAATGGATCCGCTCCATCGACAGCTTCGGAAAGCACCTTCACCCGGTCCAGCAGGACGACCAGCTTTTCGCCGGTAAATTTGATTTCCACGTCATGCCAATTATAATCTTCCGTCTTCACGGTTTCAAACGAAGCCAGTTTATTGGTAATGTCTCGTTTCACCAAGGCGATATAATTGCCCGCCGGATCATTTAATTCGGGATTGTAAAAATTATCGAAAATCACGGCGTAGCCTTCCGCCGGCTCAAAACCCAAATATCCTCCGGAAGGCACCGCTTCCGACGATCCCGCTACCCACAAAAAAGCAAGACCGTCTCCTCCCGTGCCTCCCCCGGCCTTATAGCGGAAGGAGACCTTCCACCGGCCGGTCACATTCGTCTTGAGCCACGCGGCTCCCGCCGAATTCGGATTTGGGGTCGTTAAAACCATCGTCCCTTCTCCCCGGAAGGCCGTTCCCCGATAGCTCCATAACCCGCTATCTTCCTCATACGTATCCACAATCAATGGAATACGCGTGCCCGTATTCCTTGCTCCGGGCGAAGCCGGCAAATCGTCGTATTTCAAGAGCGGCACAGGGTGTCCGGACTCTTTCTGTGCAAATAATACCATCATTAAAATTGTAATCGGGAACAAAAGGATAAGTTTTCGTCTCAAGTAGGTTTGCTCCCTTCTGGTTGACGACGGCTTTGTTTATTTTTCGGCAGCCATATGCTTGCTCAAAATGTTTTCCCCGGCTTCCTCCGGAATATTTAATAGCTGCAGTAAGCGCTTGGACTCCAGATACAGTTTATGATTGTCCTTGGAAATTCGTAAGCAGGAGCAGACGAGCTCATAATCGATATTCAAATATTCCGCAAGCCGCTTGTATATTTTCACATCGTAGGTTTTACTATCCTGGCATTCCGTACAGACAAAACTGACCGCGTAATTGGTCCCTTTCCCCGATTCCTCGTCCGTTTCAAAGAAAAACACTTTCTTGATCTGATTGCCGCAGCTACAAATCATGTTCCATATCTCCTATGCACAACAATATGCATTGATTGTTTATTTAAATGCATAGCCGGACGATCTCTGTCCAGGTCGTGCACAGCTCGACTGTATTCTCTTCAAAAGCTCCGGTGCCGTTCTGGATTTCGATCAGCTCAAGATCGGTCAGCGCGCGAAGGCTGTGTCTCGTTCCGGCCGGAATCCGGATGACATCGCCTGCCTGAATCGGCTGAAGCCGCTCATCGAGGATCATTTCGCCTGTACCGGAAAGCACGGTCAGCACTTCGTCATGCGTGCGATGAACCTGATAGCTGTGATGCTTACCGGCCAAGATGCACAGCCGTCGGGTTAACGCCTTGTGGCCGTTCTCGCCAAGTACGCAATCCAAGATTCTATATTTTCCCCAAACCCTTTCCTCATACATGGGGGGCTGTTCGATCGATTTGATGATATCTTTGATCTTCGGAGTCGATTCCTTGCTCGCCACAAGAATTCCGTCCGGACTTGCGGCAACGACCACATCCGGCACATCCAGCACGGTAACGGGAATGTTCAGCTCGTTGACCAAATGCGTATTGTGACTGGCGTCCGTCATGATTCCCGTGCCGATAATCGGCGTACTCATCTCTTCCGTCAGCGTATTCCAGGTGCCCAGGTCTTTCCATACCCCATCGTACGACAGCATCGCGATATTTTTAGTTTTCTCGACAACTTCATAATCGAAGCTGATTTTGTCCATTTTCCCGTACTGCCGGGCCAATTCCTCATACTGGATGGGCAGGCCTTTTTTAATCAACAGCGTGATGATGAAGTCGAGCTTAAACGCGAAGATCCCGCAATTCCAAAGCGCGGATTGGCCAATAAGCTCAGCCGCTTTGCTTTGCGTCGGCTTTTCTTGGAAGCTGGCCACTCGCATGAACGGTTCGCTGCTGTCCGTGCTCGGCTCCGGCACGATATACCCGTATTTTTCGGACGGAAAAGTCGGCTTTACCCCCATGAGCGCCAAGTCCGCCTTTGATTCCCGCAGTACATCCTCCAGCTTCTTAATATGCTCGAAGAACGGATCTTCCACGTAAGGATCGACGGGAAGAATCGCTACGCATTCTTCAAGGCTGACGCTTTCCACGGAGTACAAATAAACGGCGGCCAGAGCGATCGCCGGAAACGTATCCCGTCTCTCCGGCTCGATGATCAGGGGTACCTGCTCGCCGATCTGGCTTTGCAAAATTTCCCGCTGCACTTTTCCCGTGGCCACGTAGGCGGACTGATCGATATCGGCGTTTTTCAGCTGCCGCCATACCCGTTCAACCATCGATTCGAGCTGCCCTTCGTCGTTGCGCAGCACCTTCAAAAATTGCTTCGACCTCGTATCGTTCGATAACGGCCACAGACGCTTGCCGGAGCCTCCGGACAATAAAATGTATTTCATGACAAGCACATCCTTTTCATGGTATCGTTTTGCTCGCCCGCGGTTCGCAGCAGCACCTCGTTCACGTGATTTGCCGCATGATTCCACGTATATTTGGACAGCACAAAGTTGCGGCAGACCTCTGAAGCAGGCCATGTCTCCCGCTCCCGGTACAGACGAACCAGCCCTTCGGCAATGGCGTCGGCGCTCGTATCCTTGAATAAAAACCGGGAGTCGAACGGCGTCAAAATTTCCTTGTTCCCTCCGATGGGCGTCGCTACCACCGGTACGCCGCTGGCGAGAGCCTCAATGGTGATCAAGCCGAAGCCTTCCAGCGCCTGGGTAGGAACAACGAACAAATCCGAGGATTGATAATACAAGGGGAGCTGATCCTCCGGCACATACCCTAGTAAACGAACATGCTGCTCAAGACCGTACTCGCGGATTTTCTCCTTCAATTCGTCGGCCAGCGGCCCCCTTCCGCCGATGAGCAGGAGACTGTTCGGCTCCTCAAGCACAACCGTTTTCCAGGCTTCCAGCAAGTTGAGCAAGCCCATCCGCTTGACCAAGCGTCTTACGGTCAATACGACAAACCGGTCGGAAGGAATGTTCAGCCCGGCTCTTGTCTTCTGCCGGTCGGAGGCCGGCTTGAAGTTATCGATATTGGTCGCTCCGGGTACAATTTCGATTTTGTCCAGCGGAATTCCATACGACTCGTGTAAAATGTCTTTAAAAAATTGGCTCAATACAATGAAGCGGTCGCCGAGCTGATATGTGCTCATCTCGATCTTCCGGGCCACCGAGTTTCTCAGCCGGTTGACCAAATCAAGCTTTTCCACGCCCAATTCGTTCGCCCACGGGCCGTGAAAGCTCATCACCACGGGAATATTCCGTTTCTTCGCTTCCAGAGCCGGACCCAGGGCATACGGCGAGAAATGCGTGTAAAGCACATCGATCGGACGGCTGTTCATAATGGCCGCCGCTTTTTTTCGGAAGGCCCATTGCCGCATCAGCATCATCTTATGGGGCTGCGTGGCCTGAATGATTTTGATTCCCTGATGCACGGGCTGTTCCGGGCTGCTCACCATGGCTTCCAGATCATGGATTTCGGAAAGCTTCTCGCATATCGAACGAAAATAAGTGTTTAATCCTCCTGGCTGATACACGGGCCATCCCATTCCCGTTGCCAATATTCGTAATATTGACATGCTGATCCCCCTACCTTTATTCGGCAACTCCGCTATTTTGAACCCTTTTTAATTCATACAGCTTGATTTGCGTCAAATATTCGTAATAAGCCCACAGGGTCGCAACCGTGAGACCGGCCAGCCCTTTCTTGAACAGCCCGTGAACAAAATATTTTTGCCCGAAGCGCAGAACCGGGCGGAACAGCAGCCGCATCAGACTGAAATTTTTGTTGGCAGAAAGAGCTTTCTGCGCTTCCAAGGCGGTGTATTTATTAAACCGGATCACATGGTCATCGATGCTGCGGTAGCCGTCATGCCACAGGATTCCCGGCATAAATCCGATCTTGCGCCCTTCCGGTTCCGGTCCTTCGTGAACCTCCGTCTCTCGAATGGAGGTGACTTTCCGGTTATACATCCGCGGAAGATGCTCCCCTTTATCGAGCCACTTCCCCATAAAATTGCCGATCCGGTAGATGTTGTAAATATCCGCGTCGGCCGTTTTCCCGGCTTTCCACTGCTTAATGGAATGTTTCAGTTCCTCGTTCGCAAATTCATCCGTATCGATGAAAAAGATCCAGTCGTGGGTCGCCTTCTCCGCGGCAAAATTGCGTTGTTTGGCAAAGCCGGGCCATGGATTGAAAAATACTTTGCAGCCTAAGCTTTCGGCGATTTCCACCGTCGCATCCTTGCTTCCCCCATCGACAACAACAATCTCATCCGCAAAATCCTGACATGAAACAACGGCTTTGGCGATTCGTTGCTCCTCGTTTTGAGCGATAATCGTCACCGATATGCGCTTGGCCTCGGAGTGGTCCATCTCCTGATTGACTCCTTTCTATTTAGGTAGCATTTGATTTGAGCCGTTGCGTGATTTTCTGCTTAAACCATAATAAATCGCCCTGTGTCGGAACAGGACGCGGCATCGGCACCTTCAAGCTGAGCGGGAATTGAAACATGATGAAGCAGAATCGGACAAAGGTTGCCGCTAATAATGCACAAGCCGCTCCCGTCAAGCCGAAGCGCGGAACCAGGATGATAAGCAGCGGAATGCTGATGGAGAGACCTATAGCTTGGAGAAGGGATACTTTGCCGGGCTTTCCCAAAGCCATGAAGGTTTGCGCCAATACCCAGACCGCACCGCTTAATGCCGTCTCAAGAAGCAAGATCCATATAATACCCGTCGCTTCCCTATATTTCTCGCCATACAACAAGATGAGCGCCGTCGGCGAAATAACCATTAGCACCAGGGCAATGATGCAGGTGCCCGTCGAAGCGATCCGGAATACTTTCATCGTGAGCGAAATGGTCTCGTCCCTGCTCATGCCTGCGGCTTTGGGCAGCAGGACAATCGCAATGGCATTTTGAAAAATGCCGACCATCCGCGCAAGGCTTAAAGCGACCAAATAGAGCCCCAGGTCGGTCGGTGTCATTAACCGCACCATCACCACCTGATCCATGAACAAAGTGAGCGTCGCCACAATATCGATCAAGTAGGAAGAAAGACCGTACGTGATCAGTCTCTTGGCCGACGAGACGATGCCTTTCAACGAAGTTTTGTACACGCGAAACAGCTGGTATACGGTATAAATCCCAACCGGTACATTGGGAAGAAAATACGATAAGGCCGAGGTAAACGGGGTTAGATGGCCCGTGAGCGCCAGCCCCAACAGCATGATCAGCGTCGCGACAACAGGCAAATATCGCCTTCGGTTAAACCCCTTAAAATCTTCGCGTCCCTGCATGACGGCGTTTAAATAGTTCGTAAAAAGTACGCTTGGCGCAAAAAACATCAAAATTTGTGCCAAATAAACCGTTTCCTGCGAATAAGAGCTCAGCCAGACCGGAACAAACCAGATGCCTGCCGCCGTAATGAATACGCTGGTTCCCAGATGAATCAGGCAAGCGGTATAAATAAAGTTTCCGGATTCCTGCGGATTTTTCTTCATGTTGTAGATCACGGAGGTTTGCAGGCCGAGCGTAAACAATTGCCCGAGCAGCGACGGCCAGAGCATGATCGCCGATTGCTCCCCTCTCCCGACGGGGCCTAAGTAACGGGCGCAAATGATCCCCGTTCCGAGGTTCAGAAGAACGATAAACATGCTGGTCATGATGGTTCTTATCGTATTGGCCGCGCTTGATTTTTTACTCAACTTGTTCTGAAGACCGGTCCATAATGGGATGAACCTTTTCAATGCTTTTTCGGGTAGTATAGACATGAGCCGCGACATCCTTTAGTCTCCTTTAGTTGATGGTTCGGAGCCATTCCAGCCCATAGCAACGCAAAACCAGATCAATACGCCTAGAATGGAATTGTAGCTGTTGGAGAAAAACAAATTGGTGAATGAAGCGGTCATGACAGCAATGCCGAATCGCGTATAGCTTCTCTCCCTTAAGCTCATCCCATGTTGGCTGCACAAGCTTTTGAACAAGCTCCAGAGCCCATAGCAAAAAGCGGCAGTTCCAATCAGACCGTAGGTCATCATAATACTGCCTATCCCGCTATCGAATACGCCGGTTTCTTGGCTAAGCTCGCCGCCGTTCTGCAATCGCGTGGCCGTCCCCAGGCCGCCCAATCCCAAACCCTGCGGATTGCCGAGAACCATCGGCAGCAGCTGGTTGGTCAAATCCATCCTTTCGTTAAACGAATGATCGTTCTCCATATCCCCAAACGTGGCGAACCGGTTCAGCAGATCCTGCCCTTGCGGCACGACCAGCAAGCATGCGTAAATGAACAGGATAAAGCCGGCGAGAATGCTAAACGATTTCAAACGGTTCATTTCTTTCGAAATCGCGATAAAGACGATTAAGGCAACCGCCGCCAATACCCATCCCGAACGCACCAAGGTCACAATCGAGCCCATGGCTACCAGCATGACGCCGGCCCATCCGAAGGCCCCCCGCCATTTTTTGACCAGCAGCATTGCGGTAAGCGCCAACGAAAGATAGCTGCCTGCGGGACCTGGAGAGTTGAGCGTCGAAAATACCCGGATTTCAAACGGGTTGGGCTTGCCGATCGACGTCATTCCCGAATAATCCATCCAAAACGCATCCCATGGCGGAACCACGACAAATTGGATCATCCCATAGCAGGCAATGAAGACGGCGAGATGGACGAAGCTTAGCATCCAGGTATCGCGCTCTTGAACCGTCGGACGGTAAGCTACGATATAAGGCAGCCACAGCAAAGGCACCAGCGTATTGGCCAGGTCAAACAAACTGGCCGATCCGTTACGCGCAAGCCCGATGAGCAGTGCATACCCCATCGCCCCAAGCAGCCACAGCAGACCCTTGCCCACTTGCCCGGGAAAATCGCCCAGCGCGCGGACGATCGGGATGACCATCAGCAGGCTGACGACGAGCGGAAGGACGCTGATCATCGACATCGAGTGGTAAGACTCCGTCAGCCAATCGTAGATTCTTCGCATTTCGGGCGCCGTGACCCAAACAAACAGATTGTAAGGAAGAAACCACAGCGAATTATGCCATGCCAGCAGCAAAGCCGGAAAGACGACGAGCATGACGACAACCAGCTGCATCATGGAATCGCCGCTTTTTAATCCGATGGCATAGCCTAAATAACCCGCGAGCAACCAAGACAGAATGATTTTTCCTATCCCATGGCCGTATAATTTGCCGCTTATTTTTAAGTATCCTGTTTTATGCAATTGGCCGTTCCTCCTACAGCGTCTTTAAGACAGCGAAACGCCAACGGACTTTCTTTGCTTCGTGCTTTCCAGAAATGCGCGATATTTCGTTTGCAAATGCTGGTCGAACTCGTTTTTAAACCGGTCGACGTTGAATTTCTCCGCGTGCGCCCGAATCAGCTCCGGGTTCCAGGTCATGCGCTCGCACTGCCTGACGGCCTCGGCCAACGAAGCCGCATTCGGCTGCTCGAAATAGACGCCGTTAAGCGGCGGACGGATCGTATCGAGCGCTCCGCCTCCCTTGTAGGCGATAACCGGCCGGCCCGCGGCGTTGACTTCAAGCGGCGTAATGCCGAAATCTTCTTCTCCGGGAAAAATAAATGCCCGGCACTGCGACATCAGCTTGGCGACTTCCTCGTCCTCCAGCCGGCCCAAAAATTGAACGTTGCTTTTGGCCATGCCGCGAAGCCGCTCCAGATCGGGCCCGCCGCCGACCACGTACAGCTTGGCGCCGAGTTGATTGAACGCCTCCACCGCCAGATCGATTCTTTTGTAAGGGATAAGACGCGAGACGATCAAATAAAAATCGTCCACCTGCTCCGAGATCCGGTAACGATCCGTTTCGACCGGGGGGAAGATGACGCTGGACTCCCTGCGGTAACAATTCTGAATTCGTTCTTTCACGATCGTGGAATTCGCGATGTACTCACTCACCCGGCCAGCCGTTTTCCGGTCCCAGTATTTCAAATATTTCACATAAAACCGCAGCCCGTTTTTGATGAGAGGCGAATAGGATTCCCGCGAGATGTACGTTTCAAAATCCCACGCAAACCTCATTGGGGTATGGCAGTAGCATAGATGGAACGTTTCTTTCGGAACCTTGATTCCTTTTACAAAAGCGAAGCTGGACGAGATGACGACATCGTATTCGCTAAAATCCATTTGCTGAAGAGCAAAGGGATAGAGCGGCAGCAGCTTCTTGAAATTGGCTTCGATCCCGGGAATTTTCTGGGCCCATGTTGTCCGGATGTCGGCGCCCTTCAAGTCGTGCATCATTTTGTCAAAATTGGCGGCTAACGTGTAGATCGGGGCTTCGGGATACATCTGATGCAGAACGGCAAGAACCCGCTCGGCTCCGCCCATCTGCGTGAGCAGATCGTGAACAAGCGCTACTTTCAATTCCGAAGGCCTCCTTTATATTTTTATTCTTCCGCTGATGACTTGAGGATAGAACGACGTAATTTTTTGAACCGTATGTTCGATCAGGAACAGCTCCTTCACCCGGTTCATGGCCTTCTCGCCCATTTCCTTGCGCTCTTCCGGATGCTCGATCATCCACTGAATGGCCTCAATTAGGCGCTCCGCCTTTCCCGGCGGTATGAGCAATCCGGTTTCTTCGTTCAGCACGATCTCCCGGGGCCCTCCCGCATTGGAAGCGATGACCGGAAGCCCGACCGCCATGCCTTCGACGATCACCTGGCCGAAAGGCTCCGGAATGACGGACGTGTGAACCAGCAAATCCGCTTGACTCATCAATTGGGAAATATCGTTCACATGTCCCAGCATCTTGACGTTAAACAAACCGTTCTCACGGATGTATTGGATGAGCTGCTGCTTGTAGACCGCATCCGCCTCGAACAGCGCATCGCCCGCGATCCAAAACTCGACATTCCGCTTGGCAAAGGACTTGGCGGCTTCCAGCAAAATGTGCTGTCCTTTCCAATCGGCCAGCCTGCCGACCAACAGCACGATAAAGCGGTCGTCCTTATCCTCAAGCTGCGGTTCGTTCTTCCGTCCGATTTGCCCGAAGTAAGAAGGGTAGGCAATGGTTTTTTTCTTGGACGTCGCTTGCGACAAATTCAAAGTAGCCATCGTTGCATTGGAGTTGGCGATGACGCCGTCCGGCAAATATTTCACCAGCAGCTTCATAAAGAAAGCGACGATTTTTCGCAAATACGGCGCCTCGATGATGTCATGAATATGCCAAATGAGCGGTATGCCGGCCGACTTGGCGGCAACGGCACCGTAGATGGCGGATTTCAGAGAATTCGTATGAACGCAGACCACTTTTTCTTCCCTAAGCACTCTACCGACGGCTTTTCCGTATAAATAAGTTTTAATCGCAGAGCTGAATACTTGGAAATTAATTGTATTGCGATTTCTGTTTCTAACCTTCTCGTCCAAATGGATAATTCGAACGTCCATTCCTTTTTCTCTTAAACGTTCTGCGAGCGGTCCGTCCTCTGCCAACACGACTAGCGGTTCTACGGTTTGATCAAGATTGGTCAGCAGATTAAACAGCGCCACTTCACCGCCGCTCCATCTGGCAGTATGATCCAAGTATGCTACGCGGTACATGCGACACATTAACCTCCCTTCTTACCTATAAAATTATAATGAAAGACGACCCCACATCACTGAACCTTCTGCTCCCGGATGACCATCGGATAAAATTCGGTAATCCGTTTGACGGTCGATTCGATCAAGAAATGTTCCCGCACACGCGTCATGCCCATTTCCCCCATGTGCCTTCGTTCCTCAGGATGATCGATCATCCATTGAATGGCCTCGCTCAGCAGCTCCGGCTGTCCCGGCTGAATGAGCAGTCCGGTGACGTGCGGCACGACGATCTCGCGCGGCCCCCCTAAATCCGAGGCGATGACCGGCAAGCCGTTCGCCATTCCTTCCACAATGACCTGCCCGAACGGCTCCGGCATAATGGAGGTGTGAACCAACAGATCGGCTTGCTGCATCAATGACTGGATATGCTCGACATGCCCAAGCATCATCACATTCGTTAAACCGTGATCCTCAATAAACTGCTGCAGCCGCTTTTTGTATCCGTCGTTGCCGAACAAGGCGTCGCCGGCCAGCCAAAACCGGACCTCCGGCTGCTGCTTGAACCGCTTCGCGGCATCGAGCAGGACATGCTGCCCTTTCCATTCGTCCAGCCGGCCTACGAGCAAAATGACAAACTGCTTCCGGTTCGAAGCTTCGAGCATCGATCCAATCGGGCCGTTGTACGACGAATAGGCAACCAGCGTTTTAACGCTTTGCGCTTCGGACAGATGCAGGGAAGACATGGTCGATTTGGAATTGGCTATAATGCCGTTCGGCAGCAGCTTTGCCATGATGCGGATAAATTTGGCGATGACAGGGCGCAGGTACGGCTCCGCAATGTTATCCCGAATGTGCCAGACGAGAGGAATCATGGCGCTTTTGGCCGCGATTGCCCCATAGATGGCCGATTTCAACGAGTTGGTGTGTACGCACGATACTTTTTCCTTTTTCAGCAATTTGCCGATTTTCAACCCGTACTGGAAAAACTCAAGAACGGAGACGAATAAATGCATGTCCAGTTTGTTCCGATTCCGGTTCCTCGTTTTGTCATTGAGCAGGATGACTCTAACGTCGATACCTTTTTCCCGCAGCTTTTCGGCCAGCGGTCCTTCCTCGGCAAGAATGACCAAAGGATGGACCGTTGAGTCCATATTCGTAAGAAGGTTGTACAGCGCGACTTCTCCTCCACTCCACTTGGCCGTATGATCCAAATAGGCAACCCGAAGCATGGCGATTTTTCCATCCTTTCTCCAGTAATACCACTCCTCTTGAGACCTTCACGCATCATTTGTTTGTTTCGTTACGTGGCTTCCCAGATTCACTTGGCGCAACAACCATTGGATATCGTCACGAGTGATGAGCAGGCGTGGAATTGTAGTTTTTAAAGTAAACTTGTATTGACTCAGTATGAATACAAAGCGAACGCAGGTTGCGGCGAGCAGCGATATTCCGGTAAAAAGCAAGCCATATCTGGGAACAAGCAGCACCATAAGCACAAGGCTCACGGAAAGACCGATCAATTGTTGGATCGAGCAAATGCCGGGTTTTCCGACAGACATAAACGCTTGCGACAAAATTAACGTGCCGCCTCCGATGACAACCTCCAGCAGCAGAATCCGGAAGATGCTGACCGCTTCGTGATACTGCGAGCCATACAACAAGTTCAATACCAAAGGTCCGATAAACATAAAAAGAAGCGCTACGATCAAGGTGACGAATACGCTGATGCGGAACACTTTTTTGACGAGCTCAATCGCTTCCTCCTTTTGGAGGCCCGACGCTTTGGGAAAGACGACCAAAGCCAACGAGGTTTGAATCACATTGACCACTTTGGCCAGACTGACCGCGACCAGATACAGCCCCAGATTGGAAGGGGACAGCAGCATGATGACGACGACCTGATCCATATACATGATCAACGTGCCCATAACATCGACGCCGGAAGACCGGAGGCTGTAGGAAACAAGATGGCGGACGGACTGATTCATCTGTTTCAAGCGAGGAAGATACCGCCACAGCAACCGCACCGTCAGCCCCAAGGTAATGGGAATGGTCGGCAGCGCATAAGCAACAGCTCCGCTGAAGGGCGTCAGCTTGTTCGTGAATATTAAGACGAGAAGGATCAGTACGGTCCCGATATGGGGTAAAATACGCAATTTATTAAAAAGTGTAAATTCCCCCCTTGCCTGCAAAACCGAGTTATTTATATATTCTAAAAGCAATACGGGCGAAGCCAACATAAACCATTGTGCGTATCGAACCACTTCCGGAGAGTAGCCGTGCAGCCAATAAGGGATACCGGCGAAGCCTATCAACAAAGCCGCGCAGCCGGTCGCCAGACATAACAGCACTCCCGCTACATACAGCCCTGGGGAATCCTCCTGGCGCTTCTTTAAATTAAACAACAGCGCGGAAGGAAGCCCCAGCATCAGCATACCGGCCAAAAAAATAAACCAGAGCGTCATCGCGGAAAGCTCGCCTTTGCCGACCGGACCGAGATATCTGGCCGTCAGGATGCCGGTGATCAAATTCAACAGAAAGATCAGCATGGTCACGGTAACCGTGCTGATCGAGCTGGCCGTACTGTCTTTTCTGGTAAACAGGCTTTTGACCAAGCCATAGACGTTGGAAATATCCAATCCCTTGCGAAACAAGGACATGAAACTGTTCATTTTCTCTCCTCAATTCGTTCGATAGCCGGAAGAGGCTTAATCCCTAAAGCGGCGACAAACCATACAATGGCTGCTCCAATCCCTGACATTCTATTTTCGAATGTTAAGTAGCATACGGCACTGATCAAGACGCAAAGCGCCAGCCGAACGTATTTTTGATCGGCTTGACCGGCTGTTTTGAGCGAGCGGAACAACTGTTTCGCATACAGCCATATGGCTCTAAAAAACACAATGGCGCCAAAAAATCCAAAGGTTAAAAACAAAGCGAAAAAGCCGTTGTCAAAGTTCCCATACTGCCCCAATTGTCCGCCATTTTCCAATTTCGTCCCTGTTCCTACGCTGCCAAGCCCCTCGCCGAACGGATTCCCAAGCAGCTTCGGAATCATATTTGCCGTGAATTCCATCCGATCGTTATACGAATAGTCGTCATTGATATTGCCGAGCGACTGGAACCGTTCGACCAGTTTGTCCCCGCCTGGAACGACCGGGATAAGACCAACGCCCAATATGGCAATCGCAGAGATCAACAATAAGCCCTGCGCGCGTCTCTTGGCATTGCTCAGTATCAGGTAGAGCAAAATCGCCACCACCATCGTCACCCAGGACGCTCTTACCAACGTAATGATCAGTCCCAAAGCCATGACAGGCACGCCTAGCCATCCCATGAAGCCCCGCCACTCTTTCTCGACCAGCATAGCCATCAAGGCGACGGACATGAACATGCCCGCCGGACCCGGCGAGTTCAGGGAAGAAAAGACGCGGATTTCGTAAGGCACAGGCAGCCCGTTTGTCGACATCTCCACTTCGTTCATCCAAAAAGCGTCCCAGGGCGGAACGACAAAAAATTGAATGATGCCGTAGACGGCCACAAGCAAAGCGATATTCACATACGATTTCATCCACAAACGGCGCTCCGCATGTCCGTGAGAGCGGAGCTCGGCATACACTAAAAACAGCAAAGGGACAATATAATTCGCAAAATCGAACAGGCTGGCAAACCCGTTCCGTATCATCCCGATCGCAAGCCCGTAAATCAAGGCGATTAAAAACAAGATCAGTACGTTTCGGATCACGGGCGTCATCTCCCAGCGTCTCCGCACAATCGGGATGATGACCGTCAAAGTGACCAGCAGCGGCAATACGCTAAACAAAGAAACCGGATGATATTCGTTGTGGTACCATTCAAACAACCTGCGTATTTCCGGGTTAACCGCCCATACGAACAAGATATAAGGAATTAACCACTTCGAATCGGTCTCCGCCATAATCAGGGCCGGAAAAAATACGGATAGGATGATCGTTAATTGAACGGCCAGCTGTTTATCAAGGATCGAGCTAAAAAAGCCGACCCCTACCGAAACAACGAAGGCGAGCCACATCCATGCCGGAACTTGCAACCATCCCGCGGTCTTTTGCAAAGGTATCTTCATACTGCTCCTTTTAAAACGTATCTACATTTCTGATTCCATAAACACAAATCCGATTAAACGAGCATTCACTTGCTCGTGGTTTTTCTTCCATTTCCGCACTTCGTCCAATTTTACGGTTTTATGCTTGGCGACGAGCACCACGCCGTCGCACTGGGCCGCCAGCATCAAGCTGTCCGTCGTCCACTCCGCAGCAGGCGAATCGATAAATACGAGGTCGAATTCGCCGGCGAGCTGACGCAAGGTCAACCCAAGCGTTTCCGAAGCCAGCAGCTCCGTCGGATGCAATCCCGTAACTTCTCCCGCCGGAATGACGCTTAGCCCTTCGATATGGGTACGCACGACGGCATTTTTTAGCGGCAGCTGTCCCGTCAAAAGGTTGGAAAGCCCCTCTTCGTTAGAGATGTGAAAATAGTGGTGCTGCACCGGTTCGCGAAGGTTCGCATCAATCAACAGGACCCGTTTGCCGGCTTGGGCGAAGGAGACGGCCAGATTAGCCGTCAACTGCGATTTCCCTTCCCTGGGCTTGATCGAAGAAATCAAGATGATGTTCTTGGTTTCATTCATGCGAAACGAATACTCCAGCTTCGTACGAATGGACTTGTAATCTTCGGAGGCTTGCGCCTTAGGATTCGTTAGCGTAATTAAAGCGGTATTAACTGAGCTTGGCATACGTCGGATCACCAACTTTTCGATTCATTGTTTTCGCTTCCCGCCGCTTCCAATCTTTCTTGGTCGTGACGGATACGTTGCCTAAGGGGATCAAGCCGAGCTCGGCTTCCAAGACAGCCGGGTTTTTGATCGTATCGTCAAGCGTTTCCCTTGCGATAATAAAACCTACCGACAGCAGCAGCGATACGACAAACGCCAACAAGACGTTAATCAGCAGCTTCGAGGTCGCTTTCGGCGCTTCGCCGTCCGCCGGCCCGTCCGGGAGAATGTAAATGTTGTGCACCTGCATAATGTTCGCAACCTGCGATTGGAACACTTTGGCGACGGCATTTACAATCTGATTGCCGTACTCGTAAGAGCTTTTCGTAATGGAAATGGTCAGCAGCTGAGAGTCCTTGGACGAGCTGACCTTCAGCTTCTTGGACAAATCCTCGGCGGACAGCTTCAGATCGGGGTATTCGGATACCGTTTTGTTAAGCACGGTCGGAGATTTAATCAATTCCTTGAACGTGTTAATTAACAAGATGTTGGTATTGACCGCACCCAAGTCCAGCTTGTCTCCGCTGTTGACGATGAGCCTGACGGACGACTCGTAAGAGGGGGGAAGAACTTTATATGTGACATAAAATGAAGTCAAGCAGGCAATAAGCACAAATGAGACAATCCACAGCAGTTTTCTTCTCACTACCCGGATATAATATACAAAATCCATACCCTACCTCCGAATGTTAGCTCTTATATGACCTCGGACAAGGCTCGGTACTGACGGTGCTCTTGGGAATTTCCGATACCGATGCCCTCGTAATGATAACCTAGCTGGGTCATCATTCCGGCCGACAGGAAGTTTCTGGTATCGAGTACGTATTTATGATTCATACGGCTGCCCATATCGCTCCAATTCAGCAGGGCGTAATCTTCCCAATGCGTCAGCAGCACAATGGCATCCGATTGGTCCGCCACTTCTTCCGCCGCATGGCAGTACGTTACCGCCAAGTTCGGATTGAAGATATGGAACATCTCCATTCCTTGCGGATCATGCACCTTGACGCTCGCCCCTTGGTTGATCATGCCTCTGATGATGAAGCTTGCTTGCGTATGGCGCGTATCGTCCGTGTTGGGCTTGAACGTAAGGCCCAGAACGCCGATCGTCTTGCCGTAAAGCGTCCCTAATTTTTTCTTCACTTTTTCCACAATATACGCGTGCATTTCCAAGTTCGATTCCATGGCGGCTTTCACTACATTAAGCTCGCGACCGTGTTTCCGGCTGGCAGCCAAAAATTCCGCCGTATCTTTCGGGAAGCAGCTTCCGCTCCAACCGCTGGATACCTGCAAAAATTTGTTGCCGATCCGCGAATCCAAGCCCATGCCTTTGGATACCTCCAGCACGTTGGCTTGCATGGCCTCGCATAAACGGGCGACTTCGTTGATATAGCTGATTTTGACGGCCAAAAAAGCATTGGACGCGTATTTGATCATCTCGGCGCTGCGGGTATCCGTCTCGAAATAAACGGGCAGACCGCTCTCACGCTGCGGGTTGAAGCCGAGCTGGCGAATAATTTCGTAAGGCTGCTCCATATCGACGAGCTTGCTGTACAACTCTCTCATGATCGTTCTTGCCCGTTCGTTCAAAGTCCCGATCACGATCCGGTCCGGCAAAAATACGTCTTCTACCGCATAGCCTTCTCTTAAAAATTCCGGATTGCTGATGACGCTGAAGTGGACGTTGCTTTTCAGCCCCGAATGCTCTTCGACGATGGCGCTGACATGCTCGGCCGTTCCGACGGGAACAGTCGATTTATTGACAATGACCGTATAACCGTCAGGCTTTATAGTTTTGGCAATGTTGACAGCCGCTCCTTCGATATATTTCAGATCAGCGCTCCCGTCCGGTCTTGACGGCGTACCTACGCCGATAAACACGACATCGGCTTCCGCTACCGCATCGTACTCGACCGAAGCGTTTAGCGTCACCCCGGCATACGTTTTAGTCAGGGTGTCCAATCCGGGCTCGAAGATCGGGCTCTTGCCTTCGTTAATCGCCTGCACCTTGGATTGATCGATATCAATGACGGTCGTCTGATAACCGAGCGCAGCAAAAGCCGCTCCGGTAACGCTGCCGACATAACCTGCTCCTATGCAAACAACTCTCATGGTTTGCCTCCTTATACGACGTTTTGTTTCATGTCAGCTTCATGTTTCGCCCGATAAGCGTCAATCGTTCGTAATAACCCCTCTTCCAATTCAATGATCGGTTCCCAGTTCAGCAAGCGCTTGGCTTTCTCGATATTGGGACGGCGAACCTTCGGATCGTCTACGGGTAGCTGGTGGAACGTAATGTTACTGTCGGTGTTGGCCAATTTTTTGATCAACTGGGCCACTTCGATAATTTGATACTCTTTCGGATTGCCGATGTTAATAATTTCGCCTGTGGCCAGATCGCTCTCCATCATCATTTGCAGGCCGCGAATATTGTCGTCTACATAACAAAAAGACCGGGTCTGTGTTCCATCGCCATATACGGTCAGGTCTTCCCCGCGAATGGCCTGGGATACGAAATTCGAAATAACTCTTCCGTCATCGTTCCGCAAACCGGCGGAATACGTATTGAAAATTCTCGCAACCTTCACTTCTACGCCATAGCGTTTATGGTATTCGTAGCAGTAAACCTCGCCGAGTCTCTTCGCTTCGTCGTAGCAAGCGCGGGGGCCCCAAGTGTTCACATTGCCCCGGTATTCCTCGGGCTGAGGGTGCACCTCCGGATCGCCGTAGGCTTCGCTGGTGCTCGTGTACAGCATTTTCGCTTTCTTGGCCTTGGCCAGCTCCAGCATATTTTGCGTTCCCAGCGTATTCACTCGCATCGTGCCAATAGGATCGTTTTGGTAGAATTTAGGAGAAGCAGGGGAGGCTAAATGATAAATTTCGTCGACATGTCCGATTTTCTCAAGCTCTTCCGAGACGTCGTTCGAAATGTCCATTAGCAAAAACTCGAAATTCGGATGGGTCAATTCCTGGTGCAAATTCGAGATTAATCCGGTAGACAATACATCGATGCCGATGACGTGGTGGTTTTGCTCAAGCAATCTCCGAGTAAGATGAGAGCCGAGAAAGCCGGCCGCCCCGGTGATGACAATTCTTTTCATGACAATTCTCCTATTCTTAATGAGTATTGCTCTTGATCATGACACGCAGCGTGCCGAAAATAATTTTGATATCCAACCAAAACGAAGCGCGTTTAATATAATACAGGTCATGGTGCAAATTTTCGTGAATCGGCTTTTTGCGGTCCTCGCTAATTTGCCAGAGCCCCGTAATCCCCGGTTTGATGGAGAAACGCCCGTTTTCTGTGTCGGTATAGTATTGTTCGACGATTGACTTCTGCTCGGGACGCGGACCGATAAAGCTCATGTCCCCTTTTAAAATATTAAACAGCTGCGGCAGCTCGTCGAGACTGGTTTTGCGGATGAATCTTCCGACCTTGGTGATCCGGGGATCCTGATCGTTCTCGGGGGACCTTCCTTCGCGGGCAACATGCGTATACATGGAGCGAAACTTGTAAATGACAAACGGCTTGCCGCCTTTTCCGATGCGGTGCTGCTTGAAAACGACCGGGCCCTCCGACTCTAATTTGATGAGAATGGCAACCATGATCAAGACCGGGAGCAGGAGTAGAATTAATGCAATGCTCAAAATCAGATCGATCGCTGTCTTTACATACTTCACATACACATCGGACGATTTGGTTATATCGTCTTCCATCGAGTCTTGATAAGTCGCGGAGTCCAAGTAAAATGCCCTCCTCACTTAAACAACAATCTTTTCAATTTTTAAATCTTTGGCGATGTCCTGTAAGTACATCCCGAACTCTTCCGCCAGCTCCTGATTTCTTAGCGCGTATTCCACGGTAGCCTTCAGGAAACCAAGCTTGCTTCCCACGTCGTAAAGCGTTCCTTCATATATATAGCTGTAAATGGATTCCCGGGCAGTCAACTCTCTTAAAGCGTCTGTAAGTTGGATTTCCCCGCCAACGCCAGGCGCTGTATGTTCCAAGATATCAAAAATGGCCGGACTTAAAATATATCTTCCCGAAATCGCCAGATTCGATGGCGGATCCTGCTTCGGCTTCTCGACAAGATTATGAACCAAATGCACGCGGTCCTCGATGCGTTCCGAGACGACGACCCCGTAATTGTGCACTTCGCTCCAAGGCACCGGTTCGACGGCAATGACCGAACCGCCCGTTTTATCATACACATCTATCATTTGTTTCAAGCAAGGCACTTTATGATCGATGATCATATCGCCGAGCAGCACTGCAAAAGGTTCATCCGCAATAAACTTTCTTGCGCTCCAGATCGCATGGCCAAGACCTAAAGCTTCTTTTTGCCTCACATAGTGAATATCTACCATATTCGTGATTTCTTTCACGATATGAAGCAGATCGTTCTTTTGTTTGCCTTCGAGAGTGATTTCAAGTTCAAAGTTTTTGTCAAAATGATCCTCGATCGACTTTTTGCTGCGTCCGGTTACGATGATGATATCTTCAATTCCCGACTGGATCGCTTCTTCCACGATATATTGAATGGTTGGTTTGTCGACGATAGGCAGCATTTCCTTGGGCATGGCTTTCGTTGCCGGTAAAAAACGGGTACCCAGGCCGGCAGCCGGAATAACAGCCTTTCTAACTTTTTTCATGAAATCCACTCCATTATTTTTATATTGAAAAAATGTTGCCCGAGGCATCTAACCTCTCCTCACGTCACACTCTCGACGATATACGTCTAAGGTTTAACCAACCCACAGCATGACCGAGTACCTCCGTTGATAACGGTAAGGAGATATCACCGAAAATGAAAGCGTTGAAAATATTGATACGTATTGTAACATTTATGGTTCTAATTTATAATACATTTTGTATCAAGTCAATTGTTATTTTTTCACCATTTTCATGTTTTTATTTTGTTGAGGAGTGATTTCGATGCAATACGACACCAGGATTGCGGCTTTGCGGGATAAGAGCGGCTTCACGCAAGAGGAGCTGGCGGATCTGCTTGGAATATCGCGGGCGTCCCTGTCACACTATGAAAAAAACCGCAGAAAACCGGACTTTCAAACCTTGACAAGACTAGCGGATTTTTTTAAAGTAACAATAGATTACTTAATTGGGCGACCGCCCCAGTGGTTTTTTCAAACCGAAATTCGGGAATTTGTCGATTTGGATCAGCTTGATAACGAAAAGATGTTTCGCTTGTTCGATCTGCGTTGGGATGGCCATCTTTTAACCGAAGCCGAGACCAAAAAAATGATAGACCTCGCGCTCCAATCGCGAGTCTTGAAGCAATGATACCGGCCATTCTGCTACACTTGTCGTCCAAGTCCAACTCCATAAAAAAAAGGACGGGGAATATGTATCTACTAGCTGCTAAGACAATGATTCCGTTCTTGTTGCTCACTGGTCTGGTTACGAATTCTGAATTAAACTCTCCATCGATTATCGACAAGCCGGCGCCCGAGCGAAAGGTCGCGTCCCTCCTGGGGGGCGGCAATTTCACCAACGAGGCGGCGCATTCGACGAACGATCTGACTTATATGCGCAAATTAAACATAAGCTGGGCACGGCTTAATCTATATCCTCAGTACTATTACAGCAAGCAGACCCCCAAGACCGACTCGATCGAGAAAGTCATGTCAGACATGTACAGCCATAAGATTACGCCTATGATTTTGTTCGAGTATTACGGAAGCTATGAGAAAAAAGGCATTCCCATCGGGGATTATTCGAAATGGTTTTCCATTGGACAAGCCTATGCGGAAACGTACCGGCCGGGGGGAACGTGGGCTGCTGAGCGTGGCATCAAAGATTGGGGAGTTACGGTATTTTCTGCTTTTAACGAACCCGATGTCGAAAGAACCATTCCCTTTGAGAAATACTATCAGGCTTTAAAGGGATTAGCCGACGGCGTGCATTCCGTCGATCCCAAGCTCAAGGTCATTCCGGGCGGGTTCAGCTCTCAGAACGCCTTCGCCGACTGGTCCTTGAAAGGCTATGGTCCTGCCATCGCCGAGCTATTGAATAACGGGACCTTGGACGGACTCGACCTGCATACGTACTATGACGATAAATACGCTCCGATTCTGGGAACTTACAAGAACTCGGCGCAGAACAATTTTGACCAAATCAAAAAAAGGCTGGGCCTGACCCGGGATATTCATTTTTATTCGACGGAGTTCAATGTCAAGCAAAGCAAGCCGCCGCACAGCGCGCAAACGGAAGAATATTTGGCCAAGCAGTTTTTAACCGCCATTTGGGACAACCTTGGGGTTGTGAAGAACGACGGCCATACGCCCGCCACTCAATTCGCCATGCCGTGGAGTCTGCTGCAGACCGGACAAGAAGACAAGCTCTACGGGATGCGGACGGAGCACGAAGGGAGCGCTTCTCAGACCGTTTCCCGGACGAAGGTGTTGCAACTGGTGACGGAAGTGACGGCAGACGCCTCGTTTGAATATCTCGATCCGAAGAAAAAAGGAGAGTATATTCTGACGAGCCCGGGCAGGAAAATATGGGTCTGGCAAAACGTTCAAGGCTGGAGCAACCGTACGGGACATTCATATCAAATCGATAATATCCCCAGCGGAGCCAAAGAACTGGCCGTCTACCGCTGGAACGGGTTGAACGAAGTCATCCCTCTTGATGCAAGCAAGCGCACGGTCACGTTGAACAATTTGAACCAAGACGAAACGTATATGTTTGTTGCGCGATAACCGCTTCACGAATAAGAATTCAATCAGCTCCGCTGATAACTTATCAATTCTATATCTAAAAAACAGACGTCCTGAAAATCGCTTTCATCATTTCAGAACGTCTGTTTTTTACTTTTCACTCAACCGCCCGGCTTCCGGCTCAAAATATATTGCACCGAGTCTCCAGCAGGTAAATTCACCTGAAATTCGGCCCAAGGCGAGGCTTTAATGTTCACCTGCTGAACGGCGTCGCGGTACGACTCTCCCGGACCGATCCGTTCTCCGTGATAGTCGCCTTTTAAGGGCATTTTCACCCGGACGCGCACCGATTGCGGCGAATCTTCGAAGTTGACGAAATTGACAAGAAGCTTGTCGGAGGTTGCTCCGGAACCGGGAAGCGGCGCCAAATAGCTGGTATTTACCGCACGTACATACACTTTTTTATCATTGGTTTCCGAACGGTTCATGATTTCAAAGCTGAGCGGCTTACCGTGCGTCGCATAAGCCAAAGCCAATCGTCTGAAAATCTTGACCCTGCTGTCCTGATTGCCGGGAAACGAATAGCTGCGCGTAGTTGCCGGGTCGTGTGACTTGAAGTCAAAATCATGACGGAACAGTTCATAGTTCTTATAGAATGCGGCGTGCTGGATAAAAATATCGCTGAAGCCGATATGGGCTCTTAAAATGCGGTCGAAGACAGCCGCTTGCTTCTGGCTGGCGCCGTAGCCGGGAGGATCCAAATGGGTGTTGGTCGTTCCGACTTCCGTATTGAGCATTTTTTTCGGAAGGCCGTCCTCATCCGAACCTAGCGTCCGCAGGTTTTCAACAAAGCTTCCTCCTTCGTTATCCGCATAAGACGTCCCGTACGCATGACCGTTCGTAAGATCGGTAAGATCCTCCAGCTCTTTTCTTTGCAGGGAATCCCGCTCCCAGCCGAACGGTTCGCCTCCCGTAGACTTGTAAGACCATCCCGGGGAAACAATCTGCAGATGCGGGCTGTAGATCGCCCGGTGTTCGGACAGCCATTGGGCCACGGCGACATTGACGGCTTTGGAACGCTCAAACAGGCCGGGCTCATTATCTACTTCGTAATATTGGATGTACTGGCCATATTGCTTGAGAAAGTCTGTCAGCTTCGCTCTGGCGTCAGCCGGTAAGCCTCCGTCCGGATCGAGCGTTATATTTTTGGTGTAAAGATACAGCGCAACGGCACCTGTGTTGTACTCCTTTAACGCAGCATAGTAATTTTTCATGTCCGAACAAGAATTTCCGACATTCGAAAAACATCCTGCGCGAACGATGTTTCCACTATATGCGATGCCGAGCCATTTTAGAACATAAGGCAAGTGCCGCGTAGCCGCCGTATCGAAGTAATAATCGTTCGAAGCGACCCCGGTACCCATTTGGATATAGCGTCCGTGCACCGGTTCATTGGCAGGCTCCGTCAGCGACTCCAGCTCCAAATAGTCCCAGGACCAATATAAGTGAGGGTTTTCTTTATCGGAGCAATAGAGACAACGCTCGGCCCCCAGCTTGAGCTCATTAGGCCCCTGCTTCAGCTGTTCCTTCGGAATATACAGCTCATAGAGCTTTTTATACTTATAGGGACTATTCTCGCCGATTCCGGCAATCTGAATCATACCGGACAACGTCCCGTTCGAGAAAACCGACATTTGAGGCACGGCTTTGGAGGCGGACAGAACCCGGACTTTGAAATTTACGCCATGCTCGGGAACTTTGCTTAACGAATAACGAATGGATAAATGGCGTGTGATCGAGGCGTCCAACCCTGCAGGAAAATCGCTCCATACCGCTTGTGATGTTCCTTGTTTCACTTGGTACTGAAGCTTATCCGCGGTTAGATTGACCGCGAACTCCTGCCTCGAGTCGTCTTCCACCCCGATTCTCCAAATGCGGGGGTCTTGCTCGGGCAATTGCAGCGTAAATCCGGACAGTAGCAGCAATCCTGCAAGGATAAGCATGATGCCTGCTTTTTTTAACATGAATCCCTCCGTACTGGTCCAAATTCGGTTTATAACTGAATATCAATATGCGCCGAGCCCATCGGGGCTTCGAACAGATGATAGCTCTCGCGAACTTTCCGGCAGTCTGCCACATGTTTGATCAGCCATTTCCATACGGATTCGGTCTCGGGCTCCAGATGAAGCTCCACATTGTAGACAAGCTCCGAATCGTTCATCCGGTTCACCCCATACACGCGGCCTTCCAAAGCAATCACGTGATCCGATGTCGAAAGCTCTATTCCAATTACCAGCTCCGTTTGGAGAGGCAGCAGCAAGGTCGAAGCGAACGAAATTTGGTATTCCTCCATCACAATAATTCGAATAGGAGCAAACTTTGTGACAACCGGCGTGCGGTTCAATTGTTTAATGGTCATTAAAGCGTGGCCGGCAAATGACGGATCCATTTCAACAGCAGGATCGGCAAGTTCATAATTGGTAATCAATTCGGGCCCTCCTTCGCTTCTTCGTGTTCAACTGATACAATTCGGACGAAATTTCCAGGTAAAGTTTATATACTTAAATTTATGTTACAATATGTATCGTTGTCAAGTTGATTATGAAAAAAGCCGCCGAAGAGTTTCCCCGGCAGCTTCCAGCCTATAACGTTTGCACGACTTTCCAGGTTTTTCCCCAGTCCGTTGAAATTTGCAATTGATTGTTCAGCGAACGAAGCAATACATTTCCCAGTACAATTTTTGAAGCGTAATTGGATCGGCCGATGCCGGTCCCCAGCTTGATTTGAGACACCTCCAGCATGGTCAAGCCGGTATCCAGGGACGGATAATTTAAGAACGAGGCGCGGTTCATTTCGGTTCCCAGCTCGTAGATGGAAAAAGCGCTGTATTCTCCTTCAATAACGATCGGCGGCCCGGAATGGGGCCCGCGGACGGTATTATTTTCGAATGTAAATTGACTGGACTGGGCTCTTTGCTGCTTCAAGATCCCAAGCGCATCCGTGCCTGAATTGGCAAGAAACGAACAGCCTCTGACCGCCATGTTCGTTTTATCGAAGGCCCGGAGTGCCCACACATGTTTATAGCCCTCAAAGTCGATTCCATCGAAGATGATGTTCGCCGTCCCGCCGATGGCGCCGGTTACCAGATCTTTACCTATAACCACGATTCCCAAGTTGTCGTCGGGCGCGTTCAACCCGAAGCCGGCCGATAATTGTCCGCCCCAAAAGTGGAACCCGCCCGAAGCCGGAGAAATATGCACCGCCGCTTTCGTTCCGCCTAACCAGCAGTTATAGAATTGAAGATCGTTGCCGCTTTGAAAACCCGATCTCAAATTCAAAGCAACGGTGTTCCAGTTATACTGCGCCCGCAGATTGAAAAAGACCGAGCCAAAGCAGTTGTTGATCAAATCAAAAGCAATGGGAAATCCGTCTGATTGCACGTTGCGCACCTCAAATTGACGGATCCCGTTTAGTTTCACGCCGGCGGTTACCCCCTGCGGCTGCTTTACAGGCCCCAGAAAATAGATGTCCCGGAGAAAACCTCCCAAACTTTGGTTATTCATATTGGCTCCGGGTCCGATTAGAATGCAGTCGTAATCCGTGCTTAACGTTTTAATGACGGTATTGGTCCCCCCGGCTCCATAGATCATGACGTTGCTTCCCTTTGCAACCAGCGGTCCCGAGGTCTGATAAGTTCCCGGAGGAACATAGCAGGGTAGCTTTTTCCGGATGGCTGCCGCAAACGCCGCATTGAGCGCGTTGGTCGAATCGTAGTTCGCATTTTCTTCTATCGGAATTGCACCATAATCTCTCGCATTCACGATCATTGTCGTTAAATCGCCCACCGTATGTTCCACTCCTTTTTTTCTGTTATTTTCATTCCCGTTCATTTTATTCCCGCTCTGGTCTTTTGGCTTGGACGATGCACTAGACTTGGCCGTATCCAACGACAAAAAGGGGCTGATCCAAAGTCTTTGCAGACCTTGAGGAACAGCCCCCGGGGTGGTTACTTATAAACATTGAACTCATGGATCGACCAGAAAACGCCGGCTTGCCCGGTTTGAACGATTCTCACATATCTCGCGGTCTGCGGCGGGAAGCGCACGGTCGTCATGACGCCGCCTGTACCGGAGGCTATAGGCGCCCCCCACCGTTCTCCGTCATTGGACACGTACACCTGGTAGCCTCTGGGGTAGTCAAGCACGGAGTTTCCGGCATCCATAACGATTCTGGAAAATGTTTTCCGGGCTCCCATATCCACTTGAAAACGTTCGCCGCCCGCCTGACGCGCTCCCGTATCCCAACGGGTGAACATCTTATTGTCGATCGCAAAAGGATGATTCGTGCCGGTTCCCGAGCTCTTCCAGCCATCCTTATCCAGCGAATCGCAAAATACGTAAAGCTCGTCGACACTCCACGGACTTCCGCCCGTATTGACGATTTTGATGTACCTGGCCTTTTGTTGAGGCATCGTAATGGTCGTGATCGGGCCTCCTGTGCCCGATTGAACAGGATTCCCCCAAGCCGCGCCATCTGTTGAAACGTACAAGCTGTACTTTTGCGGGTGAGCATTCTGCCCACGGGAAGCGTCCAGCATGATTCGGTCAAACTTTTGCAGCTCTCCCATGTCTGCCACAACCGCTTGCGTTCCGGCGAATTCCAGGCTGTTGCTTTGCTCATGCAAGCCGGCCAACGACCTTCGTCCGGCATTTACCCCCGAGATGGTCCAGCCCGTTCGGTCTAACGAACTGCTGTACACATTCAATTCGTGCACGGACCAGAACGTGGGACCTCTGCCGGTTTGGGCGATTTTCAGATATCTGGCTGTCTGCGGAAAAGGAAGCTCCATCGTTGTTACAACGCTTCCCTCCCCTTGGGATACGGCTTTCCCCCAATTCCTGCCATCGGTCGAAACATACATTTCGTATTGGCGCGGGTAATCATGAGGCGAAGCTTCGGTGTCCAGCACCACTTTATCGAATGTCCGGTTCGACTGCATATCGATAATGAAGTATTGTCCCTCTTCCTGAGGAGCTCCCGTATCAAACCGCGTCGCAGGCGAGCCGTCCAGCATCTCCTGTCCGGCTGGCTTTCCTGTCGAAGTCGTAACCGTCCAGCCGCTCCGGTCCAAAGCCACCGAAGACGAAGGAATGATTTCCATAGGCTGAGGGCGTCCGCCGGCCCCGTTCGTTCCGACAGCTTGAATGGCGTAATAATACACGGTATCGTTTTTCACCGTTGTATCCTTGAAGGAATTGGCAGCCAGCCGGGCTGCGACAGTATCATAAGGCCCTTCCGGGGCTGTCGAACGAAGTACGTTGTAAGAAACGGCCCTTTCCGACTCCAGCCAGGTTAGCTCGACGCTTTTGTAGCCGACCGATTGGTTTAAAATCACGGGAGCCTCAGGAAGCTTGCTTCCTTTTTCCTCCAATATATATTGCACCGATTCGCCGGGACCTAAATTAACCGATAAGCTTATGGCCGGGTTCGCAGCTAAGCCGGTGACATAAGTTCTGGCTGCTTCATATGTATCTCCGGCGCCGATGCGCTCACCCTCGTATACGGTTTGCTTGGGCATCACAATTCGCGCGCTGACGGTCTGCGGCGACGATTCGAAGTTTACAAAATTAATCAATATTTTGTTTGATGTTGCGTTGCTTCCCGGGAGCGGTTTTAACGTTGACGTATCGACTGCCCGGACATACACCTTTTTTCCTTTGAGCGACTCGCGGTTGTTGAGCGTATAGGACAGCGGCTTTCCGTGCGTAGCGTAGGCGAGCGCGATTCTCCGCATCGTTTTCACACGGGAATCCTGCCCCTCGTCGTGGTAAAAAATTTCCGTCTTCGCCGGATTATGCGTCTTCATGCTCGAAAAGTCCGTTTTGAACAAGGAGTAATCCTGAAAAAACGCCGCATGCTGCGTGAAATAGTCGGCGAACCCAACATGGGCTCTCGCATTGCGGTCAAACACGGCGGCTTTGCTGGACGCTCCCTCTCCGACCACAGGGTCGGTCAAATCGTCCTTCGTGCCAAATTCGGTAGCGAACATCGGCTTCGCAAGACCGCTGGCTCCGACGCCCACCGATTTGATATTTTCCACGAGACTGCCGCCCATGTTATTGGCATAAGAAGTCCCATAGGCATGGCCGTTCGTGAAGTCCGTCAAGTCTTCGACGGCCTTTCTTTGCTTCGGGTCCCGCTCCCATCCGGCGGGAATGCCGCGTTTATCGTCGTAGGCCCATCCGGGAGACACGATTTTCAGATGCGGGGCGAGCGCAGCGCGATGATTTTTCAACCACCGGGCAATTGCGATATCGACATCTCTGGAGCGATTGAACAACCCCGGCTCGTTGTCGACCTCGTAAAACTGGATTTTCGAGCCGTAGCTTTGGAGATAATCGGACAGGATGTTTTGCGCCTCCGACGGAAGACTGCCGTCCGGATTAAGCGTAATATTGCCGGTATAGAGATGCAGCGCAATTGCGCCGGTATTCAATTGGCGAAGCTTGTCCAAGTAGTCGGACATGGCCGAACAGGAATTGCCGACATTCGAGGCGCATACCGTTCGAACGTAGTTGCCGCTATAAGCGATACCCAGCCATTTGAGAATATAAGGCAGGTGATTGACCGCGCCCTGATCGTAATAAGCCTGATTATTTTTCAGATTCGTACCGAGATGAACGTATGAGCCGTGAATCGGCTCCGCAGCCGGCGCTTCCAGCGCTTCCAGCTTCATGTAATCCCATACCCACCACAAATAAGGATCTTCGTTGGCCGAGCAGTACAGACACCGGCTGGCCTCCAAGGTAATCGTATTTTGCCCGGGCTGAAGCATCTCCTTCGGGATATACAATTCATAGACTTTATTGTAGGAGACCGCGCTCGTCGTCCCTCCTACCCCGGCAATTTGAATCATTCCGGCAAACATTTGATTGGAGTAAACAGCCAACTGCGGAACATATTTATGGGCATCCAAAATTTTAAAGGAAAATGTAACGCCGTTGGGAGGAATTTGGGCCAGCGGATAGGCCAGCGTCATGACGGGGTTTTGGCTGCGGTTCAAGCCTTTCGGTATGGCGCTCCAATCCGTTCTGCTCCGCCAGTCTTCCGGAACCGGAACTTCCTTGGCGCTGCCCGCTTGGTAGCCGGCAAATTCGGCACTGGATTGATCCGCCTTTCCAATCATCCATAAGACTGAGTCAGCCGCACGTGCGACACCGACACCGCTTTCACGGGGCCCGAGGTACCACAAAAACAGTGCAACAAACAACAGGATCGGGAGCTTAATACGGTAAAAGTCCACCCCAAATTACCTCATTCCGATGTCATATTTTGTCGGTTTTTGCCTCCAATGGTTTCCATTTTACCATGTAGTTGGCAGCTGACGACATCCGACAAAATGCATAGGAACAAGCTAAGAATGCGTGACTTTACTCCTATCCGATTGTTTACAAAATGCAACTTTTAGCATATAAACGTCGATAAAAAAATCCTCGGATTCTCCAAGTCCGGAAAATCCGAGGAAGGGATTACAAATGCCAATCGACATCGGTTTTAATGACTTTTGCCGGTACACCGGCGACAACTGAGCGCGGAGGCACATCATGAGCCACGACGGAACCGGCGGCTATAATCGCGCCGTCGCCGATCGTAACGCCTTTCAAGATCGTGGCTTTGCAGCCGATCCATACGTGATCGCCGATGATGACCGGCTTCGTATTCGGCCGCCCGTCCATAATCGTGTGGTAATCCGTGTCCATGATCGAAACGTCCCAGGAGATGGCGCAATAACTGCCGACACGGATGTGTTGTTTGCACATGAATTCGGTTCTCCGGTTGATAAACGTTTTGTCGCCAATTTCAACCGTCGCTCCGGGCGCATCCAGATAAAAGCCGACTCCCGCATGCAGCAGCACATGATTGCCTATGACGAGATTCGTATTTTTTAACTCCGAGCGGTGCACCTTTCCGCATACCCTGAACATTTTCCCGCATTTTTGCACATGTCTGCGAAACAATAATCCTAGAAAAAGTCTGTAAGCATATCGTACATACTCATAAAATGCCCGTTTTTGATTGACGTTCCCCATCGAATCAGTTCCCCGTATTTTAAAATTTGTTTTGCTGCATAATGATACTTTTTGTATATTATATTATATTTTTGTTCCAAATTGTAGAGTTAATTTCGCCACATTTTGGCAGCACAAAAAGGACCAGCTACGTTCGTAGCGGTCCCTTGTTCCTATCCTATGTCGAGCCAGGTTACACAAACCCGAGCCGTTCGTACGTTTTCCCGAGCACGCCCGCCGCATCGCCTTGGAGCCATTGGTCAATGACGGTGTAGTATACGGAGCGGAAATCGACCTGATATTTCAGATCGCCGTTATCGAGATTTGTCAAACTCGGCATCACGCCGTACAATCCTCCCTTGATTTTGCCGCCGAGGACAAAGACCGGAGCGGCGGTTCCGTGGTCCGTGCCTCCGTTGCCGTTCTCTTTCACCCGCCGGCCGAATTCCGAAAAAGCCATCGTCGCGACGCGATTCTCAAGACCTTGCGCCTCCAGGTCCTCATAGAAGGCGCCGAGCGCTTCGTCCAGCTGCTTCAGCAGCCGCGCATGCAGCTCTTTCTCCTGGACGTGATCGTCGAAGCCGCCGAGCTGCAAATAAAAGACGCGCGTGCCGGACTTGCCTGCGAGCATTTTGACGACAAGCTGAAGGTCTCTGGCTATGGCCGTCTTCGGATACTCCACCTTCGTCTGGTAGCCGCCCCCCAGCTGATGGACCGCTTCGACGCTGTCATAAGCGTCCCGGCCGCGCTCGCAGGTTACGCGGATGACGGTACCTTGCCGCTTCGGGTCATACATATCGAGGAACGCCTTGGCGAGCCGATTTTGCTCGGTCTTCGGCATTTTCGGGTCCAGGAAGGAGTACGTCTCCAGCGACTGGATGACCGGCACATTGACCGTTTCCGCTTGAAACGCCAGCCCGCCGGCGGCGCTGCCGATTTGCAGCGCCTTCAGCGGATTGACGTTCCGGTTTAGCGACGCTGCCGCATACCGGCCGAGCCAGCCGGTGCGTCCCATCTTCTCCGGCTCCGCGGTCTGCCATATTTCCATCGAGCGGAAATGGGAACGGTCCGGCTTCGGATAGCCGACGCCTTGAACGATCGCCAGCTTGCCTCTTTGATACAAGGCGTGCAGCCGGGTCAGACTCGGATGCAGTCCGACCTGGTTGTCGATAGCCAACACTTCGCTCTGCGTCAATCTCAGCGTCGGCCGAGCGTCGAAATAGCCGCCCATCCCGTAGGGGATGAGCGTGTTGAGCCCGTCGTTGCCGCCCGACAGCTGAATGACGACGAGCGCGGACGAATCGGAGCCGCCGTCATCCGTCTCTTGCGACCGGAGCGGCGAACCGTTCTCGGCGAAGATCATCGGTCCCCCGAGTCCGAGCGTCGCCAGGAGGGCCGTGCCCTTGATTAGAAAGTCTCTTCTCGTCAGTTTCATCGGCGTCTGCCACCTCCTATTTCATCTGCGCTTCCGGACTGATCAGCACAAGCTGGAGCAGGCCGCGCATCCCGTTCGTCTTCTGGGCGGCATGGATGAACGTTTCATCCGCATAATTCGCCAGCACCGCAGACGTCTGCTCTCCCAGCTCCCGGACCCCGACGTTCAGCCCGAACTGTTTCCCCCATTGCTGCGGAGACGCGGAAGCCTCCTGCATGTAGTCCTTCGCGCTAAAGTGGCCCTGGTTCAGCCGCTTGACGGCCGATTCCGCAAACTGGCAGCGCGCCAGCAGGTTCGCGGTCGTCAGCCAGGCCGTCCCGCCGCGCCAGCCGGCGACATTGGGCGGAAGGTACAGCTCCTGCCCCATCTTGCGCATCGCCTGCGCGTAGCCTCGGGAGACCGGCAGCTCCAGCGCTTTGGCGATGCCGGCAACGTATTCTGCCGGCGACTTGACCAGGCTCCCCCGCAGCTCCGGCGCGTAGAAGGCGTCGGAGAGAAATAGCGACCGGAGCGTGTCGCCGATGTGGAAGCTTTTCGCGAACACCGCCGCCAGCCCATTCACCCACTCGTCCGACGGCTCGGCCGTCGCGAACCAAGTGAGCAGCTTTCGCGCCACCCAACGCGGGAGCGCATCCTGTCGGAACAACACCTCAACAAAGCCGTCTGCATCGAGCGGGCCGGTATGTCCAAGCACCGTCTTGTTGCCGCCATCAAACTGCTTGGCGTTGAACTTGACTTGATCCGTCTTTTTATCGTAGCCCCATCCGGTCAGCGCCCGCGCCGCTTCCTTGACGTCCTCTTCTGTGTAGTTTCCGATCCCGAGTGTGAACAGCTCCATCGCCTCTCGGGCGTAGTTTTCGTTCGGCTTGCCCTTGCGGCTGTAATTCGTATCCAAATACACCATCATCGCCGGATCTTTGCCAATCTCCCGAACCAGATCGCGAAAGCTGCCAAGCGCATGACTGCGCAGCAGCTCGTTCTGCCGCACAATTAACGGCATCTCGCTGACCTTCTGGTACGAGGTGGTAAAATGACCGTGCCAGAACAGTGTCATTTTTTCAATTAGTGGAGCCTCGGTGTTGACCATCCGGTACAGCCAATAGGTCTGCTGATCGACGATCGGCTCTTTATTCAGCGCTTTGCCGTCGGCGGTGATCCGCTCGATCGGCTCCGGCGAGAACGTCCGGCCTGTCAACGAATCTCCAGCGACGAGCCGCCGCACGGTCTCCTCCTTCCCGAGCCGAAGCGCCGCATTTACTTCCTCTCTCCCGGGAAAAAACGTCGCCCGGCTGAGCAAATGCGCCGCTTCCTTTTCCGTCCATTCTGCACTCATCCGCAGCACCGCCCTGCATGTCTTTATTCCTAATATATTGTTATTATATAGGACAAATGTTACAAAAGTATTTGGCTGATCGTTCCAATTGAAAAAAACGCAAACAAAAAAACGCTTCAAATCGAAGCGTCCGTTCGGTACAATATAATGAAGTTTCGAATCCGCTTCGACTTCAAAGCAACTCGTCGGATTCGGCCGCAGCCAAGAGGTGATTCGCATGCGCTCTGATCTGATCATACGGGAACTCCCGATTGTCAAACAAGTGTTCCCGTATAAAGTACTGCCGCAAAAAAGTCCTTCCCAGTTTTATTCCCACTATCACGATGACGTATTCGAAATTCTTCTGGTGCAGCAGGGGGGCGCCGAATTCCGCATAGGCGGGCAGCGGCTGACGGCCGTGCCCGGCGATATTTTCCTGATCAACGAAGGAGAAATTCACGAAGGCGGTACGCTGGACGACGAGGCGGAATACTGCGCGTTTCTGTTCGACCGGACCCGGATCGTTCATTCGCACGTCGCCCATTCGGATTACGCCGCCTCCTTAACCGAGCCGTTGTCCATACCGGTGCATCTGCGCCCCGCCGACGAGCATTACGAATCCGTCGCGGCCCTGCTTCGCCGCATTGCGGACGAGTACGACCGCAAGGAGACCGGCTTCGAGGTCGTCATCCAATCGTACATCACCGTGCTGATCACCGTGCTGACCCGTCTCTACGCAAGCCCCGGCCGCAGCGGTCAAGGAGAGGCCGCAGGCAAACGCAAGCTGGAAAAGCTGAAGGAAGTGCTTACCTTCGTCGAAACGCATTACCGGGAAAAATTAACAATTGAACGCGCCGCGCAGGTGGCCAACATGAGCAGCCATCACTTCTGCCGCGTGTTCCGCGCAGCCGTCGGGAGAACGTTCATGGAATATGTCCACCTGCTGCGCATTAACAAAGCGGAAGAGCTCATCCGCGATACGGACTGGTCCATGACGACGATCGCCGAAGAAGTCGGCATTTGCGATGTGAATTATTTCGGGCGGCTATTTCGTAAATACAAACGCTGCAGTCCGGCCCAGCTCCGCAAAAACCGTTACGCCGGTCAGCCGCCGGGTTAACCGGACGGCGCTTTCCAGCCGTTTGTCACGATAAACGAAACTGCTCCAAGCCAGCGATATAGGTGGGAATTCGCTCCTCCACCGCAGCTTGGTCGCCATAGCGCAGCACCGCTTCCTCCGTCATCTCGCGCTCCAGCAGCCCGATATGGTCGCAGGTCAGGTCCAGCAGCATCAGAAATTGTTCCACGCGCACCGCGTAGACCAGCTCGGGATCGCCTTGCGCATACCCTTCGAGAAATCCGTCGGCGAATGCCCGGAGCAAAGGCCGGTACCGGTCGAACTGGTGACGCTCGTACCGCGGAGAGCGGTGAAACGACGGAAACAACGTGTTGAAATTGTTCAACACGTTGCCGGCAAACGCGAGACCGTCATACAGGATCGGCACCGGATCGATCAAGCGGACCCCCACTTCGCAGATAATGAGATTTTCCGGCGATACGTCCCGGTTCGTCAAGCTTAATCCAGGCGTACGCCGCAAGCGGAACGGGACGATTTCGTCCAGCATTCGCTTCACAACCGCGGCTTCGCTGTCATATCCCGCACGCTCCAGCCGTTCCCACGAGTTCAGGTATCCCTCCGTATCGTCTGCCCAATACACATGAAAATCCTGTTGATGATCGCCGAGAAGTTTTCCGTCCTTCCAATCCAGAAATCCGAACCCTTCCAGCTCGACGCTCGTCCGGTCCATCTGCCGGAAAAATCGTCCGCACTGCGCTCCCCACCGGGCTGATTCGACTTCGTCCGCTGCCGCAAGCGACATGACGGGCCCGCTGTAGGTTTCAATCGTAAAGCTAAGCTCCGGACTGACGTAATATGTATAATACGGAGGGCAGATGCCTTCGCTCACCCCGTTCGCCAGCCGGTAATACAATCCTCGGCCGCCATATTCGGCCTTCAGCTCCCGTTCGTTATACACAAACGGCTTCCCGTAAGAAAAAGGCTTAGGAAACCGCACCACTAATGGCCCGGTTTCCGTCGTAGAGATCAGGTAAGCTTCATGCCATGCGCCTTCCGCCAAATATGAGACCTGCAGCCCGTTTTTCCCGAGCCCGGCTACCTCAAGCGCGACTTCGATTTTTGCCTTGATTCCCGCCTTCACTACAGCGCTCCTTACAACCGGACCGGCTGTCCTTGCGCTGCGGATTCGTAGGCAGCAAGGGCAACGGCCGCGGCTTTCATCCCGTCTTCGCCCGTAATCGGGACCGACGTGCCGTGGAGCAGCGCCTCGACGAACGATCGGACCAAATATTCGTCCATATTGTCCCCCCAATAGCTCCACTCCCCTTTGCCCGCCTGAACGGTGTACACATCGTTCTTCTGGGCAAAGGCATCGACGGAGAGCACTCCGCGCGTGCCGACGATTTCCATCGTCACATCCCCCCAGGTCGGGAAGCTCCGGTTGCGCGACCAGCTCGGGTCCAGGACGGCGAAAACGCCGTTATCGAACTTGACGTGAACCATACCGGCATCGTCGATATCCTGCTCCTGAAACACCGTCGCCGCATAGGCGTATACTTCCTGCACGTCCGCACCGAGAAACCAATGCATCAAGTCCATCACATGCACCGTATGGTCCAGCACTGCACCACCGCCGGACAGCGCCTTGTCGGCGAACCATCCGCCCGGAAAGCTGCCGCGGTTCGTGCCTTTGATCGCCACGATCTCGCCGATCTCGCCGCGCTCGACCGCTTGCTTCGCTTGCACGACCGCAGGCAGATAGCGGCATGGAAAAGCGGTCATCAACTGCACGCCGTTTTCTTTGCAGGCTGCGATCATCTCTTCCATCTCCCGCTTGGAGACGCCAAGCGGCTTCTCGCACAGGACGTGCTTCCCCGCTTGCGCCGCCGCGATGGCCAGCTCCGCATGCCGGACATTCTCCGAGCAGATGACGACGGCATCGATCTCCTTCAAAAGCAGCTCCCGGTAATCTTCAAAATAAGGGATGCCGTGCTTCTCCGTCACAGCCTCCACGCGGGATTTCACTTCGTCTGCGATTCCTGCTACTTCAACCTCGGGCATGGCAACGAGCGAGTTCAAGTAGCTGAACGCATGACCATGCGCGAAGCTGATCATTCCTATTTTTAATTTGTTCATCGTAGCGTTCCTCCTCACGTGGAATTAGAGATGCACGGCAGAGCCCGTTTTGGCCGATGCAATGGCGGCAAGCGCAATTTCAACCGCTTTGTACGCATCGTTCGGCGTCACGATCGACTCGCGGTTTTCGCGGATACACCGGACAAAATGGCGCAGCTCGTAATAATACGGATCGTGATAGCCCGGGCTGCCCGGCACTTCCACGGCGGCAGGGCCGTCCTGGCCCTCGGATACCCGGACCAATTGCAGCGACTGCGCCTCCAGGCTGCTGTTGCGCACGATGCCATCCGACCCGGCGATTTCCGCCTTCGTATGGAACGGTCCAGGATACCCCCAGAAGGCTTCCAGATTGGCGACGGCCCCTTGCTCGAACACAAGCGTCGCCAGCGCATAATCCATCTCTTGATCGCGCCGGTTAAGCGCATACACCGATTTCACTTCGCCGAGCGCCCAGCGCATAAAGTCGATATCGTGAACCATCAGGTCGAGGATCACGCCACCGCTTTGCTCGAAATTGCCGAACCATTCTTTCACCTTCGCCGGATGGCTGCCGGACCGTTTCGCGTGCGCTACTCCGAGCTTGCCCAATTCCCCGGCCTCGACCTTCCGTTTGATATCGGCATACTCCGGGAAGAAGCGGACGACGTGGCCGACGAACAAACGAACGCCCGCCTGCTCGCAAGCGCGGATCATCTCCGCCGCATCCTCCAGCGTCAGAGCCATCGGCTTCTCGCACACGACGTGCGCGCCAATCGCCGCTGTCTTCACCGTGTATTCTTTATGTAAATAAGTAGGCAGCGCAATGCTGACCAGATCAGGCTTGACGGCGGACATCATTTCTTCATAGGAAGCAAAAGCGCGGCAATTCGTTTCATCCGCCAGCCGCTCGGCCAAATGAACCTCGATATCGCATACTCCGACCAGCTCAACTTCAGGCATGGACGCATAATGGATAGCGTGAATCCGCCCCATTCCCCCGCAACCAACGACGACGACTTTCATGAGTAACCCTCCTTGACGGTATTCCGAAGCTGTTCGGATGCTTCCGATTATAACCTACGGGAAGCGTGCCGTCTCGGCATGGAATTGCTCATTTTTAGCACGATATTGATCGTTTCTCTCAAAACAGCTCGTTCAGAGATCATGAAGTCCGCTTCTCTTTTATATTTTTTGATAAGTCGAAATGACGAGCTTGATCTGCTGAATCACGAACCCGATGTGCTCGTTGTTCCGAGTTAACCGGCTTGCCATGACCCCGCCTTCTAACGAAGAAACGACAAATGAAGCGAAGGCTTCCGTATTAAGAGCTGAGGACAGCTCCCCAGTAGAGACCCCCTCGTTTAATATGCTTTGAATAAACGCAGTGAATTTACCATGCGCAGCTACCGCTTTCTCTCTGAGCGGGAGGTATCCATCATCCGCCTCCACCGCAGCGTTAAGCAAGGGACAGCCACCCTCGATCGGAGGATGGTTGACAGGATCTTCGTAAACCGAGCATACCGCCATGACCTTGTCGATCGCCGTCTCCGCCTTTTCGGTAGCCTTCAAGAATTTCTCAATCAGAATCCGCGAGGCATAATCGAACGCTTCAAGCGCGATTTCGTCTTTCCCGGAAAATGTCCGATACACGCCGCCTTTGGTCAATCCGGTGACTTGTATGATGTCTTGTATCGAAGAGCCGGCGTACCCTTTTCGATTAAACAGCCCGGCTGATTTTTCAATAATATGCTGGCGTGTCTTTTCGCCCTTGCGCATGAAAGCAGCCCTCCATAAACGGTAGAATAATTGTATTTCATTTTAACATTTCTCTCGCATATTCGAGAAATATTTGTTATCCTATAAAAAAACCGAACCGTTCGGTATTTTTTATATAAGGGGTGACTCGCTTATGAAGAAAGTTAAAATTATCCGCATTCCCATTCTTCCGATGCACATGGTGAACGCCCATTTGCTGCTTGGACCGGACGGTTGCGTCTTGGTCGATGCCGGTATACCGGGATCCGAGCGGAAAATAGGAAGAGCTCTCGCGAAAGAGAAGCTGACCTTCAAGGACATCAAGCTCATCATCATCACCCATGCGCATGTCGATCATGCCGGCAGTGCGGCAAGATTGAGGGAACTTACGGGAGCTCCTATACTCGCCCATGAGGGCGACGCCAAGCATTACAGCAGGGAGGAGGAGATGACGTTCTGCCCGACGGGACGGTTTGCCCGTCTGTTCTTCAGAACGGGCTTCATACTTCAGCCTTATGAGGGATTTACACCGGATTTGTTGGTATCCGGAAAACAGGCCATCGATTTGCGGAGTTTTGGCGTACCTGG
This sequence comes from Paenibacillus oleatilyticus, assembly GCF_018998565.1. Classification (GTDB taxonomy): domain Bacteria; phylum Bacillota; class Bacilli; order Paenibacillales; family NBRC-103111; genus Paenibacillus_G; species Paenibacillus_G oleatilyticus. The sequence goes on along the minus strand of NZ_JAHNZO010000035.1, from coordinate 4,400 downwards.
CACGGTTACCCATACGCCTGGGCATACATCGGGATCTATTTCGGTTGAACTGGAGTCAAAAGATGCTATGGTGGGTGATCTTTTGGCCTCGGGTATTCTGCTCGGCGGCATCATGAGGAAAAACCACGCCATTCGACCGCCTTTCGAAGACGATCCACATCAGGTAGCCGAGGAGCTTCTGCGTTTAATCTCATCCGGCCATCGCACATTTTATTTGGGTCACGGCGGCCCGCTGGGGGTGAATGAAGTTCGCCGCCATGCCGAATATCTGAAAGGTCTACCGGCCGTTTAACCAAAAAGGCTGAGCATCAGAGCCCCTATCTCTGAGCTCAATACAACAGCAACAGTCTATCTTGAAAATATTTCTCGATGGAAGACCTGAAAAAGACAATACGAAACTGACCCTTGGACCGACAAAAAACGGCCAGGGTGATCAGCAGTGTACTGCCAAAAAACAGCGACAATCAGGAGGCAGCCGCATAAACGGTGACCGAAACGCCTAATGACTCCAGCTTCCTTATGGACTGTCTGATGATCACTTCGCGTTTTCGTTTTCCGGCGCTTTCGTTCTGATCTGGACACAGCCCCGCCCAAGAACATAAGTGGGGGGCGATCATCGCCTCGATCATCGCGCTCCCCGATTTCCCGAGCACATTACTGGCGACGGAGGACAGCTTAATGTTGGCGACTTCCAATACTTTTTGAATGCGACTCACTTCCCGGGCGTGCTCTTCAATGAGGCTGCGGCGATACCGGATCAATTCTCTAAGTTCGCGTTGATCTCGATTAGGAATGGAGCTGCCTTTTAGTAGGCCATGTCGAAGTAGACCAGCAATCCATTCCGCATCCTTGACGTCGGTCTTGCGACCCGGAACATTCTTGATATGCTGAGCATTCACAACGAGCACTTCAATATCCTCAAGCTTCAACAGATTGTAAATGGGTTTCCAGAAAGATCCGGTGCTCTCCATCGCTGCGTGAGTACAACCTTTGACCTTTGATCCAGTCGACGAGCAGAATGAGATCATCGATCATGGTGCTGAACGTTCGGATCTCTCCTTGCCTTCGGGTGTGATCGGCAAGAGACGATGTTCTTTATTGTGAACGTCAAGCCCATACACGGCTGTAAACGACGTCCATTTGTAGAACTCTCCTTACGGCATGCAAGATTGAAGGGCTGGTGCAACAACCACCGAATGGTTATTCTATCTTGCGTGCTTCCATAACGGAGCAACAATCTGTAATGCACCTGGTCGTTGGGGTCTGTCTAAGACTCGGGCTCGAAGCATCATTGACCGCCGACCTCCCTTCGCCAGCCGTAAGTCAATTATATTGCAATCCACCCATTTTCATCATCTGCTAGTGCCGCGTCAGCGGCATGGGGGTCTATTACTTTATTCACTGAACAGAAAGAACGGGTCAAAAGCTTAAGGCTTCGTTCTTATATACGTCGGCGGGTGAACCTTGTCGATCATCAGCAGGCCGTCGAATTGTTCCCGCGGAATCATGCTTTCCGGCAACATCCCCCAATCGAGCGAGATGCGGGGCTGGAACATCCACGAGGTGCCCTTCTTGTTCTTCCAATATTTCAAATCGACGTACGTATACGGATGTCCGGCTTGCTTCAAAATGTGTTCCATGCTGCCGGGCTCGTGCGTACCGATCTTGTACGTTTGTGCCATATTGTTGCCTGCCTCGCCTTCATACATGTACAGGCCGATCGCATAGCTTTGCTTCTTCAGCCTGTCAGGCATGAGCTCGCCCATCAGCTTCACTCCGGAGTACGGAGAGTTCATGACCTGCGAATTGTTTTTGCGGATGTGGTCGTTATGGCCCCAGACGATGATTTTCTTGTTCGGATATATATGATCTGCGAGCCAAGTCAAGTTGTCTGCCAGCATTTCGTCGCGAATGCGCATCGTTTGCAGAAAAGGCTCGTAATCCCCTTGCTCCGTAGCGGTGTTGCTGCGAATGACAACCTCCGTGTACTCCTTCACGACACGAATCCGGTCGTCCATGACCCGCTGCGTCATTTCGAGCAAATGACTGTTTTTCGGATACTGCGCCTGCAGCTCGGTTGCATGGGTCCCCAGAAAAACTCTCATGTCTTCGTAGGTTTTGAGCAGTTTAGGCTTCGCCTGAGCGTAAGCGGCGGCATCCTTGCTCTCGCTCCAGTCGGCCAGTTCTTCCTCGGCCTTGACAAACGCATCGGCCAGCCCGGCATCCTTCGTTCCGATCCATTCCTTCATAAACGAAGCGTAAGGGAACTGAATCTGCATATCAAAGCCGCTGACCGCAAGCGGACGCTCCGTACCCGCGCTTTGCTTGATATAGTCGATTGAACACTCCCACCACCTGCGCTAATGGCGCTGAGGTGGGGGATTCTTGCGAACAGAGAAGCATCCTTCTCTTCTTGAGCAAGCGATCCCTGCGGTTCCCGCAGTTCAGCCCAACTTCGCCAACAAACGCAGTCCTTCTTGCAAGATGTTCATGCTGGCATTGTGGTCACGGTCATGGTGCGTCCCGCATCCTGAACAGGTCCACGCTCGCAAGTTTAGATTTTTCACTTCGGGGTTGCGCGATTGGCATACATGACAAAGCTGACTGCTTGGATAATTTTTGGCGACCATGCTGATCGTGCGACCATACCACGCTGCTTTATATTCCAGCATCGTGCGAAGGGTTGACCAACTTGCTTCGGCAATGGACTTTGCTAACTTGTGATTTTTCATTAGATTTAGAACCTGCAAATCTTCCAGACAGATCGTTTGGTTTTCACGGATCCACTTGGTTGAGAACTGATGCAGAAAGTCTTGCCGAGCGTTAGCGATTCGCTCATGTATGCGAGCGACTTTTTGCTTCGCTTTTAGATAGCCCGATCCACCTTTCAGTCGACGAGACAAACGTCGCTGCCAAAACGCAAGTTGCTTTTCGTAGGTGCGCAGGTGCTTGGGATTCGGAACGTTTTCTCCGCTGCTGCAAACGGCAAACGACTTGATGCCGAGGTCTATGCCGATGGCGGTATCCACGTGAGGAAGCGGCAGGATGTCTACTTCACACAGGATCGAAACGAAGTACTTGCCTGTGCCGTTTCGACGCACCGTAGCAGACAAGATCCGTCCTTCGATTTCACGGGACTTGGCAAAGCGCACCCATCCCAGCTTCGGAAGTTTCAGCAGATCGCAGACAACGGCAATATTGCCGTTCGTAAACTTCGTGGTGTAGCTTTGGATGGGATTGCGTTTGCTCTTGAAACGAGGCGGATCGTTTTGCTTTCGAAAGAAGCGATCAAACGCATCTGCCAGGCTGCGAACGGCGGATTGCAAAGCAATGCTGTCCACGTCCTTGAGCCAAGGCCATTCCTTTTTCAACGCTGGCAGCCCAGTTGCACAGGTCTGGTAAGACAAGCCTCTGCCTGTTTCTTGGAAGGTGTCGTTCCACCTCGCAAGAAAGTGGTTAAAGACAAAGCGAGCGCATCCAAACATCTGGTGGATCAGCGTCGTTTGCTCCTCCGTAGGGTAAATGCGAAAGCGAAAAGCTTTATGATGCAACATGCGGGAATTTACCTCTTTTGGTGAATTTATGACAATTATAGCACGTGCGTTCGTATTCGTATACAAGATATGCTGATTCATCTCCCCCTTATCGAAGAGGGCGTCTGCTCAGCCTTAACGATAAAGGCAGCGTCTCCTTGCTCCACCATACCCCAAAGATCGCATCCTTCATCAGTTCTTCCGGCGTACGGGACTCGACGCGGGCATAGGCGCCTGCCGCATTCCCCATCCCCGATTCAAAGGCGATCACATCAAAGCCGAGCTCCTCGTGCAAATATTGAATCAGCCGGGTTTTCACCTGATTGTACTCCGCGACGCCGTGGGAATTTTCCCTAAATAGACGATCCGCTTATCCATCAAAAGCGGCTTTAGAAAGGATAAATCTTTAAATTTCCCCTTCTCAATCGAACCGTTCGATACCGTTTCCGGCTCAATCGATTCGAGCGCATACGCATGGGACTTCATCCAGTTCCCCCATGCGAGATTATAGTCTTCTACCGAGCCCTTAAGCGGAGCTTTCGCTTCCGTCGCTTCCTTGACTTCGGCATACGCCGCCTGAGGAATCAAGCAGGTCGCCGCCACCGCCGCAATAACGGCTTGCGTCACTGTCCATTTCAGCTTGTACATCATTCGTTCTCCTTTTGTCCGGTACGTTGGTGTAGAAACCGCCATTCGTCCTATGCGGTCACTCGGCTTCCATCCTATCAACCACAGGTTAAATTCGGAGAACGATTTTGTTTAAATTTTATTTAAAAAACCTACGCATCCTAATCGGATAGGAGGCTATCCATGAGTGGGATAGCCGACCTTCCACACCACCGTACGTACCGTTCGGTATACGGCGGT
>NZ_JAHNZO010000034.1 GCF_018998565.1 Paenibacillus oleatilyticus | reverse complement strand
TGCCCTTGGCTAACAGTTCCTACTGCCAAGCCTGTAGCGGACTTTCACCGCCTAGTTATCGCCCATGCCGGGCGCACGCAAAAAAGGCCCTCCCGGCGCAATCGTCCGGGAGAGCCTTTTGAAAGGAGACTTATCGTATGGCGGCGAGTACGTCAATGCAGCTGTCCAAGCTGCACCGTCAAGCTTCTCAGGCCATAGACGTTGCTGGACGCCATGTTGATCCGATAAAGCGGGTCAACCGCGATATCCGGGTAAGCTTGAATCAGCGCAGTGAGTGCGGCTTTGGCCTCCAAACGGGAGAGCTGGGAGCCTAAACAGACGTGTATGCCTTTGCCGAAGGCAAGATGCTTATTGTTCCGCCGGTCAAAGACAAGTTCATCCGCACGTTCAAAATGCTCCTCATCCCGGTTCGCGGAACCGATCCAGTACACGATATAGTCGCCCGGCTTCAGATTTTTGCCGCCGATCTCCGTTTCCTGAATGACTTTGCGGATGGATCTTTGAAACGGCGAGCGGTAACGCAGCACTTCTTCGATGGCGGAGGGAATCAATTCGGGCTGCTTGTACAATGTCCCGAACAAACGGTGCTCATGAAAGCTGTAGATGGCGCTCGTGATGAGGCTTGTCGTCGTTTCATTGCCAGCAATCAGGAGAAAGACGCAGTTGGAAAGCAGCTCTTCGGGAGAGAGCTTATATCCGTCCTCTTCCGCCTGAATCAAGTCGGAAATGATATCGTTAGCAGGCTGGCTTCGTTTCACTTCAATAATTTCCTGAAAATAAGACACGAGCCTCGCGCTGGCTTGCATCTGTTTCTCATATACCCGCATGTACTCTTCAGGCGTATTTTCCAGCGGCGCCAACGTCAGTGCACTGCACCATTCTTTGAACTGCGTGCGATCTGAAGATGGTACGCCCAGCAGTTCCGATATGACAATCATCGGCAGGGGCACGGCAAAATCGTGTACGATATCGATCCTGCTGCGATCGCGAATAGACGCCATTAACTCGGTTACAATGGAATCGATGCGCGGAATCCAGGATGCCATCGCGTTCGGCGTAAAGGCTCTGCTGATCAAAGAGCGAGTAATCGTATGTTTGGGCTGATCAAGCCCCATCAAGGTTCCCTTCAAAATATCGGGAATGAGCACGGCATTGGAGAAGTAATCTTTATCCTCCGCGACCCTTTTCACATCATCATACTTAAATACGCTCCATACATCCTGCCCTTCATCATAATGCACCGGTGAAGTTTCCCTCATTTTTTTGTACCAGCCGAAAGGTTCGAATTTCTCTTCATCGGTAGTAAACCCTGTAACTTGATTCAGATCGGGGAAGCTTTCTCTTGTTTTCATTGTCATATTCATTCCTCTCTTTCACAATGGAGAATTTTGTCACGAGCTTAATACTGGCGAAATGTGTCCTTCATCACTTTCTCTTCCAGTGCGATACGGTTGAACAGCGTGAGCAGATGCAGCACGAACAACGGCACAAACACGATCCATGCTTGAGAAATGAGCGCGAATGCGATCAGTTCCGGTATGATGTTCATGTAATAATTCGGATGGCGGACGTGTTTGAATAGCGGGCTTTGCACAAGCTTATGATCTTTGGCGATATACAGCTTAAACGTCCAGAACGGGCCAAGTGTGCGAATAACGTAAACCAAGCTGGCCATGGAGAACGCATACACAATCAGTCCGGCGATCGTCAGCACGTTAAATTGAACGTCATTTACAAAAGCGAATACGATGCAGCTCAAATAAATGAACCCTTGCACAATAATTAACAGCTTGCTGTTGGTTGTTCCGTACTCAATCCCCCCGTGGGCCTTGATCTGCTTCTCGTTGCGGGCGGAAATGAGAGCTGAAGGAACGCGAAGCAAGCATATGGCAAGCAATATAAAACCGATGATCATGCAGTCAGCTCCTTTTGGAATGAAATCAATGGCTCGGAACGGTCAGGATATCGATGATGTCGCCGATCGTACCGCACGCCGCAATGTCGGACGGATTGACGGCCGGTCCGAACTTCGTTTGCAACCGCTGCAGCAATTGCAGCATTAAGATGGAACTCATACCGTATTGGGATAACGGAGCCTGCAACTTCAAGTCATCCGGTTGCACTCCCAGCAAGTCGGCTAGGATATGCAGCACCTCATGCTCAGAATGCTCGGAATGCTCAGGCTTAAACCCGGATTGTGCGGGGCCGTTTACTGCCGGTTCGTTTTCGGGCTGTCCCGCTCCTCCCTTCTCCCCGCTTGCCAAACTGGCGATATCGGTGGGATAGGTTTGGCGCCGATTTCCGATCCAACAGCTCTCCTTGTAGAACGGGTAAGTCGGAAGACTTATTCGCTGCGGTCTTGCTTCACCGTAAATCACCTCCCAATCCACATCGAGTCCCTTCACCCACAGCTCCAGCAATTTATTGTATTTGCGCCGTTTGATCCATTGTTCTACCGCTTCCATCAATTCTTCATCCGCTTTAAATATGGCTATCATTTCTTTGTTTTGCTGCACGAGGCCTTCATGCGCCTCTGCCGCTTCCGCGCCGTGCTCCAAATAAATCTCCAGCTTATTGGCCAGCTCTCCGATGGAAGAAGTGATGAAGCCCGCACGTGCCTCCATCGCTTCCCGTCCTGTCTGAAGCGTATAGGCGATTCTGGCCAGTTGTTCGTCCGCATAATCGCGTTTGCGGAGCTCGTTCAACAATTGTCTTGCCTGTTCTTGCAAGCGCTCTTGCGTTTTGGCCGACAGTACAATAACCGCAGGGTTTTGCGGCGACAGTACGAACGTATTCGATGGCTTCGCGGCGTCCTGCGGAATATATTCCTCCAATATGACATGCGCGTTGGATCCGCCGAATCCGAAGGAGCTGACTCCCGCCCTTCTAGGCATATCGCAGCCGTGCCGATCTTTAAGAGCGGTCCATTCCTGCGTTTCCCGGACGATGTAGAACGGGCTGCCTTCGAGCTGGATATAAGGATTCAGCTTGTCGGCATGCAGACTTTTTACGAGTTTCCTGTGCTTCATCTGCAGTAGTACTTTGATGACTCCGGCAATGCCGGCGGCCATTTCCAAATGACCGATATTCGTCTTTACCGAGCCGATGCCGCAACAAGCAGGCCCCGTCTGCGCGGCGCTGTTCAGGGAACCGAACTGCTGAAGCTGCTGGAATGCCGATTTAAGCGCGTTGATCTCGATCGGATCGCCGAGTGGCGTACCGGTGCCGTGGGCTTCGATGAAGCTGACCGTCGCCGGATCGATATTGGCTTTGGCATACGCGGTTTTCAGCAGGGCCGTCTGCGCCTTTGGATTCGGAGCGGTGAGCGAGCTTGCTTTGCCTCCGTGGTTCGCGCCGGTGCCGCGGATGATGCCGTAAATATGATCCCCGGCAAGCTCGGCATCCTTCAGCTTCTTCAGGACGATCATGCCGACTCCTTCGCCGCGCGCGTAACCGTCCGCTTGTTCCGAAAAAGCTTTGCATCGGCCGTCCTTGCTCAGCATGCCTGCTTTATTCAAACTGATATGCGCATCGAGCGATAAAATGGTGTTCACGCCTCCTGCCACTGCCGCGTCGCAATCGCCGGAGCGGATCGCTGCGACGGCTCGATGAATCGCGACAAGCGAGCTCGAACACGAAGTTTCAATCGGTTCGCTGGGCCCGTGCACATTCAAGAAATAGCTCATTCGGTTCGGGCCGACCGATGGCACGGTCGCCGTAATCGAATAGGCTTCAAGCGCTTCATCTGCTTGGGCCATCAGTACGTTGTAACCGCTGCTGCCAGTGCCGATGAACAGACCCATATCGGTGCCGGACAGGCTTGAAGCCGAGTAACCCGCATCCTCGATCGCTTTCCATACATACATCATCAACAAACGCTGCTGCGGGTCCATAAGATTGGCTTCCCGCGGCGATATGCCGAAAAACAGCGGATCGAATTTGTCGATGTCGGCGATAAATCCGCCCCATTTGACGTTTGTTTTACGCCGTTCCTGATGCGGATCCCCGTAATGCGCCTCCCAATCCCAACGGTCCTTGGGCACTTCGGACATGCAGTCTTTGCCGGCGACAAGATTATCCCAGAACTGGTCCACATCGTCCGCCATCGGGAACCTGGCGCTCATGCCGATAATTGCGATAGGTTCATTTTGGGCCGAAGCGTAATCGGCTAAAGAACCGGCTGCGGGTGCCGCCAACTGCGGGCCAACGTTGGGCCGGTCGGAAGGAGGTCGGTTGAACGCGGTCAACGGCCTCGTTGCGGGTGCCGGACCCGTTGCCGGAACCGCCAATACATCGCTCAGCTTGTTCGGATACTCTTGAACGAGGTATTCGGCAAGCTGGAGAACGGTCGTTCGCTCGAAAAACAACGCCGGCGTAAGCTCCAGCTCGTAAGCCCGATTCATTTGGTTCGCCAGTTCCGTAAACAGGATGGAATCGAAACCGTACTCACTCAGCTCGACAGCCGCATCGATTTCCGACGGTTTGACCTTCAGCATTTTGGCAGCCATCTGCGTTACGGACGACCGGATTTTTTTCGCTAACTTTTCAGTATCGGCTTCGCCGTTGTGAGAAACAGCCGCATGTTCCGCTTCCGGCTCGTGGTCGCCGGGTGGCGATTCTTCCGCCCCGGAATGCGTAAGATCGTCGGGAACCCAATAGCTGTTCCGGGCAAAAGGATAAGTCGGGGCGTGCAGGAGCTTTGGCCTAACATCCCCATACAAGCTGTTCCAGTCTACAGACATACCCTCCTCCCACAATTGCGCAATTCGTTCATGATCCCCGGCGCTGGCGAGTTCGCGAATCAGCGCTACCGCGCCCGGAACGGCAGCCTTCCCGGAAGTTGCGGCGTTGCCTCTCTTCCGCCCGCTTTCCAAATAAAGCTTGAGCTGCTCGACCAGATCACGAACGTCCGCAGCTACAAAAGCGGCTCTGCTGTTCATGGCGCTGCGCCCGGTTTGGAACGTATAAGCGAGATCGGCTAACCGTACGTCCTGATGGGGATTGGACAAATATTGCATGAGCTTGAGCATATACTGCCTAAGCCGCTCATCATTTTTAGCCGATAAGGGAACGATCGCCGCTATCGGGCTAAATGACTCCGGCTCAAGCTGCGCTGGCGGAACGTACTCTTCCATAACAAGATGAGCGTTGCTGCCGTTTGCGCCAAAGGAGCTGATGCCCGCGCGAAGCGGAATCTCCCGTTTTTGCCCGTTTGCAAGCATAGCTTTTCTGGTCCAGGCTTTATGGCCGCGCTCTACATAAAAGGAAGTGGACTCGAAAGGAATAAACGGATTGAGCTCTTCCGCATGCAAGGAAGGAAATATTTCTTTGTGCCTGAATTGCAGCAGCAATTTGGTCAAGCCGGCTATGCCCGCCGCCGCTTCCAAATGCCCGATGCTGGACTTGACGGAGCCGATGGCGCATGACTGCTTATCGGCGCCTGCCGCTCCAAAAACGCGCTCGAGCCCCTGCAGCTCAAGCGGATCGCCTAAAGACGTGCCGGTTCCATGCGCTTCAATATAGCTAATGGTTCCGGGATCGATATGGGCTGCGGCCAATGCGCTTGCAATAACTTCAGATTGGGCGACAGGATCGGGAACCGTAGCTCCTGAAGTTCGCCCGGTATGGTTAAGAGCCGAACCTTTGATCACAGCATAAATCGGGTATCCCTGTTTTTCCGCTTCGGCCACCGTCGTTATAAGGACCGCTCCTACCCCTTCGCCCGGCACATATCCATCGCCGTCCTTCCCGAAGCTGCGGCACTTCCCTTCCGTGGATAAGAACTTGGCTTGTTTAAGGAACACATATTTATGGGGATGAGTAACCAGGTTGACTCCCCCGGAGATGGCATAACGGCACTCCCCCCGCCTGATGCTTTCGCAAGCCAGATGCATGGCCGTCAACGACGACGAGCACATGCTGTCTACTGCCATGGACGGGCCGTGAAAATTCAAATGGTAAGACACCATATTCGGAATGGATGCCGCATTGACGCCGAACGCTGCAGGCTCACCACGCTGCGACAGCTCTGCGCTGAGGAGCTCGTAGTGGCTCCAGAACACCCCTGCAAATACGCCTACGCTCCGGCTGCCTGACGACGCATCGTCATGGCGGTTTCGGTCAATGAGGAAACCGGCGTCTTCACATGCTTCCCATGCGGTTTGCAAAAATAATCTCGACTGCGGGTCCATCATCTCCGCTTGATAAGGTGAAATATGAAAAAACAAAGGATCAAAATCGTCAATTCGGTTCAAAAATCCGCCGTATCTGTAGTAATCGTCGATATTATAGGGCAGGCGTTGATTTTGCCATCTTTCCTTTGGAATGCCCGCGATGCAATCTTTGCCTTCCTTCAGATTGCGATAAAACTCGTCCAGATTGTCGGCTTTGGGATAGCGACCGGCAACGCCAATGACGGCGATGTCTTCCCCATCCGGCTCCCGACGAAGCATGTCCTGGCGGCTTGATTCCTGATGAAACGATACAGGCTGCCCTCCCGTTTCATTGGGATTCGGATTCGGTTCTTCAAGCAACAAGGTTGCCCGCAAATGTTCGCGGATGAGATGGTCTTCCCCGTAAAGTACGGTCAATTGCGGCTTATCTTGAGACAGGATGCGATCAAGCAGGTGCATCCCTTCTTCAGTGGGCAGCAAAGTCAATCCCGAAGAAGCATACATCGCCCGCCGCAGCTTTTCATCGATCTGCATACCCCCTTCCGCCCACAGCGGCCAGTTTATCGTATACGTTCGCCCCGAACGACGGCCCTTATTTACATTCTCGTTGCGCTGAAGCGCCATGCGGTCCATGCAGGCGTTTGCACCCGCGTAGTCGGCTTGCCCCCGATTGCCGAGCACGGCCGATACGGATGAGAACGCGACAAAAAAGTCCAGCTCTTCGTTTTGCAGCGCCTGATCCAAATTCCACATCCCCTGGATTTTGGTCAGCAGCACGTCGTCCAAATCAGAGGCTAATTTGTGTGCGATCAGTTGATCGTTGACTGTGCCTGCACAGTGAAATACCCCTTCAATCCGGCCCCACTGCGCTTTGAGGAAGTTTATAGCCTGCTCAAGCCCGCCGAGCTTCGTTATATTCGCTTGCACGTAGACGGCTTCCGATCCTTTTTCGCGAATCCGTCCAAGCTTCTGTTCGATAGCCGCATCGTGGCCGGATCTGCCGATCAAGGCAAGCTTGACCTTCGTTTGTCCAGCAATATGGTGCGCAAGCCTATATCCCAGCCCCCCCGTTCCGCCCGTGATGATGTATGCGCCACCCGTTTGATACGGGGGTTGCGGCTTCTGGCGAGACGGCTCTGAAAGCGCCGTTTCCTTCAACCGACGAACACAGCGCTGCAATTGATCGCCTCTATACCAAATACTGGCCGTGCCTGCTGAACGGGACAAGGCTTCTCGCTCGATCAGCCCAACTGCTTGCTCGCACGCCGCGGGACCGGACAAGTCCAATTTGATGATCTGGGCGCATAGGTTGGGATATTCCAGAACCGCAGTTCTCAGCAGGCCCTCAAGCCCGAAGGCATCCCCCTCCCGATCGTCGGCGTCCGTGACGATTTGCAGCAGCAGCCCTTCCTGATGCAAATGAAGCTGTTGTTGAACCAAGCTAAACATTGCTGCGAATTTTTGCCGGTACTCCGCCGCCGCATCTGGCATGCCGGATGGAAGCGTAACGACCTGGCTGATGCCCGGTTGTCGCTCGATTCGGGTTTTCCAACTCGCGGATTCGTTGTATAGCACAACGATACGAGGAAGGTTCCCCGATCTTTTCGCTATATATCGCTCATTCGGTTCAGCCTGCATCCACACCGGCTCATAGATAAGCGGACGCCCTGGCTTCGGAGCATGGGGCTGACTTTCCGTTCCCTCTACAGGAGGAGCCTCGCTGCGAATAGGACGTGGATCGGATGAATTTGGGGCGTCGGCGTCCCGAAATGCATGTTCCCAGCTCGTCCGCAAATATTGCGTCAACTTCTCAACCGTCGAATACTCGAACAGCAACGTCGGATACAGAGATGCCTGTACTTTTTGTTCCAACAGCTTCACGAACTCCAACAGCTGGATCGAATCCAATCCAAGCTCATAAAAACCGGCTTGAGGGTCGATCCGTTCGGCGGATGTGGTCAGCACACGAGCGATTTCCCGTTTAAGAAACGCGGCGATCGCTGCTTCGACATCAACGTCGTCGGCGTCGTCCGGTCTCCCCGCCTGGTGGAGCTCCGTCCTGGCTTCATTTGGACCGGGCTGCGGAACGGCTTCGATCAGGCCGGTAATAAGCTGCGGCTGGCGGATGCGCTTCGCTTTCAAATTGCAGAATTCGACCAGCAATTTTCCTTCTTTACTGCAGATGGCTATACTGCGGGAGATCATATCCGCGTCGGTCGACATATCGCTTTCCGCCTGTTCCGTATACGTGTAAATTTGGGCCGGCAGCTTGCCGTAAACGACAAATCTTTCAATCGTAAACGGGATATAAGGCGTGCCCGCCGCCTCCTCCTGAGACGCATTCCGAGCCAGCCTGAAAGACGTTCCGGCGAAGGTAGACCCGTCAAGCAGCGCGGCGTGAGCATAAAATTTATCGAGATGCCGCTCCGCCAGACTGCTTACTTGCAGCTCCATCCATTCATGCCGCCCTTGCCGGTAAACGGTTCCGAGCGTCTTCATAAACGCGAAATGCTCAATGTCGGCTTTGCGGGCAAAAGCGTATACCTCATCCATATCCCACCGATTATCCGCCTGCCGGTCTACAGTCGGAACGGCGGGCCGCTGCTCCGATTCCGTTCCGTTCAGCACATAGAGCTGACACTCCATGTTAACTACAACCGCTGCATCCGCATCCGGGTGATTTTCCGACAGCACTTTGCGGCTTGAAACGGTAATTTCCATGCGGTCTTCTAACCGCGTGAACGCTGCATAAATATCGATGTCAAACTGTTCGGAAGTTACGATAGGCTGCTTGAAGACGACGTTTCTCAGTTCGATGGACTGCGTTCGCAACGCGCTGGCGCTGAGCCTGTATACCATATCCAGCAGGACGACACCCGGCAGTGTGCAGATGCCGTGGACACGATGATGTTGTACGAGATAGTCGCTGTGGCGGAGCCGCTGTAAAAAAGTGTCTGTTGTCGGCAGCTTCATCCTCTAAGCCCTCTCCTTTCTCAAACCTTGATGTAGTCAAAAAAGCCGGCCGCCGATTCTTGAGCCTGTTCCGCCGGATCAGGCCAATGTCTCATCCGGTTGAATTGGACTTCCGGACATGTCAATGGATGTGGAACCATGTGCGAGGCGGGTATCCCCTCATTGCTGACGATGAGATGCGCATTGTTGCCGCCAAGGCCGAAAGCGCTAATGCTCGCGCGCAAAACACCGTCCCCGTCGCCCCACGGCTGATGCGTCTGCACGATGTAGAAAGGCGAATCGTCGAACTGAAAACGCGGATTGGGCCGGTCGCAGTGCAGCGTGGGCGGCAGCTCCCGATGGACGAGCGACAGCAGCACCTTAATGAAGCTGGCCATTCCCGCAGCGCTAAGCAGATGCCCGATATTGCTCTTGACGCTGCCGACGCCGCAAAACTGCCTGACATCCGTATATTTGGCGAAAACGCCGGTCAGTGCTTTCAATTCGAGTGGATCGCCGATCAATGTTCCCGTTCCGTGCGTCTCGATGTAGCTAATGGTTTCCGGATGAATCCCCGCGTCTTGAATCGCTTGCTCCAGCAGCTCCTTCTGCGCTTCCGGATTCGGCGTCGTAATGCCCATCGTATGCCCGTCGTTATTGACGGCGCTGCCGTCAATTACGCCGTATATGCGGTCATTGTCCGCAATCGCTCTGCTTAGCGGCTTCAGCAGAACGACCCCGCACCCTTCCCCGAGTCCGATGCCGTCGGCGTCCGCGCTGAACGTCTTGCAGCGCGCATCCGGCGACAATACGCCAGCGGCGCCCAGCACCTCGAAAGGCGCCTCATCCAGCAAGATGTCGACTCCCCCGGCGAAGGCCAGAACGCATTCGCCGTTTTGGATGCTTTTCACCGCCAGATGAATAGCTGTCAGCGAGCTGGAGCATGCGGTGTCAATGACCATGTTGGGTCCTTTTAAGTTATAAAAATGAGACAGGTGAGCCGCGATGAAGTTTTGTCCGATGCCGACTACCGTTTCTTTGCCGTACGTATCCAATTTGGAAGAAAAGTTGCCTGTTCTGGCTCCCACAAACACTCCCGTCTGCGTGTTCCACAGCTCCTTCTTCCCATATCCGGCATCCGCTGCCGCTTCTACACTCACTTCAAGCAGCTGGCGTTGCAGCGGGTCCAACTGCACGGCCTGCGCCTCGCTTATACCGAAATAGGCCGGATCGAATTGCTCGATATCGTCAAGGAACGCCCCCATTCTTTCGGCGCTATTGGCTCGTCCTGCTCTGGTTGTCAAGCGCCGTCTGGAAGCCGGCATTTCTTTCATGCTATCCTTCCCTTGCTTCAGGTTAGACCAAAATTGCTGCGGATTGGCGGCATCCGGGAAATGGCAGCCGATACCGATAACGGCGACTTTATTAGCAGCTTCTTCAGGCGACCAGCCGGCGAACTTTCCGGATTGCGGGTGCACCGATTCATGCTGCGGATGCCGGTCGGAGAGCTCGCCGCGTGCTGCCGCCACGAAATGCTCCGATGAAGCAAACAGAGCCGTCAGCTCTGCCGGATAAGCGCGGACGAAATGATTCGCCAGCTGCCCCAGTGTCGGATGCTCCAGAATAATGGACGGATCGACGGACACGCCTGCCAAATGGCGATCCATCGTAACAATGACCTGAGCCAGCAGGATAGAATCCATGCCGTATTGCTGAAAGGGCGTATCCGCATCGATCCTCGAAGCGTCTATTTTCAGCTCTTGAGCCAATAAGTCATGCAGCCAAGCCAATGTGCGGCCGTGCAGCCAGTCATGGCTCCGGGTCGGGTTTACGCTTGCAGCGGTCGGCCGCTCTCTGGAGGCGGATGGAGCGCTGTGGTTGCTTTTGCGGCTCAACCCTATGTCTAGCCCGGCAGCTTCCCTGTCCAGCACAGCCGGAAGCACAACCGGACCCATTCCTCCCGCCACAATCCGGTCCAACAGCTGCAGCCCTTCGGCATCGGTAAGGGCGAGCAGTCCTGTCTGTTTATAAGCAGCGCCTACCACTTCGCCAAAGCCGGTCTCTTTCCAACTGGGCCACTGGATGCTGACGATCGGACAATCGCCTGCCCGGGCTTCCGCAAAATAATCCATGTACGCATTGGCCATGGCGTAATCGCTTTGCCCGACAGCGAGCGCCGGAATGACGGACGATACGGAAGAAAACAGCGCAAAAAAGAGCAAAGGCTCATGAAGGAGCGCATCGTAAAGCACATGAAGCCCGCGCACCTTAGGGTCCATGACTCTCTGCACAGAAGGCGCGGTCTTGCGGATAAATGCAGGATTTGCTCCATCGACCAGGCCGGCGCAGTGAATCAGTCCTCCGACGGGACCGAGTGTGCGGCGAATATGATCCACCGCCTCCCGGACGTCCTTCTCGCTGGTCAGATCGATCGACAAAACTTGCACCTGCACGCCTTGACTTTCCAGCTCCATGACGGATTTGATTTTCTCGGCCACATCGGATCGTTGTTCCGCACGCTGGGCACGTTCCGCATACAGGCCCCATTGTTCCCGAGGGGGAAGCGGCTCCCGCCCGCTTAGCACCAAGCGCGTAATCCCGTGCTTCTGCACAAAGTGCCGGGCGCACAGCAGGCCAAGCCCTCGGGTGCCCCCGGTAATCCAAAGCGCCTGATCGCGCGGAAACGGGCCGGCTATCCCGGATGAGCTGCGGATCTCATCCGCTTCGCTTAAATAAGAGCTCCAGCGCTGCCCGTCCCGGTAGCACACTTCCGGGTCCCTGCTGTCGCTCAGGAACTCATCCGCAATTTGCCGGGCCAACCGTGCGGCCGGCGTCCCCGGCTCCACATCCATATGCCTCGAACGAAGGCGGCTGTATTCGCTTTGCAGCATCCGGTACAGCCCGGCGCGCCCCGCCCCTCGAAGTTGAACGGTGGCATTCTTGAACGATTCCAGACCTCTCGTAACAAACAGCAGTGTCGCATCGTCCCGTTTGTTCGTTTCGATCCACCGCTGCAGCCACATTAGCCAGCCATGGTGAACCGTTGCTTCCCCGTATTCCCCGGCCCCCGTTTCCACTGCACAGCCCGTTAAATCGATAACCCCGATCAATCGGGACAACAGGTCATCGGACAGATAGGACGGAAGCTCGTCTTCTTCCCAAATCACGGACTCTGCCAAATAACGCGCCAGCTCCGAGGCCAGCGCCCCGTTTTCTTTTGCCGTCACAATGGCAATTGTTCCTTGGATGTCTCTGGCTTTGCCCGCGGAGGATAGCTGCCAGCGCTTGTGCAGGAACGTCATCGTACGGGCTGGCGCCAAAGGGGAATGAACTGCATGCTGCGACCCATCGTCTGCCTCCGAGCTGCCGCCTGGAATGGGGCCGATCTGAGGGGCCCAGCAGCGCTCTTTGGCGAAAGGATAAGGAGGCAGACTGACGCGCCGCGGAACGCTTTCCGCGTAGAGCGGACTCCAGTCCACTTGCAGCCCTTTCACCCACAGCTCCAGCAGCTTGCCGTAAGCCCGCTGATCAAACCATGCGCGGACAACTTCGTTCCACGCTTCATCCGATGCCAATAATGACATCGTCTCTTTATGAGCCTTCACTTGCCCCCGATAGATCCCCTCCACGCCCTGGATATTTCCTGAAATAAACGCTTGAAGCTTCTCCTGCAGTTCTGCGGCGGAATGAACAAGGCATCCAAGCCGCTCCTCCATCGCTTCCCTGCCGGTCTGCAAAGTAAAAGCAATGTCCGTTAACCGGTATGCCGAATCGCTGTTCCCGTTCAGCAGAGCGCCAAGCAGCTGCTTCGCCCGTTCCTGCAAGCGTTCCTCCGTCTTCGCAGACAGCACAATGACGGCCGGCCCGCGAGGCGCGGATGACAATGCCGGTCCCTTGACTTCGCTAGGCCTATACTCCTCAATGATCAAATGGGCGTTGGCTCCGCCCGCACCGAAAGAGGAAATGCCCGCCCTGCGCGGGCCTTCCTCCATATTCCCGTTCCGCTCGATTTCCGGCCTTTTCCATTCCTTCAACTGTCGCTGCACAACGAAGGGCGTCGCGCCAAAATCGATGTTTGGATTCAACGTATGGGCGTGAATCGACGGCACCAACAGCCGATGCTTCATCTGCAAAAGCACCTTCGTCAATCCGGCGATGCCGGCCGCGCTTTCGCAATGTCCGATATTGGATTTAACCGAACCGATCGCGCAAAACTCCCGGTCCGCGGTATACGCCGCAAACGCCTTGGACAGCCCCGTGATTTCGATCGGGTCTCCAAGCGACGTCCCCGTCCCGTGAGCTTCCATATAGCTGATGCTTCTCGGATCGATGCCGGATTTGGCAATGGCTCTCCCGATGACGCCGGACTGGGCGCTCGGGTTCGGAACGGTATAACCGTTTGTTTTGCCGCCGTGATTGATCGCGGAGGCCTTGATGACTCCGTAAATGTGATCCCCGTCCGCTACGGCTTTGGATAGCGGTTTCAGAATAACCGCCCCCACGCCTTCGCCGGGCACATATCCGTCGCCGCCCGAGCCGAAGCTTTCGCAGCGGCCCTTGCTGGACAGGAAGCCGCCCTGATTCAGCATAATGTATTTGTTCGGATGCACCGAAATGTTCACGCCGCCAGCGACGGCCGCCTCGCACTCCTCATTCTGCAAGCTCTGGCAGGCAAGATGGATTGCGGTCAAAGAGGAAGAACACATCGTATCGACAGCCATGCTCGGCCCGTGAAAATTGCAGAAATAAGAAACCCGGTTCGCGATGGATGCCGGGTTGCCGCTGAGCGCAACAGGCTTATGCCCCAATGCCTGCGCCTGGGCGCCGTAGAGCTGGTATTCCTCGTACATGACGCCGACATAGACGCCGACGCGGTTTCCGAACTCGCCGTTCCTTTGTTCCCCCAGAGTATCCTTTGTATACCCCGCATCTTCCAAAGCTTCGTACACCGTTTGCAGAAACAGCCGCTCCTGCGGGTCCATCAGCTCCGCCTCTTTGGGGGAAATATTGAAAAACAGCGGGTCAAAGCAATCGACATCGTCCAAAAATCCGCCCCATCTGCTGCCGCCTTGATTCGCCCGGCCTTCGGCTTTGCCTGCATACAGGCGGTAATCCCAGCGATCCTGCGGAATTTCCGTTATACAGTCTCGGGCATTTGTTAAATTGCTCCAAAATTGTTCCAGATTATTGGCTTGCGGATAGCGGCCCGCGAGGCCGATGATAGCTATATCCGTTGACGGCTTGGCGGATGGGCCGACGGCAGCGGATGCGGATGCGAACCTATGCCCCGCCTTCGTATGAGACGTGGGTTTGACGATGTCGGCAGTGATGACGTTCCCGTTCGAAGCGATCGAGGCATGCGTTTCGCCCGACGGTATGCCAAGCAGTTCGATCAGCCGTTCCCGATGAGACTTTACAAAATAGCGTGCTAACGCTCCAATGGTCTGATACTCAAACAACAATGTTTTCGATAAGGTGCCGAAGCCGGATTCCAGCTGCTTGGTCAGCTGCATGACCATGATCGAGTCGATTCCGTAGTTCTCCATCGGGGCATCGGGTTCGATTTGATTTGACGGCAGCTTGAGCACGGAGGCCAGCGCCTGTCTCAAATAACTTGCCGTCTGTTCCGTCAGCGATCGTTCCGACATTTCCGCACCCTGTCGCGGACGTTCCTCGCCTTGGACCTGAATTTGCCGCCCGAATTTGCCGGGATAAGCGTTCATCAGGCGCTTTGCAATGTTATGCAGCGTACAGTATTCAATGAAGAACGCAGAGGTCAGCTCCAACCGGAATTGCCGGTTCATCATGCTTGCCAGCTCCGCCAGCATCGTCTGGTCAAATCCGTATTCCGCAAACTCAACGTCCTTGTCCAATTTCTCCGGGGCGACATGGAGGATGCTCGCAGCCATATGCGTCAAAGAGTGCAGCAGGTCCGGCTTCGTTACATCGCCCGCAGCAGGCCCGGAAGCGGCTCTTTCTTGCCGGGTTCCATGGCCGTGCCATCTCGCCAGCAATTCCTCCTTGAGCCGGGATGTGCGTCCGTGAACGACTGTCATTTGGCAGTCGTCCGAATGGAACGCCCGGTAAAACATGTCGAGGCCCGCTTCCGTCGTCATCGCTTTCATCCCGACGCTGTGCAGCAGCAGTTGCTCCGCATTCGCTTCCAGGCGCATGCCGCCTTCCTGCCAGAGCGGCCAATTCAACGCCAGCGTTTTCCCATGGCGCCGTCCGGACGCCGTTAGCTCGCTTCTGTACTGCGCGTAGCTGTCCATGAAGGCATTGGCTGCCGCATAGTCGGCTTGCCCCGGATTGCCGAACATGCCGGCCAGCGAAGAAAAGAGAACGAAGAAATCAAGCTGCATATCCCGGCTCGCTTCATCCAAATGAACGGTGCCGCATACTTTGGGCGCCAGCACTTCTTCCGCTTCGGCTTCCCGTTTTTTCAGGATAAAATTGTCCCTTACGATTCCCGCACTGTGAATAATGCCGTTAAGCTTGCCGTAGTTTTGTCGGATGTGCTTCATAAGGTCCGATACCGCCTGCCGATCCGCTACATCAGACTGCCGGTACACCATTTGGGCGCCGGCTTGCTCCAGTTTATTCAGCTCTTGGAGCTTATCGCCGCTTAGCTCCGATCTGCCGGTTAGAATCAGCACCGGCCTGTGCGCTTTCGCAGCGATTTCCCTTGCAAAAATAAGTCCGAGTCCGCCCGTTCCGCCCGTTATCAAATAAACGCCGCCATCTCTCCAAGGCATGTCAGTCCGCTTCCCTACCAATGGGAGTTCGTTCCATGACTTCTCATACCGTTTGCCCGCGCTATAGCGGATATGCATTTCGGCTGCCGTACCGTTTTCTTTCAATAGGGCGGCAATCTGGCTGGCATTCATTCCCGGATCGACTTCAATCAACTGGGCGGACAGCTTCGGATTTTCAAGAACAGCCGTTCGCAATAGCCCCGAAAGCGCCGATAACAAATGCAGCTGCCCCTCGTTCGCTACTACCGTCTGGATCAAAATTTTGCCATCTGCTCCATCCGCGTTATGGCCGATCAGCCGCCGAATTTCGCCAAACGCCCGCAAAGCGGCCGAGCGGAATCGTTGCTCTATCCCGCTGTGTTCCGGATGCTGGGGTACCCCCTCTTCTAAAGCCAGTGCGATGCATGCCGCGCCGCCGTTCATTTCGACGGCAATTTGGTCTTTCAGATCGGCATAAGGTTCGCACAGCATGACGATGTGCCGGTCATAAGCAGAAGCGGGAGCGCCGGGTTGCGAGTCCCGCTCAATCCATTCAGGCGCCAGCAGCAGCGTATTTTCGGCAGAAAGTCTCATCGCCGCATCGTGTTCGCCCTCCAATATCCGGCTGCTGACCCCTTGCATGCGCACGCAAATGACGCCCCCATCGTCGCAAATGTCGATGTCCAGCTTTTGCAGCGTATCTGGGCTGCGGCTGCCTTCACTGTACCGGACATACGCCCATATCGAGGACGCGCAGGGACGAAACACATCAAGCCGTTCCAGGGCAAATGGCACCGCGGGCTGTTTCATGGGCAAGCCTTCATGTCCGGTTCCCAGCCATAAGCCGATAGACGCTTGGAGAGCGGCATCTATGGTGGCGGGATGCAGGACGTACCGGGCTTGATCGTCCTCCAGAGCGGAATGGAGCTTCAAGGAGGCAAGCGCTTCGTCCTGCCCTACATACACCGTATCCAGTGCCTGATGAAAGTGACCGTAATGCAGCCCCAGCTCGTCATAAGCTTGATAGCAAGCTTCCTTAGAAACGGTATTCAGGCTACAGCGGGACCGCACTTCCGCCAAATCGACGGACAGCGAATCTGCGTTTTCTGCGTATTCCAAAATCACTGCACTGCCGAAGCTGGATAGAACGGGTTCCTCGGCCTGTTGACTGCAATCCCGCGCAAATATCTCGTAACGGATTTCTCCATCGTCTTCGCCGGGCCGGATTGCGATGTTCACTTCTAACGGCTCGTCCTCCAGGCCGATAGGCCTCGTCCATGCAATCTGTCGGAGTGAGACGACGGACCGTTCCGGCGCCAGCCCGCCCAACGCATTCTCCACGGCGACCCGCGCCATCTCAAGATGGGCCGCTGCCGGCAATACTTTCTTACCTTTCACCACATGGTCTGCAAGGAAAAACTCGTTCCCCGTAAAGGTTGAAGCATACTTCTGCTCCATTAAATCCGAAATATTCCGATGCAGCAGCGGGTGAAGATAGGAACCGCCGACTGCGGACGCTGCGCCCGAATACGGCGAGAGGGCTGCTTTCTTCTCATATTCCGGCACCCAGCAGCGCTCTCTGGCAAAAGGATACGTCGGCAAACTGATGCGTTTGCGCGCGCCATCTTGATGGAGTATCGTCCAATCCAAACGCAGCCCGTTCACCCACAGCTCAAGCAGCTTGCCGTACTTTCCTTTTCGAACCCACTGCGCAATGGTGCCCTGCATATCGTCGTCAGACGACAGCAGAAGCAGGGGCTCTTGACCGCTCTTCGCTTGTCCGCTGTAGATGCCTTCGAGGCTGGTCCCGCCTTCCATAAAATGTTCCAGCTTCTCCATCAAATCCGCTATGGATTCGACCAGCATACCGAGCCGCGCTTCCATCGCTTCCCGCCCTGTCTGCAGCGTATAGGCCATGTCCGCCAAATGGCGGTCGGCATAGCGCTGCTCCCGCAGGGCGGCAAGCAGCCGGCTGGCCAATGCGCGCAGCCGCTCCTCATTTCTCGCGGACAGCACGATAATTGCCGGACGGTCCGACGGGGCAGGAGCGGAAGAAGCTGCCGGCTCGCCCGGCACATACTCCTCGATGACGACATGAGCGTTCGAGCCGCCTGCGCCGAATGATGAAATGCCCGCGATCCGCGGCGCTTCTATCATGACTCCGTCGATCTTGACCGCAGGTCTCTCCCAGTCGCCCAGCTTCTGCTGGACAACAAAAGGAGTTTGATCGAAGTCGATATTCGCGTTGGTCCGCTGCGCATGGATGGACGGAACAAGCTGCCTGTATTTCATCTGCAAAAGCACTTTGGTGACGCCGGCAATGCCCGCAGCGCTTTCGCAGTGGCCGATATTCGATTTGGCCGAGCCGATGGCGCAGAAGCCCTTATCCTGCGTGTACGCTCTGAAAGCTTTGGTCAGGCCGGCAATTTCAATCGGATCGCCAAGCGAAGTGCCGGTGCCGTGAGCCTCGATATAACTGATGCTGCGCGGATGAATGCCGGCCTCTTGGATCGCTTTGCTAATGACACCCGCTTGCCGGTTAGGGTTAGGGACGGTATATCCGTTCGTCTTGCCGCCGTGGTTGACGGCCGTCCCCTTAATTACGCCATAGATCCGGTCCCCATCGGCAATTGCCTTGGCGAGAGGCTTGAGCAGAACGGCCCCCACTCCCTCGCCCGGCACGTAACCGTCGCCGCCTTCCCCGAAGCTTTCGCACCTGCCTTTGCTCGACAAGAACCCGCCTTGCGTCAGCATCACGTATTTATTCGGATGCACCGAGACGTTGACGCCTCCTGCGACCGCTACCGCACATTCTCCTTTTTGCAAGCTTTGGCATGCCAGATGAATGGCGGTGAGGGATGAGGAGCACATCGTATCTACGACCATGCTGGGGCCGTGGAAATTGCAAAAATAGGAGACGCGATTAGCGATCGAAGCCGGGTTACCATTCAGCGCGAACGGTTCTTTGCCCGTCAGTTGGGCTTCTGCGCCGTACAGCTGATATTCCTGATACATGACGCCGACAAATACCCCTGCGCTGCCTGCCGACTCCGTTCCCGGCGGGCCGGCCACCGTTTCCCGCGTATACCCTGCGTCTTCAAGCGTTTCATACACGCATTCCAGGAAAAGACGCTCCTGCGGATCAATCCGTTCCGCTTCCCTAGGAGAAATATGGAAAAAGAGTGGATCAAACCGATCGACGCCTTCCAGAAATCCGCCCCGTCTGCCGGAAGGCGCGCCTGCCCCGCCCTGCCGCTCGCCGGCATGAATCCGATCATTCCAGCGGCTCTGCGGAATTTCCGTAATGCAGTCTTTGCCGTTTTTCAAATTATCCCAATACTCATGAATATTGGTTGCCCCCGGGTAACGTCCGGACAGACCGATGATCGCAATTTCGGGCGATTGCTGCGCGGCCGTAGAAGAAACAGCCGTAGAAGCTGCCGATTGCGCAGGGACTGTTTCTGCCAAGCGTCTGCCTTTGGCCGGTTGTCTGAAGCGCTCCTTCTTCCCGCTTTCAGAGTGCCGGTCTGGCGCGGCGCTCCTGTCCGGGGCCGGGCTGCCCGGCGCGCCGACGGGCGTGCCGAGCAGCTCTGTCAGCTTGCTGTGGTGGGAACGCAAAAAATATCCGGTCAAATCCTGAATATGGTGATATTCGAAAAACAACGTTTTCGGCAGTGGTCCGAAGACCGTTTCCAGTTGATCCGTCAGCTTCATGACCATAACGGAATCGATCCCGTATTGCTCCAGCGGGGCGTCCGCTTCGATTTGCCGCTCTGGCAGCATGATGACGGCCGCAAGCAGCTTTTTGAGATAGCGAACCGCACGTTCCCGAAGAACCTCATCTTCTCCCTGCTCCGGTTCAGCGGGAACGCTGCGTCTGTCATCGGCTGCGGACAGCAGGGATTGGAGCTGCTCCGAAGCGTTTTCATGACTGATTCGACCTTGTTTAATCTGGTTGTATAGAAGTGACAGTTGCTCTTTCATCGGTGGCACCTCGCTATTGAATAAGTGTAGCCAACAGCTTCTCCAGCTCTTCAGGGTCGGTAAACTGTTCCAACGAGCATTCGCCGCTTCTGACTTTTTCAACAAGCTCGCGCCAGATTGCCTCCCGGTCCGGCTGTGCGGATGTATCGGCATTCGCGGCATTCAAGCCGACTCGCCCGGTCAGTCCCATGAAGCTTCTGATTTTGCCGGCATCGCCGTACATGACCGCAACTTGCGGCTCCCTCAGAGCAAGCGCCAGATCGAGCGCCTTCATGCCGGTTTCGCGGTCCATGGGAGTCATGCCGGATAGCTGCTTCATTTTGTTGCGCGCCCGCTCATCCATCTGCATGCCGCCTTCTTCCCAAAGGGGCCAGTTGATGGACAGCGTATGGCCGTGTCGCTCGCCGGCCGCCGCCAATGCATTCCTGTATTTCGCATAGCGATCCATAAAAGCGTTGGCCGCGGCATAATCCGCCTGGCCCGTATTGCCGGCGATTCCCGATAATGAAGAAAACAGCACAAAAAAATCGAGTTCGAAGTCCCGGCTCGCTTCATCCAAATAAACGGTGCCCGCTACTTTCGGAGCCAGAACCTGATCGATGTCATGCAGCGGTTTTTTGATCATGAAGCTGTCGCGAATTATGCCCGCGCTGTGGATAATTCCGTTCAGACCCCCGAATTGCCGGCGAATATCGCGCATAAGATCCGTTACGGCTTCCGGATCGGATACGTCGGACTGCCTGTAAAAAACTTTGGCACCCATGGACTCAAGCTGATGCAACTGCCGCTCGCGTGTTCGGTCCATTGGGGATCTGCCGGTAACGATTAAGGTCGGATCATTCGCACGGCGGGTGATGTGCAGCGCCGTCGCATAACCTAGCCCGCCCATGCCTCCGGTTATTAAGTAAATCCCCCCATCCTTCCAAACTGTTTCCGGGGACCCCGTATCTTCCAGTTCTTTCCACGTCTCCGTATATCGGTTGCCCCGATCATAGCGGATAGAGGTGTCTCCGGCGCTTGATTTGTTTTGCCTCAGTTTTCGAATCAGCGCTGGAGCTTCTTCGCCCGGCTCCGCTTCGATGATTTGCACAATCACCCGCGGATTTTCCAGTTCGGCGGTTTTCAGCAGTGCGGATAAAGCCGAATACAGCTCGTATTGCCCTTGACCGGAGGTGAGCAGTTGAATCA
Source organism: Paenibacillus oleatilyticus (assembly GCF_018998565.1). Lineage (GTDB taxonomy): Bacteria > Bacillota > Bacilli > Paenibacillales > NBRC-103111 > Paenibacillus_G > Paenibacillus_G oleatilyticus. The sequence goes on along the minus strand of NZ_JAHNZO010000034.1, from coordinate 63,656 downwards.
ATACAGGCCCTTCCGGCCTGGACTTCAATACGCGCTGAATGTGCCCGAAAGCTTGAGACACAGCGTATGGAAAGCCGCGCTCTATGCTTTCGCCTCCCGGAACGCGCTGGAGGTTGTCGGCATTCAGCCGGAGGCACAAGGCCGGGTCCATCTCTACCGAAATGAGTTCGTGCATGGCGCTGTCGCTCCAAGGCTCGCAAAGCATGACGATATGGCTGCTGAAGGAAAGCTGCGGAACGACTTCCTCCTCCTGCTCCTGCCATTCGGGAACCAGGAGGAGCGTATCATTCTCATCGGCTGCCTGTACCGCAGATAGGTCGTGCGTCCATCTTTTGGAAGTAAACCCTTTAAGCCGTACGCATACACGCCCTTCGTCATCACACACATCAATGTCAAGCTTCTGCACGCGGTCCTGCGGGCCGCAGTTCTCGCTGTAGCGGATATACGCCCACATCTGCGAAGCGCATGGGTGAAGCACATCCGCTTGCTCCAGCGCGTACGGCACCATCGGTTGATCCATGTGCAGCGAACGGGGCCAGGCGCCGATCGCAAGGCCGATGGAAGACTGCAGCGCCGCGTCCAGCAAACTGGGATGCAGCACGAAAGAAGCCAGCGAATCCGCTGCTTCGGAAGGCAGGGACAATCTGGCAAGCACCCGATCTTGTCCTGTATATAAAACTTCGATGCCTTGCAGAGCTGCCCCGTATGCAAGTCCCATCTTGGCAAAAGCCGCATAGCACTCTTCCGAATTCAGTTCGCGTGTACAAAACGCCCGAATGGCAGAGAGATCAAGCCGGAGCGTGCCGCAAGCTTCTTCCTGAAGAACTGCTCTTCCTTGACCATGAATTACCTCTGTGTCCATGCCTCCGTCATTCGCGGCATCCCCGGTATAGATTTCGTACCGGATTTCGTTCCTGTCATCCTCGTACAGTCTGATGTGAACGGTCGTTTCCCCGCTTGTCACACGGATCGGGCTTGCCCACACGACATTCCGAAGCGATATGACGTTCTGTCCGCCATGCTGCTTTGCCGCCGCCTCTTTTACGGCTGCGCGGGCCATCTCCAGATAGGCAACCCCAGGCAGCACTTTGCGCCCTTTGACGAGATGGTCCGCCAGGAAAAATTCCTGTCCCGTAAACGTCGAGGTGAATCGTTGTTCCGCCAAATTCGCCGTATTCCGGTGCAGAAGCGGATGAAGAGGGCCGTATAGAGGCACCGCTTCCGTTGCCGGCATGGGCCGCTTCACGTCAGCCGGCGGCAGCCAATAGACTTCGCCGGCGAAAGGGTAGGCAGGCAAACGTATTCTACGAGGTTTGATGTCCCCGTACAGCTTGTTCCAGTCGACCGGCACGCCCTTTACCCACATCTGTAACAGATCGGCGTACATTTTGCGTTCAAGCGCGGTCAAGACCGTTTCGCGCATCTCTTCTTCGGAAACAAAGAGTGATAGCGCGTCAGATAGACGCTTGACCTGTCCTGTGTAGATGTCGTCAGGAAAATTTTGCGCTCCATTCGCAACGAATGCTTCCAGCTTTCGGACAAGTTCCTCCACCGAGCTGGCGGTGAACGCCAGCCGGTCTTCCATAACTTCGCGGCCGACCTGCAAAGTGTAGGCCACATCGGCCAGCTGCGTATCCTTTATTTCCTCGCGGCGGATGAACGCTAGGAGCTGCTTGGCCCGTGCCAGTAGCCTGTCTCCATTCCGCGCAGACAACACAATGACGGCAGGATGCTCGGGGCCGATTGGCCGGGAACCGTTGCCTGCTTCATGCTGAGCCGTGAACTCTTCGACAATGACGTGAGCGTTCGCACCGCCGGCGCCGAACGAAGAGATGCCGGCGATTCTGGGAACCTCTTGCCTGAAGCCGCCGATTTCGATCACCGGCCTCTTCCATTCCGCAGCGTCCTGCTGGACAACAAATGGCGTTTGGCCAAAGCGGATTTCGCTGTTCAGCTCCTGCGCGTGCAGGCTTGGCGCGATCGTTCCATGCTTCATTTGGAGAATGACTTTGGTCAGACCGGCAATGCCTGCGGCCGACTCCAGATGACCGATATTGCTTTTTACCGAGCCGATTGCGCAATACCCGGACTCGCTCGTCTCCTTGCGAAACGCCTGCGTCAGCCCGGCGATCTCGATCGGATCGCCGAGACTCGTTCCCGTGCCATGAGCTTCAATATAGCTGACGGACCGGGCGTGAACACCTGCCTTGTCCATCGTTTCACGGATGAGCTCCGCTTGCGCCGCCGGATTGGGCACCGTGTATCCGTTCGTTTTGCCGCCGTGGTTAATGCCGGTTCCGCGAATCACAGCATGAATCGGATCCCGATCTTGAACCGCTTTCGACAAAGGCTTCAAAATAAAAACGCCGACGCCTTCCCCCGGCACAAAGCCGTCCGCGTCTTGGGCGAAGCTTTTGCATTTACCGTCCGCTGCCAGCATGCGCTTTGCGCATAAGCCAACATAGTTGGAAGGATGCAGATACAGATTCACCCCGCCCGCAATCGCCGCTTCGCATGCCCCGCTGCGCAAGCTTTCGCAAGCTTCATGGATGGCCGTCAGCGATGAAGAACACATCGTATCCACAGGCATGCTCGGGCCGTGAAGATTCAGCAAATAGGACACCCGGTTCGCCACGGAGCCGAAGGATGTCGTCGGAAACAGCTCGCTCCCTTGCTGCCATAATCCCGGGCCGTACAGGCTGAAGCCTGTTTTGGTAATGCCGGCGAACACCCCTACTTTGCCTTTGTGCTGCCGGGCGAACAGTTCGGCGGCATAGCCGGCATCTTCGAGGGCTTCCCATACGGACTGAAGGAATAGCCGCTCTTGCGGATCTGTGTCCATGGCTTCCCGCGGTGACATATGGAAGAACAGCGGGTCAAAGCTGGCGAAACCATCCACGAATCCGCCCCATTTGCTGTAGCTCTTCCCTTGAGAAACCGCTGTTTTTCGATCCGGCACATAGAAGTCTGCCAATGGCCACCGCTCTTCCGGAATTTCGGTGATGCAGTCTTTGCCTTGAACTAAATTGTCCCAAAATTGCTCCAGATTGTTCGCTTGCGGATAACGTCCGCTCATCCCGATGACCGCGATCGGTTGCGGCGCACAAGCCGGGCCCGCATCTGGCAAGGGCTGCGGAGCTGTTCGCGGAAGCGGCTGCCGCCATGTCCGCTGCGCCAGATCGTTTCGCTGCCGGCTCAAAGCGGGCTGCTTCCGCTCCGCTTGCTCTGCGGCCGCCGGTTCCGTTTCGCCGTGTCCCAGGAGTGCAATAAGCTCCTCATTGTGCCGGTCCATGAAATAACCGATCAATGCCGCGAGAGTCCGATATTCGAAAAACAAAGTGCTGCTGACATCGCTGAAATGCTTGCGCAGCCTGTTCGTCAGTTGAACGATCAGAATAGAGTCGATGCCGTATGCTTCCAGCGACTCGTTCTCGTCAATTTGCTCGTACGGGATTTTGACAACTTCTCCGACCAATTGTCTGAAATAAAGGGTGCTTCTCTTGCGAAGGCTTTGCTTCTCCGCTTCCGGACCATTCTGATTGGAAAACCCATGATGATTCCCGGCAGCCGGGGTGTCTTTGCTCTCGGCTTCGTCCGGCAGGCCGGGCACGGTCACTGAAACGGGCAGACGGACCATCCCGTCGCTCTTCGCGGCAATAATCTGTTGACTCAAGCTTGCGGCCGATGCGGCCGGGTACAGCACGGACCCGAATCCGGCATGCTCAAGCACGGTCCGCCAACGCTCCGTATCAAGCACCGGGGAACCCGAAATACGCAGCTGCTCATCTTCGTAGCGCCACCAGCCTTCCAGCAGGCCGAAAGTGAGATGGCTGAACAGAGAACTACGTGTCAATTCGTTTAATAGCAGCAGCCCGTTCCCCTTCAGCAGCGCTTTGACATGGCGCAAAGTCCGGCGGATGCTGCGGGTCGCGTGCAGCACATTCGCAGCGATCACCAGATCGTAGCCGCCTATGTCCAGCGACTGTTCCGCCGGCGATTTCTCTACGTCGAAAATCCGGCATTTCAAGTAATGATTTTCCGCACCGTAATGTTGTTCGCCGTGCAGCAAAAAGCTTCGCGACAGATCGGTATAGGCATATTCCGCAATATGCCCGGCATAAGGCTTCAGCTTGTCCAAAACAATGGCGCTGGTTCCTCCCGTTCCGGCACCCACCTCAAGAATGCGAATTTGGGCGTGCGGATTCCGATGCAGCCGTTCTTCCACATAGGCGGCAGTGGTGTCGGCAAGTATGCCGTTGAAGTAATCCGCCACGGCGTTATGCTTGTACACGTCCTCTACAAGCTGCATGGAGGAGTCGGGGAACATGATGTCCGTCGCTGGGATTTTCCCTGTCAAGATGTCGGGCAAATGACGCAGCATCGCGTCCGCCAATTGCACTTGCGCTTTCAGATTACGGTCCTGCATCCAAGCCTGTTTCCGCCCCTCCCATTCGCTCCAGACGGCGTCCAGCGATGGAGAAGGGCGATCGGTCCAACGATGCCGCGCCAGTACGGATTTGCTTTCGTCCAGCCAGCGGGCGTATTCCCCCAGCAGCTTCGTGCTGTCTTTCAAAAGTCCGCTGGCCTGAAGCTGCCCGCCCAATAGGGCAAGAAGCATGTTGTCCAGCTCCTGGGCGAAACGGCTTCCTTCCAGCTTCAACTGCTGTACGAAGGAAGATGAAGCAGGCATCCGCTGCCGCAAGTTCCCCGCAGGCACTTCCGGAACGCGGGGAACCGCGAGCAGCACGTCGTCCCGGCTAACTCCCGCCACTGCATTCGGCATCGTTGTGCGGATGAAGGCCATCCGGTTTACGGAGCTGCCAAGCAAAATCTCCAGAGCCTGCATCGCTTCATCCGGCTCAATGAACCCGATTCCTGTCCGGATTAGCCGCTGTTTGAATGCGGCAGGCACCATTTCGGCAATTCCGATATCGCCCCAATACCCCCAGTTTATAACCTTGACGGGGAACGGCAGTTCCCGGCCTAGTTCATGGGCGAAAGCGTCCGCGAACGTACAACCTGCCGCATAACCGCTTTGTCCAAGCGGCTTGCTGAACGAACTCATCGATGAGAAGTACATCATAAAATCGAGCGGTTCGTTGGCGAAAACTTGCGCCATGCGAACACTGGCGTCGATTTTGGCGGATAACCCGGCCCTGAAGCGTTCTTCCGTCATATGGGTCAGGCTCTCATCCATCACCCCGACCGCCGAGTGGATCACGCCGTTGATCGCCGGATAAGTCTGTTTGATCACGTCATACGCTTGCTGCAAACTTTCGTAGTCGGAAGCATCGGCCGACAAGTATAGCGGGGGGAGACCGATCGTCGCCATTTTATCCAGCTTCGCCTGAATACGCTCATCCAAGGCTCGTCTGCCAATCCATATGAGCCTGGCGTTATAGGTGCGGAGCATGTATTCGCTCCATACTTCGCCGATGCCCCCGGCACCGCCGATGACAACATATACCCCCCCTTCTTTGCAGCATTTCGCCGGTAGCTCCGCTTGCTGAACGGCGATCAGCTTTTGCCGATACCATTCCCGTCCCCGATATGCCCATGTGTTTCCGTCAGGATCGGCAGGCAGGGCGAACAGTTCATGAACGGGCAAATCCGCTTCCCCCTCCACATCCGCATGACGGATGCTCCAGTTCGGCATTTCTTTAGCCAGCGATCCGACCAGCCCTTGAATTCCTGCATGTACGGGCTGAATCGGGTCGGAACGATGAATAGGCTGCGTCCGGTTCGTGATGACGGTCATACCTAATTCCCTTGTGTCATAGCCAAGACGGGTCAACGATTTTATTACTCTGAACAGTTGCATGAGCCCGTGCTGCTGCTGATCCAGCGTTTGTTCGCCAATAAGAGCGCCATTCCATGCCGAAGGCGCCGCCCAAATCAGATGATCGATCGGGCCGTACCGATCCAGCAAAGTTGTAAGCTCCTCCGTATCGATCAAATTGTCGGGCCGAATCGTTTGAACATCCGGATATAGCTGCCGGATGGCGAGCAACTGATCTTCCGTACCCCCGACGAAAACCGTCTTGTCTTGCGGAGCCGGAGTCAAGACGCTTTTCTCGAAAGGGACCGTATCCCACACCGGGTATTGCAGCAATGCCCCTGTACCCTGCGGAGAAAAAAGCCCGGCAACAACGTTGGTCTGCGAATCCTTCCCTCCTGTCTGCCGGTTTACGGCACGGACGCTCCTGTCGCCATGGCTTCCCTCGTCTGTCCGCAGGACGGACAATCCTTTCATTTGCAAGCAAAGTCGGCCCTGCTCGTCGCACAGATCGATGTCCAGCTTCTCCACGGAACTTTCGAGCATCGCCACATTCGACCGCCGCACCCATGCCCACATTCGCGGCGTGCATGAACTGTAAATTTCCATCTCGTCAAGCGCAAACGGAGCGACCGCTCCGCGACCGAATGCCCGCAGCCCGATGCAGGCCTGCACGGCGGAGTCCAGCAAGCTCGGATGAAGCACATAGTCATTCGCAGTCGAAGCTACGACGGTCGGCAGAGTGATCTGCGCGAGCGCCTGATGGTTTCCGACATGAAGATTTTCAATTCCCCGGTAGCCTTGCCCGTAATTCAAGCCGGCCTCTGCCAATATCCGATAGCACTGTTCCGCACCCAACGTGTTGTGATTGCACACCGCCAGTAAGGCTGCAATATCGATAGCGCCTCCTTCGCGCCGTTCTTGCAGAACAGCGTTCCCCTGGTTATATAGAACTGTGTGTTCGACCTCCGGCCCTTCCAAGCCATAGATTTCATAACGCAGCTCTCCGCTCTCTTCCGGATACAGTCCGAGATGAACCTGTACGTTCCCCTGCTCCCGTTCTTCATGAACGGCAACCGGGCTGGCCCAAACGACGTCACGCAGTTTCACAGTTACATCCTTCCGCATGCCCGATTCGGCTGCTTGCTCCACGGCGGCTCGCGCCATTTCAAGATAGGCGACCCCAGGCAGCATTTTGCGGCCCCGAACCACATGATCGGCCAGAAAAAATTCGCCACCGCCAAATGTGGACGTAAACCGCTGCCCGGATAGTGTGGACGTATTGCGATGCAGCAGCGGATGCAGACAAGCGGCCTGCGGCGGAAGCGGCCCGGCAGCGGCCGACCGCCCTGCTTGCGGCGCCCAGTAGCGCTCCATGGCAAACGGATATGTCGGCAGACTCATCCGCTGCGGCTTGCGGCCTTCGTACAATCCGGACCAGTCGACATGCAGGCCCTTGACCCAAAGCTCGAGCAGTTTGGCGAACTTCTTCTTCCGTATCCACCGCTGTACCGCTTCCTGCACGTCTTCATCTTGCGCGAGAGCGGACAGCGCTTCTTTATTGCGTTTTACTTGACCTCTGTAAACGCCTTCCATGTCCGGCTTATGTTCGATGTATCCCGTAAGCTTCTCTTTAAGTTCGTGAACAGAGGCGGCAATCAGACCGAGTCTCTCTTCCATCTCCAGCCTGCCCACTTGAAGCGTATAGGCGATGCGTCCCAATTGGTCATCCGGATACTGCCGTTTTTGCAGATCGTCCAAAAGCTGTCTTGCTTGCTCCAGCAGCCGCTGCTCGGTTTTTGCCGACAGTACGATGAGAGCGGGGCTGTCCGGGGATGCTCTCCATTCGGCATCCGGGGCGGAGCCGGGGATATATTCCTCTATCAACACGTGAGCGTTCACGCCGCCGAATCCGAAGGAGCTTATCCCGGCCCGCCTCGGCAGCTCCTTGCCCCGGGAATCCCGCAAAGCCGGCCATTCCTTATTTTCGTTCACAATATAGAAGGGGCTGTTCTCCAATCGAATATACGGGTTTAACTTGTCAAAATGCACCGTCTTGACCAGCGTTTTATGCTGTAATTGCAGCAAAACCTTGATTACGCCCGCGATGCCCGCCGCAAGCTCCAGATGGCCGATATTCGTCTTAATGGAGCCAATCCCGCATACAGCGCCTGGCGGGGCGTCCGGCAACTGCCTCAGTTCCGCAAAGGCGGTCTTCAGCCCGTTAATTTCAATCGGATCGCCAAGCGGCGTGCCTGTGCCGTGCGCCTCAATATAGGTGACGGTTGCGGGACCAATCTGTGCCTTCGCATACACGGATTTAATCAAATCGGCCTGCGCTCTCGGATTGGGGGCCGTGAGCGAGGTTGCTCTTCCGCCGTGGTTCTCGCCCGTGCCTCGCACAAGGCCATAAATATGATCGCCGTCCCGCTCTGCATCCCGAAGTTTTTTCAGGAAAATCATCCCGACGCCTTCGCCGCGGACATACCCGTCGACCCGATCCGAAAACGTCTTGCAGCGGCCGTCCTCGCTCAGCATGCCGGCTTTGTTGAAGCTAATATGATAGCTCGGGTCCAGGATGGTGTTCACCCCGCCGACGACCGCGGTGTCGCAGTCGCCGCCGCGAATCGCTTGGACAGCTCTGTGCAGCGCCACCAGCGAGCTGGAGCACGCCGTCTCGACCGGTTCGCTCGGTCCGTTTATATTGAGAAAATAGCTCATCCGGTTCGGACCGACCGAGGAAACGTGACCTGTGGACGAGTATCCTTCGATGACGTTGTTCGCGCCCGAGAACAGCCCGTTGTAACCGCTGCTTGCCGTTCCGACGAACAGGCCCATCCTGCTGCCGGACAAGCTTTCCGGGGAATACCCGGCATCTTCGATCGCCTTCCAGACATACATCATCAGCAACCGCTGCTGGGGGTCCATCAGATCGGCTTCACGCGGCGATATGCCGAAGAACATCGGATCAAAGTCGGCCACCCCGTCCATGAATCCGCCCCATTTGATGTTGGTTTTGTTCGCCTCCTGCTCCGGGTCACCGTAATACGCCCGCCAATCCCAACGGTCCGGCGGAATTTCCGAAATGCAATCTTTCCCTTCCTTCAGATTCGTCCATAGCTCGTTGACATTGTCCGCCATCGGAAATTTGCCGCTCATTCCGATAATGGCAATTGGCTCGGCCGCAGCCCGCTCTTGTTCGCGTGCCGCATCATTAGGGTCGGCGCCAAAACGGGGCCGGCCGACCGTAACGTCCCGCTGCCGGAAGGATCGGCGATCGGAATCGGCAGGGGAGGCCCCTTTTATTTCCTCCGCCTCGTCATGCGTCAAAGCATGCTGCCCGGCAGCGGAAACGGTAAATACGCGACGTAGCTCCTGTTCATGCGAAGCCGCCAAATAGTCCGCAAGCGTCCGGATCGTGGAATGCTCGAAGAAGACGGTAGGCGTGAGCTCGAGCTTATACTGTTCATTCAGTCTGTTCGCGAATTCGGTAAACGAGATGGAATCGAAACCGTATTCGCCGAACTCGACATCCGGATACAGGTCGCTTCTGTTCACCTTCAGCATCCGGGATACGGTCTGTTTCAGCGCTTCCTGCAAGCTGACGGAAAGCGGACCGGCAAGAGTTCCGGCAGAGTCCATTCGCTGCCTATGATTGCCGCTGTTTGCGTCTGCCATCTCTCGCGTCGCAACCGCTATAGCCGGCCCGACGGGCATCAATTTGGACGTCAGGCGGTCCATTTGCCCATGAAATACGGCTGCCTGACCGCTCCCGCTGGCGACAGCCTGACGGAATAAACGCATCCCCTCGCCTGTCTCCATCGGCATCATGCCTAGCTGCCTCCGCATCATCTTCTCCGCCGGCCCGCTCACCTTCATGCCGCCGTCCTTCCAGAGCGACCAATTTAGCGCCACCGTATAGCCGCTGCGCTCGCGAGCGGCCACCTGTTCATTGCGATGCCGTGCGAACTCATCCATAAAAGCGTTTGCCGCCGCATAATCGCCCTGACCCGGATTTCCCAACACGCCTGCCAACGAAGAGAACAAAAGGAAAAAATCAAGATTCATCGCTGCGCTTGCTTCGTCCAGCAGCACCGTTCCGTCTACTTTAGGAGCAAAAACTTCCCGCATTTCTTCCGCCGACTTTTGGCGAAGCATCCGGTCGTTCGTAATTCCCGCGCTATGAATGATTCCGTTCAGACCGCCAAAGTCGGTCTGGATTTCCTGCATCAGCAAGCTAACGGCTTGCCGATCAGACATGTCTGCTGCGCGGTAAAGAATCCGGTTTCCGCCGATCTCCAGCGCCCTCAGTTTTGCCTGCTGCTCCGCATCAAGCGGCGAGCGTCCGTTTAAAATAATGGTGGCGCCCTTCACTTGATGCGCTATTTCCCGCGCAAAAATAAATCCCAGTCCGCCGAGCCCGCCGCTAATGAAGTAGGTCCCCTTATCTCTCCAGGGGACGGCTGCCGGCGCTGCGGAAGCCTCCGTCTCCTTCCAAGCACGCACATACCGCTTCCCGTTCGCATAGCGGATCAGACGCTCCGTTGCTCCGTTCCTGTTCTCCGTCAGCTTGGCGATCAGCGCGGAAGCCTCTTCATCGTCGCCCGTTTCAATGACTTGCCCGTGCAGCCCCGGATGTTCCTGACTCGCTGTCTGCAATAGCCCCGACAGTCCCGTCAAGAGCCGGTCCCGCCCGCAATTCGGAACGACGACCTGGATCAGCACCCGCTCTTTCGAGCCGCTGCGGATTGCCTGTTGAATGGCTTCGAGCAGCTGAACCGAGGCATCAAGAAATCGCCGGGCGATAAGATTCGGCTCTGACCCGGCCTCAGCGCCGTCAAGTGAAAACGCCGTACAATCGGCATCGCGGATGTCCGAGCGAATCCGGTCGGCCCAACGCGCGAAAGGATCGGACAATATCACGAAATGCCGGTCATAGTTTTGTTTTACAGCTTCCTTATTCGCCTCTTTCTCGCGCCACTCAGGCACCAGCACGACCGATTGCCCGACCTCTCCGCCGTCTTGAAGGGTGCGCCGCTCCAGCGCCCGCGGCGTAAAGCCCGTCATGCGCACACAAACGTTCCCGTCGTCGTCACACAAGTCGATATCGAGTTTATCCACTTTATCGGAAGCCGAGCGGCCCTCGCTATACCGGGCGATAGCCCACATCCCCGCCGTGCAGGGACGGTACGCTTGCAGATTTTGCAGAGCAAACGGCAGTACAGGCTTGCGGGCTTCCGCTTGATCAACAGCCGTACCTATCAAATATCCGATCGCCGCTTGAAGAGCGGAATCCATCATGCTCGGATGGAGGACATAGTTCCCTTCCGTTATGGAGATGCACGGAGGCAGGGACAGCTTGGCCAGCACGATCTCTCTTCCCAAAAACACGGTCTCGATCCCGCACAGACTGTCGCCGATGGCAATCCCCGCCTCTCTCGTGACGTCGTAGAAAGCTTCCGCCGTCACTTGGCTCGGGCTGCACTCGGCCCGCAGCGCAGGAATGTCCGCCTGCGGCACTTCATTTCGCTCTCGTATGACCGCAACGCCTTGACTGTAGATCAGACGCTGCCCCTCGTCATCCGTTTCCCGGTAGATCTCAAAGGCTAAATCGCCGTTTTCTGCCGGATATACGCCGATATGGACCGGCACATCGGTTTCGTTTACGGCGAGCGGAGTTGTCCACACGACATTTTTCAGTTGGATCATGTGAGCCTCGCCCACACCGCCCGCCGCGTGTTCAACAGCTGCCCGCGCCCACTCCAAATGCGCTACGCCAGGCAGCACTTTTTCCCCTTGTACAATATGATCGGCCAGAAAAAACTCTTCTCCGGTAAAAAACGAGCTGTAACGCTGCTCGGATAAATCCGACGTATTGACATGCAACAATGGGTGAAGGCGGACGATCCGGTCCGCTTCCCTTTCGGCCCGCACATCATTGCCGTTGTCCACGCTCGGCGGAACCCAGTAGCTGTCCCTTGCGAACGGATAGGTCGGCAGCGAAATTCGCCGATACGCTCCTGCGGGGAACAATTCTTCAAAACGCAATTCATATCCTTGTATGAATAATTCCGCCACAGCGGACAAGTTCTCCAGGTAAGCAACTGCATTGTCCGCTTGACTACATTTTCGGATGCATTCATCGGCATAACGTTTCAGCGCCGTCTGTTCCCGCAGCTCGTTGCGGTTCACGGCAGACGTATACAGCTGCGGCGCCCTCCCTTTCTCCAGCCAGCTGTTCAAACGCGCCACCAGCTCTTCCGGGCTGCGTACGATACAGACCAAGCGGTGGCCCAGATGCTGCCGGCCCGTTAATAACGTGTAGCTCATATCTCCGCAATCCGCGGGCTGACGGCCGCAATGCTCAGCGAGCAAAACCGCCTGCTGGCGCAGCTGATGTTCCGTCCGCGCAGACAATGCGATCAGATAGCCCGGTTGTAGATCGCGTTTGCGCCTGCTCGGCTGAGGCGCTTCTTCAACAACCATGTGCACATTGGTCCCGCTAAAGCCGAATGAGCTGATCGCAGCGAGGCGAAGCTTCCCTTCTTCCGCATCCCAGTCTTTTGTTGTCGTGTTCACGTAAAACGGACTTCCTTCAAACGCAATGTTGGGATTTCCGTTCTGCATGTGCAGCGATGCCGGAATGCGCTTGTTTTTCAAAGAAAGCAATATTTTGATCAAACCGGCAATGCCCGCCGCAGTGGCCAAATGCCCGATATTCGTTTTGATGGAGCCGATCGCGCAGTAGGCCGTCTTGCTGGTGTAACGTGCGAAGGCGCTAGTCAAAGCCTGAAATTCAATCGGATCGCCCAGTTTGGTGCCTGTGCCGTGCGCTTCCACCATTTGAATGTCCGCCGGATCAATCTGGAACGTGTCGTACACTTCCTGTTCCAGGCGAGTTTGCGACTTGGCGCTCGGTGCGGTAATGCCGTTCGTCGCGCCGTCCTGATTCATGCCCGTGCCGCGGATAACCCCATAGATCTGATCCCCGTCGGCCAAAGCGTCCTTCAGGCGTTTCAATACGACCGCCCCTGCCCCTTCGCCGGGCACGAACCCATCCGCGCGGTCATCGAACGTGTGACAGCGGCCATGGAGCGACAGCATGCCCGCCCGGTTCGAGTCGATATAGAACTGCGGCGTAGATTGAATAAACACGCCGCCCGCCAGTGCCAGGTCGATCTCGTTGGACCACAGCGCCTGACAAGCCAGATGAACGGCAGCCAACGAGCTGGAGCAGGCGGTATCCACTGCAATGGCGGGACCGTGCAGGTCCAGATAATAAGCAATCCGTGCCGGGATGATCGACCCCGCCTTGCCCCAGAACGATTGCGGCGGCGGATTGTCGCCCAGGATGTGCCGATAGTCCGTTCCCGTACATCCTACGTAAACGCCGCAGCGCCGTCCCTGCATGCCGGCTCCCGCATACCCGGCATCTTCGAGCGCTTTCCACGATTCCTCAAGAAAAATTCTTTGCTGCGGGTCCATATAACTCGCTTCCTGGCCCGAAATATTGAAAAAGAGCGGATCGAATGCGCTGATATCCTCCAAAAAGCTGCCGTAATTGCAGTAGCCGGAACCGTCAGGAAAATATTTGGAAAGATCCCACCGCGACACTTCCTGAATCAAATTTGCACCTTTTTCCAAGTGTTCCCATAGTTCATCGACATGGTCCGAGCGTGCGAAGCGGCCGCTCATCCCGACGATGGCCACCGGCTCCTTCGTATTCGTGCGTGCCAGCCGGCTGCCGTCGAATGCGGCTGATGCCGCCGATGCTGATGGCGCAGATGAACCCGATGCCGTTGCGGACGGGAAGCGGTATGGCTCCGGAATCGTCACTGCGATTTTTCCTATATGCTCTCTGCGTTCCATGAAGCGATAAGCATCGTTCAGTTGGTCAAACGAAAACACCTTCCCAACGTGCGGTCGTATAGAGCCTTCTTCAATGAGCCGGAGCATTTCATTCCGGTACGACAGAAGCAGCTCCGGATCTTCGAACCCCAGCTTTCTTAAATCGATACTGTAAAACGACTGGTTGTGGTTCAGCCCGGATAAATCGACCGTTTTGGCGTTTTTCAAAGCCGTCATCGCAATTTCGATATATCTGCCGCCGCGAGACAGGCAGTTCAATCCTTTTTGCAGCGCCTCTCCGGCCAGCGTATTCAGAATGACGTCAACGCCCTCTCCTTTCGTCAGCCGCTTGATTTCCTGTTCAAAATCATTCTCCACGTAGTTGATGGCATAGTCTACCCCCATCTGCCGCAAATGCTCAAGCTTGGCCTGCTTGCCCGCTGTTGCAAAGATGACCGCACCGTAATGCTTGGCCAATTGCACCGCAATGAGACCGACGCCGCCTGCAGCGGTTTGAATGAGCACGCGCTCGCCTTTTTTTATTCCCGCCCTGCGGAACGCGGCGATGGCGGTCATCGCCACCACCGGCAAAGAGCAAGCTTCCTCGAAAGACAGTCCGTGCGGCTTCGGAAACACTTGAGACTCATGACATGTTATGGCAGACGCATGTCCGCCCATAGGCTCTCCGGCGTAAAAGATCACTTCATCGCCGCAGCGGACGGAGGTCACGGCCGTTCCCGTCTCAACGACGATTCCTCCGGCCTCGAATCCCGGTGTAAACGGATAAGGCGGCATCGTTGGGTATAGCCCCTTGATGCACAATAAATCGCCAAAATTTAAAGAAAATGCGCGAACGGCGATGCGCACCTCGTCTTCGCGAAGCGCCGGTGCCTCGGCCTGACGGATCTGCACATCGCAATCCGCTGATGGCCCCTCGATGACCGCTCTGTGAATCATGCGGACTTCATGCCGCCCCGGTACCAAGGCTGCCGCGCTTCCGGGAGCGTCGCGTCCTGGCGCAGTCGAAGCTATCCGCTCCCTTTCACGGGGTGCAGCGGTTACGGAATGCCTCTCTCCGGAGGACGTTGTTTCGAGCGCTCCGCCAGACACCCCCGCCGCCGGCTCCGTGTGGGAGACCTCCGCCTTAACGCTGTGCAGCAGCGTCTTAATCGTAGAATGATGCTCCCGTTTAATGTGCTGCACCAGTTGATCCACATTGTTATAATCGAATACAACTGTCGTTTGCAGCGTCAGTCCGCATTTCTTATTGATAAGATTCACCAAGTGAACGGCGATAATCGAATCTATGCCGTACTCGGAAAAGCTGCGATCATTTTGGATGCGGCCTTCGTCAATTTTCAGATCACCGGCGATGCTCTCGCGGATGGCCGATCTTACGTATTCCTCGACCATTTGGTCGGTCACCGCTATGGGAACCGGCGCCATGCCGCTTGTCTGCTCCTCATCATCTGCCGCCGTTCGATCGGAGGCCGCTTCAGTCCCCACATGGGCAGCTGAAGAAAGCGACTTGTTCACATCTGCATAATTCCGCTGCGGCGCTGTAGAAGACGATGCTTCCGCCGCCTTGCTGCCGGAAGTAACGGACTGGATGACGACTCCGTCGCTATTGGCGGCAATAATCTGTTGTTTGTAATGGGCCGCCTCGATAGCCGGATAAGCGATGGAATGAAACCCTTCCCGCTGCAGCGCTTTTCTCCACGATTCCGCAGACAGCGCCGGAGAGCCCGGAACGCGCAGCCTCTTGTCTTCGTACTGCCACCAGCCTTCCAGCAAGCCGAAAGTCAAATGGTTGATGACCGTTTTGTCTGTAATCTCATTCAACAGCAGCAGCCCGTTCTTCTTCATGACCGTTTTGACGATGCGCAGCGTATGTCTGATATCCCGCGTCGTATGCAACACATTGCTGGCGATGACAAAATCGTACGCGCCTGCTTCAAGTCCCTGTTCTGTGAAGGGAAAGCTCAAATCCGCGATTTTATACACTAAATAAGGGACCCGGGAACCGTATGTCTGTTCCGCGTGCATGAGAAACGCCTTGGAAATGTCGGTATAGCAATATTCCCGGACGGACTGCTGCAAAGGCTCCAAATATTGAAAGACGACTTCGCTTGTGCCGCCCGTGCCGGCCCCGATCTCCAGAATCCGCACTTCCCTTGCGCCCTGCGCTTGGTTGTGCACGTAATTCGCCGCTTCTTTCGCCAGCGTCTCGTTAAAATAATCCGCGATCGCGTTATGCTTATAGACGCCTTCGACCAGTTCCATGGACGATTCGGGGAACATCGTTTCCGTTGCCAGCCTGCTGCCGCCAAGAATATCCGGCAAATGGCGTATCGTTTTGTCCGCCAGCCGCACATGCGCTTTGAGATCGCGATGGGCCAGCCATTCCGGCAGCTTGCTATCCCATTCTTTCCACGCCTCTTGGATGAAGGAAGACGCTGTCTCCGCGTCGGCATTTACATCGTTCACAGGCAGCAAATGCCGATGGTCGCGCAGCAGGTTCAAACTTTCCTGCAACCACTTGGAATAAAACGCTTTTGTTCCGCCGTTCAGCGCAAAATGCGGTGCGAAGCATCCTAGCCCATGCAATTGGGCCCACATCAATTTCACGAGCAGCCGGTTTACACTGTCCAGCTGCTCCAGTTGCTCATGAACCGAATTCAGGCGCCGGGTGTTTTCCATGCCAAGTCACTCCTTTTGCCGTTGGGTAAAAATGTGTCGTTCAGCGAAATACGGTGACCGTCTTACTTTCATTCAGCGCCGGCAAGTCGGGCCGCTTTATAACCTTCATCATCACAATTTGATCCAGCGGGCCTGCCAGCAGCTGCTCTAACGCCTGATTGGCTTCGGCAGGCTCGATCGAACCGATTCCTTTTTGCTCCATGCTATGACGAATTTGCGCGGACGTCACGGAGCCTACGCTGCCCCAATACCCCCAGTTCATGACTTTGACCGGGCAAGGCCATTCCAGCGACAGTTGGCGGGCGAAAGCGTCCGCATAGGCGCAGCCCGACACATAATTGCTTTGGCCGGGCAGCTTTAGGAATGAATTTAAGGAGGAGAAGAAAAGGACAAAATCCGGCTCTTCCTTTCCGAACACTTGCGCCATATTCACGCTGACGTCCAGCTTCGCGGCAAGCGCAGCCCGGAATTCCTCTTCCTCCATATTGGCAATGCTGCGGTCGGACAGCACAAGCGCCGAATGTACGATGCCGTCGATACGGGAATACTGCCCTCGAATCCGCTCATATGCCCGCTGCAACTCGCTTAGGTCCGCCGCGTTCGCCTGGATATATGCCGGCTGCGGACCTGCGGCGGCCAAACGGTCCAGCTTCGCCTGAATAACGGCATCTATGCTTGTTCTGCCGATCCAGACGATGCGGGCTTGATAAGTGCGGATCATATATTCGCTCCATACTTCGCCGATGCCGCCCGCGCCACCGATGACAACATAAACGCCTCCGCGCCGGTAAACGGTATGCTGTAAAGGCACATATTCTACAGGAACGAGCTCCTGGCGGTACCATTCCGCTTCGCGGTACACATAAGCATTACCCAGCGGATCAGGGGGCAGCGCCAATATGTCCTGCACTGTGCATCCTTCCGCCGCGTCAAGATCGACAACGCGAATATTCCAATTTGGATATTCCTTGGCCAGCGATCCCATGAACCCGTGTACGGCGGCCTGCCCGGGATTGGCGCGGTCATCGGGATAAACGGCCTCCGCTTGGAACGTAATTGCGGTCAAGTCGAGCTCCCGGCTTCCGAAACCAAGCTGGAGCAAGCTTTTCGCCAGTCTGAATACTTGGATCAACTCGCTCTCCTGGCGGCGAACCGGACTATGCTCCGCTCCCGCTATAGCGGGGGCAAGGGTTGATGCCACCCATACGATGTGCCGGATACGTCCCCCGAATGTTTCCAATATCCCCTTTATTTGTTCGAACGTAGCGTTGTCGGGAATATGCGCCGCACTTGCATCCGGGACTGCGGTACGCAGCGTTTCAAGCAAGTCTTCATTTCCGCCAATGAATAACGGTTTGGCGGTTGACACGGATAATGGATCTTGACGTTGGCGTCGGTGTTCGACATGAAAAGCTTCCCACACCGGAGCCAGCATCAACGCTCGCGCCGCCGAGGGACCGGACGAAGAAACGGCCGCTTCCGCGGCGGAATCGCGTACCTGTGCCCAGGCCTGCTCCTGCGCATAACTTGCCCCCTCCGCTGAATACAGCCGGGTCGTGAATCCTTGCATGTGCACGCAAACGTTGCCGCTCTCGTCGCACAAATCGATGTCCAGCTTCATCACGCCATCTTCTGCCCCGCGGGGAACGCTGTATTGAACGCGCGCCCACATGACGGGAGCACAGCCGCCCGGCATTTCAAGCCGCTGCAAAGCAAACGGCAGCGGCGGCCGAAGCGGAAGAAGTGGCCGCTGCATCAAATCCAAAGTCAAGCCAAGCGACGCCTGGAATGCCGAATCGATGAGAACCGGGTGCAGCGTGTACGCCTGCAGCGTATCCGATACGGAAGCGGGCAGCGCCAGCCTGGCCAGCACCTGATTGCGGCCCAAATAAAGCCGTTCAATGCCTCTGTGCCTCTCGCCGTAGAACAGTCCCATCTCCGCAAAAGCCGCGTAACATTCCTCAGACGTCAGCATTCCCTTGTCGCATAGCGGTTTGACAGCGGATATATTGATGCGCCTGCTTTCCGGTTTTCCGGTCAACGTTGCCCGCCCCTGGCTGTACAGAACGGTTTCTTCCCCTTGCTCGGGAACGCCGTAAATCTCAAAGTCAATTTCCAGGTTTTGGTCGAGACGCAGGCCAATATGCACGGAAACAGGCTCTTGCTCCACCGTAACCGGGCGTGCCCACACCATATTCGTGAGCGCAACGCCGGTGCTTGCGCAGTCCGGCGGGGCGGCCCGCACCACAGCAGCTAATGCCATCTCCAGTTGAGCAGCCCCGGGCAGGACGCTGACGTTGTTGACGCGATGATCGCTTAGGAAAAACTCCCGGCCGTCGAATACGGAACTGAACCGCTGCTCCAGCAAATGCGACGTGTTGCGATGCAGCAGCGGGTGCAAAACCCCATCCGCGGACGACGCAGCATGCCCTTCGTCCGCGTCTTTTTTGTCCTGACGGACTGGAACCCAATAACGTTCTTCGGCGAACGGATAAGCGGGCAAACTGATGCGGCCCGGCCTATCCCTGCCGTAACAGGCGTCCCAGTCGATCTCGAACCCTTTGACCCAAATCTGCAGCAGCTGCGCATATTTCTTGTCCCTGATCCAGCTTGCGACCATCTCCTGCATGGCCTCGTCTGCGGCCAGCTCGGCCACCGCCTCTTTACGGCTCTGTACCTCCCCGAAGATCAGCTGCTCCTGCCCCGCTTGCCCGGCAATAAAACGGTTTAATTGCTCCTTCAACTCCTCCACAGAACACGCGATAAAGGCAAGCCGGGCTTCCATAGCCACTCGTCCCGTCTGAAGCGTATAGGCGATGTCGCCTAACTGGCTGTCCGTGTAATTTTCCGCTTCGACAGCATGAAGCAGTTGGGAAGCCCTCGCTCGAAGACGGTCCGTATTTTGAGCCGACAGCACGATCATATGGGGTTTTCCCGGCGATACCGCCTTTGCAGGAAGCATTGCCCGATCCGGGATGTACTCTTCCACGATCACATGCGCATTGGCTCCTCCGGCCCCGAATGAAGAAATACCGGCCATTCTCGGCACCTCCCGGAAGACTCCGTCGCATTCGATGACAGGCCGTTTCCACTCTGTCAGCTCTTGCTGCACGTAAAACGGCGTCTCGCCGAACCGGATATTCGGGTTAAGCGCTTCAGCGTGCAGGGAAGGCGCCAGTTGGCCGTGTTTCATCTGCAGCAATATTTTGCTCAGACCCGCTATCCCTGCCGCGCTTTCGCAGTGGCCGATGTTGGATTTGATCGAACCGATCGCACAAAACTGTTTGTCCTGCGTATTGTGTTCAAAAGCTCTCCGCAGTCCTTCAATTTCGATAGGGTCGCCTAATGCCGTTCCCGTTCCGTGCGCCTCCACATAGCTGATTGCCCGCGCGTCGACCCCTGCCCGCCGAATAGCTTCCATCACGACTTGCGACTGCATGCCCGGATTCGGAACCGTGTAGCCCTTCACCTTGCCTCCGGCGTTAATCGCGCTGCCTTTAATGACGCCGTAAATGTGATCGCCGTCCGCTTCCGCGAGCGGCAGCGGCTTCAATACGACGGCCCCTACTCCCTCGCCATCGACAAAGCCGTCCGCCCGATCGCCGAACGCCCGGTTCTGATCGCCTCCCGACAGCATCGTCTTTTCCGACAATCGCACATAATGCACCGGGTCCACGATGAAATTCACTCCCCCGGCGATAGCGCAGTCGCTGGTGCCGCTGTACAGGCTCTCCAGCGCCAGATGGATTGCCGTAAGCGATGAGGAGCATGCCGTGTCGACCGCAAGGCTCGGGCCGGTAAAATTTAAACAGTAGGATACTCTGTTCGCCACAGACCAGTAAGAAGCCCCTGTCGGATAATTGCCGTTCATGATGCCGACGAACACGCCCACTTTGCGCGAACGGCTCAAAGCTTCCGGGCTATAGCCCGCATCTTCTATGCTCGAATAGACGATTTGTAAAAACTGCCGCTCCTGCGGGTCCATCTGCTCGGCTTCTTTAGGGGAAATGTAAAAAAACAAAGGATCGAAGGTATCGATCCCCCTGATGAATCCGCCCCACTTGCTGTAGGTAGAGCCTTCCCGGCCTTTTTCGGGATGATAGTGCTCCCTCCAGTTCCAGCGGGCTTCGGGAATTTCCGTGATGCAATGTTTGCCTTGTTTCAAATTTTCCCAAAATTCACCCATATGATCGGCTTGGGCATATCGCCCCGCAAGACCGATGACCGCTATATCTTTGCTTACAGAACTGGATGCCGCCGGCCGGGCCGTTACAGCGACAGGCCGCGACATCATCGAGGCATCGGGGCGCTGTTCGATATCTCCGGCCTCCTGGCGGTGACTGCCATCCTGCAGTGAGGCAGCTCCTGCTTCCTCAGCTCCGACCATTGCGGCCAGCGCAGGCCACCGATTTTGTATAAAATAATCCACCAAAGCGTCAATCGTCGAATATTCAAAGAAAAGCGTACTGCTTACATGCTCATCCATCACTTTGTTCAAACGGTCGGTTAGCTGAATAATTAAAATCGAGTCCATGCCGTACATCTCCAAGGCTTCACCGGCATCAATGCTTCCCGCCTCGACCTCCAAAATTTCCCCGATCAGCTTTTTGAAATACGCCCTGCCTTTTTGCCTTAACTGCTTGTGCGACAGACGATTCGCGCTGTCGCCTTCTTCGCCGGCAGCGGCTTGGTTAGTCGCTTGGTCGCTCGATGCCGCAATAGCCGCAAGATCCGGTTCCTGAGCGGCACCTACCGGCGAAGCGTTTCGCATTTGCCGCACAATTCCGTCACTGACGGCGGCAATGACCTGCTGCCCCAAATAATCGGCATCCGCCGCCGGATAAGCGACCGCTTCAAATCCTTCCTGCTCCAGCACCACGTTCCACATCTCCGGGCTTAATACCGGACAGCCGGGCAGGCGCACCTCCTCGTCCTCGTACAGCCACCAGCCTTTCAGCAAACCGAAGGTCACATGGTTGAACAAGGAATTTTCGGTTATTTCGTTAATTAGTAAAACGCCCTTGCGTTTCAGGAGCGCTTTCGCATTGCGAAGCGTCTGTCTTATGTTGCGGGTCGCATGCAGCACGTTCGTTGCCACAACCAGATCGTATTGGCCTACATCCAAATTCTGATCCGCGATTGGTTCTTCAATGTTTAAAATGTGATAGGCAAGATACGGATACTTTTCTTTATATTTTGTTTTTGCATAGCTTAGAAAGGACTTTGAAATGTCCGTGTAGCCATATTCCTGAATATTCGCGCCGTACGGGCCGAACCGCGATAAAAGCATCTCGCTGGTTCCCCCGGTGCCCGCTCCGATCTCCAAAATGCGCAAGCCTTGCCTCCGGCCGCTGTCGATAACTTGCTGTACATGCTTCACGGCTTGCTCCGCGACGACTTCATTGAAGTGGTCTGCGATGAGATTTTGTTTGTAAACGCCTTCCACCATTCGCATCGATGCATTCGGGAACATGATATCCGTAGCTGACCGGCGGCCTGTCAAAATGTCCGGCAAAGCTTTCATCATCGTATCGGCCAGTTGCGCCTTCGCCCGCATGTTCTCATCCGCAAGCCATTGCTGCATGCGGGTATCCCATTCCTTCCACAGCTCCCCGCTGTTCTCGGTGCCGATGGGAGGCTGTCCCTTCAGCACGAAAGCGGTATGCTCCAGCCACCGGCGGTACAGTTCGTGTACCTCTGAAACATTTTCCTTAACGCGATAATCTGCTGCATCGGGCTTACACCCACTGGAATGCAGCTGTACACGAAGCAAACGGATGAGAAATTGATCGAGTTCCACCATCTCACGACGTTGTTGTGCCAACCGCTCATCATTTCGCATGTTCTCATCCTCCCCCCATCTGCTCATCACTCGTCAATTCGCCATTCCTCGCGCCATGTGTCATGGATGTACGGTAACCAATTCCCTCCGATGGATATGGTATGGGTCGCGTCCGCCTTCCGTCTTGATAAGACCTAATTGATGCAAAGGCCCTTTAAGAAGCATTTCCAACGCCAACATCGCTTCCGGCTGCTCTACGGACCCGATTCCCATCTTCGCCATCCGCTTCCGGTAATCACCGGAAGCCACGGCTCCGACGCTTCCCCAGTATCCCCAGTTCATCACTTTCACCGCATAGGCGCGTTCATGTGCAAGCCAATGCGCAAAGGCGTCCTTGAACGCGCATCCGGCTGCATAGTTGCTTTGGCCGGGGGGCGTAGCGAAGGCATTCATGGAGGAGAAGAACAATACGAAATCAAGGTCGTCGTGACGAAATACGAGATCGATGCTGACGCAAACATCCGCTTTGGCAACCAATCCGGCCCGGAATCGGCTTTCGTCCATTTTCATTATGCTGCTGTCCAGCAGAGCGATCGCGGCATGGATGACACCATGGATTCGCGTACAGTGCTCATTAATGATTTGATGCGCGCGGTGCAGCTCTTCCGGGTTCCCCGCATCCGCACATATATACTGTGGCGGGGAGCCATACCGCGCAAGCCTTTGCAAGCTTGCTTCGATGTCCGCATCCTTCTCCCTTCGGCCGATCCAAAAGATACGGGCCTGATACGTGCGGATCATGTATTCACTCCATGCAGTCCCCAGTCCGCCCGCGCCTCCGATGACAACGTATGCGCCTCCGCGCCGGTAGGCCGAACCGCTTGGCGCCGGACATGCGACCGGCACCAGCACCCGCTTATGCCATTGCTTGCCGCGATAAACGAATGCGCCACCCGCCGGGTCCGCCGGAAGCGCGAACAAATCCTCCCACGGACGTTCGGCAGCGGCCTCCAGATCGGCAAGCCGAATGCGCCAGCCGGGATATTCCTTGGCGAGCGACCCGACCAGCCCGTGAACGCCGGCATGAACAGGATCGACGCGATCGGCTTTATGAACGGGCTGTGTCTGGAACGTGAGCACAGTCCACTGTAGCGGCTTGCTCCCGTAACCGATCTGGAGCAAGCTCTTCACCAGTCGAAACAGTTGAATGACTCCCCGCTGCTGCCCTAAGATCATCGCTTCGCCCGAGAGTTGCGCTGCCGTGTCCCCAGGGGAAGCAGGTGCAATCCAGAGGAGATGATCGACGGGTCCGCAAGCTTCCAGCTTATGAGCCAATTCGTCAACCGTGTAATCCGCCGCTGCGGCAATGACCAACGCACCCGGATAACGCTTTTGAATCGACTTCCAATCGTGCGTATTCCCGCCAATGACGATCATGCGATCCTTTAAGAGGACCGGTGCGACATCGGCTTTAAGCCGATAGGTGTCCCATACCGGTGTCAAGAGCACCACGTCTTCAGGCAGCTCCGACGACGAATCGCCGGCAAGTTGCCGCTGCGGCAATTCTCCTTCGAGGTTTCTGGAGGTGTATCTGTTGATCCGCACGCAGCATGCGCCGGATTCGTCGCACATGTCAATATCGAGATACTCCACCTTGTCGCCTCTGGAGCTGCCGCTGCTGTACCGAATATACGCCCACATCCGCGGCGTGCACGGACGTATCAGCTCTAACGTATCCAGCGCAAATGGAAGCGGCGGCTTCGCTGCCGCGCCCGGTTGCCGATCTCCACCCGCAAAGAGGATGGCCGCTTGGAGCGCTGCATCCAGCAAACTTGGATGTAGCCGATATTGTCCTTCTGTTTCCCAAATACAGGACGGCAGCGCCAGCTTGGCAAGAGCTTGCTCCCGCCCCAAGTACATTTCTTGTATACCTTGATGACTCGGCCCATACTCAAGGCCCAGCTTTCGCAATCGTTCATAGCAAGCTGCAGCGCTCAACAATCGGCCGCCGCCTTGTGTCTGCACAGCACGAATATTCAGATTGGCCCCGGCGAGGGCTGTCTGTATGGACGCCCTGCCGCATCCGCATACGATAGTCCGATTGTCCACCGGCTCCTCGTAATAAATTTCATACCGGATGTCGCCGTTATTGTCCGGGTATAGAGCGGTATGAACCGTGACCGCCTGGTCTACGCGAATCGGGTTCATCCAAACGACATTTCTTAGCGTAAATCCTTCTTGACTTTGTGCAAGCAGGCCTCCGGCTTGCCGCACCGCCGCTCCGGCCATTTCCAAATAAGCGGCGCCGGGAAGCACCCTACTGCCTTTCACTTGATGATCGGCAATAAAAAACTCCCGCCCGCTGAAGACCGAGCTGAACTGCAGTTTATGCGCGTCGGAGCAATTTCGGTGCAGCAGAGGATGAAGCATGACGGGGCCCTCCGCCCCTGCCCCCTGAACGGACGGATGCTTGGGCAAACGAAACGTTTTCCGCTGAAAAGCATAAAGCGGCAAGCTGATTTTGGTATACTTTTTTTCACTATTCAGCTTGGTCAAGCGTATATTCGAATCGCAGAGCCAAAGCTTGAGCGCGTTCTCCATGAAAGGCCGGTCCAGCTTCAGACAGGTCATTGGCGCCCCTGCTTCCATCTGCGCCGCTGCAGCCGACAAGATTTGATCCGTATCGTCATCCGCGTGGATAAAGGATTCCAGCCATTGTCCAGTATGATGGACAACGCCGAAAAGCCTGCTATGTTCTTTAATAACCGAATAGGGGCGGCTCGATTTCATTTTGCTCCAGTTGCGGTTCATGAAGTCCGCCGCTTCCTGAAAATCGTGATAGCCGTCCGCAGCGAGCCGCACCGCCGTATGTTTCGTGATCATATCGTCCGCCAGCAAATCGAGCAGTTCATAAAACGGCGGATGATCAAATTGCTGCTGCTCCTGCAAGTCCCATTTCCGGTTCAATTTTTGGATGGAACTTGCAATCATCAGCATCAACAGCCGCTTCCTTTCTGCCAGGTTGGAAAGCTCAGCCGCTGCGGTAACTCCGGCAGCCCCTTCATCCAGCCATCTTTGGCTATTCGCCCCTGTGACGGATTGAATCGCCGTGTGCCACTCATCCATCAAAGTTTTAAACGTGTATTGATTCGCATACAGCTGTTTTGCTTTGTCCATCAATTGCGCATGCACGCCGTCGTACCGGTTATCGGCTATATGCCTCAGCGCGCAGACGATTTTCTCTACATACGCTTCATCAAAAGCATAAGGCATCAGCATCTGTCCGCCGGATATATACAGCGGCATGGACGGCCTTCCCGGTTGGATGTCGTCGAGCTTCTTATGACCGGTAAGGACGGCAACGATGTCGTCGAGGGAGAGCATGCCGCTGACCGCCAGGCTGACCCATGCTCCCGACTTCGCTCCTGCCACGCAGGCCGGAGACCATCCAAGTTCCATCAGAGCCGACGCATGAATATAACCGGCTGCAAACAAATAGAGTTCCCGATGTTCGCCGCTCCACGTATCGTCATAAAACCCGCGCGCGATGCCGCTCTCTACCCCCAGCTTCCTAAGGACGGCGATGAATCGTTCCTCTTTCCTCTTCAGCAGAGCACTTTCCGCCCCGTTCCAACCGATATCCTTATAGCCCTGCCACTTCGGATCGTCAACGTGCAAACACCAGAGCTGTTCCGCTGCGCGCGCGATGCCGGCGCTTTTTTCCAGCATCGCGCATAGATCCTGCTTGCTCTCAACCACCCCGCCAAACCGGTATAGGAACGACTCGCGTCCCATAAGCAGCGACATGCATACATCGTCCATCTCCACCTCATTCATGAACTCCGCGCTTGCCGTCCACTGCTTCCAATCGGCGATGATCCGCTTCAGACTTTCCTCGCTTTTGGCCGATAAAACGAACAGCCTGCCGCCAGCCGAAGCAGCGGCTTTGCCGCTCTTGCTCTTCCTTTTTTTGGCTGCATTCGGCGCTTCCTTGTATTGTTCGAGCAGGACATGCGCATTGACTCCGCCGAAACCGAATGAACTGACCCCCGCTCTCAGCGGCTGCCCCTCTTCCCTGCTCTGCCATTCGCTTGACTCGGTTGCGATCTCAAAAGGAGTTGCCGCGAAATCGATGATCGGATTCGGCACCTTCACGTTAAGGGATGCAGGGATGGTCCGATGTTTCATCATCATGAGAACTTTAATGATTCCTGCCATCCCCGCCGCACTTTCCAAGTGGCCGATATTCGTTTTGACCGAGCCGATTTTGCAAAATCCGCAGTCTTCCGTATCCTCGCGAAATGCCTGGGTTAAAGCTTCCACTTCGATAGGATCGCCGAGCGAAGTTCCCGTCCCGTGCGCTTCGACATACGTCACCGTCTCGGGACGAATGCCTGCCGACTTGTATGCGCTTAGAATGACATCGCGCTGCGCTTGGACTTTCGGCGCCGTTATAGACGGGCTTTTGCCGACGTGATTGACGGCGGAACCTTTGACGATACCATAGATGCGGTTGCCTTCCTCCACGGCTTGATCGAGCCGCTGCAGCAGCAGCACGCCTACCCCGTCTCCCGGAACGTAACCGTTGGCATCTTTGTCGAACGTCTTGCACTGCCCGTCCGGACTCAGCATCCTCGACTTGGAGAAAGAAATATATTTCAAAGGATGGAGATTCAAATTCACCGCTGAAGCGAAAGCGTAATCGCATTCTCCCTGCATCAAAGCGCGCCGGGCTTCATGAACGGCGACCAGCGATGAGGCGCAGGCCGCGTTGACGGGCATGCTCGTTCCCCGCAAATGGAATGCATACGAGATACGATTGGCGAGCAGACTCTCATAGGTGCCCAGGCAGGCATAGCTGTCTGCTGCGGACGCGCCGCAACCGCTCAGCTCCTGAAGATAATCGGGCGACATGATTCCCGCGTACACGGAAGTCACCCGTTCCTGAAGCAACCGAAGCGGGATGCCCGAATCCTCGATGCAGCGCCACGTCTCCTCCAGCAGCAATCTGTGCTGCGGGTCCATACTGCCGGCTTCGCGGGGCGATAGATAAAAAAAACGATGATCAAAGTCATACACGTTATCAAGCGAACCGCACCACTTGCTGTTGCTTTTACCGGCTTCATTGACATCCGGGGAATAGTAATCATCTACATTCCATCGGTCCGGGGGAATTTCGCGGATCGAATTCACCCCGGACACAAGATTTGCCCAAAACGGACGATATCCATCGGCATCGGGAAACCGGCAAGACACTCCTACAACCGCGATATCCACACGATTCAACGTCATTCTCCTCTCCTTTCCGTCACTTGGACTTCGTCGTAAGCGTCACGGCTTCATCAGCCCGGCGAAGCGGAGCAGATGGGAAAGCGAGGGCGGTTTATCGCTGTACCCGGATGTCGTGAGCATTTGCTCTTTCAGCAAATTCGGGCAGTTTCCCATTCGACGGAAGGCGGCGTTGCGCATTTTGACGAAAGCTGCGTTTTTCATAAACCAGCAAAACGTGTGGGCAGTACTGTTCTGCTGAATTAACCGGACGTATTTTCGCCTCTTCTTTTCGTACGAACGCAGCGTATTTTCGGAATAATCGCCGGTGCTCAGCGCCGCTTCCAGCGTGCCCGCCAGCTCCATCGCCCCTTGGATCGCCAAATTCATCCCTTGTCCGAGCGCCGGACTTAAAGCATGACAAGCGTCTCCCAGCAGAACAGCTCCGTCCACCGCCCATTTTGGAGTATGCAAATAAAAGGCCGGTACGGACTGAACCTGCTTAAAGTCGGCGATTTGGGCCACCTCATCTTTCAGCCTGGGGTATAGGGAATGCAGCAGTGCCTGCAAAGCTTCGATACCTTCGCCTTTGATTTTCTGCCATAAGTCTTTGCGGAGAGCCAAATACACCCGAACCCGGTTATCAGGCAGTGGAAATGCGCCGCAACTGACGCCCTGTCCAAAATAAAAGCTGGCTTCGGCCTCCGGAGCTGTTGCCGTATGAAGCGTAAAAACGAACATTTTGGCCTTCTTCTCTTCGTAAGGATAAAGATTGTATTTCAGGGCAAGCTGCTCCCTGATCTTCGATTTGATGCCGTCCGAGCCCACCAGCACTTTGCAGGAGATCGTCAAGGTCCCATCGTCCGAACTAGCCACAACTCCCGCCACCCTGCCATTCGCATAGACAAGCTTCTCGGCGTTAACGCCGGGATAAAAACGGACGTTCGGAAGAGCGGTTGCCGCATTGATAACGCCCTCGTGTATTTTTCGGTGCTCCCCGTTCAGTGCATAGTTGACCGGCATATCCAGGTCGGCGTAGTTTCCGGTAAAGCACTTGACGCCGCCTATCGTACCGTAGTTGACCTTTGTTACCGTAGCGCAGTGCCGGCTAATGTCGGGCAGCACTCCCAATCCGTTCAAAATATCGATGGTAACCGGTTGAAGAAAGTCTCCTTTCGGTATGTTTTGGAATCGCTTTAAACGATCAATCAGCGTAACGTTATAGCCTTTCCTGCCTAGGGCAAGCGCCAATGTCGCACCTGCAATTCCTGCGCCGACAATCAATACGTCCGTGTCGATCTGCATACTCTCACTCCTCGCATACGCGATATTGATTTTACTTGATCCCGATTTATGCTTATCCGGTGCGGAACAAACGCCGATTCAGAAGCTGTGCCGTCTCCTTCATCAATGTGTCACCGATGACATCGACATGCCTTTGCTGCCAACGTTCCATCGGAGTTCCAAGCACCCATTGATTAAACGCTCCCAAAGCCGGCCCGCAGTACACCTGGTAATCGACCTTCGCTTCCGCGTCTCCTTGCAGCGCCAGCTTCGTTGCATGGGAAAAATACCATTTGAACAACAACGCCATTTTCGCTTTCGGGCTTCGCTCGGCTTGCTCAATTTCTCCCGCGCTATACGTCTGCTTGACTTCCGTATAGATGTCTTCAAAGCTCTTTTTGAAATATTGCTCCTGAAGCCGCGATTTCGTCTTCTCGTCGATCTCGTCAATACTGTCGTGCTGGCGGTATAACTCGTACAATTTATTGGCTCTGGCCGGAAAATAAACGCCTTTTTTGAGCACCTGCACTTTCGCTCCGAGCTCAAACATCTCTCCGGCAGGTGCATATGCCGTATCCTGCACATTGATCTGCTGAAGTAAATCTTTGACCGCCGCGCTCGTGCCGGCCTCCACGGTACACTGATTGATGGACCCCGTCAGGATGAAATCCGCCCCCATGACAAAAACAGCCGCAGCGGCCTCGGGAGTTCCGATCCCTCCCGCCGCTCCGACTCTGATTTTTCGGGCATACCGGTGTCTGGCCATCATCGTTTCGCGAAGTGCAAGCATGGCCGGCAGCAGTGCCATCGCCGCCGCACCGTCCGTATATCCCGCGGAATCCGCTTCCGCACAAATATCGTCCGCCATCGGCACGCTTCTTGCCCATTCGGCCTGCTCCTCCGTAATGCTCCGCTCGCGGAGCAGCTTGTCTAGAATAGGATCGGGAGCGGGACTCATAAACAATGCCGCGATTTCCGGCCGGGAGCATTTGGCGATGATTTTATGCGACGATGCGATGCCGCCGTCTCGATTGCGGGACAAGCCCATTGTCCGATATCTTACGAGCGCCGGCGTCATGGTCAAGAAACCTTTGGCCTCCACCCGGGTAACCTGTCGTCTCAAGAGCAGATCCACAATAGCGTCTTCCATTTCCGGCTGGCTCTGATTATGCACAACGTTCAGACCGTAGGGCTGGTTGTCCGCAAGCTCCCGCTGTAGGGATAACAGCTCGGCTTCGATGTCGGCGATTCGCATTCCCCCGGTACCGAGAAACCCCATCATTCCGGCTTTCGCAAGGCGTACGACCATTTCCTTCGAGGAGATGCCGCCGTACATCCCGCCTGCGATATAAGCCAGCCTCAGCCCGTAGTCTTCTTTGAATTCGGCGCAGCCCAAATTATCCGCGGTGAAAAGCTGCGGATGTCCGGCAGCCTGTTCCTCGCCGTTCGGCTCCGCCTCAATTCCTTCCTGTTCGTGTTCCTCCACGACAAGAGGGGTCGCATCTCTTTGAATGGCATGCACCAATTTGGCGACAGCAGAGCCGGGGCCGATTTGAACAATATCCTCGACCCCTCTGCCCATCATATAGCGGATGCTGTCCGTCCACTGCACGGGAGATGTGATCTGCTCCACCATATTTTCAACAATCGTTGCGGCGGTATAAGGTCTGGCCCGCACATTGGAAATAACAGGAATATGCGGTGCAGCAAATGCAAAACGACGCACATAATCCGCAAACTGCCGCTTAGCCGATTCCATGTAGCGGGAATGAAATGCGCCGCTTACATTCAAAACTACATAATTGCCGGCTCCGGCTAATTCGAAAACGGATTGCGCTGCGACGATATCGTCTTTGGGTCCGGATAGTACGATTTGCGAAGGACTGTTGATATTGGCGATATCGATCGTTTCCAGCCGATGGTCCCGCAGCACTTGACGCACCTTGTCATAGGCAAGCCCCAACACAGCCGCCATGCCGCCGCCGGCAGCCTTGCTCATTAACTCCCCCCTGAATTTAACCAGCTGCAGCCCGGTTGCGAAGTCGAACACCCCCGCAGCGAGCAGCGCGTTGAACTCGCCCAGACTGTGACCGGCCGTATAATCCGGAGATATGCCGATTTCCTGCAAAGTCTGATAATAGGTCAAGGCATTCACGACGTACAAAGCAGGTTGCGTATATTCCGTACGGTTCAGCCGTCCTTCGCCATCCTGCAAGCATAAATTCGCTATAGAGTAGCCCAGTACATCGTCTGCGACTGCAACGAGATCCGGAAATTGCCCGAAAAGATGTTGGCCCATCCCCTTAAACTGCGATCCTTGACCTGGAAATACATACGCTTTCATGACGCGCCTTCCTCCTTGGACAACGGGTTCAATTGTTCGAAATTTTGCGCATAGGTTCCGCATACCTTCTTCTTCTTTCATGAAAGGGGCCAATATGATAAACGTTTCCGATAATGAATCGGGTTTGAAATTCCGTCTGACGAATCCGGCCAGCGTGCCGCCCGGCCCCACATCCGCATAGTTGTGCGGACCTAGCGCTTCAAGTTTCTCCGCCGCTTCGCGGAAACGTATAGGCTTTCTGGCGATCTGCCAAAAATGATCCTGCTCTATTTCGCTGGCAAAGCCGCCGAGCAAGCAAGACATGTAGGGAATTCGCGGCTTTTGAAAGGTAAACCGGCTCAAATAATCGACGTAAGAACGCTCCGCCTGATCAATGAGGCTGGAGTGGAAAGCGAACGATACCGGAAGAATCCGACTGACCACCGATTTGCTTGCCAACCAGCTCCCGACGTGCGAGAGGGCTTCATGCGGTCCGGAAATAACAAAATGCCCGTCATAATTGACGGACACCAGCGTACAATGTTCGATTCCGGGGATTTGTTCGAGTAATGAATGATGGGCAAGCACAGCAACCATAGAACCCGGGCTGCAATGCCGCTCAAAGCAATTTGCCTGCTCAATGACGCATCTAAGCGCATCTTCCGCGGATAAAATGCCCGATACCGCAGCGGCAGCGAATTCGCCCAGACTGCTGCCAAGCACGTAATCGGGCCGCACCCCCTCAGCTATTAACGCTTGAGCCAATGCGAACTCTACCATAAAAATAGCAGGATGAGAGATCAGCGTCCTGGTGAAGGATGTACCGGCAGAACCATTCTTATAAAGATGCTGCACGATGGATTCTCCACTCAGTTCAATCGCCAGCTTGTCCAGCTCGGACATCGTACTTTGAAAGCGAACGTTGCTGCCGAACAACTGCCTGCCCATCTGGTAGTAATGAGACCCTTGGCCCGAGAACATAAATACAACCGATTTTTCCAGCGCAGATCCCTCCATATCGGCATAGCTTCGCCCTGTCATCTGTATGTAATATACACACTACGAAAACGCGTTATATGTCATCAGAGCTGCTCCAACGTACCGAAGCATCGTTTGGATTCACTTCTGAATTTTGGAAACTGCACCAAACAGAGTTCAATGAACCCCAAGCATATCCAACACATGAATCCCTACATCAAAGCATACTCTCTTCCGCATGAACTCCAGTGAAATTCGCGCCCTATTCTTGCGTCTATCGATTTTCTCGATGATTGCTTCCTTACCCTTAAGCGGGCCGTCGCAAACGATCACTTTTGAGTTTTCTACATATACAGTCGAATATCCGATCGTTGCGTTACTATCCATAAGCTGCGTAATTAAAGCCATTTCCTGCTCTTCAATTTTGAAAAATAAGTTCGATTCCTGCTCGGCATCCATACCGCTTTCCTGCAAGCTCTCTTTTATGTCCATCCTGTTATACTTATTTAAAAGCCGATAGCACTTCGGAATTTGTTTTAGCTCATAGTAAGAATTCACGTTCATCCGGGTTTTAATCAGCACGTAACCGGGAAACATCGTTTTGCAAACTTCGTATGCCCTTCCTTGTTTGCGTTCCTGCAACTTCCGCTTCGGCACGATCGCATTGAGCTCCGATTCGTCAAAAACATGGCGAATTCTCGTGCGAACAAAGTCTTCTTTTCCCGTTTCGACAAATAATGCATACCAATCCATCACTTCTCCCCTTCCATGCTTTATTGAAATTATGAAGTCAACATGAATTTAGTGTAACACTAAAATATTTAATCTATGTAATTATATGGGATAGATTATCATATTTTATCGATTATCGTCAAATTATCCCAAATTATTTGAGCGTTACTCTATCGCCACAGCTACTATTGTAAGAATGCTGTCGGGCGTTGAACATGTGCGATTCTATGAGTTTTATGGGCAATTTTACTTTATAACGTTCGACATCCTGCCTTCTAGTTCATGAGGCCTGGAACGCCCGGCTTTATGATGTCCAGGCGGTGCCTTCAACGATGGCCCTAATTTGCTCAAGCGGTACCTTCGGTACTCGATCATAAGTCAGCAATCCGTTAATTTCCTGCTCAACATCGGTCAACTGCGTATAACAGAAGCCTTGCAGTACAGGAGAACAAAGCGCCGGACGCATTACCGCGGTCAGACGCTTGAGAAAATCCTCCTCGCTGGCTGCCCCCGAATAACCCCACCCTTCCCAATGGCTTTTGCGGAAAGAAATTCCTCCGAACTCGGACAAGAAAATAGGCTCGCCTGCATAGCTGATGCCGCCCACATGAATCCGCCGGTTGGCCGGCATGGAATGAACGGCATTTTGAGCCGTGCTGTACCGTTCGGTAAGCACCTCTTCGCGCCACTCGTAATCGTGGATGGTACACAAATCGGACTTCATATGCTCCCAGCCGTCATTAGAAATAACCGGCCGATGCTCGTCGAACGATTTGGTCATGTAATACATCGCCTGGGCGTGATGCTGCTGACGGCGGTCGATCAGAATATTAGGCACGCCCCAGCTCTCGTTCAGCGGTACCCAAGCTACGATGCAGGGGTGGTTATAGTCCCTCAGGATCGCTTCCTGCCACTCCTGTGCGAACCTTTGAGCATACTGAGCGGAATAATCGTAGGCATTCGCCATCTCTCCCCATACCAGGAGCCCAAGTTTGTCACACCAATACATAAACCTCGGATCTTCCACTTTCTGATGCTTTCTCGATCCGTTGAACCCCATCGCTTTCGTCAGCTCCACATCCCGGCGAATCGCTTCATCGGTTGGAGCCGTCAAAATACCGTCAGGGAAATACCCTTGGTCAAGTACCATTTTCATGACGATAGGCCGGTTATTCAGGCATATCTTCCCATGCTCAATCGATATTTTTCGCATGCCGAAATAGCATTTGACCCTGTCGGTCTCCACGCCGTCGACAAAAACAATAAATTCCACATCATACAGGTTCGGGGTTTCCGGACTCCACAGCCTGCCCATCCCATGGTCGTGAAAATCGTTCAAGCCGATCGATCGGCTTTCGAGATCATGGTTGATCCGGAACGTCTCGGTTGTCACATGCTCACCTTGAAAGGTAATGACAGCTTTCACGCTGACTTCGATCCCGTGCGCTCTGCCTTGAACGCCGATGCGCAGTTGAATCTCGTCCCGATCGATATCCGGCGTCAGCCAAACCCTCTTCAGATGAGTCGCTTCCACTGCTTCCATCCATACGGTTTGCCAAATGCCTGTCGTGCGGGTGTACCAGATCATCCGGGATTTGTCCTCCCAAAATTGCTTGCCTCTGGGCAGTCGCTTGTCTCGCGAGAAATCCTCCGCTTTGACGACAATATGGTTCTCGCCATGCTTCAGTAAGTCCGTAATATCCCCCTCGAACGGAACATGGCCGCCTTCATGCGTCATCGCAAGCTGTCCGTTGACCCACACCGATGCACGGTAATCCACCGCTCCGAAATGCAGAAGCACTCTTTTATCTAAGTACGATGCCGGGAGAGTCATCTTCTTGCGATACCAAACCGTGTCGTGAATCGAAGGATCGCCAATCCCGCTTAACGGGCTTTGGAAGCAAAAAGGCACGTTGATCGTATGAGTAAACGCCGCTTCCGCCGAATCTCCGCCAGGGATATACCACCGTTCCCGTTCGCCGGAACCGGCATCATCGAAAGCAAATTCCCACGCT
This sequence comes from Paenibacillus oleatilyticus, assembly GCF_018998565.1. Taxonomy (GTDB): domain Bacteria; phylum Bacillota; class Bacilli; order Paenibacillales; family NBRC-103111; genus Paenibacillus_G; species Paenibacillus_G oleatilyticus. The sequence continues at coordinate 28,950 of NZ_JAHNZO010000034.1, read as the reverse complement.
CCGTTCAGATTGAACCATTCTTCTCTTACAAATTGCGGGCGTGGATACTCCGGTCTTGGCTGCTGCATAAGTGTAATCTCCTCTTCTCCTCTATGTGTTCGAAACTAGCGGGAGGCGAACCGAAGCCGATAACCGCTTCGGTTCGCATGTCCCTATCCGTTAATTCAACTTGAAATTGTCAAAGCTGACGCTGTTGCCGAAACCGCCGCGAACGCCAATCGTCCCGTAAGTAAAGTTGGAATCGGCGGCTGTCACCTTCGGCGTCGACATGTCTCCGACGTAAAATTTCAGACTGCCGTTGTTCACGACAATTTTGACATGATACCAAGCATTTACCGCAATCGGTACATTGGCTTGCCCCAACTGCGTGTAGCTGCTATTAAACTTCCCCAGCCATACGATACCGCCCGAGTCGATCCCTGCGCCGTAACCTTTGAAGTTGTCGGCGCCTGTCGCAGGATTCGAAACGTTGAAGATCAGGCTTCCTTGTCCGGCATTGTTCAGCCTGATATCCCCTTCCAGCGTATAGTTGGCTTTCGAAGGCCATGGGGTTAAGACCGACTTGTCTGCGCTTGCCGAGGTGACATGATAATTACCGCCCGAGACGCTCCATGCACCGCCATAATGCGTCCATCCGTTGTCATTGCCGCTGAAATCGTTCAGGTAGCTGCCCGTTAACGTGCCGAACCTCACCTGTATGTTATGTCCGCCTACACTGCGGTTCACCGAATTGATCAATGCAATCTCATTCGTTCCGGTCTGGTAAAGCGATGCCCACAAGCTGTTGCCGAATGCAGGCGTATCGTTCGTATACCACGTCGCGCCGAAATCGTTGCTGAGCGAGACGGTATTTGAGTTGGAAGTGACGACCAGCCTGCCGTCGACGAGAGATAAAATATAGGGCCCTCCCAGCTGGTTCGGAATTTGCGCCCCGATGCCGCTGGCCCATGTCTTGCCGTCGCCGGATTTCTTATAAAAGACGTTGCAGTTCTGCGTACCGCACACCTCATACACGACGATGTACTGACCGTTCGCCATTTTCGTCCATACCGGCATACCCGGCCTGGCGGCCGAATGGTTCGGATCCCATGCCACATAAATCTCATTCCCCCAGCTGGCTCCGCCATTGGTTGAAATCTTCTGGGAAATCAGCTGGCTGTAGGAAGGATTTTCCTTCACATGCTTCTCATTTGCATACATGACCGCAAGGGAGCCGTCATTGAGGAAATAAAAGTGCGGCTCGTACACGCCTTTATCCGGATTGCCAAGGCTGCCGGGGGAGCCGTTATTTTCATCGATCGTGCTCAAATACGACCAGTTGCTTCCTCCATTCGTGCTTTTGTATACACGCAGTTGGTAGGATTCCTGCCAACGGACGGAACGCATGGCCAGGAGCAGATCTCCATTCGGGAGCTGGATCATTTGCCCGTTGTCCAGATCGCGGCCATCCTCCCATAGGGTAGCGGACAATGTCCACGTGCGGCAGTTATCCGTGCTTTTGAACACTTGTAAACGGGTTCCGCCCCACGTTACCTTGGTGTAGCCGTTGTTGTCGTAGATGGCTGCGACGGCCAGCCAATCCCCGTTGGCAAGCTTCAGCATACGGGGATATTCCGAGCCGAAGGTGCCGGGAGATATTCCCCTTGCGTCTTTGCCTGCATCCGTAAAGGTGTTGATATTGGTCACCATAGCCGGATTTGGCTCCCAAACGATCGGTCCGTTTGCCGCAAATACTGGCAAAGCGCCCCAGACAAGCGCCAATGTCATTAACAAGGCAAACACGGTTAACCATTTCTTTTTCACGAACGACCAGCCTCCTCGTTTCATCCTCATTCCGTACGTTGACCTGACGGAACTGCACGGATGCTCTGAAAACAACGCCAAGTTCATTCTGGTTGGTTTTTTAATGCTAATGATCGGTTGGCACCACCTCCTTAGCTCTTCATCCCTGTTAATGCCACTCCCTTGACAATATGCTTTTGCAGCAGCAGGAACAGAATCAACACGGGAATCGTTGCGAGAGAATTCGCCGTCATCGGTGTGGTGTAATCTACCGCGTACGAGCTTTGGAACATCGGAATGCCTACCGGCAGAGTCATGTTCTCCGGCTCGGAGAGCGACAGGAACGGCCAGAAAAAGTTGTTCCACGCCCCCAGGAAGGAAAAAATTCCGACTGCGGTGAGCGATGGAACGGCCATTGGCAGATAAATATGCCACCATATCCGTAAGTACCCGCAACCGTCCAGACGCGCCGCCTCGGAAAATTCTTTATGGATGCCGTCAAAAAACTGCTTCAAGATAATAACCCCTAAGGGCGCTGCCACGGTAGGCAGCACAATGGAAGCGAGCGTATTAATGAGATGCAGGCTGTCCATCAGCAAGTACAAAGGCACGATCATCGCTTCGGTCGGGATCAATAATCCCAAGACGATAAGCCAATACAACGTCGTTCTGCCGCGAAACGGAATTTGCGACAGCACGTATGCCGCCAACGAGTGCGTAAGCAGGATGAGTAGTGTGGAAGTGCCGGAGGTGACGAAGCTGTTCCACGTCCACCGGAATATCGGAGCCTGTTCGTTCACCTTCGCATAATTGTCCAACGTATAAGGCGGTTTGAACCATTCGATCATGGACAGCAGATCCGCTCCTTCCGGTTTAAAGGAAGTCGCGAGCATCCACACTACGGGCAGCACCCAGACCAAAGCCAGAACGAACAGGATCAGCCAGGCGATAAAGCGAAGCGATCTCATGAAGCGCCACCTGCCTTCTCTTTTTCATTCATCAACCGGAATTGCAGCATGACGATAAGCAGTGTCACGATCATCAGCACGTAGCTCATGGCCGAAGCGAGACCCATATTTTGCTGGCGGAAGCCCGTTTCGTAAATGTACTGCACGACCGTTCTCGTTGCATTGCCGGGTCCGCCCTTGGTCATCAGCCATACTTGGCCGAAAATTTTGAAGGAGGCGATGACCTGAAGCATGGTCACGAGTACCGTTACACGGCGAAGCATCGGGATCGTCACATACCATAGCTGCCGCTTCCGGTCCGCTCCGTCCAGACTCGCCGCCTCGTACAGATCTTTCGGTATTTCCTGAAGACCTGCGAGAAACAGGATCATATTAAATCCGACGGTCCACCACACTGTAGCTGTCAGAATGGAATACCAGGCATAGCCCGGGTCCGTCAGCCAAAAGATTTCCTCTTCCATCCCCAAGAAATGCAAGGCCGCATTAATAAGGCCTGTATAGGGCTGGAACATCATGCTCCACACGGCTGTGACGACGGCAATGGATAACAGGTTCGGCAAAAAATAAACCGTCTGAAACAACCAGGAGCCTTTCAGCTTCAGATTCACAAGCAGTGCCAGCAGCAATCCGAGTACGACCAGCGTAGGCGTCGAAAGGATAACGAAGTAAAACGTATGCCATAACGAAGCCCAGAATTCGCTATCCATGAGCAGGTCTTTGTAGTTGCTCATTGCAACAAACAGCTTTTCGCCTGAGAACGACCAATGGTATAGACTCACGAACAGCCCCAACCCGAGCGGCACCAGCATAAATAACACATAGAACAACAGGAACGGCAGGAGCAGCGCGTAGGCTGCCGTATGCAAGCGCCATCGGCTCATGTTGCCTACCCCTTTCATGATGAGAAAAACGGAGGGCACCGCCCTCCTTCTTCCGCTTATTTCGATAACACTTTATTGGCCGCCGCTTCGGCTTTGGTCAGCGCGTCATCCGGATTCAGCTTGCCGCTGCTTGCAAACTCATTGAACACTTTCGTCATTTCATCGCCAACCGGTCCGATTTTCGGTGATTTGGTGAAAAAGCGTACATTGTTCGCCGTGGTAGAAGCGTAGTCGGAGCGATATTGCTGCTTCTTAAACTCATCGGTATGGAGTACGTCCTTCTTCGCCGGAATATGCCCCGCCTGAGACCACATGGCGCCGTTCGTCGACAACCAATCGGCAAAGGTAACCGCTGCATTCTGTTTTTTCGCATCCGGATTTTTGGCTTTAGGCAGGATGATCGTGTGGGAATCTCCCCATACCGCAGGCTTATCCAGAATCGTCGGCACCGGCATAACGCCGAAATCCAAACCCTTTGTTTTTTCCAGTGCTCCTGTTGCCCAAACGCCCATGACGCCTGTAGCAGCCTTGCCTTGCTCGAACAGCTTCTGGAAATTGTCAGGAGTCAAATTGCCAGGCAGCACTTTGTCCTTGTGAATCAAGCGATCCAGCATATGGAGCGCTTTCTTGCCTTGCTCGTTATTGAAGCCTGCCTTGCTGCCGTCGCTTGAGAACAGGCTCTCTCCCTCTGCTTGCTTATACAACGTCCACCAGAGCCAGTAAATATCGCTGCCTTGCGCTGTTGGAAGGGTGAGCGGAATCGTTTTGCCGCCCGATTTCTCTTTAATGGCGCTAAGAAACTTCATAAAACCTTCCGTGCCGGGCTCCAGCTTCGGCTTGCCGTCCTCTCCCAGCAACCCGTAATCTTTAAGAAGCTTCTTATTGTAGAAATATGCCTGCGCGTGTGTATCCAGCGGTATCGCATAATGCTTGCCGGCAAATTCCGTACCGGACAAAATATTTTCGTTAAAGCTGCCCCAGTTCACATTGGCCTGCTTGGCGATGTCCTCAAGCGGCGTTACCTCTTGATTGCCGACCAGCTCGGGCAGACGGGAAGCATGGGATACAGCCACATCGGGCCCGCTTCCGCTGGAGATGGCCGCGCTCAGCTTCGTGTAATACTCTCCCCACTCCAAGCGAACCGACTTGACACTAATGGAATCTTTATGCGTTTCGTTAAACTTTTTGACCATCGCATCCATAAAATCGCCGTCTCCGCCGCCGAATAAATTCCAGTAGGTGATCTCGACCGCTTTGTCTCCGGCTGCGCCTGGACGATCCGCTCCCGCCCCCGTTTTTCCCGCTGCATCCTTGGTTGCGCCTGTTCCAGCCGTGCTGCATGCTACCAGGGATAAGGACAAAATCGTGCTTACGGCCGCTGCAGCCCATTTCTTCTTCATCTACGGTTCCCCCTCTAGGTTGCTGTATTTCCATCTCGACTTCAGTCTAGCACCTTCAATCGGAGCACATAATGGGATAACCTTGCATATCAGGGTGGACTTTCTTGCACAAAAAAAACCGCTCGAATCGGATCGAGAGGTTTTCATTCCTATCGTAAAATTCAGCTGTGGCTCGTTCTAAACTCCGCCGGCGTACAGCCCGTTTGTTTTTTGAACATACGAAAAAAATACTTGACATCGGAATACCCCGACAAGCCGGCAATCTCCTGTACGGTAAGCTGACTTGTTTTCAGTAATTCCTTGGCTTTCTCCATACGTAGCCGGATCATATACTGCTGGAGATTTTCCTTGTATTCCGATTTAAACAGACGGCAAATTTGATAAGGACTCATATAATACTTTTTGGCCAAATCACCCAGGGTCAGCTCTTCGGAGGTAACGTTGGCGGTAACGTACTCCTTAAGCATCCGTATGGCCTCCTTAGGTCCTGTAATGCTGAACTTCTTAGCCATATCGACATGGTACAGCATCGTTCCGAGCAGCCGCGATTCCATCTCATCCAGCGATTCCAGCCGGATCAGCGTACTCATATCCTCATACTGCGAAAATCGCTGCCCGGCCTCCGGCCGATTCGCGGCCAGCGATTGCTCCGTCATCCGAAGCAGGCTTGAAAGGAGCCGGTACAACTCGCCGCGGGGTACAGTTCGCTCGTCGTGAAGCGCGCGAAACAAGCCGCGGATCGAATCTTCAACGCGGGCCGGGTGCAGCTGTGCGAGATCCAGTTTGAGCCGCTCGACGAACGGCTTCGCACAAGCCGGCTCAGCGCGCAACGCATCAGTTCGGTATGCCTCCACCTTGAAGCCGTTACGCAAGTCCAATTGCTGCAGCGCCAAGACCGCTTCATGGAATGACCGGCTGATCTGTGCTGTAGCTGTGACTACACTGCCCAAACCCATGTTTACGACCATTTTGCGGAAGCCGCCGATGACTTTCACGAGCTCCTCGCACTGACGGTTGAACTGTTCCGGATGCGACCCTTCATCCTCACGTTCATAGCCGCGAATGAATATAAACTCGCTCGGCATGTCCAGTTTACGGAACAGCAGCGTATCCTTATCCATCATTTCTGAGCCGATATTGTCGATCGTGAACCAGACGGACTCCTCATCTCCGGCGTAATGGTCTCTTTTGGCCTGAGTATAATTCTCCACCCGCAGCACGGCCGCTTGATACTCCGCATAGCCAAACCAGGGCGCCAATTCCTCGAACTTCCGCGCTTGCAATATGTCCCCGTTCCCGAGGACAAATTCGTTAAGAAGCCCGGTGAACAGAAGCTTGCGGCTGCGGTTCAACGTATAGCGCTGCTCGATTTCCAGAAGCTTACGCTCTTCGTCTTCCTGAAGCCGGGCGGCAAGCTTGGCCGCTATGGAAGCGATCTCCTCCTCATCAATGGGCTTAATCAAATAGTCGCATAATCCAAGCAGCAGGGCTTGACGTGTATAAGCGTAATCGTCATAACCGCTGACAAGAACAATTTTGGTCCCGGGCAACTCATGCAAGATGCGCTCGGCCATTTGAAGCCCGTCCATCCCAGGCATGCGCACGTCGGTAAAAATGATATGAGGCTTGAGCGCGAGCGCAGCTTGTAATCCTTCGTCTCCGTCTTCCGCCTCACCGGCAATCGTGAGACCGTAAGCTTCCCAGTCCAAAGCGGTGCGCAGGCCAGCTCTTATATAATGCTCATCCTCAACGAGCAGCACTTTGTACATGCTTCCCCCTCCTAGACGGTCGGTGTAAATAAGGCCGGCGGGACTTCAGGGTGCAGCGGAATGGCCAGCGTGACCGCCGTTCCTTCTCCCAGCCTGCTATTTATTTCAAAGCGGTGATGATCCCGGTAATACAGCCGGAGCCGGTCCACGACATTCCAGAGACCGATACCTCTCCCGCTGTAATCGTATATTTCAAGCTCCTGCTTCAGCCGATTGTTCAGCTCCCGAAGCTTTTCTTCCGTTATCCCTAAGCCGTCATCCTCGATCCGCAAAAAGAGCAGTTCATCCGCTTCCCATGCTTGGATATGCACCGTCCCGCTTCCCTTCTTCATTTCAATACCGTGCCGAACGGCGTTCTCCACAATCGGCTGCAGGATGAACTTAAGCAGCTTGGCCTCGTACAACCGGTCGGGTATGCTCAGGTGCAAACTGATCTTGGCGCCGAACCGTACCTTCAGAATACTCATATAATTTTCAATGTTCTCCAGCTCGGCCCGGAGCGTGACAAAGTCTTGATCGCCCTTGATGCTATAGCGGAACATCGAGGAGAGGGCGCGGGTCATTTCGCTGATTTCCCGAATTTGTTTCATTCTGGCGATACTGTTGATCGTTTCGAGTGTATTGTATAAGAAATGCGGGTTGATCTGTGCCTTCAAGGCCTGTATCTGGACTTCCTTATTCATCAGCTTCGTACGGTACAGCTCATGGATCAAATGATTCAGCCGATCGACCATTCGCTTGAACATCGCGCCGAGCTTCATGACCTCATCGTTGCCTGAGCCATCCACGCGAATGTGGAAATCTCCCTTTTCCACCTGCCGGAAAGACCCCATTAGCCCGTGGATCGCGTTCGAAATGCTCGAAGAAACGGTCAGAGCGATATACACCGCGAATAATAAAAAGACGATAAGAATCGCTATGGTAAATTGTAAAATCAGGTTGATTTTCTTCATAAGCACGGCATAAGGAACCATACTGACAATCGCCCAGCGGTTCGAATTCAGCTTGGTATACGACACAAGAAACTTGCTGCCGCCGCTTTCATAATCAAAATAATGGCGGGTTCCTTCCGATCCGGCCTCGCCCGATGGGGAGCGGAAAATCATTTCCCGAAGCTTGTCATCCTCCGCTCTGCCGCCCAGCAGCTGCTCATTGCGGTTATAAATATAGGTGCCGCTGTCATCGAAGATAAAAGCATCGCCGTTCTCAAGGAACTCTTGTTCCTCAAACAGTCTCGCGAGCAACTGCGGCTTGATCGCAATGGCAATGACACCCAGGTCGTTGCCGCTCCATCGGTCCTTCAGCAGGGTGGAATACGTAATGACCTTCTCCGGGGTCCGGAACACCCCGGCGACTTCATTGTCATGCGGAGGTAGCCATAGCGGCTTCCCGGCCTCGTTCAACGTCTTGGAAAATAACTGCGTCGATTGATACTGGCCCGGCACCATCCGGTTTCCGACGAACATCCGATACCGGCCATTGATGTGCATGACGGTGATGCCATCGATGTCATATTTGCTGACCATATGGGACGATAGAAGCCGATCCAGCTTATCGTCTACGGCAAAGCGCTCCAACTCGCTTGCAGAGCCGACGTTTTTGAACTCATTTTGAATGACGTCCGATTTCATCATCGTATTGGCGATTTGATCGTAGTCAGCCAGCAGCTGTTCGGCGTTCAACTGCATTTGTTTCGTAAGCTGCACCGAGTAGTAGCCGACCTTCTCCTTGGCGTCGGCATAGGAATACCAAAAGGAGAATAAGGCTACGATGGCAAGAGGAACGACAGAAACGAGCAGGAACGAGCTCAGCAGCCGATGCTTAATTTGAAATTTACGGTAAAATGCTTCTTGGGCGGACATGAATCGTTCCCAAACGAGTCGCAGCCGCTTCATTTCGGAGCTCCTCCTTCGCCTATTCATATAACCCGGCTTCGCGGATCACTTCTTCAAATTGCTCCGCCATTCGCTCAACGGCTTGCTCCGGGCTGGCCTTATGCCGGATAACCGATTGCACGGCGGCCTCCTGCGCTGCATTCAGCTTGGAAATCACGAACGGGACATCGGGGTCGGCCGATACCTTTGATCTTGACAACGATTCGGCCAACACCGGATAGATGGGGTTGGCCGAAGCCACCTGCGGTCTGCGGTAATTCGAGCTGCGCGTAGGATCGTTTCCTGAGGGAATCTTCAAGAGCTCCACATCTTTACCGGTTACGTATTCTGCAAATTTATAAGCCAGCTCGGAGCTCTCCGGGCGGAGCGGGTTATTCGCAACTGCCATCGTCCATGCCCCCATGGTCGGCGATTTAACGCCTCCTGCACCGGGAACGACAGCGTAACCAATCTTGCCCTGCACCCGGGAACCGGCCGCCTCAGCCGCTTTGCTTAAGCCCGGCCACTGCTCCATCATGGCCACATCCCCTTCAATGAACCTGCGGTTCGCTTCTATCCAGCCGTATTCGGTATATTCGGGAGGGACGTATTTCCCCAGCTCGACGTAAGTCTTCATTGCCTGAACGCCTGCCTCATTATGGAATCCCGGCTTGAAATCCTTATCGACATCCTTGCCGCCGTATGCCCCAAGCCGGTTGGTGAACGTCCACCGCGACCAATCGGCTTTCCCCATCATATTAAAGCCATAGAGAACCGGCGATTGCGGATGATATGCCCGAGTGAAGAAACGGGCCGTCTCATAAAGCTCGTCGATCGTGTCCGGCACCTTCAACGGCTTCCCGGTTTGGCTCTGAAACAACTCACGGTTGCGGATATCTTCGAACAAATCTTTACGGTAAAATAAGATCTGTGCATCCGGCTTATATGGAAGCGCATACAATTTGCCTTTGTAATAGCCGTAATGATCCAGCAGACTTGGGATGAAATCGTCCAAATCCAAATTCGGGCTGACAACTGCTTTATCCTGGATGAACGAGGACAGCTCTTTTAAATAACCGCTCTGAGCATAGCTGTGCGCGAAAGCTCCAGGAACCAGGACGACATCGAATCGATGCAGCCGGGACAAATCCTTTTCCATTTCGGCAGTAAAGGTTTCATCGGGCAGTGCCGTCAGAACCACTTTGGCCCCGGAAGCCTCTTCGAAATACGGGATGGCGGCTTCCAGCCCGTTGCGCAGCTCCTCGACCTTCGTACCAACCTGGAGCACTTGTCCTGCATACTGCTTCTTCAACGTGCCTCCCCCGTCCAAATCTTTAAGCTCCACGCCGAAAACCTGTACTACCCTATTCCCATTCTCGTCAGGCTTTACAGGCTCCGAATATTCTGCGGCCAGGCTCTTATCCCGCAATCTTGGGGTTGCGCCGCTAGCTGACTCCGCGTCTGAACGATCGCAAGCGGATAGTACGGTAAGCGTGAGAAGAAGTGCCGGGCCGAGGAGAACGTGGTTCCTGTTTTGCCATCTATTCCTTTGCAACTGCAATTGCCGCATTGCGAGCCGACTCTCCTTGATTCAGTCTTGATTTGCGAAAATCTTCGAGGACCCCACATACAGGAAATCCCTCGGACCGCCGCTTCTTTAACTATACAACAATATCATTAAAATAGGTCAAAATAACGAATGAGGCCAGCCAGTTTTTACTGGTTGACCTCTCTTTTTATTAAGCCCGGGTGTACATGTTCTGATCCTGCAATCGAATCAGAACTTTGCCAAATCGACCCCCCTGCCGGATTTCCACCTTGTCCGACGGATAAGTCCGTGCCAAATACTCGGTGACGATTTGCCGGTTTCGATCATCCGCAGGCAGACCCCAAATTTTAAGCCAGTCCATAGCCTCCATGAGCGCCGTTTCTCTGGATACCTCCCTGGTTTTCATCTCCCGGGTGATCAGCGACTCATAGGAGTAGCCTTTAAGATACAATAAATGCTGCAAATAAGCCATCTCCAGATGCTCGGTTTTCTGAGGCTGATCGGTGACCAAAGTCCAAATCTCGTTCACCAGACTGTGCTCTCTGGATCCGGCAGCCAGACTGATATAGCAGAACCGACGCGCGCAGCTGAGCACCTTCTCCACACTCTCCCAATCGACGATAACCGGGCACATGGAGACAAATACCAAATCAAAGGCTTTCTCCCATCCCTTTGCCTGAATATGAATGTTTTCGAACGGCTCCGTCACCAGCTCAACCTTCCCGTTTGTTAATCCCGTCGCATTTTCTTTCAGGAGTTCTGCCAAAGGAAGAGATGGCTCTACGGAAGTAACGCGGGCCCCTCTTTCCGCGAACGGCACTGTAAACCCGCCCGAAGCCGCACCAATGTCTAGAATGGATGTTTCGTTGAATGTCACACCCTGTCCTTCCAGCCAATTCATAATCCGTTTAGTTCTTTGTCTGCCTTCTTCGCTAAAAGCCTCCTCGTTGAATGACTTTGCCTTATGGTCAAAAACGCGAACTGCATCCATGCCGGCTTTTTTCATCTTGTTGACTGCGGTCTGCGTATCTTCCTTCCAAGCTTTTTCCCAGACGGTTTCGTTAAAAAAATCGTTCAACATGTTCATATCCCCTCTCATTTATTTTCTAAAATTATCTGCTTTCCGTGACTTGGGGTTGACGACATCCCTTACCGCCCTTGCTAATTATAGATATTATATATCCACAATATATGTTATGTTTCCGTTTGTCAACGGCTATACCATATTTTTTCCAAAGGTCCGATATTCCGCGAGTAAAAAGAAGCGAGTCTAGTCTTGACTGTTTACAGGTAACCAACCGGTCAGCAGAGCGCCACCCTCCGAATGGTTACCTGCGGCAAGTTCCCCTCCGTGACGCCTCATAATTGTCCGTGAAATCGTTAACCCTAACCCGCTGCCTCCGGTTGAACGATTCCTGGATTGTTCACCACGATATAAAGGTTCAAAAACCCGCTGCAGTTCTTCCGGCGAGAAGCCCGGCCCCGTATCACGTATCGTAAATTTTACCTGGTCATTATCTATAGAACATTGAACAACAATTTCACCATAGGAGGGGGTATGCCTGACGGCATTCTCCAAAAGGTTGTTGATGGAACGTTCCAATAAGTGCATGTCACCGCTAATGAAGCAGTCGTCTGCAGCATCGTTCGAGATCGAGATGTGCTTTTGCCGGGCTAGCGGACTCAAACTGTCGATCGATTTCTGGATGAGGTGTTTAAAATCAATCTTCTTGTGATGAAGCTTCATCTCCAAATAGTCCATCTTCGTAAATGTGAAAAGGTCCTCTACCAGCCGGTCCAATTGCGCCGATTTTTCCTTACACACCGCCAAATATTTTGTTATTTTCTCCGGAGATTGAGCAATTCCTTGCTCAAGACCATCCAAATAACCCCGCAAGGCGAACAACGGGGTTCGTAAATCATGCGCGACAGCGCCGATTACGAATCGACGCTCTTCTTCCAGTTCCGCTTGTTTCCGAAAAGATTGCTGAAGCCCCTTCACCATCACTTCGAATCCATCGCGGACTTCCGAGATTTCGGTAATTCTGGACCAAGGCAGCTTCACATCCCAATCCCCTGCGGCGATTTGTCTGGCTGCCAGGCTCATCCTTTCGAGGGGCTTAAGAAGGAATCTTCGCATGGCAACACCGATAATAAAGAAAGCTAGCAATACTCCGGCAAGCACCGCAATGATCTTAACCGTATTGGACTTCGGCAGGGAAATGACGACCTTTCCGAGCAATTGACCGTTTTCTATGACGGAGAACCGTTCGGTTGATGACAAGTCGCCCCGGCGCTCCGGATTAGACCGATAAATTTCCCGATCTGACGCAGATAAGATAACTACCTCTATGTTCGCTTGCTGCAACCGGGTATGCAATTGATTTTGCCAATTCGAATCTCTCCATTTGTCCGTGTTCGTTTCAATCAGGTGCGTGATGTCGGTCAAATGTCTTTGCAAAACCTCGTCTTGCGGTTGGCTTTTTGCGAAGCTGAGCGTTTTTGTCTCCATGAAGTGAGCCGTAACAAAGAAGATCCACGGCACGAGCTGGATGAAGAATAAGCACAGCAAAGTAAACGTACGAATACGAAGCGTTCTCATGTTATCCTCCCTCGAAGCGATACCCTACTCCCCATACGTTGACCAAGTATTGCGGATGGTTCGGATCGGATTCGATTTTTTCGCGAAGTCGACCGAGATACACCCGAATCGTATGCTTATCGCCCACCCCATCCCAAAATTTGGCAAGTATTTGTTCATAGGTAAAAACATGTCTGGGGTGTTCGACAAATAATCGAAACAGTGCATATTCCTTCGGCGTGAGCACTACATTCTTCCCATCCACGATAACTTCTCTTGTGGACAGATTCAGCTTGATCCGGCCAAAATCCAGGACTCTTCCATCCGTTTGATGCAGAGAAGCGGAACGCCGCAATACCGCTTTGACCCTGGCTACAATCTCGCCCGGTGAAGCGGTTTTGACGATATAATCATCGCCGCCGAGCGTCAGCCCTCGAATCTTGTCCACATCATCGCTGCGAGCGCTCAAGAAAAGGATCGGAACGTTGCTCTCCGCCCGAATCCGGCGACATAACTCAAATCCGTTTTCTCCCGGCATCATGATGTCAAGGACGATGCAATGAATGGAACTCTGTTGGAACACGGTCCACGCTTGAGCGGTATCGCCAGCGGTTATCACGTGAAAATTATCGTATTCTAAAAAGTCCCTCAATAGGTCGACGATACTTTGGTCGTCGTCTACAACCAGTATCGTATTAACTTCGCTCATGAATATCCCACCTTCGAATTCTAGTTTATCATCTTTTCCGCAAGAAACTAACGTAACCATCTGATTTGTGATGATTTGTTTATTGTTTTGTGACCTTTATACAACTTCGTTTGAGATATTCGTTTGTTACAATTTTTCTTGCGAACACGGATGGCTAATACCGAGGGTCATGACTCGTCCCGTCCTACGCAGAAACGGATAAAGGAGGAAGATTTCTTGATGTTGACGGTTCAAATTGTGCTTTTTGACGGCTTCGACCTTCTGGATGCCATCGCACCTTACGAAGTTTTTTGCGCCGCTGCGATGAATGCTGACAACGCGTTAAGCGTAGAATTCGTTACCGCCGAAGGTCCGAGAGCCGTGACTAGCGGCACCAACGGAGTAAAGATTGAAGCAAGCGGCAGATTGAATCCGGAACGTGCGGGTATCATTGTCGTGCCCGGCGCCGCGGGTGACGTCGAAGGAGATGGCCCCGATTCCGTTCCGGCTATTCTGGCCCGGGCCATGAACACGGAATTGACCGGTATGGTTAGGCAGGCACTCGGGCAAAAAGACATCGTAGTCGCCACGGTATGCGGCGGCTCCCTGCTGCTGGCCATGGGAGGGCTCTTGGAAGGCAGACCGGCGGTAACTCATCATCTGGGCATGAATGTACTTGAAGCAACCGGAGCCATTCCCGTCTCGGCGCGCGTCGTGGATGATGGCAACCTGGTTAGCGGCGGCGGCGTAACTTCGGGACTCGATGTAGCGCTGTATCTGGTGGAACGTGAGCTTGGACCGCGTATCGCGCACGCGGTAGAACAGTTGTTCGAATTTGAGCGGAGGGGGACGGTTTGGAGAGAAACAGGAATGGCACCTGGCCGGCGAAAAACATGGACAGGCGACGAACCGAGTATCGCGGCGGACAAAGCGCCCATGACTTATGGCCCTCCGGATAACAAACTCACAGAGGCATCCGTCTTCGAAGGCGATTGGGATACAACAATCGCTACACCAGTTGGGAAACTGCAGGTTAAGCTCTCCATCTCAACAAGGAATGGGGTAATCCAAGGCAAGGCCACTCAAGGGAATGAGACGGTAGCGTTGTTGAACCCCGTCCTTCTGGATAACAAGCTTACTTGGTCGCTGCAAATCACGAAACCGATGCGCTTGAATCTGAAATTCGAAGTTGCCGCCGACGGAGATCACATGACCGGAATCGCCAAGGCCGGCATGCTTCCGGCATCCAAACTAACAGGCCATCGCGTTTCCTAGCCCGGAACTGTGTATTGGTCATCAAAATGGAGCCGCGGGGGTTCGGATCACATGAAGAAACGGAAACGACTATCCGGCCTTTTGACCGGTGTCACGATTTTATTTATCCTTTACGCCTTGCTGAACAATTATATCATCGATCCCGGAGCCGAGAGCTTTTTAAGCCATAAAACCGGACTCAAACGCGAGCTCAATCTCCCGGTCTGGTTAAACGTGATGTACGTTCATGTTGCATTTGCCTGCATCGCGATGGCGGCCGGACTGCTCAACTTTTCTAACCGAGTCATGGAAAAAAGCCGCAAGTTCCATCGCATCAACGGCTACGTTTATTTGGTGTCCGTACTGCTTGTCGTGCTGACTTCCGGATACATGGCGCCTTACGCCACCGGAGGAAAAATAAGCAGCATGGCATTCAATGCACTGAATATTATATGGCTGTTTATCACAATCATGGCGCTCTTCCAAATCAAAAGGAAACGGATCATCCGGCACCGGAACTGGATGATCCGAAGCTACGCTTTTTGTTTTACGAACATGTTCATTCATCTCATCACCTTCCTGTTTCATCAGGGTTTCGGTCTTGTTTACGCTACCAGCTATACCATTGGCGTTTACGGCTCCATTGTGCTGCTGCTGGTTATTCCTGACGTCATCATTAGAATGAACGGTTCTTCTGGAGAAGCTGCGGTTCCCCATACATGAGGTGATCCACTCACCTCCAAGCGAAAGGAATGGTAAAAAGAATGAAAAAATTTTTTGGATGGCTCCTGTCGTTTACCCTGGTACTAAGTCTGATTGCCCCTGCGGCAAGTGCGCAAACAAGCGAGAATAAGAATGCGTTCAAGGACAAAAGTATGCATGTTCAAGTCGTACTATTCGATGGCTTCGATCTAATGGACGCTTTGGCGCCATATGAAGTATTCGCTGCCGCGGGAATATACTCGGGAGGAGCCGTTACGCTGGAATTGGTCTCCGCAGAAGGCAAGCGTTCTGTCCCTAGCGGTATGAATGGGCCCGCCCTCGAAGCGCAAGCGGCCTTAGATCCGAATCGTCCGGGAATTATTTTGGTGCCCGGAGCTGCGGGGAAGCCGGCGGGAAATTCGGAAGACGCCATTCCGAATATATTAGGGCAGGCTATGAGGACAGGTTTACCGGATTTGATCAAGCAAGCTATGGACAATAAGGAAGTCACGGTGGCTACCGTATGTGGAGGCTCAGTGCTGCTTGCTATGAAAGGCTTGTTGAAAGATAGACATGCCGTAACCAACCATTTGGGCATGGCTGCTTTAAAAGCTGCCGGCGCAATTCCGGTTGATGCAAGAGTCGTTGTAGACGGTCCTCGCCTCGTGAGCGGCGGAGGCGTGACTTCGGGACTTGACGTGGCCTTGTATTTGGTTGAGCGTGAACTGGGGCCCCGAATCGCGAATGCCGTCGAAAAGTTATTCGAGTACGAGCGAAGAGGCACGGTGTGGAAAGCGGAAGGCGTTACGCCGATCGACTTTACGACGAGTCAGGAAGCGTCTAAAGAAGCACAACCCGCTGCTGCTATGTAAGGAAACCAAACTTGAGAAAAAGAAATGCCCCGGAATCGGAATCCGGGGCATACGAACATAAATCTGCCGACCGCTCCCCGCTTCGGACCTTGTGAAAGTCACCTCAACCGCCGGGTCCGTTGACGCCGAAGGCGATCAAGCCGAGCGCAACCGTGTAAAGCATCCAGCCGGGATGACGGCCGCGTGTCGCCCAAAGGTTGACGAGAGCGCCATACAGGTAGGAACTGCCGACGAGCAGGCTAGTCGCAAGCCTTACGTCCTGCTCGAACCAGAGGGCAGAAGCGATCAAGGCTAGACCGCCGAGAAACCAGTTGAACGTACTGAACTGCAAGAGTGACGGCACGAGCTTTTTGACTAACGTTAGTTCGTCGGCGAGAACAGACTTCGTTAGCGGCCTGATCATGAGCCGTTGGGTCAGACTGCCGTGAATCACCGCCACACCACTTCCGATAAACCCCGCCACCACCAAGGCTGCGTCTTGCCAATTCATGTCAATCCTCCTCCTTATGGAACTTAATAACCTTCAAGGTTCTTTTAGTACGAATTCGTAGTAAATATATAAAAAAAGAGTCCGAATTACTACGAAATCGTAATGTATGTCTAAACTCAATTTAATACGTTTTCGTAGTAATGTCAATACTTTCATTTGACCGAACAGAACATCCCCTCCAAGCAAACGGTAAGGGCCCTATCCTTTACCGTTCACTTTGAGGGGATACGATCAGTGCATTGCACCGGGATTTCTGCTAACCTCAATCATCCGCTTAATCTGATCGGTCACCTTTCGGGAATACATCTGGTCGAACGTCTCATCGGGAATCTCTTGCGCCAGCAGCGGTCTGAGCACATCCGCTTCAAACTTATCCCAATCATCCCGAATGTAGGTAAAGGTGCCAAATCCTTTTACGGGAGTAAAGTACATGTACTCTTGACTATGCTCGTCCATCTGCGACAAGCCGCAGATCTGACAATGAACCTCCAGCCAGTGCAATTCTTTCCGCGTCAAACGCTCCTCGAACTCCCGGCGCACTCCCCACACATCACTGATTAGCGAAAACATCCCTTGAATTTTCATAGGAGGCACAAGTTCCGGATATATCCCATGTACAAGGCCAGGCACCAGCATAAATTGACGAAGTGTATCCGGCAAGGCAAACCCTAATTCCTCTTCGGACTTCGCAATCATTTCCTCCCTAAACGAAAGGGAGAGAATGGGCCCAAATTCCTTTTCCACTTGCGAGTTGAATTGGCTAAATGTTTCGTATGCCTTGTGGTACCGGGTCACTGCCTCCATAGCGGTTTCCTGGGCAGGTGCCTGTACATATTCTCGATCGACTTCCTGGCTGTTTTTCAAAAAGGCCTGATACTCTGCTGAGTTTATCGCTTTAGCCAGTCGTAGCTCGTCTCTCAGATACGGTGACCCGATGGTCTGCATCCGCTGAAGAAAAGCAAAGGCCTTCGCTTGCTCTGCGGGATCAAACTCACTCAGCTTCAGCAGCACAAGCGCTCGGGTGTCATAGAAATGTTCAAGTAAAGCTTCACCCTCATTCGGTCCCACCGTTTTAAAGCAAGCCTTTACATGTTCCCAGGCTGTCAGGCATTCTTCTTTGGATGCGGCGCGCTCCATTAGCTCCCGAGCGAGTACATTATGGCAAGCGCGCAGCGTTTGGCGGGGCTCTGGCCGATAGTTGAACAACATCCTCGGGGAGATATAGGCAATCGCTTCACGGCAGGTCTCGAGCGCTTCTTCTACCCGCCCCAATCGATACAGCGCATTCCGCTTGCAGTCATAGATCCGGCTTATGTCCGCGACATCCACATCCGTGCAATCAGAGGCGAGTTCCTCCATTTGGAACGCTAAATCGAGAACTTCCTCATGTTCCTCCGCATCCATATGAGCCTGTGCCTCTTTCACCAGTTTCTCAAACTGATCGAGATCGAAGGTCTGGTCATTTGCTTGGGTTCCTTCCTCGTTTAAATCGTATTCGTTCTCGGCATCCTCCTCTTCGTATTCCAAGTCCTCTTTGTATCCTGCAGCAAGCCACAGCCGGTGGACAAAATCGCCATCGCCATATTCAGTGAACCATTCCAGCACCAGATACTTGCCGTTCACTTCCCATGCTTTGCTGATGTTATTATCGCCCCAGCGCAGCATGATAGACGCATCGGGCAGCGGGTCGCCAAAAAAATCGGAAAGACGGTCAGCGATCGCTGCAAAATACTGTTCAAAAGCCTTTCTTTCCCATTCCCCGAGAAAAGGGTAATGCCCGTAATGCTCCTCGCTCACATAAGTGCCCGCCAGGACCACCATCGCGCCTCTTTTTTTATACTCGTCGATCTCATCTTCATCCTCTTCCGATAGATCGTACACATCCCGTTCGTACCAGGTATAGGGATAAAAATCTCTTGGTTCCGCATCCAAGAGGGTTTGTGCGGCATCCGTAATATCTCCCTCCCAATACTGGATATCCTCAAAATGCCGGGCAGGCTGCTTGCACAAAAACGGACTCTCGACAAAAAACGCACCCTTCTCTCCTTCGTTTTGCCATACGATCCTTCCCTCAGCATTAAATAGTCGCAATACACGCTCCTGTGGATTCCCCGTCTCTTCTACCCGCAGTCTGCAAACTTCCCTTCCAGCTGCGTCCACGTAGACAACTTCGCCTTTCCGAACAAGAAACGGAGCCATTCCCTTGCCGCTAGAAAAGCCCAGCACCCAGCCTTCATGATCCGTCAGCGGCTCCACATAAGGCATTTCCCGGAACTGGCCGTCCATCGTAAGAATCCCCCATTGATCCTTGTGAAGGACGACGCTCGCGCCACACTCATGAAAAGGATCGGCCCAAGCATACTGTGGCGGGATCACCATCGTACCGGTACGATCGAAGAAGCCGATGCCTCCGCCGTAAGGCACATCTTCTTTTACCAGCCCGCACACCATTTGGTCCGAGATCGACGTTCCCTCAATGACCACATCGCCCTTTGTATTGAGATAACCCTTTCTTATATTCATCAGATCAGTGTAATCGCTGAAAAAAGCAAGCCCTTCTTCGTTGAACTCTTCGATACGCGAATAGGTCGGCTTCACGATCCATTCGCCTTGCGTATCGATCAATCCCCATAATTTACCTTTCCTTGCGGGGGCTGTGCCATCGCTTGTATACATGCCGACATTCGCAAATTGCGGGGCAATCGCCATTTCGCCTTTCGTATTGATGACCCCCCAAGCGGAGCTCCCCCGATTTTTTACGGCAGCCAAACCAATCGGTGAAAAGAAGCCTGCCTCGTCAAACGGCCCTTCGATGACGACTTGTCCCATACAATCGATATAGGCATAACCATTGTGCAAGCGAACCGCCGCCAAGCCTGCGTTAAATGGCAGCGCCTCCTCAAACCGGGGTTGGATTTTGATTTCCCCGTTTAAGTCTACATAGCCCCATAGCCCTTCTTTTTTGAATCTGGCCATGCCCTCCTCGCCAAAAATGCGCGCATCCTCCAAAATCGGCTCGATCAACCATCTGCCGTTTTGATCCAGGTACCCCCATTTTTCGTTTAGGTCCTGAGCTGCGGTAATGTAACCTCCCTTACTATTTGGAGTAAAGTTATGTACTTTAAGCAAATTCGGCTCGCGAACAAGATTTCCATCAACGTCGATCAACGCATTACGTAGCCCGAGCGATTTTTCGAATGGAAAACGTACGACATAGGGCGGATGAAACACGTTGCTATTTTCCGTCATGAGAGTTGCTCCTCTGCTTATTAACAATGGTTGTTTCTTTGATTGCATTTGACCCCATACCAAAATATTCTACCACGACCTTACGGAATTCCAGTGCAGCCCGCGAAATGTACCGGCTCTTGTGCCATAATAAAGCAATCTCCCGTACCAATTCGTGGTCCTCTACCCGAAGATATTGGATATGCTCCCGCGGATTCATGGCCGTGCTTGGTATGAAGCCGATGCCAATTCCGGCCTCCACCAGAGCGCTTAGCCTGGCGGGCTCATTTCCCTCATACACATATTTAGGCGCAAATCCGGCCGATTGGCATACGGAGTCTACCAGATCGCGAGTAAGGTAGCCCCTCTTTACGCCGACAAACCATTCGTCCCTTAGTTCTGCCAAGGAAACGCTGGTTCGGTCTGCCAGCCGATGTCCCTTCGGAACAGCCACAAGGATGGGGTCGACGAACACGATTTCACATTCAAAGTCATCCCTTTGTATAGGAGGAGAGGACAAGCAGAAATCGACCTCACCACGATGGAGAAGCGTTATCATTTCCTGCGTGGTCAGCATTTGCACATGAAATTGGATATGGGGATGTTTTTTCCGAAACTCTCGAAGGATTTGAGGCAGCGTGCTTGCGTTGGTCACCGCCAATTCAAGTGTGCCATGTTCCGGACTGGACAAATCGCTAATCTCCTGCTTCCCCTGCTCCAATTCAAATAACGCCCTTTCCGCACGGCGAAGAAATCGGCTTCCATACTCATTCAACCGCAGCTTCCTCCCTGTTCGATCGAAGAGAGGGACCCCTAGATCCTCCTCCAGGCGTTGAATCGTTTTGCTGAGCGACGATTGAGTAACGTGCAGAGCTCGTGCCGCCTCGGTCACATGCTCCAATCGAGCGACCGCGAGAAAATATTGCAGTTGAAGAAGTTCCATAACGCACCCTCCGTTCATTCCTTCAAGTCAATGAAATTATAGCATAAAATGCGTTGGAATAAATGTCGGTTTTCAAGTACGATGACATCATTACACTTGGAGGAGGGCCAAACATGGGGGTTCGCAGCTGGTGGTTGATGATTGCCGTTGGACTGGGGGTACTACTGAACCCATTGAATTCTTCGATGATTTCTGTTGCTGTTGCAAGGCTGCAAAATGTGTACCGCCTTGACTTTGCCAGCGTTTCCTGGATTATTTTTTCCTTCTACATTGCGAGTGCGATCGCTCAACCCGTCATGGGAAAGGCCAGTGATTTATTCGGCCGTAAGAAAATATTTCTTACCGGGCTTGTCGTCGCTTTCGCTGCATCCTTATTAGCTCCATTATCGCCCAACTTTGGATGGCTCATCGTGTTCCGCATTGTGCAATCCATCGGGACAAGCATGATGGTTTCCGTTGGAATGGCCATTGTGCGCATTCATATTACGGAGAAGCAAGCGACTGCGCTGGCCGTTTTGTCCATCTTCCTGTCCGGAGCGGCAGCCATCGGACCATTTATTGGCGGGGTCTTGATTCACGGATGGGATTGGCCTGCGATCTTTTTCGTCAATATTCCGTTCGTGGCGGCGAGCTTTCTATTCGCTTGGAGGTCGATTCCTAATGACGAACCGACGGCATCCGCGCGCAACATGTCCATTCGTAAATGGATGGAGTTGATTGATGTGCCAGGGGTCCTGCTCTTCAGCGCGGGCTTGGTTGCCCTGCTCGTTGGATTACTGTCGGCAAAATCATCCGGGCATATTTCATTTCGCTATGTCATTATCGGGTTGATCGGCCTCGTTATACTGGGGGCTTTCGTACGACATGAGTTAAAAGCGACGTCGCCCTTTATTCCTTTGCGCACCTTCGCCAAACATCCTGCGATGACCTGGGTCAATATCGAATTCATGATCGTTAACGTACTTTTTTACTCGATCTTTTTCGGTCTTCCGTCCTATCTACAAATGGTACGTCATGTCAGCGAGTTCCATACGGGGATTCTCATGTTAAGCTTAGGCTTGTGCTCGCTCGTTGCTTCTCCAATAGCAGGACGATGGATCGATAAATCAGGACCCCGTCCGGCATTGCTAGTCTCCGCGATACTGATGACGCTTGGAGCCGTATGGATCGTGACCTTGAATGAAAGCTCACCGGTGATCAGCGTGTGCTTGGCGTTAGCGGCATTCGGGATTAGCAACGGGTTGAACAGCGTCGGTATGCAAGCGGCCTTGTTCAAAAGCGCTCCAAAAGAAATTATCGGCGTAGCATCCGGATTGTTTAATACATCAAGAAACCTGGGAGCCATTCTCTCTTCATTGCTGACAGGCCTCGTCATGGGAGACAAGTTCAGCTTCGGGGGATTTCGATGGCTTGGGGTGATCCTCACGGTAATTGCATTGTCCTTGGTATTCATGAGTTGGCGGCGCCGGAAGCCGGGGCAATGGGAAGAGCTTGAATTTCGTAAATGAATTAGATGTGCAGAACCCGCAAAAGACCTTGGCTCGCCGCTCTTGATGCGGATGCGAAGGTCTTTTACAGGTTCTTATTCGTTAGGCATTTCGTTAAAAAAAGTTACATCCTCGATTGGCAGTCTCGTCGTCGGATGACCGGGCTTCGCTGCCTTACCGATGGCGATCAGCATAACCGGGGCATACCGGTCTGATACGCCGAAAGCTTCCATGAACTTTTGTTTGTCATAACCGGCCATGGGTACCGTATCGTAGCCTTTGGCGCGGGCAACAAGCATAAGCTGCATCGATACCAGCCCGCCGTCGGTATAAACGATTTGGCGGATGGTATCGGGCGGCATGCTCGAATACATACCGGTATAGCGCTCAACAAACGATTTTGCCGTATCCGCAGGCATGAAGCCCGCTTCGACAGCCTGGCCGTAAATCTTCTCGGCCATCCGGATGCTCTCAAGGTCACCAAGAACGGCGATGACAGCCGAAGCCTCGACCACTTGCTGTTGATTGAATGCGATCGGAAGCAGCTTCTGCTTCAGCTCCGGCGAGTCGATAACGAGAAACCGCCACGGCTGCAAGTTAGCGGCCGAGGGAGCCAGCGTAGTTTCCTGCAATATTTCGGTCAATTCCTCCCGCGAAATCTTGACCTCGGGATCATAGCTGCGAACCGACCGGCGTTCTCGAATAACATCAAAAAAAAGTTGTTGCTCCATCGTTGGCGATGGTTGTGAAACCGACATGGTTCTCTCCTCCTCTTGGTAAAACGGCATTCAGCATCTCTATCAATCCAACAGCAGTTGTTTGAACAACACTTGTTGTATTTATATGTTATAATAACAACCGAAGGGGACGCAATCATCAATATCCGTTAACCGTTGCATAGACAACACTATTTCAATAATGTCGTTTTTATTTGGGGAGGTCCTAACCATGACAATTCAAAAGAATGAAGCTGATCCTCGTGTGATACGTACACGGCGACTCCTTCAGGACGCTTTCGCTTCATTGATTCAAGAAAAAGACTTCGAATCGATAACCGTTAGGGATATTGCGGAGCGGGCTACGGTAAACAGAGCGACTTTTTATGCGCATTTTACAGATAAATTCGAAATTCTCGAGTCCAGACTAACGGAATCTTTTATGACCATCATCAACCGTAGAATAAGCGGTCACGAAAAATTAAATGAAGAAACAATTCAGAGTATTTTTCTGGGTGTATGCGATTTTCACAAGGATCTAAGCACCATGTGCAAAAAAAGGTATAAATCGCTTGGACCTGTATTCGAAATTCAAATAAAGGAAAAAATTCAAAAGATAATTCTTTCCTTTATAGACAAAGACAAGATGCCTTCGAATCCAAACAAGCAATTAATAAATACAGCTTCTATCATGTTAAGCTGGGGGATGTATGGGGCAGCTTACGTTTGGAACAATGAAGGGCGTCCAATACCTGCGGAATCATTCGTTAAACAGACCATGCCCTTAGTGATGAACGGAGCCAAAGAACTGCTGGACTAGGTCCGGTCTGGAAATGAAAATCTGGATAACCGGCAGCTTTCCAATTCTTTCATCTGCACATTGTCTATAATCTCGTTGGAAGCCACGCTGCTAATCACAGGAGCCAGCGTAATCGCTGAATGCATAACGGCTAGATAGAGACCCTTGATCCGATCATGAAAACCAACAATAGGGTAACCATCTTCAGGCATAGGTCGCATTCCTACCTTGATACCTTCCAACTCCAAGGTCTCCCCTCCTTTTAGATGGCGACGAAGGATTTCAAATGCTCTTTTTCCAATGGCATCTGGCCCGTTTTCTTCAGACTCGTCCATATAATCTTCCGCCGCGATCAGAGTCGTATCGGTTAGTTGTCTTGCTTCAAATTTCGAATTGGAAATCAAGGTGTGGATTAACTTTTCCTTCGATTTCATGCGAATCAGAATGGAAGGCGAAGGAGCGACAAGAACATCGAATCCTAATGGTTTACAGAGCTCGGGTAAAGCCGTACCGGTTGCCAGTACGATGACATCGGCTTCGATAAAACCATGTGAAGTGTAAACACCGACAACCCGAGCGCCCTCTTTTTTTATTTCATCATAGTACGCCTCCCGATCTCAACGGTCATAATCCATTATCTCATATTACCGGTTGTTGTTGTGTAACACAATGAATCATCCCGCCATCCTTATAAAGCTCTCTTACATCAATACCAACCACTTTACGTTCGGGATATAGTTTTTGGATGATATCGTTTGCTATGGTATCATGAGGATCGTTATAGTTAGGTACCAACACAACTTTATTCCCGATATAAAAATTCGCATACGAACCTTTATCGACCAAGGTTTCTTCGTTTGCTAACGTGACTTTGTTTTTACTGAGCGGCAAAAATACATACTTGTAAGACTCGCCTGATGCATTTTTGGCATTCAATAATGCTTTAATATCGCTGGCGGACAGCCCCCATTCGGCCAAGTCGTTTTCCGAAAATGTAATGATCGTAGATTGGTCGTAAAATTTCGCAAATCCATCAATATGAAAGTCGGTAATGTCTGCCCCCGGTACTCCATCCAACCAAATAAAATTCGTAACGCCAAGGCAGCCAAGATATTTTTCGATTTCCGCTTCGGATAAGTCAGGATTTCGGTTTTGATTCATAACAGCGCTTCTGGTGGATAAAAAGGTACCGTGGCCGTCCAGTTCAATAGCTCCGCCCTCGATGACGAGATGACGCGCATCTATTCTTTCGATGTTTAACCCCTTACTGAGACGCTCGCGAAGTGAAGCGTCCTTGGCAAAAGGAGTTTTCTTCCCCCATCCGTTGAATCCCGGGTCCCATATTCTTAGATTTTTATGATGATCATATACAAAAATCGGACCATTATCCCTTGCCCATACATCATCCGTAGGCGTAATAAAGAAATCAATCATGTTCATATTTACGCCCTGGCTCGTAAGGATTTGGTTAATTTTTTCTTTTTCCGCTTGGTTATAGGCAACAATGTGAACTTTCTCACCCTCGCTTAACGCGCTTGCCATCTGGATCCAGATGGGCTCTATCCCTTTTTTATAATCTTCGCCATAGGTGTATCCATGAGGCCATTGCAACCAAGTGCCTTCATGTTCGCTTTTCTCATCTGGAATCGTATATTGCTCCATTTTCTCAGCCTCCTCTACTGTTTGCCGCCTCACTTCTTCGATGATCACCCTAACCCAACCTCTGGCAAGGTTAGGCGCATCTTCGGTGTGGCCCGTGAGGTTACTCGTTCAAAAACACTTGGAGGCAGCAGCTGTTTTCCGTTCAACCGGCCCTTATTAAGGTGAATATATCCCCATGTTGCCATGGTTGGTATTCACTTTCCGCAAGATACATGTCCCCTTTTCCTTGGCACAGGCGACAAGAAAAAGCCAAAATTGTTTATCTCCTTATGCCAGTGGCTTGATGGCTACGATGCGCAATCGGCGAGTGTCGGCCATCCATTGGCCTCCCCGGTCAACGTGTGGCCTAACCTTCGCCTCGATGGTGCGGTAGATCGACGCTTTGTCTGCCGGCGTGACGTCCGGGAAGAAATAATCGGCGAATTTGTCCAACCAGTTCCGTAGCCCTGTCTCTCCCTTGAGCGGGGTTGGCTTGTCGAAATGCTGAGCCAACGTGACGCGGAAGCCGGTCTCCTCTAGGAGGCTGGCATATTCACCAATGGTGGGAAAATACCACGGGTTCCGTCCCGCCCACGTATAACCATGTGTCTCCAGCGCCTCCTCCATCGCGTTGGTCAGTACGGCGACATTGCCGCTACCGGCGAATTCGGCAACGAATCGGCCGTCATCCCGCAGGGCCAGCCAGATAGAGTTGACAACGGCAGGAGCATCCTTGATCCAATGCAACGCTGCATTGGAGAACACAGCGTCAAAGCGGACATCTGTGCGGTAAAGACAAGCGTTTTCTACCTGAAAATTCAGTTCTGGGTATTTCTGTCGGGCCTGCGTAACCATCTCCTCCGACAGGTCGATACCTGTAGGGATCGCTCCGGCGGCTGCGATCTCGGCCGTCAAGTTCCCATTCCCGCAGCCCACGTCCAGGATTCGCTCCCCGGGTTGGGGCTGCAGCAAGGTCAAGACCCCGACGCCCGGCTTGGCGACAAAATCTTGGTTTTCATCAAATACTTCCGAGTTCCGGTGACGGTCGCTTTCGTATTTCATCTTTCTCACCCCAATTACAGACTTAATGTGTCCATGATAACCATAATACTAAGACCTGTCAAGAACCCTTTGTCGGCAATGGGATAAAGCTCTTGTCTTTTGCTCATGACAACAAACCTTATCCCATAAAACAAAAAGCCGCGATTTACGCGGCAATTCACGAGATCATGTTTATGCGGCACCTGAAATTTTAAATTTCGATTTTGGTTTCCAAAAACTCAAGATACTTTGGGTCATCCTCCATAAAAATGGCAATACCGGCACCCATGTAAGCCCGGGTTAGCTCGTCAGTCGCCTTCTCCAGGTTTCCCTGTTCATAATACAATTGCCCTAGCCGAAGATGAATATAGGGATTACCCAACCCCTTCGGACACTGTACCGCATTAAAAAAGCACTTAAATGCCTTGTCATAATTGTTCATTCGAAAATGAACATCCCCAATAGCCACGTACAGCCACGTCGCGGCCTCCCATTCTCGATGGTTTTCCGGCAATAAGCGAAGAGCCGCAACATACTTATGCTTGCCCGCCTCAAGATCGCCAGCCTTCACCAAATCATCGCCTTGTTTAGACAGAGCGGTAATTTCGGAATAGGTGGAATCTGAAAGTTGCACTGCCATCCCTCCTGTCCTATTCTTGAATTTGACGAATGATCTTTTTTTGACTTTCATCAAAAATGATTGCGTTTGGTATCTCCAATAAATAGTCTATCGCCCCAATGATATGATCCGTGAAATCCCGTCGCTCATCAGACGAGAACTCAAAGCGAATGCGATCGGTACAATCTTTGATTTCAGGCGGGCAATCCTCGACGACACTTGCAATATAATCTGCATCTGCGGCTACATTGCGGCCCGTTTCAAAGTGTGCCGAAAAATTCCATCCTGTCCACTGAAGAATCGCATATTTTTGTTTCGTGAACGGATTCGTTGATGTTCCTATTTTCAGACCATGCTTTGTTTCAGAATCAAAATAGGTGCCTAACTCTGAGGCGAGACGTTCATAAGAGTATGGATTTGACGACTTCGCAAGGTAGGCATGGATTACGAACATGTTCCGGTTCTCCTCGACAATATGATCATGTCTTCAACTCCTTTGGATTTATACTCTCTTATCAATCGTATCGGATATTCCCGACATACGGATGCTCTGGAATCAGACCTCTTCCGTCATTTCCCGCCCCCTACAGTTGAATAGCTTGCCCCACGACGCGTAGTTAACAGAACATGCAGTCGTCATAAGGTTGACTTTATACCGCCCTGACATTTTATGGTTTGTTTCACAATCCATATATCCTACTATAATTCCCATATAAACAAAATACGACAATTTACTTATATTTCCCTCCTTTCGCCCGTTTCCCCAAAAACCATCCTCCAATCCATACTTTAGTATCTATGAGGACCAGTTCTATTGCGGATATAATGCACGTGAATGAGCGTGAATCGCCTAATTCGGCCATATGCAGGCTGTAAACTACGGAGGAGGGAAACATGGAGGCGAATCGAAGGTCTGCCGTCATTGTTGGGGTATTATTTTTAATTGCAACGGCTGCGTATATTTCGGGAAATGCACTGATTGAATCTATGATGAACGCTCCGGATTATCTCAGAGATGTTTATTTGAAGAAAGACCAAGTCATCTTGGGAGTATTGCTTGAGCTCATAAATTCCGTCGCTGTTGTCGGCATCGCAATCGTATTGTTCCCCATCTTAAAGCGGCATAATGAAAAAATTGCCTTAGGCTACATTGGTTTTCGGGTGATGGAGGCTATGCTCCTTATCGTTGGGACAATCGGTCCGTTATTGCGGGTCAAATTAAGCCAAGAATATATCCAGGCAGGAGCCCCGACCCATTCCTATTTTCACACCATAGGAGCGTTGGCGGCTGAAGGAAGTTTTTTGGCTTTTCAGCTGGCCATGATTGTACTTGGTCTGTACAGCCTTGTATTCTGTACTTTATTGTATCGGTCCAAACTCATTCCGCGATTCCTATCGGTCTTAGGCCTTATAGGATACGCATCGTTGTCAGCCAGCGCCATCGTAGAACTTATGGGTTACAACGGAATGGTTCTGTATGCTCCGGGAGCCCTTTTCGAGATCATTATGCCGCTTTGGCTGATCGTCAAAGGGTTCAACTCATCCCAAATAAGGACTTGAAGGGTAAAATTAAAAAATCACCAAATCCACTGAACTGTAACCCGTAAGATGGACACTTGAAAAAAAGTGACCTCTTACGGTTTTTTGTGCTTTAATCATACTATCG
>NZ_JAHNZO010000033.1 GCF_018998565.1 Paenibacillus oleatilyticus | reverse complement strand
TTCAGAAGTCATCTCCTAGCTGCTTAAGGCTTCAATACCGTTTTTCAACACTGTCCATAAATGAGGTTACAGTTCACCGGTCAAGCTAATCGGTGGTTTTTCTCCGCTTACGTTTTAGCCATGAATACTTTTCTAACAGGACATTTTTCGCCAAAATTCGTCCGCCATGTGAAAACACACCCTCTTTTGCCAGTCCCCCCACATTCCCCATCTCTCCAAAAAAACTTTATATCCATCCGCTGAATCCTGACATCCAGTTGTCAGTTAGGCTAAGGTATAGTATGTATATAAAGCTTAAAACATTTCATATCGGAGGTAGACATCGACTCATGAGCAAAACAAACAACAAAACCGGGATGGTCGTAGCGGGGCTGCTTCTCGCAATCCTGATGGCCTCGATGGACAATACCATCATGGCGACTGCGATCGGAACGATCGTCGGCGAGCTCGGCGGACTCGATAAATTCGTCTGGGCCACCTCCGCTTACATGGTGGCGGAAATGGCAGGGATGCCGATCTTCGGCAAGCTATCCGATATGTATGGACGCAAACGATTTTTCGTCTTTGGGATCATCGTCTTTATGCTCGGCTCCGTTCTCTGCGGAACGGCGACTTCGATCGTACAATTAAGCATCTACCGCGCGATTCAAGGCATTGGCGGCGGGGCCCTGGTGCCAATTGCGTTCACGATCATGTTCGACACCGTCACGCCGGAGAACCGGGGAAAACTCGGCGGGCTATTCGGCGCGGTATTCGGCATGTCCAGTATTTTCGGCCCGCTGCTCGGGGCTTACATTACCGATTACATCCACTGGAGCTGGATTTTCTATATCAACCTGCCGCTTGGCTTCATCTCGCTTGTCATGATTGCGCTCTTCTATAAAGAATCGCCGGTTCATTCGAAGCAGCGGATCGACTGGTGGGGCGCCATGACGCTGGTCGGAGCCGTCGTCTGCCTCATGTTCGCGATGGAGCTCGGCGGCAAGCAGTATGCTTGGGGCTCGGTTCAAATCTTGGGCTTGTTCGCCGGATTCGCAGTCCTTACCCTGCTGTTCCTGTTCGTCGAAAAACGCGCCGAAGAGCCGATCATTTCGTTCAGCATGTTCCGGAACCGTCTTTACGCCTCAAGCAATGCCGTTGGGATCTTGAGCGGGGCGGCGTTCATTACGGCCTCCGTGTATATTCCGATCTTCATTCAAGGCGTGCTTGGCGGAACGGCCACCAATTCCGGCCTCATGCTTCTGCCGATGATGCTCAGCTCGGTCGTGACGGCGACCTTGGGCGGCTTCTTGATGACGAAGATGCCGTTCCGGTCGATCATGATTCCGACGCTGGCCCTGCTTGTGCTGGGTCTTGCCCTTCTCACGACCTTAACACCGGAGTCGTCGCGTTTTATCGTCACGCTGTACATGATCTTGACGGGTCTCGGAATCGGAGCTTCCTTCTCCGTGCTCAGCAACGCAGCGATCCATTCGTTCCCGGCCAGCCAGCGCGGAGCGGCGACGTCTACGCTCAATTTCCTTCGCTCGCTCGGGATGACGCTTGGTATCACGCTATTCGGCATCATCCAGAGCCATGCGCTGACCCGGAAGCTGACGGATGCCTTTACAGGTAGCGCTCAAACCGGCGCCCCGAAGGGCATCGACTTCAGCGACCCGCATGCGCTGCTGGACCCGGCGACCCGGGCCCAAATCCCTCCGCAAGCGCTGGGCACGATCACGGAAGGGCTATCGTCCTCGGTCGTCCTGACGTTTGCCTGGAGCCTGATCCCGGCAGGCTTGGCGCTGGTTGCAGCCTTCGCGATGAGCAAGGAAAAGCTGGACCCTGCGGCCGAAGCGGCAGCTTCCCACTGATATGCGCAAGAAGCCTGTATCCCCCTCGTGGAGACACAGGCTTCTTTTTGCTTACGCCAAAGCTTGTCCCAGACGGTTCACTTTCACCAGCCAATGCTCCCGCTCCGGGTCCGTCAATTTGCCGACTTGACCGATCGAGGTGACCTTGACGGGCCGGATGCCGCAAAACTGCAGCGTGGACACCTTCATCATCCGATGACCCGGTTGGCCCTGCACGAGCCTGTAATACCAGACAGGCGCATCCATCGTCACGATCAGCCGCGCCGTTCTGCCTTTGAGCAGCTGATCGGGCAGCGAAGAGCCTTTCTTGTATTTAAAAGCGTACCCCGGCAGGAAGACGCGATCGAGAAAGCCCTTGAGCAGCGCAGGCGGACCTCCCCACCAGATCGGATACGTAAAGACCAGATGCTCCGCCCACCGAATCGATTCCTGCGCCTTGACCAGATCGTCCTCCAATGGAAGCTTATTTTTGTAACCGCCCGACAGATTCGGGTTAAAATCCAGCTTCGCCAGACGAATCACCCGAACCTCGGCCCCGGCAGCCGCAGCTCCCTCCGCATAGGAATCTCCAAGCGCCCATCCATAGCTGTGCTCCACCGGATTTCCTTGTACGATCAAAACTTTTTTCATGACTGAACTCGCTCCTTTTGGTTAGCGTTCACTAACTTTGTATGTAAAAAAAAGGTCAAAGCTGACCTAATAAGTGGGAAAACCTCTGTTTCACTTCCGCTGCCAGCGGCTCCAGGCGGGCCGGAAGTTCCCCGTGCAGGCTGGAGAGCGCCATCTGATTGAATGCGCCGATAATCAGCACGGCGGACAATCGGGCATCCTGCTTGGGAATCTCTCCGCGCTCGATGCCCTGCTCGATGAAAGCAATGAGGGCGTCGAATAGCTGTCTCTCTCCGCTGCGGCTGGCTTCCACGAAAATTTCGTGCTGCTGGGCAAGCAGTAGCATGCCGTACTGCTCCTCATCATGCATGCGCAGCACTTCATCGATCAAGCGGTGGAACCGGCTGCGAAACGTCCCCGGCTGCCCGGTCATATAGTCGATCAAGCGCGTATAGCTGCCGCAGTAATGGGAGAACGCTTCGAGCGCCATTGCCTGCTTGCTTTTAAAATGCTTGTAAATGGCGGCATCGGTGACGCCCGCCGCATCCCCGATCTCTTTGACGGAAATGCCATCGATCCCTTTGGTGGCGAACAGACGCAAGGCCGCCTGCAAAATATCCTTTTTCTTGCTATCGATATGAGGCTTTTTCATCATGACCATATTGTAAGTAAACGCTAACCAAAAAGCAAGAGCAGTGTAAACAAAAAAGGCACCCGACAGGGCACCCTCTTGTTAAAATTAATAAGCTAAAGTAAACAGACCGTTGATATGAGTCAAATAGCGCATGTTGCTTGCTTCCTTCATCAGCGAAGCCGGAAGGCCTTTGAGGCGCGTTTGGTTTCCGCCGACCGTACCGATCGCATCTTTGCGGCCAAGGCTCGCCAGCGTACCGGAGAATACCGGCGTGAACGTATCCATCGGCGCGTTGTTGAAGTAAGCGAAAATGTTATGTCCGATCGTCTCGCCCATTTGCCAAGCCAATTGCGCCGTCGGCGGGTAAGGACGTCCTTCGTTGCCCATAACGACCGCGCTGTCGCCGGCGAGGAAGATGTCTTTATGGGACGTGGATTGCAAGCCTTCCGTTACCGTTGCGCGGCCGCGGTTGACTTCGATGCCGCAGTTAGCCACGACGGAGTTACCTTGTACGCCGCCGGTCCATACGAGCGTGTTCGTCTCGATGGAGCTGCCGTCCTTCAGGAATACCATATTCTCCTGCATTTCCGTAATCGCAACGCCAGTCAGGAACTTCACGCCGCGCTTTTCGAGGCTCGTTTGTGCACGCTCGACAAGCTCTTGTGCGAAGCCAGCCAAAATAGACGGACCCGCTTCCACGGTATACAGGGAAATATCGTTAAAGTCGACGCCTTTGCTGCGGCAAAGCTTAGGCAGCATGTCCGCAAATTCGCCGACAAGCTCGATGCCGGTCAAGCCGCCGCCGCCGACAACGAATGTCGCATCGGCTTTATTTTTCGTGCGGCTGTACTCGTCGATGCGAGCTTCCACATGCGCGCGAAGGCGGTTGGCGTCGTTCACGGATTTCAGAACGAAGCTGTGCTCCTTCAGACCCGGGATGCCGAAGAACGCCGTTTCGCTGCCGAGAGCAATAACGAGCACATCGTAATCGTACGTTTTGCCGCTGGCCATCAGAACTTCTTTCTGGTCCGGGCGAATCTCTTCGACCGTATCGATCTGAAGATTGACATTTTTGCCGCGCAAGAGCTTTTCCAACGGCAGCGCGACCGCTTTCTCCGTCAGGTTGCCCACGGCCAGCCGGTGCAGCTCCGTAATAATCTGATGCGTCGGATAACGATTGACGACCGTAATCGCCGCTTCTTCCGCCGTCATGTACTTCCGGGCCGTCAGGGCGCTCAGCAATCCGCCGTAGCCGCCGCCTAGTATCAAAATTTGCTTAGCCATCCTGTTCATCCGCTCCTTGATTCAGCTTTCCTATATTATTGACGCTGCTGCTGGCGCTCAGCCAAGACATCCAAGAATGCCTGAGAAAAACGGAACATCTTTTGGACTTGCGGGTCTTTCAGCATTTTGAGCAAACCGAACAGACCGATCGTTGTGGATTCGTCCTGTGCACGGTCGTTCGCTTCGATTGCCGCGGACGCCAAATTTTTGGCTGTGTCCTGAATCGGCTTCACGAATTCTTCGACGCCGCCTTTGATGTCTTCGATAAATACGCGGTCCGTAGCTACATTTTGCACCAAATCGTACGTTTTGGTGAGGATGGTCACCATTTCCGCCAGCTTCGGCAAATTCTCGACCAACACCGTTAAAGACTCCTGCACCTCGGGCTTCATCAACTGATCAAGCACATCCAAGGATTCCCGGGTGGGCTCGGCTGCAACTACCGCTTGTTGAGTGGATGCTACTGACATTAGAGAACGTCCTCCTTTACTTTGGAATAGAAGTCCGTTAATTGTGTCGATACCTGGTCAGGCGATGCAAACATCATGTTTTTCTCGAAAATATAGGAAGCGAGGAGAAGCCCTTCGGAGGCCTTCCCTCACGCTTGTTACAATTTTCACATTTTCGGAAGCATGAACAGGTCGAAACGGAACCCTATATACTTATAGATTATACCTCCGAAGAGAGAGCCGTGGAAAAACAAATTTCGACATTTGTGAATTTTTTGTGACTAACCAACGTTCAATTTCAGGAATGTGTCCATTTGTAGTCAGGAACCGAAAGAACTGGGAAACGAGCGGCCGCGGATTAGTTTCCGGGACCGGTACGGCTTCCTTCACCCGGCCTATGCTTCTCTCTGAGCTCCTTGCTAAAATCGGGCGGCTGTGTTATTATCATAGTTGTCCCTAACGCGGAGCCGTGGTGTAGAGGCCTAACATGCCTGCCTGTCACGCAGGAGACCGCGGGTTCGAATCCCGTCGGCTCCGCCATTGATTAACTTCATTGTAAGGGATGAGAACCCACAGGGTTCGTCGGAGCGTTCACTTCGATAGCGTTACTTCGCAGTCTCGGAGTGAAACGGAGAGTATCCCGTCGGCTCCGCCATTAATATCATTGTTTGCAAGACGACATTTATCATACATAAACAACCGGGCAGGGGAGATCCTGCTCTTTTTTGTATACCTGCGAGGTGATTCGATGAGACGCGGACGGTTCGCCCCGACGCCTTCGGGACCGATGCATATCGGCAATGCCTTCACGGCGCTGCTCGCCTGGCTGCAAATGCGGCACGCCTCCGGTACGTTCGTTCTGCGTATCGAGGATATCGATGGGCCTCGTTCCCGTCCGGAATATGCTCAGCTCATCGTAGATGATTTAACCTGGATGGGACTGGACTGGGACGAAGGTCCGGCCACCGACGGTTCTTACGGCCCTTATCTGCAAAGCGAGCGGCTGGAGCTGTACGAGCAGGCCGTGGAACGCTTGCAGCGCAGAGGATGGCTCTATCCTTGCTACTGCAGCCGGGCCGAGCTGGCCGCCATCGCCAGCGCCCCGCACGGCCTTGCCTCGGAAGGCGCGGTTTATCCCGGGCTGTGCAAGGCGCTCACCGAGGAGGAGCGCAGACATAAGGCCCAGGTTAAGCCTCCCTCCTTGCGTGTGGCCGTTCCGGAGCGCTCCATCTCCTTCGCGGACGGCATGGCGGGCGTACAGCACGTACCGCCCGGCGCTCTTGGCGATTTTGTCGTCAAACGCGCGGACGGTCAATTCAGCTACCAGCTGGCGGTCGTTGTCGACGATGCCGCCATGGGGATCACCGATGTGCTGCGGGGGGCGGATCTTCTCGATTCGACCCCGAGGCAGCTCGTCCTGTACGAGCTGTTGGAGGCGACCCCGCCGAGCTTTTGCCACGTCCCGCTGCTCTGTACGCCAGAGGGCGGCAGGCTGTCCAAGCGGAACCGCAGCCTCTCGCTTGCCGCTCTCCGCGCCGCCGGCGTTCCTCCGGAACGCCTGATCGGCTACTTGGCTTATGCAGCCGGTCTGCTCGACCGCCCCGAACCGGCACAAGCGGCCGAGCTGGTCCCGCTTTTCTCGCTGGAACGCCTCTCCGGCGAACAAATTGCCTTTAGCGAAGAAGCCCTGGCCTTGGGCTGAGCAATAGGAAGCCGTTCACACGAATCAACAAGCCGCTGTCGTCAGGTTGAGACCACGCCTGAAACGGCGGCTTTTGCAAAAATACTCCACGGAAAAGGACCGCTTCGCTTCTCCTGCATAGGAGCGGAACGGTCCTTCGTTTTCTCTATTTCTTCGTACCGAGATGGTCTTTAATCGCTTGAAGCCCGGCTACCTGCCCGAGAAAGAACGTATCTCCGGCCAGCGTGTCGATCGGATAGACGCGATTCTCCTTAACCGCCTTGAGATTGTTCCACACCGGATGGTCCTTCCAAATGCTGATCAAGCCGAGCGGATCTTCGGCCTTCATCTCCCTGCGGTTGGCGGCGATAAAAATATGATCGGGCTTGAACTCGCTGAGCGCTTCAATGCCGATCCGCCCCCCGATCTTTCCGTCCTCGGGCAGCCCCGCCACAGGCGTTAAGCCCAGCTCCTCGTAGTAAATCGGGAAGTTCTTGGGATGCATCACCGTAAAATCTTTGCCGTTTGCCACGAGGAACAGGGCGGTTTCACCCTTGTGGCCAGCTACCGCCGCTTTCGCTTCGCTTTTCAGCTTCTCAAAATCGGCAATCACTTGCTTCGCTTTCTCTTCTTTGCCGACGATTTCGGCGAATTTCATCAGCCTCGACGCCGCATCCAAGGAAAAGTCGACGGCAATCGAAGGGGCCAGCTTATTGAACTCTTCAAAGCTTGCGCCTTTGCCCGTGCTGGTCATGACAATTACCTGCGGGTCCATTTCCAGCAGCGTTTCCCGGTTCGTCTTGCTGCCGAGATCGACCACCTTCATCCCTTCCGCATACTTGGCGAAAATCGGCGACTTGGCTTTCGTTCCTTCGAAGCCTTCCGACACGATCGGTGCTACTCCCAGTACGAGAAAGTAGTCCGTACCCATAATATCGACGCTGGCCACTCGCTCCGGCTTTTCCTTCAGCTCCAGCTCGCCCTTCGCATGCTTGATCGTGCGCGGAAAACCGGCGGTCTGGCCGGAACCCGCGGCTTCCGTTCCCGCCGCCGCATTCTGCTGCCCGCTGCAAGCGCTAAGCCCGGTCGAAGCCAAGCACAGCGCAAGTAACCCGGCTGCGAATCGATGTTTACGCATTCCCCAATCTCCTTTTGGAAAAATAGTCCATGATCCAAATCACGCCTTGGCCCGCATTAACAAATAAATAAAATAAGGACCGCCTAATAATGAAATCACCACGCCTGCCGGGATCTCCGTGTTCTCCATAAAGCTCCGGCCGATCGTATCCCCGGCGAGCACAAGCAGCGCGCCGACCGCTGCCGTAATCGGCAGCATGTATTGATGCTGCGGCCCGACCAGCCGCCGCGCCATATGCGGGCCCAGCAGCCCGACGAACCCGATGCCGCCGCCAATCGCCACGCTGGAGGCCGCCAGCCCGACGGCAGCCGCCATTAAGACAAGCCGCTCCCGGTTGACTGAGAGCCCTAACCCGCCTGCAATCTGCTCGTTCATGCTCAGCACGTTCATTACTCTCGATTTCCAATACACATACGGCAGCAGGATGACGATCCAAGGCAGCAGCGCGAGGACGAATTTCCAGTTCGAGCCCCACAGCGATCCCATTTGCCAAGTGACGACAAATTCGAAGTTTCGCGGATTGAGCTGCAGCGTCAAAATGACGCTGACCGCGCTCATCCCGGCCCCTACGGCGATTCCCGTAAGCAGCAGCCTTGTCGGTGAAATGCCGCTCTCTTTTTTATACGACAGGATGTAAATGAGAAGAGCGGACAAGCCGGCGCCCGCCAAAGCGAGAAAAGGCATCAGAAACGGCGGCGCCACGCTGGTCGCCGGGTAGAACGACACGAACAGCAGGACTGCGAAGCCTGCACCGGCATTGATGCCGAGAATGCCCGGATCGGACAAGCCGTTGCGTGAAATTCCCTGCAGCACCGCGCCGGACACCGCAAGCCCGGCCCCGATCAGCACGGCAATGATCATGCGCGGCAGGCGCAGATCGAACAAGACGATGTTCTGCTTACGGCTGCCTTCGCCGAGCAGCGTCTGCAATACCTCCAGCGGGGCCATACTGTAGCGCCCCGTATTCATACTAACGATAAACAGCACAAGCAGCAGCGCGCCGAACAACACGATCAGCCGGAGGCTGCGGCGGCCGCGATGCTGCACGAACGTATCCGTACTCACTACAGCTCCCTCCGTTCCTTGCGCGCCAGATATAGAAAGAAAGGAACGCCCAACACGGCAATAATGGAGCCAAGTGGCGTCTCATAGGGCAGAGCGACCATTTTCGCTCCGATATCGGCGAACACAACCAGCACACCGCCGAGCACGGCGGAGCAAGGAATAATCCACCGGTAATCGACGCCGACCAGAAAGCGGACCATGTGCGGAACGATCAGTCCGATAAAACCGACGCCTCCGACCGTAGACACGGATGCCCCGACCAGAACCATCACCACCACGGTGCCGATCCCTTTCACCAGCTTCGTCCGTTGGCCGAGCCCCGCCGCCACGTCTTCGCCCAGGCTCAGAATCGTAACGGACCGGGAGACGGCCAGCGCGGCGATTAGTCCGCCTGCAATCCACGGCAGCATCACGGATACCTGAAACCACTCCGCCGTCGAGATGCCGCCGGCCGTCCAGAAGGCGAGATCGTAATTGATTTGGAACAGCAGCGACAGCGCCTGACTGACACCCGACAGCAGCGAACCGACAACGGCGCCGGCCAATACGAGACGCAGCGGCGTTAAACCCCCTCTGGCAAAGAAGGCGATGCCGTACACCAAGCCCGCGCCTAAGCCCGCACCGATGAACGAGAATACGATAATCGCTCCGAAGGGAAGCCAAGGAAAGAACGCGAACACGAGGACGAGAACAAAACCCGCCCCCGCATTGATTCCCAGCAGTCCGGTGTCGGCGATCGGATTGCGGGTCATCCCCTGCATGATCGCCCCCGCTACGGCGAACGCCGCGCCGACCAATACCCCGGCAAGCGCGCGGGGCATGCGCAGCGATTGGATAATGACATGGTGATCGTTGCCCGGATCGTAAGCCACGATCGAATCCCACACCGTTCCGAACGTAATATGGGCCACCCCCGTTACAATCGAGGTGCCGATCCCGAGCATGATCGCGCATATGCCGACAGCCAGAAGGACGGTGGCCATCCACGGACGGCTCCGGATCGGCGCTTTATCGAAGGCCGGTTGGGATAGAGCCATCGGTATGCGGGTCCTCCGTTGCAGTGGATGAGCGAACGACCGTCAGCTTTTCTTCCGCACGCGTTCTTGGTCTTGCCTCGGGAATCACTTCCGGATAGCCGACATGAAGGAGCCCGACCAATTTTTCCCCCGGCTTGACGCCGACGCTTTTCAGGAATCCCGGGACGAACGTAAACGGCTCCGTCTTCCAAATCACGCCGAGTCCGCGCTCCCAAGCGGCCAGCTGAAAGTTCTGAATCAAGGCGCACGCCGCCGCGTAATCCTCTTCCCGCTCCCGCTGACGCGGGTCCTCTTGAACAACAACCAGCAGGTGTGCCGGGATGTTCATATAGGTCTCCGGCGAACGGCTCTTCACGGCATGACCCGCAATCGCTTCGCCCAGCGTCCGCTTGCCTTCGTCTACGAATAAAATAAATCGCCACGGCTCCCGGAGCCCATGATTAGGCGCCCATACCGATATGTTGAGCAGCTCATACAGGAGCTCTTCCGATACGGGGTCCGGCTTGAATTGCTTGATAGATCTTCTCTCTACGATCGTCCGAGCCGTCTGAAATTGCGCAGTCTCCACGAAAGTTGTCCCCCTGTCAATGATAGTGATATTCATTCTCACTATAAAATTGTACAGAAAACGCCCCGGATTAAAATAGACGAATCTTCGCCAAGACCTGTATTTTTCTTCAAAACTCCCGCTTGGTAAACAATTCGACAGCTTCGGCGAGCGCTTTCTCGTGGCCGAGCGCCGAATAATGCAGCCAAGGATACTCGCCGGCCTGATATACTTTTCCTTTCAACTCGTGGATGCAGCCGGCGTCTAAGCCCGGCTCGGTAAAGAGAAGGATATGGTCTGCTCCATAATCATTCAGCTTCCCGACGCTATCGAGCTCCTCGAAAGCGAAACCGCGGATGCGCGCAGGGGCGTTCAACTGAAGCTCCCGGTATAAGAAATCTCCGACCTTGCGCCGCTGCTCGCCGAATACTCTAACTCGCCCATGCCGCCATATGCGGGCCGCGAGCACCGTCTCATTCCGCAGCGATTGATGAATTCGATGACGGGCCGCCGCAGCTTTGCGTTCATAAGACCGGATCCAATAGACGGCGACCTCCTCCATTCCGATAGCCGCCGCCAGCTGCATCAGGTGCTCCCGCCACGATTGCCGCTTGTACGGAATCAGCCGGGTCGGGGCGAGCTCGGACAAGCCGTCGTACCAGACGGCCGCCTTCTCGGAGCCGAGAATCAGATCGGGCTGCCGGGCGCGCATCGGCGCAAGATCGAATTCGACCGCCGGGTCCTCGCTGTGCTCCTCTTTGGACAGGACGACCATACGGTCGCCCGGAATCCCAAGCGCTGTTAACCCTGCCCAGAGGAACGGATTAAGCACGACGATCGTTTTCCGAAACGACTGCATGTACTCGACCGGGGACACCCCAACCGCACTTTTAAAAATTCGGCTGAAATAATACGCATCGGCATAGCCGACCGCCTTGGATACTTCTTTTATTTTCATGTCGCGGGTTGCCAGCAGCTCGCGGGCTTTCTCGATCCGCTTGGCGGTAATATATTGGAGCGGACTTTGGGAGGTGCTGCGCTTGAAGCTCTGGAAAAAAGACGTCGGCTTCATCCCCCACGCACACGCCAGCTCCTCTACCGGGAACGTCTCGGTATAATGCTCGTCGAAGTAGTCCTGAATGCTGCGGATCACAGCCTGCGAAGCTTCCGGCTCCTTCTCATCCGTGCCCGCCGTCAGGATCGACTGCCACAGCTCGGTCAGGCCTGCCTGAACCCGATGCACCTCTACCCCGGAGCCCGCGCTCCAGCATTCGTACAAGGTCTCCATACACCGGCGGACGATAGGAACGGGAATGCCTTGCACGATCCCTTGAACGGGCAAAGGGCAATCCTCAACCGCCCATTGCTGCCCCTGTCTGTACGTTTTGGCCGAAGCGAACTCGATGTAGTAAATCGCCAGCCCGCCTCGCACGGCACGAACCGTGTACGGATTCCGGCCCGGCTGGCAGACGAACAGGCTACCGGCTTCCAAGCGAATGCCGGCATCGGAAGCGTAGAGCTCCCCTTCGCCGCTTATGACAAAGACGAGCCGGTTCGTACCAGAATCCGAATTCGTCCGGAGAGTCCAGACCTCGGAGATTTGCTTCATTTGCATATCGACGAAATCGAATGCGTAACAATTCCATGTGCCGCGGTCCACCGAGCAGTTCCTCCCTTGACCCTGTTCTGGTTATGGTTGTCAGAGCCTTATCATTCCCATTGTAGAGGCAAATGCGGACCGGCGGCAACATGGAATCCCGCTTACTCCTCTCCCTCTCCCGCCGCCAGCCACTGCTCATAGAGACGGTCGAGCTCTTCCTGCACG
This sequence comes from Paenibacillus oleatilyticus, assembly GCF_018998565.1. Taxonomy (GTDB): domain Bacteria; phylum Bacillota; class Bacilli; order Paenibacillales; family NBRC-103111; genus Paenibacillus_G; species Paenibacillus_G oleatilyticus. The sequence goes on along the minus strand of NZ_JAHNZO010000033.1, from coordinate 73,986 downwards.
GCTTCCCGCTCCGCCCATCGCTCGCTAAGCAAAAGAGCGTCCGTACCCGCCTCCTGCTCCTGCATGGCGGCATCCAAGGCGGCGAGCCGCTCCTCCGCCTGGGCAATGGACCGCTCCAGCGTGTCGCGTTCCCTGCTGCGGTCCGCCGCTTTCCCGCGTCCGTTCGACCTGCCTTGCGGCGCGGCCGGAACCGCAGACTTGGCCTTCACGGTCGCAGGAGAGGCGGCTACCCCGCTCTGAACGCCCGAGCCGCCGCGCGGCTTCCGCTTCTCCTGATACTCGTCGAAGTTGCCCAGATAGACGGTGATCCTGCCATGGTCCAGCTCCCAGATGCACCCGGCCAGCCGGTTGATAAAATAGCGGTCGTGCGAGATGGCGAGCACGGTGCCCGGGAATGTCTCCAGCGCTTCCTCCAGCGCTTCCCGCGAGGCGATGTCCAGGTGGTTCGTCGGCTCGTCGAGCAGCAGCAGATTCGGCTTGCGAAGCACCAGCAGCGCCAGCCTCAGCCGCGTCCACTCCCCGCCCGACAGCAGGTTGACCGATTTGAACACGTCCGGGCCGTAAAACAAATATTTGGCCAAAATCCCCCGGGCCTCCCCTTCCTCCAGACCCGCTTCGCTGCGAAAGTAATCCAGCACCGATTTCTTCGGCCCATCCGGGTACTCCTGCTGGGCCAAATAGCCGATGTCCACGCGCGCGCCCCATTCGAAGCGCCCCTCGTCGACGGCTTCCTCGCCGAGGATGAGCTTGACCAAGGTCGATTTCCCCGACCCGTTCTTCCCGATAAGCACGACCTTGTCGCCGTAAGCCAGCGCTCCGTCGACCCGGTCCAGCAGCTTCCGGCTCCCGTAGCTTTTGCCGATCCCCTCCAGCGTCACGACCTTGCGTCCCGAGCGGTCCGCCTGCGTCAGCCCGAAATCGGCGCTCTTCGCCTCCAGCACCGGTCGTTTCAGCTTCTCCATGCGGTCCAACGCCTTTTGCATCGAAGCCGCCCGCCGGAAAAACTTCCCGTTATCGCCGATCCACCCCCACGTTTCCAGCTGCTTGATCGTCTCCATCATCTTCTTGATCTTCTTCTGCTGCTCCTGATAGTCGGCGAACTGCTGAAGCAGCCGCGCCTCCTTCTCCTTCATATAGCCGGTATAGTTGGTAAAATACGACTGCGATTCGCCGTCCTCCAGCTCGACGATCTTCGTGACGACCCGGTCCAAAAAATACCGGTCATGCGAGACGATCAGGCACGAACCGTCGTACTGGGTTAAATAGTCCTCCAGCCATTCGACGCCATGCAGATCAAGGTGATTCGTCGGTTCGTCCAGCAGCAGCAGCTCCGGCTTGCGAATCAGCTGCGAGGCCAGATTGATGCGGGTCTTCTCTCCTCCGGACAGCGTGGCGTACGTCTGGGTATAGCTTCCGCGGTCAATCCGCAGGCCGTCGGCGACCCGCTCGATAACGGCATCCAGCTCGTAGCCGCCCTCGCGCTCGAACTTCTCCTGCAGCGCCGCGTACTGCTCCAGCCAGCCGGCCAGCCGGTCCGGGCCGTCGGAAGCGCCCGGCTCCGACATGAGCTTCTCCAGCTCCGCCATTTTCAAGCGGCACTCCAGCAGCTCCCGATGGCCGAGAGCCAGCACGTCATACACGGTCCGGCCTTCGAACTCCGCCGGAATTTGCGTCAAATAGCCGATTCGGGTTCCTTTCCGGACGGTAAGCTGCCCGGCGTCGGGACGAAGCTGCCCGGCGATCAATTGCAATAAAGTCGATTTGCCGCTGCCGTTGCGGCCGATCAGTCCGATACGTTCGCCCTGCTGAATATCCAAATTTACGTCTTCAAGAACAAGCTGTGCGCCATGGTACGCTTTTATATTTTGACAGTTAACGATCATCTTAAGGAGTCCTCCTTGTGTGATCCTAACCTTGGTATGCAACAAAAAGAGCCGCAGGAAAAAATCCCTACGGCTCTTCGGACTGACATCCGTTTGCGGTTAAGGTAGGATTATTTTCGCGAATGGTGAAACCGTATAGGCATTTTTGGACAGACCTCTCCCGTTGACGGAAAAAGCATGCACAATGCCAGCCAAAAGCATCAACAGCTGGCTAATACGGTTGTTCACCATCTCGTGATTCATCCTACCTCACCTCCTCTTGTTCAAGTTATTTACAACTTTACCATACCGGACAGGCGGTTGGCAAGCTTCATCGGCAGTCGCCGTCCGGATGAGCGCCCACAACGTCTCACGCTACGGTTGTACGGCTTCGTGTCCGGCAGCCAACGAATGCGCGATTGTGGTGAACGGGGCAGTCTATTTTTTCAGGATGAGCCTTAATTGCACGGTCACGTTGTTCTCGGTGGATACGACAACCGCGTGAGGATTTTTCAAGCCGAAATCTTCGAAGGTAACGACCGTGCTGCCTTCCATACGGATCCCGTCCTGGCTGTAAACCGCGTCGCTCTTGAACGTGACGTCCTTGGGTTTGCCATTCACGGTAAGCGTGCCCGTCATATCGAAAGAAACCTTTTCTCCCTCTTTCCACGTCTTAGGGAAGTTCTCGATCGATTTTAATGTAAATTTGGCTTCGGGGTTCGCAGCGGCGTTCAGGAACTTCTCCCCCCTGACATGCTCGTCCCGCTGCGAGTTACCGGACGAGATCGATTTGAGGTCAAGCGCCGCCTCGGCTTTCATCTTCGACGGATCGGATGAATTCAGCGTCCAGCTCCCTTTCACTGCGCTGCCTTCGAAGTTCACGGTTTCCTTGGAGGTCGTGACCGAGAAGTATACTTTGGAATCCGGGCCGATATTCCACTGCCCGTCCAGCTTGCTTGCTTCAACGGCTCCCCCGGCGGCCTGCGCCGAAGCATTCGCAGGAATGACGTTCTGTACCGCCACATGGTTCCCCGCATAATAATCGTAAGCAGCATAGCCTCCTCCGACGACTACGATAGCCCCTACAGCAAAAGCAACCAACTTCAGTTTCATAATTTAATATTCCTCCTTCGTCATATGAGCTGCGATGCAGCCTGTTTTCTTCGTGGGCAGATTCGCTTGGCCCCTTGGTCCCCCTCGACAACACTACATGATGTAGTGTAATTGGCGATAAAAATCCCCGCACGCCTGATGCCAAAAGACATCGAGTCCTGCTTTATCAGCACGGAATCATCAGCACCGGTTACACTACATAGAGTAGTGCAAAAGAGCGCGAATATCAAGCCTTCTCCGTGTGTTGAAGCCTATCGTAACCGGTCTGCCTTAATTTTAACTGAAGCGAAGATTAAAATAAGATTAAAAATTTTGCGAGACCCTCGGGGGCCGAAGGCCTCGCTTGTTGGCTCCTACGGGTAAATCTTCTCGCCGCGCTCCAGCATAGCCACGAATTGCTGAATTCGTTTCGCTCGCGTTTCCGCCTTTTTAGCGCTGTGGACCCGGAACAAGATGGCGTACCGGTTCTGGCTGTCGAGCGTTTCGAAGAAAGCTTTGGCTTGCGGATTGCGGTCCAGCTCGCTTTGCAGATCGTCGGGCACCGTGGCGCGGCTTTGCGACTCATAAGCCTTGTCCCACTGCCCGTTCTGCTTCGCGGCTTCAATCGCCCGGAGGCCCGGGGGCTGCATCCGGCCGCTGGCGATCAGCGCTTCCGCTTTGTCCTTATTCACCTTGGACCAGATGCTCTTCGCCCCGCGCGGCGTAAACCGCTGAAGCCAGGTGCTCTCGTCGTAAGCTTCCTTCCGGCTGTCGATCCAGCCGTAGCACAAGGCGCTTTCCAGCGCTTCCTGATACGTTAACGTCACGACATCCGTTTGCTTCTTCGCCAAACGCAGCCTTACTCCGGCCGATGCGGCATGATTCTGCTCCAGCCAAGCTTCCCATGTCGGCTGGTCTGCAAATAATAAGATCGGCAGCTCGCTCTCTTTCTTGGACATGCGTTTCTCGCCTCCCGGGCCAAGTAGTTTATCCGTCCGTTGGTTGGTTCGCCCCGCACCTCAGCGCAGCAGGGACAAGTCGAAGGACGGAACCAGTCCCTCCTTCGCCGCCCGGCCCAGCAGAGCCTCCACCGCGCCGTAGCCGCTCTCGCCCAGATTCGCCGTGTACTCGTTCACGTACAGGTCGATATGCGCGCGCGCCACTTCCGGAGAAAGCTCTTGCGCATGGCTCATCACGTAGTCCTGGGAGGCTTGGGGATGCTCCCACGCGTACTTGACCGAGGCGCGGGCCCATTCGGCAATCGCCGTGCGGTCCAGCGACCGGCGGGCAATGATCGCCCCCAGCGGAATGGGCAGGCCCGTGTCCGCCTCCCACCAGTTGCCCAGATCGGACAGCAGGGTCAAGCCGTACGAAGGGTACGTGAACCGGGCTTCGTGGATGACCAGCCCGGCATCGATTTGACCGTCCCGCACCGCAGGCATAATCTCGTGAAACGGCATCACGACGATCTCGCCTACGCCGCCCGGCACCTGCTGCGCCGCCCACAAGCGGAACAGCAAGTACGCGGTCGAGCGGTCGCTCGGTACCGCGACCCGCCGCCCGGCCAAAGCGGCAGGGCCTTCGGCGCTGACCGCCGGATTGTTCGTGAGTACCAGCGGCCCGCATCCGCGTCCGAGTGCGCCTCCGCAAGGCAGCAGCGCGTATTCGGACAGCACCCACGGCAGCGCCGCGAACGATATTTTGAGCACGTCCGGCCCTCCGGGCTCCGCCGCGAGCCGATTGGTAATATCGATATCCGCATAGGTCACGTCAAGCTTCGGCGCCCCGGGCACCAGCCCGTGAACCCAAGCGTGAAATACAAACGTATCATTCGGGCAAGGAGAAAAAGCGATCTTCATCGTAGCACCTCCAGTAAAATTGCGCCCGCCGCTTCCAGCGCGTCCAGCGCTTCTTTGATCCGCCAGGCCTCGCGGTCGCGCGGGCCGACCGCATTCGAGATGGCGCGAAGCTCCAGCGCCGGCAACCCGCGGTCGCGGGCGGCTACCGCCACGCCAAAGCCTTCCATAGCCTCGGCCGCCGCCCCCGGCACCCGGGCCGCCAGCTCCGAGGCGGTTGCCGCCGTGCCGGTCACGGTGGATACCGTGAGCACCGGACCCGTATGCGCCGGCAGCCCGGCTCTTTGCAGCGCCTCCGTCAATCGCGCAGCGAGAGAGGCGTCGACCGCGATCCGGCTGGAGCCGAAGCCCAGCTCGTCCACACTGCGGAAGCCTTCGGGCGTCTCGGCGCCCAGATCGGCGGCGACGATCGCGTCGGCCACCACCAGCGAGCCGATCTCCGCCCGGCCGGGAAAGCCGCCGCCGATCCCGGCGCTGACGACCAGGCCGTACTCGGCCGCAGCCAAGGCCTTCGCGGCGCTTGCCGCCGACGCGGCCGGGCCGACGCCTCCGGCTACGACGTCGAACCGGGCGTCGCCCCGCAGCCCGCGCAGCACGGCATCCCGCTCGGCCGGAACGGCCGTTATCACCAATACGCGCAGCCCCGTCTGTTCCCGGCTGGCGTTGTTTTCATGAGCCATCGTTACCTTCTCCTTCACGGCACCCTTTTTCCATCGGGCATTGTTTTCCGAAAACGACTGTCTTCCTTCTTTTTAACTTTAATACTTATGAGGAATGATGTAAACTTTCTGCCGCCGTCGCGCTGCAGGCTTTTTATCGAACGATAGTTGATATTGATTATCAATCTCAATACAAGTATGATTAAGTTGTGTAACTTTACCAGAAGGAACGCGATCGCTCGTCCCAGTGGAGTGGAGTAGATGAGCCTATAGAGCAGTGGTGCTTGATTGCAGGAGGTGTGTGAAATGAAGATGGACATCAACAAGCTTGCCGAGCATTTTGCGCGTACCTCTTTTCAAGTCGAGCAAGTGTGTCGCTATGTGCGCGGTCCGGGCATGAGCTGCGATGACTATACGGAGCCTTTCCCAGGCTTTGTTTTCCCACTAAGAGGAAAGGCTGAGTTTGATTTCAGCGGAACGTCCTATACGCTTGCTCCGGGCCATGTCGTGCACGGCGGCGCCCGTATGCCACTGAATCGGAGGGTTCTCGGCAACGCCGGATGGGAGTACTTGCTTGTTTTATACCGCGTATGCGCGCCCGAGCCGTCCGGATTTTCCTTGTCCAAAACGCATTTTCAGCTTACCCCGGGACAAAGCCCCCGTTTGACGGAGCTGCTTGAGCTGTTGTGGCGCTCTTCGGGTGAGCCGGGCGGGATTTCCGCTTTTCAGACAGAAACGTTGTTTCGCTGTGTCTTGGAGGAGCTGTTTGTCTGTGTGCGAAATCAAAGCAGCGATGGCGAGCAAGCGTTATTCGAGCAAGTATCCAAGTACATACACGAGCATTATATGGACGGGCTTAGCGTGCGTGCTTTGGCTGAACAAAACGACATCAACGAAAATCGCTTGTTCTATGTCTTCAAGAAGTACGCGGGCATGGGCCCCGGCAAATATTTGATGGCCTATCGTCTGAATCGGGCGAAGGAATGTCTGCTGGCTAACGACGCGCCGATCGGCGAGGTGGCGAAAAGCGTCGGCTATGCAGACGCCTTATATTTCAGCCGTATCTTTAAAAAACAGGCGGGCGTCTCTCCGGCTGAGTTCCGGGGGCGATTCAGGAATAATCCATATGGATTTCAGGATGGCTCCATTCCTCTCTAAAATACGTTTTGCTAAACTGACCGTAGCTTCGTTTTACAAGCAAAACTCAAGTTACAACGGAGGGTCAGAATGAAAGCACTTATGAGACTATTCATCTCTATCGCACTTGTGGCGGGTATTTTAGCCGGTTGTGGCGGAACGCCGGAACCTAACCATCCTTCAGCAGCAAACAGCACAGCCCCGGCAAAAGAGGGAAGCGCCACTCCCGAAAAAGCCGGTCAGGAAACGGGAACATGGCCGAGAACGTATGTAGATGCTCTTGGACGCGAGATCGTACTGGAAAAAAAGCCCGAGAAAGTAGCGCTTTTGTTCTTCCGCAATTTTGAGCATTTGTTTTTGCTGGATGAATCCCCTGTAGCGGCGACAGATCTGAATGTACTGAAGGAATGGGAATCTCTCGCGCCATACAAGGACAAACCGATTGCCGATATCGGCTCCATGACGAGCCCCAATCTGGACAAGCTGGTGGAAATCGGCCCCGATCTCATCATCATGGTCTCGGGTCGGTATGGGAGCTACGGCGATAAGCTGGAGAAAATAGCCCCGGTTGTAACGGTGGACAGCAATGAAAACAATTGGCAGGGCGCACTGCAAGAATACGGAAAAATCTTCGGCAAAGAGCAAAAGGCCAAGGATGAAATTTCACGGATTGAAACCTTGATTGCCGATTCCAAAGAACAGTTGAAAACATTCAGCGACAAAACCTTTGGTGTGATTATGCTGGGTGACAAGCAATTCTGGGGCTTTACCACACAGTTTGTTTTCAACAAGGAAAGCGGTCTTGCTTTAAACCCGCCAAGCAAATACGCAGACATGTCCACAAAAGGGGAGCAGATCTCCCTGGAAGGGCTGGCAGCGATGAACCCCGATTATATGTTTGTTGCCGATATCGGAGGCTCTTCGAAAAAATTGCAAGGCTATCTGAAAAACCTGGAAAGCGATTCTGCCTGGAACTCTCTTCAAGCCATTAAGAACGGGCATATGTACGCCCTAGACAGCTCGATTGCGGCGGGCGGGCCGTTGGGAATTGAGCTGGGGGTCAAAACGATCGTAAAACATATTTTGGCAAAATAGAACGTGTCGCTAATCTTAGCATAGGAGAGGATCACGGATGAAAAACGAGGAACTGTTTGATGTCACGATTATCGGCGGAGGGCCGGCCGGGCTGTTCGCATCTTTTTACAGCGGCCTAAGAGAAATGAAGACCAAGCTGATCGAATATCAGCCAAGACTGGGCGGGAAAGTCCATGTCTATCCGGAAAAAATGATTTGGGATGTCGGCGGTCTGACGCCAACGCTGGGTGAGAAGCTGATCGAGCAGCTTGTCCAGCAAGGGTTAACCTTCGATCCTACTGTGGTATTGAATCAAAAAGTAGAGCGGATTGAGCGTGGCGAGAACGGCGTATTCGTCCTGCATACTTCTTCCGGTGAGCAGCATTACACGAAAACCGTCATTCTTACCATCGGCGGGGGCATTTTGGAGCCGCAAAGAATCGATTTGGAGGGCGCCGAGAAGTTCGAGGTATCCAACCTGAGCTATACCGTCAAATCGCTGAGACGGTTTAAGGATAAAACCGTCATTATTTCCGGCGGAGGAAATTCGGCGGTCGACTGGGCTAACGAGTTGGAGCCCATCGCCAAGCAGGTGTATTTGACTTATCGCAAGGATACGCTATCCGGCCATGAGGCACAGGTGAAGCAGCTGCTGAACAGCTCGGCCCAATGCTTCTTTCACACGACAATTACGAAGCTGATTGCGGCCTCCAACCAGGAGAAGATAGAGCGGGTGGAGCTGACCAACCATGAGACGCGCGAAGTACGGGAGCTGACCATTGACGAAGTGATTATCAATCACGGCTATGAACGGGACAGATCGTTGCTGGAAAATAGCGAGGTAAAACTTGAGATGGCGAACGAATACTTCCTGGCCGGCCAGTCGAACAGTGCTACATCCGAGCCGGGGATTTTTGCGGCGGGAGACATTATTTCATATGAAGGGAAAGTGCATTTGATTGCCGGAGCGTTTCATGACGCGGCAAATGCAGTCAACCAGGCCAAGCTGTACATTCAGCCGGAAGCGCACGCAAGCGGCATGGTTTCTTCCCACAATGACATTTTTCAGAGCAGAAACCGTGAGTTGATTAAGCAATTGATAAAATAAGTCTTTTAGGAAGATATAAAAAATGGCTGTCGAAAATTTCCCGACAGCCTGAGAAGGGCTCCTGCCCTTCTCTTGTTTTATAATTCCCTTCCCGTCCTAAAAGGACAGAAGGCCGACGGAATACAGGAACACCAGAATGATCATAATCGGCGATACGACTCTCAGCAGGAACATCCAGGCGCGGTACCAGAAGCTGGTCAGTCCCGCCTCTTCCCCGGCCAATTTCCAAGCGTAGCCGGTAAACAGCGTAACGACCAAGCCGCCAATTGGCATGAGCACATAAGACGTCATAAAATCGACCAAATCAAAGATCGACTTTCCGCCAAGGGTGAAGGAGCCGAGCACGCCGCCAACCGAGAGGGCGGACGGGATTCCGACCACAAAGCATACGGCGGACACGATCACGGCCGCTTTCTTCCGGGTCCAGCCCCAGCGGTTCATCGCATACGCAACCGGAACCTCCAGAATAGAGACCGCGGAAGTCAGCGCGGCGATCGCCAGCAGCAGGAAGAACAACCCTCCGAAGATCGCGCCAAACGGCATTTGAGCGAACGCGGCAGGAAGCGCCATGAACGCCAGCCCTACCCCTTCGCTAGGCTTCAAGCCGTAAGAGAAGACGGTCGGAAATATAACGATCCCGGCAATAAATGCGTAAATCAGATCCCCGAAGCCGATCGCCAACGTTGCGCTGCCGAGGGATTGCCTCTTATCGACATACGATCCGTACGTGATCATGATCCCCATCCCGAGCGATAAGGAGAAGAAGGCATGCCCTAAGGCAACGAGAGCGGACTCCGCGTCCAATTTGGAGAAATCCGGCTTCAAGAAAAACTCGACTCCGGCGCCGGCGCCGGGAAGCGTAAGCGAACGGACCATCAGCACCAGCAGGATGATCAGGAAGCCCGGGATCAAAATTTTATTGAACTTCTCGATCCCCCCGGAGACGCCCCTCGCAATAACCCAGGCGGTGAGGATCATAACGACGGCTTGCCAGAACACAGGCCAATACCCGCCCGCAAACGTAAGGAACTTGTCCTTGTAATCGGCGCCTTGCTGGAACAGTATTCCTGTAAACGATTCCAAGGTATAATGCAGCGTCCACCCGGCAACGACAGCGTAGTAAGACATGACCAAAAAAGCGGTAAGGACGGATAAAAAACCAAAGTAGCCCCATACCTTTTTGTTGGTCAGCTTGTAGAAAGCCAGCGAAGCGTTCGCCCGGCCGCCCCGGCCGATAGTCATCTCGGCCAACAGTACCGGCAGCCCTACGACGATCAAACAAACAATAAACAACAGAAAAAATGCGGCTCCCCCATGCTTGCCTGTAATGTAAGGAAACTTCCACATGTTGCCGAGCCCCACCGAGCTCCCGATCGCGGCCAGAATGAAGCCGCTTGTCGTAAACCTTTCCCCCTTCTCTCCCTTGGCTTTAGGAACGTTTTCAGAACCTTGATCATTTCTCATATTCTTACTCCCCAACTTTTATAGGATAGCATTAGTATAAACAAATTACGTCCTTTGTCTAAAGGAAATATTTTACATTTATTCCGACTTAGGTAGAATGCCTTCCCCTCCTTAGGTCCAGTTCAAAAACCGCCACAGGTCGGTTTTCGCAAGAAGGCGATCAGACTACAATAAAGACATGAAGCAAGCACAAAACAAATAACTAACGAAAATGAAAGATATATATTCGAAAGGAGAATGTTTTTATGAACAAAAGATTATACCGCTCCCGCAGCAACAGCAGACTGACCGGCCTTTGTGGAGGTCTCGCGCAATATTTCGGTCTGGACGCGACGCTCGTCCGTCTGTTGGTCGTCATCGCCGCCTTCTGCAGCTTCGGCACCGTCACGCTGATCTATTTTGTTCTCAGCCTGCTTGTCCCGAAAGCGCCGTACGAAGACTACGCAGTCATGAACCCTTATCATAACTATTAATCTACGTAAATCTACATGAAACGATAAAATACGACAAAAGGAGCTAGAACAACCATGGGAGTATTAACCAGACTATCCGATCTATCGAGAGCCGCCGCACACGAGGCGCTGAGCAAGCTGGAGGACCCGGTGATGATGCTGAATCACTACCTCCGTACCATGAAAGAGGAAATCGACGCGGTCCATCGGACGCTGAACAAGCAGTCCGGCACGGAACGGTCGTTGAAAATGCAAATCGACGCCTACAACCGGCTGGCCGCTCAATGCGAGAAAAATGCGGCCGAAGCGCTAGCCGACGGCCGCGAAGCGGAAGCCCGCCAAGCGGTCGAAGCGAAGCTGCATTATCTGGACAAGTCGCTGGAATGCTCGGAGTGGTACGAAGCCGCCAAGCAGCGCTCGGAAGAGCTCTCGCAGCAGTTGGAGGAGACGAAAGCGGCCTACGCGGCCATGCAGGAGAAGCATACGGAGCTTGTGGCCCGCGCTCAGAAAGCGGAAGCCCAAGTGAAGCCTTCGGCATCCCGCTTCCTGTACAGCTTCGAGGGCGGCGCAGCCGCGCGCGGCTTTGAGCGGATCGAAGAACGAATTATGCAATCGGAAGCGTTGGCGGAGCTTCACCGCCGGCCTGCCGCTCAGCGATAAGTTTGTCGATAAATTAAGTAGGAGGGGCGGCTAGCCCCCGTCCTCTTACACGTTTCCTACTCGGGGCACCGCCAGCAAAACGCTAAGGAGTTTTGAACATTGAAAAAAGCCGGTTTTCACCACTCTAATGGTGTAATCGGCTTTATTGCTATCTCTGGTTCAACGGCAACGGCAGCCGTCGATAAATCGCTCCACCGCTTTAAAATTGAGCTGTGTCAATCGTTCAGTCGGACTTTTTGGTTATTCTTGGAATCACCTGCATAAGCAAAAAGTGGTTCACTAAGTCTGAATTCAAAGGTTTCTCTGTCAACTATACCAACAGTCATGTTGCTATCATAAAGCTGCAAGAGAAAATTGGCCATTACATCGCTTGTATGGTATGAATTAAAAATTTTGTCATAGTCATACTCGCTCGTATTGTTTGCCACTTTTCCAAATTCGGTTTTGGTTGCCGCCGGCGCCAAAACTTTAGCTTGTAATTTTGCATTGGCGGCTTTCAGTTCATGGGCCAACCCCTCGGTAAACGCGCTGACAAAAAACTTGGAAGCACAGTAGGTAACGGCCGTTGGCACGAGTGTGTATCCGCCAGCTGAAGAGATATTGATTAATTGTGTATCATCCACGTCTCTATAATCACGCACATACAAGGACGAAAATATAGTTAGGGCTTCCACGTTGAGGCGCAGCATTGTTTCAATCTTTTCCAAGTCTTGACCGGAAACACGGTCATAACTACCGAAACCTGCATTATTAATCCATGTTTCGATTTGATACTGATTTAATTCTCGATAGAGCTGATGGGCGTTTTGACTGACGGATATATCGACTGCTTTCACCACAATATCCAGCTCGGGAATATCCCGCAAAATTTCTCTTTTCAGTTCATTCAGATTGTTTTCGCGGCGAGCAACAAGTATGATATTTTTCTTACGTTTTGCGAAAGCTTTAGCTGTCGCGTAACCTATACCGGAGCTTGCTCCGGTAATAACTGTATATTTCCCCTGTTTATCCATCCTAATCTTCCCCTTTAACTTGGCATACTGACCTCTAATAATTTGGACAGTGTCTGAAAATTCAAGTAATTATCAGATATCACCGCTGTGGTTAGGTTGGTTTTTCCCTTCTCATTTTGCTTCGGCATCCTTATTATGCAGCAAATGAAAAGGCGATCGGTATCTCATTCTTCTCAAATGATTGCCTAATACTCTCACAGCCATTTACGTTACGTACGAATCTGAATTATGATGGAACTATCAAGAATGGAGGAACAGGAGGAGTTTATGTCTGAACGAATATATGAACAGCAGGGGGAGCTTGCCAAACTCATTGAGCGTTATTCAGGCCAGGACGGTGTTCACGCGACTGCAATTCCGTCTTTATTTTTCACTCGTCGATCTAACGTTACTGGATCAAATTTTGGAGTGTACAATCCTTCCTTTTGCATGGTCGTTCAGGGTGTGAAGGAGGTATTGCTGGCACAGGAGCGCTTTAGATACGGTCCTGCCGATTACCTTGTTGCATCCGTTAACTTGCCGGTTACCGGCCAAGTCATGGAAGCCTCTTCCCAAGTTCCGTATTTGTCTCTCAAACTTGAATTTACCCCGAGTCAAATCTTAGAGATTTTAAGCGATTCTGACATACGAGTTGGCCCGAAAGAAAACGCTAAGCGAGGTATGTTTGTCAGCCGGATGGAATTATCTTTGTTGGATGCGGTAATCAGGTTGGCACGTTTGCTGGATAACCCTAAGGATATCCCGGTACTTGCTCCTCTCTTCACGAAGGAAATTCTCTACAGGGTTCTGCAAGGGCAGCACGGAGTTATACTGGAACAAATTTCTATAGATGGAAGCAGCGCCAAACGAATCAGAGACGTTATCAAACATATCATGAATAACTATGATAGGTCCTTTCGGATTGAGGAGCTTGCGGAAATAGCGAATATGAGTGCTTCTTCGCTACATAGGCACTTTAAAGAGGTAACCGCTATGAGCCCTATTCAGTTCCAAAAACAACTGAGACTGCAGGAAGCACGGCGTCTGTTATTATCCGAGTCAACAGATGCCGCGGATGTCGCATTCCGGGTAGGCTATGAAAGTCCGTCGCAATTCAGCCGTGAATATTCCCGAATGTTTGGTTTTTCACCTATACAAGATATAAAGCGCCTGAAGGTAATAAACGCATGAAATCCCCCTGCTCAACGAAGGTTCAAACGACGTACAACGGCGCCTCTCTTTTTCATGCCTGCCGGTTGCTTTGAACCGGCTCCTTGCTTCGTTTCCATTGCCGGTAGGCCAGTAGCGTGACCGCGAGGAAGCCCCCGTAAATTCCCAGAGTAATCCATACCGCTCCCGGCTCCGTCATCAAAGTATTGCCTACGAACGCGAACAAGAGCATGGCCGGGATTTTGCCCAGCGCGGACGCCGCGGCATACGCGGCAAAGGAAACGCGGCTTAAAGCGGAATACGCATTGATGATAATCGACGGAAGGAAAGGAATGAGCCTGGCGAAGAGGATGGTCAGAAAGGCGTTCCGCTCGAACAGAACGGTCAGCTTGCCGAGACGTTCGTAGCGGTACAGCATTCGCTGGCCCCATTCCTGATACCCGTAACGGACAAATAAAAACATCAGGAGCGAAGCCGCCGTCGAGCCCGCCCATGTGATCGCCGCACCAAGCACCGGCCCGAATGCCGCGCCAATGACCCCGCCGACAACCGGATAGGGGATAACCGGGAACAACGCCATAACCGTTGCCGCAACGATGACCAGAGCCATGTCGCTGGAGGATTGAAACCACCCCACAATCTCTTCCCCGTACCTGTAGATGAGGAAAGCCATGACGGCGTAGAGGAGGGCTAAGCTTATTTTTTTGAACATAAACCTACTCCCCCGAAATGGCATGATGATATTCCGTGCCTTCAGAGCCGTTACTCGTCAAGCGGAATGAAGCGCCACCGGTCCAAATCAAGTTGTCCGTTGTCGGCGACCTCGACGCCTTCACCTCGAAGGTACAGCATTTGGAGCATGCGGCCTTCCTCTTGCTGGATTCCAATTTCCCCCCGGGCGTTAACCACCCGGTGCCAGGGCAGTCCGTGCTTGCCGCTTGACGAATGAAGAATGCGCACGACCTGTCTGGCCCCCCTCGGACTTCCGGCCAGCCCGGCGATTTGACCGTAAGTCATGACATACCCTTCCGGAATGCCTTGAATGATTTCGATCACCCGCTGCGAAAATGGATTCATCCGCTACCTCCTCTACTTCGAGACAAACCGGTTGCCGCCGATCCAAAAGCGCCATGGATAATCGCGGGCTTCGCCACTGTTCTCGATCCCGATCCGGGTACCGGTCTCCACCGGCCCGAACGCTTTTCCTTCGGCGATATAGAGCGGCGATTCGAAGAGCGGCCTTCCGTAATCGTCCATCGTAATGCCGAGCGCTTTCGTCAGCTTCCCCGGGCCGCTGGTCAGCTCCCGCTCCTTCTTATCCCGGCCGCGGCGTTCGTACATGAGCTCCGTTCCCATGCATGGCTCGATCGCCCGAATCAATACTACCTCCGGATGGTCCACCGGCCCGCTGACCACATTGAGGAGACAATGTGTATGCATCACATAGGTATAGGCGTGACCGGGCGGACCGAACATCACTTCCGTTCGGGCTGTCCTCCGATTGCCGAAGCTGTGCGCCGCCCGATCTCCCGGGCCGATGTAGGCCTCGGTCTCGACAATCCAGCCTGATGCCGTGCCGGCTTCGGTCTCCTTCACGAGCAGCATGCCGAGCAAGGAACGGGCCAGCTCCAGCGTCGGCTGTTGAAAAAATGAAGCGGTGAGAGGCTTCAATGACATAACATGCACCTCATATGATGGGGATCAACCGACCGACTTCTCCTTAAAGACAAATTGTAAATGGAATGCCACCTCGAAGCAAGTTCGCCGCGAAAAGAAAAGCGCCGTTAAGGAAAGGAACGTCTCGCGTCCTCCCTTAACGGCGCTTGGGTTTAGAACAGGCCCACCCATCGGGTTAAACAAGCAGCCTGCCCTTGTCTAAAATAAGCACGTCGTCGATATAAACGTCTGGCCGGTTCACGACCAGATCGATATGGACCCCGGCTTCGACCGTTCCGCCGAACGTGTGGTTGCTGCCGAAGGCCACGTGGATCGTACCGTACACCTTCTCGTCTTCCAGCACGACGCCGGTAATTCTGGCTTTGTCGTTCGTGCCGATGCCGAACTCGCCGAGGAGCCGGCCTTGGCCGTCGCCGAGCTTCCGAAGCAGCTCCGCGGCAACTTCTCCCTCCGCCTCGGTGAGGCGGCCGTTTTCCATCGTAATCGTCACCGGACTATAGAGCTTGCCGATGTCCGCAATCGAGCCGTCAACCACGAGTTGTCCCGAAGCGGTCCCTTCCACCGGGGCGATATAGCCTTCACCGGACGGCAAATTCCCGGACTCTCCCGGATTCACATAGACGCCGGTGCTCGAAATGCCGCTGCGCCCTTCGATGGAGAAGGTCAGCACCTTGCCGTCCTTCTCGATCCGTACTCGCTTGCCGCGGCTGAGGAGGTCGGTCACTTGCTCGGTGACCTGTTGGACTTTATCGTAATCGGCAGCTATCGCGCCTTCCAGGAACATATCCCGGGTGATGCCCGGCATTGTTGCTAACCGGGCTCCTTGCGCCACCGCTTCTTTGCGCGCTTTCGTATGGGTAAGGGAATGCTCGGTCGCACAGATGACGACATCGGCCCGCTTCATCGCCTCGCTAACCGGCGACGGCGGCTCTTGTCCCGACTTCTCCCGCTCCTTCATCACCATCAGCATCGCCTCGGCGCCGAGCTGCTTCCCCGCCTCGTATAACGCTTCGCCGATGTCTTTCTTCAGGTCATCGGCGACCACCAGCAGCTTCTCGTGCGGCTTGAGCCCGAGACAGCTTTGCAGCAGGCCGCAGCTTACTTTGATCAAAGACGTATCCATAGCCTAACTTCCTATCTTGCAAATTTGACTTGCCTTTTCAGATCATCTCCGAAATTACCTTGGCCATCAGCGCATTGGACAAAATCACGGGCAGCCCCGTATGCCTGGCGACAAACGCCCTCATCGCTTCCGTATATCCCATGCAATCGAGCAGCACGATGTCCGCCTGGTCCTTCAGCTGCGCGCATGCGGCAAGCGCCTGCTTTTCCCTGAAGTCGTACGGCGAAGCGGCCGCGATGAACGGATCAAGCCCGTGATGCCTCCATTTCTCCGCCAAGGCCTCCTGCTGCTCGGCCAAAGGAACGAGAACGCCGAACCGCATGCCGCGAACCATCGCCGCGACAATTGGGGCCAGCAGCTCGTCGGGCTCCAGCAGACGGGCATTCTTCGTCGTCAATCCGTCGAATACCCCCGTGCAGAGAACAAGGATCTGCCGGCAGCCCACCTCTTCGAGCCAATCGATCTTTTGCTGGAGCAGCGGCGCGATTTTTTCCCTTGCCATCACGACGGCGTCCCCGTTGGCCAGCCGCGAGGTCAGCACATAGTGTTCCGAGTTCGGAGACAGCGAGGCGGCGATCTCTTGCTTCGTCATCCCATCCAGCACCCCGACCTGAAGCAATTCAACCCGGTCCCCCAAGTGCCGTTCCAAAATCGGCGTCACATCCGGACGGGGCGCCTGCCCGATGGTAACGGTACCTAATTTCTTCACTTCAGCCATCTCCGTTTCAGCCGGCGCATCCGCTCCGGACCGGGTATTAGGCGTTGACGGACGTGCCGCCCATCGTCTGAAGAACCTTCATCGAGCCGTAAAGCTGCTGAATTTTCGCAAACTCGTCCTTGCTGTAGAAAGAGCAGGTGCCGTTCGTGACTTCCTTCGCCGTTTCGACGGCAAATTTTACCGCGGCAGCAATATCCACCTCATGGCTTGCCCCCGTGCCGCAGCCCGGAACGGTCGATTGCGCGGTAATCGCCAGACCGACTACCGGCGCATTCGTAGCGACCGCAGGCTGCAGAATGCTGTTGATATGGTACAGATCGTTGCCGTAAGGCGTAATGTCCTGCATCGTAATCGGGAAGGTAACCGGGTGCTGACCGGTCGTCATCTCCATGATGCGCAGCAAATCGTCGCTGATCCGCAAAATATAGCCTTCCTTCACGGTCGGCGAAATCGTGATGCCTTTATGGTTGATGACCCGGTTGCCCTTCGTCGTATCGATGGACAGGATCGCTTCCATTTCCGGCACGACCTCATATTGATTCATGGTCAGTATATCGACGGGAGAGTCCATAAAATCGACCGGCTCATGAGGCCGGGTCGGTGCATCCGGGCAGATATGGGTCGTGACGATCACGTCGCCCCGGAGATGATCACCCTTTCGCTTCATGTCCGCGAGCTTCAGCGCACTGGCTACCGCAGCCACGGCGCCATCCGCATCGGACACGATGCCGATCCGGGACGGGCGGGCTCCGATGCCGCCGAGGCGTCCGATAATCCCGAAGGTCGGCGCAGACCCGCCGCTCCGCTTCCCTTTCATGCCCGGGATGACAATTTTGACAAAATCGGTCGAGCCCTTCTCGCCCTGTACCGTCTGGACGGAGACCTCTACCTCCGGATAGGCTGCGAACAGCTCTTTGATGTGATGCCCGTTGACATAGGCGCTATCCATCGTTTCGTAAACAAGCAGCGTTTGCTGTAAAGACATGGTGTCATTCCCCTCTCCTCTTCAAAAACTTGCGTTTTTCCGAACGATCGGCAGACGGCGATCGGCGATCAGCGGGCGGGAATACTTACATTCCTTGTCAGGATATCGGATGACGCCTTCCGGCGACCGACGAAATGCTCAGCTTGTGCAAGCACGCTTCAATCTCGTCGCGCTTTCTGCGCATCATATCCAGCACCTCCGACACTTTCGCTTCCGGCATCCGGTACTCCGGCCCGGCGAGCGTAAGCGACGCCACGATTTCACGCCGCTTATTAAAAATCGGAAGCGCGATCCCGAACGTCGCGTCGGAGTATTCTCCAACGGAGTAAGCCCAGCCCGCCTTGCGAATCGCCGCCAAATCCCCCATCAGCTTCTCCGGATCGATGACCGTCTTGCCGGTCTTGGGCTTCAAGCCCTTGTCGATGATCGCCTCCTGATCGGCTTTCGGCAAATACGCCATAATGACCTTGTTGGAGGCTCCGGCATAGAGCGGCGTCCGGTCTCCGACCGAAGACATCGCATATTTGATCCGCTGCGGACTTTCCGCAATTTCCACGCAGATCCCTTCATGATCGTCCAGCCAGGTAAGGAACACGGATTCTCCCGTTTCCTCGGATAATGTATGCATAACGGGCAGGATCACATCGGAAATACGGAGGTTATCCCTAATAATCGAACCGTATTCCCACAGCTTCGTTCCCAGCTCGTACTTTTTCGTTTCGTCGTTTTGAATCAGGAATCCGCGGGACTCGAAGGTCGTCAAGATGCGGTGAACGATCGAGTGGCTCATGTCCATCTCTTTCGCCAATTCCCGCACGCCCCAAGACGGCGTTTCCCTTGTAAAATATTCCAAAAGCTCCAGCGCATTATCTAATGTTTTCAGCATGACAGCTTAGCCCCCAAACCCATAATTGCCCATCACTTTTAAATTTATCATGAATACAAGTGACAAGCCACGCTCCGCCCGGGAGAGACTTCCTTCCACTCGGGCGGGACGCTCCCGCATTCGGGCTTGGCGACCGGGCACCGGGTATGGAACGCGCACCCGGCGGGGGGATTTTGCGGATTTGGCACGTCGCCGGTCAAAATAATTCGCTCCCGCTTCGTCTCGGGATCGGGCACGGGCAGGGCCGACATCAGTGCCTGCGTGTAAGGGTGCAGCGGCTTGTCGTACAGCTCCTCGGTCGGCGCCAGCTCCACCATGCGGCCCAGGTACATCACCCCGACCCGGTCGCTGATGAACTTCACGACGGACAGATCGTGGGAAATAAACATGTACGTGAGCGAAAACTGCTCCTGCAGCTCCTGCATCAGATTGAGCACCTGGGCGCGGATCGACACATCCAGCGCGGACACCGGCTCATCGCATACGATGAACTTCGGCTTCAGCGCGAGTGCGCGAGCTATCCCGATCCGCTGCCGCTGCCCGCCGGAAAACTCGTGCGGGTAACGGTGAGCATGGTACGAGGACAGTCCCACGACTTCCATCAGCTCCGCTACGCGGCGCTTCAGCTCGTCCTCAGACAGCTTCTCGTGCGTGCGGAGCGGCTCCTCCAGCGTCTGCTGCACGGTCCACCGCGGATCGAGCGAAGCGTACGGGTCCTGGAACACGATTTGCATCTTCGTGCGGAACTTGCGCATTTCCTCCGGCGACAGCTTCCGCACGTCGGTTCCCTCGAAGAAAATATCGCCTTCGGTCGGCTCGATGAGGCGCAGAATCGAACGGCCCGTCGTCGATTTTCCGCAGCCGGATTCCCCGACGATCGCCAGCGTCTCGCCTTTCTCGATGGTCAGGTTAACGCCGTCGACCGCCTTGACGACGCCAACCTGTTTTGAAAATAAGCCTTTGCGGATCGGATAGTGCTTCTTCAGATTGCGAATCTCCAGCAATGCGCTCATAATAGTCCCTCCTGAACGAGCAAGCAGCGGCATTTGTGCCCGGTCTCGACCTCCGTCAGCTGCGGAGGCACGGTATCGCATGCATCCGTCCGGAAGGCGCAGCGGGGAGCGAACCGACAACCCTTCGGCATCTCCGCCGGATTCGGCACGCTGCCCGGAATCGGCTCCAGACGGTGCTGCTCGCCCGCAAGCTGCGGCAAGGAAGCCAGCAGCCCCCGGGTGTACGGATGCTTCGGCTGCCGGAACAGCGTCTTCACGTCGGTTTCCTCGACCACCTGACCGGCATACATCACCACGACCCGCTGGCACGTCTCCGCCACGACGCCGAGGTCGTGAGTAATGAGCAGCACGGCCGTCCCCTGCGCCTCCTGCAGCTCGCGCATCAGGTCCAGAATTTGCGCCTGAATCGTCACATCGAGCGCAGTCGTCGGCTCGTCGGCGATCAGCACCTCGGGGCCGCACGCCATCGCCATGGCGATCATGACCCGCTGCCGCATCCCGCCCGACAGCTGATGCGGATATTCCATGGCAATCTGCTCAGGACGGGGAATGCCTACCTTGGTCAGCATCTCGACCGCCCTGCTCCAGGCTTCCTTCTTGCTCACCTTCATGTGGAAGCGGACCGTCTCTGCAATTTGCGAACCGATCTTGAACACCGGATTGAGCGAAGTCATCGGCTCTTGAAAAATCATCGCCATCTTGTTGCCGCGAATTTTCCGCAGCTCGGCGGCGGACAGGGAGAGCAGGCTTGTACCGTTATACCGGATATCTCCGCCGGCAATCCGGCTGACGCCCTTGGGGAGCAGTCCCATGATCGACATGGAGGTGACGCTTTTGCCACAGCCCGATTCGCCGACGACCCCCAAGGTCTCCCCCTTGTGCAGCACCAGATCGACCCCGTCAACCGCCCTCACCACGCCGGAACGGGTGACGAACTCCGTTTGCAGTCCCTGCACCTCTAGTAAAGCGTTCATTGCCCCGTCCTCCTTTTCTGGCTGGCTTTACCGTTAGTTGCCGTCGGTCGTGCCCAAATATTTGAGCGCGGTCAGCGCATACACTTTGGCCGCTTGAACGACTTGCCAAACCGGCGCGCGCTCGTTGAAGTTATGGATCGTGGACAGCTCCGCCGGCCCGTACTGCAGCACCGGAATCCCGTGATTGCGGAAGTGGCGGGCATCGCTCGACGCCCATTGCAGCACGCCGTAAGCTTCCTTCCCGCTGACATCGGTGATGCTTTCGACCAAGTAACGCACGATCTCCTCCGTCGAAGGCGTCCAGTTCGCATTGCCCCGGAAGCCGATCGGCTTCAGCTCGGCCTCGATTCCGACTTCAAGCAGCAGACGCTTCGCCTCGTTCAATACATCACGGTAGTCGATGCCGAACGGCACGCGCGAATCGACTTCGATCGTGCAGCGGTCCGCGACCACGTTCGCTTTCGTCCCGCCGTGAATCGTTCCGATATTGATCGTTACGTGATCGTAAACGGCGCTGACATCGGTCTTCTCCCGCTCGCGGACATAGTTCTTCGAAATCTCGATAATGTCGCGCATCTCTTCGGGAATGTTCGGCTTCATGTCCGTCAGCCGCTGCAGCACTTCGATCGCTTTGGCCGCCTTGACGATGGCGCTATCGCCCTTGAACGGCGACAAGCTTCCGTGCCCCGGCGTGCCCTCGACCGTAAATTCGAACCAACTGCTGCCTTTTTGACCAATGGTCGGATGTTCCGGCGAGGACGGCTCGGCGATGACCGCCGCCGTCCCCGTAATCAATCCCCGCTCCAGCACCCACGGCACGCCGAAGTGTCCTCCGGTTTCCTCGTCCGGTACGATAAACAAGGACAGCTCCCCCGCCAGCGGCACGCCGAGACGTTTCAATAATGCGGTGACGAAGATCAGTCCGCCCAAGCCGCATTTCATGTCCGAAGCGCCGCGGCCGAGAATGTAGCCGTCCTTCACCTCCCCGGCAAAGGGAGGGAAGTCCCAGCGGGACAAGTCGCCCGCCGGTACGACATCGGTATGCCCGCAGAAGAGCAAATGCTTGTCGCTCTTCGTCCCCACAGTGGACAGCAGATTGAACATATGCTGCTCCGACTCGTGCGCGGCCGTCTCGATTCCGGCTTCCTTCAAATAATCGGTAATAAACTTGCTGATGTCGCGGGTATCGCCCGGCGGATTTTCGCTTGGAAATTGAATCAATTTACAGCACAAGTCTATAAGCTCGTCCTGACGTTTATCGATTTCTTCCAGTACCGTCTTTTTCCAATCCATCGCTTTAGCCTTCCCTTCTGCTTGGAACTGTTACTGCCCCTTGCTCATCGGATAGAAGCGGAGAATTTCATCCGGATAGTACACGTAGCCCTTCAGGTTCTTGTTCATCCCCACAATGCGGTTGTATTCGTACAGGTACAGCCAAGGCGCGTCCGCCGTAATCAGCTCCTGCGCTTGCTTGTACATCTCGTTGCGCTTCGCTTGATCCGGCTCGTTGTTGGCTTTCTCCCACAGCTCGTCGACCTTCGCGTTCTTGTAGTTGCCGTAGTTCGAGGTGCCTTTTCCGTACAGCAGGAAGCCCAGATGGTAGCTCGGATCGTTGACGAAGGACGTCCATTTGGAGATGTACGCCGTCAGGTTGCGCTCTCTTTGCATTTGCAGGAATTGGGCGCGCGCGACCTTTTGGATGTTCATCGTGACGCCGATTTTGGCGAATTCGGCCTGCATCAGGACGGCGTCGTCCTCCCAGTCCTGGAAGCCCGATCCAAGCGTGAGGTCGAAGCTGAGCCCGTTCTCGTAACCGGCTTCTTTCAGCAGCTGCTTCGCTTTGTCCAAGTCATGCTTGTAAATAAATCCGGAATCAGAGTACCCCGGCGTGTTGCTCGGCACTGAGCTTTTCAGCTGCTTGGCCTGATCGTACATGACATCGTGCACCAATTGATCGTAAGGAACCGCATAAGCGAGCGCTTGTCTGACTTTTACGTTGTCGAACGGCTTCTTGGTCGTGTTGAGCGCAAAATACAAAATACGGTTACTCGCATCGGACTTGACCGTCAGGTTGGCGTTGTTCTTCAGATCAGCGACGTCCTTCGGAGGAATCTCGATCGCGAGGTCGACATCGCCTTTGCCGAGCAGCATGACCCGGTTCGAAGCTTCCTTCAAAAACTTCATCGTTACTTTGTCCACTTGAGGAGCGCCCTGCCAGTAGTTTTTGTTCGCCGTCATGACGGCTTCCGAGGCCGGGTCCCATTTCTCAATGGTGAACGGACCGGAGCCGGCCGCATTTTTGGTCAGGAAGTCGTTGCCCTTCTCTTTGATCACTTTTTCATCCAGAACGGAGAAGTTGTACAATGCCAGCATTTGCAGGAACGTATGGTTTTCTTTTTCCAGCTGGATGCTGATCGTCTGCGCGTCTTTCACGGTGTAAGCTTTAATGCCGGATAATTGATAGAGGAAGCTGCCCGCTTTGGAGTTTTTCAGATGGTCGAGCGAAAAGGCAACCGAATCGGCCGTTACCGGATTCCCGCTCTGGAACTTGGCGTTCTCCTGCAGCTTGAAGGTGTAGGTCAGCTTATCGTCGGATACGGTCCAGCTTTTGGCCAACATCGGCTTGATCTCATCGGTCTTCGCCACCTGCCCGCCGTCCACGGTTTTAACCCCGTACGTCACCAATTGATCGTACGCGGCGACGACCAGCGTGTCGGAGGTCAGGTCGCTCGCTTCGGCCGGGTCCATGGTGGTGCCGCCGTCCGAGTAGGCAATCGTGATGATCTTGTCCTTCTTGCTTTGCTCCGGCGCGGCGGAGGCGTCCGGCTTCTGGTTCGCATTCGGGCTGCAGCCCACGGCCGTCAAGAGCAATGCGCTTGCGGCAAGTCCGGCTAACCATTGGTGCTTCTTCATGTGTTCTTCCCCCTCAAAGTTGTCAGATGGTCCAGCATATCAAGTTATTTGCTTGAGCGAAGCCGCGGGTCCAGCACGTCGCGCAAACCGTCGCCAAGCAAGTTGAAACCGAGAATTGAGGTGGCGATGGCCAGTCCCGGAAAAGTAACGATCCACCAGTCGCCGGAAATAATGTAGCCGCGGCCTTCGGAGATCATGGCGCCCCATTCCGCCGTCGGCGGCTTGACCCCAAGCCCGAGGAAGTTCAGGCTGGCCGCCGTCAGAATCGCGAAGCCCATGCCGAGCGTTACCCGCACCATAAGCGGAGCCAGGGCATTGGGGAAAATGTGCCGGAACAAAATGACGGAGTCTTTCAGACCGATGGCCCGTCCCGCTTCGACAAACTCTTTCTCCCGCAGCGAGATGGTCTGCCCGTGCATCAGCCGCGCGAATTCGGGGACGCCGACGATGCCAACGGCAATCATCGCGCTGGTCAGTCCCGGCCCCATGGAAGCGGCGATCGCCATCGCCAGCACCAGAGAAGGAAAAGCAAGCAGCATGTCCATGATCCGCATGATGATATTCCCGAGCATTCCGCCGTAATAAGCGGCGATCCCGCCCAGCGGAACGCCGACGCAGAAGGAAATGCCAACGGCGATCAGGCCGGACCAGATCGTAATTTGCGCTCCGTAGAGCACCCGGCTGAGGATGTCCCGGCCGAAATTGTCCGTCCCGAACCAATGCGCCGCGCTCGGAGCCTGAAGCTTGACTGCCGTATTCGTCTCGTTCGGCCCGTACGGAGCGATGGCCGGCGCAATCAAGGCAAAAACGGACCAGATGACAATAAACGCAAGGCCGATTACGGCCAGCCGGTTGCGAAGCAGCAGTCTGAGCGTCGCCGCCGCCTTGCTGCCTTCCCGCGTCTTCGCCTTGGCAGCCAGAATGGAAGCTGTAAATTTACTCACGTGTCGAACTCTCCTTTCCGCGGCAGTTATTCGTAGCGAATTCTCGGATCAATGAACCCGTAAAGCAGGTCCACCGCCAAATTGATGACGCTGTACAGAATGGCGCTGATCAGTGTAAACGCCTGAATGGGCGCATAATCGGTCGCCAGAATCGATTCGGTCACATAGCCGCCGATCCCCGGCCAAGCGAAGATCGTTTCGGTAATGACCGCGCCGCCCAGCAGATAGCCGAACTGCAAGCCGAGTACGGTCAAAGTGGGAATCAGCGCATTCACGAGAGCGTGCTTCAGAATGACGGTGCGCTCGTAAATCCCTTTGGCCCGAGCCGTTCGGATAAAGTCCTGTCCGATCACTTCCAGCATGCTGGAGCGCATCATGCGGGCAATGATCGCCATAGTCCCCGTACTTAGGCAGATGGCAGGCAGAATCAGATGTGAAAGCGTTTTCTGAAAGGCGATGAAATCACCCGAAAGCAAGCTGTCGATCAAGTATAATCCGGTAACATGCGTAGGCGGGTTAATGTCTTCACCGATGCGGCCCAGCGGCGCCGGGGCCCAGCCTAATTTGGAATAAAAAATGGAAATGAGGATCATTCCGAGCCAGAAGACGGGAACACAGGCCCCGATAAGCGAGAAAATGCGCGAAATGTGGTCGACGACCGATTCTTTCTTTGTAGCGGCGATAATTCCGACGGGAACAGCGACGAGGACGGCAATGATAAAGCTCGCAATGGTCAGCTCCAGCGTAGCGGGGAAGCGCGTGGCAAAATCACCGAGCACCGTATTGCCCGTATGCCAGGCCAGTCCGAAATCCCCTTGCAGCAGCTGCTTGACGTAATCGACAAATTGTACGTAGAGCGGATTGTTCAGCCCCATCTCTTGACGAATTTTCTCGACTACAGCCGGAGGGGCTTGTTCGCCTGCCAGCATCACCGCCGGGTCGCCGGGCAGGACTCGCGAGATAATAAACGTAATCAGTGCAATCCCGATCAGCCCCGGAATCATAAACACGATTCGCCGAAGGATGTAGTTAACCACCATCTCTTACCCCCTTTTTGTAAAAATAAGTAACGGCATCGTAGCTATTGTGCGCATGGAAGGAGATGTTCATGTAGCGCCGTCCGTTCATCCCAAATAGGTCCTTCCCGCGTCACTTTCGGGCTCCAAGATGATGGAAGCTTATAAGACCTCTCCCTTCTTTGTACCGATTATCGGTACAGTGGTTCTTTTTTAAATTTTTTGTTAATTTCGATTATACTCACTTTTCTTAAAAAATCAATCGTTTTTCACAGCTTTTTTGACTACCAATGTGAGTTAAGGTGACACAAAAATTTTCCATTGGTTAAAAAAAGCCCTACGGGATCGATTCGATCCTGTAAGGCTGTACCTCTTCTCCATTTTCCGCCAAGCATATTCGGCCCGGAATAGCTCATTCTATACCATGTACGCCAATTCACTTGAAAAGGAGCGATCTTATGCCAGCGACGATGACCCCTCCCGCTCAGCAGACGCAGCCGCCGATTCCCGTTCCGCCGCGCGTGATCACCACGAAAGATTTGCTCTACCTGAAGGATGCGCTGTCATGGGAGCTGTCGGCTTTTAAGAAATTTCATTTTTTTGCCCAGCAGGCGACTAACCCGCAAATTAAACAAGCGCTCGACAAAGCCGGACAGATGCATCAACGCCATTATGAAAAGCTGCTCACGCATTTGCAAGTAGACAATAACGCCGCTATGGCCAACCTGCCCCGTCCGCAGCAGGCGCAGCAGGCGTCCCAATAATTCCAAGGAAGGAGGATGCAGCCGATGCCAGGCCAGCAAGCCCAGAACCCTAACGAAATCGCCAATCCGCAAAGCGGACAGCTGCCGCAGGTCAAAGGACCGGAGATGAACGACCGCGACTTCCTCAACGACGGACTGGCCACATGCAAATTGTTGACCGACAACTTCAACGTGGCCGTCCGCGAGGCCAGCCACGAGCAGCTTCATACCGATATGCTCCAGATTTTGACGGAAACGCATCAAAGCGCCCGCGAGCTGTTTAACCTGATGTTTCAAAACGGATGGTATAAGCTGGAGGCCGAGGAGCAGCAGAAGGTTCAGCAAGCGCAGCAGCAATTCAGCGGGTATTCGTCGCAGTTCCCTTATCAGTGAGTTGGGAAAGCTCCTGTCCTTTGCGGCAGGAGCCTGTTTTTGTCTACAGGAACACAAAATAGATCAGAGCGGCCAGCGCCAAGCGATAAATGGCGAACGGAATGAGCTTGATGCGCTGAATCAGCTTCAAGAAGAACCGGATCGATAGCAGCGCAAAGACGAACGCGCTAATCATGCCGACGGCACAGAACGATATAACGTCGGGGGTAAAATATTCCCAGTGCTTCAAAAGCGAAAAAAAGCTCACGCCGGCCATAACCGGTACGGCCATAATGAAGGTAAAATCCGCCGCCGCGCGATGGCTCATCCCCGTCAGGACGCCCCCCGAGATCGTCGATCCCGAGCGGGAAAATCCCGGCCATATGGACAAGCATTGAAATAAGCCGACGGCGACGGCTTGCTTGTAGGTCATCTGATCGACGGTCTCCGTCTTCGGCTTGCTCGGCCGGAGCCACTCCGCCACGAGCATCAGCACGGCTCCCGCTACCAGGCCGATTACGACCGTCTCGGTGGAGAACAGGTAGGTGTCGATGTAATCGTCCAGCAACAAGTACAAAATCCCCGCCGGAAGGAGCCCCACCAGTACTTGCCACAGGTTCAGGCGCGGCCAGGAAGCGGTCTGTCCTTGGCTTTTACGAAGGCCGAGCAGGTCCATAAATCGGTCCCACATCAGAACGACGACCGCCAGGATGGAGCCCAACTGGATCACGATCTTGAACGCGACGGCGGCTTCCGGTGAAAACATGCGCTTCGTTTGAAACAAAAAATCGTCCACGATAATCATGTGCCCGGTAGACGACACCGGAACGAACTCGGTCATTCCTTCGACTAACCCTAGAACCAACGCGACAAAGGCATCCCATAAAACGAACAAGTTCCAATCACTCCTGCCAGTACTGTTTTTCAAATTCTACTGTGCTTAAGTATAGGCAGGAGATTTTAAATGCCTCTTATCCCGTTCTTAACTGTTTCTTAAAGAACGTCCGTCAGGAGCGCGCCCGTCCCTGCGCTTGTCTACCGGAGCTCTTGCTTGAGAAATTGATACAGCTTCGCTCCCGCCAGCTTCAAAGGAACCTCCGACGTTTTGCAGAGCAAGCCGAAGGTCATCTCGATGAGTTCGCCGCTTATGGCCCGGGCCGTCGTTCCTTCCGGCAGCGAATCTACGGTAATCTTTGGTACAAGCGCAATGCCCAATCCGCCGGCGACATAATATTTCAAGGCCGTCATGCTGCCGATTTCCATCGTGTTTAACGGCATGCCCCCGGAATCCTGCATGACCATCTCAAGCTTACGCCGATACGGACAAGTGCTTGAGGTGATGAGCAGCGGATGCTCCCGGATCTGATCCGGTTCGACGACCTCCTGCTTCGTCAGCGGGTGGTCTTCGGGCATCAAGACGAGAAACGGCTCTTTGAACAAAGGCTCGAAGTAGAGCTCGGTTCCCAAATCCGGCGCCGAGCAAAGGGCCAAGTCGATGTCGCCTTGAAGCAGCCGCTCGCTCAGCGACGGCGTACTTCCGAATTCCACCGCAATGCGAATCTTCGGATACCGGGTCAAAAACTTCTTCAAAATGGCCGGCAGCCGGTAGCTTGCCGTCGGTTCCGTCACGCCCAAACGAAGGCTGCCCGCCATGCCCCATTGCAGCTCGGACATATTTTGCTGTACCCGCTCCATGTCTCTGACAATAGGCAGACTTTGCTCGTAAAGCAGCCGCCCCGCTTCGGTTAACCGGATTTTTTTCCCGCGTTCGATCAGTTGGGTGCCCAAGTCGGATTCCAGTTTTTGCATCTGCATCGTGACGGTCGATTGGGCATAATTCATTTCTTCGGCGGCGCGGATGAAACTGCCGTGATGCACGATCGTCTGAAACGTTTTTAGCATTTTTAGGTCCATTCTCATCCCTCGAGCTATCAAATTCAATTTTCATGAACTCTCTATTCACTTAATTCAATTATACAGAATTCGATTCTTGACGTACAATCGCCTTATAGTAAGCAACGAAGGATAGGGAGGGCATTTTCAATGAATTTGCGTAATAAAGTAGCACTTGTAACGGGCGGAGGTACGGGGATCGGCAGAGCGGCCTGTCTTGCATTGGCTGAGCGAGGAACGACGGTCATCGTCAATTATTCGCGATCTGCTGCCGACGCGGAAACAACGGTTCAGAGCATCAAGGACATGGGCGGACAAGCGGTGGCGATCCGGGCCGACGTCTCCCAAGACCGCGAGGTGCGGGATATGGTCGATCAGGCGGTCCGGCAGTTCGGGACGGTGGACCTGCTCGTGAATAATGCCGGAATCACCCGGCATATTCCGATGGACGATCTGGAAGCGGCGACGGACGAGGTATGGGACGAGCTTTACAACGTCAATGTGAAGGGGATGTTTTTCTGCGCGAGAGCCGTGGCTCCTTTCATGAAGAGCAACAAGCAGGGAGCCATCGTGAATGTAGGCAGCATCGCCGGGATCACCGGATTAGGCTCTTCGCTTCCGTATGCCGTATCGAAAGCGGCCGTTCACGGCCTGACGAAATCTTTGGCACGCGCTCTGGCGCCGTATATCCGCGTCTCCTGCATCGTTCCCGGAGCCGTCGCGACCCGTTGGTGGGACGGCAAGGAAGAGCAAATGAAGCGGCTGGCCCCGCAGCTATTGCTGCAGCGCATTTCCACGCCCGAGGATATCGCCCGCATGATCTGCGCCGCCTTGGAGCAGGAGGCCATGACCGGCCAGATCATTACGGTGGACAGCGGGCAGACGCTGTAATGGGAGTGCGCGGCTCTTCGGGGGTAGGCCGTGCCCTGCTCCGTAGAGCCATACCCGCAAAAGATTCCCCTACGAGGTCCGTAAAAAATACCAATGGAACCTGGTACTGTAGTCGCTTGGGTTCTAGAGCTGGTGAACCAGGGGACCCATACCTATCGTTTGAGAAGCCAAGGACTTGATAATAAATTCGAAGAAAAACCAAAAAAAACGGCTCTTGCCGCGTAATGCGAACAAGAGTCGTTTTTTTTTGCATTGTTCCACGAAATCAAAATCGCCATTCAAGCCAAAATCGAGGTAATTAGGATGAACTAGAATGCATACTACTGTTTTTTTAACAGAGTATCTGAAGTAACATTAAACTTTCCATTGGCATCTGGCTTAGAGATAAAATAGAACTTATCTTGGTTGGAAATATAAATCCACAAATCACCATTTTGTGTCACCGATGTATAGACTCCACCTTGATTCAAAGAGAAGTCCCCACGCAAAGTTGAAGCTGGAACTGGAGGAGTTTCAATTTTCTTTTCATGGGTAAGATCGGAAATCACTAACCAACCACTGATAATCAAACTTAACAAAGATAACAGGACTGCATAATTTTCTTTTCTCATTCTTCCTCCCAGTAATTATTGTCTTAATGCATTATGTAAGGAAGAAGAGTTAATCGTCAACAAAAGAGTAAAAAATATCAATTAGTTGTCGACAGAAAAGTACAACCAAACAGGAACGTATACTCCGCCTAAATATGCTTTTATCTCATTGCCGCTTGGAACACCATAAGTTTTGACTCCCCATGAATAAAGATTATAGGCAGCTTGCATATAAAAAAACCGACTGTTTGAGCTGCTTGTTTCAGGAGGTCCGGATAAAGTAGTTTCATTAGTAACCGTAGATTTAACAGTACCCTGAACTGAGCCAGTTCCTTTTAAATTGACGAGACCTTTAATCGATCCTGAAACTTCAGCCGTATAAGTGGTTTGCGTTGTTTTTTCTATGGCTTGTGTAGTTTTGATTTGTTGTCCCTTTGCTACTGATGCGTAAAGAATATATGGATCCCTTTTGCTATCATTTTGGATTAATTGCCATAAGGTCAGTTCGTCTCTTGTCCCCCAGTCGATAAGAGCAGCATTTGGTGTTGTTTCAGGATTTTGATTTAAACGAGAAGAAATATCAGTCTGATTGGAATCAATTCTCTGAATTGTAATCTGTTTCGCATCCGGGAAGTCTTTTTTCGGTTGCTCTAAATAAGATGGGCTTATGTTTATGTTCCCCTCAAGACCAGAACCAAGACTCTTGAAAAAATCGCGGAGGCGCTGGAGGTCAGCACATTCGCTTTGTTTGACTTCGATCAGTTCGAAGACATACGGCGGCATGATATTGTTTGGAACGCGATTTCTCTGCTTCTTGAACAAAGCGAGAGCGACCAACAGAAAGCTTTGGCTGTTTTGGAAGCTCTCTTTAAACCATATTAATCGTTTATGTTATGAAATAAGCTTCCCTGTCAAGGGAAGCTTATTTCATATATTAAGCAGCATTAGCGCGCCGTAGTGACGACGGGGAAAGCTGTCTAAACCTTTAATCTAAAAAAAGTTCCATACCATCCATAAAAGTCTACGTAAGTGCCTGCTCCTTTGTCTGTGTTTATAAGCATCCATGCTCCTGCTGCTGCAACGGCGGTCACCGCTGAAGCAAACCAAGCAGGAGGAGTCACCGAAAAGAAAAGCATAGTTGCTTGCATAGCAGCAATTGTTCCTGCAACAGATGCAGTAGTTAGCATAGCGCAAGAAATTCGATAATATGGTAAAATTTAAACAAACTTAAAAGGGAGAAATTGTACAATGAAGCAAGTACTACTTAATTTTTTTAAAAAAAGACTGCCATGGAATATTTTGAATTTTATTATTCTATTCACAATTTTGCCTAGCATTTTAAACGTAGATCTTCAAACATCTCTTATGGTAGGATCAATAGTTTTTATCGTAGTGGGTTTAATAGAAATTATTGCAATGGCACTGTGGGGACGAAAATAGTTGATCAAAAAATTAAATAGAAGGGCTAAAAAAACCACCACGTCGATAATAGGTAGTACTGACTAAGAAAAAACAATCGCTCCGTAACAGTTTCTCAACTTGCTCGTCGCTATAGCCGAGCTCTGCCAATCTTCGGGCGAAGAACCCTCCGCTTGTTGATGCTCTGTATACCGCGTCATGTAATCCTTTATGCCGTAAAGCTTTTCGAAGATTGCGCCCATCCGGGCAAGGTAAAAAATTCGCCCTTAGCTTTCCCGAACAAGAACGTCGGTGGGATAAGTTACAGTCTGCTAAAAAAAAGAAAAGCCGGACCGTCCCAAGCTCGTCGCTTGGGCAAGTCCAGCCTCAAGATACAGATATATTTCCTGCCTCTATGTTGAGAATTCCCGCCTCGCCCAGCATCGCTCCGGCAATCGTCAGAAAGTCCTCCCGCGCGATCTCGAAATGGCCCGAGCGGAGCTTATACCCCCAATACCGGTTCTCGCGCGTAAAGCTGAGCCGATCCAGCAGCGGGGCGATTTTCACTTCGCTGCAGGGCACATAGCGGATATCCCGGCGGAACGGCACGAAGGAATCGGACATCCGGTATTCGTAAACCCGGTCGTCCGCCACTTGTCCAATAGCGGTAAAAGCTTGCAGCGGTTTCCCTTCTTTCATGTCCGTACGCGGAGAATAATAAATGAGCCAGTCTCCGGGGCGCATCCTCCGAAGCGGCGCGGACTTGCCGTGGCACAGCTGGGCGAACCCGCCCCATACGCCCCGGCTTACATGGGAAGCGGAAACGACGCCGATCCAGTAACGCTCCTGCCCAGGTCCCGATTGGTCCGGCATCTGGCGATCCCTCCTGTTCATTCCCGCCGCAGTTAAACGCTAGGCGCGAGAACTTGCTTCAAACGGTCCTTCTGGAGAAGATGGTGGCGGTAATGCATTTCGACGAGCCTGAACCATTCTTCCGCGGTCAGTCCTCCAAACCGGGGATGGGCGACGGTATGGTGCAGCGGCGCATTTTCCAGCTTTAGCGCAATCTCGTTCATATGGCGCACGACAGAACTCAGCCCTTCGACCAGCTGCTCTTTGCTTTCAGGCTCCTGAGGCGTGTATTGTGGTGAAGGCGGGACCTGGATACGCACCGGCGGCAAGCCTCCTTGCTCGAATACGGCCTCGCCCACCTCCGTCTTTTCTCCTGCGGATACGGCGTCATCCCCGGCTGGCGTCAGACAACGCTCCGCATTGGCAAGCTGCATGTACAATGCAGCATTGATCAAATGCTGGTACATTTGTCCGAGCGACCATTCGTTCTCCCCCGGTTGCCGCTTCAACTGTTCCATGCTGAACCCTTCCAGCTCCTGAATGTAATGCTCCGTAATTTCCTCAAAATTCCGCAAAACTTCCGTTGTATTCATAGCTTATCCCAGCTCCTTTTCATCATCTGCTCTTACTATACAAAAACGCTACTGACAACAGTATGTCAGTAGCGCTCCAACATCTTTTCGGCTTCCTGCCGGACCCGGATCTGTAGCGCCTCAGGCTCCAGCACCACGGCATTCGCACCCCAGCCGAGCACCCAATGCAGCAGCTCCTCGGGCTGCCGGACGCGAAATGTGATGACCAAGCCTTCCTCCCGATCCTCGAAGGTTTCCAGATAAAAGCTGCACGTTTCCTTTACCCGATCCGCGATCGCCGGATTTGCCAGAATACGCACCCGCACGTTCCGGTCATCCGCAGGCAAGTAATCCTCCAATTGAAAATCCGGAGGAAACGAGAACGGGTCCTCCAGAACGGCCAAGCCGCTCATTCGGGACAACCGGAAATGGCGAAGCTCCTGCCGCAGCTCGCAATGCGCCAGCAAGATCCAGGAGCCGCGAACAAGGATAAGCCCGTAAGGGGCGGTCGTGCGGTGGCTATGGCGGTTCCCATCCACCTCCGGCCTGTTCTTCAAGTAACGGAACTTAACCTTCCTTCGCTCCAATATCGCTTGCCGCAGAGCTTCCAAGTATTGCTTCTCCCGCCCGTTGATCGGCGCGTCGCCCGCTGCCAGCAGCCGCATGGTTGCGCGGACCCGGGACACCTCGCTGTGGACGCTCTCCGGCAAGACGGCTTCGATCTTACCCCGGGCGCTCTGCGCCTTCGCGCCATACCCGGTATCGAACTTTTGTTCGACAAAGTCCGTTCCGATCAGCAGCGCCACCGCTTCTTCCACCGTAAAGCTCACCGGAGGCAGAAAATACCCCTCCATTAAGGAATAGCCCTGCCCCGGAGCGCCGACAACCGGGACCCCCGCCTCGCTAAGCGCCTGAATGTCCCGGTAGATGGTCCGCGTACTCGTCTCGAAGCGGGCCGCCAAATCCTCTGCCCGCAATACCCCTTTGCGCTGCAATTCGATGACGATGGCTAACAAACGATCCGTTTTGTTCATCTCTGCCGCCTCCTCTCTTCTATAGGAGCGAATTGTACGAATTCGCCGCAGCCTTCATTGTTATCCTCATCTTATTACAATAACCCGACGAAAAACATAAGGTTTTTGGAGCAGGTGCTCCTCTGCACCAATGTTAAACAGATTTTTACTATTCATCTTCCTGCATTTGATGCTAGACTTAAACATAAGAATCTAGCGTGCAGCAAGGAGGTCACACACCATGTCCATTGTCCCGAGCTTACTGGAATTCAATAAGAAATTCGTTGCCGAGAAGCGGTATGAAGATTACTTAACGGACAAATATCCCGATAAAGAAGTCGCCGTGCTGACCTGCATGGACACGCGGCTTAGCGAGCTGCTTCCGAAGGCGCTGGGCCTCAAAAACGGAGATGCCAAGTTCATCAAAAATGCGGGCGCGATTTTGACCCAGCCGTTCGGCAGCGCCATGCGCAGCCTTCTGGTCGCCGTCTACGAGCTCGGCGCGCGCGAGGTGATCGTAATCGGACATCACGGCTGCGGCATGACAGAGATTGATCCGGCGCGCATGGTGAACAAATTCGCGGAGCATGGCATCGATCCGTTAGTGATCGAGACGCTTGAGCGATCCGGCATTCGCATGGAAAAGTTTTTGCGCGGCTTTAGCTGTGCGGAGGAAGGCGTGATGCACAGCGTCAAAATGATCCGCAGACATCCGCTTTTCCCCCAAGCGATCCCTGTTCACGGCTTCGTGATGGACCCTGAGACGGGGGCGGTCGAGGTCATTGTCGAGGATTACAGAGAAGGATGACCCCGTTCGGGCACTGAAACCTCCTGCTTATCCAAACCTCATATACGCGGCAGCGAGAACGCCATACATTTTCTTACAATGGTGGTTATCATCATGAAGGAGGACGTTTTGTGCGAATTTCAAAATTTTTCATGACCATGATTACGGCCTTAATGGTTATTGCCGTTTTTCCTTGGCTCGCGCGGGCGGCAGGCAGCGATGCCAATGCCGATCTGACGAGTATTCATCAGGGCGCAGGGGCGCTCTCGCCCGCTTTTTCGCCGTCCGTGACGGAATATTGGGTGAAAATGCGCAGCTCCGAACAAGGCTTCTACACATCCGCCATCCCTGCGGATTCCGGGGCGAAGATGGCGTACTCGATGAATGGAAGCGCCTGGATCACCCTGCCCGAAAATACGTCGACCGGTTATATCGCGACGAACCGGGGAGAGAACAAATTTCAATTCAAAGTCACCTCGGCCGATTCGTCAACGATTAAAACGTATACAATCCATGTGTATTTTCCGTCGACGAACGATGTCGATTTAAGCGATCTGCGTATAAGCGGAACGACGCTAAGCCCGCCTTTCGCGCCTTCGACGACGAGCTACACGGCAAGCACCGTTCCTTACGCCACGA
This sequence comes from Paenibacillus oleatilyticus, assembly GCF_018998565.1. Lineage (GTDB taxonomy): Bacteria > Bacillota > Bacilli > Paenibacillales > NBRC-103111 > Paenibacillus_G > Paenibacillus_G oleatilyticus. The sequence goes on along the minus strand of NZ_JAHNZO010000033.1, from coordinate 38,461 downwards.
GCAGCGTGTCGCTTACCGGGGTATTGGACGACCCCGCCGCCTCCTTCGTCGTTAATGGAACGTTGGGGTCCGACGGAACTCCATTCGGTCCCATTCCTTTGAACGTCGGGAGCAATACGATCACCGTACGTACGACATCGTACGATGGGACAGCCAATAAAACGTATACGATTACGGTCATGCGGGCTGAGCCGGGCACGAATGCGGAGTTGAGCGCTTTAACCGTATCCGGGAACACGCTAAGTCCGCCTTTTCAACCGTATCTTATGGGATATGTTCTGGCGGATGTCAGCTATGCGACCCGAGAAATGACGGTGACGCCGACGGCAGCCGATTCGGCAGCGACCGTACAGCTTCAGGTAAACGACGGAGGCTTCACAACGGTTAGCAGCGGCTTGCCCAGCCAGCCGTTTGCCTTGAACGTCGGGGGCAACCGCATCCAGGTCAAAGTGGTCGCGGAAGACGGAATGACAACGAATACCTATACGATGACCGTGAAACGGAAAAACAACAACGCATGGTTAAGCGGGCTGGACGTTGCCCCGGGAACCTTGAACGAACCGTTCGCGCAAGACAGACAGACCTATACGATGGCTGACGTCCCGTATGCTACGTCCAGCCTGACCGTAACGCCTACGCTATCCGATCCGAACGCCACCGTCTACGTCCGTGCCAACGGAGGAAGCTTCATGCTGGCAGCGAGCGGTTCCCCGGCCATCCTGCCTCTGACGGTGGGCAGCAATACGCTGGAGATCAAAGTATTGGCCGAGGACCCGTCCGAGGAAAAAATATATACGCTCGCCGTCACGAGATTAAAAAATAGCGACGCCAGCTTGTCCGCCTTAACCGTCTCGCCCGGATACCTTGACTTTTCCAGCCAGGTGACGGACTACTCCTTAACGGTGAGCCGATCCGTCCCATCGCTCACGGTGAAACCTGTCTTGCCGGATAGCAACCCCGTCGCTAAGATTCAGGTCCGAGTCAACGGCGGCAGCTACGTTCCCGTTCAGAGCGGCACGGACAGCCCGGCGCTGCCCTTAGTCTCCGGCGTACAAAATGTCATCGAAGTGCTGGTCACCGCACAGGACGGGACGACCCGGGTGTACACCATTCGCGTGTCTCAAGCCGGAACGCCGGTGCTGACGAAGCTGGTCATGGACGGGATGAAGGTGCGGCTGACCTTCTCCGAGCCCTTGCAGTCCGTCGCGGATGCGACCTACTTCAGCGTCACCAATATGAGCCGCAGCGCAGCGCTGTCGGTAACCGATCTCGTCTACACGCCGGGGGCCGCCGAAGCAGGCTTCACCGCGAGCGGCCCGCTGCAGCCGGGGGATGATCTGGAATTCCGTATCCAAGCCGGCGCGGTAAGCAGCCTTAGCGGGGAGACGAACGCGGCCGTGAGCCTCAAGGTAGTCTACGGAGACCCTATTCAGCAGATGCAGCGCAGGCTGGCCGATCTCGATACCGACCATGACGGGATTGGCATCCGTGAAGTTCTCGCTTATCTGAACTCGCCGTACGGGCACAATGACTTGAACGGAGACGGTCAATTTACCCGTGAAGATGTGGCGATTGTATTGAAACAGGTCGGGGCGAAATTCGTTTCGCCGCAGCAATCATAGAAAGCAGCCGTTTCCCGGCATCGGGGGACGGCTGCTTTTTCGCTCATCCGGAGGCGCAATTGAACCGGACATAAATGCATGGTAAAATTTGTATCAATATGACTGGGAAGGTGGTTAACCGAATGAGAATATTAGTTGTTGGCGCTACGGGGACGCTTGGCAGAGCTGTCGTTGACCGATTGAAGGATAACCACGAGATTATCAAAGCGGCGCGGAGCGGTGGCGATGTGACCGTAGATATGACATCAACGGAGAGCATCGCAGCGATGTACGAAGCGGTAGGAAAAGTCGATGCGGTCGTTGTCACGGCGGGAAGCGCCAAGTTTCTTCCACTGACCGATATGACCCCGGAGGATAATCAGGTTGCCATCGACGGCAAGCTCAAAGGCCAGGTCAATATCGTTCTGCTCGGATTGGATTATGTCCATGACGGCGGCAGCTTTACGCTGGTGTCAGGCATTCTGATGGACGATCCTATCGCGCAAGGAACCTCTTCCGCGATGGCCAACGGCGCCATCCGGGCGTTCGTCAAGTCGGCTGCGATCGAAATGCCGCGGGGCATCCGGATTAACACCGTCAGTCCAAATGTGCTGGAAGAATCGTGGAACGATTATGCCGGTTATTTTGCCGGATTCGTGCCCGTTCCCGCCAGCAAAGCGGCCGCCGCGTATCAGAAGAGCATCGAAGGCAAACAGACCGGACAGTGCTACGAAGTTTATTAACTCTATTTCACATCGACTGCAAAAATAGATCTTGTTATTTGGTTTTTATTCCAGTAGGCATAGATCGAGATCGTGTAGCGTTCGGGTTGTTTGGGTAAGTGCAGCCGATCACCGTCCAAGGGCACCGTCTTGCCCTCTTTTTGGTCGGCGTCCGATTCGGACGCCATAGTAACCTCCAGGTGCAAGGGCTGCATGCCCTTCGGGTATGTAATGACAATATCCGATTCCGGCTTCACGGACACCGGAGGGTATTCGGCTTGCTTGATCATTTCCGATGCCGGGATGGACCCCTTGTAGGGATTGAAGCAATCCGTCCAACATGCGTAGCCATCAAGCAGCGGAATCTCCTGCATCCAGACGATTCCGCTCTCGGTTTTCTTCTCATAGGCAACGGAGGGAACGGGCGCGAAGTCCCGTCCGTCAAATTTGACGCTTTGTTGCTGAATATACGTTGTCCGCTCGGCCTCCCGGTAATCAATGTCCGCAGCCATCTGTTCCGCCACGAAGCGCAGCGGGACATAGGCGTGTCCGTTATAGTTGATCACGGACAACCTTTTGTCTACCCCGTTGATGACGAATTTCTCGGACGTTAGAAAGTCCAGAGAGGAGCTTGCTCCGTAAGCCGCAACGGTAATCACTACGAATACGCAGACGATCGAAGCTATAATATATTTTCTCAAAAGATACCGTCCTTCCTTTTCTGCATCTTGATCCATTATATTACGCGGAGCGGCTTTTTGCCGCTGCTGCGACTGCAATCGTTACGGTTGCGGCATACGTCGGCTCTTCCCGCCGTGATGTTTCCTTATTCGTTCAAGTAAGTTGTCGTCTTGTTCTGGATCAGCTTCGCGACTTCCTCCGCGGACTTCTGGCCGCTGAAGAACGCTTCGGACTCTTCATAGATGATGTTATTCACTTTAACATCCACGTCAGCATAACGATCGGCCGAGTTAAGGAACTGCTTGAATCGGGTAAAATCCGCCTCCGACACCTTCGCCGTTTTTCCATCCTCAAGCTTATACGCTCCGCCTTTCGTTTGCTTCTGAAGCTCGTCCAGCTTCTTCTCGTTCACCGATTTCAGGAGGGAAAATCCGTCCCGGTAAGGAGTCGACTGTACTTCTTCGGATAGCAAGAAGGCCATAAACTTCCATGCTTCCTCTTTGACCTCGGATTTGGCTTGTATCGCAAGCTCCGAGCTGGTAGCGATCCTGATTCCGCCGGTTTTTCCTTCCGGGTGCGGATTTTGCAGCAGCTTCGGATTGGAGAATTTCGAATAGGGGCCCTTGATAAATTGGGCCGGCGTGAAGATCCGCTCGGTGTGGAACAGCGGCTTTTCGTTATCCGTCGGTTCGGCCGTCATGATTTTGTCGTCATACAGCTTTTTAACTTGCCGCAGCATGTCCGTGAACGCCGGGGAGTCGAATTTGGCTTTCCGGTTCGCGCGGTCGACCAATTCTCCGTAGCTGTTCCACACCATTTCCTGCAGGATGAGTTCCGGCGGATTACCCCCCAAGAAATTGCGGCGGTCCTTGCCGCTCGCTGTCTGCTGCACCAGCTTTCGGCCTACCTCTTCAAATTGCTTCCAATTCCAGCTTTTGTCGTCGAACTTTACGTTCGCCTTCTCCAGAACGTCTCCGTCCCCTACGAGTCCCACCAAGATGAAACTGGGAGTAATCGTATACAAGCCGCCGTTCAATTTCATCGCGTCCAAAACGTTCATCTGCAAGTTGCTTTTATTCACCGTTTTGTCCTGGTCCAGCATATCGCTCATGTTCAGGAGAAGCTTTTGATTCACATATTTGCTGACGGGCAAGCCGTTCACTGCGATAATATCCGCGCCTTTTCCCGATAGCAGCGCCGTGTTCGTCGTTTTTATATATTTCTCGTTATCGGCATGCTTCTCGCTCGGTTGCTTGAAGCTCTTGATTTGCACGTCGATGTCGGGATATTTCTCATTGAATTTCTTCGCAGCCGCCTCGTAGTACGGGTTCGGCTCTTTTAGAGATAAGGTCACGACCTTCTTTCCCTCTTTCGAGTTCGGCTGCTCCTTGCTTGCCGTCGTCTCATTGCCGTTTCCGCATGCGGTTGTCGTGGCAAGAATCGCGCAGGCGAATCCAAGCCCTAATCGTTTTTTCATCGTAGATTCCTCTCTTCTATCAAATGATTATATTCGTGCGCGGCTACTGCAAACGCACCCGATTGCCATCTTGCAAGGGCTCGCTGCTTTCCAGAATGATCGGATCGCCCTCGTACACGCTGCCATCCTCCGGAACCTTCGTTACTTTGTCATTCGTTTCCGTGGCACGAATTTGGACCTTGCGCACAATAAACACATCACCCAAAGCGCCTTTCCGTTCTTCCACTTTATAGATGAACTTGCCTGCGCGATCCTCATGTATGGCCTCGTTCGAAATCAACAGCCCCTCTTGCTGCGAGCGCTTCGTGAGTTTGATCCATGCCTGCTCACCTCCTTTCAGTTCTGAGGCTGCCACTTTCACGCGCACCGCTTTCCGGGCGATCGTAGCTGTCTGATTGGCCTTTTTATCGGACGAGCTCGCCGTGCGCGGCTCGGCATCCGCCAACTCCAGAATGGCACCTTCCAGCATGGTCGGCTGCTGATCCCCTATGGCCTGAACTTCGACCTGCACCTTGTCCTCCAGGGAAATCCCCAGATTGGTCAACAGCGGCGCATCGGCGATAAATTCGAACCGGTAGCCCCGGCTTTCGTTCGTGATCACAACATCTGGCTCTCCCGCGGAAGCCAAGCCCACGACGGCATTCAATTTCGTAACCATCCCGTCGAACGGGGCGGGAATTTCTTTTTGGCTGGCCAGACGGTCCTCCAATTGCTTGATTTTGCGTTCCTGGATGCCTAAATCGATTTTTTGCTTCTCCAGATCGCGGCTAACGCTCCGCTTCTTCATCTCGTCCGCTTCCTGTGCCGATACGATGAAGCGGTCCTGGGTATTTTGCAGCTCGATTTGTTGTTTTTCCAGTTGCGCCTTTTCATCCTGCAGTTCCCGCTCAGCGGACGAGCTGTCATAGGTGACAAGCGCCTGCCCCTTCGCCACCCGGTCCCCTTCCTTCACGTGAACCGCTTTGACCTTCCAGCCGCCGGGATTCGTTAGCTTGGCCTCCGCGATCGGCTTCAGGTTCCCGCTTCCTTCAAGCGTATAGACCAAGCCCTCGCGCGTCGGCTTCTCCGTTCTGACCTTCGGCAAGGTCAACGACTGCAGCGTATTGCCGAATAAGGTGAACAGCACGAGCAGCGCGATAAAGCTGCCGAACACCGCGCGAAGCTTTCTTTTGCTACTACGTTCTACGGGCTCTTCGTTCGGTCCCATTTCCGCGTCCCCCGCCTCCTAACCGTACAAGCTACCCCTTGATGCCGGACAGCTCGATGCCTTCGATGAAGTAAGTTTCCGCATACAAAAACAGCAGCACCATCGGCGTCATATAAAGCATGGACGCGGCGAAAGCAATCCCCCGTTCGCCTTCGTGCACTTTCGATAAATAAACCGACAGCGGCTGCTTGAGCGAATCGTCCAGAAAAACAAGCGGCTGCTCCACCATGTTCCAATAATCCGCGAACAGCAGAACAACGAGCGCCCCCAGCCCCGGCTTGAGCATCGGGACAATGATCTCGCTGAAAATCCGCACATGCCCGGCCCCGTCCATTTTGGCCGCCTCGATATAGGAAAACGGAATATGCAGCGCGAACTGCCTGAGCATGAATACGCCGAATGCCGCGAAAACGCCGGGCCATATGATCGCAGACGGACTGTTCAGCAGCCCCAGCTTATCAGCCATCATATAGTTGGGCACCAGTGTCACTTGGAACGGCATAAGCATCGTCATGACATAGACGAGAAACAGCGCATCCCGGCCCCGAAAACGCAGCTTGGCGAAGGCATAGGCCGCCAGCGCGCCGACGACGGTCTGTCCCGCAATGATCGGCACCACCAGGAAGACCGAATTCCAAAACATCCTCAGAAAGCTTGAATCGAGGACCAGCACGCTCGCGTACTGCTCCAGCGACGCCAGATTCGGCAGCAGCTTTAAATTCACAAACCGGTTCGCGTTCCCTGCGGCAGCGTCGGTCATTTTCCCGATCAGTCCGTAATTGCTGCCGATTTCCCATTCGGTCATCAACGAATTTGTGAAAGTAATCACGATGGGCATTAGCAGTACCGCCGCGATCACGGCCATGACGGCCGTTAACGCTCCTTTTTGCCAAGCTCTTGACCTTTGCAGCCGACTCTCCTCCCGCTATTCCATAAACTGCCGGAAACGGCGCTCCAGCGCAAACAACGCGAAAACTACAAGCAGAATGCAGCCCGCCATCAATGTCGCCGCCGCAGTCAATTTCTGCATCTCGAGCGTCATGAACATATTGTTCATATAGTGCTGCAGCGTATAGATGCTGTCGTGCGGATAATCGCCTGCGATCAAGTACGTCTCCCGGAATATTTTAAACGAGCCGGTGATGGACATGATGACGACGAAAAACATCGTCGGCGTTAAATATACGAGCGTAATGCCGAAGAACTGTCGGAGTCGTCCGGCGCCTTCCAGCCGGGCGGTTTCGTAGTAATCGTTCGGAATCTGCTGAAGCCCGGCCAGAAATAAAATCATGTTATAGCCGACGTTTTTCCATAAATAAATGACCATGACCACATGCCGGGCCGCCTCCGTCTTCATCCAATCCACACGTTCGAGCCCGAAATAACCGAGCCACGCGTTCAGCGAACCGTTCCAGTCGAACAGCATCTGCCAGATGAGAACAACCGAGGCTACGGGAACGACAAGCGGCAGCACGTAAGCCGTTCTCAGCATATTGCGCATGTACATCTTCCGGTTCAGCAGCAGCGCCAGTCCTAAAGACAGCCCCACGATGAGCGGCACGCTGACCGCGGTAAAATAGAACGTATTGGACGCCGCTTTCCGAAACGAACCGCCCGCGAGCAGCTCGCCGTAATTCGCCAGCCCAACGAACCGGCCCCCGACCGGGCGATCCAGGAAGGAGTCGTACACCCCCGCAGCAAATGGAATAAGGTAGAACAGCGCGAAGCCTGCGACGCTGGGTGCGAGAAACAGCAGGGCCGCCGCCGCATCGCTCCGGGTCCAGCGTTTCATTCCTGGCTTCAGCATGAATCGGCAATCGCCGCCGTTTGGCCGTTGTTATTCATCGGATCACTCCCGCTTTCTGTGCGTGATAACAAAAAAACCCCGCTTCTTCATCCCCAGCTCTGTCCTATCCTTCAATCCTAGGATAGGAAATACTGTTTAAAAAGAAGTAGGGTAATCTTAAAGTTTTTCTTAATTTGTTTGCGGCAAACGCACTTCAAAGATGGTGCGGTTCGTGCTGCTCTGGGCGGTCACCGTTCCGTCATGCTGCATCACAATGTTCTTCGTGATATAGAGGCCGAGACCCGTGCTTCCCTCTTGATACGTGCGTGCCTTGTCGCCGGTATAGAACATATCGAAGATGTGCGGCAGCTCGTCGGGCTGGATCGGGACGCCGTAATTGATCACTTGAACTACGACCGCTTCCGCTTCGGAATAAGCGTTCATGTCCACGAACCGGCCGTCTTTTCCGTAACGGATGGCATTGGTCAGCAAATTCTCGAAGACGCGCGCCAGCAGGTCTCCGTCGCCCGATACCGATAAACCGGGAGCCACCTGCAGCCGGGCCGTCAATTGATGCTTCTCGAAGGCAGGGTACAGCTCTTCGTTCAACTGAACCAACAACTCGCTGAGATCGATGGTTTGTTTCTCGAAGGCCAGCATGCCGTAGTTCATTCTCGTAATTTCGAACAGCTCGTCGACCAGCTTCTCCAGACGCTGCGACTTTTGAAAAGCAATATCCGCATACTGTCTGACCTGCTCCTTGGTCAACTGCTCGTCCTTCAGAATAAAATCCAAATAGCCGATCACCGAAGTCAGCGGCGTGCGCAAATCGTGCGCCAAATTCAGGACGAGCTGATCCTTGCTGCTTTCCGCAAAGTCTCCTCTTTCGACGGCCTGCTGCAGCTTTTCGCTCGCCAGATTGATGTCCGTCGCAATGTCCTCGAACTCGTCGCGGGAGGAAATATGAACGCGCTGCTTGAAATCGCCGTTGGCCAGATGATGAATGCCCTTGGAAATTTTATTGAAATAAGTGGCGTAGGGCTTGGTGAGGACAAAGAAAAACAACGTCGCAAGCGGGATGAAAAACAGCAAAAAGAAGTTAATATCTCCGACAATGTTGATGAACATGCGCACGTAAGCCAGCGGATCCTGAAACTTCACGAACGTTCGGTAATAAAACTGAAGGATTTTATAGAACAAATACGTAATGGTGCCCGCGAACAGCATGCTTAAACCGAGCAGCAGGATCATTCTGGACCGGAAGCTGCGCATCATGCTAACCATTGAATGTATATCCAACCCCCCATACCGTTTTGATCAGCTTATGTTTACGTTCATCCTCTTGTAATTTTTTCCTCAGCTTCCGGATGTGCACCATCACCGTATTGCCGCCTTCATAGTAATCTTCGCCCCATACCTGCTGAAAAATATTTTCCGCGCTGAACACTTTCTTCGGATAGCTGGCCAGCAGATACAGGATATCGAACTCTTTCGGCGTGAGATCGACCGGTTCGCCATATAAAGTAACTTCGCGCTTATCGGGATAAATGGCCAAGCCTCCCGCTTCCAGCACGGGCTTGTTCTCCTCCGACGATTGGCTGAGCAGTCTGGAACGGCGCAGTTGGGCGTTCACGCGGGCGATCAGCTCCATCGGGTTGAACGGCTTGGTCATATAATCGTCCGCGCCCCTCACCAAGCCTGCGATTTTATCCATGTCGGACGTTTTCGCGCTCAGGAAAATGATCGGCATATGATTCGTTTCCCGGATTTGCCGGGTCACTTCGTAACCATCCACTTTGGGCATCATAATATCCAAAATCGCCAGATCGATCGAATGCGTCTGAACGGCTTGAATGGCCTCCTGCCCATCCGCCGCTTTAATCACATGGTAGCCTTCTTTGGTTAGATGCAGTCCGATCAAATCGGCAATCGCCATCTCGTCATCCGCGATCAAAATCGTGATCCGTTTCATCGCATTCACCCTCTGCATAGAGTTAACCATTCCATTGTACCAGAACTTCCGGTCAAGGAAGCAAGGTTACAATGACGCCATCCATATTGTTTCCCGATAGTTCATAGCGGCGGCCGGCCGGCACCGGAATCGACGTATTGCCGGACACGGGATAATACGAGACTTCGTAGGATTTGCCCTCTACCGTCGTCGAAACCGTCTCTTGTTCCTTCAGGTAATCCAAATATTGCTCCAATGTAAAGTTTTTCTCCTGCATGATCGCACTATGCGGCAAGCCGACATAGCGAAAATGCCACGGCTCGTATTGAATGCCCGTGATCTCCGTCTTGTCCTTGGGATAGCGCAAAATAAATCCGTAAGCCCAAGCGTTTTTTTGCAGCCATTTTCCTTCCGGAGCGCGGTTCATCTCCGTTTGCGTCGATCCGATATCAAGGGATAAGCCTAAGTTATGCTCACTGTGGCCCGCAGGCAGCGCATAATCGGCGCCCATACTTTTATACAGCTGGCTTTGTTCTTTGTTGTCCCGGTAGCCGCTGCTGATCATAAAAGCGCTCACCCCTTCTTTGGAGGCGGCATTGACCATCGTTTGAAATTTTTGCGCCACGCCTTTCGACAGCCGGATCGTCTTATCGAGCACCACGTATCCCTGGGACAGCTCCTTATCCCGAAACAGGTTGACCACATCGGCCGTAACGCCCTCTTCATGCACCGGATACTGCTTGTTAACCAGCAGCAGGTTCCCTTGGTAAATCTGGTTTTTGGTTACTTTTATCGTTTGAGCCTTTGTTTGAGTCTTTGTTTGAGTCTTCGTTGGAGCCTTCTTTTGGTGAGCCGCCTCCTGAGCTTGGTCGACCTCCTTGCTGTATTCCACGTTTGCGGCTTGCGGCTCCTGTTGAATGGCTTCACACCCCAGCGGCAAAAGCATGACAAGCAAAAAAAACCACTTCTTCATCTACGTTTCCTCCTTACGCTTTCATTCTGTAAGGATAAAGTGTAACGTTTAAAAAGAAGTAAGGTAAAGATAAAGATTTTATTAACATTTGATATGGTCGCGCTCTACCGCGCAGTTGGGCGGGGCGATACCCTATCCATACCGATCTTCCTCCTCGTTCAAAGCGATTATTCAAGGCCGCACACCGTACACTGCCCGCGCCTGCGGTAATAATAGGCGAGCGTAGCCGCTCCCAGCGAGATGCCCCAAACCGGCCACCACATCATCGGATTCGTTATAAAAGCGCCGCTCAGAAAAGCAGACCAATTCATGCGGATGACCGTCAGCCCGCCGGTCATCACCACGACGGTGATAAAGGAGGCGGGGACAATCGCAAGCGCCGGGGGGACCCGTTTGCCGGACAGTCCCAGCGTCCAACGCGGGAAGATCTCGCCCCAGCGTTGGATGAGCCCCAAGGTCAGCACCGAGCCGCCGGCCGCTACCGTAGCCAAGCCCGCACCGGCTAGCCATAAGCCGTTGGTGTGAAGCTCCTGAAGCAGTTCCCGGTCAATTCCGAGAGGGATGCCGAATGCCCACGCCCACCGCATCCCGGCATAGCCGAACGGTAAAATGAATGCCACGTAGACGGCCCATCTCCCCCAACACGCCGCAGCTTCGGGTGTTGTCCAACCGGAAGCTGCCGCGCTGCCAGTTCGGCCGCAGCTCCCGCAGGCTTGCCGGGATCGGCGGTAATAAGCAAGGGCCGTCCCGACCCACAGGAACCCGCCGGCCATGCAAATGAACTGGTTGATTACTTCCCAAGGGAGGGCTTTCTCCAAATAATTGACCGGTGGCCAACCGAAGGGAGCGCCGACCAGACATATAGGCGCATACCCGACGGCCATGATGACTCTGGCGTCCGGAATGGCGATCAACAGGATGGCCGAAGCAGCGCAAGCGAAAGCCAGAACGGCCACGCGAAGAATGCCCTTCCCTGGCAGCCGCGTCATCGCTGCTGCCAATATCGCGCCGACGAAACCAAGAACGGCTATCCACGGCGCTCCGCTCTTCGCTTGCAAGCCGCCCAAGAACGACATATTGGGCTGGGAATCCCCTTCGCCGAAGGGAAAGCCGCTGCCCCCTAAAGCCCAGTACAAGCCAAGCAGCCCGTAAACCAAAGACCAAGCTGCCGCAGCGTAGCCGATCCAGGACGGCCACCGTCCGACCCGCGAGGACGGATTGCCGGTTGTTTGCAGCAGAGGATTTTTCAAGGTATCCATCAAGAACAACTCCCTATTTCTAAGAATCGAATCGCGAACGGCCCTCCATAGCGGACCCTTCCGCGATATGGAAAATATGACCTGTTGCTCCTTAATCATAGGGCAGTCACGCTGAATTGGGACGCGTCTGCAGATCTGTTTATCCCCCCGACCAGAGGTCCGTTATACACAGAACCGGCTCCCCTTAACAGGAGAGCCGGCATTGGAATGAATAGGTGCATGCTGAGGAAAACGAATGAAAAAAACAGCTTTTACTCGTCGTCCGGGCGCATAAGTCCCTGCTGCCAAGCGAAAACGGCTGCCTTGGTGCGGTCCAGCATATGCAGCTTGCTTAAAATATTGCTGACGTGGCCTTTCACCGTCTTCTCGCTGATGATCAGGCGCTCCGCAATCTCCGCGTTCGTAAGCCCGCCCGCGATCAGGCGCAGCACTTCGAGCTCGCGGTCGCTCAATTCGGCGAACGGGCTGTCATCCGCCCGTTGCGTATCGCGTATCTCCTGAACAACCCGTGCAGCCACGCGCGGATGCATCATCGACTCGCCATGTACGGCTCTGCGCACGGTCTCGACCAACTGTTCCGGCTCGATATCCTTGAGCACGTAGGAGAGCGCTCCGGCGCGCAAAGCCGGAAAGATATGCTCGTCGTCATGATAAGAGGTCAGTACAATCACCTGAGAACGGGGGCTGACTTGCTTGACCTGCCTCGTAGCTTCTACGCCATCCATCCCGGGCATCACCAGATCCATGAGAATGACGTCGGGCACTAGCTCGGCGGCCAAGCGGACGGCACTCTCTCCCGCATCGGCTTCGCCTACGACCCGGCAATCCGGCTGAATTTTGAATAATGCGCACAAGCCCTGACGCACAATCGAGTGATCGTCGACAATCAGAATTGTGATCGGTTCCGTCTTTGTCATGTTGCCCGCTCCATTCGAAAAAAGTAATCTTGTTCTTTTACACCGCTTGAAGCTCCGTTTGCTTGCAGCGGACGACAATTGTCGTGCCGTGTCCCTTCTCGCTGCGGATATCGATATGGCCGCCCAACGCCTGAACGCGCTCGCGCATGGAGGACAGACCGACGCCCTGCCGGTCTGCGAGGCGGACATCGAATCCGCAGCCATTGTCGCGGATGGAGAGCGTCACCGTCTCGCCGCATGCCAGAGACAGCTTCATCGCGCTGGCCTGGCTGTGGCGGGCAATATTGGCCAGCGCCTCCTGGGTGATGCGGAAGAAGGCTTCTTCAATAAGCGGAGACACCTGTTGTTGGCCACCGGGCGCCTCCACCTCTGCGGCAATCCCCGTTTGCTCCTGCCAGACCTTCACATAATCCTCCAAGGCATGCGCCAGATTCTTGCCCTCCAAAGCAACCGGACGCAGCTGATGAATGAGCGCACGCAGCTCCTGCTGCGTTTGGCGTATCAATTTTTCCGCCTCGACCAGATGCGAACGAGCCGCATGCTCATCCTGGCCGATCAACGTTTTGGCCGTATTCACCCAGATCGAGACGGCAAACATCTGCTGCTTCACACTATCGTGCAGTTCTCTGGCGAGCCGGTTGCGCTCGTCCAGCGCCGCAAGGTCCTGCCGCGTCCGGAGCAGATGCTGAAGCTGCTTCGCCATCTGGTTAAGCCGTTGCGCCAGCCGCCCTAACTCGTCGCCGGAGGGATCGTCAACAAAAGTCGTGAAATCGCCTTGACTCCATCGGTCAGCCGACGTCAGAATCCTTCGCAACCGCCGCACAAGACTTCGCGACGTCACGATTCCGAAGGCGAGACCGACAATCGCCGCGCCTATAAAAAAGGCAATGATGCTGAAGCCGAAAAATTGAAAGGCCTTCGGTATAAACTCCCACAAATTGTTCGCAGACGTCCGAACCTGTCCGGCTTTCACCACCAAGGCCCCCTTGATCTCCTTCGCACTGACAATCGGAGCCACAATATAGATGGTGCCCTTTTCCTCGTAGGTAGACGTATTCATAAGGGGAATCGAGCCGGGCTCCAAAGCCAGAGCAGACCGAATGTGCCTCTGCACGATTGCGGGCAGCCCTGCCCCGAATCCGCCCGCCTCGGCCCAATCCTCTCCTGCTACGGCGATCAGTTGCCCTTCGGGATCGACCACGGCAGAAAACCCCTGAAATTCGGTGCCGTTTTCCAGGCGCCAATCCCTCAGAGCTTCATTCAGCCGATTCCGGTTGATGAAGGGCCCCGTGAAGTTGGAGCCTACGTTCTGCGCCACCACTCCCACTTCGTAGGCAAGCGTTTGTCTGACATTATATTTGGCTATGCCAAACATAATCAGAATACCCGCCATTTCGAGCACGATCAGAACAACCATCGTTGTGAGAATATAAAATAAGGTCAGCTTCCATTGCAATCGACGAAAGCGCTGGACAGAACGGGATAGGAATCTCAAGTTTTTTCTTTTCCTTCCTGACATAAAAGTAATCTTTTACCCTTCTTCCATCTTATCATCTACCCGGCGGATCTGTCTGTGTATGACAAAACGATCATTGTTTTTTACGACAAAAAAGCCCTCCGCAACAGAGGGCCTCCGAATATAAATCCGCCGGTTTCCTATAAACCGCACTAGATTTTTTTTACAAATTCCGATTTTAATTTCATTGCTCCAAAGCCGTCGATTTTGCAATCAATATCATGATCTCCGACAACTAAACGGATATTTTTTACTTTTGTTCCCATTTTCAAGACCGATGAGCTTCCTTTTACTTTCAGGTCCTTGATGACCGTTACCGTATCGCCATCATTCAAAACATTTCCATTCGCGTCTTTGACAATCTTGTGGTCTTCGCGATTTTCCGCTTCTGCTTCTAACGTCCATTCATGAGCACATTCCGGGCAAATCAGAAGGCTTCCGTCCTCGTAAGTGTACGCTGAATTACATTTCGGGCAACTTGGCAAATTAGACATATTTCTATAGCTCCATTCGTTCGTATTAGATAGACTTATACTGTCATAGTCTTCTCCTATTTGCAAACTTTCGAAATAAAATTGAATTTTTTCCATGAGGACTTCAGGCCTCATTTTTTCCAACCTGTTCCACTGCTTCTCCCCTCTAAGGACAATTTATAAAAAAAACTTATTGACAACGTTTACATCGAATACTAAAATATTGCCTACAAGTAAAAAACGATGATGGAGACGCTGAGACTCATACTTTGTGGCACTTTCGTTAAAGAAAGTGTTATTAAAGTATGGTTTTTTTTTCATGGTTTCCGTTGTTATCAATTACATCAAGGAGGACAACGATGTTTAATCTCTTCAAGCCTGCTCCGCCGATCGACAGGTTACCGGACAACCAAATCGATTCCGAGTATAAGAAGCTCAGACTTCAGGTTTTTCTCGGTATCTTCATTGGTTACGCAGCGTACTATTTGCTTCGCAAAAACTTCTCGCTGGCCATGCCCTACTTAACCGCGCAAGGTTTCTCCAAAGCGGAGCTCGGCTTTGCGTTATCGGCCATTTCGATTGCTTACGGCATCAGTAAATTTGTGATGGCGACCATTTCCGACCGAAGCAATGCCAGAATGTTTTTACCGGCGGGCCTGATCCTTTCCGCAGTCGTCAGTTTGCTGATGGGGGTCGTTCCTTTCTTCACCTCGTCCGTTGCCATCATGTTTATTATGCTTTTCTTAAACGGATGGTTCCAAGGGATGGGATGGCCGCCGTCCGGCCGGGTTCTTGTTCACTGGTTCAGCTTGAATGAACGCGGGAATAAAACCGCCATCTGGAACGTTGCTCATAACGTGGGCGGAGGCGTCATGGCGCCGCTTGCCGTTGCAGGCGTTGCGATTTTCGCAGGAATGTCCGGTTTCTCCCAATCGGGGTATGAAGGCGTCTTTATTTTGCCTGCTTTGGTAGCCATTGTTTTCGCGATTGTCTCTTACTTTTTAATCCGCGATACGCCGCAATCGGTCGGATTGCCGTCGATCGAGGAATACCGCAACGATTATCCGAGCGCTACGAAGAAAACGTTCGAAACCGAGCTCTCGACCAAAGAAATTCTTTTCAAGTATGTGTTGAACAATAAGTGGGTTTGGGCAATTGCGTTTGCGAACATCTTCGTTTACTTTGTCCGGTACGGCGTGTTGGACTGGGCGCCGACGTATCTGAGCGAAGAAAAAGGCTTCAACATGAACAAATCCAGCTGGGCTTACTTCTTGTACGAATGGGCGGGAATCCCGGGAACGCTGCTCTGCGGCTGGATTTCGGATAAAATGTTTAAAGGCCGCCGCGGACCGGCAGGCGTCGTATTTATGATCGGCGTATTGATCGCGGTTCTGGTGTACTGGTTTAACCCGCCAGGCAACCCGACGGTCGACATGCTTTGCCTCATCGCGATCGGCTTCCTGATCTACGGTCCGGTGATGTTGGTCGGTCTGCAGGCGCTGGACTTCGTTCCGAAGAAAGCCGCCGGGACGGCAGCCGGACTTACCGGTTTGTTCGGTTACCTGGGAGGTACGGTAACGGCGAACGCTTTGATGGGCGTAATCGTCAGTGCCTCCGGATGGAATGCAGGGTTTACGCTGCTGGTCGGTTCGTGCGCGATTGCAGCCGTGCTCTTTGCCCTGACTTGGAATGTTCGCGGGCAAGAAGTCGTGAAGAACCAGCACTAATTGCAAAAGAAGGAGTAAAAATCCGCGTGATTTTTACTCCTTCTTTTTGTGTTTTCTCCAGCGGATACCCCACCCGCCTGCTGTTAATTCCCGGCCAGGGTTGCCCCAGTTTCAAGAAATGTCTTCATGCCCGAGAGGACAATCGGCACACCATTTTCAAGAATGGCGGCGGTAGGTAAAGCCTGCTCGAATTCATCATGCACGACCGTTACGAGAGTCACCCCCTGCAGCTCGGCATGCGGATCGATTTCCCATGTCATGCGGGACGGGGAATCGCCGGCCGTATGGGGGAACGAAAGAAACTTCCAGCTCACCGTCAGCCTGTGCGGAGGGTCCAGAGCGAGAATGGTGCCTTCGACTTGCTTCTTCCCTTGCGGGTTCAATAATTCGAAGGGAGAGCCGACCTCCCAATCGGATCGGATCGAGCAATTGAACCAAAACTTCGAGGTTTTGGCCGGATCGGTGAGGGCTTGCCAGATTTGTTCGGGTGTCGCTTTAATGGCAATCCGGTTGACATGCCGGGGTTTGTTCTCCATAGTCGTTTCACGCTCCAGTTCGTTTTTAAGGGATGTTAGTTCGATGGCCCAAGGCTCGGCATATTTACTGACCCATCGGTCGTAGATTTGCCGGATCGGCACGGCATTCAAATAATGCAGCTTTTCTCGGCCGACTTTGCGGGTCGTAATGAGACCGGCTTCCTCCAAAATGTTCAGATGCTTCATGACGCCGAATCTCGACATTTGCAGAGGGGTGCAGAGATCGTTCAGCGTCCGCCCATCGGAGGCGTGAAGCAGATCGAGGAGCGTGCGCCGGCTGGGATCGGCCAATGCCTTGAAGATTTCATTTTCCAATAAGAACACCTCCTTCTGAGACAGCTTGGCTGCAGAGTTTTATTTTTTGCCCCTTGACACGTTACCATATGGTCACATATTATAAGGGTGACAATATAGTCACATGTTATCACAAACCAATCGGTTTGCAACCTCAAAATGAGAGTGAAAGGTGATGTTTTATATGAAAATTACCCTAATTGCCGGCAGTAACCGCGAAGGCGCTACGAGTACCTCTATTCTTCGATCCATCGAGAGTCTGCTGAACGCCCAAAATATATCGGTCACGTTTGTTGATTTGCGGGAGCTGCCCTTGCCGCTGTATTCCCCCGATGCCCAAGCGATCCACCCCAATGTCCAGCGTTTGGCAGAAGCGGTCGCGGATGCCGAGGGGCTCGTTCTTGCGACCCCGGAATATCACGGCTCCATATCGGGAGTGCTGAAGAACGCCCTGGACTACTTGCATGGCGGTCTGGTTGCCGGGAAGCCGGTGCTTTCCGTAAGCGCCGCCGGCGGTCCGATGGGGGTTAGCTCGCTGCTGCATCTCCAGAGTATTGTACGCAATTTGCACGGCGTTAACAGCCCCGAGTGGATCTCCATCGGAGCCGGGTTCCACAGCTTTGGTTCGGACGGTCATCCGTCAGACGAGGGAATGCGGGGAAGGGTCGAAAGCGCGGTCGGGAAATTCGTAGAACTTACCCGGAAGCTCACTGCTGGAGTCAAGGCTGCCATATAATCGAACAAACAAAGGAGTTGGTTTGCCATGAAAACGGCGGAACAGAAAAATGTCGAAATCGTCACCGCGTTTATCGAAGCGGCTGAAAATCGAAGCAAGTTGGATCGCACGGAGCAATTTTTTGCGGAGCAGCTTGGCGAGGCCTTTGCGGACCGGCACTATGCGGTGGACGAAATTCTGGCTCAAGGGGAGAAAGTCACGGCCAGAATTGCAATCACAGCCACACATCAAGGCACGTTTGCCGGCAAAGCACCTACAGGCCGGTCGGTGAAAATTACGCAGTTCCGTGAATTTCGCGTCGTCGACGGCCAGATTGTAGAGCATCGCGGGTGGTTCGATACCGGAACGCTACTGCCCCAGCTTCAAGCCAATTAAAACGAAAGGAAGGAGATGTTGGATGATGCAAACGATGGAGCAGAAAAATATCGAAACCGTTACGGCGTTTATCGAGGCGTTCTGGAATGAAAGCGACATGGAATGTACGGACCGGTTTTTATCGGACGATTATCAAGAGCTCGCTTATGAATCCAAAGAAGGGCTGAAGCGATTTGCCGGCAAAATACTGGAGGCCTTTCCCGATAAGCGTTACACCGTGGAAGAGATGATCGCCCAAGGGGAGAAGGTCCTGGTCCGAATGACCGTGAAAGGCACGCATACCGGGACGTTCTTCGGAACCGCCCCAACGGGCAACTCCATTGATGTTACGCTGTACCGCCAGTATCGCGTCGTCGACGGCAAGATTGCCGAGCACCGCGGTTGGATCGATATGGTGACCATGTGGCGTCAGCTTCAAGCCGGCTAAATAGGGACTACACGTTAAGGGGCGCCTATAGCGGCGCCCCTGGCTCGTGACCTCAAAAGATACGCATTATAGCCTAGAACAGCACCGGCAGGCTCGTAAGAGACCGCAATGTGCTGCGGTTATACGTCAACTGCTCCGGCGCGACGGCCAAGCGCAGATGGGGCAGACGCCGCAGCAGCGTGCCGAAAGCGATCTGGCCCTCCAGCCGTGCCAGCGGAGCTCCCAAGCAGAGATGGATGCCCTTGCCGAAGGCAAGATGCTCGTTCTCTTCCCGCGTGATATCCAATGCCTCGGGATTGGAGAAGCGATGCGGATCCAGATTGGCGCCCGCCAGCGAGACCAGAACCATCTCTCCTTCGCGGATTTTATTGCCGTGCAGCGTGAGATCCTCTGCGGCAAAACGGCTGCCGATGATGACGGGTCCCGCATAGCGCAGCAGCTCCTCGACGGCGGAGGGGAGCAGGGACGGATCGCTGCGGAGTAAGCCCATTTGCTCGGGATGCTGCAGCAAAGCCAAGATGCCGTTGCTGATCAGATTTACCGTCGTTTCGTGCCCGGCGACAATGAGCAGCCAAATGGTCGAAATCAGCTCGTTCTCGCTTAATTGATCTCCTTCATCGTAAGCTTGAACCAGGCCGCTCGTTATGTCGATGCCGGGATGCACGCGCTTTTCGGCCAGCAACGTTTTGATATATTCAACAAACTTATCGAGAGCAGCACCAACGTCATCCGCTTGATTCGGATCCAAGGAAGCGCTCAAGAGCTCACGGGTCCATTCGCGGAATGGGTTCCGATCGGCAGCGGGAATACCCAGCATCTCGGAAATGACGGTCATAGGGAGCGGATAGGCAAAATCCGTAATCAGGTCCATCCTCCCCCGCTCCTGCACAGCATCCAGCAGCTCGTCGGCAATCTGCTGGATACGGGGACGCAGGCTCTCGATCGTTTGAGGCGTGAAGGCTTTGGATGCCAGCCTGCGCAAGCGGGTATGATCCGGCGGATCGACCGTCAGCATATTCGGCATCTGCTTCGTCCATTCCATGAATTTGTTCAGGGACGCGTTCTCCTGAACGGATTTCCGTTGATCCTGCGGTGGAGCGAGGTTCCGGATATCTTTGACAAAACGAGGGTCCTTGAGGATCGCAACGACATCGTCATGACGGAAAGCGACCCATGCCGCTCCCATCCCGAAAAAGTCATCAAGACGGTAGAGAGGCTCTTGCTGCCCGGCAAGCCGCTTATAGAACGCAATGAATTCACGCATCGTCTCGGGTGAGGCAAAATCGCCGCCAGTGATCTTCTCCATATCACTTACCCCTTTCCTTTACTCTGCAATTCCATGCCGGATCATGCTGAAAAACCGGTTCATCTCATCGAACAGACGTTCAGAAGCCTCGTCATCCATCATACTGATACCCGTGTAGGCCGCTGAGAACTTATTTTCGAAATGCTTCGATGTGATCATAATCAGCTCGAACGCCTGCTTTCGGTCTACCCCGTTCCGAAGGGGAACGGCTTCAAATAACTGCTCCAACACTCGATTCCTCTCGGCAATCGCTTGGCCGTACTTTTCCTCGATCTCCTGTCTCAATTCATCCGGCGGCGAATAAAAAGCTCCGTATACTAGTTTCAATTCATCGGGATGCTTGCGAAAGTAGTCGAGCTTGATGCGTCCAAGTCTGTCGATCGCTTCAAAAAAATCGTCATACTCCAAAATCACGTCAAATCGCATCGCCGTCCTGACCTTCTCGAAGCAATGCTCCAGCAGGCTGAGATACAGCTTCTTTTTGCTGGTGAAATGATGAAAGATCAACGCCTTGGAAATGCCGGCTGCCTCCGCCAGCATCTCCGTCGAAGTGCTTTTAAACCCATAGCGCGCAAAAACAGACAAACAGGCCTCGAGGATTTTTTCCCGTTCGTACAGCTGTAAAGGCAGATGCTTCACTTCCCTTCAACGTTGCTGACCAATTGGTTAGTAACATTGTATTATATGCTGACCAGTTGGTCAATATGTCTGAATGCCCAGCTTTTCTAACGTGCCTCTCCTCTATGCTGCGTTCGTGCAAATTCGGCTTTTCATGCCTCTTTGCATGCACTATAATACGGTAGATAACAATAATTCAAACGATCAAAAGGGGAACTTCAATGTCGCGAATCATCCAAGTTCATGAGAGACCGCCCTTCTGGAAGAGCCTGCCGCTGGGGCTGCAGCATCTATTTGCCATGTTCGGATCGACGGTGCTTGTGCCCATCCTGTTCAAGGTCGACCCGGCCACGATCCTGTTGATGAACGGTATCGGAACCTTGCTGTACCTCTTCATTACCAAGGGGAAAATTCCCGCTTACCTCGGCTCCAGCTTCGCCTTTCTATCGCCCGTTTTTGTCGTCCTGGCGGAAAAAGGGTATAACGCCGCGCTCGGAGGCTTTCTGGTGGTCGGTGTCATCTTCACCATCGTCGCCCTGCTGATCCGTTATACGGGAACGGCCTGGATCGATGTCGTATTCCCTCCGGCTTCCATGGGAGCGATTGTCGCGGTGATCGGGCTCGAGCTCGTTCCGACGGCTGCCAAGATGGCCGGCTTCATCGCTCCGGATGGAGCGCCCGCCGGTTGGTCCCCGGATACCACGGCCGTTACAGTCTCCGTGGTCACGATGCTGGTCGGCGTGCTTGGCTCGGTGTTGTTCCGCGGAATTTTCAAAATCATTCCGATCCTGATTGCCATCGTCGTCGGCTATGTGCTGTCCAACGTGCTCGGGCTTGTGCATGTACAAGAGGCGATCGGCGCAGCCCACTGGCTGACGCTGCCTACCTTCTATACGCCGGCTTGGGATTGGACGAGCATCGCCATTATCGCCCCTGCCGCGCTGGTGGTCATCGCCGAGCATATCGGTCACCTGATTGTAACCGGCAATATTGTCGGCAAAGATCTGTCCAAGGACCCGGGACTCAGCCGGTCATTGCTCGGCAACGGCGTCTCCACCGTGATCTCCGCGGCGGTAGGCTCCACCCCCAATACGACGTATGGAGAGAATATCGGCGTCATGGCGATCAGCCGCGTCTATTCCGTCTGGATCGTCGGTCTGGCGGCGATCATGGCTATCGTCCTATCCTTCGTCGGCAAGCTGTCGGCACTGATCCAAACGATTCCCGTCCCGGTAATGGGTGGCGTTTCGCTGCTGCTGTTCGGCGTCATTGCCGCATCCGGCATCCGCATGCTGGTCGAGACGAAGGTCGACTATTCCAAGCCAGCGAACCTGATCCTGACTACGGTTGTGCTGGTCGTCGGTCTAAGCGGGGCGACGTTCAAATGGGGGCATCTTGAACTGAAGGGCATGGCGCTTGCCACAGTCGTGGCGATTCTGCTCAGCCTGGTGTTCAAATTGTTCGATGTTCTGAAGTGGTCGAACGATACAGATTAAGAAACGCGCAAAGGGCGCTGCCCGAAAGGTTTGCTTAGACCTTCGGACAGGCCCTTTTGTTTTGCGGTGCGACGTTTCCCATTATAAACAAAGCCTCCCGAGGGGATAGAGAGTTCCGGACAAAGGCACAATACGGTTGTGTTCTTTGAACAACACTCATTCCTAAGGAGGCCTGATTTCGAATGACTACCAAAAAAGAAGCCGTAACTCAAGAACAAATCGCGGATAAGGTTAAGGCTGAAGTGGCTAGTGAATTGACTCCGCTGGAAAACCAGCTTAACCAGATCCAAAGAATTTTAACTCAAGTCCAAAACCCTTCTTCCCAAAGCTCCGCTTCGACGAGCTCCAATCAAAACCAGCAGCAGCTTGGGCAGTTGGTCAACCAAATGAACCAATTCAACCAACAAGTGCAAAGCCAGCAAAAGCAAGCCATTCAACAGCTTCAACAATCCATTCAGCAAGCTAACCAAACGTTGAACCAAGCGAACCAAACCGTTCAATCGTTCCAAATGCTGAGCCAAATGCAGCAGCTGATCCAACAATCTCAGCAGCAAGCGAATCAAATGAATCAGCAGAACCAACAAAATCAACAGAATCAAATGAATCAAATGAATCAAATGAATCAACAAAGCTTCAACCAAAGCAGCTTCAATATGAATCAAACTCACTAATCATTCCTTCTGCATTTATGCGGGTTGCGTTGCGACGTAACCCTCTTTTTTAGAGAATGTCGAATACAAAGGGGAAATGATGGGGATGTTAATTACGGCTTTTATCTTTATCATGATTGCTGTTGTCATTGGTATTATTTTCTTGAGAAACTTTGCCAAGCAAGTAGTCGATCACGAGGATCGTTCGCATTGGGAGCATCCTCATCGCCTGAAGGAAGCGGCGAGTATAGAAGCGGCTCAGGAGCTTCACCCATTCGAAGAAACAAAACGTATTGCTCATAGTAAGATTGAGCCGGACAAAAACAGAAGTCACCTTCAAGTTGTGCCCGATATCCGGGAAGGTAAGACGAAAAGCAGCGTGCAACCTGTTACGCCCAAAGTCGATGCTAAAGTTAAAACCAACGTGCAGCCTGTTACGCCGAAGGTCGACGCCAAAGCTAAAACCAACGTACAACCTGCTACGCCGAAGGTCGATGCCAAAGCGAAAACCAACGTGCAGACTGTCACGCCTAAGGTCGACGCCAAAGCTAAAACCAACGTGCAACCTGTTACGCCTAAAGTCGATGCTAAAGCTAAAACCAGCGTGCAGACTGTCACGCCTAAGGTCGACGCCAAAGCTAAAACCAACGTGCAACCTGTTACGCCTAAGGTCGACGCGAAAGCTAAAACCAACGTGCAACCTGTTACGCCTAAGGTCGACGCGAAAGCTAAAACCAACGTGCAGACTATTACGCCTAAGGTCGATGCCAAAGCCAAAACCAACGTACAGCCTTTTTCTTATAGTCAGATTCCGAGCAATATTCCAGCTTCGTTTACTGCTAATGAACAGCCATATCAGCCAACTTTAAGTCAAAGCATGGATTCCGCAGCCATGATTCCCTTAACTTTGGAAAAACAATTGGACAATATTGAACTCACAGAGAACAAGCTTCAAATTAACGTATATCATAACCTTGTCCAACAGTTGGAGGAAGCTTCAGCAGTATTAGCGCAAATCGACGAACAGATTCAATTTATCGAATTAACGAACTCTATTGATGATGAATTTACTAAATTAAGTAAGATTACGGAACATCAAGAGAACAGGGCATAAACACCTAGCATGCGGGCCCGCGCCAGGTGTTTCATACTCTTAACTTACGTTTTGTTTCGCTGCAATGAAGATAATGGCTAACAGACCATGGACGGCCAATACCCCAATGAGACAGTGCACAAGAAATGCGATGTCTGGAAGGAAAAGACCTACTGTTCTCCATGAAACGCCCATACTATAAGTAAATAAGGGGACCAGCCCAGCGGCAATGATCACAGAAAGCGCACCCGAACATACCCACAATGGTTTATTTACCGCCGTTTTGCGCTGCAGGCGGATGAAACTGATTACGGCTACCGCAGCAAACAAGATGACAACCCCGAGCGTCATCCACTGCGTGCTGGCGTTCATTTCCGCCAATTGTGGCTTCTCACCCTTCATGATGGAGCGGATTCCTTCCATGATGCTTAAATACGCAACGGCTTCCGTTTCATGGTATTTATTCATCAGTAGAACGGCGCCCAGCTCCTGCTCGGGCATAATAAACAGCTCCGAGCGGTATTCCGGCGTTGCCCCTGTATGATAAGGATACTTCTCCCCCGATCTCGGGAAGTGCCAGCCCAGACCATAGCGTCTGTTAGATTCCGGGGGCGTGCGCAATTGCTTCAGACCATGTTCCGATATCAATTCCCCGCCGTACAGCATGAATTTGATGAATTTGGCCAGATCACCAGAGCTTGACGACATATACCCGTAAGGAGCTCCCGATGGGTCATACAGCCCGTCGCCTTTCACCGGTTTGCCGAACCATGAACGATAGCCCGGCACGAATCCTTTGCTAACCGCGCTTTCATAATCGGCAGAAGTATGGTTCATGCCAAGCGGCGAAAAGATTCGGGTATCCATAAATGCAGAGAATGACTGGCCCGATACCGCCTCAACAATAGCTCCCAAAAGCAAATAGTTCGCCGAATTATACTCATAGGCCTCGCCCGGAGTACGGCTCAGCTTGACCCCGCTCAGCTCAGCAGCCGCTTGCGCAATCCCCTTTTCCCGATCGCGATCTTCCCGGTCCGTCACCTTCATGCCGTCATAAGCGTCGATCCCGCTCGTTTGCTCCAATAGATGGCGCACCGTTATCGATTTGCCGCTATCTGTTTGATACGTGAACCAAGGGAGGTACGTCTCGATCGGTTCCTCCAGCTTGAGCTTGCCTTCCTCCGCCAACATCATCATGGCAAGAGCCGTCAGCGGCTTGCTGACCGAGCCGATCAGAAAAGTCGTGTCTGCCGTGACAGCTGATCCGTCGCTCATGGTCCCCCAGCTTTCTTGATAGACGGTCTGCCCGCGATGCACGATCGCCAGCGAAGCCCCCGGAATATGATATTTCGCCAGCGCTTCGTTCATCAATGCGTTGATTTGTCGGGCCGTATCACGATCGCGCTCTTCGGCGGCTAGAGAAAAAGAAGGAGCCGCGAGCAGAAAGAGGAGTAGACTGATGACGATCCTTTTCATCGGCTCTCCCCTTCAGTCTTGCTTACATAAAGCCCAAGAAGCTCGATCAACAATCGATACGACCGGTCAAGGTCAAACTCGTCGTCGACGATTTTCTGGAGCGCCAGTCCGTCGAAGCAGGCCAATAGGATACTTGCAAGGGCCGAGGCGTTAGCGGAATCGCCCACCAAGTGCTGCAGCGGCTCAGAAAGACTCTCCCTACCGCTCTTGAGAATCGACGCGACTTCCCGTTCCAGATGACCGCTCTCGCTTTTCAGCCCGAGCGAATACAGCTCATACCGCCAGCGGTACCAGTCGGGATTTTCCTCCGCTCTGGATTTGATTTCAAGCAGCGTAGCTTCGGGGGTTACGGCATCTTCCGGCTGCCCGTCATATTGCTTTTGGTAACGCTGCTGGACCTCTTCCTGTACGGAAAGCAGCAGCTCCTCTTTATTTTTAAAATAATAATGAACCAGCCCCGACGTCATCCCGGCCTCGCTTGCAATATCTTTGATCGATGCGTTGAGATACCCTTTTTTGACGAATACTTTATAAGCCGCGTCGATTAATCGTTGTCTTTTCTCCTGTGTGCTCATCCAATCCCGCCCTTTTCTTGGTTGGTCAACCAACCAAATTATAAGGACGGTGTGGCGCAATGTCAATCGTTGGACGCTGCCGCAAGGCAGTTTGACGGATTTCCTTGCATCCATTTGCGAAAAAATCTCATATCTTTCGAGAAAATAATAGGAGCCCCGGACCGACATCCAGGACTCCTTTTTTATATGGTGTTTAGCACCCGACACCCGACCCATCTATAGGTTGGTTCCTAATCAATTGACTAACCCATGATTGTGACACTCCTAAGATTTCGGCTAGTTTTCTCTGCGAAGCTTCCGGATTTTCCTTCATCGCTTTATGCAGCCGATCCAATAGTTCTTTTCTTCTTTTGGTAATTTTTTTTTTACCTTTTTCTTCTCGTTGACACGTTCACGTTCCACCCGTGCTAAGAACACTTGAAGCGCCGGAAGGCTTTGGATACAGGGCATACAAATATAAAATTTTTTGAAGTAAATCGTTTGTTCCTTACCAGAGCAAAACAAACATTCATTGCAGTGATATCTATAAACCATAATCGCCTTTCTCTTGTCATCGCAGAAATACTCTGTCTTCACGTCGGGATTAAGATTCAACATACGCCTAAGCTCCGTAGGAATTACGATTCTACCTAAATTGTCCACCACTCTAACAATTCCTGTTCTTCTACCCTCTTGCATAAACACACCTCAAACCATAACGATTTCTAGCTCGCACACCGCATTTTTCGAATTTGAGCAATTAACACGTATGTATCTAATTGTTGACTCAATCGAACCATCGATTCACTCGTTAAGCTTTCGCCTTGTTGCACTGCCCTGTCCATTTTCTGTAGGATGGCTTTCATTGCGTGATGTAATATCTCGTCGCTGCAATCTGCTACTGGACTATTCACCGTTCCTCCTCCTAAAAATATTTTTCATAATATAAGTCTAAAACATTTTTCTCATTTTCCATTTAATCCAACAAATGAGAAACGTTTTTACTCTTAAAAAGAAAAAAACAGGCAAATATGCCTGTTCATTTGTTCTATCTATATTATCGAATCAGCAAATAGAAAAAGAGAAGCTTTTTTCACAAATCACTTTCCTCCCTCATTTAACAATAAGAGATTTTTTTGCACCACGTTTTTATATGCCTCGTTGAAATTATATATATAAAGCCCCTGATTAAGTATTATTGAGTTTTGGATAAATAATAAAAATACATATATATCCTTTTCTTCAAAAGCGTTAATCCTTTTTAAATATTGTACACTAGTAACGAAGCTTTTTACTCCTTCATCTATTAAACCAATAGATACCTGATAATATCCTTTGTGTCGAAAATATTTCGCTAGAGCTCTGTAAACATTAGGGCCATCAGGACACGTATTTATTATTTCATTCTCTCTTTCTAAAAGTTTCGAGCACGCATCAAAATTATCTACCTTTAAATAAATCTCAAAAAGTTCGTCTACTATATGTAAACGAAACCGCGGACTAAACAGCCTAAGATTCTCTTCAAGTAAGGGGACTGCAATTTCGTACTCACCTTTTCTTGCTTTTATTATTGCACGTGTATGCTTAACCGCCTCGTAAACAAAATCGTACTTGTATTTTTCAAAACCGTCTAATAACTCTTCAACCTTATCATAGTTTTTCAAAGCCGAATAAGAATTTATCATGGACAGATGCGCTCTTGCCTTTAATTCTGATTCATTTTTTTCAAGCACCATCCCATTTTCAGCAAACTCAATACATTCTCTATATTTTTTTATAGCATAAGCATGTAAAGCCATCCTATAGTGATAGATTACGTTTTCATCGTTAGTTAAGAAGTTGGTATAATGTGCTATTTCTAGACCTTGTTGGAAGGATTGGTCAATACGTTTGAGATCAGCCCTTTCGATCAAATACTTCTGTAGTAAGCCTTTTGCAATATAGTTCATAACGCCATGTTTTCTCGAATATTTCACAATGACGTTATACAATCCTAATCTTAAGCTAGAATCACTAACCTCTTGCGTAAAGTAATAAAGTCGTTGCAAAGAGTCTTCCGTTTCGTTGCTAGGGTTTTCAAGAACACGCAACGCGACTTTGGAAGCTAGCGATGGCTTCTCGCTTGACAATACATCTTGCAGAACTTCATATAAAACTTCCGATCGATTTTCTATTGTGATGTAGCATTCTATGAGTTCTTGATAAATTTCAGGGAAAGCACTCGTGATCGCTTTTAGTGTTTTAAATTCAGGGCGCTTGGTCGATCCTTTTTCGAGTTTATGAAGTACAGGTTTACCCACACCCGTTAACTCCTCAAGTTCTGCATATGTCAAGTTTTTCTCTTTTCTAAGTTGGAAGATGATATCGGAGATAGTTTTGATGTGATTTAAAATATCAGCCATATACACAACCTTCCTTTTTATTCTATTATTTTACATTTGTTAATTATAGCAAAGTCAGTTTCATCTGACAATGAACTGTTTTTCGATAATCGCCTAATTCTTACATGAAATACAGCGATTCGATAAAATTTTACAAAGTAGAAGCGATTGTTTGGTAATCACTGTAATTACTTTGCTTATATCAAGTAATCAAGAGAATAAAAAATAAACACCAATTCCTATCCCATATTTTGTAACATTATGATATTTTTAGATTGTTCAATTTGATGCGCACAAATTGTTCAGAAAAAAAAGGGAGGAATATCCATGAAAAAGTTTTGGAAAGTATCTGCAAACGCCGTTCTCGCCGCTGCGCTCGTCAGCTCCGTCGCCTTGGTGACACCTGCACAAGCTGCTACTGTGTCGCAAGAAACAAGCCAAGTGAGCCAAGTCAACAAGAACCTGAAGACAAACGTTTTGGAGAACATTTCTGCCATGTCTGCATATATTACAACAGGGGAAGATGGCTTGGTTCACATTGACCAAAACGCTGTTAATGTGGTTGGAAAAGAAACTTTTGATGTCTATGCAAAGGGTGTTGCTTCACTGAATACTGCTATCAGTGCCGGAGATATCAAGGTGAAGGACGGAATCCTCCAAGTTGATAAGTCCCAGCTATCTAATCCAAGCGCTCCCCAGATTTCCCCAACGGTTTACGGCAATTTTTATTGGTGGGGTTACGCGTTAACTTTGAGCGATCAGGAATCGAAACAACTCGCTTTTAACTTGAGGAATGCCGGTACTACGATAGCTGCCGCTGCTGCAATTTCTGGACTCATCCCAACCCCGCCGACGCAGCTTGTACGGGCCATCTCAATTGTAATTTCTGCTGGTTATCACACTGTTGCCAATGACATAAGCTTTAAAAATAATGGGAATGGTGTTACAATAAACATACACTATGCAGCATACTTTGTAATTTCGTCCAATTAATCCCTTTTAAAAGGGGGTGACAAGGTGATATTCTCGGTCACAGTGATCATGTCATGCATGATGCTGGGGTATGCGATTTTGGGGCTTCTGTTCCTAAGATTCTTGCTCAAAAGGTTTTCGGTAAACGTCCCTTACATTGTTGCTTCTTTCATTCTCATGGGAATTTTGCTCTTTCAACAGGTTTATCAAGGAAGAGTGATAATGGGCAGCATATTCATTATGGTTTTAATTGCTGCATTTGTATTGGACATGGTTTCGAAGCAATCTAAAAAATCGGGCTAAGAACTTGCTTTCCCCCGTCGCTATGTGACGGGGTTTTTTACTATTGCTCCAGTTGCCCCGATGCTTTCCGCTTTTCTGGACCTTTTTGTTTTTCAGCGCATATAATATTCCTATTTAAAGGAATTCGAAACAAATGTTTACTTTCACTCGTCTATGTTTTAAAATAATCATTTACTTTTCCTGAATTGAAGGGAGATTTCCGATGTTCAAATCAGTTTATTGTTTTGTTTCTTGGAGTTATTGTCATGTTAACTTCGGCATGTCAAACTTCGCTCCCAACACCTAAGGATGTAAAAGAACCAGTGAAGCAAGAAGCGACTGCAAGTGATGAAAAAATATCGAAACAGGTAAACTATATTAAAAGCAGTCTGAAATTAGGCATGACGCAAGAAGAGGTTACATCATTATTTGGAGATAGGTTCATCGACGTAGAGGATAACGGAGATTTAGAAAACGGGGGCGACATCTTTTGGCTATACCGTTTCTTTAAGCAAAATGACTATAAATCCGCTTTTCCTGATTATGTAGTCGATAAAGAGGGTCTGAAGGAGAGAAAGGTAGGCGCTGATTTATTCATAGCGTGGAAAAGCAAAAAGGTTCATTTGTATTCAGTTTCCTATGTACAGGGATCAGATAATCAAGTTCATCAATACGTCGTAAAACCAGACGGAACTATAGAAGATGGGCCGCTATCTTGAATGTAGCGTCTGGCCTGCCTTTAGGTGCCGTTTCATCGCTTTGAAAACCTTAAAAAATATAAAAGGTTATTGTACAAATCGACACTGAATACATGTGTCTTGGAACATTGTTCGTTTCAGTTTGGGCGTTTTTGCTGGCGACACGATAAACCAAACGATTAGCGCTCTCTTGATGACCTCGGTTCTGGCACATCTAAGAAAGCTCAAATTGGAAACAAAACGGTAGACAATTGGGTTACGTTGTAATCAGTGGTCAATACGATGAAGGGGTTCACTGCTTTGAAGCTTTGGGTGATGGAGATTTTGTTAATTACTCTAAAGCAAAACTTCATGTTGCCTTCTTCAATGGATGGCGCGATCCAGGTAATCAACGTCCTTGATAAAACAAAACAGCGTGCATCCTTCATAAAGGTTGCACGCTCAACAGCTATACAAATTAAGAAAATTGTTATTTCCCCACCTTTATGCGTAGGAGTTTTTTAATTATTATCAATATTATGGTATTACTGTGTATAAGGAAAGGAAATGATGATATGAGCAGGAGAACGGCCGGGGTTGTTCTTTTAGCTATTTCTGCTTTTCTTACAGGAGTCAAATACTTAACTGCATCCATTTATTCAACATCATCACCTGGCACTGTTTATGGCCCAGATTCTTTCAAACAATGGTTAGATTATGTAGGGGGGAATTTAACCACTTACAGTATAATCACTCTAATCGTCGGAATTATTTACCTGATTCTTGCTGAGATTTATGATTTCGACAAAAAATAAGCTTATTCGTTGAGTAATGCGCGCGTTTTTAAAATTTTCATCTCAACTTATTAGGTTATTTCCCATTGAAAACCTTAAAAATAATAAATGGTTTTTTGTACAAATCCAATGGTCTATTGGTTTCCAATGGACAACTGGATCGGATCATTGGGAAAAACCAGGGACTGTAAATAAAAGCTTCTAGGTGAACCAAAGTAAACAAAAGTAAACAAAAGACTGCTCTGGTCGAGCGGTCTTTTGTTTACGATTTTTGACACAGGACTTAGGAATGTAAGCTACAACTATAAAAATCAAGTTTAAGGAGGGCACATGAATAAAAGAAGAACATGGATTATTTTGGGCCTTTTAATCCTGAGCATTGTCACCATACTGTATTTAAAATTCAACGAGAACGATAAATTCAATATCATTTCCACCTATGTTAACAATAACGTAACCTTTGACAAAGACTCTCTTCAGACGTATCCGGAAGATAAACTTGAAGTTGTTTTCTGTACTGATAAAACGCAAAAAACTCACATTTTTCTACTAAAAAACAATAAAGTTCTTACTTCCACTTCGTTTGTAAATGCACCCTTGAATGAAAAGAAGGTCGATTGGCAAATTTCTAAGAACCCGCAGTTAAATTATTTGCTATTATCCGGGAGATTGAACGATGCGATCGAATCTCTTGAGGTAAATGGATCTAAACCACAAGACCTAAAAATAATACAATATAATCATGAGAAAATGTTCTACAGTTTGTCGGAGGATATTAGAGAACCGATTGATATTCAAGCCAAAGATAAAGACGGGAACATCGTTTATAAAACACTGCCCTAGTACCTTGGATCAAAATCGAAGGAAAAGCCTGCTCTGCTTCTTGTCGCTTTGCATCCGATTCCTTTCTTACGGCACTCTTAGCCTTTGTTCCCGGTGCTCAGGCTGGAGCAATCGCCGCCGCTGTTATTTCAGCCGGAGTGCTCATGATGGCAAACTCCATGTCATATTGGAATCAAGGGAGAGGAGTAACACTAAACCTCCATTGGTTTCCATTTGTTTACTATGAAGCGACACCAAACAATTAATGTAATATAATGACAATAAAAGGAGGGATGGAACATGTTTGGACCAACAGCGCTAATCATCGGATTTCTTTTATTGTCTGCATTGGTTATCGTACTTGGTGTAAAGCTTGTGCTAAGAAGTAGTCCAAAGAAAGCTGACTTGGTATTGTTAGGCATAACATTCCTTTTCATAATTGCGGCTGCAATTTCTTCTTTTTATGAGAAACTCAATACAGGAATTCCAATTTTCCTACTCTCAATTGCGTTAATTGTGATTGGAACAAGAACTTATAAACAAAAATCGAAGTAATGAATGAAAAAGAAAAAAGGAAGGCAGACTTTGGTCTGCTTTCCCCAGGCTGTTCTATTGTTCTAGTAGCGGTTCCGATAATTTGGACACCAAGTACAAAATATATCCTGCATGGTAAGGTCGGGTGAGGCCTCTTTTCATTTTTTGAACAGAATTTCGCCCGTCTCTGTGGAAATGTTGAGCGTTGCACTCTCGGATTGAGCCTCACCCACATATCCATGAAGTTCATTGGAAACAACCGTTTTGGTATTTGTTGCTTTTTCAAGAGAAACCTGATTATCAATATTCCCTAGTTTTGCTGATAGACTTACATTTAGAGGTGCTAGTTGATTAGGTAGATCGAATTCGACTTTACCAAGGTTAGTAGATATGTTACTGCTTTTCTTGCCAATTACATCCTTTACAGTGATGTCGCCGGAGGTACTGGAGCTCACATTTAAGTGTTGGACCGACAGTTCTGATTCAACGGATATGTTGCCAAGTCCGTTATCTATCTCAAGGGAGTTGAAGTCTTTATAAGGAAGACGGATTGTTAACGATGGCAATGGCCCCGTATTTATGCTTATCTTTTGTTTCTGTTTAAGCATAATCAGTAATGTTCCATCTTGGATCGACGTAGTCACGTCGGTATCTTTTGAATTGTCCTTGGATAGTTCCCATTCTGCTTGATTGATTTGTTTGTCGCCTATGACTGTAACTGTAGCAACGTCACTCTTGATTTTTAGGGAATGAATGTTATTTACATCAATTTGAGAATTATCCCCTTTTACTGAAGAGTTTTGCTGGGACGAACTTGGTGTACTAGTGACGGAGGATTCTTTCGTACATCCGGCGAGTACGATACTGGCAGCGGCCAGGAGAACCATAGCTAACTTCATGTTGTTATTCAAAATGTTTATCTTCCTTTCTTCTGCATGAGATGTGTTGAATATACTCTCCCAAGTTAACGAATATCGATTTGATCAATTTTGCGAATCGCCATGTATCCGACCGCTATGCCAATCGCGGCTAGCAGAATTGGAACAATAATAATGTCATTCAAGCTGAATCCGCCACCGTCCGAGCTGGTCAGCAATACCATGATGACGGAGGATACAATGGTCGTCGGAATAGAATATTTGCGCATCCCGAAGTAGAGCGGAATCAGCGCCGTGAAGCTTGCTGCCAGCGCATAGAAGCCTGATTTCGCAGCATGCTGCAACACGAGCGTCAGCGTCAGTTCATCCGATACGAAATGTGTGAATGAGTTGACGACAAAATACAACGTACTTAAAATAATCGTGGAAGC
The DNA here is from genome assembly GCF_018998565.1 of Paenibacillus oleatilyticus. GTDB lineage: Bacteria > Bacillota > Bacilli > Paenibacillales > NBRC-103111 > Paenibacillus_G > Paenibacillus_G oleatilyticus. Next base: position 4,839 of record NZ_JAHNZO010000033.1, on the reverse strand, counting down.
CACGATACATAGAAAGGTGAACGCGATCACGACCATAAGCTTAGCCGCAATGATTTTATGACGTTTGATCGGGTACATGAACAAGACGGTAATCGTCTTATGATTGAACTCATCGATGACGAATCGCCCCAGCAAGACGGCCGCGAAAATAGTAAATGTCCCTCTCACAAGTACACCTATCTTAGAAAGCACGCTGCTATAATCTTCAAATACGTTTATGCCGTGCATCTTCGGCGAATAGCTTACCAATATCATGAATCCGAAAATGATCAGAGTAGCGATCACAGCGCTGCGAATATACCCCATAATCTTAAATTTTCTTAGCTCCAGCTTCATCAAATTAAGCATGTACTCCACCTCCATTCAACACTTGCAAAAAGTAATCCTCTAACGAGCCGCTTCGTTTATGAATCGAATCAATAACCACTTCGTTCATGATCAAGATTTTAGTAATTTCGCTTTGCGCCATATGCTGGTCATAGATTCGTATGAATTGATTGTCGATGACTCGGATATTGTTCAATTGAAGTTTATCCGTTAAGACATAAGCAGCTCGGCTGCAATCCGTCGTCATGATCTCGATGTAATTCGTCGTCTCGTGGCGAATTTCGTCCATCGCAATCTCTTGCAGTAACCGACCGCCTTGAATGACGCCAATTGTATCCGCAATTTGCTCGATCTCGCCTAGAATGTGACTGGAGATCAATAGCGTCGTGCCATATTCCTTGCACAACATGCGGAATACGTCTCTTAACTCTTTGATCCCTAGCGGATCGAGTCCATTGATCGGTTCGTCGAAAATAAGCAGCTCCGGTTTGGTCGTAATAGCGCGGGCGATCCCCAGGCGTTGTTTCATCCCGAGCGAGAAGGTCTTTACTTTCTTCTTGCCCGTATCGACCAGATTCACAAGTTCCAGCGCTTCATCAATCGCCTTCTTGTTGTAGTACCCCATATAATCGCAATGCAGTTCCAGATTCTCGCGGGCTGTCAGCTTATCATAGAACACCGGGTATTCAATAATTGTTCCCATGCGTCCCAGAAGATGATAGGAATTCGGCATTAGCTTCTCTCCAAATATTTCGATCTCCCCACTCGTCGGCTTGACGAGATTCGTAATCATCTTCATCACTGTCGTTTTTCCTGCGCCGTTGGGACCCAAGAATCCGTAGATTTCGCCTTTCTTCATATTCATATTGACATTCGAGACGACTTCCTGCCCTTGAAAGTCCTTTGTCAATCGATTCGTTCGTACGATATGCTCCATATTCTTTTCTCCTCTCGCTCTCTCATAACTATATCTTACAGGACGTAATCTTCTTTTTTCTTACTTCACTCTTACGAATTTCTTAAGCGAACTCTATGTGCGATGATGCTCATGAAAAAACTCATGAAATGAGTTAACCCTCCTCAATTCATGAGCTAGTATTGTACTTTTTTCAATTGAACGGTAAACACTGTTAACTCATAAGGCTTGCTGCGGAGGTGGATGGACCCGCCCATACTCTCCACCAACCGCTTCGTAATGGTAAGACCCAATCCGCTGCCTTGATAGAACTTATTCCGCGAATCTTCCAGCGTATACATCCGTTCAAACACATGATCGATATGCATCGCATCAATGCCCTTTCCCCGGTCCCATATATCCACATAGACAGAAGATTCATCTTCCCGGAGCGTCAAACCGAGCTGCTTGCCGTGATTGCCATATTGAATGCTGTTCGAGATCAGATTGTTCAGCACGCGGTGCAGCGCCTCATCATTACCGAAGCCATAAATCGGGTGATCCGGGATCTCGATATGGACGAGGTAATCTTGCTCCGCAAGAATGTCGTAATAAGCCAGAATCGTCGTGCCGCAACGTTCATTCATGAGAATTCGGGTCATCGGCATATCTTGATCCCCGGACTCCAGCTTAGCCAAATCGAAGAAATCATGAATGAGCACCAACGTCTCTTGGGTTTTGACATACACTTTGCCCAGCAAACGTTCGCGCTCCTCTGCAAGCATCGCCGGATCGAGATGGAGCATCTCAATATAACCCAGTATGACGGTCAAGGGGGTCCTCAGATCGTGCGAAATATTCGATACCATCTTTTTCATCGATATTTCCATTTTGGCATAGTTAGAGTACATCTGATGCTGCGCCTCCAAGAGCCGGTTGATCTCCATCAGCAGCGCTTTGAACTCCCGGTCGTTCGTCATGAGCAATAACTTCTCATGGGTAGCGAGGGATGATATGCGTTCGATCTCTGATCGCAACCGGCGCAATTGCTTGCGGTGGCCCGCGCGATTAACAGCCAGATATATGACTAAACAGATAAGAATCGCGATTATCATCAATAGAATGAGCGTCATCTTAGCGACCTTCCCACTTGTAGCCAATACCCCATAGCGTCTTAATATACCGCGGCTCTGACGGGTTATCTTCTATCTTGTCCCGCAGCCTGCTCATATGAACATTAATGACGTTCTCGTCGCCGTAATACTCATCGTTCCATACCTTCGCGTAAATTTGGGCTTTCGTAAAGACGCGATTGGGATGCGCTGCGAATAGTCGCAGAATCTCGAACTCTTTGGATGTCAATTTTATCGGCTCCTCGTGCTTGAAGACGGCGAAATTATCGAAATCGATCCGTAAATCGCCCATGCTCAGGATGTTATGCTTCGGCGCAACCTTCGTCTCAACGCTCGCGTATTGCGTCGCCCGCCGGATGATCGCCTTCAGTCTCGCAGACAATTCGATCATCGAGAAAGGTTTCTCAATGTAGTCGTCTGCACCGAACCCGAGGCCTAACGCCTTGTCGATGTCGCTGTCCTTCGCGGACATAATCAAGATCGGCACATGGCTGTAAGCCCGAATGCGGCGGATGACTTCCATTCCATCGATCTTGGGCATCATAAGATCGACGAGTAACAGATCAAATTGCCCCTGCGCCTGCTCGAATTTCCGAAGTCCCTCGTCGCCATCCCCGGCAACGGTCACCGCATATCCTTCTTTCGTTAAATAAGTCTCAACCATTTCTACAATGGCTTGATCATCTTCCATAATGAATATCGAATGATTTATAACGAACAATCCTCTCTACGCTTGCTATGACTTTTTATTTCATTAGTATAACAAAAAAGCAAGCTCATTATAATCCGATCATCCCAAAACTGAACCGATTACATTAAAAAAAACATCATTCACAGACTTACTGAATTCATCATACATGGAAGAGGGCTGCTGTATTAAAAAACGCCCTGAAACGAAAAAAACAATCCCTAAACAATATATTGTCTAAGGATTGTTTTTTTAAATGTACGGAGGACCCTATTAAGCCATGAAATTCAGGGCTCCAAATCTATTTATTCTTCAATTCAATTTTAAATACATCACCCGCTTTTCCGCCAAAAACGATCATCCCACCTTCAGGCAGTACTACCGAATGATTGTTAGTTACCTTTGAGAGGTTTACAGACATTCCATTCTTGTCGTAAACGGCAAATCCCCCACTTACCGGAGTCTTAACGTTCATGACTCGATTGGCTGATTTTTCATCAATTTTATACCATATAGCCTGACCATTGGATGGTATGATGCAGAATGAATCATTCCCTTCATAAATGGGTTGAATAGCATCTTCATCGATATAAGAGAATCCATCAATCTTTAAATACTCCGTATGCCCCTCTTTATAAAAGTTGAGATCAAATAAATCTCTTCCCATCATAATCGGAATTTGGACAGCATTTACTGCTTGATTCTCATTAACAATTTTAGTTCCATTTGCGTATCCATGATCCATATCAACGGATATTTTCTTAGATATCAGTGGCGCGGCCAGATAAAATATAGAATTTATCTTTTCATCCACCGCATAATAACTTTTTCCGTTTCTATTTTCCCATACCTTTTTAGTTGTTTGTTGGAGTGGATTGGAATCCAGCTTTTGATAGGCATAGAACACCATCATGGACTGACCTAATCCTTCATTCGTATAGGCTTTAAGCTTCACATATGTTTTTCCATTTGTTTGTTTGTCAAAGCTTACTGTTACACTGCCATCTTTGTTTTTGAATTGTCCATCGCCCGTATACACATAGGTTTGTGCGGGTATCAACCCTCCGAATTGTGCAGGTAACTCAATCTCTCCGTCCTTAATCTCTATATTAATGGTTGAATCCTTTGTACCATAAAAGCCAGCATAAGAAAGCAATTCAGACGGCATGTTCACCTTCAAGGCAGGTTTAAATGTTTTCTCGGGTAGAATTTCCTTAATATGCCCCTGGTCTTTTAAGTATTCTAATAAAACTTTAGTTACAAATGTAGCATTGAATCCTGAAGACCCTCCTGAAGAAAGCACAGCCATAGAAATATGATGTTCTGGTAGTGCAATCAAGAAACCGTGATAATTAGTGGTGTCTCCACCTTTGGATAATGCCGTTATTCCGTAATCATCAAACTCTGGCAAGCTAACCGTGTCCCAACCAAGACCATAGTTAAAGGCGTTCGTTTTTTCAGGAACCCATATTCCTCTTTTATATTCAGGACTTTGCATGGCTTTGGCTGATTGTTTAGATAGAACGTCTGTTCGATCACCCATTAATATTTCTGCAAACTTAGTTACGTCTTCTGCAGTTGAGTAGAGCCCGCCTGCCCCAAGGGTGTTAACATTCTCAATGGGTAAAGCCTGATTCATCGTAGGGAAGTAAATTTTGGCTAACCTTTCTCTATCAAATTGATCACGTGGTGTTTTAGTTGAGCTTAAATTCAGAGGCGTGCTCACATATTTCGCAAGGAATTCGGTATAGCTCATACCGCTCACTCGTTCAATCATGATTTCAAGCAGACCAAAC